>JABARS010000007.1 GCA_019187085.1 Pseudorhodoplanes sp. | reverse complement strand
GCCGCGCCGGAGCGCGACATTCCCTACCGCGAGGCGCTGCCGCTCGACGCCAAGGCCGCGCCCGTCGTCATCGCCGCCCGCCTGTCGGCGGCGCTGCGCGCGCGCGCGCTGCACGGGGCGGTGCTGCGCCGCGCCGACATGGCATACGCCGACGGCCATCCGCTGCCTGATGTGCCGCGCAATGATCCGCTCGAGGACGCGACCGTCATCGTCGCCGGCCGCGGGCGCGCCTATCCCGCACTCTCCGTCGCCATCGGCGAGCAGGCCGGCGCCATCGGCACGCTGACCATCGAGACTGCGGCGCGCTATCTGAAGACTCGGGATGCCGACGGCCTGATCGTCGGCGACGGCTTCGGCGCGCGCAATGTCGAAGCCTTCCTGACCGCGATTGGCGAAGACACGCGCTTTCGCGATCTGCCGGTCGGCGTTCTGTGCGCGGCCGCGCCCTTCTCGCGCGAGGCCTTTCCCGGCGTCACCTTCGTCGCCGAGCCGGAGCGGCTCGTGCAGCGCATGCTGCCCTTCATCCGCCTGCACGCCTTCGAGGAACGGCTGCGCCGCATCCTGCGCTCGTTCGACAATAACGGCATCATCGACCCGGCCACCGGCCTTCTGACGCTCGACGCCTTCCTGCGCGACCTCGAGCGCGCGCTCGCCGACGCGCGCGAGCGCGGCACCGGCCTGTCGGTCGCGCGCTTCGTGTTCGATGTCGGCCTGCCCGACCGCGCCCGGCGCGACGCCGCCCGCCTCGTCAGCCGCCTCGTGCGCGGCGTCGATTTCGGATGCTGCGACACCGACGGCACCGTGCTGCTCGCCTTCACCGAGACCGACCTGCGCCATGCCCATGTCGTCGCGCGCCGTATCGCAAGCGTGCTCAAGCACACGATGCTCACGCCCGACCAGATCCACACCCCGGCCGCCCCATCGGTGACGCTCGCCACCCGTAAGTCCGCCGATACCGTCGCCTCGCTTCTCGCACGCGTGACCATGCCCGCGATTGCGGCGGAGTAAGGCCGCGCCTACATTGCGGTGGATCGCAGGAAAGGTCCGCCGATGAACCCAAACGAAAACGGCATCCTCGTCATCGACGTCGTCTCCGACGTCGTCTGCCCCTGGTGCTTCATCGGCAAGAAGCGCATCGAGAAGGCGATGGCGCTCAGGCCGGACATTCCGGTGACGCTGCGCTTCCATCCCTATTTCCTCAATGACTGGATTCCGCGCGAGGGCATTTCGCGTGAGGATTATCTGACCACCAAATTCGGCTCGGTCGAGCGCTACGCCGAGATCGCCCAGCGCGTGGCCGCCACGGCCGCCGACGAAGGCCTCGTCTATGCGATGGACAGGATCGGCCGGCAGCCGAACACGACCGATTGCCACCGCCTGATCCTGTGGGCGGGCCGCAACGGCAACGCGCCGGCGATGAAGCAGCGGCTGATGGAGCTTTACTTCACCGAGGGCGCCGACCTCACCGACCGCGCCGTGCTCGCGCAGGCCGCCGCCGATTGCGGGCTCGACCGCGAGGAGACGCTGCGGCGGCTCGGCACCGACGAGGATGTCGACACCGTCACCCGCCAGGCCCAGGCCGCGAAAGAGGCCGGCATCGACGGCGTGCCGTGTTTCATCTTCGGCGGCGTGCTGGCGGTCTCCGGCGCGCAGGCCCCCGACTATCTTGCCGGCGCCATGGAGCGGGCGCTGGAAGAGCAGAGAAAGCGGGCACAGGGCTAGGACCGGCCGCGCTTGACAGGTGGCTACCGGTAGCTACCTTTGTAGAATGCGCGCGGTTGGCCTGAAAATATTGAAGAACAAGCTCAGCGAATATGTGCGGCTTGCCGCAGGCGGCGAAACCGTGCTGGTCACCGATCGCGACCGGGTGGTGGCCGAACTCGTGCCTCCCCGCAGCGGGCGCAGCCTCATTCATGCCGACGCGATGCTGGCGCAGGCGGTTCGTGAAGGCTGGATCACGCCGCCGGTGTTCGCGCCGGGCGAGGTCCCGCCACGCCAGCCCGTCGCGTCGTTCGACGAAACGATGCGCGATCTGCAGCGTTCGCGGGACGAGCGGTGATCTACCTCGACAGCTCCGTTGCGCTTGCGCATCTGTTGGCTGAAGACCGCGTGCCCCCTCGCCGGCTGTGGGATGAGCCGCTGATTGCGAGCCGATTGCTCGAATACGAAGTCTGGAATCGGCTGAATGCCCGCAATCTCGGCCCTACGCACGCAGATCACGCGCGCGCGCTGATCGGCCGCGTGGCCCTGATTGAACTCGCGCAGCCGGTGCTCCAGCGCGCGCTTGCTCCCTTCCCGACCCCGCTGCGAACGCTCGACGCGCTGCATCTGGCATCGATCGATTTCCTCCGCGAACGCGGCCAGCGGGTCGAACTTGCAACCTACGATGATCGGCTCGCGATTGCAGCGCGCGCGCTCGGCATTCCGCTGATGTCAATCTAGTCGCGCTGGCCTCACGCCGCCCGCGCCGGCTGCGCGATGCGCACGAGCTCGCGCAAGATGGTGGCGGTGCCGGCGAGCCGGTCCTCCGGCTGTTCCCATTCCTCGAAGAACACGACGCGCTGGTCGGGCCGCACGCGCGCGCGCGGGCCCTGCGCGGCGATGAAACGGATCAGCCCTTCCGGATTGCCGAACACATTGTCGCGGAATGCGATCACCGCGCCCTTCGGGCCGGTCTCGATGCGTTCCACATTGGCCTTGCGGCACAGCGACTTGATGGTGACGATCTTGAGCAGGTGCACCACCTCCTCCGGCATCTTGCCGAAGCGGTCGACAAGCTCGACGCCGAACGCCTCGATCTCGCGCTCGTCGTCGAGTTCGGCGAGCCGCCGATAGAGCGAGAGCCGCACCGACAGGTCGGCAACATAATCGTCGGGGATGAGCACCGGCATGCCGATCGCGATCTGCGGCGACCAATGGTCGGCGGCGGGCTCCGCCGCGCCCGATTTCAGGCTCGCCACCGCCTCCTCCAGCATCCGCTGGTAGAGCTCGAAGCCGACCTCCTTGATGTGGCCGGACTGCTCCTCGCCGAGCAGGTTGCCGGCGCCGCGGATGTCGAGATCATGCGAGGCGAGCTGGAAGCCGGCACCGAGCGTGTCGAGCGATTGCAGCACCTTGAGGCGGCGCTCCGCCTGTACGGTGATGCGGCGCGCCGGCAGGGTGAACAGCGCATAGGCGCGCAGCTTCGCGCGCCCCACCCGCCCGCGCAGCTGATAGAGCTGGGCGAGACCGAAACGGTCAGCGCGGTGCACGATCAGCGTGTTGGCGGTCGGGATGTCGAGGCCGGATTCGATGATCGTGGTCGAAAGCAGCACGTCGTACTTGCCGTCATAGAAGGCGCTCATGATGTCGTCGAGCGCGCCCGACGCCATCTGGCCGTGCGCGACCACGACGCGCACCTCCGGCACAGTCTTGTCGAGGAACGCCTTGGCGTCCGGCAGGTCCTCGATGCGCGGGCAGACATAAAAGGACTGGCCGCCGCGATAGCGCTCGCGCAGCAGCGCCTCGCGCACGACGAGCGGATCGAAGGGAGAAACAAACGTGCGCACCGCCAGCCGGTCCACCGGGGGCGAGGCGATGATCGAAAGATCGCGCACGCCGGTCAGCGCAAGCTGCAGCGTACGCGGAATGGGGGTGGCGGTCAGCGTCAGCACATGCACGTCGGCGCGCAACTGCTTGAGCCGCTCCTTGTGGGCGACGCCGAAATGCTGCTCCTCGTCGATGATCAGAAGACCGAGGTCCTTGAATTTGATCGTCTTGCCGAGCAGCGCGTGCGTGCCGATCACGATATTGACGCTGCCGTCGGCGAGCCCCTGCCGGGTACGCGTCAGCTCGGCCTGCGAGACGAGACGCGAGGCCTGCGCCAGCACGATCGGGAAGCCGCGGAAGCGCTCCGAGAACGTCTTGAAATGCTGGCGCGCGAGCAGCGTGGTCGGCACCACGACCGCGACTTGCCTGCCGTTCATCGCCGCGATGAAGGCCGCGCGCAGCGCCACTTCCGTCTTGCCGAAGCCGACGTCGCCGCACACGAGCCGGTCCATCGGCCGCCCCGAAGCGAGATCGCCGACCACGGCGTCGATCGAGGTCTGCTGGTCGTCGGTCTCCTCGTAGGGGAAGCCGGCGCAGAATTCGTCAAACAGGCCGGGACCGACCGTCAGGCGCGGCGCCTCGCGCGTCAGGCGTTCGGCGGCAACCTTGAGAAGCTCATGCGCGATCTCGCGGATGCGGCTCTTCATGCGCGCCTTGCGCGTCTGCCAGCCGCTGCCGCCGAGCCGGTCGAGTTCGACCACGGTCTCCTCGGAGCCGTAGCGCGACAGAAGCTCGATATTCTCCACCGGCAGGAACAGCTTGTCGCCGCCGGCATAATGCAGCTCGAGGCAGTCGTGCGGCGCGCCGGCCGCCTCGATCGTGGTCAACCCCGCGAAGCGGCCGATGCCGTGATCGACATGCACGACGAGGTCGCCCACGGCGAGGCTTGTCGCCTCGGCGATGAAATTCTCCGCCTTGCGCGAGGCGCGCCGCGGCCGCACCAGGCGGTCGCCGAGGATGTCCTGCTCGCCGATCAGGGCGGCGTCCGCGGTCTCGAAGCCGGATTCGAGGCCGAGCACGGCGAGCGAGATTTCCGGTTTGGGCCGCGCCATCGCCGCCGGCCAGGAGCGGACATCGACGAGATTGACCAGCCTGTGGTCGGCGAGCACCTGGCGCATGCGCTCGCGCGCGCCCTCGCTCCACAATGCGATCACGACGCGCTTGTGCTTCTCCTGCAGCGCGGCGACGTGCCGTGCCAGCGCGTCGAAGACGTTCGTTTCCTGCTGCGCGCGCTCGGGCGCGAAATTGCGGCCTTGCCGGGTACCGACATCGAGGACCACGCCCTGCCCTTCGGGCACGCCGAAAGGCGACAGCCGCGCCACGGCCGCGGCATCGAGGCGCGCGCTCCATTCGGTTTTCAGCAGATAAAGCCGCTCCGGCGGCAGCGGATGATAGACCGCGCCCGCAGCCTCGATCGGCTCGCGCCGCGCCTGATAATAGTCATCGATCTGCGCCACGCGCTCGTCGGCGGCATCCCCGGCCAGCGGCTCGAGCACGAGCGGGGAGCCCGGCACATAATCGAACAGCGTGTCGAGCCGGTCGTGGAACAGCGGTAGCCAGTGCTCCATGCCGGGATAGCGGCGGCCTTCGCTCACCGCTTCGTACAACTGGTCGTCGCGCTGCGCCGCGCCGAAGGCCGCGACATAGCCGGTGCGGAATTTGCGGATCGTGTCGGTCGTGAGCTGGAATTCGGCCACCGGCACGAGATCGAGCGTGCGCAGTTCGCCGCGCGTGCGCTGGCTGTCGGGATCGAAGGTGCGGATCGATTCCAGCGTGTCGCCGAAAAAATCGAAGCGCACCGGCTCGTCGAGGCCGGGCGGATAGAGATCGAGAATGCCGCCGCGCACCGCATAGTCGCCCGGCTCGCGCACGGTGGAGGCGCGCAGATAGCCGTTCAGTTCGAGCCAGCGCACGACGCCGTCCATGCCGAGCATGTTGCCCGGCGCCGCCGACAGCGACTGGCCGGCGACCAGCGTCTTCGGCGGCACGCGCTGCAGGATGGCGTTGACGGTCGTGAGCAGGATCGAGGGCGTTTCGCGGCCCTTCACATGCGCAAGCCGCGACAGCGTGGTCATGCGCTGCGCGAGGATGCCGGCGTGCGGCGAGACGCGGTCGTAAGGCAGGCAGTCCCAGGCCGGGAATTCCAGCCGCGCGATCTCCGGCGCGAAGAACGCGATCCCGCGCGAGAGCGCCGCCATGCGCGGGCCATCGCGGCAGACGACGACAAGACTGACTGCCGGCGCGTTGCCCCCGGCGGCAACCGCGCGCGCAAGGTCGGCGAGCACGAGCCCTTCGGCGCCGTCGGCGACATGGGCGAGCGTGAGGACTTTGCCCGGCGCGAGCGCGGCTGCGGGCGAGCCGCTCATGCGGCGGGCCTCGGTCCGGCGCGGTGGAAGTCGCAAAGGCGCGTCAGCAGGCCGCTGCGCGCCTCTTCCGGCGGCACGCGCTCGCCGTTGACCCAGCCGTACAATTCCTGGTCCGGCACGTCGAGCAGGTGTTCCAGTTCGTCGAGCTCGCGCTCGGAGAGGTCGGCTATGGCGGCGTCCGCGAACCGGCCGAGGATCAGGTCCATCTCGCGGATGCCGCGATGCCAGCAGCGGAACAGGAGCTTGCGACGGCGCACGTCCAGTCCCTCGCTCGATCGTGTGGTCCCGGTCGTCATCGCTTCTCCACAACGCCAAAAGCCCGGACGGGCCGGGCGCGCGTTATATAAGGCCCGCCGACGGACGTGTCAGCCTGCAAATTTGATTTTAGACTGGATGCCATGCGCCCTCCGCTGCTCGATCCGTTCTTTGCCGCACTGACGACGCTGCCCGGCGTCGGGCCCAAGCTCGACAGGCTGTTCGGCCGCCTGCTCGGGCGGCCCGAAGGCGCGCGCATGCTCGATCTGTTGTTTCATCTGCCGAGCGGCCATGTCGACCGGCGGGCGCGTCCGAAGCTGCGCGATGTCGTGCCCGGCACCGTGGTCACGGTTGCGGTGACGATCGACCGCCACCGCCCGCCGCCGCCCGGCCGTGCCCGCCTGCCCTATCAGGTCCATGCCAGCGACGAGACCGGCGACATCGTGCTCACCTTCTTCAATGCGCGCGCCGATTATCTGAAAACCCTGCTGCCGGTCGGCGAGACGCGCTACGTGTCCGGCACCGCCAACCTCTATGACGGGACGCTGCAGATCGTGCATCCCGACCGCGTGGTCGACGAGCAGGGCCTCGCCACGCTGCCGCTGATCGAGCCGGTCTATCCGCTCACCGAAGGTTTGGGCGCCAATGCCGTGCGCAAGGCGCTTGATGCCGCGCTGATGAGAATTCCCGCGCTCGACGAATGGCAGGACGAGGCCTGGCGCGCGCGCAGCAGTTTTCCTTCGTTTGCCGATTCGCTTCGCACCCTGCACCGCCCGCCGCAGCCCGACGATCTGCGCGCCGACCGCCCGGCCTGGCGGCGTCTCGCCTATGACGAGCTGCTCGCAAGCCAGGTCGCGCTCGTGCTCGTGCGTGCCCACCGGCGCCGGCAACCCGGCCGCGGCCGCACCGGCGACGGCCGCCTGCGCGAGCGCATCGTCGCGGCGCTGCCCTATTCGCTCACGCGCTCGCAGCACGGCGCGCTCGACGCCATCGTCGCCGACCTCGCCAAGCCCGAACGCATGCTGCGCCTGCTGCAGGGCGACGTCGGTTCGGGCAAGACCGTGGTCGCGCTGCTCGCCGCCGCCGCCGCGATCGAGGCCGGCCAGCAGGCCACACTCATGGCCCCGACCGAAATCCTCGCCCGCCAGCATTTGCACACCATTGCTCCGCTCGCCGAGCGCGCCGGCATCACGGTCGCCATCCTCACCGGGCGCGAGCGCGGCCGCGAGCGCGACGAGCTTCTGCGCCGCCTCGCCGACGGCGCGATCGATCTTCTCGTCGGCACGCATGCCCTGTTCCAGGACGAGGTCGCGTTCAAGGACCTCGCGCTCGCCATCGTCGACGAGCAGCACCGCTTCGGCGTCCACCAGCGCCTGGCGCTGGCGCAGAAAGGCCCAGCCGTGGACATGCTGGTGATGACCGCGACCCCGATCCCGCGCACGCTGGTGCTGAGCTTTTTCGGCGACATGGACATTTCGGAATTGCGCGAGAAGCCGGCCGGACGCCAGCCGGTCGATACCCGCACCGTGCCGCTGGCGCGCCTCGACGAGATCGTCGAGGCGGTCGGGCGCGCGCTCGACGAGGGCCGGCGCGTCTATTGGGTCTGCCCGCTGGTGGAGGAAACCGAGACAAGCGACATGGCGGCGGCGGAGGCGCGTTTCGCCGAACTGAAAGCGCGCTTCGGCACACGCGTCGGCCTCGTGCACGGGCGCATGCGCGGCGCCGAGAAGGACGCGGCGATGGAGGACTTCGCCGCCGGCCGCACGGGCCTGCTCGTCGCCACCATCGTGATCGAGGTCGGCGTCGACGTGCCGGAAGCGACCGTCATGGTGATCGAGCATGCCGAACGCTTCGGCCTCGCCCAGCTTCACCAGTTGCGCGGACGCATCGGACGCGGCAGCGGCCGCTCGACCTGCCTCCTCCTCTATCGCAGGCCGCTCGGCGAAACCGCCAAGGCCCGGCTTGCCATCATGCGCGAGACCGAGGACGGATTTCGCATTGCCGAGGAGGACCTGCGGCTGCGCGGCGAAGGCGACGTGCTCGGCACGCGCCAGAGCGGCCTGCCCGGCTTTCGCATCGCGCGCATCGCGGATCACGGCGACATGCTCGCCGCCGCGCGCGACGACGCCACGCTGCTGCTTTCGCGAGATCCCGCGCTCACGTCGCCGCGCGGGCAGGCGCTGCGCTGCCTGCTCTATCTGTTCGAGCGCGATGCCGCGATCCGGCTGATCGGCGCAGGCTGAGGCTTTGCGAAACGCTGCGTGCCTTACTTGACGGGTTCGCCGGCGCGCTCCTGGCGGGCGGCATCCGCCTTGTGCGCCTCTTCCATGCGGCGCGCCGCCTGTGCGCTGCGCGCGGTCGCGGCGAGCGCCGCGAGCTTCTTCTGCTCGCCGTTCGCGCCGGGCTGGATCATGCCGGCGGAGACGAGCAGCGTCGCCGCCTGCTCGACCGGGATTTCAAGCTCGATGATGTTCTTGCGCGGCAGATAGAAGAAGAAGCCGGTGGTCGGGTTCGGCGTGCACGGCAGGAAGACCGAAACCTGCTCGTCGTCGCCGGGCAGGCGTGCGGCGATCTCCGCGCTCGGCGGCTGCGAGATGAAGACGAGCGAATACATGCCGGGCGCGGGAAACTCCACGAGCCCGACTTTGCGGAAGCTCGTGCCCGACTTCGAGAACAGCATAGTGAAGACCTGCTTCACCGTCTTGTAGATCGGCCGCACGATCGGCATGCGGTCGATCAGGTTGTCGCCGAGTTGCACGAGCGAGCGCCCGACGAGATTCGCGGTGAGAAACCCGAGCATCGTCAGCGCGAAGAACGCGATCACGAGGCCGGAGCCGGGAATCTTCCAGGGCAGATAGGTTTCCGGCCGGTACATCGCCGGCAACAGCGGCCGCACCAGATCGTCCACCCAGGTCACGAACGACCAGATCAGCCAGGCGGTGATCGCCAGCGGCCCGGTGACGACGAGCCCGGTGAGGAAATAATTGCGCAGGCGCTGGCCGAAACTGGGCGGCGGCAGATCGGTCTCCAGCAGGTCGTGCGGTTCCGTCCCGGGATCTTTCTTGCTGGTCATGACGCCTGTCGCTGTATCGGCAAAGGGTGCCGGCCATTATAACCCAAACCGCAGACGCAAAGACCGCGCCCGGCCGGATTTTTCACTCCACCGTCACCGACTTCGCGAGGTTGCGCGGCTGGTCGACGTCGGTGCCGAGCCCGACGGCGGTGTGATAGGCGAGCAGTTGCACCGGCACGGCATAGACCAGCGGCGTGACGCTCGCCGGCATTTCCGGCATCGCCAGCGTCATCAGCGAATCGACCGTCGCCTCGCGCGCGCCCTTCGGATCGGTCACGAGGATGATGCGCCCGCCGCGCGCGGCCACCTCCTGCATGTTGGAGACCGTCTTCTCGAACACCCGGTCGTAGGGCGCGATCACGATCACCGGCATGGTCTCGTCGATCAGCGCGATCGGGCCGTGCTTGAGCTCGCCCGCCGCATAGCCTTCGGCGTGGATGTAGGAGATTTCCTTGAGCTTGAGCGCGCCTTCGAGCGCGAGCGGGAAGCTCGTGCCGCGGCCGAGATAGAGCACGTCGCGGCTCTTGCCGAGATCGCGCGCCAGCGCCTCGATCTGCGGTTCGAGCACCAGCGCCTCGTTCATGTGGCGCGGCACCTCGATCAGCGCGCGCACGAGCTTGCGCTCGTCGTCTTCGGACAGCGTTCCGCGCGCGCGTCCCGCCGCGATGGCGAGACAGGCGAGCACCGCAAGCTGGCAGGTGAAGGCCTTGGTTGAGGCGACGCCGATCTCGGGACCGGCGAGCGTGGGCATGATCACGTCGCTCTCGCGCGCGATGCTCGAGGTCTGCACGTTGACCACCGACAGCGCATGCTGGCCCTGCTCGCGCGCGTAGCGCAGCGAGGCGAGCGTGTCGGCGGTCTCGCCCGACTGCGAGACGAAGACCGACAGATCGCCCTTGCGCATGGGCGCCTCGCGATAGCGGAACTCGGAGGCGATATCGATCTCCACCGGCAGGCGCGCATAGCGCTCGAACCAGTATTTAGCGACGAGCCCGGCATAGAAGGCGGTGCCGCAGGCCGACATCGACACGCGGTCGAGCTTTGCGAAATCGAACGGCAGCGCGGCCGGCAGCGCCACGCGCTCGGCGGCCATGTCGATATAATGCGCGAGCGTGTGGGCGACGACTTCGGGCTGCTCGTGGATTTCCTTGGCCATGAAATGGCGGTGATTGCCCTTGTCGACGAGGAAGGACGCCCCGCCGGTCTTGATCACCTGGCGATTGACCGGCCGGCCGGCCGCGTCGCGGATGTCCACGCCGCCGCGGCGCACCACCGCCCAGTCGCCGTCCTCCAGATAGGAGATCGTGTCGGTGAAGGGAGCGAGCGCGATCGCATCGGAGCCCAGATACATCTCGCCGTTGCCGTGCCCGACCGCGAGCGGCGAACCGAGCCGCGCACCGATCATCAGGTCGTCCTCGCCGGCAAAGATGAAGGCGAGCGCGAACGCCCCGCGCAGACGCGGCAGCGCCGCCTTCACCGCCTCGACCGGCGGCAGGCCCTTCTCCATCTCCTCGGTGACGAGATGGGCGACGACCTCGGTGTCGGTCTCGGAGGCGAACGTCACGCCCCGGGCGATGAGCGCCTCGCGCAGTTCGCGGAAATTCTCGATGATGCCGTTATGGACGACGGCGAGCCTGTCGGTCGCATGCGGATGCGCGTTGCTCTCGTTCGGCCGCCCGTGCGTCGCCCAGCGCGTATGCCCGATGCCGGCGCTTCCCGACAACGGCTCGCTCGCCAGACGCGCCTCCAGATTCTTCAGCTTGCCTTCGGCCCGGCGGCGTTCGAGATGGCCGTTCTCCACCGTCGCAACACCCGCGGAATCGTAGCCGCGGTATTCGAGGCGCCTGAGCGCGTCGAGCAATTGTCCGGCGACCGGCGCATGCCCCAGTATCCCGACGATGCCGCACATGCTTGTCTCAACCCCCGCCCGCAAGGCGTCCTGTTTTCGGTTAAAGCGGCATCGCCGCGGCGACGGAAATCAAAATCCGTTTCGCCGTGTGACAGGCGCCGGCCGGTATCGCCGCAACGCGGTCACGTGCTGTTCTTGCCCGCGCCCTTGAGATTTCGCAAGCGCTGCGCCCAGCCTTCCTTAACGACCTGCTTGACGCGCCCGAGCGCCAGCGCATCCGCCGGCACGTCGTCGGTGATGACCGAGCCCGAGCCGACATAGGCGCCGTCGCCGATGGTCACCGGCGCAACGAGGGCGGAATTGGAGCCGATGAAGGCGCCCTTGCCGACGTCGGTATGATGTTTGCGGGCGCCGTCGTAATTGCAGAAGATCGTCCCGGCGCCGATATTGGCGCCCTCGCCCACGCGCCCGTCGCCGATGTAGGACAAGTGATTGGCCTTGGCGCCGGCCTCTATCACCGCCGCCTTCAGCTCCACGAAATTGCCCACGCGCGCGCCGCGGCCGACCACCGTACCGGGACGAAGCCGCGCATAGGGTCCGATCGAGGCCTCCTCGCCGACCTGCGCGCCGGCCAGATGCGAGAAGGCATGGATGACGGCGCGGTCGCCGACGCGCACGCCGGGACCGAACACGACATAGGGCTCGACCACGACATCCTCGCCGAAGGCGGTGTCGGCGCTCAGATACACGGTCTCCGGCGCGATCATGGTCACACCCGCCTCGAGCGCGGCGCGCCGCAGGCGCTGCTGCAGCGCAGCCTCGGCCTCGGCCAGTTGCGCCTTGGTGTTGATGCCTCGCACCTCGTCCTCCTCCGCCTCGATCACCGCCGTCCGCAAGCCGTCCGCACGCGCGAGCGCGACGACGTCGGTGAGATAGAATTCGCGCTTCGCATTCCCGCAGCCGATCTTGTCCAGAAGCGAAAGCGCGCTGCCGCCGGCAAGCGCCATCAGGCCGGCATTGCAGAGCGTGATCGCGCGCTCCGCTTCGCTCGCATCTTTCTCCTCGCGGATCGCGCTTAAAGCCGTGCCGTCCATGACCAGCCGGCCGTAGCCGGACGGATCCCGCGGCCGGAAGCCAAGCACGACAACCGCCGCGCCCTCGGCAAGCGCCGCGCGCATGCGGTCGAGCGTCTGCGGCCGGATCAACGGCGTGTCGGCGAAAGCGACCAGGATGTCGTCGGCGCCCTGCGCGATCGTTTTGCGCGCGGCGAGCACCGCATGCGCCGTGCCGCGTCGTTCGCTCTGGACGGCGATCGCGGCATCCGGCGCAAGGCGCTTCACTTCGGCCGCGACATCCTCGCGCCCGGGACCGACGACGACCGCGAGCCGCTCGCTGTCGGCCGCGCGCGCCGCCGCCAGCACATGGGCAAGCAGCGTCTGCCCGCCGACCTGGTGCAGCACCTTGGGCAGGCGCGAGCGCATACGCGTGCCCTCGCCGGCCGCGAGCACGATGGTCAGGCAGGTCCGCGCACCCATGAATTTCTCCGTTGCCGGCCCGTGGCCGGTACGCACGCCCGACAAATTCAAGAAAACCGCCGGTATCCGGTCCGGCCGGGCCATGGTCTAGCCGAGCGCTCGCGTGTGGAAAAGCCCGGCCTGACGAAACCCGCCTCGCTCAGCGCCCCGGTCCGATCCTGCTACCATCCCGGAGGTGATTCGTGCGCGGGCCCGCGGCGCTCGCGCGTTCATAACCTTTGCACGCAGCGGCGGCGATGAGCGACGGCGGCGAGGAACGGTCCGATTTCCGGTCATTGAAGCGCATGGCCTGGTGGGGCTCGGCCGCGGTCGGTGCGCTCCTGGCCGCGGTTGCTGCCGTGACGTCGCAATCGGGCTCGGCGCGCATTACGACCGCCGTGCAGGGGGCGCCGAAGACCACGGCGAGCGTCCCGCCGCGCCCGATGTCCGAGGAGCCCGACGCGCGCCGCCTCGCCGAGCTTGTGCGCAGCCTCACCGCCGACCGCGACCGCCTGCTGATGCGCATGACCGCGCTCGAACGCAACCTTCAGGACGTCACCGGCTCCGTCAGCCGCATGAACGAAGCGCCCGCCGCCGCGCCCGGCGGCTCGCTGCTCACCGCCGGCCCCTCCTTCATGGGCACCATCACCGCGCCGCAGACCGTTGCCGCCTTCCCCTCGACCCGCATCGCCACCGGCCACGCCGCCGCCAACGGCAAGGCGCCCGCGCCGGAATCGGTGGGCACGATCACCGAATTCGGCATCGATATCGGCGGCGGACAGAGCGTCGAGGGCATGCGCGAATTATGGATGTCGGCGCGCGCCACGCACGGCGGGCTGTTCGATGGCCTGCGCCCGGTGATCGCCGTGCGCGACACCAAGCCCGGCGGCAGCGCAGAGCTGCGTCTCGTGCTCGGCCCCTTGTCGAACGCCAACGCAGCCGCCAAATTGTGCGCATCCCTCGCGGCGAGCGGCTGGACCTGCCGGCCCGCCGTGTTCGACGGCCAGCGCCTCGCGCTTCGCTGAAGCCCCTCCAGCCGACGATTGCCTCCGCGATGAGCCCGCGTCCGCGCGACTACGTCATACTTGCCGTCATGCCGCTGTTCTTCGTGTCCAACCTGATCATCGGGCGGCCGGCGGTCGACACCGTGCCGCCCTGGACGCTGGCGGCTTTGCGCTGGTCGTTCGCCTGCCTGATCCTGCTGCCGTTCGCCTGGCCGGGCCTGCGCGAGCACGGCCGCGCGCTCGCCGCGCAATGGCGGTTGATCCTGTGGCTCGGTTTTCTCGGCATGTGGATCTGTGGCGGCATCGTCTATGTCGCGCTGCAGTTCACCACCGCGACCCATGGCACGCTGATCTACACCGCCTCGCCCGTGCTCGTCGTCTTGATCGCCGCCGTCCTTGCCCGCCGGCCGCTGCCGCTCGCCGAAGCGCTCGGCGTCATCCTCGGCATCGCCGGCGTCTTCACCATCGTGCTGGAGGGCGCGCCACTGTCGATCTTGCACCGGCCGTTCAATGCCGGCGACCTGCTCTTCATCGTGGCGGCGATCTCGTGGGCGATCTATTCGATCCAGCTCAAGAGCCGCGCGCTGCAGGACTTCCCGACCCTGCTCGTGTTCCTTGCGATCGCGCTCGCGGGCGCCGTGCTGCTCTTGCCCTGCATGCTGGCGGAGCTTGCGCTCATCGGCGGCTTCCCGACGAGCGCCAAGGCCTGGACGAGCATTGCCGGCATCGTCGTCTTCGCCTCCGTCCTGTCGTTTTCGTCCTATCAGTATGGCGTCAAGCGCGTCGGCCCGGCGCTGACCAGCATCTTTCTCTATCTCCTGCCGTGCTACGGCATCGTGCTGGCCGCGGTATTCCTCGGCGAGGCGATCCACGCCTATCACGGCATCGGGCTGTTGCTGGTCATGGCCGGCGTCGGGCTTGCAACCGGCCTGCCCGGTCTGCTGAAATCCTTCGTACGTCAACGCGCGAACCGTTCCGGATAAACCATGCGCCCCCCCTTCAGGCCGACCGCGCGCCAGCTCAACTGGCTCCTGATCGTCGGATTTTCGAGCGTCGGTTACGCGCTCTATCTGCGCTATTTCGCGATCGAGAACTCGACCGTCGGGCTTGCCTGCCAGGCCGGACTGCCGACCTGGCTGTGCTTCACGCGCACGGTGGTGACCGCGCTGTTCACGCATGCCGCGTTCGGCTGGGTCGCGCTCGCGGCCGCCGCCCTCAATTTCGTGCGGCCCTCGATCGTGCTGTTCTCGATCGCGCTCGCCGCAACCGGCTTCGGCATCGTGCTCTATAATATCGCGCTGTCGGCGCTGGCCGCGGGCCTGCTCGTGCTCAGCCTGGCGCGGCCCGCGCCCACCACAGAATGAGCGCAAGCGATACGAGCAGCCCGCACAGCCACAGCGCCTGCCAGTTCGCAGCCGACTCGTTGAAGGCGATATAGACCGCCGACAGGACAAGGATGCCGGCCGCCGCGGCTTCGGCTACCGGACGTACCCCCTCGCCGCGGCGCGCCGTCAGGGCAAGCACGGCGAACGGCACGATCGCCGCGGTCAGCGGCGCGTAATGGAATTCACGATAGCGCGGGTCGAACACCTGCCCGAGCGCTACATGCAGGGCAAGCACGGTCGCCGCGATCAGCGAAAGCCCGAGCGCAAGCCGCAGCGGATCGCGCAGCCGCCCCTCGCGCCGCGCCAGCACCTGCGCAAAGGCGGGCGTCGGCGCGCCGTGGGCAAGCGCGGCGGCGCACAGCAGCGGCGCCGCGACGGCCACGAGCCCCATCGCCAGCGACCGCAGCCAGCCGCCGGCGGTGAAGCTTTCGAGCGGGATTTTCTCGATCGCGAGCGGCACCATGAAACCGGCCACGACCGCGCACGCGAACACGCCGGCCCATACGACCGGCTGCGGCGCATTGCGCCGCGCGGCCACCATGCCGGCCAGCACGACCGCGAGGACCAGCGCCACGCCGCCCGTCGCCTGCCGCGCCCACGACGGATGGTTGGAGACAGGCTCGCCCCATAAAAACTTCACGTCGCGACGATAGGTATCGAGCAGCCCCCAGAACCCGCCGACCGTGCCTTCGAGCCCACGCTTCCAGGGCTGGTCGAACGCCTCGATCAGGTTGACCCGCAGTCCGTCGCGCCTGGCGAGCGCCAGCAGCTCGTGCAGCACGCGCGCCTGGTTGGCCGGCGTCGGCAGCGCGCCCTCGCGCATCCGACCCTGGCTCGGGAAACCGGTCTCGCCGATCAGGATGTCCTTGCCGGGAAAGGCCGCCGCCATCTTCCGGCGGATGGAGTCCACGTGCGATGCCGCGTCGCGGGCGGCGATCGGGAAGTCCTCCCAGTAAGGCAGGATGTGGATCGTGACGAAATCCACCGCCTCATACACCTCCCGGTGGCGCAGCCAGAATTCCCACACGTCCGCATAGGTGACCGGCACGCCGACGCGCGCCTTGACCTCGCGGATCAGGGCGGCAAGGTCGGCGCCCGACATTTCGCCGCGCAGCAGCACCTCGTTGCCGACGATCACCGACGAAATCACATCCGGATACTGGCGAACGAGATTGACCACCCCGTCGATCTCGCGCCGGTTCGACACCGGATTGCTCGACAGCCAGATGCCTTGAATCACCTTCAGCCCGTGCTTGCGGGCGAGCCCCGGGATCTGGTCGAGCGCGTGCTCGATCGAATAGGTGCGCACGCAGCCGGTCCGCGATTTCAGCGCCGCGAAGTCTTCGTCGATCTGCGCGCCGGGAATGCGGGTCGCCGGATCGAGCGGCGTCTGGTCGCCGCGGAACGGCGCATAGGACACGCAGGGGATTTTCTCGCCGGCGGCAAGCGGCGAGGGCGGCATTGCAACCGGCTGGCCCATCCACCACCAGAACGCAGCCGTTAACGATGCCGCAAGGGCGGCGCAGAGCGCCGGTAAAATGAACGAATATGCAGGAACGCGTTGCATGCGGGCCCGTCTTTATGCCGGGCGGAACGACGCCTGCCAAGCGATCCGATCCCAGACGATCCGATCATTGTGCGACATTCCAACCACGCGCTGGACAAAACCGGGAACTTTGGCAATCTCATCTTCGGGATTGCGTGCGCCGTATTGCCGGCGGATTTGGATGCCTAAGGTCCCCGCGAGCGAACACAACGAAACGGAAGCGATCCGCACGTAGTCCGATCGCGCAACCCGAGAAAAACAAAGCCTCCGATGCTCCTTCGAGTTTTGCGTAAACCGGCTGTGCTCGCCTTCGCTTCGGTTCTGTACGGCGCGTCGCTGTGCAGCGCATCCTTTCCCGCCTTCGCCCAGAGCGGCGACCAGTCCGGCGAAAAGGCGCGCAACCAGGCCGGCGATCCGCAGAAAGACAACGCCTCCCGCCGCGCCGCCGAACTTGCCGACGTCGCCGCCCGCCTGCCCGGCCCCGCCGGCCAGCCCGAATGCGTCTGGCTCGGCCGCCGCGTGGTCAACCTGCTCTGGCGCGACGATCTCGATACCGCCTTCCGCCATCTCGATCTCTATGACCGGTTCGGCTGCCCGGGCGGCCATATCCAGGCGACGTTCCGCTGCGTCGTGCGGCAGGGTCCGCTCGACCCCAAGGCGCCGGAATCCCTGGCGGCCCGCGTGCACGCTTGCTGGATCGATCCCGCCATCGAGACGACGCCGGCCGCGGCGACGAATTCCGGCGCGCCCACCGGAACCACGACGCAGTAGTCGCGTTTATTTTTCGGTTACGGGGATGGCGCCTTCAATTTGCCATTCCTGAAATCAATTGAATCCCGCGCCTCTTCTCATCGGAAGCTCTTGAAAGCGCGATGAATAAGAGGTATGTTGCGCCGCAACAGGCGCCGTTCCAGGGGACGGAATGGCCGCTTCAATCTCAGCCCCTCTTGGTTAGCGTGTTATGCGCTCCGCTTTGTCTGCCGTCGCGCTGCTTGCGTGCGTGCATGCGGGACTTTGGGCTTTAGGCAGAAGCCAGATCGACGCACCCGGCTTTGAAGGCCCGCTCCCGAGCGTCTCCTACGCCCCCTTCGAAGGCGCTCAGCATCCCGACAAACACCAGGCCTCCGCCGCGCGCATCCGCGCCGACCTGCGCGTGCTCGCGCCGGTGACCCGCGCCGTGCGCACCTATTCGTCGACCGGCGGCGTCGAGCTCGTCCCCGGTATCGCCAACGAATACGGACTGAAGGCCACGATCGGCGCCTGGATCGACAAGGACGACGCCCGCAACGAGCGCGAGATGCGTTCGGTGATCGAGTTGGCGCGCCGCAACTCGAATGTCGACGGCATCGTGGTCGGCAACGAAACGGTCTTCCGCGACGAGCAGAAGGTCGACGACCTGATCAAGAAAATCCAGCGCGTGAAGCGCGAGACCCAGGTCCCGGTCACGACCGGCGAAATCTGGCACGTCTGGATGGAGCACCCCGAGCTCGTGTCGGCGGTCGACTTCATCGCCGCGCACATCCTGCCCTACTGGGAAGGCTTCTCGGAAACGCAGGCCGTCGATCAGGCCATCCTGATCTACAACAAGCTGCGCCAGACTTATCCCGGCAAGCGCATCGTGATCGCCGAATTCGGCTGGCCGAGCGCGGGCTACAATCTCAAGGCCGCCCATCCCGGCCGCCTGACCCAGGCCGCGGTGCTGCGCGAATTCACCGCACGCGCCGACGCGCTCGGCATCGACTACAACATCGTCGAAGCTATCGACCAGCCATGGAAGATTTTCGAAGGCGGCGTCGGTCCCTATTGGGGCATCTACGACGTCAACCGCGCGCCGAAATTCGCCTGGAGCGGCCCGGTGATCGAGGTCGATCACTGGAAGAACATGATGCTCGCCGTGCTGTTCGGCGTCCTGCTGTCGCTGCCGATCATCTCGATGCGCGGCGCCACGTTCGGACAGGCCGCGCTGCTCGGCACCGCCGCGCATGCCGCCGGCGCCTGGTTCGCGACCGTCTTCATCTTCTGGAAGTGGCATTATTTCGTCACCGGCGCCGCGATCGCGCTCGGGCTCGGCGTGTTGCTGCTCATCCCGCTCGTCTTCATCGCGCTCGCGCGCGTGGAGGAGATCGCCGCCATCGCGTTCGGCCGCAAGCCGCGTCGCCTGCTGCCCTCCTCGCCCCCGCTCGTGCCGGAGGCCGGCGGACCGAAAGTGTCGATTCACGTCCCCGCCTATCGCGAGCCGCCGGAAATGCTGAAGGCCACGCTCGACGCGGTGGCGCAGCTCGCCTATCCGAACTTCGAGTGCGTCGTCGTCATCAACAACACCCCCGACCCCGCCTTCTGGCAGCCGGTTGAGGAGCATTGCCGCGCGCTCGGCGAACGCTTCAAGTTCGTGCGCGCCGACCGCCTCGAAGGCTTCAAGGCCGGCGCGCTGCGGCTGGCGCTCGACCACACCACGCCCGACGCCGAGATCATCGGCGTGATCGACGCCGACTATATCGTCACGCCCGACTGGCTGACCAATCTCGTGCCGGTCTTCTCCGATCCCAAGGTCGGCCTGATCCAGGCTCCGCAGGACCATCGCGACGGCGACCGCTCGCTCATGCATCACGCCATGCAGGGCGAGTATTCCGGCTTCTTCGACATCGGCATGGTCCAGCGCAACGAGAAGAACGCCATCATCGTGCACGGCACGATGTGCCTGATGCGCCGCGCGGCGCTCGAGGCCGCCGGCAACTGGTCGAGCGACACGATCTGCGAGGACACCGATCTCGGCCTCACCATGGTCGAGCTCGGCTGGCACGTGCATTACACCAACCGCCGCTACGGCTTCGGCCTGCTGCCGGAATCCTTCGAGGCGTTCAAGAAGCAGCGCCACCGCTGGGCCTATGGCGGCGTGCAGATCGTCAAGAAGCACTGGCACCGCTTCCTGCCGGGCATGAGCCGGCTCACGCGCGAGCAGCGGCGCGAATTCCTGCTCGGCTGGCTGGTCTGGCTCGGCGCCGAATCGATCGGCGTCGTGGTCGCGATCCTCAACCTGCTCTGGGTGCCGATCGTGGTCTTTGCCGGCATCGCCATCCCCGACAAGATCCTGACCATCCCGATCATCGCCGCCTTTGCGGTGTCGGCGATGCATTTCCTGACGCTCTACCGCCTGCGCGTGCCGGTCTCCAAACGCCAGACCGCCGGCGCCATGATCGCCGCCATGTCGGTGCAATGGACGGTGGCGCGCGCGGTCGGCGACGGCCTGATCAAGGACCACCTGCCCTTCACGCGCACCGCCAAGGGCGGCCGCGGCAAGAAGCCGATGGAGTTCCAGGCCTTCTGGGAGACATTGCTCGGCGCGCTGCTGGTGCTGGGCGCGGTTCTTCTGATCGCGACCAACAAGACGGAAATCCACGAAATCCGCATCTTCGCCGCCGTGCTGCTGCTGCAGAGCCTGCCGTTCCTGTCGGCGGCCGCGATCGCGGCGATCGAAGGCACGTCGTTCAACGAGTTCGGCTATTGGCGCGGGCTCGGCGCGCGCGGGCTGGCGCTCGCCTCCAAGCGCCCGGTCGCGCTGTCCAATGCACCGGTCGCCCCGGCCGAGAAGCAGCCGGAGACGGTGCCGTAACGCACGGTCGGGCCGTTTGAGGCAGCTCGTTTAAGGGCAGATCGCTCGAGGATTGCAATGGCCGGGCTCTCGTCCCGGCCATTTCGCTTTCAGGCCGCGAGCGCCTTCTCGACGAGCCGCACCCAGTAGGACGCGCCGACGGGAATGATGCTGTCGTTGAAGTCGTAGGCCGGATGATGCAGGCCGGCGCTGTCGCCGTTGCCGACAAAGATGAAGGCGCCCGGCCGCGCCTCCAGCATGAACGAGAAATCCTCCGCCCCCATCACCGGCAGCACGTTCAGGTCGACATGGCTGTCGCCGACAATCTCGCGCGCCACCGATGCCGCGAACGTCGCCTGGTCGGCATGGTTGCGCGTCACCGGATAGCTGCGGGTATAGGTGAGTTTGGCTGTGGCGCCGTGCATGCGTGCGGTGCCCTCCACGATCGCGCGGATGCGGGCCTCGACCAGATCCTGCACGTCCGGCATCAGGCTGCGCGCGGTACCGCGCAGCAGCGCCGTCTGCGGAATGACATTGTTGGTGGTCCCGGCCTGGAACAGGCAGATCGACACTACCGCGGAATCGAGCGGATCGACGTTGCGCCCCACGATCGACTGGATCTGGGTCACGATCTGCGCGCCGATCAGGACGGGGTCGATCGAAAAATGCGGGCGGGCGGCGTGCCCGCCCTTGCCCTCGATCTCGATCGAAAGATGGTCGGCCGCCGCCATCATCGGGCCGGGCCGGATCGCGAATTCGCCGGCCGGAATGCCCGGATAATTGTGCATGCCGTAGACTTCCTCGATGCCGAAGCGCGTCATCAGGCCGTCGTCGATCATCGCCTTGGCGCCGGCCCCGCCTTCCTCGGCGGGCTGGAAAATCACCACCACCTTGCCGGCGAAATTGCGCGTCTCGGCGAGATAGCGCGCCGCCCCGAGCAGCATGGCGGTATGTCCGTCATGACCGCAGGCGTGCATCTTGCCCGGCACGGTCGAGGCATAGGGCAGCCCGGTCGCCTCCAGGATCGGCAGCGCGTCCATGTCCGCGCGCAACCCGATGGTCCGCCCGCCGACGGCGCGCTTGCCCTTGATCACGCCGACGACGCCGGTGCGCCCGATCGCCGGCACCACCTCGTCGCAGCCGAAGGCCTTGAGCTTCTCGGCCACGGTCGCCGCCGTGCGGTGCACGTCGTATTCCAGCTCGGGATGCCGGTGCAGGTCGTGCCGCCAGGCGGCGATATCGGCATGGAACTCGGCGATGCGGTTGACGACGGGCATGGGGGGCGGACTCCGGAACGCGGGCGATTTTGGCCAGGAACGCGAATGCGAGTCGAACGTTAGAAAATTTGGCGCGCGCTGGCGAGATCAATGATTTGGCCGCGCGAAATACCGCCGGCGGGCGGAACGCGTCCGCGCTCCTTGCGTTGGCGTTCTGGAGGCATGCCATGCTTGAAACGCTGCCGCTGAGCCTGCTTGCGCTGGTGAATATTGTCGGGCCGATCCTGCTTCTGGCCGCGCTCGTCTATGGCGCTATCCTCGCCGGACGGCGGCTGCGGCTGGGGCGGGCACGCAATGCGGCCCGCAATGCCCGCACGCGCGCACTTTACCAGGCGGAATATCCGCCGGCGGCTACGCCCGAATCCGGCCCGCCGCCCGCGGACGAGCGCCCGACCGAAGACGATCTTCAGCGCGCCGCCCTGGGACCGCGCGGCGTTCCCGGCGCCGACGATCCGGCGAAAATGACGCCGCAGCGCGCGAAGAAGACGCCGAAAAGTCTCGAACCGGGCCACACTGCCTGACCCGCACCTCTTCAAATCCTCACTATTGACCGGGCGGGGACCGCCCCCTACACAGCGCCCTGAAAGAGCGCGTAGCTCAGTTGGTAGAGCACCTGACTTTTAATCAGGTGGTCCTGGGTTCGAGTCCCAGCGCGCTCACCACGCCCGAAGGCGTGTGTCTCCAGCGGCTTCGCAATTGCGGGATGCCGCGAAAATTTCACTAAAGATGGGCGTTCGCGTCTTATCAGCGCCACACACTGCGGGTAATTTTTCCGCGTGACTCTTGAAACCACGCCATCAGGGAGGACGGCCATGCGCATTGATTCCGCGACGCAGACGGGTGTGACCGTCAGCAACCTGCTCGGGCGCCCGCATTGTCCGCAATGCGGTGAGACATTGTTTGCAGCCACCGCCACCGAATTTCTCGGCCGCGGCCGGCTCGTCAATACGTGGTCGTGCGACGCATGCGACCACGTCTTCCAGACCATGGTGAAAGTGCCCGGCCCGCGCCGCTGACGCGCATCCGGCATCGCCCCGCTTTCTGCCCGCCGCCGGCAAACCCGGCGGCGACGCATGTCCGGATGCCCTCAGAATCCGTAAAGCCGCGCCGGGTTGTCGACCAGAAGCTTCCGCTGCCATTCGGCGGTCAGCGCGATCTGCGGAAGAAGGTCGACAAGGTCCGCCTCGTCGCAGACGTGCGTCGGATTGGGATGCGGGAAATCCGTGCCCCACAGCACGCGGTCGGGGACGGCGGCGACGATGGCACGCGCGATGACGGCCGCCTTGTCATAGGGCGGCAGGTCGATGCGCTCGGCGCCGCACACCTTGATCCAGCAGCGATCGAGCTTCGCCAGATCGAGCAGCGCGCGGACGGCCGGCTGCTCCGGCCCGTCCGCGGCGGGCACCCGCCCCATATGGTCGATCACGAACGGCAGCGGCAGCGAGCGGATCAGCGCGTCGTGCGCGATCAGCCCCTCGGCGTCGAAATGCAGCACGACATGCCAGCCGAGCGGCCGGATGCGTTCGACGATGTTATGGATCGCGGCCGCGTCCGGGCCGCCGCCGAGATGGCGCACGAAATTGAACCGCACGCCGCGGATGCCGGCTGCGTTCATCGCCCGCAGATCGGCATCCGAATGCCGCTCGTCGATTATGGCGATACCGCGCGTCGTGTGCGGGCGCGCGGCGATGGCGTCGAGCATGGCGCGGTTGTCGGCACCGTGGCAGCTTGCCTGCACGATTACCGCCCGCCCGACACCCAGATGCGCATGCAGCGCGAACAGCGCTTCCTTCGGCGCATCGTCGGGCGTGTAGCGGCGCGCCGGCGCATAGGGAAACACCGCCGCCGGACCGAACACATGGCAGTGCGCGTCGGTCGCCGGCGGCGGCAGCGCAAAGCGCGGCTTGCGGCGGCCGGCACCATCTCCGGCCGCGCTCATGCGCCGTCCCCGGCCGGCGCCCCGTCCACGGGCGCGATATCGCCGCGCGCCCAGCCTTCCTTGACCTCGGCGCGATAGTCGGCGAACCGCCCCTGCTCGATGGCGCTGCGCATCCCGCACATCAGCGACTGGTAATAGGCGAGGTTGATCGCCGACAGCAGCATGGCGCCGAGCGTCTCGTTGGCCTTCACCAGATGATGCAGATAGGCGCGCGCATAGGTGCGGGTCGCCGGATAGTCGCTCGCCGCGTCGAGCGGGCGCGGGTCGGCGGCGTGGCGCGCGTTCTTCAGGTTGACCGGGCCGAAGCGCGTATAGGCGAGCCCGTGCCGGCCGTTGCGGGTCGGCATGACGCAGTCGAACATGTCGATGCCGCGCACGACCGCCTCGACCAGATCCTCCGGCGTGCCGACGCCCATGAGATAGTGCGGGCGGTTCTCCGGCAGGTGCGGCATCACCGTCTCGATCATCGCCAGCATCACCGCCTGCGGCTCGCCGACCGCGAGCCCGCCCACGGCATAGCCCTGGAAATCCATGCCCGCGAGCGTACGCGCGCTCTCCACCCGCAGCGCCGGATCGTCGCCGCCCTGCACGATGCCAAACAGCGCGCGTCCCTGCCCGCTGCCGGTGAACGCGCGCCGGCTGCGCTCCGCCCAGCGCAGCGAAAGCTGCATCGCGCGTTCGATCGCGGCGCGCTCGGCCGGCAGACGCACGCATTCGTCGAGCTGCATGACGATGTCGGCGCCGAGCAGCGTCTGGATTTCGATCGCGCGCTCGGGCGACAGCACATGGGTCTGCCCGTCGAGATGCGAGCGGAAGGTGACGGCGCTTTCGTCGATCTTGCGCAATTGCGACAGCGACATGACCTGGAAGCCGCCGGAATCGGTGAGGATCGGCCGCGGCCAGTTCATGAAGGCATGCAGGCCGCCGAGCGCGGCGATGCGTTCGGCGCCCGGCCGCAGCATCAGGTGATAGGTGTTGCCGAGCACGATCTCCGCGCCTGTGCGCGCGACCTCGTCCGGCATCACCGCCTTCACCGTCGCCTGGGTGCCGACCGGCATGAAGGCCGGCGTCTGCACGCGCCCGTGCGGCGTGACGAGTTCGCCGCGGCGGGCGGCACCGTCGCGGGCCTTGAGTACGAACGAAAATTCCGGCGTCGGGTCGTCGATCATGTCACGTCCGCGCGTCCCATCTGCGCGGCATGCCGCCGCGGAACGGCCGCAGCAGGAAGCATGTTATGGTCGCGCAACGCAATCGGGTAGCCGTTCCCTCGCGCCCGGCCGGCCCGCCCCGCTGTCGCAAACAGAAAGCACTCCCGTCATGGCCCTGACCGCCGTTCGCCGCCGCATGTCGGTTCTGCGCAATCTCTGGAAAAGCGAATCCGCCGGCGGCCTTGCCCTGATGGGGACGGCGGCGCTGGCGCTCGTGGTCGCAAATTCCCCGTTCGCCGCCACTTATTTCGCCCTCCTGCAGGTCAAGGCCGGCCCGCTCTCGCTGCAGCACTGGATCAATGATGGCCTGATGGCCGTCTTCTTCCTGTTTGTCGGGCTCGAAATCAAGCGCGAACTCGCCGACGGCGAATTGTCGAGCTGGCGCCGCCGCATCCTGCCGGGCATCGCCGCCGCCGGCGGCATGATCGTGCCGGCGCTCATCTTCGTGGCCTTTACCGTCTCCTCTCCCGGGCTGGTGCGCGGCTGGGCGATCCCCACTGCGACCGACATTGCTTTTGCCATCGCCGTCCTCGCGCTGCTGCGCTCGGCCGTTCCCGTCTCGCTCGCGATCTTCCTCACGGCGGTCGCGGTGATCGACGATCTCGCCGCGGTCATCGTCATTGCCCTGTTCTACACCGCCGAATTGCAGGCGCTCTGGATCGCAGCCGCCGCGCTCGTGGTCGGTGCGCTCGCCGTGCTCAACCGTTTCGGGATCGAGCGCCTCGCGGTCTATCTCGCCGCCGGATTCGCGCTCTGGTTCTGCGTGCTGCAATCGGGCGTCCACGCGACGCTCGCGGGCGTCGCGCTCGCCTTCACGATCCCGCTGCGGCCCTCGCCCGGCCGCCCGGAAGACCCGCACTCCCCGCTGCACCGGCTCGAACACGCGCTCAATCCCTATGTCGCCTTTCTGGTGGTCCCGCTGTTCGGATTCGCCAATGCCGGCGTGAGCTTTTCCGGCTCGGGGGTTTCGGCGCTCTTTCATCCGCTGACGCTCGCCTGCGCCGCAGGTCTGTTTTTTGGAAAGCAGATCGGCGTGTTCGGTTCTGTGTGGCTTGCGGTACGCTTCGGGCTTGCCGCACGGCCTCTCGGCGCCAGATGGCCGCAGATCTTTGGCGTCGCGATCCTGTGCGGCATCGGCTTTACGATGAGCCTGTTCATCGGTCTGCTCGCTTTCCCCGCCGACCCGGCCCTGATGGACGCGGTCAAGATCGGCGTACTCGCGGGCTCGCTGGCCTCTTCGACGCTCGGCGTGATCGTTCTGTTGATGGCACGCAGGCGCCGCCCGGACGAGCGCGCTCAACGCCGCGCGGCCGGATAGAGCAGGCAGGCGTCCCCGTACGAATAAAACCGGTAACCGCCCGCGATCGCGTGCGCGTAGGCGCGCTTCATCGTGTCGAGGCCGGAAAACGCCGCCACCAGCATGAACAACGTCGAACGCGGCAGATGGAAATTGGTCAGCATCAGATCGGCCGCGCGGAAGCAATAGCCCGGCGTGATGAAGATCGCGGTCTCGCCCTCGAAGGGACCGATGCGCCCGCTCTCGTCGGCAGCGCTTTCGAGGAGCCGCAGCGAGGTCGAGCCGACCGCCACGATCCGCCTGCCCGCCGCCCGCGTCGCATTGAGCGCGTCCGCGGTCTGCGCGCTCACGCTGCCCCATTCCGCGTGCATACGATGCTCTTCCACCGTGTCGGTCTTCACCGGCAGGAAGGTGCCGGCCCCGACATGCAGCGTCACCCGATGCAGCGCGATCCCGCGCGCCTGCAGGCGCGCGACGAGATCGTCGGTGAAATGCAGGCCCGCGGTGGGCGCCGCCACCGAGCCTTCCACGTCGGCAAATTTCGTCTGGTAGTCGTTGCGGTCGAGATCGTCGGCCGGGCGTTTCGAGGCGATATAGGGCGGCAGCGGCATGTCGCCGCGCTCGGAGATCGCCTGGTCGAGCACGCCGCCGTAAAAGGCGAACGACAGGATCACCTCGCCGCCCTCGCCTTTCTCCTCCACGGTCGCGTCGAGTTGGCCGAGGAAACAGACCTTGCCCTCGTCGCCGAAGCGCACCACGTCGCCGGTCGCAAGCCGCTTGGCCGGGCGCGCGAAGGCGTACCAGCGCGAGCCGTCGATGCGTTTGTGCAGGTTGACCTCGATACGCGGCTCCTCGCCGCGTCCGATGCGCCGGCCGGTCAGGTGCGCGGCAATGACCCTGGTGTCGTTGACGACGAGCGCGTCGCCCGGCGTCAGCAGGTCGGGCAGGTCGCGCACGCTGCAGTCCTCGTACTCCGGCGAAGCACCCGGGCGCACGACCATGAGGCGCGCGGCGTCACGCGGCGAAGCCGGCCGCAGCGCGATGCGCTCGGCCGGCAGCTCGAAATCGAAGTCGGACGTGCGCATCCGCGACCACCGTCGTCGCCGGAGCGGGCCGGCGATTCATCCAGACGATGACGATGGCGGTCCGGGTCGGCGTTTGCAACAGGTCCGGCCGCGCGCCGGACCCGTGTGTCCGGCATGCCTGCCGGAGGCGCCGCGCTGCCGCCCGGTCAGGCGTCGGCCGCGATCGCCGCCTTGACGATCTTGTCGGGATCTTGCACCGGCTCGCCGCGCTTGATCTTGTCGACATTCTCCATGCCGTCGATCACCTGCCCCCACACCGTATATTGCCGGTCGAGGAAGGTCGCGTCGTCGAAGCAGATGAAGAACTGGCTGTCGCCGGAATCGGGGTTCTGCGCGCGCGCCATGGACACCGTGCCGCGCACGTGCGGGGCGGCATTGAACTCCGCCTTCAGCTTCTGGCCGGAGCCGCCCATGCCGGTGCCGGTCGGGTCGCCGGTCTGGGCCATGAAGCCGTCGATCACGCGGTGGAACACCACGCCGTCATAGAAGCCCTGCCGCACCAGTTCCTTGATGCGCGCGACATGGCCGGGCGCCAGATCCGGGCGCATGGCGATGGTGACCGGCCCCTGCGTGGTTTCAAGCTTGAGCGTGTTTTCGGGATCGTGAGCCATGATTACCTCTGTGTGTCGGCGAGAACCTGGGCGCGGACGATGCGATCGGGACTGGCGACCGGCTCGCCCTTCTTGAGCTGGTCGACCACCTCCATGCCGGAGGCGACTTCGCCGATCACGGTATATTTCCCGTTCAGGCTCGGATAGTCCGTGTACATGATGAAGAACTGGCAGTTGGCGCTGTCGACGCTGTCGCCGCGGCGCGCCATGCCGACGATGCCGCGCTTGTAGGGCACGCCGGAAAATTCCTGCTTGAGGTCGGGATATTTCGACTTGCCGCGGCCATCGCCGCGGTCGCCGTCGCCGGTCTGCGCCATGAAGCCGGCGATCACGCGATGGAACGGCGCGTTGTCGTAGAAACCGTCGCGCGCGAGCGTCTTGAGGCGCTCGGCATGGCGCGGCGCGAGATCGGCGCGCAGGCGGATCACGATCTGGCCCTTGGTGGTTTCGAGCACCAGCGTGTTCTGCGGATCGCTTTTGGGCTGGGCCGCGGCGGGCCACGCGCACAGGAGCGCGGCGATCACGGCGACGATACGGATCATGGACATTCCTCCGGCAGGTGGATGGAAGCGGGGTACGGGCGGCCGGCCTATCGGGCGAACTTGTTCTGCAGGCGTGCGACGACACCCGGCGGCACGAAATGGGACACGTCGCCGCCCATGGCGGCGATCTGGCGCACGAGGGTGGCGGTGATCGGACGCACGGCCGTGCCCGCCGGCAGGAACACGGTCTGCACGTCGGGCGCCATCGCCGCGTTCATGCCCGCCATCTGCATTTCATAGTCGAGATCGGTGCCGTCGCGCAGCCCGCGGATCAGGAGCGTCGCCTGCTCGCGCTGCGCGGCCGTCACCACGAGGTCGGAGAAGGTCGTGACATGCAGCTCGCAGCCCGAGGTCTTGGCGATATCGGCGCAGGTCTCCAGCAGCATGGCCGCGCGTTCCTCCACCGAAAAGAGCGGCGCCTTGCCGGGATGGATGCCGATGGCCAGCACCAGCCGGTCGGCCAGACGCGTCGACGCCGCCACGATGTCGAGGTGGCCGTTGGTTACCGGGTCGAACGAGCCGGCATAGAGGGCGGTGCGCCGCATGCGGGCGGTCTAGCCCGGCGGCCCGCCGCCCGCAAGGGTATCAACCCGCAAGCCTCCGCAAAGGTTCACGATTCCCGCAGACTTTTGATCGTGAACCGTTCGCGGCCCCACGGCGTCTAACGGGCAGGAAGGGCCGCAAGGCCGAAGCGGCGCAGGACGCCGCAGAAAACGAACGAACGGGGACGTGCCATGTGGAAGACCGCCTCAGCCATCGCCGCCGCCGCCCTGCTCGCGGCCGCCATCAGCCTGCTGCCGGGCTTCAGCCCGCAGGTTGCCGCAAGCGTGCCCGCCGCCGCCGCCAAATCCGACCGCGCCGACGCGCCGGCCGATTGCGCGCATCACGGCTGGCCGTATTACGACACCGCCTGCCTGCGCGACGGCGCGCGCAATGCCGGCCGCGCCCGGCCGGTGCGGATCGTCACGACCGATCGCCTCGCGTTCGACGACCCGCGCACGGACATCACGCTCGCTCCGCTCTGGACCTCGGTCGAGGCCCTGCAGACGGCGGTCCCGGCCTGGGCGAGCGCGATGGCGACCGACGGCACCCTCGCCCACGCAGCGCCGGTGCGCCTGACGCTGGCGCTGGCGCTTTCCGCGCAGTGAGGCCGGCGTCCCCCGCCGCGCGCAATAGGACGCCCGCGCGCGGTGTTAGCCTCCGGCAACCCGGAGGCCATCATGCGGGCTTTGACCGTGCTCACCCTCGCCTGTCTCATTTCCCTTGCAGCGCCGGCCGCGCGCGCCCAGGTCGCCCCGACACCGTCCGAGCTTGCCGCCTATCGCGGCCTGCATGCGGCGGCCGCCGCCGGCGACATCGTCGCGATCGAAAAGCTCATCGCGGAAGGCGCGGACAAGGAGGCCCTCGACGCGCGCCTGCGCACGCCGCTGCAGGTCGCGGCCTTCCAGAAGCAGTACGCGGCCGCGCGCACGCTGCTGCGGCTCGGCGCCGACCCCAACAAACTGGAGATCGACCGCTACGATATCATCACCATCGCCGCGGTCGCCAACGATCCGGCAATGCTGCGGATCGCGCTCGACGGCGGCGGCAACCCGAAGGCGATCACCAGCCGCTACGACGGCACCGCGCTGATCGCGGCCGCCCATCTCGGTCACGCCGAGATTGTGCGCATGCTGATCGCGGCCGGCGCGCCGCTCGACCACGTCAACAACCTGCACTGGACGGCGCTGATCGAGTCGATCGTGCTCGGCGACGGCGGGCGCAACCACACCGACACGCTGCGGGCGCTGGTCGCGGCCGGCGCCAGTCTCAACCTCGCCGACCGCAGCGGTGCGACCCCGCTCGCGCTCGCCCGCGCGCGCGGCTACCGCGAGATGGTCGCGATCCTGGAAGCGGCCGGCGCCCGCTGAGCGGGTGCCGCGGACCGGTGGTCAGCTCAGGAACGGCACCTCGACCAGCAGCAGGAAGCCGTTGACCATCAGGAGCGTGCCGATACACCCGAGCGCGCCACCCACAACCATGAGCCAGGACAGTTCGGCAATGATCGCCACCGAGATCAGCACGATCGCGATCTGCAGCAGCGCCTCCGCATAATCGAAATACGGGTCCTGCCTGAGCGCGTGGTCGCGCTTGGTCTCGAATTCCTTGGCGCGTACCAGCAACTCCTTCTTGCCTTCGCCGGTCTCAGGCTCCGATTCGTAGCGCGCGATCGTCTTGCGGTAGGCCTCGACCTTCTTCTTCAGCTCGGTCTTGGCCGCCTCCGGCACCGACTGGTCGTTGAGCACGGCAAGCTCGATCTGGTCGGCGGCCAGCATGATCGCGGTCTGCCGCGCGTTCTTGGCCTGGTAGAAGCTGTAATAGTTCGAGGCGAACACGTTGTTGTTCACCGCCTCCTTGCCGGCGTTCGATCCGCCGAGCGCGGTGATCGCCAGCAGCATGGCGAGCACGGCGATCAGGATCGCCGCGCGCTGCTTGAACTTGTCGCTGATTTTCTCCTGTTCCATCATCTCGGCAGCTTCGTTGGCTTCCAAGACACGCCCCTCCGGTTATGGTGATGATGCGGCAGCCGCCGCGCGCCTCAAGCCGGGCGGCGCGCAAGAGACAGCCAGATGCCGCCCCCGATCAGCGCCAGGCCCGACAGGCGGGCGAGGAAACGCGCCCGCGACGGCTTGAGGAAGAACGCCCGCCCCATGCCCGCGGCCACCGCCCAGCCAGAATCGATGATCCAGGCCACCAGCACCGACACCGCGCACATGACGAACAATTGCCGTCCCGCGGGAAGGGTCGGATCGATAAATTGCGGCAGGAAGGCCGTAAAAAACGCGATCGTCTTCGGATTGGTCAGCGCCACCACGACCCCGCGCCCGAAATGCACGCGCCGGCGCGGCGGCGGCACATCGAGCGCCTTGCCGGCGCCGCGCCAGGCCTGGATGCCGAGCCAGATCAGGTAGGCCGCGCCCGCCCAGCGCAGGATTTCGAACACCGCCACCGCATTGTTGAGCACCCAGTTCAGGCCGGTGGCGATGAGCGCGAGCAGGATGGCATTGCCGACCGTCGTGCCGAGCACCGTGGTCAGGCCGGCGCGGATGCCGTGGCTCGCTCCGGTCGCGATCACGAGCGTCACCACCGGTCCGGGGGTGAGGATCAGGATGATGGTGATGAGAACGAACGCCGTGAAAAGCTCGTAGTTCATGGGCGTCAATCCTGCGCGTCGTCCTCGCTCAGCCGCTCGACCGAGACCACGCGCTCGTCCTCGGCGGTGTCGAACACGATCACCCCTTGCGTCGAGCGGCCGGCGATGCGGATGCCGGCGACCGGGGTGCGGATCAGCTTGCCGCCGTTGGTCACCAGCATGATCTGGTCGGCTTCCTCGACCGGGAAGGACGCCACGAGCTTGCCGTTCTTGGCCGTCACCGCCATCGCCACGATGCCTTTGCCGCCGCGACCGGTGGTGCGATATTCGTAGGACGAGGTGCGCTTGCCGTAGCCCTTCTCCGACAGCGTGAGCACGAACTGCTCGGCCGCCGACATTTCCACGTATCGCTTCTCGCCAAGCTCGATCTGGCCGTTCGCTTCCTCGGCGTCGGTGGCGGCCTCCTCCTCGCCCTCGCCGCGCCGCACCGCATTGGCGCGCTTGAGATAGGCCACGCGCTCGTCGGAGGTCGCTTCCGCGTGGCGCAGGATCGACATCGAGATGACGCGGTCACCCTCGCCGAGCGAGATGCCGCGCACGCCCATCGAGGTGCGGCCCTGGAATACGCGCACCTCGGTCACCGGGAAGCGGATGCACTGGCCGCCGCTCGCGGTCAGCAGCACGTCATCCTTCTCGGTGCAGATCTGCACGTCCACGATCGCCTCGCCCTCGTCGAGCTTCATGGCGATGATGCCGGAGGGGCGCACGTCGACGAAATCGGACAGCTTGTTGCGCCGCACGGTGCCGCGCGTGGTGGCGAACACCACGTCGTACTGGCCCCAGGTGGTCTCGTCCTCGGGCAGCGGCATGAAGGTGTTGATGCGCTCTTCCTGGTGCAGCGGCAGGATATTGATCAGCGCCTTGCCGCGCGCCTGCGGCGCGGCCATCGGCAGCTTCCAGACCTTCTGCTTGTAGACCTTGCCGCGCGAGGAGAAATAGAGCACCGGCGCGTGCGTGGAGGCCACGAACAGGCGCGAGACGAAATCCTCCTCGCGCGTCTGCATGCCGGCGCGGCCCTTGCCGCCGCGGCGCTGCGCACGGTAGGTCGAAAGCGGCACGCGCTTGATATAGCCCTGGTGCGAGACCGTCACCACCATGTCCTCGCGGTGGATCAGGTCTTCCTCCTCGACCTCGCCCTCCTCGTCTGCGATCGCGGTGCGGCGCGGGGTGGCGAACTCGGTCTTGAGGGCGATCATCTCGTCCTTGACGATCTGCTGCACGCGCGCGCGCGAACGCAGGATGTCGAGATGGTCGGCGATCTCCGCCGCCAGCTTGTCGAGCTCGGCCTTGATCTCGTCGCGGCCGAGCGCGGTCAGCCGCTGCAGGCGCAGATCGAGGATGGCGCGCGCCTGCTCGGCCGACAGCTTGTAGGTACCCTTGGCGCTGACCGTGTGGCGCGGATCGTCGATCAGCGTGATCATCGCCTCGACGTCCTTCGCCGGCCAGTCGCGGCCCATCAGGGCGTCGCGCGCCTCGTTGGCGTCCTTGGAGGCGCGGATGAGCTTGATCACCTCGTCGATATTGGCGACCGCGATGGCAAGCCCGACCAGCACATGGGCGCGGTCGCGCGCCTTGCCGAGCAGGAACTTGGTGCGCCGCGACACCACCTCTTCGCGGAACGCATTGAAGGCCGTCAGCAGGTCCTTCAGGTTCATGAGATGCGGACGGCCGCCGTCGAGCGCCACCATATTGGCGCCGAAGCTCGTCTGCAGCGGGGTGAAGCGGTAGAGCTGGTTGAGCACGATGTCGGGCACCGCCTCGCGCTTGAGCTCGACCACGACGCGGTAGCCCTCGCGGCTCGACTCGTCGCGCAGGTCGGCGACGCCGTCGATCTTCTTCTCGCGCACCAGTTCGGCGATGCGCTCGACCATCGCCGCCTTGTTCACCTGATAGGGAATCTCGGTGATGACGATCGCCTCGCGCTCCTTGCGGACGGTTTCCATCTCGACCTTGCCGCGCATGACGATGGAGCCGCGCCCGGTCTCGTAGGCGGAGCGGATGCCGGCGCGGCCGAGGATGATGCCGCCGGTCGGGAAATCCGGGCCCGGCACGATCGCGTTCAGCTCCTCGATGGTGAGCGCGGGATTGTCGAGCAGCGCGATCGCCGCATCGATCACCTCGCCCAGATTGTGCGGCGGGATGTTGGTCGCCATGCCGACCGCGATGCCGCCGGCGCCGTTGACCAGAAGGTTGGGGAAGCGCGCCGGCAGGACCGCGGGCTCGCGCTCGGAATTGTCGTAGTTCGGCTGGAACTCGACCGTGTCCTTGTCGATGTCTTCCAGCAGCGCGTTGGTGATCTTCTCCAGCCGCACTTCGGTGTAGCGCATGGCCGCGGCCGGATCGCCGTCGACCGAGCCGAAATTGCCCTGGCCGTCGACCAGCGGCACGCGCATGGAAAAGTCCTGCGCCATGCGCACGAGCGCGTCGTAGATCGAGGCGTCGCCGTGCGGGTGATACTTACCGATGACGTCGCCGACCACACGCGCCGACTTGCGGTAGGGCTTGTTCCACTCGTAGCCGTTCTCGTGCATCGAGTAGAGGATGCGCCGGTGCACCGGCTTTAGGCCGTCGCGTGCGTCCGGGAGCGCGCGCGCCACGATCACGCTCATGGCGTAATCGAGGTACGACCGCTTCATTTCCTCGGCGATGGAAACGGGCCGGATATCTGTCGGCTGTGCGCCGCCAGCTCCGGTATTTTCGTTGTCGGCCAAGAGCGAAATCCAGACGAATCTAGGTTGTTCTTTCTAGCCTATTTGGGTTCGCCGCGTCACCTAAAATCGCGCCCGCGGTGGCGCCTTTTCATATTATTTATCAATATCTTAAATGACATCAACGCAGCCATGTCCGCAGGCTGCGGGCCGCTGTTGCGCACGCGTGCCGAAGGGCTTGCGCGGGGCTTTCGCAGCCGCCCCGGCGCGCCGCCGCGGCGGTAGGCGGGTAATTCATCGACCATTAACCATAATGTACTCAAATACGCTCAACGACATGCGCGGCCCGCCCGCGCGGTGTCATCGCCCCGCGACACCTACCGGCGTCCGATCCGCCCGGTCGTCGGCTTTCAGCAAGAGAGAGTCTGTATGCGCGCTTTTCGCGCCACGAATATTGCTGCGCGCGTTTCCGCCCTTGCCCTGGCGACCTCCGTCGCCGCCAACGAGGCTTCCGGCCACACGGTCTCGATCGGCTACGAGTTCGCAGGGCCCGGCGCGGTGAATTTCTGGTACGGCTCCTATCACCCGACGGCGACGTTCAACGAAGCCGACCTGCAGCTCACCGGCCCCAACATCAATGCGATCGTCGCCTATACGCTGCTGCGCAACGTCAAGCCTGCCGGCCTGATCGACGGCGTCACGAACTTCTATTCCAACACCGCCGGCACCGCGCTGGTCGGCTCCCCCGAACAGGTCGCCTCCACCGACGGCTCGGGCGGATCGTTCAACCCCGCCACGCAAAGCGTGCTGAACTGGCAGGGCGCCACCTTCACCGGGCTGGCGCCCGGCACCTATACCTTCACCTACAATCCGCTCGGTGCGCCGACGGTCGAGTGGCACCCCATCAACGACATCATCCGGACCGGCACATTCACGCTGACCGCCGCCGACGTGCTCGGCATCGACGGCTTTGCCTCGTTCGCGCAGAACCAGAACCAGAACGCCGTCGGCACGAGCCTCGACAACTGGATCAATGGCGGCGGATTCAACCAGTCCTTCTACGACCTCGCGGGGCTTTCGCCGGCATCGCTCTCGGGTGCGCTGACGCAATTGTCGGGCGAGGTGCTCACGCAAGGCGCGCCGGCCGCGTTCCAGGACATGGGGGCGTTCCTTGGCGGGATGCTCGACCCCTGGGGCGGCGCAAGCGGCATGCGCGGCGGCGATTTCGGCTCGGGATTCGGCGCCGGCTTCGGAGCCGCATCGCCCGCAATGGCGGGCTCCGGCGCGCCGTACGGAAGCGCACCGTACGGCAGCCCGCCTTATGGCGGCTCGTATTACGGAGGTTACGGAGGCTCGTATTATGGAGGATCGCCTTACGGCGGTTCGCCCTATGCCGGCACGCCGTATGGCGGTCCATCCTACGCGACCTCGCCCTATGGCAGCGCGCCTTATGGCGGCACGCCGTATGGAAGCGCGCCCTATGGCGGTCCGGCGTACGGCAATTCTCCTTACCAGGGCTATGGAAACGCCCCATACGGAAACACTCCTTACGGAAATTCGCCTTACGGAAATTCACCGTACGGGCAGTCGCCCTATGGCAGCGGCGCCCGCAATGCGGACGGTCGCGGGCAGCCGCACGCCCGCGCCTACGATCATGGCCGGCGCTGCGCGCCGCCGGCCGAGCGGCGCCTACCCTCGCCGGATCCGTGCTGGGGCGCGTGGATGACGACCTACGGCATCTATTCGAGCATGGACGGCAATGCCGAGACCGGCAGCCACGACGCCACCATCCGCAGCGGCGGGATGATGGCGGGGCTCGACTACCGCTTCGCGCCGGGCGGCATCGCCGGCGTGGCGATCTCGGCCGCGACCAGCCGCTGGGGGCTTGCGGAAAATCTCGGCAGCGGCCGCAGCGAAATGCTGCAGGGCGGTGCCTACATGTCGTACCGCGTCAACGCGGCCTATCTGTCGGCCGCCTTCGCCTATGCGCGGCAGAGCGTGTCCACCGACCGGCTGATCACGCTCTCCGCCGGCGGCCGGCTGGCGGCCGACTATGACGCCGACGGCATCGGCGGCCGCATCGAGATCGGCCACCGTTTCGGGCCGCCGCAATTCGGCGTCACGCCCTATGCCGCATTCCAGGTCCAGCGCTGGAGCCTGCCGGCCTACGACGAAACCGCGACCACCGGCGCGAACGTCTTTGCGCTGTCGGTCGCCGCGCGCACCGCCGCCGACCAGCGCGGCGAGCTCGGCCTGTGGGCCGATCGGCTCATCGATACCCGGCACGGCCGCCTTCTCGTGCGCGGCCGCGTCGCCTGGAAACATAGCTGGAGCGAGCTGCCGGTCATCGACGCCGCCTTCCAGGCGCTGCCGGGCAGTAGCTTCACCGTCACCGGCGCCGGCACCTCGCCCGACGCGCTGGCGGCTTCGCTCGCCTCCGAGCTTCGCATCGCCGGCGGCTGGTCGGTCGCAACGAAATTCGACGGCGAGTTCGCCGCCAATTCGCAGTCCTACGGCGGCAGTGCCACGCTGCGCTATCAATGGTAATGCTGCGGCGTCCGGGATGATGCCGCGGCGGCATCCGGCGAGGCGCGTGTCATGCCCTTCGAGGTCCTCGTTTCCGCTTTCGTGACGCTCGTGGTTGTGGTCGATCCGCTCGGCCTCGTTCCCACTTTCATTGCGCTGACCGAAGGCCTGCCGGCAGCCGCGCGGCGGCAGGTGGCGCTGCGCGCCTGCCTGATCGCGACCGCCATTCTCGCCGGCGCCGTGCTGATCGGGGCCTGGCTCTTGAACGCGCTCGGCATCGGCCTGCCCGCCTTCCGCATCGCCGGCGGCCTGCTGTTGTTCTCGATCGCGTCCGAAATGGTGTTCGGCGTGCGCATCGAGCGGCAGGCGCGCCAGGCCGAGCAGGCGATCGAGGAGCATGTGCGCAATGTCGCCGCCTTCCCGCTCGCCATTCCGATGATTGCCGGCCCCGGCGCCATCACCGCCTGCGTGCTGCTCGCCGGCCGCGCCGGCACCAGCCTGCCCGCCTATGCCGGCCTGCTCGGCGTTATCGTCGCGGTGCTCGTGCTGACGCTCGCGGTCTTCCTGTTCGCAAGCCGCGTGGCGCGGCTGATCGGGGTGACCGGCAACATCGTGATCTCGCGCCTGCTCGGGGTGCTGCTCGCCTCGCTCGCCGTGCAGTTCGTGATCGACGGCGTGCGCGCGGTCTGGAGCTAGCGGCTGGTCCGCAAAGATTGAACCACACCACCTCCATTCGTCCCCGCGAACGGAAATGGGGTTGTTCCAATCTTCGTGGATCGAACCCTAGCGCTTCGCCGTCTTGGCGGCGGTCGCCCGCGCCGCCTTCTCGCGCGCCGCCTTGAAGCCGGTGACGAAGCGCGCCAGCGTGTCCGAGGTCTGGCCGCGCGGCAGCATCACCTCCACGAGCGAGAAGGTGCCGCGCCTTTTCACCGCGCGCTCGAGCGCGGCGACGAGATCGGCGCGCGTCGACACGCGCTCACCATGGCCGCCGAGCGAGGGCGCGATCGCGGCATAATGCCAGTCGTCGAGATTGTTGAACTTCGATTCCGGCTGGAACACACGCAGCATTTCCCAGCTCGCATTGTTGAACAGCACCACGATCGGATCGAGCCCGTAGCGGCGGCAATTGCCGATCTCCCAGCCGGTCATCTGGAAGGCGCCGTCGCCGACCAGGATGAGCGGGCGCTTCATGGTGGCGGCGGCGACCCCGATCCCCGCCGGCACGCCGAAGCCCATGCCGGCATAATAGCCGGGTGCGGCGAGCGCCGAATTCTCGATCTCCATGGCGGTGAACAGGCAGTCGCCCATGTCGGCGGCCATCGGCATGACGCCGTGGCGGTCGAACAGGTCGTTGATCGCGCAGGCGATGTCGGAGGGGCGGATCGGCCTGTCGTCGAGTTTGAGCTTGCGCGGATAGACAATCTTCGGCCGCCGCCGCACGCTCCTGCGCGCCTTCGCCTTGCGCGCGCGCGCAATCAGCGCATCGACCAGATCGTCGAGCGGCATGTCGGCATAAAGGTGATGGCCGACCCGCACCTGCCGGTCGATAGCGAGCACGGTGCGGCGCGGATCGAACCGGCGCTGCGACAGCGCGAAATTGGTGTCGGAGATGATGACGCCGAGCAGCAGCAGCGCGTCGGCAGCCTCCACGAGCTTCGTGATGTGCGGATCGCCGGCCGCGCCGAGATAGGTGCCCGCCACGACGTCCGGCGCGTCGGCCATCAGGCCGCGGCCCATGAACGTGGTCACCACCGGAATGCCGAGCTTGCGCGCGAGCGCCGCCACGCGCTGCTCGCAATGGAAGCGGCGGATTTCGACGTCGACGATGATCGCCGGCGACTTCGCGGCGGCGAGCCGGGCGAGGACTTCGTCGGCGCATTCGGCGAGCGCCTCCGCATCGGTCGGCCGGCGCTTGAGCTGCGGCACGCCGGCCGCCGGCACGTTCACCATATCGCGCGGGAACTCGATATAGACCGGCAGCGAGCGCTCGCGCGCCGACTGCAGCACGCGCGCGATCTCCCCCGGCGCGGCCGCCGGATCGTCGAGCACGGCCTGGTCGCAGGTGATCTCGCGGAACACCGCGAGCTGGGTGTCGATGCTGCGCGCCTGATGGTGCAGCAGGAAGCCGCTCGTGCGCTCGGCCGCGCCCGGCGCGCCCGCGATCACCACGACCGGCGAGCGCTCGGCATAGGCGCCGGCCACCGGATTGACCAGATTGAACGCGCCCGCGCCGTAGGTGACGACCGCGACGCCGAGTCCACCGTGATAGCGCGCGGCGGCGTCGGCGGCGAAGCCGACCGCGGGCTCGTGGCTCAGTTCGAAATGCGGCAGGATGCGGCTGTCTTCGATCGCCTTGTAGAACGGCAGCACAAAATCGCCGGGGATGCCGAATATCTCGCGCGCGCCGTGCGCCTTGAGGGCCCTGAGCAGCGAAACCGCAAGCGTCGTCATTGCATCCGTCCGGCCTGTGACACTGCCGGAACATTACGCACGACGAACGGTTGGTATCAACGCCCGCCTTCGCAATCGTGCGCAGGAGAATGGCATGCCGGTCCGCCTTGTTCAGTTCGCCGCCATCGTCCTGACGGCCGTCGTGCTCGTGCCCGGCGGGGCGCACCTGTTCGCGCTCCCCAACAAGATCGCGCTGTCGCAGGAGGCCTATCTTGCGGTCCAGGGCATCTATCGCGGCTGGTCCTTGCTCGGCACCGTCATTATCGCCGCACTCGCCGCGAACGCGGTCAACGCGGTGATGGTCCGCCGCCGGCGGACGGCCTTCGTCTGGGCGCTGGCCGCGACGATCCTGATCGCGGCCAATCTCGCCGTGTTCTTCGCGGTGACCTACCCGGCCAATGTCGCGACCGCGAACTGGACGCAGCTTCCCGAAGGCTGGGAGGCGCTGCGCCTGCGCTGGGAATATTCGCACGCGATCAATGCCGTCATCATGTTCGCGGCATTCTGCGCCGTGACGGCGTCGGCGCTGACGGCGAAGCCCGGCGACCGGCAGACGGCTTAGAGTCGTTTCGCTTTTGATGAAAGCGGGTCCCGTCATTGCCGGACAACCGGGGCCGATTTCCAATCGGCTTGATCGCAGATTTAACCCGGCAATCCATCCTTCTGAAGCGGCCCATCTTTCCGATGGATGCGCGGGTCAAGCCCGCGCATGACGATTCCGAATAAACCTGAACGCTGTAGCGCGCGGCATTCCGGCCGCGCGCAGAGCGTACGCAGTCAGCGCGTGCGCCACGGTATCAGGCACAGACTCAACGTCTGGAAGCTGCTGACTTTCATCGGCGTTCCGGGGCACGGGCTCATGCCGCCGGTGGGCTTGCCCATTCCCTTCACGTACGTGCCCGGAATGATGCCCGATCCCGTCACGTTGTATTTGCCGACCAGAACGCAGGCCGGCGGCGCCCAAACGGCGCAGCCGCTGAACTGCTTGTCGAGCACGATGCCGGAACGTTTCCTTGCGGCATCGGCCGGACCGGCCATCACGAGCGCGGCACAAAGCGTCGCACCGGCGATCAGAAATCGCGTTGTCATGCTTGTCACCCCTGTCGCTGTCACCACAAAAGCCGTGGCGGCACAATTACAACAGGCATGAAGGTGGCGCTGCAACCATAATTTGAAGCCCGCACGCGGTCGCAACGTCCGCGAGGGGGCAGACCGCGAGATCAGAATCCAGAAACGGAAACTAGAACGGAATCTCGTCGTCCATGTCGTCGCGGCGTCCGCCGGCCATGGCCGGCTTGCGCGCCGCCGTTGGTCCGGGCGAGCCGAAATCGTTGCCGCCGCCGCCGAAGTCGCCGCCGCCCGCTCCGCCGCCGGCACGGTCGAGCATGGTGAGCTGCGAGTTGAAGCCCTGCAGCACCACCTCGGTCGAGTATTTCTCGATGCCTTCCTTGTCGGTCCATTTGCGCGTCTGCAGCGCGCCCTCGATGTAAACCTTGGCGCCCTTCTTCAGATACTGCTCGGCGATCCGGCACAGGCCCTCGTTGAAGATCACCACGCGGTGCCACTCGGTCTTCTCGCGTCGCTCGCCGGTCGCCTTGTCGCGCCAGCTTTCCGAGGTGGCGATGCGCAGGTTCGCGATCGGCCGGCCGTCCTGCGTGCGGCGGATTTCGGGGTCGGCGCCGAGATTTCCGATCAAGATCACTTTGTTCACGCTGCCTGCCATCACACTCTCCCGCTGTCGCCCGCATCCGCGTTTATCCGTGACGCAACCCTAGTCCGAAGGCCGCGCCGGCACCCGCACCGGCGTCCCTTTTCCACAAGGGGCTCCCGGCGGTTTCGGATTTTGCCCGTTTTGTTCTGTTTTTGTTCTAGCAGCACGGTAACCTCCGCGCAACCCGCCATTGCTAGCGTTCCGGCCGGGGCACGGCAGGTGGGGACGGGTGTGACGTATCGTTGCGGGTATCGTTGCGTTTGCGTGTTTGCCATTGCCGCGGGACTGGCCGCACCGGCCGCGCAGGCCGCCGACCTGCGCATTCCCGCTCTCGGTCCCTATAACTGGAGTGGCTTCTATGTCGGCGCCCATGCCGGCTACGGCTTTGCGTCCGCGCGCCAGTCGGTGAGCGCGGGCGGCACGCTGTTCCAGACGGCGGAGGATTTCGACGGCGCCCTCGCCGGCTTCCAGCTCGGCATGAACAGCCAGCTCGGTCCGCTCGTGCTCGGCCTCGAAGGCGATTTCGGCTGGTCGTGGCAGGGCAACCGTTTCAATTCGAGCGTGGGAGGCGTGACGCTGTCGCTGGACAGCGAAATCCCCTGGCTCGCGACCGCGCGCGGACGCGCGGGCTTCGCGCTCGATCAATGGCTGCTCTACGGCACCGCCGGGCTCGCGGTCACCGAGATGCGCCACAGCGGCAGCGTCACCGTGGCCGGCACGACGACCGCGCTCACCGGCTCCGAGCCGCAGGCCGCCTTCGTCTGGGGGCTTGGGCTGGAAACCGCGCTCTATGGTTCGAACGTCACCGCCCGGATCGAATATCTGCACGTCGACACGATCGACCTCGCCAAGACCTATTCCGGCATCGGCGCCTCCAGCACCGCGACCAATGCGGTCTGGCGGCTCGGCCTCAATTACCGTTTCGGTGGCGGGCGCTGACCTTTCGGCGTCGGCAGCTTCTGCCTCACCTTGAAGTAATCCGGCCAGGGATCGCGCCTGCCGAGATAGCGTCTGGCCTCCCCGACCCGCACCGGATGCGCGTCCTTCATGCGCGCAAGCTGCGGCCACGACACCGGCATCGCGACATAGGCGCCGGGCCGTGCCCGCGTCGAGAACGGCGCGACCGCGGTCGCCCCGCGCGTATTGCGCAGATAGTCGATGAATATCTTTCCCTTGCGTTTCGCCTTCGACATGCTGGCGACATAGCGGTCGGGACTGTCCTCGGCCATCACGCGCGCCAGCGCTTCCGCAAACGCGCGGTGCTCGTCCCAGGAATGCCCGCGCATCAGCGGCGCGATCACATGCACGCCCTTGCCGCCGGTCACCATCGGAAACGTCTCCAGTCCCGTTTCCTGAAGCCGGTCGCGCAATTCCGCGGCCGCCGCGCGCACGTGCGCGAAATCGAGCCCGGCATCGGGATCGATATCGAAGATCATCCGGTCCGGCTTCTCGATCGCATCCACATGGCAGCCCCACGGATGCAGTTCGAGCACGCCCATCTGCACCGACGCGACGAGGCCGCCCTCGTCCTCGATATAGAGATATTGATCGGCGCCCGATTTCTCCCTGATCCGCACCGCCTTGAAGTCGTCGGGAAAACCGTCCGAGGCATGCTTCTGGAAGAAGCAGGCCTTGCCGCTGCCGCGCGGGCAACGCACCAGACTGATCGGGCGCTCGACGATGTGCGGCAGCATCGCGTCGGCGATCGAGAGATAGTGTTCGATCAACTTCCGCTTGGTGATGCCCTGCGCCGGGAACAGCACGCGGTCGGGATGGGTGACGCGCACGCCGGCGATCTCCTCCGGTCCGTCGTCGCTGATCCGCACGTCCGCCCGCGCCGCGGCCGTCCTTGCCGCGCGGGTTCTTCCGGCCTTTTCCTTCTTCGCGGACGCCACCGCCTTGCGCCTTGCCATCGGTCGCTCCCTGACGATTTCGGTCGCCGGCTTGTCGCCGCGCAATCCCTTGAACGAGCCCTGCCGCACCAGGCCGTCGCGGGTCCAGCCGCGGAATTCGATCTCGGCCACAAGCTCGGGCTCGACGAACCGCGCCTGCCGCGCGATCGCGGGCGGCACGTCGTCCGTCGGCGGGGTCTTGCGCGCCCGCCTGCCGAATTCGGCGCGCAGACCGCGCAGCCGCGTTTCGGAATAGCCGGTGCCGACCCGGCCCGCATAGCGCAGCCGCCCGCCCTCGCGGACCGCCAGCAGGATGGACGAGAACGGCCGCCCGGCCTTGCCCGACGGCCGCCAGCCGATGACGACGAATTCCTGCTCCATGCCGCATTTGCTTTTCAGCCAGCCCTTGCTGCGGCCGGAGCGATAGGGCGCAGCGGCGAGCTTGGAGATGACGCCTTCGAGATGCAGGCGGCAGGCATCGGCGTACACGTCGTCGCCGTGCCCCATGATATGATCCGAATAGGCGAGTGGCCCGTTCGTCCTGCCGCCGAGCAGCCCTTTGAGAATCTCCTTGCGCGCGGTGAGCGGCTTCCCGCGCAGATCCTCGCCGTCCAGATGCAGGATGTCGAATAGATAATAGGCCATGCGGCCCCGGCCGCCCGACAGGGCATCCTGCAGCGCGCCGAAATTGGTGCGCCCCTGCGCATCCGCAACCGCGATCTCGCCGTCGAGCAGGACCGCGCCGCAATCGAGCCGCGCCAACGCCGGAACGAGCGGCCGGAACCTGTCGGTCCAGTCGAGGCCCTTGCGCGTGCGCATCACGACGCGCCCGTCCGCGACCGAGGTCATGATCCGGTAGCCGTCGAACTTGATTTCATGCAGCCATTCGGCGCCGGCGGGCGGCGCCTCGACGAGGGTGGCGAGCTGCGGTGCTACGAACGGCGGGAGCGCGAAGTCTTTTTTTTTACGCCGCCGGCTTTCGCCTTGCGTTTCGCGGCGCCGGTTTTGGCCGTACCGGTTTTTTCCGTTTTCCGGCCGGGCCGGCCGCCGACGATGATCGGATCGCCGCTCGGGGCGCCCCTCGCCTTCCTGTTCGAGTGCCAGACCTTCCGGCCGGCGGCGATCTCCTCCATCGCGCGGCCGGACGCCACGCTCGTCGTCTCGCGCTCGACGATCGGCCTGCCGTTGCGGCGGACATGCTCGTCGTTCTCCTTGATGAGCAGCCAGTTGTCCGAATCTTTCTTGTCGGACGGCCTGCGCGCGCGCAGGCGCACCAGCGCCCAGTTGCCGTGCAGCCGCTCGCCGTGCAGCTCGAAGCTGAGCTTGCCTTTCTTCAGCGCGGCGTCGACGTCGTCCTGATGCGGCGTCCAGGAGCCGCGGTCCCACAGCATCACGGTGCCGCCGCCGTATTCGCCTTCCGGAATCGTGCCCTCGAAGCCGCCATAGGCGACCGGATGATCCTCGACATGCACGGCAAGGCGCTTGTCGTCGGGGTTCTCGCTCGGCCCTTTCGGGACGGCCCAGCTCATCAGCGCGCCGTTCCATTCCAGGCGGAAGTCGTAATGCAGGTGGCTCGCGTCGTGCTTCTGGATCAGGTAGCGCAGCTTGCGGCCGGATTTGCGGGCGGTGCCTTTCGGCTCCGGCGTGCGCGTGAAATCGCGCTTGCGGTTGTAGTCGCGGAGCCGGTCGGCGGTCGGCATGATCTAGGCGGCAGCTCTCTTGCGCGCGGACTTCCTGCGCGATGTCTTAGCAGATTTCTTCTTGGCGGCGGAGCGGCGCTGGCCCGCCGGCGCGCGCTGCTGGGTCTTGCCGCCCTCCTTGCCGCCCTCACGGCCGACCGAGCGGCGCAGGGCGTCCATGAGATCGATGACGTTGCTGGCCGGCGGGGCTTCCTCGATCTCCTTCGGCGCGCGCTTCTCAAGCTTGGCCTCGATCAGCTCGCGCAGAGCCGTGGTGTAGGTGTCCTTGAATTTCTCGGGATGGAAGGCGGCCGATTTCTTCCTGATGAGGTCTTCCGCGAGCTCGACCAGTTCGGCGTCCGCGTTCCTGGCCGGGATGTCCTCGAAGGCGGTGTCTGCCTTCTTCACCTCGTCGGCATAGCGCAGGGTCTCCATCATCAGGCCCCTGCCGTGCGGCTTGATGGCGACGATCGAGCCGCGTCCGCGCACCACGATCTGCCCAAGCGCCACCTTGCCGGTCCTTTTCAGCGCCTCGCGCAGGACGACATAGGCCTCCTCGGCGTCTTCATCCTCTTCCTTGGGCAGCACGAAAAAAGGCTGCTCGAAAAAGGCCGGATCGATCGTATCCTCATCCACGAATTGAACCAGCTCGATCGATTTCTTCGCTTCCAGCCTGACGTCGTTGATTTCCTCGTCGGTCAAGAGGACATACTTGCCCTTCTCCACCTCGTAGCCCTTCACGATGTCGTCGGCATCGACCGGGCCCAGGCCCGGCACGACCTTCTCGTAGCGGATGCGTTTTCCGCTCGGGGCGTGGATCTGGTTGAAGGAAATGCGGCTGGAGCCTTTGATCGCCGAGATCACCTCGACCGGAATGGACACCAAGGCCAGCCGCAGGCGGCCGGACCAATACGCACGCGTGGCCATGGACAAATCCCCGCTGTTACGCTCGACAAAAGCTAACGGCCGGGCCGCCGCTCCGGTTCCCGCGCCGCCGGGCCGGACCGGGAAAATCATGGATAATGCCCCCGAACGGGGGTGATTCTGCATGAACCGCAAAGCAAGGCGCGCTGCGGGCCGCGGCGGGGGCAAAGGATCGGCCGCGGTACCGACTTTGGGACCGACCATGGGGCTGACCTTGCCGGCGGCCGGGACGCTGCATGCGAGTGCCGCCCTGTCCCCAACCGCCCAGGTCGAACGCGGCCACCGCGCGCGCCAGGACGGCGATCTCATCGAGGCGATGAACTGCTACCTGCGCGCCATCGAGTCCGTGCCGGATTTCATGGACGCGCACATCAATTTCTGCGGCACGCTCATCGCTCTGTCGCGCTTTGCGGATGCGGTGGCGCATTGCGAGCAGATCCTCGCACACGATCCGCGCCTTTTGGCCGCGCATATCCATCTCGGCGTGGCGCGGATCGGGATGGACGACGTGATCGGGGCTTTCGCCGCGGCCAAGAATGCCCTGCGCATCGCCGAGACGCCGGAGACGCGAATGCTGTTCGCGCAATGCCTGCAAAACCTGCCGGCGCTTCCGGATCGCGACGACGACACGCGCGCCTGGCTGACGAAGGCGATCGAAGTGCCCTGGGGGCGCGCCAGCGAATTCGCCCGTCACGCCATCGCGATGATCAAGGCCGATCCGGTCGTCGGCGGTGCCATCGCGCGCGCTGCCGCGGACTGGCCGAAGATTGCTCCGGCCGAAGAGCTTTACGGCGAGGCCGGCCTGCAGGCGCTCGCAAGCAACGCCCTTCTCCGCGCAGCGCTGGAGAATATGCTGCTTGCCGACATCGAGGCCGAACGCTTCCTCACCGCCGCGCGCCGGCATCTGCTCGATGCCGCGCTCGCGCCCGAGGCAGACGCCGCGTCCGGCTTCCATCTTGCGCTCGCGCACCAGTGCTTCATCAACGAATATGCCTATGCGGTGTCCGACGACGAGCGGCAAAAGGCCGACGCATTACGCGCGCGCCTGCAATCGGCGCTCAACGACGACGCGCTCGTCCCGGCTCTGTGGCTCGCCGCGCTGGCCGCCTACGGCCCGCTGCACGCGATCGCGGGTAGCGACCGGCTGCTGCGGCGCGCATGGCCCGCGCAGGTGGCGGCGCTTCTGATCCGCACGATCCGCGAACCCCTTGAGGAAGCGCGCCTGCGCGAAAGCATGGCGATCCTCACCCCGGTCGAGGACGACGTGTCGCGCCGCGTCCGGCAGCAATACGAGCGCAACCCCTATCCGCGCTGGATCAAGACCGCGCCGCCCGGCAGCAGCATCGATATCAATGTGCAGCTTCGGCGGCTTTTTCCGCATACCGGCGTGCGCGACATCGGCCACAAGGGCAGCGTCGACGTGCTCGTCGCCGGCTGCGGCACCGGCCAGCAGCTCGTCGACATCACGGCACGCATCGCCGGTGCGCACATCCTGGCGATCGACCTCAGCCTCACGAGCCTCGCCTATGCCAGGCGCAAGACCGACGAGCTCGGCCTGCGCAACATCGAATACGGGCGCGCCGACATCCTCAGGCTGAAGGATCTCGGCCGCGACTTCGACGTCATCGACAGTTCCGGCGTGCTGCATCACCTCGCCGACCCCATCGTCGGCTGGAACGTGCTGATCTCGCTGCTGCGGCCGGCCGGCGTGATGCGGATAGCGCTCTACAGCGAGATCGCGCGCCAGCAGGTCGTCGCGGCGCGCAACTTCGCGGCCGCGCGCGGCTATGGCGACAGCCCCGGCGATATCCGCCGTTTCCGGCAGGACGTGCTCGCGCTGCCCGCGGACGATCCCGTGCGCACGCTCGTGCGCTATGCCGACTTCTTCAGCGTGAGCGATTGCCGCGACCTCGTGTTCCACGTGCAGGAGCACCGCTTCACGCTGCCGCAGATCGCCTTGTTCCTGCGGGCGAGCGGATTGACCTTCCTCGGCTTCGATGCGGGTCCGAAAATCCTCGGCCGCTACCGGGCCCGCTTCCCCGACGACGTCGCCGCGATCGACCTCGAGCGCTGGCACGCGTTCGAGCTGGCCCATCCGGCGACCTTCGGCGGCATGTATCAGTTCTGGGTGCAGAAACAGCGCTGATCGCAGCGACCACTGTTGAAAAGATGGCGCCCATGCGCCGGGCGGGGCTGGCGCGCGCGGCCCGTTCTCACTATGTTCCGAAAACTCGTCCCCAAGTCCGTCCGCGACCGCGCGCCGGACCCGACCTGCACGCCCCATGAGCGACATGCCCGGCAAGAAGAATGCTCCCGACTCCCGCGTCGTCGCCATCCGCGGCGCGCGCGAGCACAATCTCAAGAACGTCGATCTGGAAATCCCGCGCGATGCGCTCGTGGTGTTCACCGGCCTGTCGGGCTCGGGCAAGTCCTCGCTGGCCTTCGACACCATCTATGCGGAAGGCCAGCGCCGCTACGTGGAGTCGCTGTCGGCCTATGCGCGGCAGTTCCTGGAGATGATGCAGAAGCCGGACGTCGATCAGATCGACGGCCTCTCGCCGGCCATCTCCATCGAGCAGAAGACCACCTCGAAGAACCCGCGCTCCACCGTTGGCACCGTCACCGAGATCTACGACTATATGCGCCTGCTCTGGGCGCGCGTCGGCGTGCCCTATTCGCCGGCGACGGGACTGCCGATTGAGAGCCAGACGATCTCGCAGATGGTCGATCGCGTGCTGGCGCTGCCCGAGGGCACGCGCCTCTACATCCTGGCGCCGGTCGTGCAGGACCGCAAAGGCGAATACAAGAAGGAGATCGCCGACTGGATGAAGCGCGGCTTCCAGCGCCTGAAGATCGACGGCCAGTATTACGAGATCGCGCAGGCGCCTGCGCTCGACAAGAAGTTCAAGCACAATATCGACGTGGTGGTGGACCGCGTCGTCCTGCGCCCCGACATCAGCCAGCGGCTCGCGGAAAGCTTCGAGACCGCGCTGCATCTCGCCGAGGGGCTGGTGGTGGCGGAGTTCGCCGATGCGTCCCCTTCATCCTCGTCATCGCCGGGCCGCCGCGAAGCGGCGAGTGCCGGCGATCCCGATCAGGAGGGCGGCGTCGCTAAGCGGGGTGGCCGGGACAAGCCCGGCCATGACGGACGGAAATTGTTGAAAGGCGCCCATCACGAGGAGCGGCTGGTCTTTTCCGAGAAATTCGCCTGCCCGGTGTCCGGCTTCACCATTCCGGAGATCGAGCCGCGCCTGTTCTCGTTCAACAATCCGTTCGGCGCCTGTCCCAAATGCGGCGGGCTCGGCGTCGAGCAGCATATCGACGCCGATCTCGTCATTCCCGACCGCGACGCGACGCTGCGCAAGGGCGCGATCGCGCCGTGGGCGAAATCCTCCTCGCCCTATTACACCCAGACGCTGGAAGCGCTCGGCAAGCATTACCGCTTCACGCTCGACAGCAAATGGAAGGCGTTGCCGAAGAAGACGCAGGAGGCGATCCTCTACGGCTCGGGCGAGGACGAGATCAAATTCGTCTATGACGACGGGCTTCGCTCCTACACGACGAAAAAGCCGTTCGAGGGCGTGGTCACCAATCTCGAGCGCCGCTTCCGCGAGACCGAGAGCGAATGGGCGCGCGAGGAATTGCAGAAATATTTCACCGACGTGCCGTGCGACGCCTGCGCCGGCCACCGCCTCAAGCCCGAGGCGCTGTGCGTGAAGATCGGGGCCTTGCATATCGGCGAGGTCGCGCAGATGAGCATCCGCCGCGCCGGCGAATGGTTCGCCGGCGTGCCCGGCGGACTCAGCAAGCAGCAGAACGAGATCGCCGCGCGCGTGCTCAAGGAGATCCGCGAGCGGCTGAAATTCCTGAGCGACGTCGGCCTCGACTATCTCACGCTCGCGCGCGCCTCCGGCACGCTCTCCGGCGGCGAGAGCCAGCGCATCCGGCTCGCCTCGCAGATCGGCTCGGGGCTGACCGGCGTGCTCTATGTGCTCGACGAGCCGAGCATCGGCCTGCACCAGCGCGACAATGCCCGCCTGCTCGAGACACTGAAGCGGCTGCGCGACCTCGGCAACACCGTGATCGTGGTCGAGCACGACGAGGACGCGATCCGCCTCGCCGATTACGTGGTCGATGTCGGCCCCGGCGCCGGCGTGCATGGCGGACGCATCGTGGCGCAGGGCACGCCGGCCGAGGTGATGGCGAACCCCCATTCGCTCACCGGCCGCTATCTCACCGGCGAGCTCGGCATTCCGGTCCCCGAGCGCCGCACGCCGGACGGCCGCCGCAGCCTGAAAGTGATCAACGCGCGCGGCAACAACCTGAAGAACGTCACCGCCGAAATCCCGCTCGGCCTGTTCACCTGCGTCACCGGCGTCTCCGGCGGCGGCAAGTCGACGCTCCTGGTCGACACGCTCTACAAGGCGATCGCGCGCAAGCTCAACAATGCGAGCGAGGCCCCCGCTCCGCACGACAGGATCGAGGGGCTGGAGCATCTCGACAAGATCATCGACATCGATCAGTCGCCGATCGGCCGCACGCCGCGCTCAAACCCCGCGACCTATACCGGCGCCTTCACCCCGATCCGCGAATGGTTCGCAGGACTCCCGGAATCGAAAGCGCGCGGCTACGAGCCCGGGCGCTTCTCCTTCAACGTCAAGGGCGGGCGCTGCGAGGCCTGCCAGGGCGACGGCGTCATCAAGATCGAGATGCACTTCCTGCCCGACGTCTACGTCACCTGCGACACCTGTAAAGGCAAGAGGTACAACCGCGAGACGCTCGACGTCACCTTCAAGCAGAAGTCCATCGCCGACATTCTCGACATGACGGTGGACGAGGCCGCCGACTTCTTCAAGGCGGTGCCGCGCATCCGCGACATCCTCACCACCTTGCAGCGCGTGGGGCTGGGCTACATCCATGTCGGCCAGCAGGCGACGACGCTGTCGGGCGGCGAGGCGCAGCGAGTCAAGCTCGCCAAGGAGCTGTCGAAGCGCGCCACCGGCCGCACCCTCTATATCCTCGACGAGCCGACCACCGGCCTGCATTTCCACGATGTGGCGAAACTCCTCGACGTGCTGCACGAGCTGGTGGAGAGCGGCAACACGGTGGTGGTGATCGAGCACAATCTCGAAGTGATCAAGACCGCCGACTGGATCGTCGATCTCGGCCCCGAGGGCGGCGACGGCGGCGGCGAGATCGTGGTGGCCGGCCCGCCGGAGACGGTGGCGAAGGAGAAGCGCAGCTATACGGGTGCGTTTCTCAAGCCCGTGCTCGCGCGCGGCGGCCCGAAGCGGAAACGGAGCGTCGAGGCGGCGGAGTAGCTTTTCCTTCAAGAGCAGTTCGTATTTCAGAGCAGCACTAGCATGATCCCCAATATTCCAGACAATCTCAACTTACAGCGCGTCGCTGGCCTGCTCGATCATCGCTCCGAGGAACCCGAAATTGAATACAAAGCTTGGATGGATCTCACCTCGGCAGAAAATAAATCAAAAATAGCCAAACATCTTTGTGCACTTTCCAATTATGGCGGTGGATGGCTTGTGTTTGGGATTAGTGACGACGGTTTGCACACCGAACCTCACCCTGGCGATTTAACTGGCTATAGCCAAGATGTAATAAACAGCATAGTTAGCCGTTATCTGCATCCAGCATTTCATTGCAACGTCCACTTCGTGCAATCGCGCAAAACTGGAAAGACGTATCCTGTAGTTCAAATTCCGCCCCACGGCGCTCAGCCAATTTGCGCCAAGTCAGATGGTCCCTTAGTTGACAAGCGCAGAGTCGGAGTGAGCCAAGGTACTCACTATATCAGAGTTCCAGGGCCCAGTTCCGTTCCAATCGACCACCCTGACCTATGGAAACAATTATTGCACCGTTGCGTAGTGCGCGAACGAGATAGCCTCCTTACGTCGATTAGTAGGCTATTCGCAGCACCCTCAGCCGTGCCCGAGCAATCGATACTTGATGACTATATTGATGATACGATCTTGCGCTGGAATGAACTTCAAACTGAAGGCTGGCTGGTCGACCCCAAGTCAAATAGAACAGCCCTCGGATTTCAGCTCCTGAATTCACAACGCAGCTCTGTGCGGCCCGTCAAACTATCGCTGCTCAAAGATTCTATACGTGAAGCGTCGAATGCAGTCGACGCGGAGTGTTCCGGTCTGATGACGTTTGACATCTCACATCGAGGCGAAATTGCACCACGCGTAGCTGTTGTAGGACAAACTGAGGGATACGAAGTGGCGGCAATCCAAGAGAAAGGGGCATACGTTTTTGCCCCTGCATATTGGCGCATAATGTCAGACGGAGTTGCCGCTGAAGTAAGGGCTTATCACGAGGACAGCGATTGGGTGCACGAAGTCATGAAACAACGGAGCTCACGCGCATGGAATCCTGGCGCGCACCTATCGCCACGCTTCCAAGCTGTGCGCATGTATGAATTTGTATTGTTTGTTCGGCATTTTTCCGAAGTATTTTCTAATGTTGAAAGTGTAGTATTGGCGGCCGATTACAGCGGACTAGAAAATCGATCTATACGCGATACGCGATCAGGCAGCTATTACAGCATTGATCAAAAATCGTCCTCTACAACGCGCCGTGTAAAAGTGGAAGTCGCAATCGAGAGTTTGACCGGTGATGGCACCGCTTCCACCGCTGCGCTTCTCTTAAATCCAATGCTTCGATTGTTTGATGGCTGGGAAGTCGGAGCTGAATTTATCCAGAAAGCGGTTAGAGATAATTCGTAGTATTGGGTTGATGAGTGCCACTGCATCCCATCCATCCTACACTTCTTCAAAACGGCCCCCTCTCCATCATCCGCGTCATCGCCGCCTGCAACTGGCTGATACCCGCGTCACAGGCGCGGCGTAGGCCACGCGACAGTCGCGCCTTAGGCGCTGCGCTACCTCCCGCGCGTTCGGGAAAGATGCAATACTGACGGCAACGGGACCAGGCTCCGAAAAGGCGGCCCATGACCAGCACCGCACGTCACGACGTCTGGGCGCGGCTCGTAGAGTGGGTTAGCGCCGAACCCACTGATACAGTCACAGCGACGGTGGGTTAGGGCGCTTGCGCGCCTAACCCGCCCTACACATCACGCCGCGTCCGCCGGCCTCACCCGCTTCGCGATCTCCGCGCCCTTCTCCTTCTCCACCACGGCGATGTCATACTGGCTCTGCAGGTCGAGCCAGAATTGCGCGCCGTTTCCGAAGTAGCGCGCGAGCCGCAACGCAGTGTCGGCAGTGATCGCGCGACGGCCGTTGAGGATGTCGGTGACGCGGCCCGACGGCACGCCAAGATCGAGCGCCAGCCGGTTGGCGCTCAGATCGCGCGCCGTCAATTCGCGCTTCTGGAAGCGCCGGGATGTGCGAGCGGAGCCATGACTTTCACCCTTTGTGGTAATCGACGATCTCGACGTTGAAGGCGTCGCCCTTGTTGAACGGCAAGCAGCTGCGCCAGCGCGCGTTCACGGTCATCGCCCATTGCCCCTTCCGGTCGCCTTTCAGCTTGTGCAGGCCGACGCTCCCGAGCGGGCTGCGATCGTTCAGCGACTTGGCAACGTTCAAGGCGAGCAGCAGATCGATGGCATGGTCGAAATCGAGGCCGCGCAACTGGTTCGGCTGCTCGCCCTCCCGGACCTTGCGCGTCGCCGCATTCCGCCGCGACCGGATCATGGCAATATCGCCGTTGCAGGAGGGTGTCCCGGCCCGCCGCCGGCGCGCAAAGCGGCCGATTGATTTTCTCCGTATTCGGGCGAACAATAATCGTCATGAGCGCGCTGCGTATTGTCGTTCTCGCCGTGCTGCTTGCGCTGCCGGCACTGCCCGCCGGCGCCGGCGGGCGCGACGATTTTCGCGCGGGCGAAGAGGCGCGCAGGGTCTTGAATATCGAGGAGGCGCTGCGGCTTTATTCGCTCGCCATCCAGTCGGGCGATCTCACCGACCAGGAGCTCGCCACCGCTCATTATCGCCGCGGGCTGGTGCGCGGCGGCGCGGGGCTGAACGGGGCCGCCATCGAGGATTTCTCCGCCACCATCCGCATCGACCGCAATCACGGCTACGCGCACAGTCTGCGCGGCTATCTGCACGGGATCGCTGGCCGGTTCGCGGCTGCGGAAGAGGACCACAACGCCGCTGTTGCACTCGCCCCGTCGATCAAGTCCGACACCTACCTGCCCTGGGCGCTCCAGCATTATGCCGACCTGCGCCGCCGCCAGCGCCGCTTTGACGAAGCGCTCGAAATGCTGGAGCGCGCGCTCAAGGTGCGCGAATACGCGACCGTCCATTTCCGCCGCGCGTGGGTCCGTGTCGACATGGGGCGCAACGATCTCGCCCGCGCCGACTACGAGCGGTGGCTGAAAGCCGGCGGCAGCGCCGCCAATTACTGGCCGGACGAGCGCGCCACCGTGGAGCGCCTGCGCACATTGCCGGACACCCGCTGACCGGCACGGGCGCCGCCGCAGCGCGGGACTTGACAAAATCCCGCATCTATGATTATTTTCCTATCACCTCGTCCGCTCGAGGGCGCTTGTCGCGAGGCGTTGCGAAAGGCGGGACGAAGGAAGGGGTGCCGCGGAGATACGCGGCGCAGCCTTCCTGGGCATGGGCGGGCAATTCCCGTCCCTGACCGGTGCGGCGCCCGCGCCCGTGTTTCGCAAGCACGGCCCCGGGCGACGGCGGGGCTCCGCCCGGGGCTACTGAAGGGCCCCTGCCGGGAGCCGGCTGACGGCCGACCGGCGGCGAAAGCCGCGTCCGGTCCTGCCGAAAGCGCGGCCCGCCGTCGCAGTGAAAACGCCGCCGATGGAGCGCCGCAAGGCGTCCGCGCCGCGCTCAAGCCTGCGCCGTTTGCGCAAAGGCAAAGCGAGGCGGCGCGGCTACTGAAAGGACAGTGCGCCCTGCGGCGCTCCGTCCCCCTTCGCCCGCGCGGCGAAGGGACGAAGCCAGGCAAGACCCGGGCGCGCTCAGCGCCGCGGGAACGAGAGCGTATGCCCGCGGACAAAGGATGCGCCCGCGGATGATGGAAGCCATGGATAACGGGCGCCCATGGGTAACGATGGATACGTATGTGCGTACATCGCGTCGCTTCGCGGCGCGTCGTTTCGCAGCCGGCGGAATTTGCGCCGGAGCAACGCAATCGTCATTTTAGAGCATGATCCGCGGAGATCGGGCCGGTCCGTCTCCGTTCGTCGCCGCGCAAGCAGGGATCCCGGTGCCCGATTGCCTTGATTCCCGCCGCAGCCCCTGCCCGGGCCGGCAAAGCCACTCCGGGTAGCGGAATGAGCGAAGAGAGAATGCGCTTCAATTCAAATGGAGCATACTCTGCACGCCCAACCAGCAAGGCGACACACCGTGAAGAAATCCCGTCAGCGCCCGCCCGCTCCCGCCGTCCCCGGCCCCGAAAGTTTCCGCCAGCGCCTGAAGAGCCTCTATGAGGGCCGCTCGGCGAAAGCGATACGCTTCCGCTACGTGCTGCTGTGCTTCGATCTCCTCACGCTCGCTTTCATCGTCGCCACCTCCTTCCTGCCGCGCACCATCCATGTCGAGATCGCCGACGTCGCGTTCGGCCTCCTGATCCTCGCCGATTTCTGCGCGCGCATTTACATCAGCGAACGGCCACTACGCGAATTGCTGCACCCGGTCACCTGGGCGGATGCCGCGGCCATCGTGTCCTTCCTCGCCCCGCTCGTCGGCGAGCCGGCCGGCTTCCTGCGCGTGCTGCGCACGCTGCGGCTTCTGCGCAGCTATCCGTTGCTCGCGCGCCTGCGCGCCGATTTCCGCTTCTTCCGCGCGCACGAGGAGGTCATCATCGCGGTCGCCAATTTCGCGGTGTTCCTCTACGTGATGACGGGCTTCGTCTACGAGACCCAGCATCTGAACAATCCGCAGATCACCAATTACGCCGACGCGCTCTATTTCACGGTCACCGCGCTGACCACGACCGGCTTCGGCGACATCACGTTGCCCGGCACGCTCGGGCGCCTCGTCTCGGTCGTGATCATGATTTTCGGCGTCACGCTGTTCTTCAGGCTCGCGCGCGCGGTGTTGCGGCCGAGCAAGGTGCGCTTCCCCTGCCCGCGCTGCGGCCTGCAACTGCACGAGGCCGACGCCGTGCACTGCAAGGCCTGCGGCCAGACCCTCAACATCCCCGACGAAGGGCGCGACTAAAGCATGATCCCGAAAAGTGCGAAGCGGTTTTCGGAAAAGATCATGCTCAAACAGAGCGCCAAAGCGGGATGACGATTCAAGGAAAACTCATCCCGCTTTGGCGCGCACTTTCGGCGATCGCGATCGCGTCGAAGAGATCGGCGAGGGTCTGCGGACAGGTGATATGCGGATTGTGGCTCGCATCGATCTCGTAATGCCGCCAGCCTTCGCGCCGCGCGCGCTCGTAGAATTGGCGGAAGCGGTCGTCGGGCGGATGGCGCGTGCAATAGACGTAATGGCGCGGCATCGCCGGCTCGCGGGGCAGGCGCGCGGCCTGCTCGAAAGTCTTCAGCGGTTGCGGTCGCCGGCGCGGCGATGCCCAGGCGAGGTCGTCGGGCGCGGTGTCGGGCGGCATCGCCTGCGGCGGAATGAAGCCGCCGTGCTGGCGCGCCAGCTCGCCCATGCTGACGCGGCGCTCGGGCGTCAGGCTGAACACGCTCTCCCCGTCCTTCGGCGCGAACGCATCGACATAGACGAGCGCCGCGACGCGGTCGGGCGCGCGCGCGGCGACGAGCGTCGCGACCATGCCGCCATAGGAATGGCCGACCAGGATGATCCCGGTCAGGTCCTCGCATGCGAGCACCGCCAGCATGTCCGTCACATGCGCCTCGAGATCGAGGTCGGGATGCGCCAGATGGGCGCGCTCGCCGAGCCCGGTACAGGTCGGCGTGACCAAAGCGTGCCCGCGCGCGGCCATGAGCGGATGCATCTTTTTCCACGCCCAGCCCGCCGACCACGCGCCGTGCGCCACAACGAATGTCGCCACCGGCCATTCCTCCCTGCACGTTCGAGCAAATTGAATCGATTTAATCCGATCTTCGAGACAAAGTCCGCCCATCGGTTTGAGAATACGGCAAGTCGGACTTCCTATGGTGGGCGCCATGGACAACATCCGCGCCCGCCAGATCATGCGCCGCAAGGCGGCAATGCGCGCCCTGCGCGCGCGCGACCGCCGGCGCGCGATCCTCACCGGCGCGGTGCTGACCGGGGCGGTCGCGATCGGCATCGTCACCGGCGCCTATTTCGCCCGCACGGTCACCACCGCCAAGACCGCTTCCTATACCGCGTTTCTCGCGCAGGCCGAGGAATTGCGCACCGGCACCGTCCTGTTCGTGCCGCTCGAAGGCAATATCTGCCGCCAGCGCATCATCGACAACGACACCTGGCACATGGCCGATGCCGGCAGCGTGGTATGCGACGAGGCGGTGTCGTGGAATTCGAGCGCGCCCGGCCAGAAATATTTCGTGGCGGTGCGGGTGGACGCGATCCGTTCCGGCTTCCGCACCAAATAGCGCACGGCGCCCGCCTGAAAGCGGAACGGCGGGCCGAAAGCCCGCCGCCCTGTCTGCGTCTGCGTTATCCGGCGCGCGGGGATTCAGCTTCCGACCGCGTCGGAGAGACACTTCTTCATGTGGCTGTCCTTGGCCGCGCCCGCCAATTTCCTGGCCGTGGAGTCCTTCTCACAGGTGGCCTTGGCGTCCGACTCGCACTTGGTCATGAAACTCGTCAGCGCCGCGCCGGCCAGTTTCTTGTTGCCGGCCTCGACCTTGCACGACGCCGCGAATGCCGCACCCGAAACAAGCGAGAGAGCGGCCGCAAGCACGATAACCTTCATCGATTCCTCCTGAGCGGGACGCGCGGCCGGGACATCCGGTGCGCCGATCCCGCGCGCATGTCGCGCGCCGACCATGGCCGCTCTGCGGCCAAAATCGGCGATCGACCAGAAATATTTTCCGGCCCGCCGGCAATCCTGTCGGATTGTTCAGCCGGCGCCCGGGGCGCATCGTTAACGATTCTTGCGGGTGCGCCGTGTAGGGTGAAACGATCCGTTTCCGGGGCTTTTGTGCGCCATGTCCGGCAAGTCCAGTTCTCGCCGCCGCGATCGCAACCGCGCCCTTGCGGCCGGCTTGCTGCTGCTCGGCATCTGCGCCGGCGGCCTCTATGTCGCCAGCCATTCGGTCCGCACCAGCGACACGCTTGCACACCGGCTCGCCTTGCAGGCCGGCAAGACGAGCGGACCACTCGCGCAGGCGGGCGCGCCCGACGCGCACGCGCAATCCGACGACGATCTCGTCACCGGCTCGATCCTGTTCGTGCCGGACACCGGCAATGTCTGCCGCCGCCGGCTGATCGACAACCGCACCTGGGCCATCCGCGACGACGGCTATGTCCTGTGCGAGGATGCCGCATCCGGTCTGCTCGGACACAATGCGGGGCAATATTCGGCGACATCGCGCGTCGAGGCGATCCGCGAAGGATTTCTCAAACGATAGCCGCGCGGCCTTGCCGCCGCGCAGCGCTCTCCCTATTTGCGCTTGCGCCGGATTTTCTTGGGCTCGGGCGGCTGCGCGGGAGCGATCATGAATTCACCTGCACCGACGCGCCGGGCCGCCGCCGGCACCCCGGCCGGACGGGTGAATTCGGGCCGGATCAGGCTCGGGCCGGCGGTGACGGTTGTCGTCGCCGGAGCCTGCGCCGCAGACTGGCCGAGCATCGCCAGAGCGGCCATGCCGGAAAGCAGGCCGGCGGATAGCGGATTTGTACAGAAAACATTGATCATTTGTCCTCGTCCTGCCTAATGGTCGCGCCATCGACCGATCCGATCATTCCGATGATTGGTGGTCGCTCGTAATCCCCCGGTTCAACAATCAGCAGACGGTCCGGGACGGTATCCAGAGGGTACCGACGATTTTCCGCTATCAAGCAACAATTTTTGCATTATATGATGTTTTTGAGGACAAAATTTGCTGACGTTGCTCACAGTCCCGGCAGGCCCATGCTGACTCTGTTCGAGGGGGAAAACGGCGCCAGCGAGACAATCCGTTTCATAGAAGAAAAAGGCGGCGCGGGTCTTTGGACCTACGAGCTGAAGACGCGCAAATCGGAATGGTCGCAGGGCCAGTTTGCCTTGCTTGGCCTGCAGCCGGGCCAGGCGGAGGCGTCGCACGAATTGTTCGAGTCGCTTACGCATCCGGAAGATCGCCGTCCGCCCGGGCAGTTCAATCACATCGTCACCCATGCGCTGCCGATCAACCGGACGGTACGGATCATCCGGACGGACGGACGCATCCGCTGGCTGCAGAGTCTGGCCGAGGTCCTCGTCGACGCCAGCGGCGCTCCCTACAAGGTCGTCGGCGTCATGTTCGACGTGACTCAGCACCATGAACGCCTGCAATTGCTCCAGGTCGGTGGCGACCGCTTCGATGCGCTGGTCCGCGCGCTGCACGCGGCGATCTGGACCGCGCGGCCGGACGGCCAGGTCGTGGATACGTTCAACTGGACCGAGCTCACCGGCGAGGATCCGGCTGTCTTCCTTGGCAGCGGGTGGCTCAACCTGATGCATCCGGACGATCGCCAGCGCTCGGTCGAGGCGTGGCAGGCCGCGCTCGCCAACAAGACGCCCTACGAGATCGAACATCGCGCGCGCGACAGCGAGGGCGAATATCGCTGGTACAAGTCGCGCGCCCTCCCCGTGCTGAATGCCGACGGCAACGTGCGCGAATGGGTCGGCGTGTCCGTCGACATCACGGCGGCCAAAGCCTGGCCGACGCCGCAGCAGGCGGAGCAGCCGCTCACCGGCGCCCAGATCCGCGCCGCCCGCGGCATCCTGAACTGGTCCGTACGCGATCTTTCCGAGAACGCGGCGGTGTCGGGCTCGACCATCCGGCGGCTGGAGGAAACGGACGGTCCGGCAAGCCCGGGCGAAGCGGCCATTCCGGCCCTGCGCCGCACGTTCGAGGAGGCGGGCGTCGAGTTCATTTTCCCTCCCGAAGGCAAGCCCGGGCTGCGGCCGCGCTGAGGCGATTGCAGCCGGACCGGCGCGCGGCAACGGCTCTCAAATACGCCGCGCAAATTTTGCGAAACCGGCATCCTCCCGTAGTTTTGACCGTGAAATTTCGCTTAATCGGGCAGTAAATCCTGACATGACATCGTCGCCCCGCACGCGTGCAACGCGAGTGACGGACGACATGATGATACGGGAAGCTCCGCGGCATCCGCCGCCCGGCGACGAGTTCGATGCAAGCCCGCGCGGTTCGACCATCGCGCTGCTGGAATCGCTGATCGAACGCGTACAGGATTGCGAGCGCGCCTTCGACCTGACGCAAATCGCACGCGGCGCTCCGCACACGAACGACATCGTCTTCATCGACGACCTCGCCGACGTGCTGGCCGGCAACGCCACGGTCAACGAACTGTGCGCGGATTCCGCGTCGATGGCGCTTGCCGCGCGCTACAGCGCGATGGTCAAGGCCGCCCTCCATGTGCTGCTCCAGATCCGCCAAATGCATTGCGATCGCGCCGCCGCCGGCGAGACGCGACAAGGCCTGCCGGCGCGCTGACCCGGTTTCCAAAAGAACCTCTCCCGCTCCGCTCTTGACGGCGCACCCGCTGCATCGCAGGTGAAGAAGCTGCGAAGGAGACGGACCGATGATGCGCAGAGGGCTTACGATCGCTGCTGCCATTGTTTTGCTCGCCGGCACGGCCGGGACGGCAGCCGCCAAATGCCGGACCTCCCAGCCGTTCGACCGCTGGCTCGACGACGTGCGCCGGGAAGCCGCGGCCCAGGGCGTGTCCGCCCGCACGCTGGCGCTTGCCACTCCCTATCTCGTCTACGACCAGTCGATCGTGAACCGCGACCGCGGTCAGGGCGTTTTCGCGCAGAGCTTCCTGCAATTCTCCGACCGGATGGCAGCGGCCTACCGCCAGACCCGGGGTGCCGCGCTGATCAGGCAGCATGCGTCGATCTTTGCGCGCATCGAGCGCGAGTTCGGCGTCCCGCCCTATCCGATCGCAGCGTTCTGGGGGTTGGAGACGGATTTCGGCGCGGTGCAGGGCGACCTGCCGACGCTGCGCTCCGTCACCTCGCTCGCCTATGACTGCCGGCGCTGGGAGCTGTTCCGCGAGCAATTGTTCGCCGCGCTCAAAGTCATCGACCGCGGCGATCTCACGCCCGAGGAGATGAAGGGACCATGGGCCGGGGAGATCGGCCAGTTCCAATTCCTGCCGGCGCACTATTACGAATATGCCGTCGATTACGACGGCGACGGCCGCCGCGACCTGCGCCGCAGCATTCCTGATGCGCTCGGTTCGGCCGGCAATTTCCTCAGGCAGCTCGGCTGGCGCCGCGGCGAACCGTGGCTGACGGAAGTGCGCGTCCCCCAGAACCTGCCCTGGGATCAGGCCGACCTCGAAATCACGCACCCGCGTGCGCAATGGGGGCGCTGGGGCGTCACGCAGGCCAACGGCCAGCCGCTGCCGGCCGACAATCTGCCGGCGTCGCTGCTGCTGCCGATGGGGCGCACGGGACCGGCCTTTCTCGCCTTTCACAATTTCCAGGTGCTGCTGAAGTGGAATCAGTCGCTGGTCTACACGACGACCGCCGGCTATCTCGCGACCCGCATCGCCGGTGCTCCTGCCGTGTCGCGCGGCCAGCCCAATATTGCGGTCCTGACCGCCCAGCAGGCCGCCGAGCTGCAGCGACTGTTGAACGCCCGCGGCTATGATGCCGGCAAGGTCGACGGCAAGCTCGGGCTGCAATCGCGCGGCGCGGTCAAGAAAGCGCAGATCAGGCTCGGCATACCGGCGGACTCCTACCCCACCCCCGACCTGCTGGAGCGGCTGCGCCGATAGCAGGTGGCTATAATCAGGCAGAGTCATGCGAAATCTGTATAGCTGCATCGCAACATAAAATCTTTTGCAACGCACAATGGAAGGCTATTTATCCATCAGATTCATTTCTGGCTTTGCCAGAAGTATCAAAGGGATAAAGAGCCATGTTCCTCTCCAATCTGGTCCGCTTCCTTCGGCAGTGGCGTGCCTATGACGCGAGCCTTCGGGAACTTTCCCGGCTGGGCGACCGCGAACTGGCCGACATCGGCATCAGCCGCTCGGACATCGCCCGCATTGCCTGGGAAAACGCCGAGAAGGCCGCCTGAGGCCGATCACATCGGTTATGAGAACGCCCGCTTCGGCGGGCGTTTTCATTTCTCGGACCGCGACTGCTGACGCCGCCAGGCATGTTGTGAACCCCGCGCGCTTGCCCTAGCTAGGGCACATGGTTTTGCCGCTCCCCATTCATGTCGTCGGTGGCGGCCTCGCGGGCTGCGAGGCCGCCTGGCAGATCGCCTCGCGCGGCGTGCCCGTCGTCCTGCACGAGATGCGACCCCGCCAGATGACGGCCGCGCACAAGAGCGACGGGCTCGCTGAGCTCGTCTGCTCGAACTCCTTCCGTTCGGACGATGCCGCGACCAACGCCGTCGGTCTCCTGCACGAGGAAATGCGGCGGCTCGGCTCGCTCATCATGCGCATGGCCGACGCCCATCAGGTGCCGGCGGGCGCGGCCCTTGCGGTGGACCGCGGGGAATTCTCGGCAGCGGTCACGGCCGCGCTGCAATCGCATCCGCTGGTGACGATCGAGCGCGGCGAGATTGCCGGCCTGCCGCCGCAGGAATGGGACAAGGTCATCATCGCCACCGGCCCGCTGACATCGAGCGCCCTGGCCGCTGCGATCCGCACAATCAGCGGCGAAGACGCGCTCGCCTTCTTCGATGCCATCGCCCCCATCGTGCACCGCGACAGCATCGACATGTCGATCGCCTGGTTCCAGTCGCGCTACGACAAGGCCGGTCCCGGCGGGTCGGGCGCCGACTACATCAATTGCCCGCTCGACCGCGCCCAATACGAGGCGCTGGTCGCTTCGCTGCTGAGCGCGGAGAAGACCGCGTTCCACGAATGGGAAGCCAGCACGCCCTATTTCGACGGCTGCCTGCCGATCGAAATCATGGCCGAGCGCGGGCCCCTGACGTTGCGCCACGGCCCGCTCAAGCCGGTCGGCCTGACCAATCCGCATAACCCGACGGTCAAGCCATTTGCGATCGTGCAACTGCGGCAGGACAATCGGCTCGGCACCCTCTTCAACATGGTCGGCTTCCAGACCAAGCTGAAGCACGGCGAGCAGGTGCGGATTTTCCGCACCATTCCGGGGCTCGAGAATGCCGAATTCGCCCGCCTCGGCGGCCTGCACCGCAATACGTTCCTCAACTCGCCGCGCCTGCTCGACGCCGCGCTGCGCCTGCGCGCCATGCCGCGGCTGCGCTTCGCCGGCCAGATCACCGGCTGCGAAGGCTATGTCGAGTCGGCCGCGGTCGGGCTGATGACGGGCCGCTTCGCCGCCGCCGAGCGCCTCTGCGAGGCGCTCGACCTGCCCCCGCCCACGACCGCGCATGGCGCCCTCCTCAACCACATCACCGGCGGCCACATCGACACGATCGATCACGGTCCCCGCTCATTCCAGCCGATGAACATCAATTTCGGACTGTTTCCCCCAATCGCGCAGGTCCCAAGCCGCGACGCCGACGGCAAGCGCCTGCGCGGCAGTGCCAAGTCGATAGCCAGGAAACAAGCGCTGTCGGCCCGGGCGCTCGCCGATCTCGCCGCCTGGTCCGGCGCGCAAACGCGCGTGGCCGCCGAGTGACGATTCCAATTTTCGAACGCCCTGTTGTAGAAGGCGTCCGGCCATGACCCAGTCCGATACCCTGCCGCCGGAAATCGCCGGGCGATTTGTGAGCAGCGTCGTGCTCAAGCGCGACGTGTTCTCGACCGTCGAGCGCGGCCATTTCGTGCATGAGGGAGAGCGGGTCGAAGCGGTGCTGCGCCGGATCGATCTCGTGCCGTGGTGGACCTTCGGCCTCGCCTGGCACTTCCTCAACCGCGAGGCCCGCGCGCTGACGATCGCGGGCCGCCACGCCATCGGCCCGCAATTGCTGTTCCGTGGCCGCCGCACGCTCGTGCGCAGCTGGATCGACGCCCTGCCCCTGCATATCGCCCGGCCGCAGGGCGATGTCGGCTATTTCCGCTCGGCCAAGCGCGCGCTCCGGCTCATCCATCGCGACCGCCTGACCCACAACGATCTCGCCAAGGAGCAGAACTGGCTGCGCACGCCGGACGGCCGCGCCATGCTGACCGACTTCCAGCTCGCCACCCGTTTCTCGCGCCGTCATGCGCTGTTCCGGATCGCGGCCTATGAGGACCTGCGCCACCTGCTCAAGCACAAACGGCGCTATGCGCCCACAAGCCTCACGCCGGCCGAGAAGCGCGTGCTGGCGCGCAAGAGCCTGCCGACGCGCATCTGGATGGCGACCGGCAAGCGCGTCTATTACTGGATCACCCGCGGCATCCTCAATTTCACCGACCGCGAAGGCGGCGGTCCGCGGCTCGTCAACGACGCGCCGGCGCTCGCTGCCCACCTCAAACGCCATGTCGGCGTCGCCGACGCCGCGATCGTGGCGTTTCCCGACCGGCGCACCGGCACCGGCCTCTATGCTTTTGTCGAGGGCCGCGCGCTCAGCGACGCCGCCTTGCAGGCACATCTGACCGTCCTGCCGCAGAAGGCGCCCGAACACCTGCAGATCGTCGAGACGCTGCCGCGCGGCGCCGACGGCGCGGTGCGTACCGATCTCCTGCAACTCATTGCCATGAACCAGATCGACCTGATCGAGCCGCTGCTGCGCGACGAATCCGAAAAGCAGATCGTCGGCCGCATCGTCGCCGGCCGGCAGAACCTGCGCGACAGGTTTGCGTTCTAGAGCATGATCCCGAAAAATGTGAAGCGGTTTTCGGACAAGATCATGCTCAAACAAAGAATCAAAGCGGGATGACGGTTCGGAGAAAGGTCATCCTGCTACAAGCCGATCAGAGCCGCGCCGGCAGGTCGCGCGCCGCCCGCCACAGGATCCATTGACGCCGCCAGGCCGGGAGCACGCCCGCCGTCCCGCGCAAAAGCGTGGGCCGGATCAACGCAAGCGGCAGGAATGCCGGCCAGACCGGCGGCGGTGCGCCGCGCAACAGCGCGCGGGCGCGATCGAGATTGCGCTCGGCGAAGACTTTCAACTCGGCGGCATGCGCCTCGTCCGCCGGCGCGAGACTTACCGCACTGAAATCATGCGCCGCCCCGACCGCGTTCGCCGCCGCCGCGATCAGGTCGCGATCGCCCGGCGCCCGGCCATCATCGAGGCACTGCATGGCGGCGGCAAGGATCGCGCCGTGCGTTTCGGCGTTCCCGCGCTCATAATCCGGTTCGTGCAGCACGGGTTGCCCGTACAATTGCGCGCGGCGACGCTCGATCAGCCCCTGCATCAGAGCCGGTGCGATGGCGTATCGCGTCAGCGTCGCGCACAGCGCGCGGGCAACCGGATTGGCCGCCGCTTCGTCGCTGCGCCCGCCGGCCATGACGTCGTGCCACCATTGCAGCCGAACCTCGCCGGCAAGCGGCTCGCGTACACGGCGGGCGACGCGCGCGGTTTCCAGGTCGAAGCCATAGAGCGCATGCAGCACCGGGCGCGCCGCCGCCGGCGCGAACAAAGCCGCGAGAAAGCGGTCGCGGTCCTCCTCACGGAGCATTTGCGTGCAATACGAGAAGGCGTCGTCCAGGGTATCGTCCAAGGTATCGTTCATGGCGCGACCCTCAGTGTCGGCGCACAGTCAGTCCACCGCGATCAGCCCGGCGCCGACCTTGCGGCCTTCCGCCAGCAGGATGTTGTAGGTATTGGCCGCGTAGGCGGTCCGCGTCACGTCGAGCGCGATATTAAGAACGCGAAAACGCGCGCGCACCGCGTCCGCCAGCAATTCGCTGCGCTCGCCGGTTCCGAGGAAAAATATATCGATCCGGTCGGCCTGCGAAAAGACGCGCTCCAGCGCGCCTTCGGTCACATCGGCCGCCCGGGTCACGTCCCAGCCCCAGATTCCGTCCGGCAGGCACAGGAGCGATCCGCGGTGTGACATGCCGGCGAAGCGGAAGCCGCCCCTGCCATAGCCCTCGATCCCCGCGGGATACGGATAATGCGGCTGCTCCGGGCGCGTCACAATCAGCGGCGGCCCGGCGCCGACGGCTCGCGGAAGCGCGCCGGAATGTCGTCCTTGGCCGCCGTTTCCTTTTCCTTCGCCTCCGACAACCGCGTCGTCCCGACCCCGAGATAGATCAGGATCGGCGCCGCGATGAAGATCGACGTATAGGTGCCGACCAGCACGACGCCGAACATCATGGTCGCGGTGAAGGAATGGATGGCGGGGCCGCCGAACAGCAGCAGCGCCAGCAGGGCGAGCGTCACGGTCACGTGGGTGATGATCGAGCGCGACAGCGTCGAGTTGACCGAGATGTTGAGCAAGTCCGTCATCGACATCTTCTTGTAGCGCCGCAGCATCTCGCGGATGCGGTCGTAGATGACGACGGTGTCGTTGAGCGAATAGCCCAGAATTGTCAGCAGCGCCGCGATCGACGTCAGGTCGAAGTCGATCTGCGCGATCGACATGAAACCGATCGTCAGCACAAGGTCGTGGATGTTCGCGACCATCGCGCCCAGCGCGAACTGCCATTCGAACCGGAACCACAGATAGATCAGGATGCCGAGAATGGCCGCCATCAGCCCGATGGTGCCGTAAGCCAGCAATTCCGTGGACACGCGCGGCCCGACGACTTCGACACGCCGGTAATCGATATCCGGCCCGAGCGCGGCCCTCACCTTGGCGACGGCGGCCTGCTGGGCGGTATCGCCGCCCGGCTGCTGCTGGATGCGGATCAGAACGTCGGTCGGCGCGCCGAACTGCTGGAGCTGCACCTCACCGAGCCCGAGCCCGTTCAGCGTGGTGCGCATCTGCGCGATATTCGCAGGCCCGCTCTTGGACTGGACCTCCATCAGCGTGCCACCGACGAAATCGATGCCGAAATTCAACCCGATGAAGAAATACAGCAGCATAGCCACGATCGACAGCACGGCCGACAGCGGAAAGCTGATGCGCCGGAAGCGCATGAAATCGAACTTGGTGTCGTCCGGAACAATGCGAAGGAGTGGAATGCGCAAGGCGGCCTCGCGGTGAATGCGTGCGTCAGATCGGAATCGTTTGCGGGCGCCACCAGCGGAACCAGGCTGCGACCATCAAGCGGGTGAGCGTGAAGGCGGTGAATACGGTCGTGATGATGCCGATGCCGAGCGTCACGGCGAAGCCGCGCACCGGACCGGTGCCGATATAGAACAGGACGGCGGCGGCGATGAAGGTCGTGATGTTGGAGTCGAGAATCGTCGCCAGCGCGCGCGTGAAGCCGGCATCGAGCGCACTGATCGGCGTGCGGCCGGCCCGCACCTCCTCGCGGATACGTTCATAGATCAGCACGTTCGAGTCGACGGCGATGCCGACCGTCAGCACGACGCCGGCGATGCCGGGCAGCGTGAGCGTGGCATTGAGCAGCGACAGGACGCCGAAAATCATGGCCACGTTGATCGCAACCGCAATGTTCGCGAACAGGCCGAACAGGCCGTAGGTCGCGAACATGAAAAGGACAACCAGCAGCGAGCCGATCCAGGCCGCGCGGGTGCCCTTCTCGATCGAGTCCTGGCCGAGACCGGGACCGACGGTGCGTTCTTCGATGATCGTGAGCGGGGCGGGCAATGCGCCCGCGCGCAGCAGGATGGCGAGGTCGTTGGCCTGCTGCACGGTGAAGCCGCCGGAAATCTGGCCCGATCCGCCCAGGATCGGCTCGCGGATCACCGGCGCGGAGATGACTTCGTTGTCGAGCACAATGGCGAACGGGCGGCCGACATTTTCCTGCGTGGCCTGCGCGAAACGGCGCGCGCCATTCGAATTGAAGCGGAACGTGACGATCGGCTCGCTCGTGCGCTGATCGAACCCGGGCTGGGCGTCGGTGAGGTCCTCGCCGGAGACCACGACACGCTTCTCGATCAGGTAGGGCTGGCGGTTTTCGGCGCGCGAGCCCTGCAGGATTTCGGAATCCGGGGGGACCCGGCCCGGCTCGGGCGCCGCGGTCATGTCGACCATGCGGAAGGTGAGCTTGGCAGTCTTGCCGAGCAGATCCTTCAGGCGCGAGGGATCCTGCAAACCGGGCACCTGGACCAGCACGCGGTCGGCGCCCTGGCGCGCGATCGACGGCTCGACCGTGCCCAGCTCGTTGACGCGCCGCTCGACGATCTGGATCGACTGGTCGACCGACTGGCGGATGCGCTCCAGCATGGCCGGCTCGGTCACCGTGAGCCGGAAAAGCCCATTGCCGGCATCGACCACGTCGACCGAGCGCTGGCCGGTCGGCCCCATGATGCCGCCGAGCGGCTGGGCAAGCTCGCGGAACTTGGTCAGCGCGAGCGCGGGATCGGCCCCCTCACGCAGACGATATTCGACCGTATTGCCGCGAATGGCCGCAGCGCCCGGGCTGCCCAGCCGGTTCTCGCGCACCACGCGGCGCACGTCGTCGCGCAGCGCCTCGACCTTCTCCTTGCGCACCGCATTGGAATCGACTTCGAGCAGGATGTGCGAGCCGCCCTGCAGATCGAGGCCGAGCACGATGTGACGCTGCGCCCATTTCGGCCAGGTATCGACCACCTTCTCGGGGAAAAAATTCGGCACCGCGCACAGGCAAACGAGCGCGGTAATTCCGAGAACCACCGCCGTCTTCCACCGCGAAAAATAGAGCATCGTCCCGGACCGTTATGGCGCTGCAATCGGGCGTGAGGCGGACGGCGCGATCAGGCGTCGTCCTTGACCGGCTCGCCCTTCGTGCGCACCTCGGCGATCATCTGGCGGACTTGGCGGATGCGCATGTCCTCGCCGATTTCCATTTCGACCTGGTCGTCGTCGATGACCTTGGTCACCTTGCCGATCAGGCCGCCGGAGGTCACGACGGTATCGCCGCGGCGCAGGTTTTTCACCATTTCCTGATGCTGCTTCATGCGCTTCTGCTGCGGGCGCAGAATCAGGAAATACATGATCACGAAGATCAGGATGAACGGCAGAAGCGACACCAGCATGTTGTCGCCGCCGAGACCGGCACCTTGGGCATAAGCAGGAGAAATCAGCATCGAACGGCCCCTCTGAGCTTGCGTTCGGCGCGATTGTCCTGCCGGATCGAGCCCCGGCGCCGCGCCTGAAAATCGGCGCGGACTATAACCGGCACGCGCCCAATTGCAACGTTGCCGACGTCGCGCCGAGCGGTTTGGCGACCCAAATCCGGCGGCCAAAACAATGGGTTGCCGGCCGCCCGCGAGCCCGCTAAGGGGTGCCCCCGCAGGAACCTGACAATGCCCAAGGCCAAACGCCCCCCAAAAGCCGCCCGCCGCGCCGTCCCGGCCGCCGATCCGGCGCTGGCGCGCATCGCCACGGCGCTCGAGCGCCTCGCGCCGCCCTCGCCCGCAGCCCCCGACTTTACGGCCGCCGACGCCTTCGTCTGGCACGCCGAGGGCCACCGCCTCGCCCCGGTCGCACGCGTCAACCGCGTGGAGATGACCCTGCTCAAGGGCATCGACCGCATGCGCGACACGCTGCTGGAAAATACCGAGCGCTTCGCGCGCGGCCTGCCGGCCAACAATGCGCTGCTGTGGGGCGCGCGCGGCATGGGCAAGTCCTCGCTGGTCAAGGCAAGCCACGCAGCGGTCAATGCCGGGCTCGGCAAGAAGGCCGGAACGCTGAAGCTGATCGAAATCCACCGCGAGGACATCGAGAGCCTGCCCGACCTGATGGGCCTCCTGCGCGAGACCTCCTACCGCTTCATCGTTTTCTGCGACGACCTGTCGTTCGACGGCGACGACACGTCCTACAAGTCGCTGAAAGCCGTGCTCGAAGGCGGCATCGAGGGGCGGCCGGAGAACGTGATCCTCTATGCGACCTCAAACCGTCGCCACCTCATGTCGCGCGACATGATGGAGAACGAGCGCTCGACCGCGATCAATCCGGGCGAGGCGGTCGAGGAGAAGGTGTCGCTGTCCGACCGGTTCGGCCTGTGGCTCGGCTTCCACAAATGCAGCCAGGACGAATTCCTCGCCATGGTGGAAGGCTATGCCAGCCACTTCCGCATCCCGGTCCAGCCCGACGACCTGCGGCGCGAGGCGCTCGAATGGTCGACGACGCGCGGCTCGCGTTCGGGCCGCGTGGCCTGGCAATACATCCAGGATCTGGCCGGGCGCATGGGCGTCCGGTTGCAGGGCTGAAACGCCGCGCTTACCCTGCCGCCGGCAGGTGCTGCATCGGGTCGACCGGGGTCGCACCCTTGCGGATCTCGAAATGAAGCTGGGGCGACGTCACGTTGCCGGTCTGGCCGGACTTGGCGATGACCTGCCCGCGCTTGATCGTGTCGCCGCGCTTCACCAGGAGCTCGCTCGCATGCGCATAGGCGGTCACGTAGCCGTTTGAATGGCGCACGAGGACGAGGTTGCCGTAGCCCTTCAGCTCGCTTCCGGCATAGGCGACCACACCGTCGTCGGCGGCCTTGACCGGCGTGCCTTCGGGCAGCGCGATATTGACGCCGTCGTTCTGCTGGCCGGTCGGCTTGGGACCGAAGCCGGCGATGATGCGTCCGCGCGCCGGCCAGCGGAAACCGGCGGCGCCGGCATGGGCGTCCGCGCTCGTGGGCGGCTCATCCTTCACCGCTTCGGCGACCGGCGTTGCGACCCGCGCGGTCGGCATCGGCGCCGGCGCGCTCGCATAGCGCTGCGGGGCAGGCGCCGGCGGCGGCACGCGCGAGGCATTCGTCGCCGGACGCGCGCCCGGAATGACGAGGCGGTCGCCGATCAGCACCTTGTGATGCGGCTGGATATTGTTGGCGGCGGCGAGCTCGGTCACCGACTTGCCGTAGCGGCGCGCGATCCCCATCAGGCTCTCGCCCGGCGCTACGACATGCACCTGGCCGCTCGTGGCGGGGACCGGCGTCGTGCGATGGCTCGTGGTGTTGACGGTCGCGCGCATCGGCGCGGGCGCAGGCGCCGACGCCTGCGGCGGCGTCGAATAATTGTAACGCGGGATGACGAGGCGCTGCCCCGGATAGAGATAGGCGTTCGGCGGCAGGCCGTTGGCCTGCGCGATCGCGGACGCCGGCACGCCGAAGCGGTTGGAGACGGTGTCGAGCGTCTCGCCGTCGCCGACGGTGATCGCCGAGCCGCCTTCCCATTGCCAGGGACCGTTCGAGGAAGGACGCGCGGCCGCAGGCGGCGGCGCAGCCGGCGCGCGCACGGAACCGGTGACTTCGTAATGCGGCGCGGGCGGCGGCGCAGGTTGTGCGGCCGAAGGCTGATAGGAGGCAAGGCCCGGACCGCCGCCGGCGATGCCGGACGTCTGCGCGGGACGGGTCGCGGGTGGCGCCGAACGCTGCGGATAGGGCTGCTGGTAGCCGCCCTGATGCGAGGGCAAGGGCCGCGTCTCCACCTGCGCGGAGCGCTGCGGAACCGAGCCGGTGACGTCGCCGCTGGTGGGCGCGCCCGACGAGCGGAACGGATTGGAGAACGCGCCTTCGTTGAACCGGCCGGATTCGGAGCTGCATCCGGCAAGCAGGATCGGGGCGGCAACGGCGATCGCCAGGCACGGCCATGACGACGAGCGGACAGGCCCGACAGGGGGACGCATGATACGCACTCACTCAAACGCGACACGGGAAGCGATGCGCCCGAGTAAAACACTTGCGAAGTAAATAAGGATTTAAGCGGATCCGGACACGAAGCCTTAACCATGTTTGGACCTCGTAGCCGTCACAGCTCGCGCGCGGTGCCCGGCAGGAGCGGCACGAAACGCACCGCGATCAGCCGCTCCTCCTGCAGCGTTTCGCCGCTCTTGGTGACGCGCACGATATGCTGGGTGCCCGCCTGCGGCCCGAGCGGCAGCAGCATGACGCCGCCGTCGGCAAGCTGTTCGGTCAGCGCCTGCGGGATCTCCTCGGCGGCGGCGGTGACGATGATGCGGTCGAACGGCGCGCGCTCCGGCCAGCCCTGCATGCCGTCGCCGACCAGCACCTCGACATTGTCGTAGCCGAGCGCGGTGAGGCGCTTGCGCGCCACGTCGGCGAGCGTGCGGAAACGCTCGATGCTGACCACCTCGCGCACAAGCCGCGAGAGCACCGCCGCCTGATAGCCGGAGCCGGTGCCGACTTCGAGCACGCGGTGCTGCGGCTTCACGCGCAGCTGCTCGGTCATGTAGGCGACGATATAGGGCTGACTGATGGTCTGGCCGCAGGCGATCGGCAGCGCCTGGTCGGCATAGGCCTGCGGACGCACCGGAAAGTCGACGAAACTCTCGCGCGGCACCTCGTCCATCGCGCGCAGCACGGCGGGATCGCTGATGCCGCGCTGACGCAGCGCCAGCAGGAATTCCATGCGGCCAACCTTGCCGTGGCCCAATGGCGCATCCGGCACAGCGCCCTCCTCTCAGCGTCCCGCGCCGCGCTCAGTCGAACACATCGGCGAGCCGGGTCATGAACGGCTCGTCGGTGAGATCGAGCCGCAGCGGCGTGACCGAAATGCGGTTCGACACCAGCGCCGACAGATCGGAGCCGCTCGCCGCCGCCGGCCTGCCCTTGCGCGCGAAGGCGAGCCAGTAATACGGATTGCCGCGGCCGTCAAAGCGCGCGTCGATGCGCAGCATCTCCTGGTCGCGCGTGCCCTGCGCGGTGACCGAGATGCCCTGCACCTCGTCGGGCAGGCAATCGGGGAAATTGATGTTGACCAGCACGCCGCGCGGAATGCCGGTCGCCAGCACGCGGCGGATGACGCCGACGGCATGCGTGCGGCCGGTCTCCCAGTGCGGCCGGTCGCGCCCGCCCGGACCGTAGGCCTGCGACAGCGCGATCGAGGGCACGCCGAGCACGGTGCCTTCGAGCGCGCCGGCCACCGTGCCGGAATAGGTGACGTCCTCGGCGACGTTCGAGCCGCGATTGACGCCGGAGAGAACGAGGTCGAATTTCGTGTCGGCGCAGATGTGGCGCACCGCCATGATCACGCAGTCGGTCGGTGTGCCCTTGACTGCGAAATGGCGCGGCCCGATCTCGCGCAGCCGCAGCGGATCGTTGAGCGAGAGCGAATGCGAGACGCCGGAATTGTCGATCTCGGGCGCCACCACCCACACGTCGTCGGACAATTCGCGCGCGATCTCCTCGCAGACCTTGAGGCCCGCGGCATGGATGCCGTCGTCATTGGTGACCAGGATACGCATCAGAATTCCCGTGTCCCGGATGCGGCGCAGCGCAAGGCGGTGCGCCGCCGATCCGGGAGCGTTACGGACAAAGGACTGGAACGGTCCCAGATGCATAGCGCATCACTGCGCGCCGCGCCGCGCCCGGGACGACACATGGAAAAACGCATCATTTCATCTGCTCCCGATCGTCTTCAGCCCGCCCATATAAGGCGCCAACGCGTCGGGCACCGCGATCGATCCGTCGGCCTGCTGGTAGTTCTCCATCACCGCGATCAGCGCGCGGCCCACCGCCACGCCCGAGCCGTTGAGCGTGTGCACGAAACGGTTGCCGGCCTTCGATTTGTAGCGCGCATTCATGCGCCGCGCCTGGAAGTCGCCGCACACCGAGCAAGAGGAGATTTCGCGATACATGTTCTGGCCCGGCAGCCAGACCTCGATGTCGTAGGTCTTCTGCGAGGCAAAGCCCATGTCGCCGGTACACAGCAGCATGGTGCGGTACGGCAGGCCGAGCCGGCGCAGCACCTCCTCCGCGCACGCGGTCATGCGCTCGTGCTCGTCCCTGCTCTGCTCCGGTGTAGCGATCGAGACCAGCTCGACCTTGGTGAACTGGTGCTGACGGATCATGCCGCGCGTGTCTTTGCCCGCCGCGCCCGCCTCGGCGCGGAAGCACGGCGTACAGGCGGTCATCCGCAGCGGCAATTCGGCTTCGTCGGTGATCGCCTCGCGCACCAGATTGGTTAGAGAAACCTCTGCGGTTGGAATCAACCACAGTGTTTCATAGTTGCTGCTTGCGAGGATTGTTTGAAACGCCTTGCGAAGGTCTACCTCTCCCCTGACTTTTTCATTTTGCAGCGCCTCCCTCATGAATCGCATTGTACCGGTAAAATCGAGGTCGATGCGGTCATTTGTTTCGTCATAAGTAATGGCGTAATTGCCAAACGTATCCCTGACGTGCGGCGAACTCACCAATCGAGAAATTAACTGCTCCATCGAATCCAAGAGCGGTCCAGGTTCTGTCTTTTCTCTGAGGATTTTTGTTGGGAACTGATCGTCCGCAAACTTTGGAAGTTGCGCCGTTCCGAACATGGCGTCGTCGCGCACGAGGATCGGCGGATTGACTTCGGTGTAGCCGTGCTCGGTCGTGTGCAGGTCGAGCATGAATTGCGCGAGCGCGCGTTCGAGCCGCGCCAGTCCGCTTTTCAGCACGACGAAGCGCGCGCCGGAGAGTTTCGCCGCCGCCTCGAAGTCCATCAGCCCCAGCGCCTCGCCGAGATCGAAATGCTGCTTGGGCGCGAAGTTCTCTTTCTTGAAGTCGCGCAGCAGGCCGAACCGGCGCTGCTCGACATTGTCCTCGGAATCCTTGCCGTCCGGCACTTCGTCGAGCGGCAAATTGGGGACGGTGGCGAGCACCGCGTGCAGTCCGGCTTCGGCGTCCCTGGCCGCCTGCTCCAGTTTCGGCAGATTGTCTTTGAGCGCGGCGACTTCGGCCATCAGCGCGTTCGCGCGCGCCTCGTCCTTGCTCTTTTTGGCGTCGCCGATCTCCTTGGACGCCGCATTGCGCCGCGCCTGCGCCTGCTCGAAGGCGGTGATCGCCGCGCGCCGCTTCTCGTCGAGCGCCAGAAGACCGGCCGACGCAAACGCGGCCTGCGCGGCCGCGTCGAGGCTGCGGCGGTTCAGCGCCTTGTCGAAGGCCTGCGGGTTGTCGCGGATCCACTTGATATCGTGCATGACGGCGTCTCAACAGAATCGAGGGGCTTCTTATAACAGCCTTATCCGGCAGGTCATTCGCGGGCCATCCGCGGCGCTGCCATGACCGGCAGCCATGACCGGCAACCATGGCCGGGATCAGCCAACGCTCCGCCGCCCCTGTTGTTTGAGGCGGAGGGGCCGCCTGCCTTCGTTCCCCGCATCCGCGGGGACGTCCCTCCCTTCAACGGAAAGAGAGGGGGATGGTGCGTCGAGCGACGCAACCAGTCCGTAAGGGACGGCCCCGTCTCCGGAGCCGCCGCGTCTCCCGACGCACCATCGCGGCGTTCTCACTGCGACGGCGGGCCGCGCTTTCGGCAGAACCGGTCGCGGCTTTCACCGCCGGTCGGCCGTCAGCCAGCTCCTGGCGGAGGCTCATCAGTGGCCTCGGGCGGAGCCCCGCCGTCGCCCGGGTGCCGGCTTGCGAGACCGGCCCGCGGGCACCGCACCGGTCATGGCCCGGATTTGCCGGACCGTGCCCAGGGGAGCGGCGGCCGCCGTATCTCCGGCGGCGCCCTCCCCTTCGTCCCGCCTTCGCAACGCCTCGCGACAAGCGCCCCTCAAGCGGACGAGGTTGTATGAATATAATCCTAGTGAACAGGCCCTGTCAAGTCGCCTCTCGACGTCCCGGGAGCGCGGGCCAAAAAGTTGCGATCGTCAGGAAGACCGCGGCACCGGCCGCTTTCCGGCGTCCGGTCCGCAGACCGAACCGACGACACTATCCCGCCCAGGCAGGCACTGCGCGTCCCCAGGCGGGATGGCCGGGACAAGCCCGGCCATCACGACCATGACAGCCATGGAGCCAACCCAACGCAAAAGCATTTCCCAATGACACTGAACCAATCCCGGTCATGCGCGGGCTTGACCCGCGCATCCATCCGGTTGCCCGGCAATGACGGGGCTTCGGGTACGGGAACGAGCGGCGAGAGAATGCGCTTCAATACAAACGCGACAAACGCCGGCGTGCGCTACTCCGCCGGCTGGCCGGCGTTGCCGCCGTCCGCCGCCGCCTTGGCCTGCGCGGTCTTGGCCTGCGCGGCCTTGTTCTGCTTGTCCTGCACCGCCCTGACCTCGACCATGCGCACCGCCCAGATCGAGCCCTCGTAGAGAATGCACAGCGGCAGCGCGAGCGAGAGCTGGCTGATCACGTCCGGCGGCGTCAGCACGGCGGCGAGGATGAAGGCGATGACGATGAAGTAGCGCCGCTTTTCTTTCAGTTGCTGCGAGGTGAGGATGCCGACGCGGCCGAGCAGCGTGAGGATGACGGGAAGCTGGAAGGCGATGCCGAAGGCGAAGATGAGCGACATCATCAGCGAGAGATATTCGCCGACCTTGGGCAGCAGCGCGATCTCCGCCTGCCCGTCTCCCGGGATCTGCTGCATGCCGAGCGAGAAGCGGATGAGCAGCGGCATGACCAGGAAATAGACCATGGCGCTGCCGAGCGCGAAGAAGATCGGCGTCGCGACCAGATACGGCAGGAAGGCCTGGCGCTCGTTGCGATAGAGGCCGGGCGCGACGAACATGTAGATCTGCCCGGCGATCACCGGAAAGGCGATGAAGGCGGCGCCGAACATCGCAAGCTTGAGCTGGGTGAGGAAATATTCGAGCAGCGCGGTATAGATGAATTTCGAGTTTTCCGGCCCCGCCACCCACACGAACGGCCAGACCAGCACGTTGTAGATCTGCTTGGCGAAGAAGAAGCAGCCGATGAAGGCGATGGCAAACGCGATCAGCGCCTTGATCAGGCGCGATCGCAGCTCGATCAGGTGCTCGATCAGCGGGGCCTTGGAGGCCTCGATCTCGTCGTCGTCCCTGGTCACACGGTGTCTCCCGCGCGTTTGGGTTCGCTCTGCGGCGCCGGCGACGCAGGTTCGGCGGGCACAAGCTCGACGGGCACGGACTCAGGGGGCGGCGGATTGGCCGTGCCGCTTTCGGGCGCTGCGGTCGCGCCCTCTTCGCGCGTGCCCTGCTCGAAGGTCGTTTCGATTTCCTTGCGCGCGGTCTCGAGCGGATTGTCCAATCCGGACGCGGCGTTGGAAGCGGCACTGGCCGCCTCGTCGAACTGACGCTTGAGATCGGCGACCTCGGCCTCGCGCATCGCCTCCTGGAACTGGCCCTGGAAGTCGGACGCCATGCGGCGGACCTTGCCGACCCAATGGCCGACCGCGCGCAGCACGCCGGGCAGTTCCTTCGGGCCGATGACAATCAGCGCGACGATGCCAATGACGACAAGCTCGCTCCAGCCGATATCGAACATCGAATTGTCAACTCCGGACGGCCCGCCGGAAGAATGCGGGCCTCCTTTGTCCTCCTGCCGGCCGGCGTCGCGCCGCTCGCGGCGAACCGTTCGGACGGCCCGCGATCAGACGACCCTTGTTCAGACGGCCTTGCGGTTTTCCGTCGACGAGCCGGACGTGGAGCCGGACGCGGTCTGATGGTCGATCGTCTTGACCGGCTCGCTCTTGGCGTCGGCGGCCTTGTCGTCGTCCGCCATGCCCTTCTTGAAGGCCTTGATGCCCTGGGCCATGTCGCCCATCAGCTCGGAAATCTTCCCGCGCCCGAACAGCAGCAGCACCACCACGATCACGACGATCCAGTGCCAGATGCTCAAGGAACCCATACGCTTATCCTCCGTGGGCGACGGAAACGCCGCCGGTTTTTTTGAAAACTAGGCTCCGGTGGCGGCAAAAACAAGAACTTCCGCCGGGTCGAAGGCGATCCCGAGATCAGCCTTAATGTCGGCAATGGCGGCGCGCAGAATGCGGGCCTTCAGCGGGCGTTCGAGGCTCTCGACGGCGATCTCCAGAAGATCGACAGGCCCGGCAAACTGCCGGCGCTGCAGGCGCGCGGCGAGCCCGGTTCCGGGCGGATCGATGCGGATGGCCTGCGGCCGGATGGCGACCACCGCCGCCGCTCCCTCGGCAAGGCCCGGTGCGGCAAAGCGTCCGACGGCGGTCTCGGCCATGCCGCCGCGCACGATGCCGGGGATTTCGTTGAGCTCGCAGAAGAAGCGCGCCGCCTCCAGATCGGCCGGCCGCCGGTACATCGCCTCGGGCGCATCGACCTGCACGAGGCGTCCCGCGCGCATCAGCGCGATGCGGTCGGCCATGGCGAGCGCCTCGTCGGGATCGTGGGTGACGATGACGCCGGTCACCCGGCTCTCGCGCAGCACCTTGAGCGTGTCCTCGCGCACCTCGTCGCGCAGCCGCCGGTCGAGGCCGGAAAACGGCTCGTCCATCAGAAGTACGCTCGGGCGCGGCGCCAGCGCGCGCGCCAGCGCCACCCGCTGCTGCTCGCCGCCCGACAGCATGT
>JABARS010000008.1 GCA_019187085.1 Pseudorhodoplanes sp. | reverse complement strand
CGGCGCGCGGTCGCCGGCTCGGACGGCCGCTCGCCCGGGGTCGCGCGCGCCGGCGTCGCGGGGCGCCCGCGGTCGAACGTGCCTGACGCCAGATAGCCGGCAAGCGTATTGGCTTGGGCGGAACTCGTCGTGTAGTGCTGACGCAGGAACGACGCCAGCGTGCCCGCGCCGCGACCCTTGGCGAGTCCCTGCCCGCTTTGATGGCAGACGGCGCAGCTTGAAGCGAAAAATTGGGCAGGCGTCTTGCCCTCGTCGAGATTGGTCGGCTCGGTTTGCGGCGTCGAGGCGGGCGCCGGCGCCTGCGCGCGGGCACCCCGCGCGGTCGCATCACGCGGAGAAGCTTCGGCCACGCCGGCCCAGGCCATCGCGACACAACAAGCCATAGCGACAAGAATCGAAAGCAACACTATCCGCGGGGCGCCCGATCCCATCAGCCAGTCCTTGATCGTGTTTTTGCGCGCGTGGCGATCCGGGGAACCGGCGCCATCATCCGCGTGTTCTATGAAGGCAAGAATATGGCTCATTTTCGAACGAAGCGGCCGGATTGCCGGAAAGACCGAACTTTGTTCTAATTGTTTATGGCGGTTCTACAAGCGGTCCCGACTGCGGGCTGTGACGAACTGCCCACAAAAACGGAGACCCTGCGCCGTTCGGGAGGCGCGCAAAGAATCAGTCAGAGACGGGGAGTCATCCATGGATCGACTGCTCGATTACATCCTGCGCCGGATCGTGAAAAAAGGCGCGCTTGCGGTAACGACGCCAAATGGGAACCGCCACGTCTATGGCGACGGTTCGGGATCGCCGGTTGCCATTCGCTTCACGTCGCGCTCATGGCTCATGGCGGTCCTGCTCGATCCCGAGCTTCGGCTTGGCGAAGCCTATATGGACGGAGGGCTCGTGGTCGAGCAAGGCTCGATCGCCGATTTTCTCGAACTGATGATCGCCAACGCCGCAGGCCGCGAGCCTGCGGCCTGGACCCGCCTCCTGCGCGATATCCGCACATTCCTGCGCGAGCGGTTCCACCTCAACAATCCGTTCCGCGCGCAGCGCAATGCGCGCCACCACTACAATATCGACTCGCGCATCTACCGCCTCTTCCTCGATCCCGACCTGCAATATTCGTGCGCCTATTTCGAAACCGAGACCTCGAGCCTTGAGGACGCGCAGCTTGCGAAAAAACGCCACATCGCGGGCAAGCTCCTGCTCGGCCGGCCCGGCCTGCGCGTGCTCGACATCGGCTGCGGCTGGGGCGGGCTCGGGCTCCATCTGGCGCGCACGGCGAAGGCATCCGTCGTCGGCATCAACCTGTCGGACGAGCAGATCAGGATCGCGCAGGAGCGCGCGGCGAGCGAGAACCTGCCATGCGAATTCCGCCTGCAGGACTATCGCAACGTCACCGAGCAGTTCGACCGCATCGTCTCGGTCGGCATGTTCGAGCATGTCGGCAAGGCGTTCTATCCCGCCTTCTTCGAGAAATCGCGCGACCTGCTCAAGGACGACGGCGTGATGCTGCTGCACACGATCGGCCGCCTGGACGCGCCCTCGATCACCAATGCCTGGGTCTGGAAATACATCTTCCCGGGCGGCTATACGCCGACGCTGTCCGAATTGACCCCGGCCATCGAGAAAGCCGGCCTGATCATCACCGACATCGAGGTGCTGCGGCTGCACTACGCCATGACGCTGCGCCGCTGGCGCGAGCGCTTCCTGGCGCGGCGCGAGGAGGTGCTGAAGGTTTTCGACGAACGCTTCATTCGCATGTGGGAGTTCTACCTGGCCGGCTTCGAGGCTTCGTTCCGGCATTTCGGGCTGACGGTGTTCCAAATCCAGCTCGCCAGGAAGATCGACGCCGTTCCGCTCACCCGTAACTATATGTACGATCCCGCGCAGCAGGCGGCCGATACAGCCGCGCGGCGCGTCAATACGCCGCTGCGCATCGTGTGAGCGCGGCGGCGGCGCCGGCCGCGCCGGTATTGCCGGATCGGTCGATCCCGCGCGCGGCGTCAAGCGTTGTGCGTGCGCGGCGGGCAACTTCTTTGCGAACGGTGGGTAACGGGGACATTCGGTACACGGCCGTACACCCGGCGAAGCGCAATGCTATTGCCATCTTTCCGCTTCACTGACCGGCAATTCGGAAGTCCATGGCCCCGCTTGATTCGACCGCCCGTCGGCTGCCCGTCGAGGCAACGCCGCTTTACCGTGCCGCACCGCACAATATCGAGGCGGAGCAGGCGCTGCTGGGCGCGATCCTCGTCAACAACGAGGCGCTCTACCGCGTGTCGGATTTTCTGGAGCCGCGGCATTTCTTCGAGCCGGTCCACCAGAAAATCTACGAACTGAGCGGGAACCTGATCCGCGCCGGCAAGATCGCAAACCCGGTCACGCTCAAGACCTTCCTGCCGGGCGACGCCGATATCGGCGGCATGACGGTGAGCCAGTATCTGGCGCGCCTCGCCGCCGAGGCCACCACCGTCATCAACGCGCTCGATTACGGGCGCACGGTCTACGACCTGTCGATCCGCCGCGCGCTGATCATCATCGGCGAGGACATGGTCAACACCGCCTACGACGCGCCGGTCGACGCGGTTCCCGCCAAGCAGATCGAGGAAGCCGAACGCAAGCTCTACGAGGTGGCCGAGAGCGGGCGCTACGAGGGCGGCTTCCAGCGTTTCGCGCAGGCGCTGACCACCGCCGTCGACATGGCCGCGCGCGCCTATCAGCGCGACGGGCGGCTGTCGGGGCTGGCCACCGGGCTGCACGATCTCGACGCCAAGATGGGCGGCCTGCAGTCCTCCGACCTTGTCATCGTCGCCGGCCGTCCGGGCATGGGCAAGACCGCGCTCGCCACCAATATGGCCTACAACATCGCGCGCGCCTGGCAGGGCGAGGTGCGCGCCGACGGCCACACCAGCACCGTCAATGGCGGCATCGTCGGCTTCTTCTCGCTCGAAATGTCGGCCGAGCAGCTCGCCACCCGTATCATTTCCGAGCAGACCGGCATCCCCTCGAGCACCATCCGCCGCGGCGGCATCAGCGAGAGCGACTTCGAGAAGATCAAGGACGTCTCGATCGAACTGCAGTCGCTGCCGTTTTTCGTCGACGAGACCGGCGGCCTGTCGGTGGCCCAGCTTGCCGCGCGCGCGCGCCGGCTCAAGCGCCAGCGCGGGCTCGACGTGCTGTTCGTGGACTATATCCAGCTCCTGCAGGGATCGAGCCGGCGCGCGCAGGAAGGCCGCGTGCAGGAAGTCACCGAGATCACGACGAACCTGAAAGCGCTCGCCAAGGAGCTGAACGTGCCGATCGTCGCGCTGTCGCAGCTCTCGCGCCAGGTCGAGAGCCGCGACGACAAGCGCCCGCAATTGTCGGACCTGCGCGAATCCGGCTCGATCGAGCAGGACGCCGACGTCGTGCTGTTCGTCTTCCGCGAGGAATACTATCTCGCCAACAAGGAGCCGCGGCCCGGCTCCGACGACTATGCCAAGTGGCAGGCCGACATGGCCGCCGTGCACGGCAAGGCCGAGCTGATCATCGGCAAGCAGCGTCACGGCCCGACCGGCACCGTGCAGGTGCAGTTCGAGGCCAACGTCACCCGCTTCGCCGATCTGGCACGCGACGAGCAATTGTCCGGCCCATTCTGATACACCAGTCGCGCAGTCCGGCCCTGCCCGCCGCGTATTGCCGGACGGCGCGCCGCCCGGCATTAATGGGCGCTGCCGTCCCTTTCAGGCCATTGCGTCATGTCAGCCGACAAAGCCGAAGCCCCAGTCGACGTTCAAGCCGACGTCCAAGTCGACGCTCAAGACACTTTCATGCACGGCCCGCCGCAAGCCGAAGCCGGCGCGGTGCTGACGGTCGATCTTGCCGCTGTCGCCGGCAACTGGCGCAGGCTGCGCCAGATCGCCAACCCCGCCGACTGCGCGGCTGTGATCAAGGGCGACGGTTATGGCTGCGGCCTCGAGCCGGTCGCGGCGCAATTGCACCGCGCGGGCTGCACGACCTTCTTCGTCGCCGATCTGTCGGAGGCGCGCCGCGCGCGTACCGTCGTCCCCGAGGCGGTGATCTATGTGCTCAACGGGCTGCCGCCGGGCGCGGGCCATGTCTTCGCCGAGCATCAGTTGCAGCCGGTCATCGGCAGCGTCGCCGAGCTTGCGGAATGGGACGCGTTCTGCGCCACCAGCGGCTGGCAGGGCGGCTTCGCGCTGCATGTCGATACCGGCATGAATCGGCTCGGCGTCTCGGTCGGCGAAGCCGTCTCGATCGCCGAACGTCTGGCGTCCGACAGCCACGGCATGAGCCTTCTCGTCAGCCATCTCGTCGATGCGGAAAACCCGGCGAGCGCGCGCAACAACGAGCAATTGCTGGCGTTCCGCGAAGTGCGCCGGCTGTTCCGCGGCGTGCCGGCCTCGCTCTCCAATTCCTCCGGCATCTTTCTCGGCCGCTCGGCGGTCTGCGATCTGGTGCGGCCGGGGGTTGCGCTTTACGGGCTCAATCCAACGCCGGGCCATGCCAATCCGATGCAGCGGGTGGTGACGCTGCGCGCGCGCATCCTGCTCGTGCGCGACATCGAGACCGGCCAGACCGTCGGCTACAACGCGACCTGGACCGCGCGCCACCCCTCGCGGGTGGCCATCGTCGGGATCGGCTATGCCGACGGCTATCTGCGCGCGGCGAGCGCCGACGACAACAAGCCCGGCGGCATGGCCGTGGTCGGCGGCCAGCGTTGCCCGATCGTCGGGCGCATCTCGATGGACCTGATGGCGATCGACGTCACCGACGTGCCCAAAGCGAGCGCGCGCCGCGGCGGCCCGGTTACGCTCATCGGCGAGGGCATCGAGCTTGAGGAAGTGGCCGAACGCGCCGGCACCATCGGCTACGAAATCCTCACCCGCCTCGGCCACCGCTACGCGCGAGTCTACCGGACCTAAAGGACAGGTCCGGCGGTTGACTTCCCGCCACATCCGGCCTCGATTGGCGACGATCCGGATTCGCCGGCAAAACGAGCGACCATGAGCAAGCGCGCCGCCTCCTTCATCTGCCAGAATTGCGGCGCCGCCTATGGCCGCTGGCAGGGCAAGTGCGAGGCCTGCGGCGAGTGGAACACGCTCGCCGAGGAGGAAGCGGTCGCGCCGCTGCGCGCGCGCGGCCCCGGCAAGGCGCCCGGCAAGGGCCGGCTGTTCGCGCTTGAACCGCTGTCGGGGGAGACGCACGACGCCCCGCGCCTGCCCTCCGGCATCGCGGAGTTCGACCGCGTCACCGGCGGCGGGCTCGTGCGCGGCTCGGTGCTGCTCGTCGGCGGCGATCCCGGCATCGGCAAGTCGACGCTGCTGATTCAGGTCGCGGCCGCGCTCGCGCGCGCGGGCCGGCGCGCCGTCTACATTTCCGGCGAGGAAGCGACCGCGCAGGTGCGCCTGCGCGCCGAGCGGCTGTCGCTTGGCGACGCGCCGGTCGAGCTCGCCTCCGAGACCGCCATCGAGGACATCCTGGCGACGCTCGCTGCGGGCGAGCTGCCGAGCCTGATCGTGATCGACTCGATCCAGACCATGTGGACCGACACCGTGGAATCGGCGCCCGGCACGGTGACCCAGGTGCGCGCCTCCGCGCAGGCCCTGATCCGCTTCGCTAAGAAGACCGGCGCCTGCATCATCCTCGTCGGGCACGTGACCAAGGACGGCCAGATCGCGGGCCCGCGCGTCGTCGAGCACATGGTCGATGCGGTGCTCTCGTTCGAGGGCGAAGGCTCGCACCAGTTCCGCATCCTGCGCGCGGTCAAGAACCGCTTCGGCCCGACCGACGAGATCGGCGTGTTCGAGATGACGGGCCTCGGCCTGCGCGAGGTGATGAACCCCTCCGAGCTCTTCCTCTCCGAGCGCGACCTCGGCTCGCCCGGCACCGCCGTGTTCGCCGGCATCGAGGGAACGCGGCCTCTGCTTGTCGAAATCCAGGCGCTCGTCGCCCCCTCGACGCTCGGCACGCCGCGGCGCGCGGTCGTCGGCTGGGACCAGAACCGGCTGTCCATGGTGATCGCGGTACTCGACGCCCATTGCGGCGTGCGGCTGTCCGGCCACGACGTGTATCTCAATGTGGCCGGCGGCCTGCGCATCCAGGAACCCGCCGCCGACATGGCGGCGGCGGCGGCGCTCGTCTCCTCGCTTGCCAACGCGCCCCTGCCCGCCGACGCGGTCTATTTCGGAGAGGTCTCGCTCTCGGGCGCGATCCGCCCGGTATCCCAGTGCGCGGCACGACTGAAGGAGGCGGCCAAGCTCGGTTTTGCGAAAGCCTTCATCCCGGAAGCCGGCCGCCCCGAGGGCCTCTCCGACGGCCAGCCGGCGGTCGCCGCCATCGGCACGCTCGCGGCGCTGGTCGCCGATATCGCCGCGCGCGGGTCGGCGCGCGCACCCCGGCTGGTGAAGGACGACGAATCGTAACGCTTTTTCGCCATGCGCTTTGGGGATGCGTCTTGGGGGCGAGCCGGTTTACAGCGGTTCTCGAAAGACGCGTGACGGGGCGGAACGGGGCCGCTATACAGGCGCGCGTCCGGGCCGGACGGCCCCATTCCGTAACGACCGCGCTTGCATCATGCCGATCACGATACTCGACATCATCCTTCTGACCGTGATGCTCATTTCCGGGCTCTTGGCCATGATCCGCGGCTTCATGCGCGAGATCCTGTCGATCGCGGCCTGGGCGACGGCGGCCATCGCCACACTTTATTTCTACCCGCAGCTTTCCCCCATGGCATCGCAGTATTTCAACAACGACATCGTGGGAAAGGTCGTGGTCATTGCCGGCGTCTTCCTCGGCACGCTCATCATCGTGTCGGTCCTGACCATCCGTCTGTCCGACCTCATTCTCGACAGCCGAATCGGCGCGCTCGACCGCACCCTCGGCTTCCTGTTCGGGCTCGGCCGCGGGCTCATCATCGTGGTTGTCGCGTTCCTGTTTTTCGACTGGCTGGTGCCGCAAAAGTCCCAGCCGGCATGGATTTCCGGTGCAAAATCCAAGGTCGTGCTCACCAGCACCGGCGACTGGCTGAAGTCGCTGTTGCCTGACGACCCCGAAAACACCATCTTGAAGCGGTTGAAGCGGCCGCGGCCGGAGGACGGCGAAGAGCCCAGCTCCGACCAGCGGACGCCCGGCCAGCGCTCCGATACCGGACGCGGCGAGACCCAGGGTTATGTCCGGTCCGACCGCGCCGGGATGCAGAAGCTGATCGAAAGCCGGGCGGCGCAGGCGCGGTAGACGCCACAGGAGGGCCGATGGACGTCACCAAGACCGCCTTCCCCGCCCTCGACCTGCCGGCGCTCGACGACAGCGACCGTCTGCGCGAGGAATGCGGCGTCTTCGGCATCTTCGGCCATCCCGACGCCGCCGCCATCACCGCGCTCGGCCTGCACGCGCTCCAGCACCGCGGCCAGGAAGCCGCCGGCATCGTCTCCTTCGACGGCAAGCGCTTCCATTCCGAACGCCGCCTCGGCCTCGTCGGCGATCATTTCTCCCGGCGCGAGGTGATCGACCGCCTGCCCGGCATGAGCGCGGCCGGCCATGTACGCTATTCGACCACCGGCGAGACGCTGCTGCGCAACGTGCAGCCGCTGTTCGCTGAGCTCGATCCGTTCGGGCTCGCCATCGGCCATAACGGCAACCTGACCAACGGGCTGACGCTGCGCGACGAACTCGTGCGCGCCGGCGCCATCATGCAGTCGACCACCGACACCGAGGTGATCCTGCATCTGGTGGCGCGCTCGCACAAGCCGCGCTTCGTCGACCGTTTCATCGACGGCCTGCGCGCGCTCGAAGGCGCCTATTCCTTCGTCGGGCTGACCAACAAGAAACTGTTCGGCGCGCGCGACCCGCTCGGCATCCGGCCGCTGGTCATGGGCGTGCTCGACGGCGCGCCGATTCTCGCCTCGGAGACCTGCGCGCTCGACATCATCGGCGCCAAATATGTGCGCGACATCGAGAACGGCGAGGTCGTCATCTTCGACGACAAGGGCCAGCACAGCCACAAGCCGTTCCCGCCCATGGCACCGCGGCCCTGCATCTTCGAGTACATCTATTTCGCGCGTCCTGACTCCATCGTCGGCGGCCGCCCGGTCTACGAGGTGCGCAAGGCGATGGGCGCGCGCCTCGCGGCCGAAGCCCCGGCCGAGGCCGACGTGATCGTGCCGGTGCCCGATTCCGGCGTGCCCGCCGCGCTCGGCTATGCGCAGACCTCCGGCATCCCCTTCGATCTCGGCATCATCCGCAACCATTATGTCGGGCGCACCTTCATCGAGCCGACGCAGCAGATCCGCGCGCTCGGCGTGCGCCTCAAGCACAGCGCCAACCGCGCTGTCGTTTCCGGCAAGCGCATCGTGCTGATCGACGACTCGATCGTGCGCGGTACCACTTCGACCAAGATCGTGCAGATGATGCGCGATGCCGGCGCCCGCGAGGTGCATTTCCGCATCGCCTCGCCGCCGATCACCCATCCCGACTATTACGGCATCGACACGCCCGACCGCGACAAGCTGCTCGCCGCCACGCACAGCCTCGAGGAGATGCGCACGTTCATCGGCGCGGACTCGCTCGCCTTCCTGTCGGTCGAGGGCATCTACAAGGCGATGGGCCACGAGAGCCGCGATGCGGCGCGCCCGCAATTCACCGACCATTGCTTCACCGGCGACTATCCGACGCCGCTCACCGACCAGTCGGCCAAGACCCACGCCCCGCGCCAGTTGTCGCTGCTCGCCGAAGCGAGCTGAGCGCCCGCAGACCCCGCTCCTTCCCCGTCGCGTTCAAAGTCCGTCGTCGTCCGCCTTGTCGAAAGTCAAGCGGCGGCCGCGACGTATCGGGTATAGGCCGAAGGTCTAAATACGCAAACACGTACCTATTTACGAAATTGCCCATGCACATTGTCGTCTGCGTGAAACAGGTGCCCGACTCCGCCCAGATCCGCGTGCACCCGGTGACCAACACGATCATGCGCCAGGGCGTGCCGGCGGTGATCAACCCATACGACCTGATCGTGCTGGAAGAGGCGCTGCGGCTGAAGGACTGCCTGGGCGCGCGGATCACCGTGCTCAGCATGGGGCCGAAGATCGCGGCCGAGGCGCTGAAGAAATGCGTCTCCTACGGCGCCGATGAAGCGATCCTGATCACCGACGCTGTTTTCGCCGGCTCCGACACGCTGGCGACCTCGTACGCGCTCGCCTCCACCATCCGCCGCATCGCCGCCGACCGCCCGGTCGACATGGTGTTCTGTGGCAAGCAGACGATCGACGGCGATACCGCCCAGGTCGGCCCCGGCATCGCGCGCCGGCTCGGCTTCGAGCAGCTCACATACGTGTCGCGCATCGAGAGGATCGACCCCGCGGCCCGCGAGATCGTGGTGCATCGCCGCGGCGAAGGCGGCGTGCAGGTCCTGCAGTCGCGGCTGCCGTGTCTCGTCACCATGCTGGAGGGAAGCAACACGCTGCGCTTCGCCGGCATGGACGACATGTTCCGCGCCGCGCGCTACGAGGTCCTCGAATGGAACCACAAGGCGGCCGGCATCGACGCGCCTGAGCGCTGCGGCCTCAAGGGCTCGCCGACCGCGGTCAAGAAAGTATTTGCGCCGCCGCCGCGCGCGAAGAAAGCCGAGATGATCGACGCATCAGCTGGAACCCCGCGCGAGATCGCCGACGCCGTGCTGGCGAAACTGTTCGCCTCCCGCCCCGCTCTCGAGCGCGAGATGACCCGGTGAGCGCTGCGGCCTCGCACGCCGCGCACACTTCGCCCGCCGGTCTCGAAGACTGGCGCGGCGTGTGGATCGCCGTCGAACTTGAACGCGGGCGGGTTCATCCGGTCTCGTGGGAGCTGCTCGGCGAGGGACGCAAGCTCGCCGCCCACCTCGGCGTGCCGCTGTGCGCGGCGGTCGTCGGCCCCGACGAATCCGCAACCGCCGACGCCTGCGCCGAGGCCATCTTTCACGGCGCCGACTGCGTTTATGTCGTGCGCCATCCGGTGCTCGCGCATTACCGCACCGCCCCTTTCACGACGGCCCTGACCCGGCTCGTCGAGCGCTACCGGCCGGAAATCCTCCTGCTCGGCGCCACGACGCTCGGGCGCGACCTGGCCGGCGCGGTCGCCACCACGCTCGCCACCGGACTGACCGCCGACTGCACGGAATTGCGCATCGACGGCGAGACCCGCAGTCTCGCCGCCACGCGGCCGACCTTCGGCGGCTCGCTCCTGTGCACCATCCACACACTGCGTTGCCGTCCGCAGATGGCGACGGTGCGCCCGCGCGTCATGGCGATGCCCGCGCGCGACACGCAGCGCACGGGCCGGATCATCCCCGAGACCATTGCACTCGACGAGGATGACATCGTCACCAAGGTGCTCGCCTTCATCCCCGATGCCGCCGCCGAGGAGGCGCAGCTCGCCTATGCCGACATCGTGGTGGCCGGCGGGCGCGGTCTCGGCGGCCCGGCAAACTTCCGGCTGGTCACGGACTTGGCGCGGGTTGTCGGCGGCGATTACGGCGGCTCGCGTCCGGTGGCGCAGGCCGGCTGGATCGGCCTCGAGCGCCAGATCGGCCAGACCGGCAAGACGATCCGGCCCAAGCTCTATATCGCCGCCGGAATCTCCGGCGCCGTCCAGCATCGCGTCGGCGTCGAGGGCGCCGACGTGATCGTGGCGATCAACAGCGACCCGGATGCGCCGATCTTCGAATTCGCGACCTACGGCATCGTCGGCGACGCGCTGCGGATTTTACCGGCCCTGACCGAGGCGCTGCGCGCACGTTCACCCGCCCTCGCGGCCGCTGACTAGGAGAAGCCCATGCCCGAGAAGTTCGATGTCATCGTCGTCGGCGCGGGGCCGTCCGGGAACGCCGCAGCCTATCTGCTCGCCAAGGGCGGCATGAAGGTCCTGCAGCTCGAACGCGGCGAATATTCCGGCTCCAAGAACGTGCAGGGCGCGATCATGTACGCGGAGGCGCTGGAAGCGGTGATCCCGAACTGCCGCCGCCAGGCGCCGCTGGAGCGTGCCATCGTCGAGCAGCGCATCTGGGCGATGGACGACCGCTCCTATGTCGGCTCGCATTACCGCGGCGAGAGCGACGAGGGAGCGCAGCCGAACCGCTACACCATCATCCGCGCCAATTTCGACAAATGGCTCTCGCGCAAGGTCCGCGAGGCCGGCGCGCTGCTGATCTGCGAAACAACGGTGATCGAGCTGCTCCGGAAGGGAAACCGCGTGATCGGCGTGCGCACCGACCGCGCCGGCGGTGAAATCCATGCCGACGTGGTGGTGCTGGCCGACGGCGTCAATTCGCTCGTCGCCACGACATCGGGCCTGCGGCCGCCGGTCAAGGCGCGCGACGTGGCGCTCGCGGTCAAGGAAATGCATTTCCTGCCGCGCGAACAGATCGAGCAGCGCTTCAACATTTCCGGCGACGACGGCGTGGTCATCGAGATGTTCGGCAAGATCACCAAGGGCATGGTCGGCACCGGCTTTCTCTACACCAACAAGGAATCGATCTCGCTCGGCATCGGCTGCATGGTCGAGGACTTCAAGAAGGCCGGCGTGAGCCCCAACCAGTTGCTGGAGGACATGAAGCGGCATCCGGCGGTGAAGCCCTTGATCGCGGGCTCGGAGATCAAGGAATATTCCGCCCACCTCATACCGGAGGGCGGCTACAACGCCATTCCCGCCGTGCACGGCGAGGGCTGGGTCATCTGCGGAGATTCGGGAGGCTTCGTGAACGCGGTGCACCGCGAAGGCTCCAACCTCGCAATGACCACCGGGCGCTTCGCCGCCGAGACCATCCTGAAATTGCGCGACGAAGGCAGGGACTTCACGGCGGCCCATCTGCGCGCCTACCGCACGGCGCTGGAAGACAGCTACGTCATGAAGGACCTGAAGAAGTATCGCGACATGCCCGGCATCCTGCACCACAACCGGCAATTCCTGACCACCTATCCCGAACTGCTTTCGCGCGCCGCCGACACCTTCCTCAAGGTCGACGGCGTCGACAAGCGCACGAAGGAAAAGACCATCAAACGCGATTTCGTCGCGCGCCGCTCCCGCTTCGGTCTGGTCGGCGACGCCATCAAGCTGGTGAGGGCATTCCGATGATGAAGGTCGAGCAGAAGCTGTTCGAGAACCGCTACCGCATCGACGAGGGCCACGGCCATGTCGCGATCCGGGAGCCGGAAATCTGCCGCGAGCGCTGCACCACCCGCTCCTGCACGTGGTGCTGCCCGGCGGGCTGCTACGGTACGGACGAGGACGGCGGCGTCGTGCTTTCGAACGACGGCTGCCTTGAATGCGGGACCTGCCGCCTTCTGTGCGACGAGTTCGACAATATCGACTGGTCCTATCCGCGCGGCGGCTACGGGGTGCTGTACAAGTTCGGCTGACGGTCGCGGCCGGCGCCCTTTACAGGCGCATGAGGCTTAGCCTATCACGGCGCTTTCCTGAAAAGCCAACCCGGATGTCCCGCATGATCAGGCCGCTGTCCGGCCGCATCGCCCTCGTCACCGGCGCCTCGCGCGGCATCGGCTACGCGACGGCGCTCGCGCTCGCGCAGGCCGGCGCGCATATCGTGGCGGTGGCGCGCACGCAGGGCGGCCTCGAGGAGCTCGACGACGAAATCCGCAAGGCGGCAGGAACGACAACAGGAGGAGCGACGCTCGTGCCGCTCGATCTGAAGGACCGCGACGGCATCGCCCGCCTCGGCGCCGCGTTGCACGAGCGCTTCGGCCGGCTCGACATTCTTGTCGCCAATGCCGGCGTTCTGGGGCCGCTGTCGCCGCTCTCCCATGTCGAACCCAAGGCCTGGGACGAGGTGGTCGCAGTCAACGTCTCGGCCAACTGGCAGCTCATCCGCTGCATGGAGCCGCTGCTGCAGCAATCCGAAGCCGGGCGCGCGGTGTTCCTCACCTCGAATGCCGCACATGCGGCGACCGCTTATTGGGGACCTTACGCGATCTCCAAAGCCGCGCTCGACATGATGGCGCGCACCTGGGCGGCCGAGAACGCGACCACGACACTGAAGATCAATCTGTTCGACCCCGGCCCGACACGCACGCGCATGCGCGAGGCCGCCTTTCCCGGCGAAGACCCGCAGACCCTGCCGACGGCGGAGACGGTCGCCGAAAAGATCCTGCCGCTGTGCCGGCCGGATTTCATGCAGAGCGGGACGCTCTATTCGTTCCGCGAGGGGCGATTCCTCGACGCGTAAGGCGGGCGCGGAAGCGCTGCGCTAGAAATTCCGGGTTATCCCGGCCTTGCTCTTCACTAGACGCAAGATACGCACCCGCAAGGCCCGGCACCAACCTCTCTCCTCATCCTGAGGAGGCCGCGCAGCGGCCGTCTCGAAGGATGAGGCCGCACGCGCGCCCGCAACGGCACGCCGCGGCCTCAGGGTTGCGGTCTCATGGTTCGAGACGCGCCGCAAGCGGCGCTCCTCACCATGAGGATCGAGGAGGGTCGCCGCAGGAAATCAACATCGTCATCCCGGACGCGCGTCAGCGCGATCCGGGATCGTTTCCGTCTGCCCCACGGAGAGCGATCCCGAGTCTGCGGCGCACCGTTGCACGCTGCGCCGCGCCCGGAATGACGGAAATACGGAAAGTAAAATTCCGACAGCCTCAGCGGACCTTGCGCTTGTGCGCGAACGGGTTATCCTTCTCGCGGAAGGTGAGACGGATCGGCGTGCCCGCAAGATCGAACGCCTCGCGCAGGCCGTTCGCGAGATAACGCTTGTAAGCTTCAGGAACAGCGTCGGCGCGCGTGCAGAAAATCACAAAGCTCGGCGGACGCGTCTTCGGCTGCGTGATGTAATTGAGCCGCAGTCGCCGGCCGGAGACCGCAGGCGGCGGATTGGCGGAGGTGGCGTCCTCGAACCAGCGATTGAGCGCGGCGGTCGGCACGCGCCGGTTCCAGGTCTCGTGCGCCGCGCCGACGGCCTGCATCAGGCGATCGAGCCCCTCGCCCGTGAGCCCGGAGATCGCCACCACCGGAACGCCCCTGATCTGCGGCAGCCAGTGATCGGCCTCCTCGCGCAGCTTTGCGGCAGAGGGACGGCCGCCGGCATCGCGGTCGCACTTGTTCATGCCGATGACGAGCGCGCGCCCCTCGCGCGCGGCGAGATCGGCGATACGCAAGTCCTGCTCCTCGTAGGCGGTCTGCGCGTCCATCAAAAGGATGACCACCTCGGCGAAGCGCACGGCGTTGAGCGCATCGGAGACGGACAGCTTTTCGAGCTTCCCCTCGATGCGCGAACGCCGCCGCAGGCCGGCGGTGTCGTGCACGCGGAAAGGCCGGCCGTTCCAGACCAGATCGACCGCGATCGCGTCGCGCGTGATGCCGGCTTCCGGGCCGGTCAGGAGGCGCTCCTCGCCGAGCAGACGGTTGATCAGCGTCGACTTGCCGGCGTTGGGCCGGCCGACCACCGCGATGCGGATCGGAGCATTCTCGTCGCGCGTTTCTTCGGCTGGCTCCGGCACCCGCGTCTCTTCGGGCAGCAGCGCGCGCAGCGCGTCATAGAGATCGGACAGGCCTTCGCCGTGCTCGGCGGACATCGCAACCGGATCGCCGAGCCCGAGATTGTAGGCTTCCAGCACGCCGGCCTGCGCCGCCGCGCCTTCGGCCTTGTTGGCGACGACGATGGCGGGCTTGCCGGACTTGCGGACGAGATCGACGAAGGCGCGATCGTCTGGCAGCAGCCCGGTGCGCGCATCGATGACGAAAAAGATCGCGTCCGCCGCCGCCAGCGCTTCGCGCGTCTGCGCCAGCATGCGGCCGGCGAGGCTTTCGGGCGCGGACTGTTCGAGGCCTGCGGTATCGATCACGGTGAAGGACAGATCGCCGAGCCGCGCACGCCCCTCGCGGCGGTCGCGCGTGACGCCGGGCTGGTCGTCGACCAGCGCCAGCCGCTTGCCGACAAGGCGGTTGAACAAGGTCGATTTGCCGACATTGGGCCGGCCGACAATGGCGACGGTGAAGCTCATGATGAAAAGCCGCTCTCGGCGGCTGCCTGCTCAGCGCGAAAACGTTCCGGGCGCCGGCGCCGCCGGCCATGCCGATTGCTGCGGCTGGGTTTGCGCGGGCCAGGGAGACTGCGCGGCCGGCTGGGCGGCCTGCTGCGGTTGTGGTTCGGCCTGCGCAGGAGCCGGCGCGGGCTTGGGCTTGGGACGCGCCGCGGTGCGTTTCGGCTTGGATGCGGGTTTGGGTTTTTCCTCGGGCTCGGCGGCGGGCGGCGGCGCGGTGATGACCGCCGGACCGGCTTCGGGCGGCTGGTATCCCTTCACGAGTTCGGGCGGCACGCCCTGCGGCACGCCCGGTACGCCGTCGGGGAAGACCGGGCGGCGGTCGCCGGCGAGCTTCTTCTTGCCGTCGGGGAACAGGTCGGTCAGATCGAACGACTCGCAGCCGCCGGCAAACAGCGCAAGGCTCAACGCGCCCGCCGTCACCGCCATCCGCAGCCGCCGCGACCCGTGCATCGCTCACCCCTTGGCTTGCGGCGGCAGCACCGCCAGCAGGACTTCGATGCGCGCGCGGATGCTCGCGGGCGTCTCGCCATCGTTCACGACCATTTCGGCCCAGCGCCGGCTCGCGCCGGAATCGTTGGCGCGCCAGGCCGAGAGCGCGAGAAGCTCGCGCGCCGAATGCCGGACGGCCTGGCCCGCGGCCGCGCGCGATTCAAGCCGCGCCTGGATTTCGCTATAGGGCGCCGTGTCCACAAGCAGCATCGCCGCGCGCAGTGCCGCCATGTCGCGCCAGACTGCGCGCACGCTCGTATCGGCCACGATCGCGTCGTAGGCGGCAACGCCGGCCTTGGCGTCCTGTGCGCCGGTCTCGGCCGCCTCGCGCATGCGCGCCAGGAGCCGGTAGCCACCCGGGGCTTCGTTGGCGATGCGCGCGAACGCATCGAGCGCCTCGCGATGCTTGCCGGCTTCCGCCAGCACAACCGCGTCCTCGAACGCAGCGCCGGCTTTCGCCGCCTGCTGGTCCTGCCAGTATTCGTAGCCGCGCCAGCCGCCGATGCCGGCGATGACCACGAACGCCAGCGCCAGGATGTAATTGCCGTACCGCTCCCACAGCTTTGTCAGCCGTTCGCGCCGGACTTCCTCGTCAACTTCGTGAAAAATATCGGCCAAAACGCGGTCCCCGGACGCTTGCTGGTGGATGGATTTGCGGGTGGAAGCCTGTCGCCAGGCGGGCACCCCAGGCAGGCACCTTTGCGGCCCCCCGACGAATGGCGCGTAAAATACCCATGTGGCGGGGGCAAGGCAAAGGTTGCGCGCAGAAACGTTAACGCGGCCATCGGCCCTGCGTCACCCCGTCCCCTCCTTGCCGCCGCCGGCGGGACCGCCCTTGCCGGCCTTCATGCCGTAGACATGATCGGGCCCAGGGAAGGTACGCGCGCGCACCTCCTGCGCATAGTCGGCGACCGCGCGCTCGATCGAGGGGCCAAGCTCGCCGAAGCGCTTTACGAATTTCGGCACGCGCGGGCTCAGGCCGAGCATGTCTTCCAGCACGAGGATCTGGCCGTCACAGGCCGGACTCGCCCCGATCCCGATCGTGGGGACCGGCACCGCCTGCGTGATGCGGCGGGCGAGCGGCTCGGCCACCGCCTCCACCACCATGGAGAACGCCCCGGCCTCGGCGACCGCGCGCGCGTCGTCCTCGATCGGGCCCCAGTCCTTCTCCTCGCGGCCCTGGGCGCGGAACGATCCGATCGTGTTGATCGATTGCGGCGTCAGCCCGATATGGCCCATCACCGGCACGCCGCGCTCGACCAGAAAGCGGATGGTGTCGGCCATGCGCCGCCCCCCCTCCATCTTGATCGCACCGCAGCCGGTCTCCTTCATGACGCGCGCGGCCGAATGAAAGGCCTGCTCCTTCGAGGCTTCGTAGGAGCCGAACGGCATGTCGACCACGACGAGTGCGCGCTGCGAGCCGCGCATGACCGCAAGGCCCTGCAGGATCATCATGTCGAGCGTCACCGGCACCGTGGTCTCGAGCCCGTGCATCACCATGCCGAGCGAGTCGCCGACCAGAAGGAAGTCGCAATACTTATCGGCAAGGCGCGCGGTATGCGCATGATAGGCGGTGAGCGAAACGATCGGCTCGCCGCCCTTGCGGGCGCGCAGATCGGGCGCCGTCAGGCGGCGCACATCCTGCTGGATGGACATAGTTCAGCTCCCGGCTACCGGAACCCCGATGACGTAGGGGTGGAAAAGAAAGGCGAGCGCAGCATAGAGCAGCGTGCCGACGACGAGCGCCACCGCATCCGCATGCCAGCCGCGTATCGGCAGCGCAGGTGCGCCGGGCGCGGCGGCGCGATGCTTGAGGCTGATGCGGTCGAACACCGCCCAGCCGAGGATCGACCCGAACAGGATGATGGAGCCGAGATCGCCGTTGGAGATCAGGTGCGCGAACGCCCACAGCTTCACCCCGACCAGCATCGGATGCCTGAGCACGCGCTTGATGTGGCCCTGGCTGTAGGCCGCCACGATGCATATGATCGAAGGATAGACAAGGAGTGCGGCGAGATGGCGCGTCCAGAGCGGCGGCGACCAGATCTCGATCCAGCCTTCCGCGCGGTAGCGCGCGAAGCCGTATGCCATCAGCGCAAGCCCGACCACGGAGACGACCGAGAACGCCGCCTTGTAGCCGTTCTCGCCGAGTGCCGCGATCAGGCGCGCGCGCAAATCGCGCGCGGCCGCGACGAGATGGGCGCCGACGAACAGCGCTATTCCGATGACGAGAGCCGACAATCCCATGGTTTCTCCGCGCTTGGATTCTCCGCGCTCCGATTGCGTGACAGGACGAATGCGACGGCTGCCCTGTCCGTTCCGCACCGCCTGCCGCGACTATGCCGCGCGCTGGGCCTGCACGTCCTTGACATCGGTGAACACGATGCCGGGCGAGCGCTCGCGGGTATAATTGAGATAGAAATCGTTGCGGGCAAGGAACACGAGATCGCCGTCGAGGTCCTCGGCGACGCCGGAGCGGTTGGCGTCGGTGAAGGCGGCAAGCGCGGCGCCGTCGGCCGACGTGATCCAGCGCGCCAGCTCGAACTCGCAGACGTCGAAATCGACCGGCAGCCCGTATTCCTCGCCGAGCCGCACCTTGAGCACGTCGAGCTGCAGCAGGCCGACCACCCCGATCAGCGCCGGCGAGCCGTCGAGCGGCCGGAACACCTGCACGACGCCCTCTTCGGCCATTTCCTGCAAGGCCTGCTTGAGCTTCTTGGCCTTCATCGCGTCGGTCAGCCGCACGCGGCGCAGGATTTCCGGCGCGAAATTCGGCACGCCGACGAAGTTCAGGGTCTCGCCTTCGGTCAGCGTGTCGCCGATCCGCAGCGTGCCGTGGTTGGGGATGCCGACGACATCGCCGGCATAGGCTTCCTCGGCGAGCGAGCGGTCCTTGGCGAAGAAGAAATGCGGCGTGGCAAGCGGTATCGGCTTGCCGGTGCGCACGAGCTTGGCCTTCATGCCGCGCTGCAGCCGGCCCGAGCAGATGCGCGCAAAGGCGATGCGGTCGCGATGGTTCGGATCCATGTTGGCCTGGATCTTGAACACAAACGCGGTCATGTGCGGTTCGACCGCCTCCACGCGGCGCGCGTCGGAGACCTGCGCGCGCGGCGGCGGGGCGAAAGCCCCGAGCCCTTCCAGAAGATCGCCGACGCCGAAATTGCGCAGCGCGCTGCCGAAATAGACCGGCGTCAGATGCCCCTCGCGGAACGCGGTCAGATCGAACTTGCCGCAGGCTTCGCGCACGAGGCCGATCTCCTCGGCGAGGGCGGGTGCGTCGATCGCGGGATTGAGCGCGGCGAGCCGGTCGAACGGGATTGGCCGCGCCGGACCGGTCTTGGCGCCATCGCCCTCGATGAGGCGCACGCCGCCGGTCTCCAGATCGTAGGTGCCGACGAAATCGCGCCCGCGGCCGATCGGCCAGGTGACCGGCGCGGTGTCGAGCGCCAGCGTCTTCTCGATCTCGTCGAGCAGTTCGAACGGGTCGCGGCTCTCGCGGTCCATCTTGTTGATGAAGGTGATGATCGGGATGTCGCGCAGCCGGCAGACCTCGAACAGCTTGCGCGTGCGCGCCTCGATGCCCTTGGCGGCGTCGATTACCATCACCGCGGAATCGACCGCAGTCAGCGTGCGATAGGTGTCTTCCGAGAAGTCCTCGTGGCCCGGCGTGTCGAGCAGGTTGAAGACCTTGCCGCCGAACTCGAACGTCATCACCGAGGTGACCACCGAGATGCCGCGCTCGCGCTCGATCGACATCCAGTCGGAGCGGGTGGCGCGGCGGTCGCGCTTGGCCTTGACCTGACCGGCGAGATTGATGGCGCCGCCGAACAGCAGCAGCTTCTCGGTGAGCGTGGTCTTGCCGGCGTCCGGATGCGAGATGATCGCAAAGGTGCGCCGGCGCGCGGCTTCGGCCGCAAGCGGAGACAGCGCGGAGGCGAGCGATTCTTCCGGAGTGACGGCGCGATTCATGCCGCGCATGTGGCAGGGAATGACGGCGGGATCAAGAGGACATACCTGAGGACATGCCTGATCTTTCCCGCGGCGCGATTGCGCCCGGGTTGTGCCTGCATTGTCTTCCCTCGCGGCAGGCGCGAGGGAGCGGAGCGCCGCAAGGCGCATCCGATTTCTGCCACGCCGTGCGAGGCGTGGCGCGCGCGGCCAGCGAGCCGCACGCACGCCTCGCGGCGCTCCGCTGCGGCGATTTCTGTCCCCGGGGCGGTGCTTTCCGCGGTCCGGCCGGCGGACACGCTGCGGACCGGTGCCGCTCCAGCCATCGAAGGCGATCCCTCCTAGTGGGGACGGACCGTGACCCGGGGCTCCCGGGAGCGGGGTTGCGAACCCCGCGCGCAGGCGCCGCTCCCCGTTCCGCCTTCGGGATCGCCTCTAGAAGACGCCCTCGCTGAACCGGGATAATGATAGGAATATTATCCTTTGACGACTCTGTCAAGGGGGACATCTCAAACTGTCTTTGCCGACCTGTCTTTGCCGGCCAGGCCGAGCATGCGCACCGCCGCGTCAGGCCGCGGGCGGCGACAGCGCGGAGCCCGCAGCGCGGCGATAGGACCAGCGCAGAGCGAGCGTCAGGACCGCGAGCGTCAGCCACACCCGCACGGTCGCAAAACCGAAAACGAACCCGAAATAGACGAAGTTCTTCAGGGTCTCCGGTGTCGCCGACTGCCACACGACATAGACCCAGCCGCGCACCACGCCCTGCCCGACGCTCATCGCAAGCTGCAGCAGCGCCACGGTAACAATGGCAGGCAGCATCCAGTTGCGCCGGCGGACGAGATCGCGCGCCGCTTCGACGAGGCTCACCCGGCCCGTCGTCTCCGCCTGCACGACCAACAGGAACACGAGCGCGCCGAGAATTGCGCTCCACGCCATGCCAAGCCTGCTGAACTGGTCGAACGCGATGCCGTCGAAACCCATCATCATGAAGGGACCGAGGCGTCCCGAGGCGAGCAGCGAAACCGCAGTGCTGACCGCCACCATCAGCGCGAACACGCGGATCAGGATCTTGTGGCCGAGCCGCAACTGATCGCGGAACGCGCGCGGGCCGGCCGCCATCCGTCCGCCCCACCATTCGACCATGGCGCGGGTGCCGACCAGGAGCGCGAGGAACACGCACAGATCGGCGATCACCGTGGTCAGCAAGCCGAACGCGCCGCCGCGCCAGCCGATGAAGCGCATGGTCGAGGCCAGCATCAGCCAGGGAACGATGGCGAGAAAGGGAAAGCGCGCCGAAACCGGCACACCGCTTCCGCCGGCCGGGGAAGCCGGCGGCACGCGGCTTGCGCCGGCCTTCTCGCGGTCGGGATCGGTCAGGCTGTTCGACATCGGCGCAGGATGCCGCAAGGAGGTCAAGAATTGGTGACCCGATGAAGCGCCCGGCGCCGCCGTTTTGCGGCGAAAGCGGGACGTCTCCTCAAATCGTCATTACGATTTCAGCATTTATTTAAGCATGATCTTTTTTCCGAACACCGCTTTGCACTTTTCGGGATCATGTGTTTGCCTGCGCATGATCTTGCCCGAAAACCGCTCCCCACTTTTCGGGATCATGCTTTTGCCTGCGCATGATCTTGTTCCGAAAACCGCTTCGCACTTTTCGGGATCATGCTTTTGCAATTCAGATCACTCGGAATCGTCATGCGCGGGCCTGACCCGCGCATCCATCGAAAAGGCGGCCCGCTTCGGAGGATGCATTGCCGGCGCGTTGAGCCCGGCAGTGACGGGCTCGTTTCATCAAGAGCGAAACAGCTCTAGCGGCGCGTAAGGGCGCTCTTGTATTCGTCAGCGCTGAAACCGGCGAGAAGCCTGCCGCCGCCGAGATCGAGCATCGGGCGCCTGATCATCGAGGGCTGGGCGAGCATCAGCCTGATCGCTTTAGCTTCCGTCAGCCCTTCCTTGTCCTTCTCCGGCAGCTTGCGAAAGGTCATGCCGGCGCGGTTGATCACCTTCTCCCAGCCGAGCTTTTTCGCAAAGCCTTCCAGCGTGGCGCGGTCGATGCCGCGGCTCTTGTAGTCGTGGAATTCATAGGCGACGCCATGCTTATCGAGCCAGGCGAACGCCTTCTTCATCGTGTCGCAGTTTTTAATGCCGTAGACGGTCACAGCCATGCACCGCTCCCGAGATCAGATGAGTATGCCTTCATAAATATTGCAGCGATGAAGGACGATGCAAACACGCGACGATCAGCGAGTCCGCCGCGCCGTGATAATTGCGGCCACCGTTGCGAGCAGAAGCGCCAGCATCGGTCCCATGATGAAGATCGCACCCATGGCGCCGCCGCCGTCGCGGTCGAACATGCCGAAATAGCTCGTCGCAACGATATACCAGACGATCGGGATCGCCTCGCCGACGACGAGGCCGCCGACGAAGGCCAGAAAGATTTTGAATCCGCGGCTCATGCGGAAACCTTCCCTGCCCTCACTCCCACTCGATCGTGCCGGGCGGCTTCGAGGTCACGTCATAGACCACGCGGTTGACGCCCTTGACCTCGTTGATGATGCGCGTCGCCACATGGCCGATGAAGCGCATGTCGAAGGAATAGAAGTCGGCGGTCATGCCGTCGGTCGAGTTCACTGCCCGCAAACCCACCACATGATCGTAGGTGCGGTGGTCGCCCATCACGCCGACCGTCTTCACCGGCAGGATCACGGCGAAGGCCTGCCAGATGTCGTCGTAGATGCCGGCGCGGCGGATCTCCTCGATATAGATTTCGTCGGCCAGCCGCAGGATGTCGAGCTTCTCGCGCGTGATCGCGCCCGGGCAGCGGATGGCGAGGCCCGGCCCCGGAAAGGGATGGCGGCCGACGAACACGTCGGGCAGATCAAGCTCGCGGCCGAGCGCGCGCACCTCATCCTTGAACAATTCGCGCAACGGCTCGACGAGCTTCATGTTCATGCGCTCGGGCAGGCCGCCGACATTGTGGTGCGACTTGATGGTGACGGAGGGGCCGCCGGTAAACGAGACGCTCTCGATCACGTCGGGATAGAGCGTGCCCTGGGCGAGGAATTCCGCGCCGCCGACCTTCTTCGCCTCCTCCTCGAACACGTCGATGAACAGCTTGCCGATGATCTTGCGCTTCCTCTCCGGCTCGTCGACGCCTTCGAGCGCGCCGAGGAAGCGGTCGGCCGCCTCCACATGCACGAGCGGGATGTTGTAATGGCCGCGGAACAGCGCCACCACCTTCTGCGCCTCGCCGAGACGCAGGAGGCCGTGATCGACGAACACGCAGGTGAGCTGGTCGCCGATCGCCTCGTGGATCAGCACCGCGGCAACGGAGGAATCGACGCCGCCCGAGAGACCGCAGATCACGCGCCCCTTGCCGACCTGCGCGCGGATGCGCGCGATCGCCTCCTCCTTGAAGGCGCGCATGGTCCAGTCGCCCTTGAGGCCGGCGATCCTGCGCACGAAGTTGCGCAACAGCGCCGCGCCGTGCGGCGTATGCACGACCTCGAGATGGAATTGCGTGGCGTAGAACCTGCGCCTCTCGTCGGCGATGATGGCGATCGGCGCGTTCGGCGAGGTGCCGAGCACGCGAAAGCCCTCCGGCAGGCGCGTGACGCGGTCGCCGTGGCTCATCCAGACCGGGTATTTCTCGCCTTTGGTCCAGACATTCTCGAACAGCGGGGAGTCCTCGGTGACCGTCACCTCGGCGCGGCCGAACTCGCGGTGATGCCCGCCCTCGACCTTGCCGCCGAGCTGCTGCGCCATCGCCTGCTCGCCGTAACAGATGCCCAGCACCGGAACGCCCGCCTCATAGATCGTCATGGGCGCGAGCGGCGCATTGGCGTCGAGCACCGAAGCCGGCCCGCCCGAGAGGATCACCGCCTTCGGCCGCATCGCGCGGAAGGCTTCTTCGGCCCGGTTGAAGGGCACGATCTCGGAATAGACCCCCTCTTCCCGCACGCGCCGCGCGATGAGCTGTGTCACCTGCGAGCCGAAATCGACGATCAGGACCTTTTCGTGGAGGTTTTTCTGGTCGGCCATGGCTGGTTCTAGATGGGCGTTAACGGCCTGTCGAGGCTTTGCCGTCAGGCTGTGCGGACACCCGCCCGTCGACGTGACGGCGCGTTAGCGTTAACCGCGGAAGCCGGCCGGCGATACCGCAATTATGGGCGATTTCCACGGTTTTGTGCGGGTGAACCCTAACCATGCGGCGGACCATGATCGAGCCCGATATCCTGATGACTGCGGCCGAGGAAATCTCGGCGCTGCGCGGCAACCTGTTTCGCGAAACCCCGTTCGCGACGTTCGAGCGAATCGCGCTCGGCGTCCTGTGGGCGATCAAGCCGCCGCGCGTCTGGCAACTGCCGCCGTTCCTGCGGCTGTGGGCGACGGAGCTGATCCGGCCGGACAAGCGGCTGCCCGATCCCGAGCGCACGTTCGACGACCAGGGCCTCGCCGGCATCGTCCACGACATGTCGGTGCCGACCATGGTCGCGGCCTACCGGCGCGGGCTGTTCACGTCCGGCCATTTCGGCACGCTGTCCTGGAGCTCGCCGCCGGAGCGCTGCGTGCTGTTCTTCGACGAACTGCACATGTCGCGGCGCATTCGCCGCCTGATGCGGCAAAGCCGCTATCGCGTGACGTTCGACCGCGCCTTCGAGCAGGTGATCAAGGCGTGCGCCGGACGGCGCGAGGGCCGCTGGCACGTGACCTGGATCACGCCGCAGATCATGCGCACCTATGCCGCGCTGCACGATGCCGGCCATTGCCACTCGTTCGAGGTCTGGAACGAGGCCGGCGCGCTGGTCGGCGGCGGCTACGGCGTCGCGCTCGGGCGCGTCTTTTTCACCGAGTCGCAATTCTCGCATGAGGACAACACCTCCAAGCTCGGCTTCAACGTGCTCAACTGGCACCTCAACCGCTGGGGCTACACCCTCAACGACGGCAAGTTCCGGACGCCGACCATCCTCGACATGGGCTTTCGCCCGATCCCGCGCCGGGAATTTCTCGGGCATCTTACGCAAGGCGTCGACGACGGCGGACACATCGGGCGCTGGGAGGTCGAGGCCGATCCGGCCGAGGTTGCCGCCTGGCAGGGTCCGCACGCGCACGCGGCCTGAACCGGGACCGGCGGAGGCGCTTACGTCCGGCGCAGGAGCGAGACGAAAAATCCGTCAGTGCCCGTACGCCGCGGCGTCATCAGCAATCCTTCCGCCGTCGGCAGCGCCGAGCGCGCGAACATGAAGGCCCGCTCGCCGAGCGCCCCCGCGACCTCCTGCGGCGGCACGACGGAAAACGCCGGGTGCCGCGCCACGCAATCGCGCACCTGCGCGCCGTTCTCCTCCTCGAGCACCGAGCAGGTGACGTAGGCGATGACGCCGCCCGGCGCGACGAGCGCCACCGCGCGGTCGAGCACGGCGCGCTGGTCCTTCACGCGCAGTTCGAGCGCGCCCGGACGCAGCCGCCATTTCGCATCCGGATTGCGCCGCCACGATCCCGTGCCGGTGCAGGGCGCGTCGATCAGGACGAGATCGATGCGGCCTTCGAGCTCGGACAGCACGTCGGACTCGCGGCGCGGCGTGCGCACCTGCACGTTGCGCGCGCCCGCGCGCTCCAGCCGCTCGTGAATGGGCGCGAGCCGGCGCTTGTCGCTGTCGGTTGCGAAAATCTGCCCCGTGTTCTGCATCATCGCGGCAAGCGCCAACGTCTTGCCGCCGGCGCCCGCGCACAGATCGACCACCTGCGCGCCCGGCTTCGCGCCGGACAGGAGCGCCGCCAGTTGCGAGCCCTCGTCCTGGATCTCGATCAGGCCCTTGATGAACGCCGGCTCGGCATGGATCGCCGGGCTTCTGGCATCGGCCGTCTGCACAAGGCGAAGCCCGTCCGGCGACCAGGGCGTCGGCGCGACCGGCAGGTCGGGCAAGGCCGCGATTGCGTCCTCGCGCGTGCCTTTGAGGCGGTTGACGCGCAGGTCGAGCGGCGCGCGGCTCGCAAGCGCGGCGCCCTCCTGTGCCCGCGCCTCGCCGAACACGCGCGCGAAATGGTCATCGAGCCAGTCCGGATAGTCGCCGGCGATTGCGGCCGGCGCATCCGACAGATCCGGGCTCGCCAGCCGTGCGCGCTCGGCCTCGGTGAGCGGGGTCGGGGCAAAGCGCGATCCGTCGAACAATCGCGCGATCGCTACGACATCGAGCCCGCGCTCCAGCCGCAGCATCCCGAGCATGACCGCGCGCGGCGCGTCCGCATCCATCACGAAGGCGGCCGAGGCGCGCCGGCGCAGCGCGTCATAGACGAGGCCCGCAATCGCGGCGCGGTCGGAGGAGCCGGCGAAGCGATGCTTCAGTCCCCAGTCCTTCAGCGCCTCGGCGGCCGGCCGACGGATCGCCGCAAGGTCCGCGAGAACGTCGATCGCCGCCGAGATGCGGGCTGCCGGTGTCATGTCGGTTCAGATCGCCGTTCAGGACGCGAAGAGGATGCGCAGCATGAACAGAAGCCACATGACCGCCAGCACCATCGCACCGGCCATGAACGCGACGGCGCGCCTGCGGACGTGGTTGGAGGTGACGTGGATCCACGCATGCAGGACCCGCAGCACGACGAAAATCCAGGCCAGCGTCACGAATGCGATATCGGCCTGCCGCGTGATCAGAACGAGGATTGTGAGCACATAGAACAGCAGCGGCAGTTCGAGCTGGTTGTGGAAGGCGTTGGCGACCTGCAGCGTGCGCGGCATCCAGTTCGGCTCGCGCAACGCGATGTCCTTCATCTTCACCTCGCCGCTGCGGATGGTGGTCACGCGCAAGTATCCCATCCGAAACAGCAGGACGAAGGTCAGCAGAACCTGGACAAAAACCGGCAGCAGCACCTGCATGACCGACACGACACTCTCCCTTGCGCTTGGCGGATTTTCCCGGGCGGCGGACGACTGGCTTAATCGCCAAAAGCCGCCGACGCAAACGCATCCGGCTTTGAACCGGCCTGCAGCCGCCGCATACTAATGCACAGGGATTCAGGCGGGCGCACGATATGACCTACATCCGGGCTCTTCTGGCCGGCATCGCCGGCGCGGTGGCCGGCTTCCTTGCCGGCATCGGCATCGGCCTGCTGCTGGTCGCGGTCTTCGGGATCACCAGCCGCGAGGGCGCCTCCGGATACTTTATCGGGTCCATCGGCATCCTTTGCGGCCTGATCGGCCTCGTGACCGCGATCGTACTTTTCCTGCGCTTTCGCGCCGACCATCGCGGCTTTCTCGCGCTGGCCGGACGCAGCACGCTCGTGCTCGGCGCGATTGCCGCACTGGTCGCCGCCGGCATCGCCCTTCGCATGGCGACGCTCGAACAGTTTTCGGGCAGCGTCGTGCCGCACCTGCATTTCGAGGTCCGGCTGCCGGCGGGCATAGCCGAGCCTGATCGGCGGCGCATCGATTTCGAGATGCAGGCGGGCTCGCAGCGCAGCGGCGGCCAGTTCAAGGACCAATGGCTGCGCCGCGACGACGGGCAGATGGTGCTCAGCGGCTTCGTGCCGCTCTATACCCGCACCTCGCAGCGCATGCTGGTCGTGTCGCTGCCGGGCCAGCCCAAACTCCTCTTCAGCATCGGCCTGTCGGCGACGCCGAAGCCGTCCGATGTATTCGGCTCCTGGCAGCGGGTGAATTTCATCGACGACATGAAAGCCGACGGCCAACCGCGCCGTCCGGGCGCGGCGGAGATTTTCGAGATCCGCTATCACGTCCCCGAGTGGCGTTGAGCGATGGACCGCGTGCTCCGCTGCATGTCGCTTTTACTGTTTGCGGCCGGCTGCGCAACGATCGGCTGGATCGCGGGTCTTGCGGTCTATGCGGCCGCTTTTGAAACTCTGCGCGCACTCGACCGCGATGCCTTTCTCGATTCCGGCGCGGTCGTCCGCGGTTTTGAACTAAGCGGCGCGGTCGCGGCGGCAGCCGCCGGCCTCATGCTCGCGCGCCGCGACCGGTCGGCGAGCCGCTTATGGAGCGGCATATCTTGCGGCCTTGCCGGTTTTGGCGGCGCGGCGCTGGCGCAGCTTCTCGACCTCGGCGGCCTTGCCGCCACGGCATTCGACATCGGCAAGGATGCCTACATCCTCGTATCACTATCGGCCTCGCTTGCGCTACTGATCGCCGGCAGCCTGCTCGCTGCCCGCAGCCCCGGGGCGCGCTGGATCGCCCGCGGCATGGCGGGTGGCGCGCTCGCGCTCGTACTGGTTTTCGTCTCGCTTGCAGGCCATCGGGCGCTGTCGCGTCCCTACGACAATGCCGGCGAAACAAAATGGAATATCTGGATGACGGTGCGCTTTCCCGATTCCGTGCCTCCCGCGGCGCTCGGCGCGATCGGGGTCGCGCTGCGCACGCCGTCCGGCGTCACGCGCGGCTTTGCCAGCGAATGGCTGACCGAGAACGGAGGGCTCGCGCTGCGCATCAATGTCGAGACGCGCGAACGCACCCGCCGGCGCGAAGTGATCGTCACCATGCCGGACCGGCCGCCGCTCGTCTTCGTGATGCCGTTCCCGTCAAATCCGCGCCTGATGCACGATTACGGGCCGTGGCATCCGCTCGACTTCATGATGGAAGACGACAAGCCCAAGCCCACCGCGCGGGCGGGCGATTATGCGATCCGCTACATGGTGCGCTAAAGCGTTTTCGAGCGAAGCGGGTACCGGTTCGCGTGAAGAAAACGCGTCAAAACAAAAAGCCAGAGCCCCTGCTCTGATTCCATCAAAGCAGGAAAGGCTCTAGCCGCGCCGTCAGAGCCGGCTCGGATAGTTCGGGCTTTCGCGCGTGATCGTCACGTCGTGGACGTGGCTTTCGCGCAGGCCTGCGCTCGAAATCTTCAGGAACCTCGCCTTGGCGTGGAATTCGTCGATCGTTCTCGCGCCGACATAGCCCATAGCCGCGCGCAGGCCGCCAGTGAGCTGGTGCAGCACGGTCGCGACCGGCCCCTTGTAGGGCACCTGGCCCTCGACGCCTTCCGGCACGAGCTTGAGCGTGTCCTTGATGTCCTGCTGGAAATAGCGGTCGGCGGAGCCGCGCGCCATGGCGCCGACCGAGCCCATGCCCCGATAGCTCTTGTAGGAGCGTCCCTGATAGAGGAACACCTCGCCCGGCGTCTCGTCGGTGCCGGCCAGGAGCGAGCCGACCATCGCGCAGTCGGCGCCCGCGGCCAGCGCCTTGGCGAGGTCGCCGGAATACTTGATGCCGCCGTCGGCGATCACCGGCGTACCGGTCTTGCGCGCGGCTTCCACCGAATCCATGATCGCGGTCAGTTGCGGCACGCCGACGCCGGCGACGATGCGCGTCGTGCAGATCGATCCCGGCCCGATGCCGACCTTCACGCAGTCGGCGCCGGCATCGATCAGCGACCGGGTGCCGTCGGCAGTGGCGACATTGCCGGCGATCACCTGCACCTTGTTGGACAGCCGCTTGATGCGGCCGACCGCCTCGATCACATGCCGCGAATGGCCGTGCGCGGTATCGACCACGACGAGATCGACGCCGGCCTCGATCAGCCGCTCGGTGCGCTCGAAGCCCTTGTCGCCGACCGTGGTCGCCGCCGCCACGCGCAGGCGGCCCTGCTCGTCCTTGCAGGCGTTCGGATTGGCGACCGCCTTCTCGATGTCCTTCACCGTGATCAGGCCGACGCAGCGGTATTCGCCGTCCACCACCAGAAGCTTCTCGATGCGATGCTGATGCAGCAGCTTCTTGGCTTCGTCCTGGCTGACGCCCTCGCGCACCGTCACCAGGCGATCGCGCGTCATCAGGTCGACAACGCGCTGGCGCGGATCGGTCGCAAAGCGCACGTCGCGATTGGTGAGGATGCCGACCAGCCTGCCGGGGCCTGAACCGTTGCGGCCCTCGACCACCGGAATGCCGGAGATCGAGTGTTCCTTCATGAGTTCGAGCGCGTCGGCAAGCGTCGCCTCGGGCTGGATGGTCAGCGGATTGACCACCATACCGCTCTCGAACTTCTTGACCTGGCGCACCTGCGCCGCCTGGTCGGCCGGCTCCATGTTGCGGTGGACGACGCCGATGCCGCCGGCCTGCGCCATGGCGATCGCCATGGCCGCTTCGGTCACGGTGTCCATGGCGGAGGCGATGATCGGGATATTGAGCGAGATGTCGCGCGTTACGTGCGTGCGCACGTCTGCTTCGCCGGGCAGCACCTCGGAAGGACCGGGCTGCAGCAGGACGTCGTCGAAGGTGAGGCCCTCGCGCAGGGCCTCGGATTGCGAGCTTATGTCGGGATGTGCCATTGCCAACTCTATCCGTCCGACCCGGCCCGCTCAAGCGCAGGCTTCGGGAATCGGGGTTGGCGCCGGTCGATAGCACATCCCTTGCGGCAAGACGAGGACGCCGCGCCGGCGATGCCGGCTCCCCACAGGTTAAGGCTTGTAGCCGGGCGGCGGGCCGTGCTTGCGGATCGCGTCGACCAGTTCCTCGTGCTTGCGGTCCTCGCGTTTCATATAGACGGCGACTACCCCGTGTAGCGAGGGGACCAGCCAGAGGACCGGAAACAGGAAGCCCAGCAGCAGGCAGGGCACGATGAGGACGGCGTTCAGGATGGCCGAAAACACCTGCCCGTTCAGCAGGAGCGCCAGCGGCGGCAGGAAGACGGCAAGGATGTAGATCATCGAAAGCCCTCGCGACACGGAATGCCCGCGCCGTGCATGTAAGAGAGACCGCGCCCGGCGCAAGACGCGACTTACCAAGACGCTACTTTACCAAGTCGCCGCTTTACCATGGCGCTGCCGATGCTAGAACGGCCGCCCCCGCAGCAACGCCCGCCCCGGTGCCTCCATGAACCGCGAACGCATCGTCCCGCTGATCGTCGCGGTCGCGCTGTTCATGGAAAACATGGATTCCACGGTGATCGCGACCTCGCTACCGGCGATCGCAGCCGATATCGGGACAAACCCGCTGGCGCTCAAGGTCGCGCTCACCTCCTACCTGATCTCGCTTGCCGTCTTCATCCCCGCCAGCGGCTGGACCGCCGACCGGTTCGGCGCGCGCACGGTGTTCGCCGCGGCGATCGCCATCTTCATCGCCGGCTCGGTCGGCTGCGCGCTCGCGGGCTCGCTCGAGGATTTCGTGATCGCGCGCATCGTGCAGGGCATGGGCGGGGCGATGATGACGCCGGTGGGCCGGCTCGTGCTGGTGCGCACCATCGACAAGCGCAAGCTCATCGGCGCGATGGCCTGGGTCACGATACCGGCGCTGATCGGCCCGGTGGTCGGACCGCCGGTCGGCGGCTTCATCACCACCTTCGCCTCCTGGCACTGGATATTCCTGATCAACGTGCCGTTCGGCCTTGTCGGCATCGTGCTGGTGCTGCGCTTCATCGACCCGGTGCGCGCGGAGCGCGTCGAGCCGTTCGACGGCGTCGGCCTGCTGCTGGCGGGCCTCGGTGTGGCGGGGCTCGCCTTCGGGCTGTCGGTCGCGGGCCTCGACCTCCTGCCCTGGCAGGTGATCGCGACGCTTATCGCCGGCGGCGCAGTGGCGATGGGCGCCTATCTGTGGCACGCGCGGCGCACACCGGCGCCGATCCTCGACTTCTCGCTGCTGCGGCTGCCGACCTTCCATGCCAGCTTCGTCGGCGGCTTCCTGTTCCGGCTCGGCGTCGGCGCGCTGCCGTTCCTGCTCCCGCTGATGCTGCAGACGGGGTTCGGACTCAACCCCTTCCAGTCCGGCATGATCACGTTCGCGGCCGCCGTCGGCGGGCTCGGCATGAAGACGCTGGCCGCGCGGATCATCAACCGGTTCGGCTTCCGCCGGGTGCTCATGGTCGATGCGGTGGTGAGCGCGGCCTTCATCGCCGCCTGCGCGGCGTTCACGCCGGCGACGCCGCTCGGTCTGATCGTGACGGTGCTGTTGATCGGCGGCTTCTTCCGCTCGCTGCAATTCACGAGCGTCAATTCCATCGCCTATGCCGATATCGAGACCGCCCGCATGAGCCGCGCCACCGCGCTGGCCTCCGTCGGGCAGCAATTGTCGCTGTCGGCAGGCGTCGCGGTCGGCGCGTTCGCGGTGGAGACGTCGCTGCACATGAGCGGCAGCACGGAGATCGGCGCGGGCGATTTCGCGCCCGCCTTCCTTCTGGTCGGCGCGATCTCGGCGGCGTCGGTCTTCGTCTTCATGCGCCTGCCGCGCGACGCCGGCGCCGAGCTTTCCGGGCACATGCCGGTAAAGGCAAGCGATCCCATCGCGCCCGGAGAGGACTCCGACCGCAGGATGGGATAGCCGCCCGGCCCGCCGATGCGAAGCGTCAGATCGCCATCTTCAGTTCTTTGGCCGCGCGGAAGGCAACCTTCTTGCTGGCCTTGATCTTGATCGCCTCGCCGGTGGCGGGATTGCGGCCCATGCGGGCGGCGCGCTTGCGCACCTGGAGGATGCCGAGGCCGGCGATGCGGATACGCTCGCCCTTCTTCAGGTGCTTGGTGATGAGGGCAACGAGATCGGTGAGCATGGCTTCGCCCTGCTTCTTCGTCATCTCATGATCCTCCGCCAAGGCCGCCGCGAGATGTTTCAGGGTGACCTTGTTGACACTGTTGCTCGCCGGCTTCTTGGCTGCCGGCTTGGCTTTCGGTTTTGCCGCCATGTTGAAATGCCCTCACTGGCGCGACGCGCGCCGTGTCCCCGATTAGGAGATTCGCGCGCGGGTGCGAAGCATCGAAAGCCTTCGCCAACAGGGTTTTTCAGCAGGAAACAGGCGCTTTTTCGCAAGCGCGGGTAACGCCATGCGGCCGCGGGACAGCGGCTGCGCGCCTTCCTCAGCCGCCGCGGAAGCCGGTCGCAAGCACATAAAGCTCCGCCGAGCCGGCGCGGCTCGCCGGCGGCTTGACGTGACGCACGGTCGCGAAATCGCGCCGCAACTGCGCGAGCAGTTCGCCCTCGGTTCCGCCCTGCAAGACCTTGGCAAGGAAAACCCCGCCCGGCGCCAGCACCTCGGCGGCGAACGCGGCCGCCGCCTCGACCAGCCCGACGATCTTGAGATGATCGGTCTTACGGTGGCCGGTGGCGTTGGCCGCCATGTCCGAGAGAACGACGTCCGCCGGCCCGCCGAGCATCGCCTTGAGGCGGTCGGGCGCGTCGGGATCGAGAAAGTCGAGGACGAGGAATTCGACCCCCGGGACCGGATCCATGTCGAGCAGGTCGATCGCCACCACCCTGCCCCGGCCGGCCTCGACGCCGACGCGCTGCGCGGCGACCTGGCTCCAGCCGCCGGGCGCGGCGCCCAGATCGACGACGCGACAGCCGGGTTTCAGGAAACGATACTTGTCGTCGATCTCGATCAGCTTGTAGGCGGCGCGCGAGCGGAAACCCTCGCGCTTGGCGCGCGCGACATAGGGATCGTTGAGCTGGCGGTCGAGCCACAGCTTGGACGACAAAGTGCGGCTCTTGCCGGCCTTGACGCGCACCTTCAGGTCGCGACCGCGTCCGCCGCCGCGCGCAGACGTCATTGCGAATGGCCCTCCGCCCAGATGCGGTCGTCGCGCATCATCTGGACCAGCATCCCCTCGCGCAGGCCGCGGTCGGCGATGCGCAGGCGCGTGCACGGGAAGGTGCGCCGGATCGCTTCCAGGATCGCGCATCCGGCCAGCACAAGGTCGGCGCGCTCGAACCCGATGCAGGGATTGGCCGCTCGTTCGTCGTAGCTCATCGCCAGCAGGCGCCGCATCACGCCGGTAATTTCGGAATCGCTCATCCAGGAGCCGTCGACGCGGCGGCGGTCATAGCGCCGCAGCGCAAGGTGAACGCCGGCAATAGTCGTCACCGTTCCCGACGTTCCCAGAAGATGCACGCGCAGCGGATCGTGCCCGCTCTGGGCCGCCGCGAACGGCGCGATATGGCCGGCCACTTCCGCGATCATCGCCTCGAAAATGTCGGGCGTGACGACGATGCCGCCGTGCCGCTCGGCAAGCGTGACGACACCGACCGGCAGCGAGATCCAGTCGCGCATGGCGGGCGCGGGCGGACCGTGACGGGCGGCTTCGGGATGGCCGAGCCGCACGATCTCCGAGGAACCGCCGCCGATATCGAACAGGACCGCGCCGTCCGCCTGCGGATCGATCAGCGGCGTGCAGCCGGTGGCCGCAAGAAGCGCCTCGGTCTCCCGGTCCACCACTTCGAGGTCGAGGCCGACCTGGTCGCGCACCCGGGACAGGAAGGCGACGCCGTTCTCGGCGCGCCGGCAGGCTTCGGTCGCGATCAAGCGCGCGCGCGTGACGCCGCGGTTGCGCATCTTGTCGCGGCAGATTTTCAACGCCTCGACCGCGCGCTCGATCGCCGGCTCGCCCAGCCGTCCGGAGGCGGTGATGCCCTCGCCCAGCCGGATGATGCGCGAGAAGGCGTCGATCACCCGGAAGCCGTCGTGGGTCGCACGCGCCACCAGCAGGCGGCAATTGTTGGTGCCGAGATCGAGCGCGGCATAGGTCGGACCATAGAGGTCCGTCCCGTGTCCGCCGCCGTCCAAGCGCGGATGCAAGGGCGCACCGCGATCCCGCGTCGCCCGGATTTCGGCCCGAGGCTCGCGAAATGCACGCTCACGCGCGGGATCGAGGCCGGTCGCCCGGGCCTCGTCGTCCATTGTGTTCGTCCTGCCGCGCCGAAGGCAATGCCGCCCTGCAGCCGGCGTGTTTCCACTGATCGGCGCAAAGTTTAAAGAGTGAGCGTCCTTCGCGCAACCGCCGCATGGCCGGGTCGCGGCGCGCGCCTTGTGGCGGCCGCCTGCCGCCGCTATTTCAGACCTTTCCGCCGGAAATGCCCGATGAACATCCGAGAAAAGACCGCAGCGACCGCCGACGGCCTGGCGCTCTCGAAATTCGGGATCGGCCAGCCGGTCGCACGGACCGAGGATCCGGTGCTCGTCCAGGGGCTCGGCCGCTATACCGACGACCTCAACCTACCCGGCCAGGCCTATGCCGTGATGGTGCGCTCGGTGCATGCGCACGGCGTCATCCGCGGCATCGACCTTGACGCCGCGCGCGCGATGCCCGGCGTGCTCGGCGCCTTCGGCGGCGGCGACCTTGCGGGCTACGGCCCGCTCAAATGCACGGTGCCGTTCAAGAACCGCGACGGCTCGGACATGACCAAGCCGCCGCGGCCGGCACTCGCCGCCGGCAAGGTGCGCTTCGTCGGCGATCCGGTGGCGTTCGTCGTCGCCGAGACCCTGGCGCAGGCGAAGGATGCCGCCGAAGCGGTGACGGTGGATATCGATCCGCTGCCGGCGGTGACGCTGGCGAGCGAGGCGGTGAAAGAAGGCGCGCCGCAGCTCTACGACGAGGCGCCGGGCAATATCGCGCTCGATTATCACTATGGCGACAGCGCGCAGGTGGCAGAGGCGTTCGCGCGCGCCGCGCACGTCACGCGGCTGCCGCTGCGCAACAGTCGTGTCGTCGTGAACGCGATGGAGCCGCGCGCCGCCGTCGCCCTGTACGATCCCGCCCGCACACATTTTACCCTGCACGCGCAGAGCCAGGGCACGTTCGGCATGAAGGGCCAGCTCGTCGACATTCTCGGCACCACGCCCGACAAGGTGCGCGTGCTGACCGGCCAGGTCGGCGGCTCGTTCGGCATGAAGGCGCCGGTCTATCCGGAATATGTCTGCATCCTGCACGCCGCGCGCGCGCTCGGCCGTCCGGTCAAATGGACCGACGAGCGCTCCGGCTCGTTCGTGTCCGACCATCACGGCCGCGATCACGAGATGACGGCGGAGCTCGCCCTCGACAAGGACGGGCATTTCCTCGCCGTGCGCCTCACCGGTTACGCCAATATGGGCGCGTTCCTCGGCACCGTGGCGCCGCTGATGGCAACGCTCAATGCGGTGAAGAACACCCCGAGCGTGTATCGCACGCCGCTGCTCGAAGTGTCCTCGAAATGCGTCTTCACCAACACCACGCAGGTGTCGGCCTATCGCGGCGCCGGACGGCCAGAAGGCAATTACTATATGGAGCGGCTGATCGACGAGGCCGCCCGCGAAACGGGGATCGACCGCCTCGCATTGCGCCGGCGCAATCACATCCGGCCGCGCCAGATGCCGTTCAAGGCCGCCTCCGGCATGACCTATGACAGCGGCGATTTCCCTGCCGTGTTCAAGGAGGCGCTCGCGGCCGCCGACGTGCAAGGCTTTGCGAAGCGCCGGCGCGAGAGCCGCAAGGCGGGCAAGCTGCGCGGGCTCGGCATCGGCAGCTATCTGGAAGTCACCGCCCCGCCGAACCGGGAAATGGGCGGCATCCGCTTCGAGGCCGACGGCACCGTCACCATCGTCACCGGCACGCTCGATTACGGCCAGGGCCACGCTACCCCGTTCGCGCAGGTGCTGAGCGAGAAGCTCGGCGTGCCGTTCGAGCGCATCCGGCTGTCGCAGGGCGACAGCGACGCACTGATCGCGGGCGGCGGCACCGGCGGTTCGCGCTCGATCACCGCAAGCGGCATGGCGATCGTGGAGGCCGCGGCCCTCGTGATCGAACGCGGCCGGCAGATCGCAGCCCATGTGCTGGAGGCGGCGGAGACCGATATCGTGTTCGAGCGCGGACGCTTCGTCATCGCTGGCACCGACCGTTCGGTCGGCATCATGGAGCTTGCGGCGCGGCTGCGCGGCGGCCTCGCGCTGCCGCCCGGCGTGCCGTCCTCGCTCGACGTCTCGCATGCGAGCGAGCCGGTGCCCTCCGCGTTTCCGAACGGCGCCCATGTCGCCGAAGTCGAGATCGATCCGCAGACCGGCACGGTCGCGCTCGTGCGTTATTCCTCGGTCAACGATTTCGGCACGCTGATCAACCCGCTGCTGGTCGAGGGCCAGGTGCATGGCGGCGTCGTGCAGGGCCTCGGCCAGGCGCTGCTGGAGCAGGCGCTCTATGACGACAGCGGCCAGCTTCTCACCGGCTCGTTCATGGATTACGCAATGCCGCGTGCGCACGATGTCTGCGACATCGGCTTCTTGAGCCATCCGGTGCCCGCCCGCACCAATCCGCTCGGGACGAAAGGCTGCGGCGAGGCCGGATGCGCGGGCGGCCTCGCCTCGATCATGAACGCCATCGTCGATGCGCTCTCCGTCCTCGGCATCCGCCACATCGACATGCCGGCGACGCCGGAACGCGTCTGGCGCGCGATCCGGGACGCAAGCGGCACAAACGGCGCATGATCCGCCTCGCGGCCGCGATCGCCTTTGCCGCGGTCCTGCCGCTTTCGCCCGCGTTCGCCGAGCAGCGCCAGCAGGACGTGGGGGCGACCGACTTTGCGACCTATGTCCGCAACCTGTGGCCGCAGGCGCAGGCGCGCGGCATCACGCGCGCGACCTTCGATCTCGCCTTCACCGGCGTGACGCCCGACGCGGACGTCATCGCCGCATCAAAAAAGCAGGCCGAGTACGGCCGCCCGGTCGGGACCTATGTCGCGGGCGCGGTGTCGCCCGGGCGCCTGTCGGGCGGCCGGCAGCAGCTTGCGAAATGGGCCGACACGCTTGCGGTCGCCGAACGCCGCTACGGCGTCGACCGCGCGATGCTCGTTGCGATCTGGGGCATGGAGACGAGCTACGGCGGCTATTACGGCAACAAGGACATCATCCGCTCGCTGGTGACGCTGGCGGCGAGCGGCTATCGCGAAACCTTCTGCCGCGAGGAATTGCTGCATGCGCTGACCATCCTGCAGCAGGGCCATATCGCGCGCGACAGGATGACCGGTTCGTGGGCGGGCGCGATGGGCCAGCCGCAATTCATTCCCTCGAGCTTCATGCGCTGGGCGGTGGATTTCTCCGGCGACGGCAAGCGCGACATCTGGACCAACGTGCCCGACGTGATCGGCTCGATCGCCAATTATTTCCGCGAGAATGGCTGGCAGCCCGGCCTGCCCTGGGGATACGAGGTGACGGTGCCGCGCGGTTTCGATTTGGCGAAGAGCCGCGCGGGCTTTGCCGAGTGGAGCGCGCGCGGCCTGCGCCGCGCCGACGGCGGCGCGCTGCCGGCAACCGGCGACGCCTATCTTCTGTTTCCGACCGGCGCGGACGGGCCGGCCTTTCTCGTCACCGCGAATTTCGAGGCGATCAAGCGCTACAATATCTCCGACGCCTATGCGCTGGCGGTGGCACATCTCGCCGACCGGCTGCGCGGCGGAAAACCGTTCGTCACGCCCTGGCCGAAGGACGACAGGCAGATGTCGCGCTCTGACCGCATCTTTTTGCAGCGCGACCTCGCCGCGCGCGGCTTTCGCGTCGACAATTTCGTCGGCCAGATGGATTTCGTGCAGCGCGACGCCGTCCGCGCGATGCAGGCCAAAGCCGGCCTGCGCCCCGACGGCCACCCGACCGGCGATCTCCTGCTCTGGCTCGCGGCCAATCCGCCTTAGCGGAACGCATACGAAGCGCACGCCGCCGCATTGCGCATTTGTGCAAACCGCGATCGCAAGGCGCGCCGGCCGCCCGCGGCGGATTCTTGCATCCGCTTTCGATATATATTATTGGATATATCGAACTGCCGCGCGGCCGGCAGGAGCACGGAATGGAGCGGATCGTGGGCACGACGGTGGATATTGCGGAACTGACGGTCTGCGAGGTGGACGAAAGCGGCCGCCTCATCCGTCTCGGCGCGCGCGACCGCGCCGGCGCGCCCGTTACCATCACGCTGTCCCTCGACCAGGCGGAAAGCATCATGATGACGCTGCCGCATCTGCTCAAGAAGGCGCTGCACGCGCGCACCAACGACCCGCATTACCGCATCGTCTTTCCGCTCGGCCGCTGGACGGTGGAGCAGGTGGAAGGCCATGCGTGCCTGATCATGACGCTCGGCACCGCCGACGGATTCGAGGTGTCGTTCGGCGCGCCGCCTGACATGTCGCGGGCGCTGGCCGCGGTGCTGAAACAGGCGGCGCTTGCCGTCGACAGCCGCATCGGCGCGGACGCGTGGCGCGCGAGCTGCGGTGCGCTCAACTGAACCGGCCTGCGCGGCGCGCGCCGCGCTCACAACATGCTGTCGAGCCGGTCGAACCGGATGACCTCCACGAGATCGCCCGCCTGCGCGGGGGGCGCGAACGGCCGGCGCCGCACCAGGACGTCGGCATGGGTCAGCGTCATCAGCATGGAACTGTCCTGTGTCGGGAAGGTCTCGACGCAGGCCCGTCCGTCCGCCGCGATTTCCAGGCGGGCGCGCAGATAATCCAGCATCGCCCGCTCGAAGACGGGTTGCGTGTTCGCAAGCCCGAGCATCGCCGCCATTGCCGGGCGCAGGAACAGAAGCGCACAGACAAGCGCCGACACCGGATTGCCCGGCAGGCTGAGCACCGGCAGGCCGGCGGCCTGCCCGAACATCAGCGGTTTGCCCGGCCGCATCGCGATGCGCCAGAAATCGAGCGCGAAGCCGCGCTCCGCGAGCCCGGCATGCACGAGGTCATGCTCGCCGACCGAAGCGCCGCCAGTCGTGACCAGCAGGTCGGCGGAGCGGGCGCGATCGAGCGCGGCCGCAATCGCCTCGCGCCGGTCGGCAACGATCCCGAGATCGACCGGCGCGCCGCCCCATCCGGCGATGGCGGCGGAGAGCGCGACGCTGTTCGAGCCCACGATCTGGTCCTTGCCGGGCGTCTCGCCCGGCGGGACAAGCTCGTCGCCGGTCGCGAGCACGGCCACCTTCGGCTTGCGGATCACCGGCACGGCATTGTGACCCGCCATCGCAAGAAGCCCGACGCGGCGCGCGGTCAACACTTCGCCGCGCGTTGTGCAAACCGCCCCGGCCGGAAAATCGAAGCCGGCGGGGCGGATGAATTTGCCTTTCGCCGGCACCGCGTCGATCGTGACGTGGCCGTCGCTCTCGCTCGCGTCCTCCTGCAGCGCGATAAGGTCCGCGCCGCGCGGCATCGTGGCGCCGGTGAAGATGCGAACGCAGGTGCCGGGCGCGACAATGCCGTCGAAACTTTCGCCCGCGCGCGACGCTCCGATCCGCCGCAGCCGCAGGGGCAGCGAAGCTGCGTCCTGCGACCGCAACGCATAGCCATCCATCGACGAGACGGCGGCCGGCGGATGGCTGAACCTCGCCCGGATGTCTGCAGCGAGCACGCGGCCGAGCGCATCCGCAAGGGCCACGCTTTCGTTGCCGAGGACGTCAAGCGCGCCGACGATGCGCGAGCGCGCCTCCTCCACCGACAACAGCGGCGCCTTCTCCCTGTCGTCCGGCCGCGCCTGGGCGCCCACCGCTCCGCCGTCCACAGACATTCCCGTCGTCTCCGTGCGAAAGCGCTCAGTCTATCCCGACCATCACATCGGACGCCTTGATCACGGCATAGGCCGATCCGCCCTTCTGGAGCTTCAGGTCGTCCAGGGCCTGGTGACGATCGAGCCGCCGACATCGATGCGCACATGCGCCGTGGTCTGTCCTTTGGTGACTTCGACGATCGTGCCTTTGAGAACGTTGCGGGCGCTGAGTTTCATCTGGCCGCTCCTGTTGTGGAAAAGCAGATCGCGGATCCTTCCGGCGGCATCATCTGAGCGGACCCAGCAGGGGCTCGCGCGCCGCCGCGTCGATCTCGACTTGATAGAAGAGTCGATAGAAGCCGGCGGCGGTTTCCGCAAGATCGGATTGCCGGTCCTGCGGAAAGAAAAGCCCGGAAAGCCATTCGAGGCCGATGAAACGGTTCACCGAGGGCGGAAAATCGATCCAGCCGTAGGGAAGCGCGGGGCTGAGGAAGACGCGGTTGCGCCGCACCGCCTCGATCTGCGACCAGCCCGGCAGGGTCCGCACCGTCTCGAAGAATTTGCGGTCGACGGTGATGATGGTGTCGGGATTCCACGCCAGAAGCTGTTCCAGCGAGGCGTCGTAGAGACCCCCCTCGCCCAGCGCGGCGTCGGCGACATTGATGCCGCCGGCGCGCTCGATGATCTCGGTATTGATCGAGCCGCGGCCGCCTGTCTCCAGCCCGTTCGGCCGGCGCGCGAGATAAACGCGCGGCCGCTTGTCCGGCGGCACGGCTTGCGCCGCGTGCGCGGCCTCGCGCAGGACGTTTTCCGCGTATGCGCGATCTGCTCGGCGCGCTCGCGCACGCCCGCGATATCGCCCAGCATCCTGATGGCGGCGACCGTGTTGTCGAAGCGGCCGTCGATCAAAATATAGGGAATGCCGGTCTGTTCCTGCACGCGGTCGGCGAGCGAGACATAGGTATTGGCGATGGAACCGAAATCGACGATCAGGTCCGGCTTCGCCGCAAGGATGACTTCGAGGTTCGCCGTTCCGCCGCGCCCCGTGATACGGCCGATCTCCGGCAGCCTGGCCGCCGCGGGCGCGAGGAACGCGGCTTCCGCCGGGCTCGGCTTGCGATTCCAGCCGACGAGCTTTTCGGGCGCAAGCACATAGACCAGCACGGACGCCGGCGGACCGGCCGCCACGATCCGCTCGATCCGGTCGGGAATTTCGATCCTGCGGCCCGCGGAATCGACGACGATGCGCGCAGACGCGGTTTCGAGCGCCGACACCGCGAGCAGCACGCCCGCGCCGTCAGCGGCTGGCGGCCGCCTGCGGGCTGCGATCGGGTGCGCGCCGTAACGATGCATTGCCATGCCGGTCTCCCGTTCGGACATTCGCCCAAGATCTCAACAATCATGGGCCGGACGGGCATGATTTGACTTTAGGCAATATATTTATCTGGATACATCGTAGCAATCAAACCCGATGTCCCCGCGCAGGTCCGGACCGGTCCGCCGGTCGCGCCGCCTGCGTCGACATTTTTTTCGCTACGCGAACGCGGGCCGGCCCCATCCCGGTCCGCCGGCGCACCCACGGGAGCCGTCGCTTGCCTTCCTCGTTATATTCATATAGATATTACGATATCGACGATATGGACGGCCAAGCTGCGGGCGTCCGTGCCTGTCCCCGGGGCCGCTTGGCGCGTGCCGTCAGCAGCCCCGGGACTTTTTCCCGGCGCACGCCGCATTCTCCCCGACCGCGCGACAGCGCACGTCTTCCGCACCCTTGCAGGCGCCCCACCTCGGGCGCGCCGCACGCGCCGTCTTCGCACGCGACAGGCAGCGATCTCATTTTTTCCGGCAGCGATCGTTCTTTCGCCGCCGAAGGGCGCGCCGACGAGCGCGCATCCGGCGCTATGACGTTTTGTCCCACGTATCCAGGGAGATGAGGTTTTGACTTACGTCATATCTATATGAATATAACGATAAATATAACGAAAAAACAATCCAGAGAAACAGAACAAAACCAAACTCAAGTCGAACGAAAGCTACAGGGGCTGGGTCATGAAATGTCTATCAAGGAATATCCTGCTTTCCGGCGTCGCGCTGACGGCGCTCGCATCGACGGCACTCGCACAGCAACGACAGGACGTGTTTTCGCTCGGCGAGATCAACGTCACCGCCTCGGGTGACGGGGGCACCGGCGTGGGAAGCGCCGTCGTCACGCGCGACGAAATCTGGAATTTCGACCGCGGCTCGCTCGACCGCGCCGTCAACACGGTCCCGGGCGTGGTCAGCACGTTCGATTCGAACGGACGGCGCAACGAGAGCGACGTGTTCGTGCGCGGCTTCGGCCGCTGGCAGGTCCCGCTGATGATCGACGGCGTGCGCGTCTATCTGCCCGCCGACAACCGGCTGGATTACAGCCGCTTCCTGACCGCCGACATTTCGGAAATCCAGATCCAGAAGGGATACGCCTCGGTGCTCGACGGCCCCGGCGGCATGGGCGGCGCCATCAACCTCGTCACCCGCAAGCCGGTGAAGCCGTTCGAGGCCGAACTGCAGGGCGGCCTGACCTTCGGGCGCAACGGCGCGCAGGAAGGCTGGAACACCTACGCGATGCTGGGCACCCGCCAGCAGAACTATTATCTGCAGGGCAGCGTGAACGCGACCGATCGCGATTTCTGGACGATGTCCGGGAAATACCAGCCGACCGCGACCTCGCTGGAGGACGGCGGCCGCCGCAACGGCTCCGACACGAGCGACTGGCGCGTCAGCCTCAAGGCCGGCTACACGCCCAACGCCACCGACGAGTACACGATCAACTTCATCAAGCAGTCGGGCGAAAAAGGCGCGCCGCTGAACGTCTACAACAATCCGCCCGTGCCCCCGAACAGCTACTGGCGCTGGCCCTGGTGGGACATCCAGAACATCTACTGGCTGTCCAATACCCAGCTCGGCGATGCGTCCTATGTGAAGACCAAGCTCTACTACAACACGTTCGAGAACGCGCTCGATGCGTTCGACAACAATACCTACACGACGCAGTCGGCGAACGGGCGCTTCCGCAGCTTCTACGAGGACAATGCCCGCGGCGGCAGCATCGAGCTCGGCACCCGCCTGATCCCGCAAAACACGCTGAAGGCCGTGGTCCATTACCGGGCCGATACCCACACCGAATGGAACCACAACCGCCCGACGCATCCGACGCTCAGCTCGATCGAGCCGCAGCAGAAGCAGTCGCAGGAGACCTGGTCCTTCGCCGCGGAGAACACGTTCCACCTGTCGCCGTCGGTCGATATCGTGACCGGCGTGAGCTACGACAAGTACGAGATCACCAAGGCGGAAGAGTTCAACAGCACGACGCGATCGATATTCAATTATCCGATCGGCGGCTCCGACGCGTTCAACTGGCAGGCAGCAGCGATCTGGCGCTACAGTGACACCGGCCAGCTCCACGCCAGCGTGTCCGACCGCTCGCGCTTCCCCACCATCTTCGAGCTCTACAGCACCCGTTTCGGGACGGCGATGCCCAATCCCAATCTCGGCCCGGAGCGCGCGCGCAACTACGAGCTCGGCTGGAAGGAGCGCTTCGCCAACGACACCAAGGTGTCGGGCGCGGTCTTCTACAGCGACGTCACCGACCTGATCCAGACCGTCCAGGTCTCGGCCGGCACCACGCAGAACCAGAATGTGGGAGACGGCCACTTCTACGGCTACGAGGCGTCGCTGGAGACGCGGCTCGCACCGATGCTGCGGTTCGGCGGCAACTACACCTATATCCACCGCACCATCCAGGACGCGTCGCAGCCCAACCTGCGCCCCACCGGCGTGCCGACGCACAAGACCTTCCTCTACATGGTCTGGCAGCCCTGGGAACGGCTGTCGGTCACGCCGAGCCTCGAAGTCACCAGCAACCGCTGGAGCGACGTCTCGACCAATCCGGTCCAGGCCTTCCCCTACACGCTGACCGGCGCCTACACGCTGTTCAACGTGCAGGCCGACTACAAGGTGGCGAACGGACTGGAACTGGCCGCCGGCATCAAGAACATCCTCGACCAGAACTATGAGCTTGCATGGGGGCTGCCGCAGCCGGGCCGCAGCTACTATGTGAAAGCGAAAGCGACGTTCTGATCTGCACGCGCGCCGTTTGGGAACGGGAGCCTGGCGACCAACGTGGAATGGGTGTTCCGCGCTCGGTCGGCAGGCTCTCGTCCCTTTGGACATGCCTCTTGCCGCAAACGCAATGCGCGGCGAGCGTAAAACACAATGCGGGGCGAGCGGAGCGCCCGCCCCACTCCGCTCAGAGATCGGGATCCACCTGATCGTCGCCGGGCTGGCGCGGCGCGGGCGGCGTAAATACCGTCCGATCGGGTTTGAGATCGAGCAGCGGCGTGCCGTCGATGCAATCGAGCCCGCGCACGGCGAGCACATGTCCCTCGACGGCCACGAGCGCGACGACGCTGGTCGCGATCGGATTGGGACGCAACGGCGATCTCAGGCTGAAGGTGCCGCGCACGTCGCCATCGCTGCGCGGGGCCTGCCGCAGGAGGTCGCGCCTGGCGAGGTGGAGCCAGTACAGCACCTCGATCCAGCTATAGGCGCCGATGCCGTCGAGCGCTGCGGCCCATTGCGGGAAAACTTCGATCCGGCAGAGCGGGCCGTCGAGGCGTCCCTACCGCGGACATTGCAGACGATCGGTCCATGGCGTGCGGATCCGTTCGATGAAGACCAGGCCGGCGTCGGTGGCCGGCGGCCCTTCGGCGGCGATCTCGTTTGGCCGGAGCGTGTTCATCCCCGCCCGCGCCTGCCGGACCTGCGCATACCCGCTTGCCCGCGCTGTCAGACCACCGCCGCCACCGGCACGCGCATGCCGTCATGACGGCGTGCCCGCAGCACGACCTTCTGCGCCGACTTGCCGAAGAAATGATAGCCGGAGCCGCCTTCGGCGAGAATGTCGAGAAACTCGTTCGGATGCGTCACCTGGATGCTGCCGAGAATGTCGCATCCGCGACGCAGATAGGCATCCGGCACGAGCCCGACGGTCGGACCGACCACGACCTTGCAGGCGTCCGGCCGGGCCATGGCGAGGATGTCGTCGAGCGTGTCGTTGAGCAGCGTCGTGCCGGTGACCAGGATGACGTCGGCCTGCGGCACGATCTCGGCGGTCTGCGAGGCATGCCGGTAGAACGGCATCTCGTCGGCCTTGAGCGTCGCCGGATCCTGCTCCAGCACCACGAACCGCTGCCCGCGCTGCTTGAGCGCGCGCAGGAACGGAACGAACGCCCCCACCACGACGACGAACTGACCCGGGCGGATATTCGCCGCGTCGAACGCATCGATGCCGGATTCCAGATCGACGTCGGGATGCGGCCGGCAATCCCAGCAATAGGCGGCCAGCGCATTCATGGCCGCAACCGCGACCGCGCGGCGGATGCCGTTCTCGTGATGGACGTCGTCGAGGAAACCGATCGCCGGCCGGCCGCGCATCTTTCCCGGAAACGGCATGGCATGCGCCGAGCTCGGGCAGCACACGGCCTCCGGTATCGTCTTGACCGGGGTCGCGCAGGCGCCGACATGGCCGGTGGCGAGCTTCACGCCGGTGAAGAAAAGGCCGACCACCGCGCGCTCGATCGGGATTTCGGCGATCCCCTCCGGCGCGAATTTGCGGATCGCCTCGATCGTCTCGGACAAGAGCCCGTCATTCATCTGCATCTCCATCCATCGTCCCGGCGATGCCATCATAAAAACTCAAGGCCCTGATGTCCGGGATTGCCTTGATTTCGGTCAGTTGCCGCCTGCGGGCGGCATTTTCGCCGGTCCCGCGGACAATTCCTTTCCGCCCTTTACGCCGGGGGTTTTTCGTGCGACATTCGATATATATTCGTAAATATAGCGTAAGGTCGAGCGTGTCATCGATGTCCGGACAGTTTCGGGGCGGCGGCGCGGCGGTGCCCGCCTCCGCAAGGGCGTGAATGCAGATGGCTTCCGTATCCGACGACTTCGGGCCGAGGCTTGCCGCCGTTGTCTTCGAGCCCGGCGAGGACGCAGGCAGCGGCGTCGACGCGATCCTGCGCCAGACGGTGACCGCGCTCCGGCTTCAGGGTGCGCGCGTTGGCGGCATCGTGCAGGTCATCGGCAAGCGCTGGTCGGCCTGCCGGCGCGTGATGATGGTCGAGGACATTCTGACCGGCGAAACACTGAAGATATCGCAGGATCTCGGCGTGCATGCGCAGGGCTGCATTCTCGACCAGGCCGCGCTGACGGACGCGGCGGCGATGTTCCGTCTCGCCATGGACAGGGGCGTCGACGTCCTGATCGGCAACCGCTTCGGCGAGCAGGAGGCGGAAGGTCGCGGCCTGCGTGCCGAATTCGCGGATGCCGCGCTTGCGGGTTTCGTCGTGCTCACGGCCGTGGCGACCAAGCATATCGACGCCTGGACCGCGTTCGGCGGCGGCTTTGCGGTCACGCTCGAGCCGTCGCCGCAGATCGTGCTCGACTGGGCCGTGCGCGCGCTTGCCGCGCGCACCCCGGCCCAGGTCGATGCCGCCTGACGGCACGCGCTCAATCGTCGTCGCGGCCGGGCTGGTAATGCTTCCTGAATTCGGAGAACGCCGTGTTGGCTTCGTCGGAGAAACGCTTCTCCACGTTGCGATAGGTCTCGACCAGACGCCGGCCGAAATCGGTGACCTGCGCGCCGCCGCCGTGCGAGCCACCCATCGAGGCGACCACGACCGGCTTGTCGAACATGCGGTTCATGGCGTCGACCAGGAGCCAGGCGCGCCGGTAGGACATTTCCAGCCGCCGGCCGGCCGCGGAAATCGATCCGGTTTCAATGATCCGCTCGAGCAGGGAGATTTTTCCCGGACCCAGACGGCGCTCGCCGGCAAAATCGAGGCGGATCGAGGGGAGAATCTTGCACGACGGACGCGACTCCGTTCGCGCCGCGGCTGCTTTTCGTACACGACCTGCCATCTCGCCCACCGGGAATCATCACGCATTCGATCCTGTAACTTTACTGTCTGCGGCTGCGCCGGAAAAGCGCCTTGCCCGGACGCGCCCTGCGGCAACCTGCCGGGCAGGACCGGGCTCCCGGGCGGCCGCGGCGTTCGGCAAGGCGGAGCGCTTGTCGTCCCGCGCCGGCGATGCTCTGATGGCCGGAGCATTGCCGCCGGCCGATGGGCCGGACCGGCAGGCGCACGGCGAACCGCAGCCTGCATGAGGCTTTCGCCGCGGCCGGACAGGCCGATACCTTTCTCGTTCATCGCGCTGCTGCGCGCGCGGCGCTGCGAACATCTTCCGGCTTGCGGCCGGCGGAACTCCGCAAAGCCGGACGGACCTGCGAGGCGCGATGCGGCCGTGCGACGATCGATGCGGGCAATGCGACCGACGGGACGGACCGGATGCCGGCTGGCGCCGCGGGAAGAAAAGAGAGGAAAGCCATGCTGTCGCGCCGTTCGCTGATCGCGGGTCTTACCGGCGCCCTCGCCCTGCCGCTGCGTGCCCGCGCCCGGACGGCAACCGACGATACCGGGCGCGTCCTGAAAATCCCCGAGACGGTCGCGCGCGTCTTCCCGGCCGGGCCGCCGGCGGCGATCCTGCTCTATACCCTTGCGCCCGATCTCCTGATCGGCTGGCCGCGCGCGCTCAGCCCGCAAGAGCGCGCCTTGCTGCTGCCCGACATCGGCGCGCGGCCGGAAACCGGCCGCATCACCGGCCGCGGCAACACCGCCAATCTCGAACGGGTGCTGTCGTTCAAGCCTGATCTCATCCTGGATGTCGGCTCGATCAATCAGACCTATCTGTCGCTCGCCGAACGCGTGCAGGAGCAGACCGGCATTCCTTATGCGCTGCTCGACGGCCGCTTCATCGATCTGCCGGCGGCCTATCGCAAGCTCGGGGCGCTGATCGGCCGCGCGAACGAGGGCGAGAGCCTCGCCGGTCACGCCGCCCGCATGCTCGACACCGTCACGCAGCGCATTGCGGATATCGCGCCCGAACGGCGCCCGCGCGTCTATTACGGCCGCGGTTCGCGCGGGCTGGAGACCGGTCTCGGCGGCTCGATCAATGTCGAGACGCTGGAACTGATCGCGCGCAACGTCGCGGCCGGACGGCAGGGCGGGCTGGCCATCGTATCGATCGAGCAGGTGCTGGTCTGGAATCCCGACGTGATCGTCACCATCGAGCGCGACTTCGCCGCCAGCGTGAAGAGCGATCCGGCCTGGGCGAGCGTCGCGGCGGTGCGGGCCGGGCACGTGCATCTCGCGCCGGCGCTGCCGTTCGGCTGGGTGGATTTCCCGCCGTCCGCCAACCGGCTGATCGGACTGTGGTGGCTTGCGAAAATCCTCTATCCTGAGCGTTTCCCCGAAAGTATCGGCGAGATTGCGCGCGAATTCCATCTGCGCTTCTATCACGTCGCGCCGACCGAAGCGCAGATGAACGCAGTCCTGACCGGGAGGTAACGTGCGCTCCACGCTTCCGGGTACGCTCATAGCGCTCGCGGTGCTGGTCGCGGGCTTTGCGGTCGCGTTCCTGGTCGGCCGCTTTCCGGTGTCGGCCGCCGAAATCGTGACGGTGCTGTGGAGCAAGCTCACCGGTAGCGCGTCGGGCGTGCCGCCGGCGGTCGAAGCGGTGGTCGCGCAGGTGCGCGGGCCGCGTGTGCTGGCGGCGTTCCTGGTCGGCGCCGCGCTCGCCATCGCCGGCGCCGCGTTCCAGGGCCTGTTCCGCAATCCGCTGGTCTCGCCCGACATTCTGGGCGCATCGTCGGGCGCGGCGCTCGGCGCCGTGCTCGGCATCTATCTCTCGCTCGGCGTGTTCGCGATCCAGGCTTGCGCCTTCGCCGGCGGACTGGTCGCGGTTGCTGGCGTTTACATGATCGGCACCGCGATCCGCACGCGCGATCCGGTGCTCGTGCTGGTATTGTCCGGCGTCGTCATCGGCGCGCTGCTGGGCGCGGGCGTCGGGCTCGTGAAATATCTCGCCGATCCCTACAACCAGCTTCCGGCCATGACCTTCTGGCTGCTGGGCAGTCTTGCCGCCGCCAATATGTCCGATCTCATATTGCTGCTCGGCCTCGTGCTCGTGGGCAGCATGGTGCTGCTCGCCTTGCGCCACCGCATGAACGTGATGTCGCTGCCCGAGGAGGAGGCGCGCGCGCTCGGGGCGCCGACGACGCCGCTGCGCATCGCCATCATCGCGGCGGCGACGCTCGTGACCTCCGCGAGCGTTGCGACCGCGGGCATCATCGGCTGGGTCGGCCTTGTGGTACCGCATCTGGCGCGCTCGCTGGTGGGACCGGATTTCGCGCGCCTCCTGCCGGTGTCGGCCATTCTCGGCGGCGGGTTCCTGCTCTTCATCGACACGCTTGCGCGCACCATGGCGCAGATCGAGGTCCCGCTCGGCATCCTTACCGCGGCGCTCGGCACGCCGTTCTTCATCTGGCTGCTCGCGCGCGTGAGCAGGACATGGTCGTGAGCGCATGAGCATCGAGGCGCGCGACCTGTCGATCGGCTATGCGGACCGGCTTGTCGGGACGAACCTGAACGTGCGGCTCGCGCAAGGCGAAGTGCTCGCTCTGCTCGGGCCGAACGGCGGCGGCAAGACCACGCTGCTCAAGACGCTGCTCGGGCTTCTTCCCGCCCGCGCGGGCGAGGTGCGCGTGACGGGGCGCGCGCTTGCCGACCTTCCCGTCGCCGAGCGCGCACGGGTGATCGGCTACGTGCCGCAGGTCCATACCGGCACGTTCGCGTTCTCCGTGGAAACCGTGGTGCTGATGGGGCGTACGGCGCACGGCTCGCTGTTCGCCGCACCCACCGCGCGCGACCGCGAGATCAGCCATGCGGCGCTGGAGCGCTTCGGCATCGGCGCGCTGGCGGGGCGCGCCTATACCGAGATTTCCGGCGGCGAGCGCCAGCTCGTGCTGCTGGCGCGGGCGCTGGCGCAGGAGCCGCGCTTCGTCGTGCTCGACGAGCCGACCGCGAGCCTCGATTTCGGCAACCAGGGAAAGGTGATGCGCGAGATCCGCGCGCTCGCCGAAGCCGGACTCGGCGTGCTCTTCACCACGCACGATCCCAACCATGCGATGCGCGCGGCGACGCGGGCCTATCTGCTGCGCGATGGGACGTGTCTCGTCGAGGGGCCGGTGCGCGACGTGCTGACCGTGGAGCGGCTGGAAGAGCTTTACCGCGCACCGGTGCAGGCGCTGCACGCGGACGGACGGGTGGCGTTCGCCCCGGGCTGACATGGCACCCGCGGACGCGTCTCCCTCGCGCCAGGCTGATCACCGGACGACTGTCATATGATCCTGTCGCACTTGATCCTGTCGTTCCGGGCTCCGACCCGGCCGCCGCCCTTTGCCTGCGATCGCCCGCGTCCGGCCCGTGCGGCCGATCCGCCACCCGGCACGACATGCAGTCCGTCTGCCGGGCCGGTCGAAATGCAATGCGTCGGCGCAAACCGCGATCCGGCGCTTGGAAATTGTGGCCAAATCCACTAAATGAAGCCGGCGCAATCCCCGCCAAGGGCGCGCCCCTGCCAGCTCTCCGAGCGCCGGAAATAGCTTCAAGCTATTGAAATCGCTTGCGGATTGGGGAATAGTTCAACGGTAGAACAGCGGACTCTGACTCCGTTAATCTAGGTTCGAATCCTAGTTCCCCAGCCACTTCCCTCCCCGCTTTCTCAGCCATCTGCCACCCGTCCATGAATCCCGTTCGAGGGTCGGGCCGGACTTCATGGCGAACGACGACGCCGCGGAGCGGCGCGCGTTCGTTGACGCCGCCCGTCAGCCGTTTCCCGGCGGCCGCGGCGACGACGCTCCGGTCGATGCCGCGGCGCATCCGTCGGCTCAGAACTCCACGGTCAGACCGGCATTGAACGAACGCCCGGGCCCCTGAACCCGTGCGGCGTTACGGTTTCCCGTCTGCGTGAAGACGATCGCGCTCAGCCCGCCCAGAGACGGCTGGTAATCGCTATCGAAGAGATTGTCGATCCCGAGATCGAGCCGCGCCTTGCCGTAGGTATAGCGCGTGCGCAGATTGACGAGCGCATAGGCTTCCGTGTTCTGCTCGAACCGCTGGGTATCGACCCGGTCCTTGTCGGCGACCGCCAGTACCTCGAGCGTGCTCGACCAGTTCCCGAGCGTGTGATCGAGCGCGACCAGAGCGTTCAGCGGCATGATGTTGTAGAGGCTGATATCGGCTTCCAGGTCCTTGCCGGCGAGATAGCTGACCACGCTGCGGATTTTCCAGTCACCGCCGGCATGGCCGAGATATTTCGCGGCTTCCAGATTGGCCCCGTACAGCTCGGCATCATGGTTGATGAAGCGGAGCAAGGCGCGGCGTGCCGTGGCGCTCCCGATCAGGCCGATCCGCTCGGCGTTGATATAGTCGTCGACACGGCTGTAATGGCCGGTCAGCTTGACGTGCCAGTCGCGACGGCCGGCGTCGTGCCACTCCAGGCTTGCCCTGGCCGTGTGCGCCACTTCCGGCTTCAGATCGATGTTGCCGACATAGCCGTTGAGATCACCGAACCAGTTAATCATGCTCGCGGCCATCGCGCCGGCGGACCAGGCATACCGCTCGTAGAGATTCGGCGAACGGGTCTTGCGGGCGAGCCCGAGTTCCAGCGCATGGGTGCTGACGGGCTCGTATCGCAGCATGCCCGTCAGATCGAGATTGTGGTCTTCCCTGCGCCGGTCGCGCGCATTGAACGCGGCCGCCTCGGCCGTGAGGCCGGTATAGTTGCGGACCGTTCCGGTGTCCGTGATGACGTGTTCGTAGCGCACCCCGAACATGGTCTGCCATTGCGGCGTCCAGCGGGTCTCGATCTCGCCGAACAGGGCGAAACGATCGCGCCGGCCGTCGTTGATATTGAGGTACGTCTCCGGGCTCATCATCATGGAGCCTGACACCGGCGGCCACCAGTCGTCGAGGCGATAGCGGTGATACTCGTTGCCTAAGCGCAGGATGTGCCCGCCCAGCGACGTGATATTGGCCTGGACCTTATAGCCGGTGTCGCTGCCCTCGGTCTCCATCGGCATTCGTCCGGAGACGCGCAGCTTGTCCTCCAGCTTGTCCATGCTGTGGCGGACGTCATGACGGAAGAAGCGCGCCTCGAACGTGCCCCAATTGTAATCGCCGGCGTAATTGGCGTTAACATAAACGGATCTGTTGTCGGTCATGTCCATGAACTGGTTGACGAAGCCCTGGTATGGAATCTCCTGCCAGCCCACATCGATGCCGAGACGATGGTTCTCGCTGCGCCCCGCCGCGCGCACGAGATGGTTTGTCGCCTTGTAGAGCGTCGCCCCGACCCCGTTTCCGTTGCCGTCCCGGTAATTTTTCTGGACGACGGTCGCTCCGTTATAGGAGATGCTGAAGTCGTTGGTCGCAAGATACGTATAGAGGTTGCCGCCGATCCCGTTTCCGTTACTGCGGAAGAACGACGAAATCCGCCCGCCGGCGATGATCGTCTTGCCCGCCGGCGCGAACACCGGGGCCGCGGAGCTGGCAGAGATGGTTCCGCCGATGCTGTCGCCGCCCATGCTCACGGGCGTGACGCCGGCATAGACCTTGGCCGACTGGACGGCGCCGGAATCGATGTAGGACAGCGGCGGATTCATGAAGTTCCCGCACGATGACGTGATGCTCATGCCGTTGACGAGCGTCTTGACGCGATCGCTGGCGAAGCCCTCCACGACCGGCAGCGCCGAGACGCCGCCGGCGCTTTGAAGCGAGACGCCCGGAATGCGTTCGAAAAGCCGTGCCGCGTCGTTGCTCGACATGCGGCCCGCCACGAGATCGCTATCCGGCGCCTCGTTCGAGGCGGTGACAAAATTCGTCCACCACGACCGCGTGTCGACAACGGTGATCGTGCCGAGCGGGACGCTGCCGGACGCCGGACGCGGCGCGTGTGCGTGCGGATCGCTCTGGGCCATGCCCGGCGCAGACGAGAGCGCCAATGCGCCCGCGGATGCCAGAATTATGCTGCGCAGGCGGACGCCTTGCGTTTTCTTGCGTTGCATTTTCGTTCCTCAAGTTCACAGGCACGGCTTCCCGTTCGCCGCCGCGTGACGGCGTGCGCACAAAGACATCCATGCCGAGCCGGTGCGACCGGCCGGATTACGTTTCGATTTTGCTTATGCGGATTTGCGTGAGCGCACGTGTGGCGCGAAAGCGCCGGTGTGCGCTCACATCAGGCGAGGACGGGTGGCGCCCGCGGCCGGGAAATTCCCGAGAAAAGGCTGCGAATCTCGAAATCAATGGCGGGCGGAGACAGGCGAACCGTCTCGGCGATGCCCGCCGGCGCCTCAGGAACGGCAGTGCTTGGCAGATCGAACGCTTTTGCGCCGCAGAGAACGCAGGCCTGTGCGCCGAGCGGCTTGTCCGGCTGGGGGACGCCGTCCGGCCGCTCGGGACCGCCGTTGAAGCAGATTTGCTGAAGTGCGGCCAGCAGGCCCGTATCGGTGTCCGCGCGCGGAACCGATGCGATCGCCACAATCATCGCATGGAGGACGAAGCCATAGATGGTCACGACCGCCAGAGAGCGCCGCAACCAGCCTTTCCGCCTGAACAGAGCGTTCATCGCAGCAACATCAATTTGGCCATTCCGGCCGTATTCAGTTTTGGTTTTTAACGATTGTGCGGACGCTTCGCAATCGAGTCTTTATAATCTTGTCCCAATTTACGCATCATAAGCCTGCGACCCGGCAGCGCAGCCGCGGAAAGCCGGGGACAAATCCGCTTTGCTGAACCTACGATCAATTGTCTCGCTGTGAGCGCTTTTATCGATACTGTCTTTTCCAGTCGCCTCACCCCCAATTTACTGCCGCTCGAACGCAAATTCCGGTGGCCGGCGAGACTCGATGTCGGCATCGCATGCCGGCCCGACATGCCTCCCAGCCGCGCCGCGCGCACTTCGCATGCAACGTCATCGGCCGGCGCGTTCCCTCGACGACAGCCATGCATCTTCGGACGTGCGAGGAAGAACGCGACCCCATGCATGACATGCTTTGCGGTGACGACGCGCCATGTCTCGTGCCATGTCTTCACGATCATGTCTTCACGAGGCTGACGGCAGCAGCCTCGTCGCCACGCGCGAACGGCGCCGCATCGTTCCGCGCGGTTCAGGACGGATTGCAGGATCGCCGAGCGGCCGGGACAAGAACGATTGGAACGTCTCTATTGGAACGTCTCTATTGTGCGCGTCATGTGAGCCCATCATGCGCTCCATATATCGCCCACAGTTTTTAGAGATTCTAATCAAGGGCTTCATTACGCCCGTATTCAAAGCACTTGGCAAAGCACTTGGCGACGATTGCAAAGCCCGCGCCGCTGGAACGCAGACGCATAACGCGTTAATTTCATCGGACCACGACGCTCTGTCGTCATGAAATAAGTCAAAGCCATGCGGCGCGAGGCCCGGTACTTTACCCGCATGCACGGGCGCTGATAGAAGCTCCGCCAAGAGGCACGCAAGAGGCATGCGGTCTCGACGCACAGCGTACGAAAGAAATCAACCGACGACGGTCACCATGCAACGACTCCTGCTCTCGGCTTCAACGGCGTTCTGCGCTCTCCTCACCTGCGGCGCGGCGATGGCCCAATCCGAGCCTGGTGTCGGCGTGCCGGATATCGAGGCGACATTGCCGCGCGACCTGTCGCCCTGGGGCATGTTCCTCGGCGCCGACATCGTCGTGAAAGCCGTCATCGTCGGCCTGCTTTTCGCATCCTTCCTCACCTGGACGATCTTCCTCGCAAAGTTCTGGGAGCTTTCGGCGGCGCGCCGTCGCACCGCCAAAGCCAACGCGGTGCTGGCCGCCGCGCGCAGCCTCGACGAGGCGCACGCGAAGCTGCCGCGCAAGGCCGTCTGCAAGACCGTGCACGGCCTCGTCGCCGCCGCGACCCAGGAGGCCGCGGTCTCCGGCGACCTTCCGGCCGACGGCGTGAAGGAACGCGCGGCGATCTCGCTGTCGCGCATCGAGGTGAAGGCGGCCGCCGCGATGAACCGCGGCACTGGCCTCCTCGCCACCATCGGCGCCACCGCCCCGTTCGTCGGGCTGTTCGGCACCGTGTGGGGCATCATGAACAGCTTCATCGGGATTTCGCAGGCCCACACCACCAACCTCGCGGTCGTCGCGCCCGGCATCGCCGAGGCCCTGCTGGCCACCGCGCTCGGCCTGTTCGCGGCCATCCCCGCCGTCGTCATCTATAACGTGTTCGCCCGCTCCATCGGCCGCTACCGGCAGATGCTGGCCGATGCCTCCGCCGAGACCCTGCGCCTGCTCTCGCGCGACCTCGACCGCAAATCGCAGGCCGGCCCGCGCGTGCGCGGGATACGCGCCGCCGCCGCGGAGTGATCCGATGGGCGCGCAACTCCATCACAGCAGCAGCGACGATCTCGCCGAAACCCACGAGATCAACGTCACGCCGTTCATCGACGTGATGCTGGTGCTGCTCATCATCTTCATGGTGGCCGCCCCGCTCTCGACCGTCGACGTGCTGGTCGAGCTTCCGGCCTCCGCCGCGCAACCGCAGAACCGCCCCAAGGACCCGCTGTTCCTCACCATCCGGCCGGACCTGACGCTTTCGGTCGGCAACGACAGCGTCACCTCCGACCAGCTCGCCGCCGTGCTCGACCAGCGCACCGGCGGCGACCGGCAGGAGCGCATCTTCCTGCGCGCGGACAAGACCGTCGCCTATGGCGAGATGATGAACGTGATGAACGCGCTGCGCCGCGCGGGTTATCTCAAGATCGCCCTTGTCGGCCTCGAAGGCGCTCCCGCGCCGACGCCGCCCGGCGGCGCCGCGGCTGCGCCGGCGCGATGAGGACGCTCACCGGTGCCCCGATCCCTCAGGGATGAAGTCCTGCGCTGGTCGCTGGCCGCGCTTGCGGTGGCGTTCGTGCACGCGGCAGTCGCCGGCGCGGTGCTGCTCTGGAAAAAGAGCGAGAGCTTCGCCGAGCCCGCGGCCGCGCCGATCCTCGTCGAACTCTCGCCGCTGCCGGTCGCTCCCGAAGCCGAGCCGACCGATATCGCGCCGGGCCCGGAGATGAGCCAGTCCTCGCCCTCGATGCGGGTGGAGCCCGAAAAGAAACTGACCGAGACGATCCCCGACAGCCCTGTCCCCGAACCCGAGGTCGCACTCGATCGCCAGGACGCCAAGGAAGACCGGAAGAAACCCGATCCCAAGAAGCAGACCGCAAAGGCCGCGCCCGACAGCAAGGACAAGGATCCGCCTGCGCCGCAGACCACCGCGCCGCCGCGCATCAAGGCCAAGCGCGCGCCCCGCATCGCCGCGCCGCGCATCGGCCTCACCAGTTCCACCGCGTCGCAGGCGAGCTGGCGCAGCGCCCTCGTCGCCCATCTCAACCGCCACAAGCGCTATCCCGGCGACGCGGGCGGCGCCACCGGCACCGCCGTCCTTCGCTTCAGCATCGACCGCAACGGCCGCGTGACCGGCTATTCGCTGGCGCGCAGCTCCGGATCGGGCGCGCTCGACCGCGAGGTCCTTGCCATGATCCAGCGCGCCAATCCGCTGCCGCCGCCACCGCCGGACGTCGGCGGCTCCCAATTCAGCTTCGGGGTCCCGGTGCGGTTCAACGTCCGCTAGCGGCGACGTGCCCGACACGCCTCAAAGCTGGGCGCGCACGTTCTTCGGCGAAATTCCGAAATAGCGCTTGAAGGCGGTCGCGAAATTGGCGGCGCTGCCATAGCCCGCCAGATACGCCGCCTCCGCAACCGAAATCCCGTCGCGCTCGAGCGCCTCGCGGGCGCGTTCGAGATTGCGCGCGCGCACATATTCGAACACGGTCTTGCCGTGGACGGCGTGAAACAGCCGCTGCAGCGTGTTCACGCTCATGCCGAAATCGCGCGCGATCGAATCGAGCGTGATCGGTTTGTCCGAGTTGTCGTGCAGGAATTCGCCGATGGCGCGGGCGCGCTGATAGTCGCGCGGCCGCAGCGCGTAGCGGCCGGGCGGCGCGTCCGACTTGCTGATCACCTGCAGCGCCTCGATCACGATCTGGATGGCGCGGCTTTCGAGATAGAGATTCTGCAGCACCGGCGCGAAGACCGGCGGACGCAAAATCTGTTCGGCCAGCGAAATCGTGCGCGGCGACGGCCGCTAGCGGCCGAACGCCAGATGGGTACGTGCGAACCTGCGCACGGCCGCCGCGTCCTCGGCGCCGTCGAGCCCGCTATTCTCCAGCCATTCCGGCGTCACCGTGACATTGACCTTGCGGATATGGGCGCCGGTGCGCGACTGGCGCACGAAGGTTTCCGGCCGCGCGCGGCTGATCGCGGTTGCGTCGAACTGCTGGGAGCTCCGCTCGGCACCGCGGCCGAGCGAAAATCTCCGCTCGCCGATGCGCGCGGAAATACGGCCCTGCAGGAAGATCGAGAATGTGAGGCTCGGCCCCTGCACCGATTGGGTTTTCAGGTCGTGCAATTCGTGGACTTCGGTGGCGTGCAGATAGAGGCCGTCGCGCAGGCAGAGCTGCGAAAAGTCGCCGCGCAGCACCACGGCCTCGTCCGCGAGCGCTGGATCCACGAGCTGGAAATGACTCGTGCTCACGTCGGCGAGCTTCTTCAGATCGGCGTGCGTGACGACGCGCCGCATCGACGTCGCTGGCCTTGCGACTCCCGGATCATCCCTTGGCTCTTGCATCGCGCTTCAGCAATAGTTCACCTGCGGGGCGAGTCAACAAACGCAGTCAGACTTGAAATAGGCTGGTTCTAAACTGGCATTTTTGGATCGTTCTAAACTCTGCACATCGACATGAACGCCCTCGCTAAATTCTCAGCAATTTCTTTAGCCCATTTCGATTTGGTTTCCGCGCAAACGATTATTATTCCTGAGCAAACGCATTTCTGATGGAATGTAATGCACGTGCCGCCTTAACTGCCCCGGGGAATGAGGCGCCTTTAACGCCTCGGAAGAACTGGGGGTTTGGATGTCTTATTCGAGTAACCGTTTCCTGCGATCGGGCGCGCTGCTTGGCACGGTCGCTGCATGGGTGCTGGTCGCAGCCGAAGCGCGCGCGCAGGATCGCGCGGCGCCGTCCCTGCCGACGATCACCATCGAAGGACAAAACGAGGGCGTCACCACCGAAGGCACCGACAGCTACACCGGCAAGGTGACGATCGGAAAGGACGCGCAGCCGCTGCGCGCCATCCCGCAATCGGTGAGCGTCGTCACGCGCCAGCGCATCGAGGACCAGAATCTGACCACGCTCGACGAGGCCGCGCGCCGCGTTCCGGGCCTGCTGGTGCTGCAGAACGACCGCGGCCGCTCCTCGGTCTTCTCGCGCGGATTCGAGTTCGACACGTTCCAGATCGACGGACTGCCGGCGCCGCTGTCGAGCATCTACGGCACGCAGCCCGACCTCGCGCCGTTCGACCGCATCGAGGTGCTGCGCGGCCCCGGCGGCCGCACGGTGAGCGCGGCCGACTTCTATCTGTTCGCCGGCGACCAGACGGCGCTTCCCGCCATTTCGGCCATTCTCGAGAAACTGCCGGCGGACGCCCGCGGCGAGGCTTTCATCGAAATCCCCGATGCCGGCGAGGAGCAGCGTCTTGCCCGCCCGGCCGGCGTGCGCGTGCACTGGCTGCACCGCGGCGATGTCGCCGCCGGACGCGCGACGCTGCTGCAGGATGCGGTGCGCGCCTTCCCCTGGCCGGACGCGGAGAGGATTTTCGCCTGGATCGGCTGCGAGTCGGCGGCCATGCGCGAATTGCGCGCCTATGTGCGCGACGAGCGCAAGCTCGACAGCAGGAGCATTCTGGCGATCGGCTACTGGCGGATCGGGATGACGGAAACCGAATACGGCAAGAGCTTCAAGAACGACCGCGACGAGGATTATTTCCGGACGATGCAGGAAGAGATGCAGGCGACGCGGACGCACGCCGTACCTAAAGCATGATCCCGAAAAGTGCGAAGCGGTTTTCGGAAAAGATCATGCTCAAACAAAGCGCTAAAGCGGGATGACGATCCCGGATAGACTTGGATCGCCCTAGGTCCGCAAACGCTCGATCGCCTTCCTGACCGGCGGATCGAGACCCTCCCCGCCCGCATCCAGGTGCGCGATGATGGCGTTGCGCATGCGCGGATCCCAGAATTTGCGGATATGGACGAGCGTGCCGTCGATCGCTTCCTCCGCGCCCTGGCTCGCGAAAAACTTGCCGATCTGGTTCGCCATATAAACGAGCTTGTCGGCGGAGGTCTCATGCGACATGGGCAGCGGCCTCGGTCACGATACGGTGCGTGTGGGTGAACATCTCGAAACCGTCGCTGCGCGCGACCGCAACGAGGGTGATGCCGGCGGTCTCCGCCGTCCGTACGGCAAGCGCGGTCGGCGCCGACACCGCGACCGCGAGCGGCACGCCGATCGCGGCCGCCTTCTGGATCATTTCCACCGAAACGCGGCTTGTGAACACGATGAAGCCGTCGGCGGCCGAAATGCGCTTGCGCGCCAGCGCGCCCGCGAGCTTGTCGAGCGCGTTGTGGCGGCCGACATCCTCGCGCAGCGCGATCAGGCCCTGGGCGGGCGTGAAGAAGGCGGCCGCATGCACGGCATGCGTCTGGCGGTTGAGCGTCTGGGCGGGCGCGAGCATCTCGAGCGCGCGCATGATGTGATCGGGGGAGAACACCGCCCGGCTCTCGACCTGCTTGGGGGCGCGCATCGCCTCCGACAGCGATTCGATCCCGCACAGGCCGCATCCGGTCGGCCCCGCGAGATAGCGCCGGCGCTCGCCATAGGCCGTCCCGCTCGGCGCGCTCAGCCACATGCGCAGCTCGATGCCGAGTTTCTCCTCGATCACCGCCAGCCGCTCGATCTCATCCACCGACGACACGATGCCTTCGGTCAGGCTGAAGCCGTAGGCGAAGTCATCGAGGTCCTGCGGCGTCGCCATCATCACCGCGTAAGAGCTGCCGTTATAGGTGAACGACACCGCGACCTCTTCCGGAATCGTCCGCTCGCCCGCGGAGCGGACATGCCGCTTCCAGGCGGTGGACGGAACGCGGTCGGTCGGCTGCATCGTCGTCACTCGGCCGCTTCCAGCGGCGCGATGCGGCGGCTGAGGCGCGAGAACTCCTCGTATTCCTCCTGCCAGCGCGACGGTCCGTTCGACGGCGAGACCTGCACGGCGGTGACCTTGTATTCCGGGCAGTTCGTCGCCCAGTCCGAGAAATCGGTCGTGATCACGTTGGCCTGCGTGTCCGGATGATGGAACGTGGTATAGACCACGCCCGGCGCCACCCGGTCGGTGATCTGCGCGCGCAGCGTCGTCTCGCCGGCGCGGCTCTTCAGCCGCACCCAGTCGCCGTCGCGGATGCCGCGCTGCTCGGCATCGTGCGGGTGGATTTCCAGAAGATCCTCGGGGTGCCAGACCGAGTTGTCGGTGCGGCGGGTCTGCGCGCCGACATTGTATTGCGACAGGATGCGCCCGGTCGTCAGCAGCAGCGGGAAGCGCGGGCCGGTCTTCTCGTCGGTCGCGATATATTCGGTGACGATGAACTTGCCCTTGCCGCGCACGAAGCCGCTGACGTGCATGATCGGCGAGCCTTCCGGCGCCTTGTCGTTGCACGGCCACTGCACCGAGCCGCGCTCGTCCAGCATCTGGTAGGTGACGTTGGCGAAGCCCGGCGTCAGCCGCGCGATCTCGTCCATGATCTGGGAGGGGTGCTCGTACTGCATCGGATAGCCGAGCGCGTTGGAGAGCATCACAGTGATCTCCCAGTCGGCATAGCCGTTCTTCGGCGCCATCACCTTGCGCACGCGCTGGATGCGGCGTTCCGCGTTGGTGAAGGTGCCGTCTTTTTCCAGGAAGGTCGAGCCCGGCAGGAAGACATGGGCGAAGCGCGCGGTCTCGTTGAGGAAAAGGTCCTGCACCACAACGCATTCCATCGCTTCGAGCCCTGCCGACACGTGCGTGGTGTCGGGGTCCGACTGCAGGATGTCCTCGCCCTGGATGTAGATGCCCTTGAAGCTGCCGTCGACCGCCGCATCCAGCATGTTGTTGATGCGCAGGCCCGGCTCCCGGTCGAGCGTCACGCCCCAGTCCTTCTCGAACAGGTGGCGCGGCTCGTCGAGCGAGATGTGACGGTAGCCCGACAATTCATGCGGGAACGAGCCCATGTCGCAGGAGCCCTGCACGTTGTTCTGGCCGCGCAGCGGGTTCACGCCGACGCCCGGCCGGCCGATATTGCCGGTGCACATCGCCAGGTTGGCGATCGCCATCACCGCGGTCGAGCCCTGCGAATGCTCGGTGACGCCGAGCCCGTAATAGATCGAGCCGTTGCCGCCGGTGGCATAGAGGCGCGCCGCGCCGCGGATCGTCTCCGCCGGCACGCCGGAAATTTTCGCGACCTCTTCGGGCGAATTCTTCGGCAGCGAAACGAACTCCGCCCAATGCTCGAATTCCGACCAGTCGCAGCGTTCGCGGATGAATTTCTCGTTGTAGAGCTTCTCGGTCACGACCACGTGCGCAAGCGCGGTCACCACCGCGACGTTCGTGCCCGGACGCAGCGCGAGATGATAGGCCGCCTCCAGATGCGGCCCCTGCACCATCTCGGTGCGGCGCGGATCGATCACGATCAGTCGGGCACCCTGGCGCAGCCGCTTCTTCAGGCGCGAGGCGAACACCGGATGGGCGGCGGCCGGATTGGCGCCGATGATGACGGCAACGTCGGTCTCCTCGACCGAGTCGAAATTCTGCGTGCCGGCCGAGGTGCCGTAGGTCTGGCCGAGACCGTAGCCGGTCGGCGAATGGCAGACACGCGCGCAGGTATCGACGTTGTTGTTGCCGAAGCCGGCGCGGATCAGCTTCTGCACGAGGAAGGTCTCCTCGTTGGTGCAGCGCGAGGACGTGATGCCGCCGACCGCGTTCCTGCCGTATTTCTTCTGGATGCGCTTGAACTCGGAAGCCGTGTGGCTGATCGCCTCCTCCCAGCTCACCTCCTTCCAGGGATCGGTCGCCTTGGCGCGGATCATCGGCTTGAGGATGCGCTCCTTGTGCGTCGCATAGCCCCAGGCGAAGCGTCCCTTCACGCAGGAATGGCCGCGGTTCGCCTCGCCGTTCTTGTAGGGCACCATGCGCACGAGTTCCTCGCCGCGCATCTCCGCCTTGAAGGCGCAGCCCACCCCGCAATAGGCGCAGGTCGTGATCACCGAATGCTCGGGCTTGCCGATCTCGATCACCTTCTTCTCGTTCAGCGTCGCGGTCGGACAGGCCTGCACGCAGGCGCCGCAGGAGACGCATTCGGAACCGAGGAAGCTTTCCTGCATGCCCGGCGACACGCGGCTGTCGAAGCCGCGGCCCGCGATGGTGAGTGCGAAGGTGCCCTGCGTCTCCTCACAGGCGCGCACGCAGCGCGAGCAGACGATGCATTTGGACGGATCGTAGGTGAAATACGGGTTGGATTCGTCCTTCGGCAGAAAGTTCTGGTTCGCCGCACCGTCCTTCTTCGCAAAGACGTGGTTCTCGCCCTCATAGCCGTAGCGCACGTCGCGCAGGCCGACCGCGCCGGCCATGTCCTGCAATTCGCAATCGCCGTTCGCCGAACAGGTCAGGCAGTCGAGCGGATGGTCGGAAATGTAAAGCTCCATCACGCCGCGGCGGATCTGCGCGAGACGGTCGGTCTGAGTGCGCACCACCATACCGGGACCGACCGGCGTCGTGCAGGAGGCCGGCGTGCCCGGACGCCCCTCGATCTCGACGAGACACAGCCGGCAGGAGCCGAAGGCGTCGACCATGTCGGTCGCGCAGAGCTTGGGGATCTGCGTACCCATCTCCATCGCCGCGCGCATGATCGAGGTGCCTTCCGGCACCGTGACTGGCTGGCCGTCGATGGTCAGCGTGACGGTCTTTTCCGACTTCGATTTCGGAGTGCCGTAATCGGTTTCATGAACGAGCGACATGGCGTCTCTCCTATTCCGCAGCCTGTTTCTGCGGCGCGGGGACAAAGTCCTCGGGGAAATGTGTGAGCGCGCTCATCACCGGATAGGGCGTGAAGCCGCCGAGCGCGCACAGCGAGCCGAACTTCATCGTGTTGCAGAGGTCGGTGAGCACGGCGAGATTCTTCTCCGGCTCGACGCCCTCGACGATCCGGTCGATGGTTTCGACGCCGCGCGTCGAGCCGATGCGGCAGGGCGTACACTTGCCGCAGGATTCCACTGCGCAGAACTCCATGGCGAAGCGCGCCTGTTTTGCCATGTCGGCCGTGTCGTCGAACACCACGACGCCGGCATGCCCGATCAGACCGTCGCGCCCGGCGAAGGCTTCGTAGTCGAACGGGGTATCGAACAGCGCGCGCGGGAAATAAGCGCCGAGCGGGCCGCCGACCTGCACCGCCTTCACCGGCCGGCCGGTGAACGTCCCCCCGCCGATGTCGTCGACAAGCTCGCCGAGCGTGATGCCGAAGGCGGTCTCGAACAGGCCGCCATATTTCAGGTTGCCGGCAAGCTGGATCGGCATCGTGCCGCGTGAGCGCCCGACGCCGAAATTCTTGTAATAGGCAGCGCCCCTGTCCATGATCACCGGTACGCTCGCCAGCGACAGCACGTTGTTGATCACGGTCGGCTTGCCGAACAGGCCCTTGTGTGCGGGCAGCGGCGGCTTGGCGCGCACTTGGCCGCGGCGACCTTCCAGGCTTTCGAGCAGCGCCGTCTCCTCGCCGCAGACATAGGCGCCCGCGCCAACGCGCACCTCGATGTCGAAGGCGAACGCGGAGCCGGCGACGCTGCGCCCGAGATAGCCCGCATTTTTCGCCGTCCGGATCGCGTCGTTCATGACCGCGATCGCGTGCGGATATTCGGAGCGGATATAGACGTAGCCCCTGGTGGCGCCCACGGCGATGCCGGCGATGGTCATGCCCTCGATCAGCACGAACGGGTCGCCTTCCATGATCATGCGGTCGGCGAAGGTGCCGCTGTCGCCCTCGTCGGCGTTGCAGACGATGTATTTGCGGTCGGCCTGCGCATCGGCGACCGTCTTCCACTTGATGCCGGTCGGGAAGCCAGCACCGCCGCGCCCGCGCAAGCCGGACTCCGTCACTGCCGCGACGATACCGGCCGGATCGGCCAGCGCCTTCATCAGGCCCTTGTAGCCGTCATGCGCCAGATATTCGTCGAGCGAATGCGGATCGACGATGCCGCAACGCGCGAAGGTGAGCCGGGTCTGCTTCTTGAGGAATGGATGCTCTTCGGGGACGCCGACACGCAGCTTGTGCGCCGCCCCGCCCGCGATCATGGCGTCGAACACGCTTTCGAGGTCGTCCATCTCCACCGGGCCGTAGGCGATGCGGCCCTTGTCGGTGACGACTTCCAGCATCGGCTCGAGCCAGTGCATGCCGCGCGAGCCGTTGCGGACTATCTCGACCGCGACCTTGCGCTTTGCCGCCAGCGGGGGAATCGCCTTGGCAATGCCGTCGGCGCCGCAGGCCACCGCCGCGGCGTCTCCGGGGACATAGATGCGCAAGCCTGCCATCACGCCGTCTCCGCCATCAGCTTGTCGATCTTCTTCTCGTCGAGCCGGCCGACGATGCGGCCGTCGAGCATCGCCGCGGGCGAGACCGAGCACAGGCCGAGACAATAGACCGGCTCGAGCGTGACGCGGCCGTCCAGGCTCGTCTCGCCGAATGCCACGCCGAGGTGCTTCTCGCAGCGCGCGGCGAGCACATCGCCACCCGCCGCCTGACAGGCTTCCGCGCGGCAGACTTTGAGGACATGGCGGCCCGCCGGCTCGCGCCGGAAGTCGTGATAGAAGGTGACGACGCCGTGTACCTCCGCGCGCGACAGGCTGAGGGCCTCGGCGATCATCGGTTCGGCCGGCTCGGGCACGTAGCCGAACGCCTCCTGGATATCGTGCAGGATCGGCAGCAGGGCGCCCTCGCGCCCTTCATGGGACCGGATGATGTTTGCGGCGGTGTCCGCGCTCCATGCCTCGTAGGCCATCGTCTGCACTCAGATTGAAATGAAATGAAATTTTGCCGCTCATAACGATAGGCATCAAGCTGCCAACCTCAATGGTTTAATTTGATTTCTCAATTAAAAGGTTCCGAAAGGCCTGCAAATCACTGTTACCGGAGGCAGATCGGGGCGCCGGAACAGTTTGGCGCGGCGTTTGCGTCTGCCGCAGGCACGAGTCCAAGCCGAATAACCGCTTCCTGTACCTGAGACCAACCTTAAGTCACTGTTCTATGGCTATAATTTCAAATACGAGCGGCCCCGGCGGCTCCGGCCGCGATCCGCACTGCCACTATAACTGCCAATATATAAGTATGTTGCCGCCGCTCGCAGACGCCGGGGCCGGATTTTCAGGCGGGCCGAATCGGCGGCGTCGCGACGCGATGCCGTCCGGTGAAAATCTCGAATTCGTCGGCGCGCGCGACGGCGATCAGGGTCAGGCCCGCCGTTTCGGCGGCGCGGACCGCAAGCGCCGTCGGCGCCGAAATGGCGACGATGATGGACGCGCCGAGGGCCGCCGTCTTCTGCACCATCTCGATCGAAACGCGTCCGGTCAGCATCACGACGCCGCTCGCCCCCGCGATCCCGCGGCGCGCGAGATCGCCGACCAGCTTGTCGAGCGCATTGTGGCGCCCGACGTCCTCGCGCATCGACACGAATCCCTCGCCGGGCACGAAGAAGCCCGCGGCATGCACCGCGCGCGTCTCGCGAAACAGCGGCTGCGCGGTCGCAAGCGACGACAGCGCAGCGAACACCGCCTGCGGCGCGATCACGATCCCCTCGCCGACGCGCGGGATCGGCGGCAGCACGCCGTCGAGGCTCTCGGCGCCGCACAGGCCGCATCCGGTCGGCCCCGCAAGGCTGCGCCGGCGTTCGCTGAGCGCGGAGGCGCGCACCGGCGACAGCCACATGCGCAGCTCGATGCCGCTCTCGTGGCTCACGACATCGAGGCTCTCGATATCGTCGGGCGAGACGATCACGCCCTCGGCGAGGCAGAATCCGACGGCGAAATCGGTGAGATCGGCCGGCGTCGCCATCATCACGGCATAGGCGGTGCCGTTGAACGTCAGCGCGACCGGCACCTCTTCCGGCACCCCGCGCATGCGTTCCTTCGCCTCGTGCTCGCGGCAGGCGAGCGAGGCGACCCGGTCGATCGGCGCCGGCAGATCCGCGTGCGTTGCGCTTTCAGTGCCGGCGGTGACGGCTTTGTCGACGGCCACCGGTCCCGCTCCCTTCAGGAGGGGATGACGACGTGGCTCGGATCGCGTCCGCGCGCGGGCGTGTGCGTGATGACATGCCCGCGCGTATGGGCGGCACGGGTGATCATCATCCCCTTCAGGCCCCAGCCGGTCGCCACCGCCAGCAGTCCGCCGAGCGCGGCCGTATTCCATCCGGCAAGCGCCGCCGCAAGCAGGACGATCGCCAGCCAGCGCGCCGCGGTCAGGAGCTTCTCCTCGCGCCATGAGAACCAGGCGAGCGTGCCGGCCGGCGCATTCGCCTTCACGAGGCCACGGCGATAGAGCTCGCGCACGAGTTCGCGCAGGATCGCAATCCCGCAAGCGGTCGCGACCATCGCCGGCGGCGCGCCTGCAATCACGAGGAAGAGACCGGTGCCTTCGGCAAGGCCGGTCGAGAGGATCAGCGGCACCGTCTCCTTCTGGCACCAGGCCGGAATGCCGCGCGAGGCATGGAGCATGCGCGCCTGGCAATAGAGAAAGCCGGCGGCGAACAACGCGGCCAGGAGGACGAAGCGGATGTCGAATACGACCGCCGCCGCTCCCGCCGCCATCAGCGGCGGCACGAGCATGGCCTCGCGCGTCATCCACGAGGTGCGCGGATTGAAGAAGACGTTGATCGCCCGCCACGGCCGGCCGATCTCGAGCCAGACGCAGAACAGGCCGAGCCCGATCAGCCCAAGGCCCGTCGCCACCGCGAGCACCGACGGCACGCCGATAAGAAAGCCGAGCGCCGACGCAAGGATCAGCCCGCTGCCGGTGCCGCCGAAACTGAAATTGCCCGCCGCGCGGATGTCCCAGTAACGCTGAAGCCGGACCTGCACCACCTGCTTCATAGCGGCGCCTCCTTGTCCCACAGATAATAGAAACCGGGCGCCGTCCCCACCTCCTCGTGCATGCGGAACCATTTGTTCTCCGCAAGCAGCTTGGAGACGTTGCTGTCGGGATCGTCGATGTCGCCGAAGGCGAGCGCGCCGGAGATGCAGGTGTTGACGCAGACCGGCGTCGCGTCGGGATCGACCCCCGGCGTCAGGCCCTTGGCGCAGCCGCCGTCGATGCGATCGACGCAGAAGGTGCATTTGGTCGCGACGCCGATTTTCTTCTCGTCGAAGCGCGCCTGTTCGGAGACCGACGGCTCCTCGCCGAAGGCGAAACGCGGATGGTCCACGCGGTAGCGCGCCTCGTAGGGACAGGCGACGGCGCAATAGGCGCAGCCGATGCACAGGTCATAGTCGATCGTGACGATGCCGTCGGGACGCTGCTTCGTCGCCGTCGTCGGGCAGACATGCATGCACGGCGGATCTTCGCAATGCTGGCAGCCGGTCGGAACATAGACGCGCTTGACGTCGGGAAACTCGCCGACCTCGATGTCGAGCACGCGCCGCCACTGCACGCCGATCGGCGTGCCGTTGGCTTCCTTGCAGGCGGCGGTGCAGGCCTGACAGCCGACGCAGCGGCGCAGGTCCGCCACCATCACATAGCGGGTCATGGCCGCGCTCCCTTTCCGGGCCCTTCGACCTTGCGCACGCAAACGCGCACGACGTCGGCGCCGGAGCCGGTGGCGTCGGTCAGTTCCATCGACATCTGCGTGACGGTGTTGAGCGAGGGGAAGTTCAGGTCCTTGGCAAACGGCGTCTTCCAGTGCTCGTGCTGGCCAGGAATGACGATGGTCTCGGGATGGCAGCCCTGCACCGGCACCGCGCGCCCGCGCGTCGCGGCAACGATGGAGCGCACCTCGATCCAGTCGCCGGCGACGATGCCGAGCTTCCCGGCGACACCCGCATTGAGGATGATGCCGCCATGGCCGCGCACGTTCTGCCCGACCTCGTGCATCAGCGGCACGCCGGAATTATTGCCGGCGGAATAGAACATGGTCTTGGTGGTGATGCCCCAGAAGGGAAAGTCCTCGGGCTTCTTGCCCGCCGCCACCACTGCCTTGACCCAGCGGCCGGGCACGTCATGCCATTCCGGCAGCGGCTGGTATTCGCTGAGCTGCTCGTCCCACCAGTGTATGCCCTGCGCGTGCAGGCGGCGGCCCAATTCCTCGCCGACCCGCATCAGCCGCTCCTGATAGGGCAGCTCGAAGCGCAGGTTCTGGTCGGCAAGGCTCGGATAGAGGTACCAGTCGGTGCGCTTGAACGGCACGACGAAATAGCCGTGCTCCTTCATCCAGGCGAGGTCCTTGACCTCCTTGCCGTCGGTGAGCGCGGCGGTCGAGGCCTTGCAGACGGCGTCCCAGATCGTCTCGGGGTCGTGCGCCTGATCGGTCGGCAGCGAGAAATCGTAATTCTTGCCCTTGAGCGGAGAGCCGATGGCGCCGCGATTGATGGCGGCGTTGTATTTCTCGATCAGGCCGGTGCGCTTGGCGAGCTCGGTCGTGATCCAGGTGAAGTCGCGTGCATCGCCCTGCGGCTCGACCGCCTTCTGGCGCAGCGCGACGCCGGTATGCTCCCAGAACTGCTCGACGAATTTCGTGCCGCCGATGGGCACGAGCTGCGTGCTTTCGAGGTCGGAGGCATCCGGCAACAGGATGTCCGCCATGTGGTTGGTTTCGTCGAAGGTGTAGGCGATGGCGACGATGAACGGCATCTGCGCGATGGCGCGCGTGAGCTTGGCGGTATCCCAGAAGGCGACCGCCGGATTGGTGCGGAAGGTGAGCCAGAATTCCGGCGCGCGCTGCTTGGGCCATTCGTCGGGCGACTTGTCCATGAACAGCCAGGGCAGATGCGCGGGGCCGAGCGCCTGGCTCCAGGCGGAGTTGCCGACGATGGGCACGAGCGTGCGGTGGGCGTTGCGTCCGGTGGGCTTGGCCTTCCAGTCGGTCTCGCTTGTCGGATTGAGCGAGGACACCATGAAGCCGTCCTCACCCGGCACGACGCTGACCAGGCGGTTGTCGTGGCCCTTGTTGAGGCGCACCGTGGTGCCGAGCGTGCCGCCCGGCACTTCCAGCGCGCCGACGAGCGTCGCCAGCACCGTGCGCGACCAGCAGCATTCGAACGCGCCCCAGCCGTTGTTGACGGTCTTGCCGAGCGTCACCGCCACCGGTCGCAGCGGCAGCGTGCGGCCCTCGATCTCGATGGTCTGTCCGATGCAGGCGTTCGACACATATTCGTTGGCGACGTGGCGGATCTTGTCCGGCTTCACGCCGCAGATCGCGCTCGCCCAGTCCGGCGAATAACGCCGCAGATGCTCGACCATGGCGGTGAAGGCGGTGTGCGCCGGCGCATTCTCGTGGCGCGCCACTTCCTTGTCGGCGAGATGGCTGATCGCCTCGGAAACCGTGAAATGGCCTTCCAGCGCCGGCACGATGCCGGGCGTGTCGTGGGGCACGGCGCGCCCGGCCTTCTCGTCCCACACCAGCGGCTTGCCGCTCTGCGGATCGCGCAGATAGTAGCCGTTCGGCCCGACAAGATAGGGCGAGGAGGTGCGGTCGCGCAGATAGGGGATGTCGAGCGAGGTGCGCGGCGTCTCGTGCAGCAGCACATGGATCATCGCCAGCATGAAGGCGGCGTCGGTCTTCGGCTTGATCGGCACCCATTCCGCCGAACAGGCGGCGGTCGCCGAAAGATGCGGCTCGATCTGGATGCGTTTGACGCCGCGGATGCGGGCGTCGGCATGCCGGCGCACCGCGCAGACGCCGCCGGTCACTTCATAGTTGGAGCCGAAGGAGACGACGAGATTGGTCAGCACCGTATCGGACGAAACAGTGAAGGCACGGTGCCAGTATTCGCCGTAGAGATGTTCGGAATGGGTGCATTTGACGCCCTGCCCCGAGCCGAACGAAAAATCGATCGGACCGAAAGCCGACATGAAGGCGGGGAACGAGCCCATGTAGCTGCGCGGCGTGCCGCCATGCCCGAAAGAGGCTGCGACGCGCGGCAGCCCGGCCTCGTCGATGAGGCCGCGGCTCATGATGTCCTTCAGCCGCGCAGCGATGGTGTCGAGCGCCTCGTCCCACGAGATCGGCACGAAGCCCGGATCCTCGTCGCGCCCCTTTTTCGGATTGGTCCGCTTCATCGGCTGGCTGATGCGATGCGGGTTGTAGGTCTTCTGCACGAGACCGTAAGCGCGCACGCAGGGCCGCCCCGCTCCCGGATGGACGCCGGCCGCGCTGTGGTTCGGCTCGATGCCGGTGGCGACGCCGTCCTCGACGATCACCTGCATGAAATCGGGGCCCGCGACGCAATTGTAGCAAAGGGTCGGGACCAGTTTCCGCGCGGCGGTGTCGCGCGCTTCAAGCGCTGTCATGTTTGCACCCTCGCTTCAGCCCGCAAAGCCCGATAGGCGGCGAATGTCCGGTGTCGTCGGTCTCGATCCGGCCGGAATGCGAAGGGCGCGCGCCTCGTTGCGAATGGGCGACGCCGTCTTTGCGTTCGCAGCGTGATCGTCCCCAGAGGACGACGAATCCGGGGCGTATCCTCTCCTGCACGCGAAAAAATGTTACACATTTTAAAATTTCAAGACTTGACTTGTATCATGTTAAAAGCGTCCGCCGCCATCCTCTTCTAAGCTATTGATAGTCATCAGAAATTCATATCAAAGCCAAAAACGGTTCAGGCTTCCGGCGCTGAATCGAGACCGCCGAACCGCGTGTAATAGGCCGGATGCGCGGCGGGCGCGGGTCCCTCGGCGGTGTGCAGCCGCGCCATCAGGAAGCGCTCGGCCGGCTCCTGCACGAGCTTGTAGAGATCGCGGCACAGGATCCGCGCCGCCGTGCCCGGCCAGTTCGCCGGCAGCAATTCGTCGGGAAGCTTCGGATCGCGCAGCAGCACGCGGCGATAGGCGTGCATCAGCAGCGTGCGCACCGCAAAGCAGGTCTGCGGATCGGGCGCCTCCGCGCTCGCAAGCCGCTGCCAGACCGGATGGAAAGTCGCAAGGAAGGTCTTGTAGTCGGCCGCAAGCCGCTTCATGTCCCACGCGCGCTCGATCAGGTCGCGCTGCGCTTCCGCGCTGATCCAGGACTCGGCCGTCGAACGGAACGCGAGCGTGCGCCGGCCGGCGCGCGATTCGACCAGAAGCGTGCGCAGTGCCGCCTCGTCCGGATCGGGATGCAGCATGACCCCGCTCGCTAGTTGGCCGAAGCCCTGCCAGCGCAGGTCGTTGCGCAGACCGCGGCTGCGGGCGGCCGGCATGCCGGCGAAATTGACAATGATGAAGGTCCAGTGCCGGTCCCAGGGCTGGCCGGTGCGGTGATAGATGCGCCCGTGCGCGGCTTCGATGCGCCGGCGCCCCTCGTCGGTGACCCGGCAATAGCTGCGCCGGCCGATGCGCTCGGCGACCAGCCAGTTTTCCTTCGCCAGCCGGAAAACGGAGGTGCGCACCAGCCGCTCGTTGAGGCCGAGCGGAGCGCAAAGTGCGATCATGCTGCCGAGCGCGGCGCATCCGCCATGATGCATGATCGAGTCGCCGATGACCGTGATGATCACGGACCGGGCCTTCGGTTTCAGGCGCTTGAGCAACCGCGCAATCATGTGTCCCGCATGTATCCCGCATGGCGGCAAGTATGACGGTGGAGCCCTGCGCGTCCGACGACGGCATGGCCGCTGCGAGCTTAATCATCTGAGGCAGCCGCGCCCATAGGCATTGACCCTTCTCAAGCCGCATGGCCGGCCGCGTCCGCCAAAATCGCTCTGGCATCGGCCGGCCGCGGAAGGCATGATGCGCCGCCCGGGCGGAGTTCAGAGCGTGTCGTCCCTGCGACGGCGGCGTCGACCGGATCGGCGGACGACCGTGAGCCAGCGTTCCGACAACAGCCGTGCCGACAACAGCTACGACTTCGTGCGCTTCTGCGCGGCGTCCGCGGTGCTGTTCAGCCATCATTTCGATCTGGTCGGCCGCCCCGAGCCGCAGGTGCCCGGGCTCGGCTGGGATTTCGGCGAGTTCGGGGTCGCGGTGTTCTTCTGCCTGAGCGGCTTCCTGATCTGCCGCTCGCTGCAGCGCTCGAACGATTGGGCGGCGTTCGCGGCCGCGCGCATCCTGCGGATATTTCCCAACCTCGCCTTCGTGCTCGCGGCGACCTCGCTCGTGACACTCGCATGGTATCGCAACGCATCGCACCTGATCGACCACATCGACTATGTGGCTGGCAATCTGGCGATGTTCGTCCGGGGCGTCAGCATGGTCATTCCGGGCGTCTTCATCGACGCCTTGCGAACGACCGTCAACGAGCCGCTCTGGACCCTGCCCTACGAGCTGTGGATGTACGTCGCCCTGTTCGCGCTGTTCCTGGCCGGCGCACGCCGCAGCGGCGCGGCGGTGATTGCGGCCACGGCCGGCTTTGCGCTCTTCTGGAGCCTGTCGCCGTGGTTCGGCGAGGTCGATATCGGCCCGCTCGAAAGCCGCGATCTGCTGCGTCTCGGCACCTGCTTTCTCGCCGGCGCGTCGCTCGCCGTGCTGTGGCCGGCGCTCGGCCGCCGGCCGCTCGCGCTCGGCGGCGGCGGACTTGCCGCGCTCGTTCTTCTCAACCTGGTGCCGGCCGATATGGTCGCGCGCCCGCTGATCGTCGCCTGTGCGCTCGCGGCGTGCGTCATCGGTCTCGGCCAGGCGCGCACGATGCGCTGGTTCTCGCGCGGCGGCGACGCCTCCTACGGCATCTATGTCTTCGCCTGGCCGGTGCAGCAATTTTCGCTGCTGCTGATCGGCTCGTTCTGGCTCTCGCTGGCCACAGCGTTCGCGGTCACCGTCGCCATCGGTTACGCGACATGGTACGGCTTCGAGCGGCGCGCCATGGCCCACCGCGGCGCATTCGCCGAATGGATCCGCTCGCCCCTGCGCCTTCGCCGCGCCTCTGGCGTGCGCCCGCGCTGACCGGGAACCCGCCCCGGGGCCGGAACGCAAGCGCGGTCCGGCGCGTTGTCTGCGCATTCCCTCAGACCTACGACGCAGGAAGGTGAACGTCATGATCACGCCCCGTATCACTGCGGCCTTGCTTGCGGCTTTTGCGCTCGCGGGCCCGACCGCGCACGCGCAGGAGGCGCGGACGATCGCGGGAACCGCGATCGTCGATCTCAACATCCGCTCAGGTCCCGGACCGGAACACCCCGTCACCGACGTCATGCGCGCGAGCGAACGCGCAACCCTCGTCGGCTGCATCGCCGGCAGCCTGTGGTGCCAGGTGCAGTTCCGCGGCAAGCCGGGCTGGGTCTATTCGCAGTATCTCTCGACGCAGGTGGCCGGAACGGCCGGCCGCACGGTCGTCGCGCAGCCCCCCGCGCAGGTGGCGGTCCCGGTCGTCACCTATGACGCGCCGGCCGCGGCCGCCGTGTCGGGCACGCTTGTCGCGCCGCCGGCAACCACGACCACCGTGACGACCACCGGCGTTGCCGCTCCGGTCGACCTCGCTCCGCCCGCGACCGTGCAGAGCTATGTCGTCTCCAATCCCGCCGACCCGGTCTATCTCGAAGGCGAAGTCGTGCTCGGCGCGGGCCTGCCGGAAAGCGTGCCGCTGCAGGCCATCCCCGACTATCAATACCGCTACGTCTACCTGAACCGCCAGCCGGTTCTGGTCGATCCCGGCACGCGGCGGATCGTCTACGTCTATCGCTAGGCAGGCAGCATGCGCGGGCGGCGCCGGCGGCGCTGTCCGCGCTCGTCGCAAGCACCGGCAAAGCAAGTACCGGCAAGCGCCCCGGCCGGGAACCCATCTTGCCCTTCTCCGCAAAGCGTGCGGCAATGCGCGCCGCCTTGTGAGTGCCGGGGAAGGCAATGAAACGCAGCACAGAACGCATCCTCACCACCCATGTCGGCAGCCTGCCGCGGCCACCCGCCCTGCTCGACCTGATGAAGGCGCACCTCGCCGGCGAGCCCGTCGAGCCCGGCGCCTATGACGCGAGCGTGCGTGCGGCGGTCGCCGAGAGCGTGCGCCTGCAGGCGGACGCCGGCATCGATGTCGTCACCGACGGCGAGATGTCGAAGCCCGGCTTCTTCGCCTATGTGAACGAGCGGCTGGAAGGGTTCGAGCCGCGCCCGGGCCAGGGGCCGAAACTGTTCGCCCGCGAGATCGCGGCCTTTCCCGACTATTACGAGGACTATTTCAAGCGCGCGATGATGGGCGGCAGCGTCGCCCCGATCCATCCGATGTTCTGCGTCGGGCCGGTGCGCTATCGCGGCGAGGCGGCGCTGCGCACCGACATCGCCAACCTGAAAGCCGCGCTGGCGCAGGCGCCCCATGTGGAAGCCTTCATGCCGGCGGTCGCGCCGAGCGGGGTCGGCCAGAATGCGTATTACAAGTCGGAGCAGGACTATCTCGTCGCCGTCGGCGAGGCACTGCGCACCGAATATCTCGCCATCGTCGAAGCCGGCTTCGTGCTGCAGATCGACGATCCGTTCCTGTCCGACATTTTCGCCGAGCCCGATCTCGACGAGAGCGCGAAAGAGCGCAAGGCGACGCTCTATGTCGAGACGCTCAACCACAGCCTGCGCGGCATCTCGCCGGAAAAGATTCGCTACCACACCTGCTACGGCATCAACGAGGGCCCGCGCATCTACGAGGCCGACCTGTCGCAGGTCGTCGGCCACATGCTCAGGATCAACGCGGTCGCCTATTCGTTCGAGGCCGCCAATTGCCGTCACGAGCACGAATACCATCTGTGGGAAACGGTGAAGCTGCCCGACGGCAAGGCGATCATTCCCGGCGTCATCACCCACGCCAGCAACATCGTCGAGCATCCCGAACTGATCGCCGAGCGGCTTTGCCGCTTCGCAAATCTCGTCGGGCGCGAGAACGTGCTCGCCGCGCCCGATTGCGGCTTCTCCTCGCAGGCCTGCTACCGGACCGAGGTCAATCCGCGCGTGATCGTCGCGAAGTTCAAGGCCATGGCGGAAGGCGCGCGGATCGCAAGCCGGCGGCTCTGGCCGCGGGCGGCCTGATTCCACGGACCGCGGCCCGGCGGGACGGCGCCTGGAGTCAAGCGGGCGGCGCGAAATAAAGGACTCGCGCGCCGCCCCGCGACTCGGGATTCATCGCGCCCGCCAGTCCTTTGCAGGAAACGGACATGCTTCCGTGGATGCCGCTCGCCGTTCCCGACCGTGTCGCGCGCAGCCATGCGCGCGCGCGTGCCGCCGACCGCGGCGGCATCGTCGTTTTCGGCGTCGTCTCGGGGCTTGCGAGCGCCACGCTCGTCGTGCTGGCCACCATCCTGCAGATCCTGTAGCCGCCGCCGGTCAGCCGGCTTTCTGTCCGATGACCGTCAGCGCGTCCTGCAGGCGGTCCATGTCGTAGGGCTTGCCGAGGAAGAAGATCGGCTCGAAATCGCCCAGCCGGCGGCTGAGTTCCACCTGATCCTCGCCGCTCGCGACCAGGAGCGGAATGCGCGGATGGCTGTTGCGGATTTCGGCGATCAGATCGTCGCCATGCATGTCCGGCAGGCCGATATCGAGAAAGACCACCGCGAACGCCGAATCCGGACCGCGCAGTTTCTCCAGCGCCTCGGCGGCCGTGCCGGCTTCCACCACGTCGTGCCCGATCTCCTCAAGCAAGTCAACGGCGAGCATGCGGATGAGGACCTCGTCTTCGACGACCAGAACACACTGCCCCAACGCTGACATTCGATAACCTCTGTGCGCCGCCCGCGATGCAGGCCGGAACGGGCCGGCGGCAAATTGTCGAGAGAACAAGCCTCACGGCGCGTGACGCACCGCAAGGCCGAACACAACACCATATCACAAGACCGTTTGGCGCCCGCCTCTATTCGGCGGACACGCCGCTGGCCTTGATCGCGGCTGCCCACTTCTCGATTTCGGCCTTGAGGAAGACCGCAAGATAGGCCGGCGTGCGGCGATCCTGCGGCATGACGATCCAGCCAAGTTCCGCGAGCGTATCGCGGAGCGCCGGCGTCTCCAGCGCCCGGTCGACCGCCTCCGCGAGCGTCCTGACCACCGCCTCGGGCGCGCCCTTCGGCAGGAAGATCGCATTCCAGGTATAGGCATCCAGGCCGGCGACGCCCTGCTCCGCGGCAGTGGGCAATGTCGGCAGCACGCGCGAGCGGCGCGGCGCCATCACCGCGATACCCTTGACGCGCCCGCTGTCCAGCGCGGGACGCGCGGTCGCGGCAATCTCGCAAAGGTAATCGATGCGCCCGCCCTCCAGGTCGTCCATGGCCGGCCGGGTCCCGCCATAGGGCGAATGCGTAATGGTAAGGCCGAGCGCGGCATTGGCGACCGCGCAGGCCAGATGACTGGCTGAGCCGGTGCCGGCCGAGCCGAACGTCATCTTGCCTGCGTTCTCCTTCACATGGGCGGCGAACGACTTGAGATCCTGCGCCGGCAGGTCGCGACGCGCGATCAGGACGATCGGCACTTCCGCGAGCAGCGCCACCGGCGTGAAATCGGTCAACGCATTGTAGGGTGGTGTCCGGTGCAGGGTCTGGCTTTGCGCATGGGTGCCGACCGTGCCCATCAGGATCGTGTAGCCGTCGGGCACGGCCTCGACCACGCGCTTTGATCCGGTCTGGCCGCCCTCGCCGCCGACATTGTCGACCCGTACCTGCTGGCCGAGGATTTCGGTCAGGCGCCCGGCCACGAGACGCCCGACCTTATCGGTCGGGCCGCCGGCCGCAAACGGAATGACGAATGTCATCGGCCGGGCGGGATAGGTCTGCGCAAGGGCGCACGGCGCCATCGCCACCGCGATCGCAACCACCGCTGCCGGCAGCATCGTCCGCATCCACGATCTCCTGTTGCGTTGCAGCATCGGTTTGCGTCGCACGTTCGCTTTGCCCAGACAAGACTCGCCGGCGCGGGAACCTGCCGCCAGAGACCGGCCGATGCTCCCGCGGTAATGCGGTAATAATGTGCGGCAAACAAAAGACCCCGCCCGGAAGCGGGGTCTGTTGCGACGGCCCGGCCTTACAGAGTCAGCAAGCCGGCGGGCAGAGCGTCCCCACGCAGCCGATGGCGCGCTTCTTCCATTTTCCGGCGCTGCACACCATGCGGATGCAATAACCCGCCTTGTTGCACTCGGTCGAACAGGTCTGGCCGGCGGTGAGGCAGGCCCGGCCTTCCGCCGCCGGCCGCTTCTTCTGGGCAAAGGCCGCCCCCGGCGCGAACGCAATCCCCAGGCAGACCACAAGGGCCATCGTCACGAACTTCATTGTCAGCCTCCAGAACATCGCCCAAAATTCAATCTTAGGCAGGTGACAGAATCAGGCAACCTTGTCTTTCGTCGTCCGTCGTCTCGTGAAAATGCGGCCGTGACCCAATCGCCCACCATCCTCGTCTTCGATTCCGGTCTCGGCGGCTTGACGGTCTACCGCGAAATCGCGGCCGCCCGGCCCGACGCCAGCTTCGTCTATGCGGCCGACGACGCCGCCTTTCCTTATGGCGGCTGGACGGAGCCTGCGCTCTCCGAACGCGTCGTCTCCGTCATCGGCGGGCTGATCGGCCAGTACGAGCCCGACCTCGTGGTCATCGCCTGCAACACGGCCTCCACGCTCGTGCTCGCCGAACTGCGGCGGCGTTTCTCCATCGCCTTTGTCGGGACGGTGCCGGCGATCAAGCCGGCCTGCGCGGTCTCGCGTTCGCGCCTCGTCTCGGTGCTCGGCACCGAGGCGACCGTCGCGCGCGAATACACCCGCACGCTGATCCGCGACTATGGCGAGGGATGCGCGGTGACGCTCGTCGGCGCGCGCCGCCTCGCCCCGCTCGCCGAAGCGCACCTGCGCGGCCAGCCGGTCGATCCGCGCATCGTGGCGGAGGAGATCGCGCCCTGTTTCGTCGAGCATCGCGGCCAGCGTACCGACACGATCGTGCTCGCGTGCACGCATTTCCCACTGCTGCTCGACGCGCTCGGCGCCGCCAGGCCGTGGCCCGTGACCTTCATCGATCCCGCCGAGGCGATCGCCCGCCGCGTGATCGACCTGATCGGCCCGGTTGCGCCGGATGCAGCCCCGGGCGGCGCGCAGATCCATTTCACCTCGGGGGCTGCGCCCTCGGCCGCGCTGGCACAATCGCTTGCGGATTTCGGGCTGCAACCGATGCCTGAAAGCGCCGACAGCGCCTTGCTCTGATGCCGGCCATAATACCGATGATGGGCTGCGACCCGGCTCACCATTGACTTCGGGCCGCGCGGCCATATCTTGACCGCATGATCCGCTCCGCGCGCCAGACCGCTCAATTCCTTCGCGCCGGCCGCCTGCATTCGGGCAGGTAGCCCGGGCGGCTGCGCGCATGCGCCGCCGCCCGGGTTGAAACTGACCGCCCGCCGATCCGCACAATCCAGACCGAATCCGTACGATCCGAACCGCCGTCATGGCGCCGTGAGGTTCATTATGTCACCGACATCCATTCCTCCGCTCGTCCTGTCCTCGCACGACCGCGACCGGCTCGAACCGCTGGCGCGCCGCGCGCTCGCCGAAGGCCATCCGGTCGGCTGCTTCCTGCTCACCGAGTTGCGGCGCGCGAAAATCTGCGCGCCGGAGGAGCTGCCGCGCGACGCGGTGCGGCTCGACAATTGGGTGAGCTATCGCGCCGACTGGGGCTGGCCGGTGGAAAGCCGCATGCTGGTGTGTCCGGACGACTATTCCAACCGTGACGCGCAACTGTCGGTGCTCTCGCCGGTGGGCGCGGCGCTGATCGGCCTGCGCACGCGCAGCCGCATGCCCTATCTCGGCATCGAAGGCTTCCGCCATATCGCGACCGCCGAGAGCCTCGATCCGCCGCTCGGCATCATGTCGCTTCTGTACCTGCCCGCGGACGATGACGACGACGAAGACGACGACCCCGGCCCGGCCGCGGCGTAATCGAAAATGCTCAAGGAGACGACGATGGTCAGCCATCTGGAACCCGAATTGCCGCCGATCGCGATGACGGCGTACGACAGCGAGCAGCTCAACCGGCTCGCCAGCGCGGCCGCGCGCAACCATCCGCAGACGACCGAATTCCTCGCGCGCGAGATCGCGCGCGCCGATATCGTGCCCGATATCGGCGAGCGGCCCGGTCTCGTGGTCATGGGCTCGCAGGTCCTGTTCCGCGACGACAACAGCGACGCGACGCGCTGGGTGACGCTCGTCTACCCGCAGGATGCCGACGTGTCGGAAGGCAAGATTTCGGTGCTCAGCCCGATCGGGGCGGCGCTGATCGGCCTCTCCGTCAGCCAGTCCATCGCCTTCGAGACCCCGGCCGGGGCCCGGCGCTCGCTCACCGTTCTGGCGGTGCGCAACCCGGGCTAAGGCCCGCTTTTGACGTCGGTCCGGGCCGCGCGGCGGCCCGGATTTGACAGGGCGGGTTTCTCGCCCTAGAAACCGCGCGCCTTTACGGCATTTCCGTCAATAAAGGCGTTTCGCGACCCGCGGTCCCTGCCGTCGCTTCGGCATGGGCCTGTCGGTTCCGGACCGGAAGTCCGGGACGCCAGGAGGGCGCGTTTCCTCATCCGACACCATTGTTCAATCGAGGACGCGAATGACCAAGCGTACTGAAGCCAAGTACAAAATCGACCGTCGCATGGGCCAGAACATCTGGGGTCGGCCCAAGAGCCCGGTCAACCGCCGCGAATACGGCCCCGGCCAGCACGGCCAGCGCCGCAAGGGCAAGCTCTCCGACTACGGCGTGCAGCTGCGCGCCAAGCAGAAGCTGAAGGGCTATTACGGCGACATTTCCGAGCGCCAGTTCCGCGGCGTCTACCAGGAGGCGATCCGCCTGAAGGGCGATTCGGGCGCCAACCTGATCGGCCTGCTGGAGCGCCGGCTCGACGCCGTCGTCTACCGCGCGAAATTCGTGCCGACGATCTTCGCCGCCCGCCAGTTCGTCAATCACGGCCACATCAAGGTCAATGGCCGCCGGGTCAATATCCCGAGCTACAAGGTCAAGGTCGGCGACGTGATCGAGGTGAAGGACGCTTCCAGGCAGCTTCCGCTCGTGATCGAGGCCGCGGCTTTGCCCGAGCGCGACGTGCCCGATTATATCGAGGTCGATCACGCCAAGATGACCGCGAAGTATCTGCGCATCCCGCATCTCTCCGACGTGCCCTATCCGGTCATGATGGAGCCGCACCTCGTGGTCGAATTCTATTCGCGCTGATCGGGCCGCATCGCCCCATACGAAAAGGCCGCCCACGGGCGGCCTTTTTGCTTTCCGGCGGCGGCTTCGGTCCGCCGCTCAGATGCCGAGACGGCTCGCCACGGCGGCAAGCGCGATCGGCGCGACGATGATCGCCAGCGCCGGCCAGTAGACATGCCTGCGGAAAAAGGCGAGCGCCAGCGGCGGCGCCGCAAGCCCGCCCGCGATCAGCACAAGGATCGCAACCGATTTCGGATCGGCGAAATGCCGCAAGGCATGGCCGAGCGCGCCGTTGAGGATCAGCGCCGACGACAACAGGATGTCGATAAGGCCGCAGGCGGCCAGCACGATCACGATGCTGACGCGCGCGATGTCCATGCGAAGCGCCGCCGGCCGCTCAGGCGGTCGCGGCGTCCTTCGCCGGCAGCCCCTTGTCCTTCAGCAGGCTCTGCAGTTCGCCGGCCTGGAACATCTCGCGCACGATATCGCAGCCGCCGACGAACTCGCCCTTCACGTAAAGCTGCGGGATGGTCGGCCACTGCGAATAGGCCTTGATGCCTTCGCGCAGCTCGCCGGACTCCAGCACGTTGACGCCTTTGTACGGCGTGCCGAGATAATCGAGAATCTGCACGACCTGTCCGGAGAACCCGCATTGCGGGAACTGGGGCGTGCCCTTCATGAACAGGACGACGTCGTTATTCTTCACTTCGTTTTCGATGAATTGCTTGATGCTCATTGTCTTGTCCTTTGCGCGCCTCGCCCGGCGCGTCCGGGGTCAACCCTGGCGTTCCGGCACGCCGGTCTGCAGGGCCAGCGCGTGCAGAATGCCGCCCATCTGCCCGCGCAGTGCGTCATAGACCATCTGGTGCTGCTGCACCCGCGACTTGCCGCGAAAGCTCTCGGCGATGACCGTGGCGGCATAATGGTCGCCGTCTCCGGCCAGATCGCGGATCGTCACTTCGGCGTCCGGGATATGCGCCCTGATCAGTCGTTCGATCTCGCCTGCTTCCATCGGCATGGCGAGGCTCCTTGCACCCAAACCCGCCGGAATGGACCGGGTTTTCGGCTTATAGACATAGGGTCATTTTTGGCTAGTGACAAATGCGCACGCGGGACTAGGCTCCGCCAAAACTGCATCCGGAGAGGGTCGATGAAACACGCCGCAATGCTGCTTGCGATCGGAACTGCCCTGATGAGCGCACCGGCTTTCGCCCAGCCGACCGGCACCCAGCAGGACGCCATCCGCTCCTCATGCCGTTCGGACTTCCTGTCACTGTGCTCGGGCGTCCC
>JABARS010000032.1 GCA_019187085.1 Pseudorhodoplanes sp. | reverse complement strand
CGAGCGGCGCCATCGCACCCCGCCGCGCGCCGGGCCGCGCCTTCCGCCCCGCGCACCGCAGGCCCTCGCGTCAATCGTCCCCCGCGCGCCGCACATGCGCCATCGCGGCCGACGCCGGCAGCGCGCGCGCTGGAACGCCGCGAACGCATTCAGCAGCGCGCCTAGCAAAGACAGGAACGCATCGAGCGGAGCACGCGGCGCGACGCCTCCCCCACGGTCGAAAGAGCGCGCGGGGCGGACGACCGCGCGACGCGGCGCGCCACGCGGGCCGAGCAGCGCAAGGAGCTCCGCGAGCTTCAGGCGAGGCAACGAGAGGAATTGCGCGACAGAAATCTCAGCCGCGCCGCGCGGCGCGAATTGCGCGCCAAGCAGCGCGAGGAGCTGAACGAACTGCGCGCCTCGCAGCGCGAGGACAGGCAAAAGGCGCGCGCGCGGATCGACGATAACCAGCGCGACCAGGCGCGGCAGGACCGGCGCGAACGCCGCGTGGAGCAGCGCGAGTTCCGCCGCAAGGAGCGCGCCGCGCAGCGCGAGCAACGTCTGCGCGAGCGCCGGCAGGCTCGCGCGGATGCCGGCCGCGACTTGCGCAGGGACTTGCGCAGGGTCGATCGCACGCAGGCCCGGCAGGGACGCTTTGCCGCCCCGTTCAACGATCCCGGCGCCCGTGACGCGCGGCGGGCCTCGCGGCTTGTCGCGGCCCGCACCGCGTGGCGGCACGGACACCACGCCCACTTTGTCGCCTGGGTCGGCCCGGTGTTCTGGCCCTATGCCTATACCGACATCTTCTATTACACGTTCTGGCCCTACGCCTACGACGAAGGCTACTGGGCGTACGCGTACGACGACTTCTTCACCGCGGTGTTCTTCGCCTATCCGCCGGATTACTACGAAGACATCTATGCCGGTCCCTATCCGGCTCCCGCGACCACCGGCACCGCGCGCGCGATCGAGCCGAGCCGCCAGGTGCGGCGCGCGGTCGAGCAGGTTTGCGAGCCCGCCGAGGGCGTGACCGCCTGGCCATTCGCCGATATCGAGAAACGGATCGATCTTCACGACGGGCAGCGGGCCCTGCTCGATGAGCTGAAGGACGCCGCCGCGGAGGCCGCGGACGCCTTCCGCACGGCGTGCGATCCCAAGTTCGCGCTGACGCCTCCGGGCCGGCTGCAAGGCATGATCAGCCGGCTCGAAGCCACGCTGGAAGCGGTCGGCATCGTCAGGCCGCCGCTCGAGAAGTTCTACGAGGCGCTGGACGACGAACAGAAGGCGCGCTTCAACGCCCTCGGTCCGAAGGTCGGCCGCGACGAGGCGCAATCCGCGCGGAAAGAAGACAAGGCGATGCCGCTGCGGGCCAATTGCGGCGGCGAAAAGGAGGGCCTCACCGCGCTGCCGATGAACCGCCTCGAAGAAGTCCTGAAGCCGACCGCGGCGCAACACGAAAAGTTCGACAGGCTCCACGATGCGACCGGCATCGCGGTCGAGACACTGCAATCGGCGTGCCCGGACACGATCGCGCTGACGCCGGTGGCGCGGCTGGAGGCGACGCAGAATCGTCTGACGGCGATGCTCGACGCGGCGGAGACCGTGCTCCCGCCGCTGCAGGATTTCTATGCCGCGCTCTCCAGCGAGCAGAAGGCGCGCTTCAACCGGCTGGGCCGCGAGACCGCGCGCAACGAGTGAGCGCGCGCCAGCGCCATGCAGCAATGGAAAAGGCGGCCTCCCGGCCGCCTCTGTCCGTCATCCCGGCTTCCTTCTCGCCGTCACTCCGCCGCGAGCCGCACCTCCGGGGCCGCCGCGCGCACGTCGGCATCGACGTCGTTCTCAAACTTGACGAAGTTGTCCTGGAACATCTTCACGAGATTGCGGGCGATCTTGTCGAACGCGGCTTTGTCCTTCCAGGTCTTCATCGGATAGAGCAGGTGCGGCTCGACGCCCGGCACCGAGGTCGGCACCGCGAATCCGAAATAGGGGTCGGTGCGGAAGGATGCGTTCTTGAGCGAGCCGTCGAGCGCGGCCGTCACCAGCGCGCGCGTCGCCTTGATCGGCATGCGGCGGCCTTCGCCGTACTGGCCGCCGGTCCAGCCGGAATTGACCAGCCAGCAATCGACCTTGTGCTCGGCGACGTATTTGCGGAACAGGTTGCCGTATTCGGCCGGCGGCCGCGGCAGGAACGGCGCGCCGAAACAGGTGGAGAATTCCGGCTGCACGCCGACGAGGCCCTTCTCGGTACCGGCGACCTTGGCGGTGTAGCCGGACAGGAAGTGGTACATCGCCTGTGCGGGGGTGAGCTTGGCGATCGGGGGCATGACGCCGTAGGCGTCGGCGGTGAGGAAGATGACGTTCTTCGGGTGGCCGGCGCAGCCGGTGCGCGAGGCATTCGGGATCGATTCCAGCGGATAGGCCGAACGCGTGTTCTCGGTCTTGGAGATGTCGGTGTAGTCGGGCGCGCGCGTCAGCGGATCGAACACCACGTTTTCCAGGATCGCGCCGAAGCGGTTGGTGGCGTCCCAGATCTGCGGCTCGTTCTCGTGGGTGAGATTGACGCACTTGGCGTAGCAGCCGCCCTCGAAATTGAAGATGCCGTCCGGTCCCCAGCCGGTCTCGTCGTCGCCGATCAGGGTACGGTTGGGATCGGCCGACAGCGTGGTCTTGCCGGTGCCCGACAGGCCGAAGAACAGCGCACTGTCGCCGTCCGGCCCGACATTGGCCGAGCAGTGCATCGGCATCACACCCTGCGCCGGCAGGTAGAAATTGAGCGTCGTGAACACCGACTTCTTCATCTCGCCGGCGTAGGAGGAGCCGCAGATCAGCACGATCTTGCGGGTGAAATCGATCGCCACCATCGTGTCGGAGCCTTCGCGGCCGCCATGGCGCTTGGCGTCGGGGCGGAACGAAGGCAGGTCGATGATGGTCAGTTCCGGCGCGAAGTTTTCAAGCTCGAACTGGTTCGGGCGGATGAGCAGCGTGCGGATGAACAGCGAGTGCCAGGCAAGCTCGGTATAGACGCGCGTGCGGATGCGGTATGTCGCGTTGGCGCCACCATAGAGGTCCTGGGCGAACAGCGTCTTGCCCGCGCAATGCGCAAGGAAGTCCTGATAGAGATTGTCGAAATGCTCCTGCGAGAGCTTGCGGTTGCCGCCCCACCATACCGAATGCTCGGTCAGGGCGTCGACGACGGTGTGCTTGTCCTTGGGAGAGCGTCCGGTGTGATGGCCGGTCTCCGCGCAGAGCGCGCCGCCGGCCACGATCTTGGCCTCGCCGGCCGCGATCGCATGCTCGTAGAGGGGGGCTTCGGTCAGATTCCAGTGAACCGCCTTGAGGTTCTTCAGGCCGAATTTGTCGGCCCCGAAGGCTTTATTGCGTACGCCCGTCTCTTGCACGAAATCCTCCCCGAAACACGCCGGCCGCGGCGAGCCGGAAACCAGACTACCGATGTCGGTGCTGCCCGATGTTAAGTATAGCGCCCTGCCCACGGGCGCGCGACCTCATAGAGCCTGCCCGCCGCTCTGCCAAGTATTTTGACCGGATTTGGTTTCTTGAGCTGGCCGTTTGCACCGCACCACGGGCGAAAAGCGTTCGCTTTCAAGGCGCCGCGGCCGCCGCACGGACGCAACGTCCGGTAACGGGAGCGGGCATTCCACCAAAGTCTCGGCACCAGAGTCTCGGCTGGGAGACGTCAAGGCTTGATCCGCGTCAGGCCGCCCGCGCCTGGTCGGCCAGGGTCTTGAGCATGTGGCGCAGCGCCCCCGGCTCGGTGACCCGCTGTGGAAACGGCAGGCGGAACGCGGTGCGGCCGAGCTGCAATTCCAGCCCCTCCGGGTCGCAGCCGGCGCAGCGCCAGTCCCCGTCCGGCGCGCCGAGCAGCCTGGTCGCATAAAGACGCAGCGTATCGGCGTGATCCGCGTTCATGTGCGCGACCGCGGCCGCCTCGGCTGCGAGCAGGGCGGCAGCGTCCGCCACCTCGGTGAGGATGTCGCCGGCCTTCAGGTCGACGATCCGGCCGAAGCCCGCGACCAGGTGCGCCCGCGCGACCGCGACCCGGTAAACCGCGAAGTCGCTGAAGCCCGCGAACATTTCGGCCTCCGGCTGGCGCGCGAGGTAGCGGCGGCGGTCCTCGGGGTTGGCGGAGACCGCGGCGCACCCCATCAGCATCACGCGCGCGCCCTCGAGCGGGTCGCCTTCCCGCCGCTCGTCGAGCATGAGCGACACCCGCGGGTCGGCGACGATGTTCTTTGTATGGACCGCCAGCGCGGAGAGCAGCAGCAGCGGCGCGCCGTCGGCGGCCGAGGCGACGTTGACGAGCGAGCAATAGGGGTCGCCGTCCCCCGCCATCAGGGTCGCGAGCGCGCCCGCGCGCGCCTCGCGCATGAGCTTCTTGACCGCCGAGCGGGGTTCGAACGCTTTGTCGGGCTTCATGGAAATCGGTCTCCGGGGCTGCGGGGGGCGGGCCGCCGCCCGTCCGATTGAGCCGAGAGGCTTGTTATCGTTCCAGAATCACATACTTGTTGCGGGGCAGTCACATTTCAGCCCCGCTTTTGGGGCTCTCGTGGGGCGAATTTACCGGCACGGAACAGGCTCATGCCAACCATCGCTCTCGTCGACGACGACCGCAATATTCTCACCTCCGTTTCCATCGCGCTGGAAGCGGAGGGGTACCGGATCATGACCTATACCGACGGCGCCTCCGCGCTCGACGGTTTCAAGTCCTCGCCCCCGGATCTGGCCATCCTCGACATCAAGATGCCGCGCATGGACGGCATGGAGCTTCTGCGCCGCGTGCGCCAGAAGACCGACATGCCGGTGATCTTCCTCACCTCCAAGGACGAGGAGATCGACGAGCTGTTCGGCCTGAAGATGGGCGCGGACGACTTCATCCGCAAACCCTTCTCCCAGCGCCTGCTGGTCGAGCGGGTGAAGGCGGTGCTGCGCCGCGGCGCCCCCAAGGACGGCTCGGCGCCGAAGGAGATCGATTCGACGAAGGTGCTCGAGCGCGGTTCGCTGCGCATGGATCCCGAGCGCCATACCTGCACCTGGAAGGGCGAGCCGGTGACGCTCACCGTCACCGAATTCCTCATCCTGCAGGCGCTCGCCACCCGTCCCGGCGTGGTCAAGAGCCGCAACGCGCTGATGGACGCCGCCTACGACGATCAGGTCTATGTCGACGACCGCACCATCGACAGCCACATCAAGCGCCTGCGCAAGAAGTTCAAGGCGACCGACGACGATTTCGAGATGATCGAAACGCTCTACGGCGTCGGCTACCGCTTCAAGGAAGGCTGAGCCGCGCGCGGAACCGGCTTTGCGTTTCCGCCGTGTACGATGGGTGCTTGCGTAACGGGTCCGGCGGCAAATTCCGCCACGCGCCGGTTTGCGCTAGACTGACGCCGGTCTGACCCGGGGGGCGCACGACCCGAGCTGAGACGGACGCCAGCATTTGCTCGACCGGACCGATCCATTCACCGACCAGGCCGCCGAAAGCGCGGCCGAAACGCCGCCGCCCGCGCGTCGCGCCAGCCGCCCGGTCCGCTTCTGGCGCTTCATCGTCGCGCAGAGCTTCTCCAGCCTCACGCGGCGCATTGTGCTGCTCAACGTGGCGGGCCTGCTCGCGCTGTTCATCGGCATTCTCTATCTCTCGCAGTTCCGCGCCGGCCTGATCGAGGCGCGCGTGCGCAGCCTCGGCGTGCAGGCGGAGATCATCGCCGGCGCGATTGCCGCTTCCGCCACGGTGGAGACCGACAGCATCACCATCGATCCGGAGAAGCTGCTCGAGCTGCAGACCGGGGAGAGCTACGGCCCGCCCGACGATTTCCTGTCGGCGTTTGAATTTCCGATCAATCCGGAGCGCGTCGCGCCGGTGCTGCGCCGGCTGATCTCGCCGACCAATACGCGCGCGCGCATCTATGACCGCGACGGCGTGCTGGTGCTCGACAGCCGCAGCCTCTATGGCCGCGGCGACGTGCTGCGCTTCGATCTGCCGCCGCCCAATGCCGAGAAGCCCGGCTTCATCGAGAAGCAGTGGAACTCGATCCGCAAATGGCTCGGACGCGGCGACCTGCCGCTCTATATCGAGCTCGGCCCCGACAACGGCAAAGGCTACCCGGAGGTCGCCCAGGCGCTCGCCGGCCAGAAGGCGAGCGTGGTGCGCATCAATGCGCGCGGCGAGGTGATCGTGTCGGTCGCCACCCCCGTGCAGCGTTTCCGCGCCGTGCGCGGCGCGCTCCTGCTGTCGACGCAGGGCGCCGACATCGACCAGATGGTGGAGGCCGAGCGGCTCGCCATCTTCAAGGTCTTCCTCGTCATGGCCGCGGTCATGATCGTGCTGTCGATCCTGCTTGCCGGCACGATCGCGGGGCCGGTGCGGCGGCTCGCCGACGGCGCCGACCGCGTGCGCCGGCGCATCCGCTCGCGCGTGGAGATTCCCGATTTCACCCGGCGCGGCGACGAGATCGGCCACCTGTCCGGGGCGCTGCGCGACATGACCAACGCGCTCTATAGCCGCATCGAGGGGATCGAGAGCTTCGCCGCCGACGTCGCGCACGAGCTGAAAAACCCGCTTACCTCGCTGCGTTCGGCGGTCGAGACCCTGCCGCTCGTAAAGACCAGGGAGAGCCAGGAGCGGCTGCTCGCGGTCATCCAGCACGACGTGCAGCGGCTCGATCGGCTGATCTCCGACATTTCCGACGCCAGCCGGCTGGACGCCGAGTTGCAGCGCCAGGAGGCCGAGGCGGTCGATCTCAGGCAACTGCTCACCACACTGGTCGAGGCCGCCAACGAGGTGCCGCACGACGGCACGCGGGTGGCGCTGTCGTTCGAGGACGCCGGCGCGAAAGCCTTCGTCGTGCCCGGACACGATTCGCGACTGGCGCAGGTTGTCGACAATCTGGTGCAGAATGCCCGCTCGTTCTCGCCGCCCGGCGCCACCGTCAGCATCACCGCGCGCCGGCTCAAAAACGAGGTCGAGATCATCGTCGATGACGAGGGACCGGGCATCCGGCCGGAAGCATTCGAGAAGATTTTCGAGCGCTTCTATACCGACCGGCCGCATCAGGGCTTCGGGCAGAATTCCGGCCTCGGCCTGTCGATCTCCAAGCAGATCGTCGACGCGCATGGCGGGCGGCTGTGGGCCGAGAACCGACTGGGCGTGGCCGCGCACGAAGGCGCGGAGCCGAACGTGCTCGGCGCGCGCTTTGTCGTGCGCCTGCCCGCGATGTGATGACCGACGCCCCTGCCTCCATCCATGCCTGCGCGGTCCTGGTCGGCGCACGCGCGCTCCTGATCCGGGGGCCGGGCGGCAGCGGCAAGTCGCGCCTGGCGCTGGCGCTGATCGAGAACGCCCGCGACCGGCCCGGCTGTTTCGCGCGTCTAGTCTCCGACGACCGCGTGCATGTGGAAGCGCGGCACGGACGGCTGGTGGTGCGCGCGCCGCAGGTGCTGCGCGGCCTGATCGAGGTGCGCGGCCTCGGCATCCGCCGGCTTCCCAGCGAGGCGAGCGCGGTGGTCGGACTCGTTATCGACCTTGCCGCCGCCGATTTCGCGCGGCTGCCGGAAGCAGCCGCCGCGGAAACCGAAATTCTGGGGGTTCGCCTCGCGCGACTCGCCGTCGCACCGGGTGAAGATCCCCTGCCGCCGGTCCAGGCCTTCCTACATACAGAGCGGGGCGACGTTTAGAGCCGGCCGGGCCGGCAGACTGGCGGAATGGCCATGCCGCCCCCATTTACCGCAACGCAACATTGGGACCATAATGGCTCGAAGGGCCTTGCCAAGGGTCTTCGGATGGTCATCATGGGCGCCCTTTCGTGCGGCGCAACCAAAAAACCGCGCCCACGAGGAGTTCTTTCATGATTGGCCTCGTTCTGGTTACCCATGGCCGGCTTGCCGTCGAGTTTCGGGCCGCGCTTGAACACGTCGTCGGCCCCCAGCAGCAGATCGAATCGGTCACCATCGGCCCCGACGACGACGTCGAGCAGCGCCGCAAGGACATCATCGAGGCGATCAAGCGGGTCGATACCGGCGACGGCGTCGCCGTGCTCACCGACATGTTCGGCGGCACCCCCTCGAACCTCTCGATTTCCTGCATGAGCCGGCCGAAGGTGGAAGTGGTCGCCGGCATCAACCTGCCCATGCTGGTCAAGCTCGCCAAGGTGCGCGCGGAATGTCCGCTGCCCGACGCCGTGATCGCCGCGCAGGAAGCCGGCCGCAAATACGTCACCATCGCCAGCCGGGTGCTCGCCGGCAAATGACGCAGGACGCCGAAGCGCACGACGGCGCTTTCACCCGCAGCATCGAGATCACCAACAAGAAGGGCCTGCACGCGCGCGCCTCCGCCAAGTTCGTGCAGACGGTGGAGCGCTTCGATGCGGACGTGCGCGTCACGCGCGGCTCCGAAACCGTCGGCGGCACCTCGATCATGGGCCTGATGATGCTGGCCGCAGGTCCCGGCACCACGATCAGGGTCGAGGCCTGCGGGCCGCAGGCCGCCGAAGCGCTGGCCGCGATCTGCGAACTCGTGACGGGACGCTTCGGCGAGGAGGACTGACGGCGGCCTCGTGCGCCGTCGGCGGCGCAGGCATCCGCGCGCGAAATCTGGTAGGGGATGGACGATCCGCAACCGCCTCATTGCACCGGAGCCAGCAGCGCCATGAGCGATCCGTCCGCCACAGCGTCCGACCGCAACAAGATGCCGAAGCCGACGATCCACAATGTCGACCGCCCGGAATGCGCGGAGACGTTTGCGGACGCGGTCAACAGCGTCTGGTTCGACGGCCAGACCATGCGCATCGAGTTCGGGATCACGCGCATGGACGAGGTGAAACCCGGCCAGCCGCTCACCGGCCGCCGCTATCCGGCCTGCCGGCTGGTATTGCCGCCGGCCGCGGCCATCGAGCTGATCAACAAGATGCAGCAGACCGCGGCCGCGCTGGCGCAAGCCGGCATCGTCAAGCAGAAGTCCACCGCCAAGGAGTGACCGCCCCGGCCCTGAAAGACGCTTGTACTCAGTTGCAAATCAGCAGGTGGCGGCTGATCGATTTTTACCGACCTTCTTAATCGGGGTTTGGCGAATGCCGTCTATGACGGCGCCATGACACGAATCTCCACATTGATCCGCACGGTCGTGGCGACCGGGACGGCGCGGCGGTGGCCGGACGGACCGGTCGCCGCCGACCGGCAACGGCAGATCATGCGGAACGCCGGCCTGCCGACCGGACGATAAAGCCATGGTCCCGGTCTCGTTGCGGACTCTGGTCGGCTCGATCGGCCTTGGCATCGCGGCCTTCACCGCGATCGTGATCCCGGTCGGATTCTTCGTCGTCGGCTATACGAACAAGGCCGCCCTGCTCGACTTCAAGGCCGAGCACGCCGCCGCGCATATCGCCAATCACATCCGGCCGAATGACGCGAACTGGCGACATCGGCCGGCGCGCCTCATCGAGCTGCTCGCGGAAGTCGAGATGGCTTCCATGCCCACGCGCAAGCGCGTCGTCGATGCCGACGGCGCACTGGTCGTCGACGACGGCACGCCGATCCGCTCGCCGACGATCGTGCGCTCCGTTCCCGTCACGGTTTCCGGCCGGACGGCCGGCGAGCTTTCGATCGAGGCCAGCATCCGCGGCCTGATCCTGCAGACCGCGCTGGTCGGCCTCCTCAGCGCGCTTCTGGGATCGGCGATGTATTTCGTGCTGCGGGTCTTTCCGCTGCGCGTGCTCGATCGCACGCTCGGCGATCTCGCGCGCGCCAACCGCACCATCGCGGACCGCAACCGCCTGCTCGAACAGCAGAACCAGATGCTGATCGAGAGCCGCTCCCAGCTGGAAGAGCAGAACGTGCGCTTCGACGCCGCCCTCAACAACATGACGCAGGGCCTGTGCATGTTCGACAGGAACGAGCGGCTCCTCGTCTACAACCAGCGCTTCCTCGACATGTACGCCCTGTCCGCGGACGCCCTCGCGCCCGGCATCTCGCTCGAATCGCTTCTGCAACGGGTCAAGGGCGGACCTCCGATCCCCGGCGGCGCCGAGCAGCATCTGCAATCGGTGCGCAATGCGCGCGACGACAATCAGGCCATCACCTCGGTGGTCGAGATCGACGACGGCCGCATCATCTCGCTGGTCAGCCGGGCGATGCTCAATGGCGGCTGGGTCACCACCCATGAGGACATCACCGAACGCCGGCGTGCCGAGGCCAAGATCGTGCACATGGCGCACCACGACGCGCTGACCAATCTGCCCAACCGCGTGCGCTTCCGCAGCGACATGGAGAAGGCGCTCGCCGCGCTCGGCCGCGGACAGACGCTCGCGGTCCTCTCCGTCGATCTCGACCGCTTCAAGCAGGTCAACGACACGCTCGGCCACGCCACCGGCGACCATCTGTTGCAGGCCGCCGCCGAGCGGCTGCGCAACGTCGTGCGCGAGGGCGCGCCGATGGCGCGGCTCGGCGGCGACGAGTTCGCCGTGCTGCAGGCGAACGCCGACCAGCCGCAAGGTGCCACCGCGCTCGCCACCCGCATCATCGACACGCTGAGCGCCCCGTTCGTCATCGACGGCCAGCAGGTGCTGATCGGCGCGAGCGTCGGCGTCGCGATCGCGCCCGGCGACGGCACCAATGTCGCGCAGTTGCTCAAGAACGCCGACATGGGGCTCTATCGCGCCAAGGCGGACGGCAAGGGCACGGTGCGCTTCTTCGAGCCCGGCATGGACGCGCGCATGCAGGCGCGCCGGCTGCTCGAAATCGACCTGCGCAAGGCGCTGGCCGATTCCGAATTCGAAGTCTTCTTCCAGCCGATCGTCCAGCTCGATCCGCAGGAAATCATCGGCTTCGAGGCGCTGCTGCGCTGGCGTCATCCGCAGCGCGGCATCGTCGAGCCGGCCGCATTCATCCCGCTCGCCGAGGAGACCGGCCTGATCGCGCCGATCGGCGAATGGGTGCTGCGGCAGGCGTGCGCGGAAGCGGTCAAGTGGCCGGAGCATTTCCACATCGCGGTCAACCTGTCGCCGGTCCAGTTCAAGAACCGCACCCTGGTGCAGACCGTGATCGCCGCGCTCGCGGCGTCGGGCCTCGCGCCGCAGCGCCTCGAACTGGAGATCACCGAATCGGTGCTGCTGCAGGACGAGGAATCCACGCTCGCCACGCTGCATGCGCTGCGCGAATTCGGCGTGCGCATCGCGATGGACGATTTCGGCACCGGCTATTCGTCGCTCGGCTATCTGCGCAGCTTCCCGTTCGACAAGATCAAGATCGACCAGTCCTTCATCAAGGAGGTCGGCAGCCGCAGCGACTCGCTTGCCATCGTGCGCGCGGTGACCGGGCTCGGCACGAGTCTCGGCATCGCCACCACCGCCGAGGGCGTGGAGAATCTCGAGCAGCTCGAGCGCGTCAAGCTCGAAGGCTGCAACGAGGGCCAGGGCTTCCTGTTCAGCCCGCCGGTCGAGGCCAAGGAACTGCCGGCGCTGATCGAAAAGCACAACCGCCAGCGCAAGGTGGCGTGAGCGCGGGGGCATCCGATCGCTTTTCGGAGCGGCAGAATGCGAACCGATCGCCGGCGTGGCCCCGCGCCTGTGTCTGCGCGGCAATGCGGATCGCGGCCCCACCGGGCGACGTGATGGCGCAGCAATCAATCCTCTAGCCGGATGATTTCACTGCCGACATAATACTCGCCGGGGTTGAGCGGGCGGGATTCACTGACCGGCCGCGTGATTGAATCTGGGCAGGGAATTTCGGATTCCATCTAGGACATCGCAAAGATGACGTTGTTATCACGATCGAACGACACAATCCGAGCAAGGATCCCCATATCTGAGTTATTCGGACGCATTTCAGCGCTGAAGCATGGAGAATTTCTTACAGCTATCGGTATTGCGCGAGATGAACTCGAAAGTATTCTTCGAGCAAAATCCGGCAAACGCAGCGCTCTTTTTCTCGAGCGCGATACTCGGAGCACGTCGGAAGAGATCGTTAGATGCATATTAGATGATCTGGCGACACTAGTACTAGAACGTTGGCCAAGTTGGTACGGCACCGATCAACTTAAATTCGATGTCTATCAATACGCTGCAAAAGATCCTTATGTATCACTACCTTGGTTTCGCGCAGCATCAAGACTCGCATCTTCCCGGCGAGTTCCGCGCTTTCGTAGAGTGCCGGCGGATATAGAATTCCTTCAACTTATGCACGCGCTTGACCCAGAGCATCCGATCTTAATTGCCGAGATTGATGTAACCAGCCCAAAGCATGCGGCTCCGTTGATCTATGCCCTGGAGTGGTGCGCGAATCGCGGCGCCTCATTCGTGGCCATACTTCCAACAATCCCACTTGATCGCCATCCTTATGATCGCATTCTTTATGGTGCATTAGATGTCATTCGTGGACCTGAGCCGCCAAAAACCCGATTTATCGTAGCTCATAATCGCGCCCATCACGGCAGTCTTATTGAGCAACGTGTCGAACAGGCACTAGCAAACGATCCAGAACTTAGTGCACTTTTCGTGTTTAATAAGACAATTGTCATCAACAAATTTGGTACAAGACCGCGTGTCGACTTGCTTTGGCACGAAGGGCGAGTGGTGGTCGAACTCGACGGCCCTGAGCATCAGGACGATCCGAAGTTCAGTCATGATCGACATCGCGACTACGAACTGCTGATCGCCGGATATGTAGTATTGCGCATCACTAATCAACAAGTCGAAACTGATCTACAGCTAGCAATCGAGAAAATCAGATCGGTGGTAAATTTTCGCAAAACTTCACTAGGGATGAAGTTATGAGTGACAAGCTCTCGCCAAAACAAACGCTCATTGTCTGGTGTCTGCTCGCGAAACATGGTGAGGCCCCGCAGCGCGACATTATCCCGAAGATCGAGAAGAAAGACCGGGAGTCTCTTATCATACGCCGTCTTGTATCAGCTACAAAAGGCAAACGCGGCGCGATCTACCTTAGGCTTGAAGACAAGGGATGGGAATGGGCAAACGAGCACTTGCTCGATGATCTTCCTCGCAATTATCGCGTTCTCGGGGACTGGCTGGCGCGGCTGCAACGATTTTTGAATGAAACCGATCATACGGTCGCAGATATTATTGGGACTCCACCTCCGTGTCTTCTTACGCCGTCGGAGGTGCGTGCGCGACTTGAAGAGGCCTATCTCGTAGTAACTGGCGGCCAGAAAGGAACCGGCGCTTCGCTTGCGAAGATACGCGCTGCGCTTCCTGATCTTGACCGGGCGACGGTAGATGCAAGTCTGCTACGCATCCTGCAGGGGGATAAGAAAGCGCGGCTTGGACAATTGAGCGATCCAAAAGCGCTGACTAAAGCGGACAAAGATGCTGCGTTCGCACCTGGCGGCGAACCTTTCCATCTTCTTTGGATTCAAAAATGACACGGGCAATTGATGCGCTGCGAAGCGTCGATTTCCATTGGGTTCGTTCTCTTGGCAGCATCTGGAGTGATGACCCTGTGGTTGGGTCAGCGAACACTGGGGCGATTGCGGAAAATATATCGTCAAGTTTATTTACCGAAACCATCGACCCACTCCAACAACCCTTGGGAATTGCACTCGTGGGGCAGTCGGGCATCGGGAAGACGCATCTTGTCGGCACATTACGTCAACAAGTGTGGAAATCGGGCGGTTGGTTTGTTCTGCTCGACGTTCTGGGCCTAACACACTTTTGGAGAAATGCCGCCCTTAGTTTTCTTACTTCGCTGCTTCAGGAAATGCCGGGGGGACAAAAGCAATTTGAGGCTGTGATTGCAGGGGTCGCAAAGCGGCTTAACTGCGAAATGGAGGTTATGCGGGCGTTTGCATTACCTGACCTTGACGCGACGAAGCTAGCGGACTTACTCCTGACCGCATTGCTGAGAATTGACCAGAAAAATGCGCTGCAACACGCAGACATATTCCGTGCATTGTGTCTTTTGCGCTCCCAAAAGCTTGATGCGGTCAGCATAGCGCACAGTTGGCTTCAGGGATATGACGCCGACGAGACACTGCGACAAACATTAGGCTTACGACTGCCGCCGCCACAGCCGGCCGAACTTGTTCGAGGCATGTCTTGGCTTATGAGTCTTGCGGCTCCAACTCTTGTGGCCATCGATCAGATAGATGGCGTTATTAACCCAACCGTGATCCCGACAACAGAGAACGATATTGTTGGAGCACCGCAACTTGCCGAAGAATTAGCGGCGGGATTGCTAGATCTTCATAACGTCTGCTGCCGATCTCTGACCGTGGTTACGTGCTTGCACGATTCGTGGAACGTATTGGAAGCCCGAGGCTTAAGTTCTTTCCGACAACGATTTCGAGATCCAATTCCGTTGCATGGAATGAATAAGATAACTGCGGTCTATGAATTAATTGTTGGCAGAACTGCGCCAGCTTATGCAAAGACCGATTTCTCTCCGCCGTTCCCATCGTGGCCCTTTAGCGAACATGCAATCGAAAGCGCGGCATCGGTTGGGATGACGCCGCGCACAATATTGATGCGGTGTGATGCTTGGCGTCACCGCTGTCTTGATAACGGTCACGTGGACATATGCAATAGCTTAATTCAAGAAGAGGCGCCGCAATTGCCGGGGCAGACCCGCGCGCCGGACAATTTCGATATTGAGTTTGGTCAATTACAGCAGACATTACAGGTTGGCATTCCAGCCCTATTTGCGGACGATGGAGAACTTGGGAAGCTTCTCCGTGATACCTTTGACATATACGCAAATCAGATCGAGCCAGATGAATCATTTACTGTAGAAAGCAGAGGCGACCCAGCGCGTAGATTGCCCCCACTTGATGGCCGCCTCACGTTCACTAATCATGCCGAAAATGACCGCGAACGGCACTATTGCTATCGAACCCTAGAACATCAGAACGCCGTCGCGTTTCAATCACGGTTGCGCGCTGCGCTGACAGCTTCAGGGATTTCCAGCCACATTCCCGATCGACATCTTTTAATCGTGAGGCGGGCGTCCGTGCCATCTGGGCCGAAGACGCAGCAGCTCGTCGATCAATTTAGAAAAGCTGGCGGCATTTTCATCGATCCGTCAGACGTAGACCTCCGGAAGTTTGTTGCGCTACGCACTCTGCGCGACAGGTCCATCGCAGATAAGCAAGACGCATTTGAGCGATGGTTACGGCGTGAGAGACCGCTTCTTGATACTGATTTTTTTAAACAAGCTGGGCTGAGTCCGATGCCGCAAAGATCGACTCGTCCAGGCGGTGCGGGTTCGTCAGCAACGCCATACCCACAAAATAATCACTCAAGACCTGCAACAGATCGGGAATTGAGAACATCCGAGATCGACAGTCTTCCATCAATTGAGTCTGGATCGAAACTCAACAAAGGTTCGGCGAGGCCCGAGAATGTGGTTGCGATCGGACGACGCATGTCAATCAATCAAGACCCGATCTTTCTGCCGACTAGCCTTCTGCGCAGACACGCCGCCATCATTGCCGGCTCCGGGTCCGGTAAGACAGTGCTATTGCGGCGCATAGTCGAGGAATCGGCGCTTGCGGGAATTCCAGCAATTGTGATCGATCCAAATAACGATCTTTCACGCTTCGGAGATGCATGGCCGGAAGCGCCCGGTTCCTTTACCGCCGAGGATGCTTCCAAGGCACAGCAATATTTCGACAAAGTTGAAGTAATCGTGTGGACGCCGGGCGTGAACGCGGGAAATCCGATTTTCCTTTCTGTGCTGCCGAATTTTGCAGGACTTGATGATCCCGACGAAAGCCAGCAAGCGATAGAAATGGCGGCTGAAACATTAGCTCCGCTTGCTGACGCAAAGCGGACACTTCCACGCGGCGTCTTGGTCGAAGCGCTGCGCTATTTCGCGAGACAAGGTGGCGGTAACCTGACCCGTTTCATTGAGCTCTTGTCTGACTTGCCGGATGGAATTACCCAAATCGGTAACGCCGACAAGCTTGCATCCAAAATGGCAAATCAGTTGTACGCTGCAGTGGCGAATAATCCACTGTTACGCGCAGAGGGACCTATACTCGATCCATCGGCGTTATTCTTCGGATCGGGAAAGCGAACGCGGATATCTGTAATAAATCTCTCTGGCTTAGCGTCGGACGCTGCACGAGAGGACTTCGTGAACCGATTGCAAATGACATTATTTGTATGGATCAAAAGAAATCCATCGGTGACCGGGCTGCTTTATGTGATTGACGAAGCGCAAACGTTTTTGCCTTCGCAGAAGCCTGCGCTGAGTCTCAACAGTGGAATTAAACTCGTGTCTCAAGGCCGCAAATATGGTCTCGGCATGATCGTCGCGACACAGGCCCCGAAGGGTCTTCACAATCAAGTTGTTTCAAATTGCACAACGCAGTTCTTCGGCAAGCAAAATGCACCGGCAACGATCCAGGCTGCGCAGGAAATTATCGCTGCGAACGGAGGACGAGCTGATGACATCGGCAAACTCAAAGCCGGTGAATTCTATTTTTCATCGGACGGGGTGGTGCCACACAAAATCCGAGCGCCAATATGTCTCTCTTACCACCCTTCGAATCCCCCTTCCCCGGACGATGTCGTCCGCTTTGCGCGGCGAAATCGACAACCCGCATAAAGAAATCTTTATATGCTTATTGCACCGGGCGGCGGCCCCTGCTATAGGCACGTCCCGACAGCGGGCGGCCCGTCCGGGCCGCGGCCCGGGCGCGCGCGTCCACGGCCGGCCGTTTCGGCGCCGCGCCCATTCCCACCACAAGGCCAGCAGCAAGGATCGTCATGAGCACCGCCGCCGCGCAGAAGATTGCTTTCAGCGACTACATCGTCAAGGACATCGGCCTCGCCGAATTCGGCCGCAAGGAAATCTCGCTCGCCGAGACCGAGATGCCCGGCCTGATGGCCACGCGCGCGGAATACGGGCCGAAGCAGCCGCTCAAGGGAGCGCGCATCGCCGGCTCCCTGCACATGACGATCCAGACCGCGGTGCTGATCGAGACGCTCGCCGCGCTCGGCGCCGACATCCGCTGGGTGTCGTGCAACATCTATTCGACGCAGGACCATGCCGCCGCCGCCATCGCCGCCGCCGGCATTCCCGTTTTCGCGGTCAAAGGCGAGACGCTGAAGGATTACTGGGACTACACCGCCAGGCTGTTCGACTGGCACGGCGGCGGCCACCCGAACATGATCCTCGACGACGGCGGCGACGCCACGCTGTTCGTGCATCTGGGCGTGCGCGCGGAGAAGGGCGACGTCGCCTTCCTCGACAAAGCCTCATCCGAGGAAGAGGAAATCCTGTTCGCGCTGATCAAGCGCTGCCTCAAGGAAAAGCCGAAGGGCTGGTTCGGCGAGATCGCCAAATCGATCAAGGGCGTGTCGGAAGAAACCACGACCGGCGTGCACCGTCTCTACGAAATGCAGAAGGCCGGCACGCTCTTGTGGCCGGCGATCAACGTCAACGACTCAGTCACCAAGTCGAAATTCGACAATCTTTATGGCTGCCGTGAATCGCTCGTCGACGGCATCCGCCGCGGTACCGACGTGATGATGTCGGGCAAGGTGGCGATGGTCGCGGGCTTCGGCGATGTCGGCAAGGGCTCGGCCGCCTCGCTGCGCCAGGCCGGCTGCCGCGTGCTCGTCTCCGAGATCGACCCGATCTGCGCGTTGCAGGCGGCGATGGAGGGCTACGAGGTCGTCACCATGGAAGACGCCGCCCCGCGCGCCGACATCTTCGTCACCGCGACCGGCAACAAGGACGTCATCACGGTGGAGCACATGCGCGCGATGAAGGACCGCGCGATCGTCTGTAACATCGGACACTTCGACAACGAAATTCAGGTCGCCGGCCTGAAGAACATGAAGTGGAACAACATCAAGCCGCAGGTCGACGAAATCGAATTCCCCGACGGCCACCGCATCATCCTTCTGTCGGAAGGCCGTCTCGTCAATCTCGGCAACGCCATGGGCCATCCGAGCTTCGTCATGTCGGCCTCGTTCACCAACCAGACGCTGGCGCAGATCGAGCTCTATACCAATCCGGGCAAGTACGAGAAAAAGGTCTACACCCTGCCCAAGACGCTCGACGAGAAGGTCGCGATGCTGCATCTGGAGAAGATCGGCGTAAAGCTGACGAAGCTGCGCCCCGACCAGGCCTCCTATATCGGCGTGCCGCCGCAGGGCCCGTTCAAGAGCGACCATTACCGGTATTGATTCTCTTTCCCTCTCCCCGCGCCGAAGTCGGATGTTTCCGACTCCGGCCTTGTAATGTGACGCAACTCGGGTTTACCCGGGTTGCGTGCGGGGAGAGGTGAAAATGCGGCGGGGAGAGGCGAAAAAGCCCCGCCTTGCCGCTCCCCATAAGCGGTGCTATCTGCGCGCCATGACGGCCACGCCCATCGACAATATCCGCAATTTCTCCATCGTCGCGCACATCGACCACGGCAAGTCGACGCTCGCCGACCGGCTGATCCAGCTCACCGGCGGACTCGAGGCGCGCGAGATGAAGGAGCAGGTGCTCGATTCCATGGACATCGAGCGCGAGCGCGGCATCACCATCAAGGCGCAGACCGTGCGGCTGAAGTACCGCGCGCAGGATGGCCGCGACTACATCCTCAATCTCATCGACACGCCCGGCCACGTCGATTTCGCCTACGAGGTGAACCGCTCGCTCGCCGCCTGCGAGGGCTCGCTCCTCGTCGTCGATGCCAGCCAGGGCGTCGAGGCGCAGACGCTCGCCAACGTCTACCAGGCGATCGACAACAACCACGAGATCGTCCCGGTGCTCAACAAGATCGACCTGCCGGCGGCCGAACCCGACAAGGTCAAGCGGCAGATCGAGGACGTGATCGGCATCGACGCCTCCGACGCCATCCCGATCTCGGCCAAGACGGGGATGGGCATCCCCGACGTGCTGGAGGCGATCGTCACCCGCCTGCCCCCTCCGAAGGGCGACCGTGACGCGACGCTGAAGGCGCTGCTGGTCGATTCCTGGTACGATGCCTATCTCGGCGTCATCGTGCTGGTGCGCGTCGTCGACGGCACGCTGAAGAAAGGCGACCGCATCCGCATGATGGGCACCGACGCCGCCTACGAGGTCGACCGCGTCGGCGTGTTCACGCCCAAGAAGCTGGAGATCGACCGGCTCGGCCCCGGTGAGATCGGCTTTCTCACCGCCTCGATCAAGGAAGTGGCGGACACGCGCGTCGGCGATACCATCACCGACGACCGCAAGCCGGTGACCGAGCCGCTGCCCGGCTTCCGCCCCGCCATCCCCGTCGTGTTCTGCGGCCTGTTCCCGGTCGATGCCGCGCAGTTCGAGGACCTGCGCGCGGCCATGGGCAAGCTGCGGCTCAACGACGCGAGCTTCTCCTTCGAGATGGAGACCTCGGCCGCGCTCGGCTTCGGCTTCCGCTGCGGCTTCCTCGGCCTCCTGCATCTGGAGATCATTCAGGAGCGGCTGGAGCGCGAATTCAATCTCGACCTGATCGCGACCGCGCCGAGCGTCATCTACAGAATGACGCTGACCGACGGCAAGGAGATCGAGATTCACAATCCGGTCGACATGCCTGACGTGGTCAAGATCGCCGAAATCCAGGAACCGTGGATCGAGGCCACCATCCTCACGCCCGACGAATATCTCGGCGCGGTGCTCAAGCTCTGCCAGGACCGGCGCGGCACGCAGAAGGAGCTGACCTATGTCGGCAACCGCGCGCTGGTGAAATACGACCTGCCGCTCAACGAGGTGGTGTTCGATTTCTACGACCGGCTGAAATCGGTGTCGAAGGGCTATGCCTCGTTCGACTATCACCTGACCGACTACAAGCCCTCCGACCTCGTGAAGATGCAGATCCTCGTCAATACCGAGCCGGTCGATGCGCTCGCCATGCTGGTGCACCGCTCGCGCGCGGAGAGCCGCGGCCGCGCCATGGTGGAGAAGCTGAAGGAGCTGATCCCGCCGCACATGTTCCAGGTGCCGATCCAGGCCGCCATCGGCGGCAAGGTGATCGCGCGCGAGACCGTGCGCGCGCTGCGCAAGGACGTGACCGCGAAATGCTACGGCGGCGACGCCACCCGAAAACGCAAGCTTCTGGAGAAGCAGAAGGAAGGCAAGAAGAAGATGCGGCAATACGGCAAGGTCGATATTCCGCAGGAAGCCTTCATCGCGGCATTGAAGGTGGATGTCTGACGCTTCGCGTCAGATGATGGCTGAAGGTGGATGTGTGAGCGGACTTCGGCGACGACAAGATGCCTACCCCCGAACCCCTGCGGTTCACAAAGCACGCCGAAGACGTTATTTTAGAACGCAAACTGAAACGAAGCTGGATCGAGAGTGCGGCGAGAAGCCCGGAATGGTCTCACCGCGATCCGAAGCGGGCCGGCGTGGAACTCAGGTTTTGCAGGATTCCAGAGTTCGGTAATCGTGTGCTCCGCACAGCCTGCGTCGAAAGTGATGAAGAGATTCGCGTTCTGACCGTGTTCTTCGACAGAAACGCACGGAGACCATTATGAAGCCGACAATCAAATACCGATCTGAGGACAACGCGGCTTACATCCGCTTGTCGCAGCAGAATATTCTTGATAGCGCCGAAATCGCCCCCGGCGTCGTATTCGATTACGACGCAGAGGGACGCATCGTCGGCATCGAATTGCTCGATGCACGCGCCCAACTTTCTCCCGAGTTGCTGGTTGAGGCGGCCTGAAGACGAGTAATCGCGCGAGACCGTGCGCGCGCTGCGCAAGGACGTGACCGCCAAATGCTACGGCGGCGACGCCACGGACGATCGGCAAGTCGACGCAGGCGGCGCGCGCCCGTTGACTCCCGGCAATAAATGTCGAACTTTTCCGAATTGATCTAAGGGAGGGGCGTCATGGCGTACAAATTTGAAGTCTACAAGGACAGGGCCGGTGAATTCCGTTTTCGCTTCAGAGCGTCCAACGGCGAGGCCATGTGCGCATCCGAAGGCTACAAGTCGAAGGCCTCTGCCATGAGCGCCATCGAATCGATCAAGAAAAACGCGCCCGGCGCGACGATCGACGATCAGACAGGCTGAATGAATGCAGCCCATGCGGGCCACGCGCTTTACAGCGCGATCCGCTCATTGCTGCCGGGTGGACATCCTTTGAATATCAGGTGACATCACTTGCAGGCGCTTTCTCTGGAGAAGCAGAGGAAGATAACAAGAAGATGCGGCAATTCGGCAAGCACGCCATCCCGCATTCCGCTTCGCTCCATGCGGGCTACCTACTCCGCGGCGTCCCCGACCGGCCGCAATTCACCCGCATCCTTCATCGCGTCATGCAGCGCGATCGGGTCCCAGTCGTAGCCGTTCGGCCAGGTCAGCACGCCGTCCTCGACGAACACGCGCTGGAAATAGGCCGGGTCCTTCAGCAGTTCGAGCATCGGTCCGGTTTCGTGCGTGAGAAAGGCAAAGTCGCGTTCGCCGATGGTATCATCGGAGAATTCAATGCACAGCCGATAGCCGCCAAGCGGTTTTGCCTTCCGCACCTTAATCAGCATCGTCGTCCGGTCCTGCGATCCGCTCAAGCGCCTGATGTGTCCGCGCCCGCTCCCAGTTTGCCAGCAGTGCGTCTCGCCGCATCGTTACCCATCGCCTCACGATCAGCAACGCGGTCGGCGGCAGCTTGCCGCGCAGCACACGCGCATCCTCGATCGTGATCAACGCCTCATAGCCCTGATAGATCACATGAATATGCGGCGGATTGTGGTCGCGATAATACATCGCAACCGCAATGCCGAGAAAATACGCGATTGTCGGCATTCTATCCCCCACATCGAGAAAGCGTACCCCGGATGGCGCGCCGGCGAAATCCGGGCCGATGTTGCCGCACGCCATCCCGCATTCCGCTTCGCTCCATGCGGGCTGCATGTAGCCCGCTCCGCCTTTCTCCGCCCTCATCCTGAGGAGCGTCCGCAGGACGCGTCTCGAAGGAGGAGGCGGCCCCTTGTTTGTGGCCTCATCCTTCGAGACGCCGACCTTCGGTCGGCTCCTCAGCATGAGGATCAAAGAGGGTGCTTGCCGCAATATCCGATCTTGACTTTATTCCTATATTCCGCTAGGCAGAGTCCGGTGAAGCGCCGGGAGGCGCCGGGCCCTCCGCCTTGAGGGCTCGCGCGCCTCCGGGAAATTCTCGCGGAACGCGTCGCGAGAGTTTCTCCGAGGCGCGCGGCGGGGCCGATCGCAAGGCACCGCCAAAGGGGTCTCGCCAACCCCTGGCGCCTCCCGGCGCTTCATCCCGCGAAGGATGAGAACGGGACCGCAAGACGCGCCCGCGTCTTTAAACGACAGGGCCGGCGAAGCCTGCGCGCCATTCGCCGCACGTTGATCCCGCACGCTCATGTTGATGCCGCGCGCTCATTATGAGCGCCCCGCAATACGCAAGTCGCAAACCCTCACGCGCGCGTCCGCTCAGCGCGCCGCGACAAGGCAAGGAATCCGGTGAACGGGTTGCCGCGGTCCGTCAGCCTGCGTGCGCCCGGAAATCATCCTGAAAGACAACATGCGCGCCGTGATCGTCGCCATGCACGCGCGGTGGACTGCTGCAGCCGCGGGCTCTTACCGGATGCGTGGAGAACCTGCGGAATCGGCGATACGGCTCCTGCGCGGCGCCTGCGCCACACCGGATTCGACGACGATGCGGGTGTTGCCCATGCCGTGTTGCTTGACGAGATCGAACAGGATGGCGGCGTTCGCCGGATGCAGGCGCACGCAGCCTTTCGACGCGCGCCGGCCGAGATTCTTCACATGGATGGTGCCGTGGATCGCATAGCCTTCATGGAAGAAGATCGAGTAGGGCATCGGCGCCATGTTGTATTTGCGCGAGAACCATTTCCGCTCCATCCGTTGCGGACGGTAAAGTCCCGTGCGCGGGCCGCCGCCGAGGCCGGTGGAGACCGCCCAGGAATGCATGAACAGGCCGTTCACCGTCACGGCCATGCGCTGCTCGGCCTTGTCGACCCGGATCTCGATCTCGGCCTGCGCCCGATCCGCCCAGACGGCGAGACCGAGAAGAAAGGCTGCGGCCAGGACGATTCTCAGTGCGGTCATGCAATTTCCCCCGAAGGCAGAGACAAAACACGGCCATAAAACAAGGCTAGGCGAAGCGCCGGTGCGACAGCATTCCAAAACCACACCGATATTGTAAAGCCGCCGCCGGGCGAAATCCCTAAAATGAAAGCTGACACAACGCCGCAAGATCGCTAGAGAGCAAAACCATGACGATTCGACGCGCCATGCCCCTGGTTGCGTTCCTGGTCGCAGCCGGGTCTCCTTTCGCGGTCGCGCAGGAACGCGGGACGCTCGAGCCGGCGCCGCTGCCGCCGCTCGCAAATCCCGCCGACCCCAAGACGCCGGCGAAGGAGTTGTTCGGCCGCAAGGCGGCCCCGCTGCCGCTCGCCGCGCGTTCGATCGGTTTCTATACGCGCGGCTGCCTCGCCGGCGCGATTGCGCTGCCGGTCAACGGCAAGACCTGGCAGGTCATGCGGCTGTCGCGCAACCGCAACTGGGGCCATCCCGCGCTGATCACGTTTCTCGAACGCTTCGCGGCCAGGGCGCCGAAAGCCGGCTGGCCCGGAATCCTCGTCGGCGACCTCGCCCAGCCGCGCGGCGGGCCGATGCTCACCGGACATGCCAGCCACCAGGTCGGGCTCGACGCCGACATCTGGCTCACCCCGATGCCCAAGCGCGAGTTGACGCGCCAGGAGCGCGAGGAGATGTCGGCCGTCAATGTGGTGCGGACCGACAAGCGCGACATCGATCCCGCGGCATGGACGCCGCATCATGTCGCCGTCATCCGCGCCGCCGCCTCCGATCCCGAGGTCGAGCGCGTATTGGTGAATGCCGCTATCAAGAAAGCGCTGTGCCGCGACGCCGGGACCGATCGCGCCTGGCTGCGCAAGGTGCGTCCGTGGTGGGGCCACAATTACCACATGCACATCCGCATCGGATGCCCGGCCGACAGCCCCGAATGCAAACCGCAGGATCCGGCGCCCGAGGGCGAGGGCTGCGGCAAGGAGCTCGATTACTGGTTCCGGGATTCGATTCTCAATCCGCCGCCGCCATTGTTCCCGCCCAAGCCGAAACCGCCCATCACCATGGCCGAATTGCCGCCGGCCTGCCGCACCGTCGCGCTGTCGCCGTAAGCACCCACGCGCCGGCCTTCATCCGGGACTTTCAGACATGCGCCTGTGCCGGTTTCCCGATCAGCGTATCGGCCTTGTCGACGGCGAGCACGTGCGCGACGTCACCGCCGCGCTCGCGTCGCTCTCCGCGCAGCGTTATCCGTTCCCGGCGCACGACGTCTTCATCGAGAATCTCCCCGGACTGCGCGCGGTCATCGCGGATGCGGCGCAATCCGCGCCGGCACTCCCGCTCGACGAAGTCCGGCTGCAGAGCCCGGTGGCGAATGCGGGGAAAGTCGTTGCCGCTCCGGTCAACTACAAGAAGCATCTCGACGAGGCGCGCGCCGACGCCGAAATCCATCACCAGAACCGGATTGCGGAAATCCAGAATGTCGGCCTGTTCCTGAAGGCAACCAGTTCGATCGTGGGACCGGCCGACGGCATCGCCGTCCGCCATCCCGACCGGCGCACCGATCACGAGATCGAGCTTGCCGCGATCATCGGGCGGCGCGCGGACCGCGTCAGCCGCAAGGACGCGCTCGATCATGTGGCCGGCTATTGCATCGGCTTCGATATCACCGTGCGCGGGCCGGAGGAGCGTTCGCTGCGCAAGTCGATCGACAGCTATACGGTGCTCGGGCCGTGGCTCGTCACCGCCGACGAGATCGGCAACCCTTCGGGCCTCGACCTGCATCTGTCGGTCAACGGCGAGACGCGCCAGAAAGCCAATACGCGCGACCTCCTGATCGACGTGCCGGCGCTGATCGAATGGGCGTCGTCCTATTACACGTTGATGCCCGGCGACGTGCTCCTGACCGGCACGCCGGAGGGCGTCGGACCGATCCGGCCCGGCGACGTCCTCGACGCAACGATCGAAAAGATCGGACACATGCGCGTTGCCGTGCGCGCCGCGTGAGACCGCCTCTCGCATGGATCGATCCGCACGTCACGTCTCCGCGAGCGGCAGGCTGCTGCCGGACCTCTACCGGCATTACGGCATCGACGCGAACGCCATCGTGGCCGCTGCGCAGTCGATCGCGCCCGGATGACCGATCCGCCATCTGAAGACGTTGCCGTAGAGTGCCTCAGACCAGTTTGAACGCGCGGGCGAGCTGCCACACGGCCAGCCCGACGATCAAAAGACCGACAAAGACCATCAGGACACGCGGCGGAACGAGGCGCACGATGAAGCCGCCAAACGGCGCGGCCGCAATGCCGCCGATCACAAGGGCGGCGAGGTGCAGGAGCGGGGACGCGCCAAGCTCGATGAAAAACGTCGCCGACGCCGCGACCGTCACGAAGAATTCGGTCACATTGACCGAGCCGATCGTATGGCGGGGCGAGTGGCCGGTCCCGATCAGTGTCGAGGTCGCGACCGGACCCCAGCCGCCGCCGCCGCTGGCATCGAGGAAACCGGCCACGAAGCCGACCGGTGAAAGCCAGCGCGCGGGCGCCGCGCGGGCGGCGGCCATTCTCACCGACTTGATCAGAATATAGATGCCGACAACGAGCAGATATGCCGACACATAGGGGCGCGCGACGCCGGCATCGACATTCGACAGCACCCAGGCGCCAAGCGCCGCGCCGAGCGCGCCGGCGATCCCGAGCCGGCGCACCATCCGCCAGTCGATGTTGCGATTGTAGATATGGGAGGCGGCCGAGGCGCCGGTCGTGAATATCTCTGCGGTATGGACCGCGGCGCTCGCCTGCGCTGGCAGCATGCCGATCGCCAGCATGAAGGACGTTGAAATCAGGCCGAAGGCCATGCCGAGCGCGCCGTCGATGGTCTGCGCGATAAAGCCGATCAGGATCAGAACCAGGATGTCGCTTGTGATGAAATCCATGAAATCAACCGGATAAAGGGGACGGGAGCGAGGGCGCGATCGGCGCTAGGGAACCGTCACGATCATCGACTGGATCAAGGCGAGCCCGACGGTGACGATCAGTGCCGCGAAGACGACGGCAGCGGCATAGAGCAGAGAGCGGTCGCGGGCGGCGTCCATCAGCGGCGGTAAGCCCGTCCACAAAAGATAAAGTCCGTAAAGTCCGAGAATGGTCAGGAAGCGCAGGCCGGGAATCAGCAGGAAAATGCCGGCGAGCCAGCTCGGCGTGAAGGAATAGGCGGACAATTTCAGCGCGTGCGGGAAACTGCGCATCGCGCGGAAAACCGGCGCCAGCCAGTCGATGATCAGGGCGACGACATAAACAAGCACAAAGGAGAAAGCGTAGCTGATCGCCGCATTGAGAAGGCCCATCACGAACGGAACACGGAACGTTCCGGCGGAGACCGATACGCCCACAAGCGACGTCCCGATGAAGCCGGCAACCGCAGGGATAGCCGCCAGCACCGCGACGTAGCCGATCAGCAAGCCCCGCGCGTCGGCCGGCTCGCGCTCGATCACCGGCCATTCCCGGTCGGGATTGAGAATGATGTTCTTCACGCGTTCAATCAGTGTCATCGCCGCATTTCCATTTTCGATCATTCCGCCGCAGAAAGCGTAACCGGGTTCGTCCCCCGCGCATCCTCCAAAATCATGGCCGCTCCCTTTTCCGCAATCATGATGGTCGGTGAATTGGTGTTGCCGGAAGTAATTGTCGGCATGACCGACGCGTCGACGACACGAAGCCCCGACAGGCCGAAGACGCGCAGACGCTCGTCGACGACGGCCGCCGCATCGTCGCGGCGTCCCATTTTCGCCGTTCCGACCGGATGGAAGATCGTGGTTCCGATATCGCCCGCCGCCTTCACGAGACCGGCCTCGTCGTCGTCGCGCACGGTTTCGCCCGGCAGATATTCGATCGGCCGGAATTGCTGCAATGCCGGCTGCACAACGATACGGCGCGCCACGCGAAGGGAATCGGCGGCGACGCGGCGGTCCTCTTCGGTGGACAAATAGTTCGGCTGGATCACCGGCTTGTCGGCGGGATCGCGCGAGCGCAGCCGGATGTATCCCCGGCTGGTCGGCCGCAGGTTGGCCACGCTGACCGTGAAGGCGGGAAACGGGTGCAGCGGATCGCCGAACTTGTCGAGCGACAAAGGCTGCACGTGGAACTGGATGTTGGGGCGGTCCTGATGCAGATCGGAACGGGTGAAAGCGCCGAGCTGCGAGGGCGCCATGGTCAGCGGTCCGCGCCGCCGCAGCGCATAATCGAGGCCCATGCCGATGCGGCGCAGGACCGAGCCGTAGGTCTCGTTCAGCGTGCGCACGCCCGACACCTTGTAGATCAGGCGAAGCTGCAGATGGTCCTGCAGATTGTTGCCGACACCCGGCAAGTCGTGAAGCGGCACGATTCCCATCTCGTCGAGATGCGGGCGCGGCCCGACGCCCGACAGAAGCAGCAACTGCACCGAGCCGATCGCGCCGGCCGACAGCACGACTTCGCCGCGGCAGCGCGCCAGGCAGTCACGGCCATTCTGGCGATAGCGGACGCCGGCGGCGCGCTTGCCTTCGAACACGATGCTCTGCGCCAGACATCCGGTTTCGATCCGCAGGTTGGAGCGGCCGAGCGCCGGCTTGAGAAAGCCGCGCGCCGACGACCAGCGGCGGCCCCGCTTCTGGTTGACGTGGAAATAGGCGCAGCCCTCGTTATCGCCGGTATTGAAATCGTCGACCTTCGGAATGCCGTACTGCGCCGCCGCCTCGCGGAATGCGTCGGTGATGTCCCAGCGCACGCGCGGATATTCGACGCGCCATTCCCCGTCCGCGCCGTGATGCTCGCCTGCGCCGAGAAAATGGCTGACCTGCCTGCGGAAGATCGCGCGCACGTCGGCCCAGCCCCAGCCGGCCAGGCCGAGCTGGCGCCAGTGATCGTAATCGGCGGCCTGACCGCGCATGTAGATCATGGCGTTGATCGCCGAAGAGCCGCCGAGCACCTTGCCGCGCGGATAATTCAGCGCGCGGCCGTTGAGGCCGGGGACCGGCTCGGTCCGGAACATCCAGTCTGACCGCGGATTGCCGATCGCGAACAGATAGCCGACCGGAATGTGAAACCAGATCCAGTTGTCCGGTCCGCCGGCTTCCAGCAGCAGGACCCTGTTACGGGAATCGGCCGAGAGGCGATTGGCCAGCACGCATCCGGCAGAGCCTGCGCCGACGACGATGTAATCGAATTCGCCCTCGATCGGCGCAGGTGCGTTCATGTTTCTCCCCACCGCGCCGTCCGGTATGGCCGCGCCGGCGCGATTGATCATTGATCTTGGCAAATCCTGCGAGCTTGCTAAAGTCCCGCCGCGATCCGGGGGCGCTGCGCGCGTCCCCGACCCGACGGAACGGCGGTTCCGGACCCTGTCGCACCCGACCTGATCCCTGTTGCCTGTACCGGCACGCGCTTTCGCGCGCGGCCGGAACGCGACGTCTGGAGAACCGCCATGCTGAGACGATCTTTCAACACCGGACTTGTTGTCGCACTGCTGTCCGCCGCGGCCTGCCTCGCGCCGCAAGGCGCCTCTGCGCAGGACAAAACACTTACGGTCTTCGCCGCCGCCTCGATGAAGAATGCGCTCGACGACGTCAACGCGGCCTTCACCAAGCAGAGCGGCGTCAAGGTCGTTGCGAGCTATGCCGCGAGCTCGGCGCTCGCGCGCCAGATCGAAGGCGGCGCGCCGGCCGACGTGTTCGTGTCCGCCGACCTGAAATGGATGGATTACGTCGCCGAAAAGAAGACGATCAAGCAGGATACCCGCGTCAATCTGCTCGGCAACAAACTCGTTCTGATCGCACCCAAGGATTCCAAAATCGGCAATGTCGCCATCGGTCAGGGTTTCGACCTCGCCAAGCTTGCCGGCGACGGCCGGATTGCGACCGGTGACGTGAAGGCGGTGCCGGTCGGCCTCTATGCCAAGGCGGCGCTGGAAAAGCTCGGTTCGTGGGCCGCGGCCGAACCGAAATTCGCGATGGCCGATAATGTACGCGCCGCGCTGCTGCTCGTGTCACGCGGGGAGGCCGTTCTCGGAATCGTCTACGAAACCGACGCGAAGGTCGATCCCGGCGTGAAGATCGTCGGCACGTTCCCGGAAGGCTCGCATCCGCCGGTCACTTATCCGGTGGCTGCGACCGCGAATGCCAGGTCCGAAGCGGCCGCCTATCTCAACTTCCTGCGCAGCGCCGCCGCCAAGGCGGTTTTCGAGAAATATGGCTTCACCTTCCTGATCAGGCTAACCTCGTAAGAATTCCGTGTTCGAGCTTACGGCCGAGGAATGGACGGCGATCCGGCTTTCGCTCCGGATCGCCGCAGTGGCGACGTTCGCGGCGCTGCCGTTCGGCATCGCGACCGGGTGGCTGCTCGCCCGCAAGGACTTCTGGGGCAAGTCGCTGCTCGACAGCATCGTGCATCTGCCGCTGGTGCTGCCGCCCGTCGTCACCGGCTATCTGCTGCTCATCTCCTTCGGACGGCGCGGCTTCATCGGCTCCTTCCTCTATGACTGGTTCGGGTTCGCGTTCTCGTTCCGCTGGACCGGGGCCGCGCTCGCCTGCGGCGTCATGGGCTTTCCGCTCATGGTGCGGGCGATCCGCCTGTCGATCGAAGCGATCGACCAGAGACTGGAAGCAGCCGCCTCGACGCTCGGCGCAAGCTCGATCTGGGTCTTCGCCACGGTGACGCTGCCGCTCGCCATGTCGGGTCTCATCGCCGGCATGGTGCTGTGCTTCGCCAAGGCGCTCGGTGAGTTCGGCGCGACCATCACCTTCGTCTCCAACATCCCGGGCGAGACGCAGACGATCTCGGCTGCGATCTATACCTACACCAACATTCCCGGAGGGGACGCCGCCGCCGGTCGGCTGGTCCTCATCGCCATCGCACTCGCGCTGGTGGCGCTGATCGTGTCGGAATGGTTCGCCCGCCGCGCCGGCCAGCGTTATCACGGAAGCTGACATGCTCCGGGTGGATGTCGACAAGCAACTGGGGGCTTTTTCCCTTTCGGCCAAATTCGAGATCGCGCATGGCGCCGGCGCCCTGTTCGGTTCCTCCGGCTCGGGCAAGACCACGGTGGTCAACATGGTCGCCGGCCTGCTGCGGCCGGACCGCGGACGCATCGAGATCGACGGCGACGTCCTGTTCGATTCCGAAGCGAGGATCGATCAGCCACCGCACCGCCGCGGCATCGGTTACGTATTCCAGGAAGGCCGGCTGTTCCCGCACATGAATGTGCGCGCCAATCTCGATTACGGCCGCTGGATGTCCGGACGCAAACGCCACAAGGCGGTATTCGAGCGCGTGGTCGAACTGCTCGGGATCGGACATCTGCTCGCGCGGCGGCCCGGCGGATTGTCGGGTGGCGAACGCCAGCGCATCGCCATCGGCCGCGCACTGTTGATGCAGCCGCGCCTGCTCCTGCTCGATGAACCGCTCGCATCACTCGATTCCGACCGCAAGGCCGAGATATTTCCCTATCTCGAGCGGCTGCGCGACGAAGCCGGCGTGCCGATGATCTATGTCAGCCACTCGCCGGAGGAGATCCGACGGATCGCGACCGTCGTGGTTCTGCTCGATAATGGCCGCGTCGCCCGTATCGGCGGCACCGAAATCCTCGGCGCATCTCATAGCGAGTTCGCATGACCGGATCGTGCACGCTCGACGACGCGGAATTGCGGCGCCTCCTGGCCGAAGACTGCCTGTACGGCGATCTGACGACGACATCGCTCGGTATCGGAAGTTTTGCCGGTAGGCTGAGCTTCCGGGCGCGCGACGACATGGTGGTGGCGGGCATCGAGGAGGCCGAGCGCATGTTCCTTGCCGGTGCGACCGCGCGGCAGCAAACCGCCTCCGGCGACAAAACCGTGGCCGGCACGACATTGTTGACCGCTGAGGGCAGCGCGGCAGCCCTGCATCGCACGTACAAGGTCGCGCAGACATTCACCGAAATCTGGTCCGGCATCGCCACCGCCGCGCGCAGCATCGCCGAGCGAGCCAGCGCCGCGGACCCGGCGGCGAAGGTCGCCTGCACGCGCAAGAACGTACCGGGCACCAAGGCGATGGCGGTCAAGGCAATCCGCGCCGGCGGTGCGATCATGCACCGCCTCGGCCTGTCGGAGACCAGCCTGGTTTTCGCGGAGCATCGCGCGTTCCTAGACGAGGACTGGGTGGTCACGGCGCAAAGGTTGCGTGACGAGGCGCCGGAAAAGAAGCTCGTGGTTGAAGTCACCGACATGAACCAGGCGATGCAGGCCGCGGCCGCCGGCTTCGACGTCATCCAGGCCGAACGATTTTCGCCCGACATGATCGCGAAACTGTCCGCAAAGCTTGCGCGCGTGCGGCCGCGGACGCTGATTGCGGCGACGGCCGGGATCAATCCCGACAACGTGGCGAGCTATATCGCGGCGGGCGCCGATATCGTCGTCACCTCCTGGCCGCACACCGCCCGCCCGTGCGACGTGAAGGTTGACCTCGCCCGTGCCTGAAAGTTCCTTCGGCGCTTGACGGCAAAGACGGCATTCCAGCTCGCGCATTTTTGCAGGCCCGCAATCCTCGGATAGGCTGCGGCGCATGTTCCCGCCGCGCCGCATCGTCTGCCTTACCGAAGAAACCGTGGAGACGCTCTATCTCCTCGGCGAGCAGGACCGCATCGCCGGCGTCTCCGGCTATGCCGTGCGGCCGCCGCGGGTACGCAAGGAAAAGCCGCGCGTATCGGCATTCGTCAGCGCCGACATCCCGAAAATTCTCGCCCTCGACCCGGACCTCGTGCTGGCTTTCTCGGATCTGCAGGCCGACATCGTCGCCGAGCTCATCCGGCATGGCGTTGCCGTCCATGCCTTCAACCAGCGCAGCGTCGCCGGCATCCTTGCGATGATCCGCACGCTCGGCGCGCTGGTCGATGCAGGCGACAAGGCCGAAGCATTGGCGCAGCGCCTCGACGAACGCGTCGCGGCTGTCCGTGCCCGCAGCCGGGCGCTGCCGGCCCGGCCGCGCGTCTATTTCGAGGAATGGGACGATCCAATGATTTCGGGTATCGGATGGATCTCCGAGCTGACCGACATCGCGGGCGGCATTGATGTCTTTTCCGCGTTGTCAGGCGAAGCGCGCGCGACCGGCCGCATCGTGACGCCGGAACAGGTGATTGCAGCGCAACCAGACATGATCGTCGGCTCATGGTGCGGCAAGAAATTCGTGCCGAAGAAAGTCGCGGCGCGCCCCGGATTCGAAAGCGTCCCGGCGGTCCGCGACGGCGCCCTCTCCGAAATCAAATCCAGCATCATCCTGCAGCCGGGTCCGGCCGCGCTGACCGACGGCCTCGACGCGCTCGTCGTCCTTATCGCCGGCTGGTCCGCTCAACGTGCAGGCGGCATTCGTCCCAGCGCGTCGGCAAGATAATCGAACGCCGCCACGAGCGCCGGACCGCCGCACATCGTATAGCGCGTCGGCAGCGCGATCCTGCGTTCCGGCGGATAAAGCGCTTGCACGGCCGGATGCATGAAATAGAGCGCGCCCTGATCCTGCGGATATTGCGGCGGGTCTTTCACAAACAGAATATCCGGCTTCAGCGTGAGCAGCTTCTCCAGCGGAATGAAGCCGCCGTAACCGGCCGGCGCGCCGGGCGGCGGAACGAGCCCGGCCGTTGCAAGCAGTGTCGCCGCCAAACTCGACGGACCCTGCGTGTAGCCGCCGCGCTCCACGACGAGCGCCGTTAGCGGCTGTTTCTGCCGGCGCGCCGCCAGACGCGCGCGCGCGGCATCGAGTTTCTCGACCAGACGCGCGCCGCGCTCGGACTGCCCGAGCAGGTCCGCGACTTTGACGATCTGCCGGCGCGCCGATTCCAAGTCGGTGACGAACGCGGTCTCGACGACGCGCAGTCCCTGCGCCGCCAGGACGCGCCGCGTCACCGGCCGATCGTTCGGCCCGACAAAGACGAGATCGGGTTGCAGCAGAATGGTCGCCTCGGCCTGCCAATCGAGGCGGCGGAAGCGTCTGGCTTCTTCGGCGACCACCGACAGGCCCGCGTCGGCGGCATAAGGCGACAGCCCGGCAATCTGCGACGGATCGGCAAGCGCAACGACAAGCTGATCGGCGCACAGATTGAAGGACACCACGCGACGCGGGACGTCCGCATCCGCCGCGCCGGACAGGCCAAGCGCGCACACAAGCCAAAGCACCATTGGCAATCGCTGCATCATCGGGGCATAGTCGCGCGCCACGATCGGCCCCGCAACCATTGTGACAATGCCCGGCTTTCCCCTCCGCCTGACCATCGCGCTCGCCGCGCTCGTTCCGCTGCTGATGCTCGCGTCGCTGATGGTGGGCGCGGCCGGACTGTCGCCCGTCGACGCCCTCGTCGCGCTATGGTCTGGAGAAGGACCGGCCAGCATCATCGCGCGCGACATCCGGCTGCCGCGCACGCTGCTTGCGGCGTCGATCGGAGCGACGCTCGGCCTATCCGGCGCGGCGTTGCAGGGACTTTTGCGCAATCCGCTTGCCGAGCCGGCTTTGTTCGGCGCCCCGCAGGCGGCGGCGGCGGCCTCGTCGTTTGTGATCGCCTTCGGTTTCCTGTCGGCGACCTCGACCGTCGTCCCGCTCGCCGGCATCGCCGGCGCCTTGGTCTCGATCGGCGGGCTGGTTGCGATCGCCGGACGGCGCGCAAGCCTGACGGTGATCCTGCTCGCCGGCCTCGCGCTGGCGAGCTTTGCCGGCGCAGCCACCGCACTCATTCTCAATCTCGCGCCGAACCCCTTCATCGCGCTCGAGGTGGCGTTCTGGCTGCTCGGCTCGCTGGAAGACCGGTCCGTGGATCACCTCGTCATTTCGGCACCGTTCCTGGTCGCGAGCTGGATCGTGCTGATGCTCAATGCCCGCGCGTTCCGTGCGCTCACGCTCGGCGAGGATGCGGCCGCCTCGCTCGGGGTCGATCTGTTCCGGACGCGTCTCCTGGTCGTGGTCGGCGTCGCGCTCGGCGTCGGCGCGGCCGTGGCGGTCGCGGGATCGATCGGCTTTGTCGGCCTCGTTGCCCCGCATCTGGTGCGCCGGTATGCCGACTCCGATCCGGCGCACGTGATGCTGCCGGCCGCGCTCGCCGGCGCCGCGCTCCTCCTTGCCGCCGACATTTCGGTGCGGATCATTCCAGCCGCGATCGAGCTCAAGGTCGGCGTCGTCACCGCGCTGATCGGGGTGCCGTTCTTCCTCGCCATGATTTTCAGCGAGCGCCGGATGCTGGAAGGATCGCCGTCGTGACGGCCATCGTGACCGCGGAGAATCTCAGTGTCGTCATCGGCCACGCAAAGGTGGTCGATGCGGCGACGTTCCGTCTCGCGCGCGGCACCTTCACCGCGCTGGTCGGACCCAACGGCGCCGGCAAAACGACGCTGATGCGCGCGCTCGCCGGGCTCATCCCGGCCGAGGGAACGGTCACCATCGAAGGACGCACGCTTGCATCCATGCCGGGGCGCGAGCGGGCGCGCACGCTGGCCTACCTGCCGCAGGGCGCGGTCTTCCACTGGCCGCTGCGGGTCGATGCCCTCGTCGCACTCGGGCGCTATCCGCATGGCGACGCACTGTCGTCGCCGACGCCGGACGACCGGCGCGCGGTCGAAGCCGCGCTTACCGCCACCGCAACCGCCCAGTTCGCCGCCCGCCCCGTCACCACGCTCTCGGGCGGCGAGCGGGCGCGCGTGGCACTCGCACGCGCGCTGGCGACGCAGGCTCCGGTCCTGCTCGCCGACGAGCCGACGGTCTCGCTCGACGCGCGCCATCAGCTTGTGGTGATGCAATTGCTGCAGAAAGCCGCGCGCAACGGCGCGGCTGTGCTCACCGTCGTCCACGATCTGACGCTCGCCGCGCGCTTCGCCGACCGGGTGCTGATGATGCGCGGCGGGCGGGTGGTGGCGGAGGGCGACACTGCCTCAGTGCTGCAGCCGGAATGGATTGCGGAGGTCTTCGGCGTGGAGCCGGCGATGCTTGCGCTCGATGGCGTGCAATTGCCGCTGCCGCGCCGGCCGCTCTGAGCATTCTGCTTTAGCGGCGGCGGCCGAACGCCCACTCGACACGATCGGACATCCGGGTCCACCAGCTCACCGCTTCCTGCTCGGCAAGCTGGAGGCCCACGGTCAGGACGCTGCCGTCCTTCACCCGGTGCGTGACGAGCGCGACCGCGCCAATTGTGATGGTCGCACCGGGCTGCACCTTGCGTCCGAACCGTTCGGCGAACAGGTCCGCAACGGTCCTGTCCCTGTCGGCGCCGGGAAACTCGACACCGTACAATTCGGTCAAGGCCCCGAGCGTGACATCGCCGCCGACGAAGAAATCGCCGAGCAGCCGCGGATCAGGCGACGAAGGTGGGGGAAGATCGGCAAAGAAGCGGTCGAGCGCCTGCGCCTTGTCCGGCGGCGCCAGCAGATAGACGTGGTCGCCCTCGTGAATGCCGCGGGCCTCTTCCGGCGTCATCACCTGCTGGTCGCGCACGACGAGCGTGAGTTTGGCCCAGGACGGCGTGATGCCGCGGCGCAGGAACGGACTGCCCGAGACCACCGGATAGCCGACAAGCTCCTGCGCAACCTGCCCCGGCAAAGCCAATTCCACGCGTGGACGAAAGGTTTCCGGCCGCCTTTTCGCAATCCGCAGCTGGCGCGCGGCAAAGGCGACCGACCAGCCCTGAACGAGGAGCGACGTCACCACGACGACGAATCCCACATCGAAGAAAATGTGCGCGTTCGGCAGTTCGACCAGCAATGGAATCGACGCCAGGAAAATCCCGACCGCGCCGCGCAGACCGACCCACGAGATGAAGAGTTTTTCCCGAAAGCTGAAACCGAACGGAACGAGGCACAGAAAGACGGCCGCCGGGCGGGCGATCAGCATCAGCGTCAATGCGACCGCCAGTGCCGGCAGAAGAATTCCGGGCACGCGGTCCGGCCACGCCAGTAGCCCCAGCAGGACGAACATCAGTATCTGCCCGAGCCAGGTGACGGCATCCAGAAAATCGAGTACCGTGCCCTGCGTGCGCGACGAGCGATTGCCGACGAGCAGCCCCGCCAGATAGACGGCGAGAAAACCGGACGCGCCGAGTACCGCAGAGAAGCCGAAAATCACCAGGGCCGCCGTCGCCGCGAACGGCGCGATCAGGCCTTGCGGCAGCGCGGCGCGGTTCATCACGAAGGCGATCGCGATACCGCCGGCAACGCCCAGGATCGTGCCAAACACTGCCTGCCGGGCGAGCATCGAGACGACTTCGATCGGCGGCTTCTGGCCGCCGAGCAGGATTTCAACCAGCACGATGGTCAGAAAGATCGCGATCGGATCGTTGGTCCCCGACTCGACCTCGATGGTGGCGCCCACGCGCGGCCGCAGGCGAAGGCCGCGCGAATGCATCAGGAAGAAGACCGCCGCCGCGTCGGTCGAGGCGACGATCGTCCCCAACAGCAGGCCTTCCAGCCAGCTCAGATGCAGCACCAGAACTGCGACCGGCGCAACCAGCAGCGACGTCACGACCACGCCGGCTGTCGCCAGCGTTCCGGCCGGCGCCATGACGTTGCGAAAGGTCGCGAAACGGGTCCGCAAGCCGCCGTCGAACAGGATCAGCGCCAGCGCGACCGAGCCGACCATATAGGTAAGCCGGACGTCGTCGAAGCGGATGCCGCCGGGACCGGACTCGCCCGCCAGCATACCGACCAGAAGGAAGATGAGCAGCAGCGGGGCGCCAAAGCGAAGCGCTATGAGGCTCGACAGAATGCCGACCAGCACCAGCAGGGCGCTGAAAAAAATCAGAATGCTGACAGAATCGAGCGCTTCCATTGCCGGCCTTGCGTCGGCCTATAAGAAGGGCTGGCCGGCAGGTCGGCAATCGGAAATTGCGCCGGACGATCAAATTTTCTCGAAATTCGTCAGGACGCCTCGGCGATTTTCGAGGGCAAGGCGGCGGCGACCATGGCCTTGGCGATCTCATGCTCGCCCATGATCACCTGCGACGCCCCGTGCTTGAGGAGGTGCTCGTTCTCGGCTTCCGAATGCGAGCGGGCGATGATCGGCAATGTGGCATTCTCGGTGCGGGCGCGCTGCACCACCATGCCGCCCTCGAAGGCGTCCGGGATCGCCACCAGGAGACAGCGGGCGGCGGGTATGTTCGCCGCCTTGATGACCTCGGCATCGGCCGCGTTGCCGGTAATCGTTTCGACCCCCTCCGCCCGCAGCTGCGCGACGGCGTCGGTATTGTCCTCGATCACCAATAACGGCACGCCCACAGCCTTCACGGCCGGGCTGATGAACTTCCCGACCCGTCCGTGCCCGATCAGCACGATGTGGTCGGACAGCGTCGTGACCGGGATGGGTTCGCGGCTCGGCCGGCTCGCCTGCCCGGGCTCGGCGACCGTTCCGGCGCCGTCCTTTTGCGTTTTCTGGGCGGTCCGCGCCGTCCACCAGTCCAGTGCCGTGAACAGCAGCGGATTGAGCATGATCGAAAGAATCGCGCCGGCCAGGATGAGGTCGCGGGCGCGCTCGGGCAGCAGCGCGAGTGTCACGCCGAAGCCGGCGAGGATGAAGGAAAACTCGCCGATCTGGGCAAGACTCGCCGAAATGGTCAGCGCCGTCGATTGCGGATGGCCGAACAGCCGGACGATGGCGTAAGCGGCGATCGATTTTCCGATCACGATGATCAGCAAGGTAGCCAGCACCGGGCCGATGTCGCGCACCACGATCATCGGGTCCACCAGCATGCCGACGGAAACAAAAAACAGGACCGCGAACGCGTCCCGCAGCGGCAGCGTCTCATTGGCCGCCCGCTGGCTCAACTCGGATTCGCTGAGAATCATGCCCGCGAAGAATGCGCCGAGCGCGAAGGACACGTCGAACAATGTCGTCGCGCCGAACGCCACCCCGAGCGCGATCGCCAGCACCGACAGCCGGAACAATTCGCGCGAGCCGGTATGGGCAACGTAGTGCAGCAGGCGAGGAATGACGATCCGTCCCACCACCAGCATGAAGAAAACGAAGGCGCCGACCTTTCCGAGCGTCACCGCAAGCGGAAAGACCAGGTCGGTCCAGCTCGCCCCGCCGCCGCCCTTCAAGATATTGGCCGCGACCGGCAGCAGCACCAGGGTGAGGACCATCGCGATGTCCTCGACGATCAGCCAGCCGACCGCGATCCGGCCGCGCTCGGTTTCGACCAGCCGGCGCTCCTGCAATGCGCGCAACAGCACGACGGTCGAAGCCACCGACAGCGCCAGGCCGAAGACCAGTCCGGCGCCAAGCGACCAGCCGAGCAACCAGGAAAGGACCATGCCCAGAAGCGTAGCGATGGCGATCTGAACGATCGCGCCGGGTATGGCGATGGCTTTGACCGACAGCAGGTCTTTCAGCGAGAAGTGCAGGCCGACGCCGAACATCAGCAGGATGACGCCGATTTCGGCCAGTTCGTGGGCCAAAGCCTGATCGGCCACGTAACCGGGCGTGAAGGGGCCAACCACGACGCCGGCGAGCAGATAACCGACCAGCGGCGAAATGCGCAGCCGGTGGGCCACCGCGCCCAGTGCAAAAGCCAGCACCAGGCCGATCACGACCATGGAAATAAGGGGGGTGTGGTGACTCATGATCCTTTTTTAGCGACCACAATTCGCTCTGGCGACCATTCAATGCATCGGAAAATCCGGCCGCGACGATGCGGCGCAATTACCTCAAAATGCGACCTTGTCGCCGCCCTTCAGGGAGAGAATTTCACGCGCCTCGTCGGGATCGGCGATCTGGAGCCCGAGGCCCTCGACGATCTGACGCGCCTTGGCGACCTGTTCGGCATTGGACTGCGCCAGCGTTCCCGGCGCGATCCACAGCGAATCCTCCATGCCGACACGGACATTGCCTCCCATGGCTGCCGCCGTCGCCGCCACCGGCAACTGATTGCGGCCCGCCCCGAGCACCGACCAATGGTAATTTTCCGGGCCGAGCAGGCGATCGGCCGTGCGCTTCATGTGCAGGACATCCTCGGGGTGGGCCCCGATGCCGCCGAGGATGCCGAACACCGACTGCACGAACAGCGGCGGCTTGACCACGCCGCGGTCGAGAAAATGCTTCAGCGTGTAGAGATGCCCGATGTCGTAGCACTCGATCTCGAACCGGGTTCCGTTCTCGGCGCAGGTGGTCAGGATGTATTCGATATCGGCGAAGGTGTTCTTGAAGAAGCCTTTGCGCGTCCCCTCCAGATAGGGCTGCTCCCAGTCGTGTCGGAACGACTTGAAGCGGTCGAGCATGGGATAAAGTCCGAAGTTCATCGTGCCCATGTTCAACGAGGCGACCTCAGGCTTGAAGGTCGCCGCCGGACGCACGCGCTCTTCCACGGTCATGGTCGGCGCGCCGCCCGTGGTGATGTTGACGACCACGTTCGAGCGCTGCTTGATGACCTTCAGAAACGGCAGGAACGCCTCCGGCGTCTGGTCTGGCCGGCCGTCGTTCCGATTGCGGGCATGCAGATGCACGATGGCCGCACCCGCTTCCGCCGCCCCGATCGCCGCGTCAGCGATCTCTTCCGCCGTGACCGGTAGATGCGGCGACATCGAAGGCGTATGGATCGAACCCGTGACGGCACAGGTAATGATCACCTTTCGCGGTTTGACCATGGTCGCTCCTCTGCCCGCATTGTTCCGGTCAGCCTGCCTGCGAAGGCTGCCGCTCGCATCGATTGCATCTTATCGTTTTATTAACGATACCTCACGAGATCGCCTCAATTTAAGCTGAAGCCAACGCCGGCCTGTTTCTTTAAGGAGGCGGGGCGGCTGGGGCCCGGCACAGACTGACCGGCCGGATGGGGACGAGGTTGCGTTGAGATCGGTGGCATCATCGATTGTGCTTGCGTTCTGCGCGCTGTCGCTTGCGGCGTGCGCGACCGTACAGCGCATCCCCTACACCGCGGAAGAGAAGTCCGAAGCCATGGTCCCGGGCTTTGCCGATGCCCGGGTATGGGCCGACGATCCCAACATCACCGCGCGCTATGCCGGCATCAATACCCGCCAGCCGATCATGCTGGCGCTGTCGGGCGGCGGCGCCGACGGCGCCTTCGGCGCAGGCTTTCTCACCGGCTGGAGCGAGCGTGGCACGCGTCCGCAATTCCATGTCGTGACCGGGGCCAGCGCCGGCGCGCTGATGGCGCCATTCGCATTTCTCGGTTCCGGCTACGACCAGGTGCTGCGGCAGGTTTTCGCCAGCGGCGAGATGGAGAACTTCCTCCAGTTCGAAGGCGTCAGCGGTCTGTTCGGAACCGGCCTGTTCAAAGCCGGACCGCTGCGGGCGCTGATCGCGAAATATGTCGATGCGGCGACGCTCGAAGCCATCGCCGCCGAATATCGCACCGGCCGCAAGCTCTTCATCGTCACCACCGATCTCGATTCGCAGCGCACCGCCATCTGGGACATGGGCCGCATCGCATCGAGCGGCAATCCACAGGCGCTCGACCTATTCCGCCGCATCATGGAGGCGTCTGCCAGCATTCCCGGCATTTTCTCGCCGGTGCTGATCGACGTGGAGGCGAGCGGCAAGAAATTCGCCGAGATGCACGTGGACGGCGGCGTCACCGCCAATATCCTGGTCGTGCCCGAAGCCATCCTGCTCGCCAAGAAGCCGGTCCTTCCCGCGAGCGTGAAGCCGAAATTCTACGCGATCATCAACGGCAAGCTCAGCCCGTATTTCGAGGTTGTCAAGCCGAACACCTTGCAGATCGCGGTGCGCGCCTTCGCAACGTCCGTGCGCTCGAACACGCGCAATACGCTGCTCGCTTCCCACGAGTTCGTAAGACGGCGCGGCTGGGACCTTAATCTCGCCGCCATCGACGACAGCGTCCCCAACCAGGAAAAGCCGGGTTTCGATACCGCCTATATGAAGAGCCTGTTCGAATACGGCTACGAGCGCGCGCGCAGCGGCCAGATGTGGCAGCGCTCGCCGAGCGAGCCGATCGAACAGGAACGCCCACGCACACCGCGCGTGGCGAGCCAGTAGCCGGCGCTCCCGGTTATTGCCTCACCGCCACCAGAAAATCGAAATCGCAGCCTTCGTCCGCCTGCTGAACGTGCTCGCGATAAAGCCACGCATAACCGCGCTGCGTGGCTTCCGGCACCGGCGGAGCTTTCCACGCCTGCTTTCGTCTTGTCAGCTCGGCGTCCTCGACGAGCATATCGATCCGCCGCGCCGCGACATCAAGCCGGATGCGGTCGCCGTTGCGCACGAGCGCAAGCGGCCCGCCGGCGGCCGCTTCCGGCGCAATATGCAGCACGATGGTACCGAAGGCGGTGCCGCTCATGCGCCCGTCCGACATGCGCACCATGTCCTTGACGCCGGCCTGCGCGAGCTTTTTGGGGATCGGCAGATAGCCCGCCTCCGGCATGCCGGGCGCACCGACCGGCCCGGCATTGCGCAGCACGAGAACGTCGTCGGCCTTCACGTCGAGCGCCGGATTGTCGATACGGTTCGTCATGTCCTCGACGGACTCGAACACGACGGCGCGCCCTTCGTGTTGCATGAGGGCGGGCGATGCCGCCGCCTGCTTGATGACCGCGCCGCGCGGTGCAAGGTTTCCACGCAACACCGCAAGCCCGCCCTCTTTCTTGAGCGGATTGTTCCGCGGCCGGATCACGTCCTGACCCGGGACATCCTCGAAAGTCTTGATCGCATCGCCGAGCGTACCGCCCATCACATGCCCGGCGTCGAGCGCCAGCAGGTCTTTCAGCTCCTGCATCAGGCGCGGCACGCCGCCGGCCTGATGGAAATGCTCCATATAATGATCGCCGGACGGTTTCAGATCGACAAGGACCGGCGTGCGGCGTCCGATCTCGTCGAACGTATCGAGCGCGAGCGGATGGCGCGTGCGCCCGGCGATGGCCGACAGATGCACGACGCCGTTGGTCGAGCCGCCGATCGCCTGCAGCATGACGATGGCGTTGTGCAACGATGCCGGCGTCAGGATCTCGGACGGCGCAGGTCCGTCGCCTTTGGCCATCTCCGCGGCGCGCCGGCCGGTGGCTTCCGCGATCCGGACGCGATCGGCATGGGTGGCGGGTATCGTGGCGCTGCCCGGCAATGCCAGGCCGAGCGCCTCCATCATGCAGGCGATCGTGCTCGCGGTCCCCATCACGCCGCAGGTGCCGATCGAAGGCACCAGCCGCTCGTTCGCCACATCGATCTCGGCCTCGCTCAGGCGACCGCCGCGGAACTCGCCCCACAGCCGCCGGCAATCGGTGCAGGCACCGAGCACCTCGCCGCGAAAATGCCCGACCAGCATCGGACCGACCGGCAACACGATGGCCGGCCGATCGGCGCTGATGGCGCCCATGACCTGGGCCGGCGTGGTCTTGTCGCAGCCTCCGATCAGCACCACCGAATCGACCGGTAGCGCGCGGATCATTTCCTCGGTGTCCATCGCCATCAGGTTGCGCAGGAACATCGAGGTTGGATAGGCGAAGGATTCGTGGATCGAGATGGTGGGGAACACCATCGGCATGGCGCCGGCCAGCATGGCGCCGCGCTTCACCGCCTCGATCAGTTGCGGGACGTTGCCGTGGCAGGGATTGAAGTCGGAATAGGTGTTGCTGATGCCGACGATCGGACGATCGAGCGCGTCGTCCGAATAACCCATCGCCTTGATGAAAGCCTTACGCAGGAAAAGCGAAAAGCCCGCATCGCCGTAGCTCGTCAGACCCTTGCGTAGCCCTTTTGTCACTTTGCCACCGCGCCCCTTTCATGCACCATTGGCAGCGAAACGGCGAGAAGGTCAATAAGGCAGCAAGGGTCGGGCATGGCTTCCCTTCAATTTCTCCTGAACGGCGAATTGCGCATCGAAAGCGCGGTTTCGCCGTCCATGACCGTGCTGGATTACTTGCGCGGCATCGCCCGCTTCACCGGAACGAAGGAAGGCTGCGCGGAAGGCGATTGCGGGGCCTGCACGGTGGCAATTGCCGATGCCCATGACGAGGCCGCGCACTATCGCGCCGTCAATTCGTGTCTGATGTCGGTCGCCCAGCTCGACGGCTGTTCCCTACTCACGGTGGAAGGCCTGTCGCGCGACGGCGCGCTGCATCCCGTCCAGCGCGCACTGATCGATGCCGACGCGACCCAATGCGGCTTCTGCACGCCGGGCTTCGTCATGACCATGTTCGCGTTCGCCCATGGCGGCGAGCCTGCGGACGACACAACCATTCACGAAGCGCTCGCTGGCAACCTGTGTCGCTGTACCGGCTATCGGCCGATCGTCGAGGCATGCCGGCAGGTCGCCGGCCTGCCGAACGACGCCGCGGGCGAGCGTCATCCGGCCGCGCAGCCTCATCCTTGCGAGGATTACCGCGCAGGCGATCAGCACTGGTTCCTGCCACGCTCGCTGCCGGCGCTGACGACATTGCGCGTGCAGCATCCGCACGCGATCATTCTCGGCGGCGGCACCGACCTTGGACTGCTCCTGAGCAAGGAGCGCAAGACGCTGCCCGGGGTGATTCTCACAAGCCGCGTCTCCGAGATGAAGAAGATATCGGCCGGCGACGGGGCGCTGTCGCTTGGCGGCGCGGTCACCTACAGCGAGGCGCTGCCGCATCTCGACAGGCACTTTCCCGCGTTCGCGGCATTGGTGCGGCGGATCGGATCGCGCCAGATCCGCAATCTCGGCACGTTTGCGGGAAACCTCGCCACCGCCTCGCCGATCGGCGATACGACGCCCTGCCTCATCGCGCTCGGGGCCAGCGTCGCGCTGCATTCGGATACGAAGAGCCGGACGCTGCCGGTCGAAGACTTCATCACCGGTTATCGCAAGACCGCCCTGCAGCCGGACGAGATCATCGCCGCCATCCGCATCCCCTTCCTGCCGGAAGGCGATCAATTCGCCGCCTACAAGCTCTCCAAGCGGTTCGACCAGGACATTTCGACCGTGGTCGCAGCTTTCCGGCTGCGCACCAAAGACGGGATTGTTCACGCATTGCGCTTAGTCTATGGCGGCATGGCGGCGACCACCGCACGCGCCCATGCGGTCGAAGCGGCATTGACCGGCCAGCCATGGGCCGCGTCCTCGCTGGCCGGGATTGGCGCGCTCATGACGCGTGATTTCAAGCCGATGACCGACCAGCGCGGCAGCGGAGCCTATCGGTTGGATGCGGCCGCCAACCTGCTGCGGCGCTTCCAGATCGAGACGACGCAACCCGCCGCGCTGACGCGGGTGGACGCGCTATGAGCGAGCGCCTCGACCGCATCCGCGGCGGCGTGCATACGGCACACCGTCACGACAGCGCCGAAGGCCATGTGACCGGACGCGCGCTCTATCTCGACGACATGCCGACCGTCACCGGCACGCTGGAGGCGGCGCTGGTGCTCAGCCCGCATGCGCATGCCCGCATAGCGCGCATGGATTTGGAGCGCGCGCGCGCAGTGCCCGGCGTCGTTGCGGTGATCGCGGCGCGCGACATCCCCGGCAAGAACGACATCGCTCCGATCCGCACCGACGAGCCGCTGTTGGCGGTGGACATTGTCGAGTATGAAGGCCAGCCGGTCGCCGCCATCGCGGCGCTGACGCTCGACCAGGCGCGCGCCGCGGCGAAGCTCGTGGAGATCGAATACGACGTCCTCGAGCCGGTGCTCACGATCGAAGAGGCGATGGCGCGCGAGATGTACGTCTCGCCGCCCCAGACCATGACGCGCGGCGACGTCAACGCCGCGCTCGCTACAGCAACGCATCGGCTGAGCGGCGCATTCCATTGCGGCGGACAGGATCATTTCTATCTCGAAGGCCAGATCGCGCTCGCTGTTCCCGGCGACAGCGGCGACTTCCAGATTTTCAGCTCGACCCAGCATCCAACCGAGGTCCAGCACGGCGTCGCGCACCTGCTCGGCATCCCGTTCAACGCCGTCACCGTCGAGGTGCGGCGCATGGGCGGGGCGTTCGGCGGCAAGGAGAGCCAGGCGACGATCATCGCCGGCATCGCCGCCGTACTCGCCTGGAAGGCCCGGCGGCCGGTGAAATTGCGGCTGCCGCGCGACGACGACATGCGCGCAACCGGCAAGCGGCATCCGTTTCTCATCCGCTACGATGTCGGCTTCGACGCCGACGGAACGATCCGCGGGCTCGATCTCACGCTCGCCGCCAACGGCGGCAACGTGGCCGACCACACGCCGGCCGTCATCACCCGCGCGCTCTGCCATGCCGACAATTGCTACTGGCTGCCCGCGCTGCGCTTCCGCGGCCTGCCCTGCAAGACGCACACGGTCTCCAACACCGCGTTCCGCGGCTATGGCGGCCCGCAGGGCATGATCGCCATCGAGACGATCATCGACGCGATCGCGCGGCATCTCGGCGAACCACTCGAAGACGTGCGCGCGAAGAATTTCTATCGTGTCGGCCGCAACGACGTCACGCCCTACGACATGACGGTCGAGGACAATATTATCGACCGCCTTGTCGACGAGCTGGAGCGTGCCGCCGACATGGCATCATGGCGCCGCGAGACCGACGCCTTCAACCGCGCGAACGACGTCGTCAAGAAGGGACTGGCGACGATGCCGGTCAAGTTCGGCATCTCGTTCAACCGGCCGGCGCTCAATCAAGCTGGCGCGCTGGTCCATGTCTATACGGACGGCAGCGTCACACTCAATCACGGCGGCACCGAGATGGGCCAGGGTCTTTTCATTAAGGTCGCCCAGGTGGTCGCCGAGGCGTTCCAGATCGATATCGATCACGTGCGCATGACGGCAACGACCACCGGCAAGGTGCCGAACACCTCGCCGACCGCGGCCTCTTCCGGTTCCGATCTCAACGGCATGGCCGCGCTCAACGCCGCCGAGCAGATCAAGTCGCGCATGGCCGACGTCGCCGCCGAGCATTTCGACGTTCCCAAAGCGGAGATCACGTTCGCCGCCAACCACGTCTTCGCGGGCAACCGCAGCATCCGCTTTCCCGAGCTTGCCGCCCTGTGCTGGGAAAAGCGCGTTTCGCTGTCGGCGACCGGATTCTACCGCACGCCGAAAATCCACTGGGACTTAGCCACCAATAAGGGCCGGCCATTCTATTACTTCGCCTACGGCATCGCCGCCTCCGAAGTCGCCATCGACACACTGACCGGCGAGATGCGCGTGCTGCGCGCCGAGCTGCTGCAGGACTGCGGGCGCTCGCTCAATCCGGCCATCGATCTCGGACAGATCGAAGGCGCCTTCGTGCAGGGCATGGGCTGGCTGACGTCGGAAGAATTGTGGTGGGACGGCAAAGGCCGGCTGCGCACCCACGGCCCCTCGACCTACAAAATCCCGGGCAGCCGCGACGTGCCGCCGGTCTTTAACGTGCGCATCCTTGAGGACTCGCCCAACCGCGAGGAGACGGTCTTCCGCTCCAAGGCCGTCGGCGAGCCGCCGCTAATGCTAGCGATCTCGGTGTGGCTTGCGATTCGCGACGCCATCGCAAGCGTGTCGGGCGGGGAGCGGGCCGTGAACCTCGATGCGCCCGCAACCCCCGAACGGATTCTCGTCGCCGTCGCTGATCAGCGCAGTCGCGCCTGAAAGCATCCCAGAGCGAAAGGTCGCCGGACGGCGAAAAAGCTCGATTCGATGTTTCGAAGATTCATCCACCGGCCGGAATATTGATCGACATCAAAATCCAAACGCACGGGCGCGGATAATTTGTAAAAATATTTCGATAGGATGGGCTTTTTGAATAATCCGCCACCCTGCGTTGCCATGCTCGGTGTTGCCGGCATGGACATTGAAGACAAGGCAGCCGTCGCCTGCAGTAACGGCTGTGAGAGTACGGCATGCACCCATTGCACGCAGCGGGCCTTGGCCGCCAAACAGCATCTGTTCACCCACGGCGACGAGCAGCGCTACATCTACTACGTCCATTCCGGCTGCCTGCGGCTCTACAAGACGCTGGGCAACGGCCGCCGCCAGGTCATCGGGTTCTCGTTTGCGGGCGATTTCATCGGGTTCGGGATCGGTCCGGAATTTCCCTACAACGCACAATCGATCGGCCGCAGCGAGGTCCGCTGCCTGCCGCGCGGAACGTTCCATAAGCTCGCCCTCGAAATCCCGCGCTTTGCCTTCCGGCTTTACGAAGCCACGACGCTCGAGCTTGCCGCCGCGCACGATCTGGCGCTGACCATCGGCCAGCGCAACTCGACCGCCGCCGTCGCATCGTTTCTTCTGTGGCTATCACGGCGCAACGAACGCCGGGGCGTTGCGCCGACGACCATTTCGCTGCCGATGCCGCGCACCGACATCGCCGATTATCTCGGGCTGACCGGAGAAACAGTGTCACGCACCTTCACGCGGCTCAAGGTCGGCGGACTGATCCGCGTCACCCGCAAGCGGCTGGTGCAACTCACCGATATGCCGGCGCTTCTGGAGCTGGCCGAAGGGATGGGCGGCGAACGCGAAGCATTCGGATATGCCGACGGCCTGCGGCGGATACCACACTGACCACGCCGGCTGTTGTCGCGTCACAACAGATCGCGTCAATCTCCATCGCAAAAAATCAAACAAATCCGAACTGACGCAAATCAGTTTCAACGCAGCATTTCTGCCCTTTCGTGATCCCGCCGGCAAAGACGCCGGATAACAGAAATCGAGACGGGGCTAAGGCGATGATGGGGAAAGTGAACCGTGCAGCAATGGCGCTGACGTTCGCATTATTGGCAATTCCGGCGTATGCGGCCGATATATCGATGCCGGCCAAGGCACCGGCCGTGACCATGTGGAATCCGTGGCAAATCCGCCTGCGCGCCCTGGTGGTCGAGCCGAACGACAAGGTCGTATTCGATCAATTGCCGGGAACGAGCGCCGACTGGAACACCTCGGTCGTGCCGGAGCTCGACATCACTTACCATTTCACGCCGAATCTCGCCGCCGAACTCATTCTCGGCGTGACGCGGCACCATGCGACCGGAAACGGAATCGTCAATAGCGGCACTTATGCCGGCGCGAACCTCAACGGCCTCAATGTCGGAAAATCCTGGCTGCTGCCGCCGACGCTGACGCTCCAGTATCACTTCACCAATTTCGGTGCGTTCAAGCCTTATGTCGGCGCCGGCGTGAACTACACGGTATTCTTCAATCAGTCGCCCGGCAACACGCCAAATAACGGGCTGACGATCACGAGCCTCAAATTCCACAATACGTTCGGCGCCGCATTCCAGGTGGGCTTCGACTATATGCTGGACCGCCACTGGGGCTTCAATGTCGACGTCAAGAAACTGTATCTGCGTCCCGACTTCGAGGCGGCCGCCGATAACGGCGCCATCCCGCTGACCGGAACGGCCAAGCTCGATCCGTGGCTTGTCGGCGCGGGGTTCACCTACAAGTTCTGAAACGTTTCGCTGCGAGCGTGCTCGATGGGCGCCGTGAGGCGCCCATTTCTTTTGGACAGCTCGCACGGCGCGATGGTTGCGAGAGTGACCATCTCGCGCGCTTTCGCATGGGCCCGCGCCCACTCTGCACGCCAATTTTCTGCAGACCGCTCATCCGAAGCCGCGCCATGACGTCGCGTCAGCCTACTGGAAACGACGGACAGCGCGCAAGCGCTGCTGTTTCCCTTTCACCCGTACGATCTGCGGCCCTCATCGAATTGACCTTGCCAGCACCCGCCGATACCGTTCCGAAAAATAATCAATCAGGGAGGACGAGAATGCGAAGATTGTTTCTGAGTGCCGCTGTCCTTTCGACCGCGGCCTTTGTCGCTGCTCCGGCGAACGCGCAGCAGACGATCAAGATCGGCATCATCATGCCCTATTCGGGGCAATTCGCAGATACCGCGACGCAGATCGACAATGCGATCAAGCTTTACATGAAGCAGAAGGGGGACGCCGTCGCCGGCAAGAAGATCGAAATCATCCGCAAGGATACCGGCGGCGTCGCCCCGGACGTCGCCAAGCGCCTCGCCCAGGAACTGGTCGTGCGCGACGGCGTCGACATCCTGGCGGGCTTCGTTCTGACGCCGAACGCGCTCGCCGCTTCCGACATTTCGGAGCAGGCCAAGAAGTTCATGGTCATCATGAATGCGGCGACCGCGATCATCACGACGAAATCGAACTATTCCGTGCGCACGTCGCTCACGCTGCCGCAGGTCTGCTCGACGCTCGGGAGCTGGGCGGTGAAGCAGGGCAATACGAAAAAGACCTACACGCTCGCATCCGACTACGGTCCCGGCCATGACTGCGAAGGCTCTTTCTCGACCGCGTTCAAGGAGGCCGGCGGCGAAGTGGTCGGCGCCGTCCGCATGCCGGTCGCCAATCCGGACTTTTCCGCTTTCGTCCAGCGCGCCAAGGATATCAATCCTGAATCGATCTTCGTCTTCGTGCCGGCGGGCGCGCAGCCGGCGGCGTTCGGCAAGGCTCTGGCGGAACGCGGCGTGAATCCGAAAACCATCAAGGTCATGGGGACGGGCGAGATCACCGACGATTCCGCGCTCAAGAACATGGGCGACGCGGGCATCGGCATCCTCTCGGCCTGGCACTACGACCACAACCATGACTCCGCCCCCAACAAGGAGTTCGTTGCCGCGTTCCGGAAGGAATATGGCGGTCTCAATCCGAACTTCCTCGCAGCCGGCGGCTATGACGGCATGCACCTGATCTACGAGGCGATCAAGAAAGCCGGCGGCAAGACCGATGCCGAGAGCCTCGTAAGCGCTGCGAAAGGCATGAAATGGGAAAGTCCGCGCGGCCCGGTCGAGATCGATCCGGAGACGCGTGACATCATCCAGACGGTCTATCTGCGCCGCGTCGAGAAGAAGGGCAGCGATCTCGTCAATGTCGAGTTCGACAAGATCGAGCGCGTGAAGGATCCCGTCAAGGAGAAGATGAAGAAGTAAGACCGGCCGCTCGGAACCGAGCACGACGTCCGCCCTTCGGGGCGGACGTTTTTGTTTGCCGCGTCAGTTCGCCAATACGCCGCTCAGCCCCTTGATCGCCGCACCGACGGCAATCGCCGAAAGACACCCGATCGCGATCAGCCGGTGGGTGCGGTCGCTGCCGAGATGAAAGAAGCGAAGGCCGATGTGCTGGCCGACGAACATGAGCGGCAGCGTCAGCAGCGTATAGAGCACGATGGTCCAGTCGATCAGGCTCAGACTTAACGCGCTCGCGAGCGCGATGCCGGCGTTTGCGAGAAAGAACACGTTCAGCGAGGCGCGCATTACCGCGCGCGAGACCGGCATCGACAGGTAATACGTGATCACCGGCGGCCCCGGCATGGCCGCAAGCCCGTTGAACACCCCGGCCAGGATGCCGACAGGGATGGTCAGGCGCAGGCCGGGCTGCCTTGAGAAAGCAAAGCCGCCGCTCAGGAGCAGAACCGCCACGAGCGTTGCGGCGGCGATCAAAAGACGCGCGACATCCGGCGACAGCACGCTCAGCCCCAGAAGGCCCGCCGGCACGCCGATCAGCGCGCCCGCCGTCAGCCCGCCGAGCGAGGACCAATGGCAGGTTTTGAGCGAACTGCAGATTTCGAACAGGTTGCCGAAAAGCTGGAGACATATGACCAGCGGCACGGCAACCACCGGAGACAGAAACAGGCTGAGCAGCGGCACGGCCGCGATGGCAAATCCGAACCCGGTCAGCCCGCGCAGGATGGCGGCGGCGAGCACGCTTCCCGCCACGGCAGCCGCGATCGGCGTGGAGATGGCGGTCAGGTCGATCGGGATCATCATGAGACCGGCGCGGGAAGGACCGAGCGAGAGTGCGGCCTCGAAGGCCGCAATGCAATGGCGCAGCGCTGTGCCGGCGGCAACGCAGCCGGACTTGGTACTCGCCTATTGCGCGTGCCCTGTCGCGCGCAGCGGCGCGCCGCTAGATTGGCCCGACGCGGCAGCCCGGGGAAGGTCATGGATCAGCGCACTTTGCTCGCCAACGTTATTCGGGAACGCTTCGGCGAAAATGTTCCGCTCCCACCCAGCCTTCGCGGGCTCGACGCCCTTGCCGTGCTCGCTATGCGCGGGGCGACCAGGGCCTTCCGGGTGGAGCCGGTCGATCCCGGCCTGATCGGGCTCCTGTGCGCGGTGGCCCTGTCGTCGCCGACTAAGAGCGACCTGCAACAGCGCGATATCGTGATCGTGCGCGACCCCGCCCAGCGCGCGCGGCTCGATGCGTTGATGCCGACACAGGACTGGCTGCCGGAGGCGCCGGCTCTTCTCGTCTTCTGTGGCAATAACCGACGTCAGCGCCAGATCCATGCCTGGCGTGGCAAGGCTTTCGCCAACGACCATCTCGACGCCTTTTTCAATGCGGCCGTCGATGCCGCGATCGCACTGTCGGCGTTCGTGAGCGCGGCTGCTCTGGCGGGGCTCGGCACCTGCCCGCTCAGCGCCATACGCAATCGCGCCGCGCAGGTGAGCGACGCCCTGAAATTGCCGCAACATGTCTTTCCGGTAGCCGGCCTTGCCGTCGGCTGGCCGATACAGCCGGCTACGGTCAGCCATCGCCTGCCGCTTGCGGCAACGGTCCATACGGACGCCTTTGACGAAACGAAAATCGAAGAACAGGTCAGCGTCTATGACCGCCGCCGCGCCGCCAGTCAGCCCTATGCGGAACAGCGCTTTGCTGCCGATTTCGGACTTTGCCCCGATTACGGCTGGTCGGAAGACAAGGCCCGTCAGTATGCAAAACCGGAGCGCGCGGATTTCGGCGCTTTCATCCGGGCCAAGGGTTTTTCGCTGGAGTGAACGCGGCCTGAGCCGGCAAGAGACCTACGCCCGAGGTTCGGAACCGGCCGCGCGCAACATAAAATGGCGGAGAGGGAGGGATTCGAACCCCCGATACCCTTGCGAGTATGCCGCATTTCGAGTGCGGTGCTTTCAACCACTCAGCCACCTCTCCACGGCGGCGGCAGGGCCCAAGCCCTGCAGGCGCGTCTGTTTAGCCAAGGAAGCACGGACAAACAAGACCGGTACGCGCTATTGTGCGGCAGGGACGTACGGCCGATGGACAAATGGATGCTGAAAGCCTGGGAATGGCTGTGGCCGGAAATGAGGAAAATCCTCTCTGCCCTTCTGCTGGTGGCGATCGTATCGTTCGCCGTTTTCCTGCTCGTCCATTATGGCGGCGTCACCCGCGCCTCGGTCGCCTTCCTGCTGCCGGTCGTCATCGCGGCCATCCGCTGGGGTCCGGTCGCCGCCATGGCCGCCACGATCACCGGCGTGGTCCCTATGGTGTTCCTGCTGTATGACCCGATCTACGACCTGAAGGTTTCCGACCCGCAGCAGGTTCTCGATCTCGGGCTCTATGTCTTTGTCGCGGTCGTCGTCAGCCGGCTGGCGGCTCAGTTGAGCGAGGCGCGCGTGCGGGCCGAGGCCAACGTTCTCCGGCAGGCGGTGGTCGATTCGGTTTCGCACGAATTGCGGACCCCGCTCGCCTCGATCCTGGGGTCGGCGACCGTGCTCGATTCGGCGGAGCCGGTCGCAAACGACCGGCGTCTGGCCGGCCTTGTCCATGGCATCCGCGAAGAAGCCGAACGTCTCGACCGCGAAATCCAGATGCTGCTCGACGCCTCGCGCGTCAGCGTGGACCGGATCGAGCCCAAGAAGGATCTTGCCGATCCGGCCGACATCATCAATTCGGCAATCGTCCGCCGCCGCCGGCATATTTCCGGACACAGCCTGGAACTGGAGATCGCCGAGGATATGCCGTTCGTCTTTGTCGACAGCGCGATGATCGAACAGGCCCTGGTCCAGATCGTCGACAATGCCGGCAAATATTCACCCTCATCGTCGCATATTCGCGTCGATGCACGCGCCAGTAACAATCACGTTACGATCACGGTTACCGACCAGGGCGCGGGCTTCACCGCCGAGGAAATCCGCGGAGCGCGCGAGCGTTTCTTTCGGGGCCACCGCCATACCCTGGTGACCGGTTCCGGCCTTGGGCTATGGATTGCAAACGCTTTCATTGCGGCAAACAATGGAGTGCTTACAATCGAAAGCGCGGGACCGGGCCGCGGCAGTACGGTGATCATGACCCTGCCATCCGCCAAGGAAACGACCGACCGTCTGGAATCTGCCAATGCTCGCAATGACGACTGATTACAAAAGCGGCGAACGGGCCGCAACGAATATGCTCGACATTCTCATCGTGGACGACGAGGCACAGATCCGCCGTTTCGTGCGGGCCGGATTTGAATTGCAGGGATTTGCGATCCACGAGGCCGAGACCGGCGCCGCTGCAATTCGCGACGCGACCTTGCGGGCGCACGATCTCATTATCCTCGATATCGGTCTGCCGGATATCGATGGCGGTCAGGTGGTCGAGCGCGTTCGCGGCTGGTCGGATGTTCCGATCATCATTCTGTCGGTGCGATCGAACGAGGCGGAGAAAGTGCGCCTGCTCGAGCTCGGCGCCGACGATTATGTCGTCAAACCCTTCGGCATGGCCGAATTGCTGGCGCGCGCCAAAGCCGCGCTGCGCCGCCGTCAACGCGCGGCGACCGGCGAGCCCGTGGTCCATGCCGGCCCGCTCAGCATCGACCTTGCCACGCGCACCGTTTCGCTCAATGGCGAACGACTGTCGCTCACGCCGAAGGAATACCGTCTTCTTCAGATTCTGGCCCAGCATGCGGGCAATGTCGTCACCCACCAGCATTTGCTGCGCGAAGTGTGGGGAGCGGCGCATATCGACGACCCCCATTATTTGCGGATTTTCGTGCGCAAGCTGCGCAAGAAGATAGAGGCCGATCCGACCCAGCCGAAGATCCTCGCGACCGAGCTCGGCGTCGGATACCGGCTCGCGCAAACATCGCCGGAAAGCGGGCTCGAACCGACCTGACGCAGGCCTGCAATTACAGGGATTTTACGGCATGTCAGTCATTCATTACGCGATTGCGGGCAGCGTTCGGACCTAGCTTTCCGTGCAAGCGGATTCCTGGCGACGACGCCATTGGATCGTCCATGCTCGCTTTCGTTTCCGGTCTTGCCATTGTCGGCATAGCGGTCGGTGCCGCGCTTTATTTCAAACCGCGCGACGGACGGCTGTGGGCCATGCCCTTCGTCGAAATGACGATCGCCGTGACGATCACGATCGGCCTCGCGGCGGGCATGGCGCTGATGGTCGTCGGCCTGTTTTTCCGCTGACGGCGCGCGGCGGTCCGGCGCCCCGCCTGTTCCGGTTTCTTGACAGGCTTCCTGGGCAGGGCCATAAGCATCGCCAAGGCGCGGGCCTTGCGGTCCGCGCCCTTTAGTTGTGGCCGCATGGAACGATTTTCTCGTTCTGGCCCAACGACTTAGCAAAACCAGACTGAAAGAAGCCGGTCCGGGTCCTCCCAGCGCCGGAAACGAACACGAGGACAAGAAAGATGTTCGCAGTCATCAAAACCGGCGGCCTGCAGTATCGCGTCGCCGAGGACGATGTCATCCGCGTCGGCCGCCTGAAGGGCGAGGCCGGCGAGATCGTGCAGATTGGCGACGTGCTGCTGGTCGGCGGCGAGACACCTCAACTCGGAACCCCACTGGTTCCAGGCGCGTCCGTCGCGGTCGAGATCCTGAGCCAGAGTCGCGGACCGAAGGTGATCGCCTTCAAGAAGCGCCGGCGCAAGAATTCGCGGCGCAAGCGCGGTCACCGTCAGGATTACACCATGGTCCGGGTGTCGGAAATCCTGACCGACGGCAAGATGCCGACCAAGAAGGCCAAGGGCCGGCCGGCTCCCAAGCCCAAGGCGGAAAGCACCGCTGGCGAGGCGCCGGCGGAGGGCAAGCCGAAAGCCAAATCCAAGGCCAAAGCCAAAACAATGAAGACCGCGGCAAAGACGAAAACGGTTGCAAAAAAGCCAGCCGCCAAAGGAAAAGCCAAGAAGTAACGATTGATAAAAAGAAGTGACGTGATTCCGGGGCTGAATCGCGTTACAAGACAAACGACGAAGGAATTCGACAATGGCACACAAAAAGGCAGGCGGTTCTTCCCGCAACGGCCGCGACACCGCGGGCCGTCGCCTCGGCATCAAGGCGTTCGGCGGCGAAAGCGTGGCTGCCGGCAATATTCTCGTGCGCCAGCGTGGCACCAAGTGGCATGCCGGCCACAATGTCGGCATGGGCAAGGACCACACCCTTTTCGCCCTCGCGCAGGGTCGCGTTCAGTTCAATACCAAAGCAAAAGGCCGCACCTACGTATCCGTCGTCCCGATGACGGAGGCTGCGGCAGAGTAAACGGCGAATCTCTCTTGAGGTCCGCCGGTTCACGTCAAACCCGGCGGGCGCATAGCGGGCCCGGAATGCGAGGGGGAGACGGATGAACCGGCTCCCCCTCTCGCTTTTCAACCCAAGGAGCCCGACCATGACATTGCTGGAGATGGAGACCCGGACCCTCCGGGAAGGCTGTATCCCCGTCCTCGAGACCAAGCGCCTGATTTTGCGCGCGCCGCAGCTCGGGGACGCAAAGGCCGTCGCGGCGCTCGCAAACGACAAACGCATTGCGGAAAATACCCGCCGCATCCCGCACCCTTATACGCATGCGGACGCGGAGGATTTCATCGGCGCCGTGAACGTACCGGGCGCGGAGATCGCATTTCTGATAACGCGCCATGACGACACCGTGCTGGGCGCATGCGGCATCGCCTTGCAGGACAGCGCACCCGACATCGGCTACTGGCTCGGCGTAGAGCATTGGGGCAAGGGATACGCGACCGAGGCGGTCCGGGCCCTCATCGATTTCGCCTTCACCGAGCTTGCCCACGAGACGCTGCATGCCGGCGCGCGCGTGACCAACCCGGCCTCGCGCCGCATCCTCGAAAAATGCGGCTTCCAGTGGATGGGGGTCGGGCTGTGCCGCATCCGCGCGCTCAATTCGTCGGCCCCGATCGACCGCTTCCGGCTCGATCGCGGGCTCTGGACTGCGCTTCGGAGCTGGGACGAGGTCAAGCGCGTCGCCTGACGGCGCATTGCGGTCTTTGCCGGCCACATGGCGGGCGAAGACCGCGGACGCCCGGGCGCTTCTCATCCGCGCCCGCGCATATTACCTAGGGTCCATGAAATTTCTCGACGAAGCCAAGGTCTATATCTTCTCCGGCGCCGGCGGTAACGGCTGCGTCTCCTTCCGGCGCGAGAAATTCATCGAGTTCGGCGGCCCCAATGGCGGCGACGGCGGGCGTGGCGGTGATGTAGTCGCCGAGGCCGTGGAAGGGCTGAACACCCTCATCGATTATCGCTACCAGCAGCACTTCAAGGCCAAGCGCGGCGGCAACGGCATGGGCAAGGACCGCCACGGCGCCAACGGCGAGGACATCGTGCTGAAGGTTCCGGCCGGCACGGAAATCTACGAGGAGGACGGCGAGACGCTGCTCGCCGATCTCGCCAATGTGGGGGATCGTGTCGTGCTGGCGCGCGGCGGCAATGGCGGGTTCGGCAACGCCCATTTCAAGACCGCCACCAACCGCGCCCCGCGCCACGCCAATCCCGGCCAGCCGGGCGAGGAGCGCACCATCCGCCTGCGCCTGAAGCTCATCGCGGACGCGGGCCTGGTCGGCTTGCCGAATGCCGGAAAATCGACATTTCTCGCCGCCGTCACCGCCGCCAGGCCCAAAATCGCCGATTATCCCTTCACCACCCTGCACCCGCAGCTCGGCGTCGTCTCGATCAACGGACGCGAATTCGTGCTCGCCGACATTCCCGGCCTGATCGAGGGCGCGCATGAAGGCGTGGGGCTTGGCGACCGCTTCCTCGGCCATATCGAACGCTGCAGCGTGCTGCTGCATCTTGTCGACGGCACCGGCGAGGATGCCGGCGCGGCCTATCGCACCGTGCGCAACGAGTTGAAGGCCTATAGCGAGACCCTCGCGCGCAAACCGGAGATCGTCGCCCTCTCCAAGATCGATGCACTCGATCCCGACCGGGTCGAAGTGCAGGTCGCGAGCCTGAAGAAGGCCTGCCGGAGGACGCCGCTGGTCCTGTCCGCGCATTCGCGGCAGGGTGTGCCCGAGGCACTGCGCGCGCTGCTCGCCATCATCGACAAGAACCGGAAAGCCGGGGAGCCCGCGGCCGCGCAGACGGCGGCCTGGCATCCGTGAAGGCGCCGCGGCCGGGCGGACTCAGGCGCGTGCGGACGCAAGCAGCGCCTTGAGCCGCATCGCATCGGCGGGCGCCGTGCTTTTCTGGTCGTTATCGAAATAGACATAGACGTCGCGACGCATGGCGGTGCCATGCACGGATCTTGCGCGCCCATTCGCGCAACATCGGCGCGGAATAATGCCCGTGATATCGCCCGCCCGGTCCATGCCCGCGCACATAGACATGGCGCGCGGTGACGACCCAGGGCGCCGGAGCGTCGTGGTGGTCGGACAGGCAGAGCGTGGCATTGTGGGCGCGCAGCAGCCGGAAGATATTCTTCACATACCAGCTCTCGTGACGGAATTCGAACACATAGAGACACGGCGCTTTCAGAAGTCTGAGAAAAGCCGCAAGGCGCTCGTCGTCGGCCTGCAGGTGCGGCGGCAATTGAAAGAGGACCGGGCCCGCCTTGTCGCCGAGCACCCGCAGGCGGCGCTCCATCAGGGCGATCGAACTGCGCGACGTGGGAGCCAGCCGTTTCCAGTGCGTAATGAATTTTGACGCCTTCCATGCGAACACGAAATCGTCTGCGATCTGCTCGCGCCAGGCGCGGACGGAGGCAACGGACGGCGTGCGGTAGAACACGCCGTCGAGCTCGATGGTATCGAACTGCGTGGCGTCGTAGCGGAGCGGATGCTTGCGCATCAGTTCGCGCGGGAAGAAACGCCCGCGCCATGAGTCGTAATTCCAGCATGACGTGCCGATCCGGATTTTGGCCATCGAAGCGCCTTGGCGATGCACCCGAGACCCTGCTAGACAACGCCCGCGGCGCACGAGGGTTCGGGCGCACGAGCCAAAACCATGCCCCAGAAGCTTCCTGCGCTCACCGATTTCCGCCGGATCGTCGTCAAGGTCGGATCCTCGCTGCTGGTCGATTCGCCGGCCGGGCAGCCGCGTGCGGACTGGCTGGACGCCCTGGCCGAGGACATTGCAGCGCTGCATCGCGACAAGCGCGATATTCTGGTGGTCTCGTCGGGGGCGATCGCGCTCGGCCGCTCGGTCCTCAAGTTGCCGCGCGGAGCGTTGCGGCTGGAGGAATCGCAGGCCGCGGCCGCCGTCGGCCAGATCGCGCTCGCCCGACTATGGGCGGAGACGCTCGGCCGTCACGGCATCACGGCCGGGCAGGTGCTCGTCACGCTCGGCGACACCGAGGAACGCCGGCGCTATCTCAACGCTCGCGAGACCATCGACAAGCTGCTGGAATGGCGCAGCGTGCCGGTGATCAACGAGAACGACACCGTCGCCACCAACGAGATCCGCTATGGCGACAACGATCGCCTGGCCGCCCGCGTCGCCACCATGGTGAGCGCGGACCTGCTGGTGCTCCTGTCCGACGTCGACGGCCTCTATGACGCGCCGCCCGCCAGCGGGCGCACGGCGACGCTCGTCCCCGTGGTCGAACGCATCACGCCGGAGATCGCCGCAATGGCGGGCGCTTCGGGCTCGGAGCTTTCGCGCGGCGGCATGATGACTAAGATCGAGGCCGCGCGCATCGCAACCAGCGCCGGCACCCATATGGTGATCGCTTCCGGCCACCGCGATCATGCCTTGATGGCCATCGCACGGGGCGGGCCCTGCACCTGGTTTCTGACGCCGGCCAATCCTGTGACCGCGCGCAAGAAATGGATCGCCGGCACGCTCGAGCCCAAGGGCGTCCTCTATATCGACAGCGGCGCGGTCGCAGCCCTGCGGCGCGGCAAGAGCCTGTTGCCGGCGGGCGTGCGGCGCGTGGACGGGGAATTCGCGCGCGGCGACGCCGTGCGCATCCGCGATCTGGACGGCGAGGAAATCGGCCGCGGCCTCGTCGCCTACGACTCGGGCGACGCCATGCAGGTGATCGGCCGCTCGACCACCGACGTCAAAATGATCCTCGGATTCGACGGCCGCTCGGAGATTGTGCACCGCGATGACCTCGTCATCAGCGGAAGCGAAGAGCGCTGAACGCGCGTCCACCATTTCTTAAGCTTAATACCCTGTAATCGGCATCCGAGACACTCAGCCCGGCTGAAGGACGATGGAGGATGCGCCGATGCGCAAATTCTTGATGATGGGCGCCGTCGGCGCCGCTCTGATCATTGCCGGCACGTCCGCGCAGGCCCAGCAACGCACGCTGACCGGCGCCGCGATCGGCGCGGGCGCGGGCGCCATCGTAGCGGGTCCGGTCGGCGCGGTTGCTGGCGGCGCGATCGGCGCCTGGGTCGGCGGCCCGCGCTTCAGCCGCAAATACCGGGAATGCTGGTACGACCGCGACGGTCATCGTCATTGTCGCTGGCGCTGAATAGCGGTCCTGATCCACACACCGCTGTCCGATGCGCAGGAAAGCCCGGCTTCGGCCGGGCTTTCTTTTTTGGCGAACGCATTGCACCAATGCGCGAAAGAATTGGATCGCCGTCGGCCGGTTCAGCTAGGTTCGGCCTCCAACCCGGGACGCCCCGATGACACCGCTTACGATGGCCGCCCACGCGCGCGGAACCGATGTCCGCGTGATCGCACTGGTCGGCGCCGCACATTTCGTCAGCCACATCTATATCTTCGTGCTGCCGCCGCTGTTTCCGTTCGTGCGCGCGGAATTTGCCGTGAGCTATACCGAGCTCGGCATCGCAATCGCGATCTTCAACATCCTGACCGCGATCCTCCAGACGCCGGCCGGGTTCCTGGTCGACCGCACGAGCGCACGCGCCGTGCTGATCGGCGGGCTGTTTCTAGGCGCGTTCGCGCTCGCCGGCGCGGCGGCCGCGGGTTCCTATTACATCTTCATTGTGATGTTCGCGCTCTGCGGCGTCGCCAATGCCGTCTACCACCCGGCGGATTATTCGCTTCTGTCCGCGCGCGTCTCGCCGGCGCGCATGAGCCAGGCCTATTCGGTGCACATTTTTGCGGGCTTCACCGGGACCGCCGTGACACCGGCCGCCACCTTGTTGCTCGCGACCGAGTTTGGATGGCGCGGCGCGTTCCTTGCCGCCGCGGTGCTCGGCATCGCCGTTGCCGCGGCAATCATCCTGTTCGGCAGCGCCATGGCCGGGCGCGATCCCGCCCGCGCCAGCCGCAGCCAGCCCGGTGCCTCTCCGGAGCCCGGATGGCGCCTTTTATCATCCATGCCGGTGCTGCTGAGCCTGCTCTTTTACGTTCTGCTCGCCATGACCGGCAGTCTTCAGACCTATGGCATCGTGGCACTGGAAGCCCTGTGGAACATGCCGCTGTCGCTCGCAACCAGCGCCCTCACCGCCTATCTGGCGATGAGCGCCGTCGCCGTTCTGGTCGGCGGCTTCATCAGCGCACGCAGCAGCCGTCACGATCTGGTCGCGGTCGTCGGATTGTCGATCAATGCGCTGTCGCTCGTTCCGATCGCGTTCTTCGATCTCGGCACGGCCGCACTGCTCGGCCTGATGGGGCTGTCGGGATTCTTCAACGGCGTGCTTCAGCCCTCGCGCGACATGATCGTACGCGCAGTGACGCCGCCTGGCGCGTACGGCAAGGTTTTCGGTTTCGTCACCACCGGCTTCAATATCGGCGGCGTGATCGCACCGCCGTTCTTCGGCACCATGATGGATCACGGCGTGCCGCACTGGGTGTTTCTCGGTGCGGCGCTCTGCGCGCTGATTTCGATCCCGACGGTGATGCTCACGGTCGCGCAGCGCAAGACCAACGCGGTCTGACACGGTTTCATTGCGACGGCGCGGAACCTCCGCGGCTGTGGACGAATTGTGGCTGGACTCTCCGATACCGCAGCCTGCGGGCCTCTCTCGCTACGATCGGCCCCGGTGGGTGGGGCGTATGGGTCGTCCTGCCGCCGGTTCCCCACGGCCGGCGGTGTGTTTGTGTAACGACGGACAGCCGATATCGATTCCGGCGGCCATCGAAGTCCCTCGTGGTCGCGCCGGCGTCGGGTTCGGTGCTTTCGACGACCTTCGGTCCGATACGCCACCACCACCGCTTTGCGGGCCGGCTACGGACTTCGGCATGTATCATCGCGGCACATCACTCGTCCGGTGCTTGCGACGACGCAGCAATTGCTGCGCGCTCTGGTTGCCCCCGATTCGTGCATGCCTGCCCCGCGGACGAAACCTGTGGATCGCAGCGCATCCTACCGTCATTGATGCGCGGCGTTCGGGCAACGTCCCACCGCAATATCCGGAGACGTAAAGAGAATGAGTAGCGTGAGTGCGTTGAAGTATCACTGCCCCGTCACCCGGCGCGAAGTGCAGACGTCGATCCAGACCGACGAAGTCACGCTCGGAACGATGCACCGGATGGAATTGTCGCTGTGGTGCCCGCATTGCAAGGACAGCCACCGCGTGAAGGCCAGCGACGCTTTCGTGGATTTCGCCGCGCGCACCTGGGCGATGGCGTAAGCGCTGTGTCGCGCGCCCGGACTCACTTCACCGGAAAATCAAAATAGCTGTCCGGGAACGGCTCGTTCGCGAGCGTGAAATGCCACCATTCCTTGCCGTAGGGAATGAAGCCGTTCTTCTTCATCGCATCAGCAAGAATCTGCCGGTTGCGGCGCGCGATGTCGTCGACGCGCTGATTCGACGGCCATGACAGCGGCGAGAAATAATCGAACGGCGTGCCCATCTCGCGCTGCGGCACCTTGCCGTCCGGCCCGGGCAGGATGTCGACGAGGGTCAGGTCGACGGTCGAGCCGCGCGAATGTGCGGAGCGCGACGCGATATAGCCTTCGCGAAACAGGCTCGCCTTGTCGAGGTCGGGATAATGATGGCCTTTGGTACGCACGTCCTTCAGATCGCGCCCCCAGCGCACGAAATGTGCGACCGCGCGCGTCGGGCGATAGCAATCCAAAACCTTCAGGCCGGCACCGCTTGAGGCGAGTTCGATCTGCACTTTGGCAAGCGCATCGGCGGCCTGCCGGGTGAGAATGCAGCGCGGCTTTTCGTAGCCATCGATGACAACCCCGACGAAATTGTCCCGGCCGGCATAACGCATGTCGACCTGCAATCCGGGAACGACGTCGGCCGCGTCCACGAAGCCGCGAGGCAGATCCTGCGCCGATGCCGATACGTTCAAGGCTGCGGCCACAACGAACCCCAAGATCGATCCCGCCATCGATCCGATGGCGGCCAGCACATGGCGCATTGCCTTCCCCCGGCCGGGCCGGCGTCACTCAGACAGGCCCCGCTCGTCATAACCCGGCATGGTGGAAGAGCAATATTTGGAGGCAATTCAGCGTCACGGAGAACCAGCCGCGTACTCAGCCAATGGCCGATATGACCGTCTTCTGCGTCGCCCGTACGTGGTCCCGGCGTCAGCCGGTGTTTTCTCCGCCGGCCGCCCCACCCAGCGGCAGGCTGCGACCCGCCATAGCATTGTCAGGCCCGTACCCCTCGGCCTGCTCGATGAATTCCGCCGCCATCGCGTTCAGCCGCTTCGCTACGGTTGTGTCCGCGCACATCCGCGCAAGGCGCAGACAACGTTCCGCCTGCTGCCGGAAATAGCTCGCGTTGGGCATCAGTATGTCGTCCCCAATTATTTCGTCCCCATATCCTGCGTCGATCAAACGCAAGCCGGACCGCTCCGTTCCGGACGGAACGGAGAATTTTTGCGATTTTGTAAGTCGGTCCAGGGATTTGGCCGCAGCGGCAAGGTAACGGTATTATTATGCTTTATATCCGTGCGCGCTCAGCTCGGCCAATGGCCGAAACGCCGATTTGCCGGCGGTTATTGCAGGAGGAACGGCCGCGCGCGTGCCGTCTTGAGGCTGCGGGCGTGGTTTCGAACCCGGCGCCGCTTGCGGATGGCCGCTGCCGGGAATCGGGGCATGGCCGGAAGATCCACCCGCCGCCCGTCCGGAAAGACGAGGTAGCGCGAAACGATGCGCGTGGTCCCCTCGGGGGTCGGCCTGCCTTCGACGACGTAGCGGGTCCCCTCCGGAAGCTCGCGGGGCAACACAAATGAACGGGCCATAGCGGCAATCTCCATGCTGCGCCCCTTTGTGCCGGCTTAATGTTACGGCCCTGCTACCGGTTCCTTGGGCCGGCGCAAAAGCGGGCCGTTTTCCCCGCTGTCCCCAGACCCCTCCGCAGGACCCGGGGGCGCCGGCCGGCACCCCTCGGCTTGTGCCGGCGACCGCGGCCTCCCGCGCCGGAAGCGTCCGTGATAGAAGCCTCTGAAACCGAGAGCAATTTCGTGACCGCACCACTGAAATCGATCGAAACTAATGCCGACGTGGTCGCCCTGATGCGCGGGATCGGTACCCGCGCGCGCGCGGCCGCGCGGGTGCTGGCGCTCGCTCCGACCGACCAGAAGAACCGGGCGCTGGCCGCGATGGCGAAAGCCATTCGCGTCGCCGCCCCCGAAATCCTGCTCGCCAACGGCCGCGACATCGACGAGGCGCGCGGCAACGGCGCAACGGGCGCCTTCCTCGACCGGCTGACCCTGACACAGGCCGGCATCGGCGGCGTCGCCGATGGCCTCGATGCGATCCGGGCGCTGCCCGACCCGGTCGGCCAGGTCACCGAGCGGTGGACGCGACCCAACGACATGACCATCGAGCGCGTGCGGGTGCCGCTCGGCGTGATCGGGATCATCTACGAGAGCCGCCCGAACGTGACTGCGGACGCCGGTGCGCTGTGCCTTAAATCCGGAAATGCAGCGATCCTGCGCGGCGGCTCCGATTCCTACCGCTCCTCGCGCGCGATCCATGCCGCGCTCGTTGCGGGCCTGCGCGACGCGCGCCTGCCGGAGGACTGCATCCAGCTCGTGCCGACGCGCGACCGTGAAGCCGTCGGGCTGATGCTGCGTGGTCTCGACGGCAATATCGACGTGATCGTGCCGCGCGGCGGCAAGAGCCTGGTGGCGCGCGTGCAGGAGGAAGCGCGCGTGCCGGTGTTCGCGCACCTGGAAGGCGTCTGTCACGTCTATGTCGATCGCGCCGCCGATCTCGACATGGCGAAGAAGATCGTCCTCAACGCCAAGATGCGCCGCACCGGGGTCTGCGGGGCGGCGGAGACGCTGCTCGTGGACAGCGGCGCAGCCGACCGCCTGCTCAAGCCGCTGGTCGCCATGCTGATCGAGGCCGGCTGCGAAGTGCGCGGCGACGAGGCGGTGTGCGCGGCCGACAGACGCGTCAGGCCCGCTTCCGAAGAGGACTGGCCGAAGGAATATCTCGACGCCATCATCGCCGCGAAAGTGGTCGACGGTGTCGACGGCGCGATCGCGCATATCGAGCGCTACGGTTCGCATCACACCGATGCGATCGTGACCGCCGATCAGGCGGCCGCTGACAAGTTCCTGCGCGGCGTCGATTCCGCCATCGTCCTGCACAACGCCTCAACGCAGTTTGCCGACGGCGGCGAGTTCGGATTTGGTGCGGAGATCGGCATCGCCACCGGCAAGATGCATGCGCGCGGTCCGGTCGGACTCGAGCAGCTCACCTCGTTCAAGTATCGCGTGCACGGAACGGGACAGACGCGGCCGTGAACGGACCGCAACGGACTTTGGTCAAAAGCGTCCGCCCGCCCCGCAATCCCCTTCCCGCGCATACGCCCGGGCTGCGGGTCGGCCTGTTCGGCGGCACCTTCAACCCCCCGCACGCCTCGCACCGCGCGGTCTCCCTGCTCGCGCTCAAGAAGCTCGGTCTTGACCGGGTCTGGTGGCTGGTCACGCCCGGCAACCCGCTGAAATCGCCATCCGGCCTGCCGCCGGTCGCCGAACGGATCGCCGAATCCGAGAAGCTCGCCAACCATCCCCGCATCGCGGTGACCGGGGTCGAATCCGTCATTGGCACGCAATACTCCCATGACACCATCAAGTGGCTGCTCGGCGAGTGTCCCGGGGTGCGGTTCGTCTGGATCATGGGGGCGGACAATCTGAAGGGCTTCCACCGCTGGAAGAACTGGCGCGAGATTTTCATGCTGGTTCCGATTGCCGTCGTCGATCGCGGCGGATTGAGCCTGCAGGCGACCTCGGGTCCGGCCGCGCACCGGTTCGCGCGCACCCGCATCGCCGAAAGCCAGGCGCGCACGCTGCCGGACCGGAACCCTCCCGCCTGGGTCTACCTGCACGGGATCAAATCGACACTGTCGTCGACCGCCCTGCGCGAGGCAAAAAAGCGGATGCTTGGAGGTTGAAAGTCGCCGGTACGCGTGCCTACATTGATTTCGTTGAGTCTGGCTCCGAGCCGGTAAGGCAGAAAGGAAAAGCTCCTCTGGCCACAACAACGATTTCCCGGGCGCGCACCCGCGCAATGCTCGGAGCGGTCTCCCCGGTGCCGCCGAGCGCCGACGAGACATTGCGCATCGTCCTCGCAAGCCTGGATGACCTGAAGGCCGAGGACATCATCACCATCGACCTCACCGGCAAGACGACGATTGCGGACAGGATGGTTGTCGCCTCTGGGCGCTCGAACCGCCATGTCGGTTCGCTCGCCGACAATGTCGTTGAGCATCTCAAGAAATCCGGCCTCAAGGACATCCGCGTCGAGGGCCAGCCGCATTGCGACTGGGTCCTTATTGATGCCGGCGACGTCCTCGTCCATGTGTTCCGGCCGGAAGTGCGCGCGTTCTACAATATCGAGAAGATGTGGGCGTCGGGCCGGACGGGCCGCCGGACGAGCTGACCACGCGAGGCGGTGATGCGCGTGCTCGTGCTCGCGGTTGGCCGCATGAAGAAGGGCCCCGAGACGGACCTCTGCGCGCGCTACCTGCGGCGCGCCGCCGATGCCGGTCGCGCGATCGGGCTGCGCGGCATCGACGTGATCGAAATCCGCGAAAGCCGGGCCGCCGAGCCGGAGCGACGTATGATCGAGGAATCGATCGCGCTGACCAATGTCATTCCCGACGGTGCATTGACGGTGCTGCTCGATGGCCGCGGCGAGGTGGTCACCAGTCCGGTCTTCGCCGAGCGGCTCGGTCGCTGGCGCGACGACGGGCGGCCTGCCGTGGTTTTCATCATCGGCGGCCCGGACGGGCTGGCCGAAACCCTGCGGGCCCGGGCCCAGACCGTGATCGCCTTCGGCGCGGCGACCTGGCCGCATCAGCTGGTGCGGATCATGCTTCTGGAGCAGATTTATCGGGCGATCACGATATTGTCAGGCCACCCTTATCACCGCGATTGAGAGGCTAGGGACAGCCGCGCCGCCCAGAATTTGCTTTGAATCCGGTCCACACAGACGCAAGCACTATCCCGGGAAGGACCATGACGAATTCCGCCGCAACGCCCATGCCGATCGCCGCCCGCGCGGCGTGGTGGGCCGTCTGCTCGCTCGTCTGCTCGCTCGGGGCCGCAGCCGCCCTCGCGCAGTCCGATACGCCGCCGCGCACGAGCCCCGACAACGAGCTGCTCAAGAAACGCACCCAGGAGCTCGATGCGGCAAAAGCCGAGCGGGACAAGGCCGCCGAGGCCGAAAAGAAGCTGCGCGCGGAAATTGAAACGCTGGCGGAAGACCGCCGGCGCTTCAACCAGACGCTGATCGACAGCGCCGCCAGCATCCGCAACTCCGAGAACACGCTGGCCGCCAACGAAGCACGGCTTGCGCCGCTCGAACGGCAGGAGACCGCGTTGCGCCACTCGCTGCGCGAACGCCGCGCGGTGATTGCCGAGGTTCTGGCGTCGCTGCAGCGGATGGGACGCCAGCCGCCGCCGGCCATTCTGGTCAGCCCGGAGGACGCGCTGCAATCGATCCGCACCGCCATTCTGCTCGGCGCCGTCCTTCCGGACATGCGCGCCAAAGCCCAGCAATTGGCCGCCGAGCTCGGCGAACTGGTGCGCATCCGCAAGACCATTGCTGAGGAACGCGACCGGCTCACCGCCAATATCGCCTCACTGAAAAGCGAGCGCGCGCGTCTGACCGCCCTGATCGAGGAGCGCAACCGCCGGCAGGCGGACGCCGTCCAGGCGCTCGAGGCCGAACGCAGAAACGCCATTGCGCTCGCCCGTCAGGTCGACAATCTGCAGGACCTGATCGGGCGCATGGAGCAGGGCATCGACGCGGCAGCGCGCGCCGCCCGCGAAGCGGCGCGGGCGCCGGCCGCGCCCAAAGCCGGCGAACGGCCCGACCTCGCCGCCCTCAGGGACCCCGGCCGGCTCATGCCGGCTATTGCATTCGCGGCCGCGCGGGGCCATCTGCCTTTTCCGGTGAACGGTGCCCGGATCAGGGAATTCGGCGCTACCGACGGGCTTGGTGGAACCGAAAAAGGCATTTCAGTCGCGACGCGCCCGGGCGCGCAGGTCACCGCACCGTGCGATGGATGGGTCGTCTATGCCGGTCCGTTCCGCTCCTACGGCCAACTCTTGATCCTGAACGCCGGCGGCGGGTATCATGTTTTGCTTGCGGGGATGGAGCGAATTACCGTCGATCTCGGCCAGTTTGTGCTGACCGGCGAACCGGTCGCTGTGATGGGTAGCGGGACTCAGGTTGCAGCCGCCGCCCCTGTGGGATCCAGCCAATCGGTTCTGTACGTCGAATTTAGGAAGGACGGGACTCCCGTCGACCCGGGCCCATGGTGGGCCGCAGGCGAAAGTGAGAAGGTTCGCGGATGATGCGCAAGACGTTTCTGGTGCTCCTTGGAGCGGTGGTCGGCGCGGCTCTGACCCTGGCGATCTCGCAGCCGCGAGTCATCTTTGCCGGAATGAGCGCCAATGCCGCCGGCTCGGCTGACACTTACCGGCAGCTCAACCTGTTCGGCGACGTGTTCGAGCGCGTGCGCGCTGACTATGTCGAGAAGCCCGAAGACGGCAAGCTGATCGAATCGGCGATCAACGGGATGCTGGCGGGTCTCGATCCGCATTCCAGCTTCATGGATGCGAAGAATTTCAAGGACATGCAGGTCCAGACCCGCGGCGAGTTCGGCGGCCTGGGCATTGAAGTCACGATGGAAGACGGCCTCGTCAAGGTGGTCGCACCCATCGACGACACGCCGGCGGCCAAGGCCGGCATCCTCGCCAACGACGTCATCACGCATCTCGACGACGAGAGCGTGCAGGGCCTGACGCTCAATCAGGCGGTCGAGAAGATGCGCGGACCGATCAACACCAAGATCCGCCTGCGCATCATGCGCAAGGGCCAGACCAAGCCGGTCGAGGTCATGATCACCCGCGAGTTGATCCGGGTGCGCGCGGTCCGCTCGCGCATGGAAGGCGAGGATATCGCCTATATCCGCGTCACCCAGTTCAACGAGCAGACGACCGAAAACGTCAAGAAGGCGATCGCCGACCTTTCGACCCAGATCACGGACGGCAAGCTGCGCGGTTATATCCTCGACCTGCGCAACAACCCGGGCGGCCTGCTCGATCAGGCGATCTCGGTGTCCGACATCTTCCTGGAGAAGGGCGAGATCGTCTCCACGCGCGGCCGCAACACCGAGGAGACCCAGCGCTTCGGTGCCAAGCCCGGCGATCTCACCAAGGGCAAGCACGTCATCGTGCTGATCAATGGCGGCTCGGCGTCCGCGTCCGAGATCGTCGCCGGCGCCCTGCAGGACCACAAGCGCGCGACCGTTCTCGGCACGCGCTCGTTCGGCAAGGGCTCGGTGCAGACGATCATCCCGCTTGGCTCCGGCAACGGCGCGCTGCGGCTGACGACGGCGCGCTACTACACGCCGTCGGGCCGCTCGATCCAGGCCAAGGGCATCTCGCCCGACATCGAGGTGATGCAGGACGTGCCGGAGGAGCTGAAGGCGCGCGCCGATTCCAAGGGCGAATCCTCGCTGCGCGGCCATCTCAAGGGCGACGGCGAGGAGCAGACCGGCTCGCAGTCCTACATCCCGCCGGACCCCAAGGACGACAAGGCCATCAAGATGGCCGCCGACCTGTTGCGCGGCGTCGTGACCAATTCGGCCTTCCCGCCAAGTCCGAAGCGAGCCGCCCTGCCGCCGCAGCAACAGCAGCAGTAAGGGCGGATCGTCGTACGACGACATTGCACGGGGCGGCCTCCGACCGCCCCGTTTGCATCAGGGATCCGGGCACGAATGGGGCGGCGGCCCGTGCTAGTCTCTCGCAAACGATTCGCGAGGGTTCCCCGTGTCGACGGACGACCTGAACGAGCCACTCGGCCAAAACTTGAAAATTCAGCACTCGGCCAAGGTGCCGCTCGTCATTCCTCAGGCGATTGCGGGGCTGCTCGGCTTGTTCGTGGTCGTCTTCCTCGGCTGGGCGGCGATCGTGAGCGATCCGCTCGGCGGCGAGCCGACCGCAATCGTGTCCGCGCTGCCGAGCCAGAACGCGCCTCCCGCCGCCGCCTCTACGCCGGCCGCCAGCACCGACGCCACGCCCGGCAAGGCGATCGGACCCGGGCGCTATGACGGACCCGAGCCGCACGCGGGCGCCGCGCGCGGTTCCCCGCCCGGAACCCAGACCATCACCATCATCGATGGCTCGAGCGGCAAGCGGCAGGAAATCGTCGTGCCCGGCTCCGGCGCGGCGAAGGCCGGCAGCGTCGATCAGCGGCTGCTGGAAGCATCCCGCCATGGCCAGATCCCGCGCATCGCTCTGGACGGCGCGCGGCCGGCCGAAGCCTATGCGCAGAAATCCGGCAGCGCCCAGCGCCCCGATGCGCCGCGCATTGCGCTCATTATCGGCGGCCTCGGCATCAGCGCGAGCACGACCGCCGACGCGCTGTCGAAATTGCCGGGGCCGGTGACGTTCGCTTTCGCGCCCTATGGCTCCGACCTTGAATCGAATGTCGGACGCGCGCGCGCCGGCGGGCACGAAGTGCTGATGCAGATTCCGATGGAGCCATTCGATTATCCCGACAACGATCCAGGCCCGCAGACGCTGCTGTCGTCATTGTCCGGCGAGCAGAATATCGACCGCCTGCAATGGCTGATGAGCCGCTTTCAGGGCTATGTCGGGGTGATGAATTTCATGGGCGCGCGCTTCACCGCGTCGGAACAGTCGATCTCGCCGGTGCTGCGCGAGGTCGCCAAGCGCGGCCTGATCTATGTCGACGACGGAGCGTCGCCGCGCAGCCTCGCCAGCCAGATCGCGGGCGCCAACCGCACCGCGTTCGCCAAGGCCGACATCGTCGTCGATGCCGTTCCGACCACGGCGGAGATCGACAAGGCGCTGGTACGGCTTGAATCGCTCGCCCGCGAGCGGGGCTCGGCGGTGGCTTACGCATCCGCCCTGCCGGTGACCGTGGAACGGGTGGCGCGCTGGTCGAAGACGCTGGCCGGCCGCGGCGTGGCGCTGGTGCCGATCAGCGTGATCGCGCTCAAGGCGAGATCGAGCTGAGCGCGAGGCACGATCTCGATTCGCGCCGTGCCTGCCGCTATCACGATGGCTGCATTCCTCCTTTCCTGTCTGTCGGAATCACAATGACCCGGTTCGAAGATCTGCCCTATCGTCCCTGCGTCGGCGTGATGCTGCTCAACCGCAAAGGCCTCGCCTTCATCGGACGGCGCAAGGACGGCCCCGAGCACATCGACGAAGTGCATGTCTGGCAGATGCCGCAGGGTGGTATCGACGAAGGCGAGGATGCCTGGCCGGCGGCCTTGCGCGAACTCTACGAGGAGACCAATGTCCGGTCGGTCGAGAAGCTCGGCGAGATCGGAGAATGGCTCACCTACGACATTCCGCGCGACATCGTCGGGCAGGTCTGGAAAGGCAGGTATCGCGGCCAGAAGCAGAAATGGTTCGCGCTGCGCTTCACCGGCAACGACAGCGAGATCGACATCGCGCATCCCGGCGGCGGACATCACAAGCCGGAATTCATCGCCTGGCGGTGGGAACCGGTCGCGAACTTGCCGCGCCTGATCATCCCGTTCAAAAGACCGGTCTACGAAGAGGTCGTGAAGGCCTTCGCGCATCTCGTCTAAAGCGCGTCCCCAGGGCGTTTGGTCGCAGGGCGAGTCGTGAAGCCGCCCATGAAACTGCGACAATCGAGGGCGTGACCGTGCCGGCGGCAAATCCGGCAATGGCGGGGTCGTTTCCGCCGCTCGGAAAAAGACAAAGGCCGGGCATTGCCCGGCCTTCTCAATTCCGAACCGTCGGCGCGATCAATGCATCGCCGTGCCGGTAAGCTGCATCTGCACGGTCTTGAAATGATCGAGACGCCAGATTTCCTTGTCGAGCGCGGAGCCCTGCTCCATCTGCGCGATCCGCTCCTCCGCCGCCTTGATCTGCGCGGCGAGCGCGACTCGATCGAGATCCTCGACCGAGCTCGCGATGTCGGCGAGCACCGTCAAGCCCTTGGCCGATACTTCGGCGAAGCCGCCGAGCACGACGATCTTCTGCTCGCTGCCGCCGGCTCTCACCGTGAGGATGCCAGGGCGGACCATCGACACCATCGGCGCGTGTCCCGCGAACACGCCGAAATCGCCTTCGGCGCCGGGCACATCGACCTGCTCGACTTCATCCGAGAACAAAAGCTTTTCCGGCGAGACGAGATCGAACTGGAAGGTGGTCATGTATATTCTCGCTTGTCTCTTTCCTCACCCTGAGGAGCCGGCCGCAGGCCGGCGTCTCGAAGGGCGAGGCGACTGCGTTACGCCGCTTCCGCCGCGAGCCGCTTGCCCTTCTCGACGGCTTCTTCGATCGTGCCGACCATGTAGAAGGCCGCTTCCGGTAGATGGTCGTATTTGCCTTCGCACAGACCCTTGAAGCCCTTGATGGTGTCGGCGAGCTCGACGAACTTGCCGGGCGAACCGGTGAACACTTCCGCGACGTGGAACGGCTGCGACAGGAAGCGTTCTATCTTGCGGGCGCGCGCCACCGTCAGCTTGTCCTCTTCGGACAGCTCATCCATGCCCAGAATGGCGATGATGTCCTGCAGCGCCTTGTAGCGCTGAAGGATCTGCTGCACCTGACGTGACACGGCATAATGCTCGTCGCCGACGATCATCGGCTGCAGCATGCGCGAGGTCGAGTCGAGCGGGTCCACCGCCGGATAGATGCCCTTTTCCGCGATCGAGCGCGACAGCACGGTGGTCGCGTCAAGATGCGCGAACGAGGTCGCCGGCGCCGGGTCGGTCAGGTCGTCGGCCGGCACGTAAATCGCCTGCACCGAAGTGACGGAGCCCTTGGTCGTGGTGGTGATGCGCTCCTGCAGCGCGCCCATGTCGGTGGCCAGTGTCGGCTGATAGCCCACCGCCGAGGGAATGCGGCCGAGCAGCGCCGACACCTCCGAGCCCGCCTGCGTGAAGCGGAAGATGTTGTCGACGAAGAACAGCACGTCCTGGCCCTGATCGCGGAAATGCTCGGCGACCGTCAGGCCGGTGAGGCCGACACGCGCGCGCGCGCCGGGCGGCTCGTTCATCTGGCCATACACCAGCGCGCACTTGGAGCCCTGGCCGCCGCCCTTCTTGTTGACGCCCGATTCGATGAACTCGTGATAAAGGTCGTTGCCTTCGCGGGTACGCTCGCCGACGCCGGCGAACACCGAATAGCCGCCGTGCGCCTTGGCGACGTTGTTGATCAGTTCCTGAATGAGTACGGTCTTGCCGACGCCCGCGCCGCCGAACAGGCCGATCTTGCCGCCCTTGGCATAAGGCGCCAGGAGATCCACGACCTTGATGCCGGTGACGAGAATCTCGGCTTCCGTCGACTGGTCGGTATAGGCCGGCGCTTCCTGGTGGATGGCGCGCTTGGCTTCCGCCTTGATCGGGCCGGCTTCGTCCACCGGCTCGCCAACGACGTTCATGATGCGGCCGAGCGTGCCTTCGCCGACCGGCACCGCGATCGGCTCGCCGGTGTCCTGCACCTCCTGGCCGCGTACCAGACCTTCGGAAATGTCCATCGCAATGGTGCGGACGGTGTTCTCGCCGAGATGCTGAGCGACCTCGAGAACGAGACGGCTGTCGCCGTTCCTGGTCTCCAGCGCGTTCAGGATCGCCGGCAGGTGATCGTCGAACTGCACGTCGACGACGGCGCCGATGACCTGCGTGATCCTGCCGGTCTTGTTGGGTTTGCCTGCGGCTGCTGCGGCCTTTGCCATTGCTCGTCCTCGCTACAATCTCGAATTAAAGCGCCTCGGCGCCGGAGATGATCTCGATGAGTTCCTTCGTGATCATCGCCTGGCGCGTGCGGTTATAGGTGATGGTCTGCTTGCGGATCATGTCGCCGGCGTTGCGCGTGGCGTTGTCCATCGCCGTCATCTGCGCGCCGTAGAACGAAGCGTTGTTCTCGAGCAGCGCGCGGAATACTTGCACGGCGAGATTGCGCGGCAGAAGCTCGCCGAGAATCTCAAGCTCATCGGGCTCGTATTCGTAGGATGCCTCGGCGCCGGCAGCCGCTTCTTTTTTGGCCTCGAACACCGGCGGAACGATCTGCAGCGCGGTCGGCACCTGCGCGATGACCGACTTGAACCGGGAGAAGAACAGCGTCGCCACGTCGAAACCGCCCTGCTCGAACAGCGCGATGACTTTGCTCGCGATCCCCTCGGCGTGCTCGAATTGCAGATTGCGCACGCCGCGCAGATCGACGGTCTCGATGATCTGCTTTTCGAAGTTGCGGCGCAGCTGCTCGTGGCCCTTACGGCCGACGCAGAAAATCTTGACCTCTTTACCTTCGCTCATCAGCGCGGTCGCGCGCTCGCGCGCAAGGCGCACGATCGCCGAGTTGAACGGGCCGCACAGGCCGCGCTCGCCGGTGCACACGACCAGCAGATGGACCTGGTCGCGGCCGGTGCCGCCGAGCAGCTTCGGCGCGGACTCAAGATCGGTCACGGTCGATGCAATGTTGCCCAGCACCTTTTCCATGCGCTCGGCGAAGGGACGCGCGGCCTCGGCGGTGGCCTGCGCGCGCCGCAGCTTGGAGGCGGCGACCATCTGCATCGCCTTGGTGATCTTCTGCGTCGCCTTGGTCGCGGCGATGCGCACGCGCATGTCCTTGAGGCTGGCCATATCGGTCTCTGTCTATCCTCTTACTCAGTCCTGTCCCCTCCCCCGCTTGCGGGGGAGGGTTAGGGAGGGGGCGAAACTCGTGCTGGACTTCCCCCTCCCGACCGGCCTTGCGGCCGGTCGACCTCCCCCGCAAGCGGGGAAGGTGAAAACCTTCACTTAAGCAAACGTCTTGGCGTAGCCGTCGACCGCCGCCTTCAGCTTGCCGGCAGTGGCGTCGTCGAGATCGCGCGAGGTGCGGATCGCTTCGAGAATGTCGTTGTGCTTGCTGCGCAGGAGCGCCAGCAGGCCGTTCTCGAAGTCCTTCACCTTGTTCACCGGCAGCGGATCGAGATAACCGTTGGTGCCGGCCCAGATCACGCAGACCTGCTCTTCCATCTTCAGCGGCGAGAATTGCGGCTGCTTGAGGAGTTCGGTCAGGCGGGCGCCGCGGTTGAGCAGGCGCTGGGTGGTGGCGTCGAGGTCGGAGCCGAACTGCGCGAAGGCCGCCATTTCGCGGTACTGCGCAAGCTCGCCCTTGATCTTGCCGGCGACCTTCTTCATCGCCTTGGTCTGCGCCGACGAGCCCACGCGCGACACCGACAGACCGACGTTCACCGCCGGACGGATGCCCTGATAGAACAGGTCGGTTTCCAGGAAGATCTGGCCGTCGGTGATCGAGATCACGTTGGTCGGGATGTAGGCCGACACGTCGTTGGCCTGCGTCTCGATGACCGGCAGCGCGGTCAGCGAGCCGGCGCCGTTGTCGTCGTTCATCTTGGCCGCGCGCTCGAGCAGACGCGAGTGCAGATAGAACACGTCGCCCGGATAGGCTTCGCGTCCGGGCGGACGGCGCAGCAGGAGCGACATCTGGCGATAGGCAACGGCCTGCTTGGACAGGTCGTCGTAAATGATCACGGCATGCATGCCGTTGTCGCGGAAATGCTCGCCCATGGTGCAGCCGGCAAACGGCGCCAGGAACTGCATCGGCGCGGGGTCGGAGGCCGTGGCGGCGACGACGATCGAGTATTCGAGCGCGCCCTGCTCTTCCAGCACCTTCACGAACTGCGCCACCGTCGAGCGCTTCTGGCCGACCGCGACATAGACGCAATAGAGCTTGATCTTCTCGTCGCCGGTCGCGTTGAGCGGCTTCTGGTTGAGGATGGTGTCGAGCGCGATCGCGGTCTTGCCGGTCTGGCGGTCGCCGATGATCAGCTCGCGCTGGCCGCGGCCGATCGGGATCAGCGCGTCGACGGCCTTGAGGCCGGTCGCCATCGGCTCGTGCACCGACTTGCGCGGGATGATGCCGGGCGCCTTGACGTCCACGCGGGCGCGCTTGTCGGCCTTTATCGGACCCTTGCCGTCGATCGGGTTGCCGAGCGCATCGACCACGCGGCCGAGCAGGCCCTTGCCGACCGGCACGTCCACGATGGCGCGGGTGCGCTTGACGGTCTGGCCTTCCTTGATCTCGCGGTCGGCGCCGAAAATGACGATACCGACGTTGTCGGTTTCGAGGTTGAGCGCCATGCCGCGCACGCCGTTCTCAAACTCGACCATCTCGCCGGCCTGCACATTGTCGAGGCCGTAGACGCGGGCGATACCGTCACCGACCGACAGAACCTGGCCGACTTCGGAGACTTCCGCCTCCTGACCGAAATTCTTGATCTGCTCTTTCAGGATCGCGGAGATTTCTGCGGCGCGGATATCCATCAGCGGGCCTCTTTCATGGCGTACTTGATCGAATTAAGCTTGGTGCGCAGCGAAGAATCGACCATGCGGCTGCCGAGCTTGACGACAAGCCCGCCGATAATGGCCGGATCGATGCGCACATTGAGATTGACGTCCTTGCCGGTCACCGACTTGAGCGCCGCTTTCAGCGCATCGAGGTGGGCGCCGGCGAGCTTTTCGGCGACGGTCACTTCGGCCGTCACCTCACCCTTGTGCCGGGCAACCAGCGTGCGGAAGCTTTTGATCACGTCCTGCACGGTGAACAGGCGGCGGTTCGCGGCGATGACGTTGAGGAAGTTGCCGGCCAGGCCGCCGATGCCGGCTTTCTTGAGGATGGCGGCGAGGGCCTTGCCCTGCTCGTCGGCGGAGAAAACGGGGCTGCGGACCAGCCGCTGGAGATCGGCGCTGTCAGCCACGAGTTGATCGAACCGGTCCAGATCGGCCCTGACCGCGTCGAGCTTTTTTTCCTCGAGCGCCAGTTCGAACAAGGCGGTCGCGTAACGACCCGCAACGCCGGAAACGATCGAAGCTTCACCTGCCATGGGGAGCCCAGAAATGTGCAATCCGCAGGCCCGACGCCATCGCGGGGAAGCGCGGCGCAAACCATTGGAATCCAAGAGGGAATTCCGATTTCGCCGAACCTCACGGGGGGCGGCCCGGAACCCTTGCGAAATCGAGCGGGTAGCTAACACACGGGCACCCGCGGTGCAACACAGGGGCGCTCCGGAATTGATCGAAAGGGCGGGCTTTTCGGGGACCTTTGGCCGCAAGCGGCTCCCGGACCGGCGATTGAAGCGGGCCCGCCCGGGCCTATATCCCCGGCGACGGGGACGACCTCGTCTTCAATTCCGGACATCGGTGGGGACGACCCTGCCAGCGCGTGTTTGCTTTTCGCGGACACCCTGAAAGGAGAGTTCCGTCATGGCGTGGACCTATCTGTTCGTTGCCGGGCTTCTGGAAATCGGCTGGGCGATCGGCCTCAAATACACCGAAGGCTTCTCCCGCCTGTGGCCGTCCGTCGGCACCGTCCTGGCGATGGTCCTGAGCCTCGCCTTCCTCGGCCTGGCGCTGAAATCCCTGCCGGTCGGCACGGCCTATGCGGTGTGGACCGGCATCGGCGCCGTGGGCACGGTCATTCTCAGTATCGTGCTGTTCAACGAACCGACGACCGCGCTGCGGCTTGCCTGCATCGGGCTCATCCTGGCCGGGATCGTCGGGCTGAAGCTTGTGGCGTGAAGACGGGCCTCACGGCACCTCGCCTCACAAAAAGCTCTGCGGATCGACGTCCACTTCCAGCTTGAGCGTGCCGCGCGTCTTCGGCGCCTCAGCGAGCCAGCCGCGCAGATAGCCGGAAAGGTCGTAATTGCGCGGCGATTTCACCAAGAGGCGGAACCGGTAACGCCCGCGCACGATGGCGAGCGGAGCCTCAGCCGGCCCGAGCACGCGCACCGCCTCGTCGAGCGGCGTGCAGGCGGCGATCTTGCGTGCGAAGCTTTCGGTTTCGTGCCTGTCGCCGCCGGAGACGATCAGCGCGGCAAGCCGCCCGAACGGCGGATAGCCGGTGCGCTCGCGTTCCTCGATCTGCGTGTCGTAGAAGGCCGCACGGTCGCCGAGCACGAGCGCGCGCATCACCGGATGTTCGGGCTGGTGCGTCTGCAGATAGGCGACGCCGCGACCCGCTTCGCGGCCGGCGCGGCCGGCGACCTGATGCAGAAGCTGGAACGTGCGCTCGGCGGCGCGCGGATCGCCATTGGCGAGCCCGAGATCGGCATCGACGATGCCGGCGAGATTGAGCTTGGGGAAATGGTGGCCCTTGGCGACAAGCTGGGTGCCGATGACGATGTCGAACTCACCGGCCGCCACCTGGTCGAGTTCGGCGCGCAGCCGCTCCGTCGATTCCACGAGATCGCTGGAGAGGACGATGATGCGCTTGCCGGGAAACAGCGCGGCGACCTCTTCATGCAGGCGCTCGACGCCCGGACCGACGGCGGCGAACGAATCCTTCGCTTCGCATTTCGGGCAGGTCTCCGGCGGCGGCATCGCGAAGCCGCAATGATGGCAGACCAGCCGGCGGCGGAAACGGTGATCGACCAGCCAGGCGTCGCAATTCGGACAGGCGAGGCGAAAGCCGCAGGCGCGGCACAGCGTCAGCGGCGCATAGCCGCGGCGGTTGAGAAACAATAGCACCTGTTCACCGCGTTCAAGCGCGACCGTCATCGCTTCGGCAAGGCGCGGCGCAATGAAGCGCCCGCGCGGCGGGCCTTCGCGCGTGAGATCAATCGCCTCGACCTGCGGCATCGCCTGCCCGCCGAACCGCTCCGGCAGATGCAGCCGCCGGTAGCGGCCGCGCCGCGCGTTGACCTCGCTTTCGACCGCCGGCGTCGCCGACGACAGGATCACCGGAATCCGGCACAGGCTCGCGCGCACCACCGCCATGTCGCGCGCGTGGTAATGCACGCCGTCTTCCTGTTTGTAGGCCTGGTCATGCTCTTCGTCGACGACGATCAACCCAAGATCGGCATAGGGCAGGAACAAGGCCGAGCGTGCGCCGGTGATCACCTTGACCTCGCCGTCGGCGACCGCGCGCCAGGTGCGCGCCCGTTTGCGCGGGGTAAGCTGCGAATGCCATTCGGCAGGCGGCACGCCGAAGCGCGCGGCGAAGCGGTCGAGGAATTGCGTGGTGAGCGCGATCTCCGGCATCAGGATCAGGCATTGCCGTCCGGCGCGCAGCGCTTCGGCCGCCGCCTCGAAATAGACTTCCGTCTTGCCGGAGCCGGTCACGCCGTCGATGAGCGTTGCGGAGAATCCTGCATGCACGCCGGCGCGCAATGCATCGGCAGCAGCGCGCTGCGCATCGGTGAGGTCGGGCACGGCAAAAGCCGGATCGGGCGGCGCGGCGACCGGATCGGGCGGCAGCACGACCGTCTCCAGTGTGCCCTCGTCGATCAGCCCGTCGATCACTCCGACCGAGACGCCGGCTTCCTGCGCGGCATCGGCCTTTGCGCGCAGCATGCCGTCGGCGAGAAGCGCGAGCGCACGCCGGCGCGCTACCGTCATGCGCTGCGGCGGCGATCCGGCAAGGCGCACGCCGACGCGTTCGCGCGCGGGGCCCAGATGCTCGCCCATGCGCAGCGTCATGCGCAGCACCGTGCCGCGTGCGCCGAGCGTATAGCCAGACACCCAGTCGACGAAGTCGCGCAGTTCGTCCTTCAGCGGCGGGACATCGAGCTTCTCCGCGACGTCTTTCAGCCTGTTATGCAGACCGGGCCGCGGATTTCCCTCGCCCCAGACGACGCCGGTATAATGCGCCTGACCAAGCGGCACGCTCACGACGTCGCCCGCGGCCAGCGCCATGTCCTTCGGAACCCGATAGGAATAGGCTTGGTCGAGCGCGAGCGGGACGACGACATCGACAATACGCATGGGCCCAGTTCGCCCGATTCCGTGCGTTTAAGGAAGGGTGAAGAAACATACGGCATCGTCGTCCCGGGCAAGCGCCGAAGGCGCGCGACCCGGGACCTTGGGCGACAGCTACCGGTCCCGGCTTGCGCTCGCTTCGCTCGCCCGCTCGGGACGACGATGAGCATGACTAATCAATTTTCCCCCGATGTCGCTGCCGAAATAAAGCGCTGGCTCACGTCCCTGAGCGCAGAACGACGCATGTCGCCGAAAACCTGCGAGGCCTATCTGCGCGACGTCACGCAGTTCCTCACCTTCCTCACCGGCCATCTCGGCACCCCGCCGACGCTTGCCAACCTCGGGGCGCTGACCCCGCAGGACGTGCGCGCCTTCATGGCTGCGCGGCGTGCGCAGGATGTCGGTGCCCGCACGCTCATGCGCGCGCTGGCCGGCGTACGCTCCTTCGCGCGCTTTCTCGAACGTGCCGGCAACGGTAAGCTTGCCGCGCTCGCCGCCGTGCGCGCGCCGAAAATCGCAAGATCGCTACCCAAGCCGCTCGCCGTGCCGACCGCAAAGCGCATCACCGACGTCGATCTGCGCGCCGGCGAGGAACGAGCACCCTGGATTCTCGCGCGCGACGCCGCCGTGCTCGCGCTTCTTTACGGCTCCGGCCTGCGCATCGCCGAGGCGCTGTCGCTCAAACGCGGCGAGGTGCCCAAGCCCGGTGAAGGCGACACGCTGACCGTGACCGGCAAGGGCAACAAGGCGCGCATGGTGCCGGTCCTGCAAAACGTGCTGCAGCTCGTCGCCGATTACGTCGCCGCCTGCCCCTACGACCTGCCGGCGGACAGCCCGCTGTTCGTCGGCGCCAAGGGCGGCCCGCTATCGCCGCGCATCATCCAGCTTGCGATGGAGCGGCTGCGCGGCGCGCTCGGTTTGCCGGATACCGCAACGCCGCACGCGTTGCGCCATTCCTTCGCGACGCACCTTCTCTCGCGCGGCGGCGATCTGCGCGCGATCCAGGAGCTGCTCGGCCACGCCTCGCTCTCGACCACGCAGATCTATACCGCCGTCGACACCGAGCGGCTGATGGACGCCTACCGGGCCGCGCATCCGCGCGCATAAATTTTGCGTAAATCGGCCTTCCTGCGTCTTGCATGCGGGCATTCTTGTGCGCATGAGAGCGACACCAGGCCGCAGGGAGGACGCATGTCCGCGCACAAGGAAGTCGAACACGCCGAACACATCGAGCATATCTCGGGGCAAAACAAGCGCATCGCGCTTCTGATCGCGGTGATCGCCCTGTTTCTTGCCTTCTCCGAGACGCTCGGCAAGAGCGCGCAGACCGCGGCCATCAGCTACAATGTCGAGGCCTCGAACCTGTGGGCGTTCTTCCAGGCCAAGACCATCCGCATGACCACGCTCGGCACCGCCGCCGAGACGCGCAAGCTCGACGCTATATCGGTTGCCGATCCCGCGCTTAAAAGCTCGCTCGAGAAGCAGATCGATACTTGGCAGAAGACCGCCGCGCGCTACAACGACGAGCCCGAGACCGGCGAAGGCCGCAGGCAGCTTGCCGCGCGCGCAAAGGACGCCGAGCACAAGCGCGACACCGCCATGGCGAAGTATCACCACTACGAGGTCGCTTCGGCCGCGTTCCAGATCGGGATCGTGCTGTGCTCCGCCGCCGTTATCACCGGCATGCTGGTGCTGAGCTATATCGCGGGCGCGCTTGCGGTGGCGGGCTTGGGCTTCATGGGCGTTGCCATGGTCGCGCCGCACGCGGTGCATCTGTTTTAAAGAAAAAGCCTCATCCTGAGGAGCGCGTGCAGCGCGCGTCTCCAAGGATGGGCGTCATATAAACCTCACCCTTCGAGACGCGGACGTCGTCCGCTCCCCAGGGGGCGAGGTTTCTCACATATGAATCGCGCGCTTGTCGACCGCGAGCGCGGCTTCCTTCACCGCCTCGGGCAACGTCGGATGCGCGTGACAGGTGCGCGCGATGTCTTCCGACGAGGCACCGAACTCCATGGCGACCGCGGCTTCGGCAATCATGTTGCCAGCGTCGGCGCCGACGATATGGACACCGAGCACGCGGTCGGTCTTCGTGTCGGCCAGGATCTTCACAAAGCCTTCGGTCTTCTGGTTGGCCTTGGCGCGGCCGTTAGCCGTGAACGGAAACTTGCCGGCATTGTAGGTGATGCCGGCCGCTTTCAGCTCATCCTCGGATTTCCCAACCGACGCGATCTCCGGATAGGTATAGACCACGTTCGGGATCACGTCGTAGTTCACGTGCCCGGCCTTGCCGGCGATGATTTCGGCCACCGCAACGCCCTCGTCTTCCGCCTTGTGGGCGAGCATCGGGCCCGCGATCGCATCCCCGATTGCGTAGATGCCGGCGACGCTGGTCGCAAAATGCGCGTCGGTCTTCACGCAGCCGCGCTCGTCCTGCGCAACGCCCGCCTTCTGCAGGCCGAGTTCCTCCGTGTAGGGCACGCGTCCGATCGCAACCAGCACGACGTCCGCCTCGACCGTCTCCGCCGCGCCGCCTTTCGCCGGCTCGACCTTCGCCTTCAGCTTCTTGCCGGTGGTGTCGACAGCGGTGACCTTCGCACCGAGCTTGAAGTTCATGCCCTGCTTCTCGAACAGCCGCTGCGCCTGCTTGCGCACTTCGGAATCCATGCCGGGCAGGATGCCATCCATGAATTCGACCACCGTCACCTGCGCGCCGAGACGCCGCCAGACCGAGCCAAGCTCAAGCCCGATGACGCCGGCGCCGATCACCAGCAGCTTTTCCGGCACCTTGTCGAGCGCCAGCGCGCCGGTGGACGACACGATGCGCTTCTCGTCAATCTCGATGCCTTTCAGCCGCGCGACATCGGAGCCGGTGGCGATGACAATGCTTTTGGTCTCCAGCACCTGGGTCTTGCCGTCCGCACTTTTGACTTCGACCTTGCCCGCCGCCGCGATGCGGCCGGTGCCGTGAAAGGCATCGATCTTGTTCTTCTTGAGCAGGAAATCCACGCCCTTGACGTTGCCGTCGACCGCCTCGTCCTTGAAGGCGAGCATCGCCTTTAGATCGAGCTTGGGCTTGCCGACGCCGATACCCATTTTCGCAAACGCGTGGCCGGCTTCCTCGAACAGCTCGGAGGCATGCAGCAATGCTTTTGAGGGAATGCAGCCGACATTGAGGCAGGTGCCGCCGTGCGTCGCGCGCTTCTCGACCACCGCGACTTTCATGCCGAGCTGGGCTGCGCGAATGGCGCAAACATAGCCGCCTGGTCCGGTACCAATGACGATGAGATCGTAGGACATGACTCTTGTTTCCGCTGCTTGCGCCCCAGGCGCGCCTGTATCCCGGCCTCATGCTGAGGAGCGCGAAGCGCGTCTCGAAGCATGAGGCCGCCCCAACCTTCGAGACACCCGCCTGCGGCGAGTTCCTCAGGATGAGGCGGATTAGAGGTCCAGCACAATCCGCGCCGGATCTTCGAGATTCTCCTTCACGCGCACCAGGAAGGTCACCGCCTCGCGGCCATCGACGATGCGGTGGTCGTAGGAGAGCGCGAGATACATCATCGGCCGCGCCTCGATCTTGCCACCGACCACCATCGGCCGTTCCTGGATCTTGTGCATGCCGAGGATGCCGGACTGCGGCGCATTGAGGATCGGCGTCGACATCAGCGAACCGTAGACGCCGCCGTTGGAGATCGTGAAGGTGCCGCCCTGCATCTCGTCGATCTTGAGTGCGCCGTCGCGCGCGCGGCGGCCGAAATCGGCGATGTCCTTCTCGATCTGCGCCAGCGACTTGCTGTCGCATTCGCGCACCACCGGCACGACAAGGCCCTTCTCGGTGCCAACCGCGACGCCGACGTGGTAATAGTTCTTGTAGACGATGTCGGTGCCGTCGATCTCGGCATTGACGGCGGGGATTTCCTTGAGCCCCTGCACGCAGGCGCGCACGAAGAAGCCCATGAAGCCGAGCTTCACGCCGTGCTTCTTCTCGAACAGGTCCTTGTACTGGTTGCGCAGCGCCATCACCGCGCTCATGTCGACCTCGTTGAAGGTGGTGAGCATGGCGGCGGTGTTCTGCGCATCCTTCAGGCGGCGCGCGATGGTCTGGCGCAGCTT
>JABARS010000005.1 GCA_019187085.1 Pseudorhodoplanes sp. | reverse complement strand
CGCCAGCGGCTCGCGCGGCAGCACGAGATAGACCGGCCCGCGCGGCGCGGTCATCGCGACCTCCCAGGCGCGCGCGACGACGTCGCCGACCTGGTCGGGCATGCGCAGCTCGTAGTCCCATTTCACCAGCTCGCGCACCATGCCGGCCTGGTCGAACATTTCCTGCGCCCAGTGGATGGGACGGTTGCGCGAGCCGAAATGGCCCTTCTCGGTGATCGGCGTGCGTCCGGCGGCGACGATGACGGGCGCGCGGTCGCGCGCCACGTTGGCGATGTTGTTGAGCGTGTTGGCGGTGCCGACATTGACGTGCACCATGACCGCCTGCGCACGGCCGGTCATCAGGTAGACGCCGTGCGCCATCGCGACCGCGAGATTCTCGTGCGGCACGAGCACCGGCTCCGGCACCGCATGGTTGGCGCGCCGTGCGCGCGCATAGGCCTCCACGATCGGCGGGAAATCGGTGCCGGGATTGACGAAGAAATAATCGACGCCGTGGCGGGCGAGCGCGCGCAGGAAATGGTCGGCGGCGATCGGTGCTGCCTGCGCGCGCCCCGGTTCAGCCGCCGGCCCTGTCGTCATCAAGCCTTGCTCGGTGTCAGCGCGTTTGCGCGCAATTCCCGGATATGGAACGGGAGACGCTATTGCGTCTCCGCGATTCCCTTCTCCTTGAAATAGGCGATCGCGCCGTCGTGATAGGGCACCTTGATGTTGTTATGGAGGCGCTCGATCTTCATCGCGCGGAACAGCGGATGGCCCTGGCCGAGCGCGTCCTTGTTCTCGGCGACGATCTTGAGGATCGCTTTCACACGCTCCGCCGGCATGTCTTTGCTCGCGAAGATCGTGTAATCGTAGAACATCGTCGTGATCGGCTCCTTCACGCCGGCAAGGTTAGCCGCGGGCTGCACCTTGTCGAGATAGGCGGTCGGGAATTCCTTCTTCAAAGCCGCAAGCTGCGTCGGGCCTTCCGGGATCGGCAGGAAGCGGATGCCGCCGGTCGCCGCATCGGCTTCGGCGACCTTGGCCTGGCCGAGCGCGAACGTGGTCACGTCGACGCGGCCCGCGATCAGTTCGTCGACGCCGCGGATCAGGTTGGGCACCAGGACGGTCTTGAGGTCGTTGACCGACATGCCGGCGGTCGCCAGCATCGCATCGACCGTCTTCTTGATGATTTCCTGGCTGGTGAAGCCGTAGGCCGTGGTCTTGCCCTTGAGGTCCTGCACAGTCTTGATCGGGGAGTCGCCGCGCACGAACAGTCCGACGCGGATCGGGAAGATCACCGCGACCGCGCGCAGGTTCGGGTTCGGGCGCTTGTCGAACGTGCCGACGCCGTGGAAGGCGTCATACAGTTCGAGCGTGTTGGCAAAGCCGATATCGACCTCGCCGGAATTGACCAGCGGGATCATGGCGCCGGTGCCGCTGGAGGGCTGGACGCGCGACTGGATATTGCCGACGTCGGCGAGGACCTTGGCGACCGTCGCGCCCAAAGCGTAGGTCAGCGTTCCCTGCGGCGACGTGCCGAGCCCGATCGGCTGCGCGCTGGCGCCGCCCGGCATCGCGATTATCGCAGTGGCGAAAAGAGACGCGGCCAGCAACGGCCCAAGCGTAAACCTGCGCATCGACTTCCTCCCGATTGGTCGTTCTTTTTTATTGCAGGCAAATATTAGCCGACCGGGACGAAGTTACAACGCTGACGTGGCCGCCGCGTCTATTCGGCGGCTTCGCGCATGGATTTGTGTTCGAGCGCGTCGAGGCAACGCTGCAGCGCATCGCCCTCGGGATCGACGAGCGCTGCGGTGCGGGCGCTCGCAACGGCGTCGATGCCTTGGCGGAAGGGCAGCCGCCCATCGAGCACCGGGCGGATCGCCCGCATCTCGATCTGCCGGAAATTCGCGCTGCCGCGCCTGTGCGTCGAGCCATAACCTTTGACGAGCCGCGCGCATTCGGCGATTTCGATCGCCAGATCGGCCGAACGGCCGCCGGCCTCGATCACGAGCGCCAGCCAGTCCTCGATCCCCGCCTGCTCCTCCTGATAGCGCCAGGTGCCGCGGCGATAGCGGCGCAGGCCGGCGAGCGCGCGGAAGCGCAGATAACCGGTCACCGAGGTAGTGCTGATCTCCATCCCGAAATACGCGCGGTCGAGCCAGCCGCGCCGCTCGGAGAAAGCCAGGATCGGGCGCGCCAGCCGTGGCGGCAGGATCTGGCAGAATTCCTCGATGCCCGGCTTGAGGAACTCGGTCACGCGGAACGGCTGGCCGGCCGCGGCGCCAAGCTCCCCGGCAATGCGCGCGAGACGCCCGGGATCGGCCTTGGCCTGCGCGACGCGGATCACGTCCTCGTAGGACATGCGGACCGCGAGATGGCGCGCGGTCTCGCGCAGCAGCCGCCCGCCGGCGCCGGCCTGCTCGTCAACCTTCTTCACCGGCGCGAGGCGGTCGAGATAGAGCTGCGCATAGGCGGCGTCCTGATAATTGTCGAGCCGACGCACGCCTTCGATCAGGATGTCCTGGGCGGCGGCGGGCATCTGGGCGCGGATGGTTGCTTCCATCGTCGCGATCCGGTCTCGATAGGCGGTCCCGCACTTGCCGTCGCCGGCGGGTGAAGGCCGATTGGCCTGCGCCGCCTTCATACCGGCTTCGAAACCGCGCAGGTTGGCGTCCACCGCCTTGCCGTCGGCGCGGATCGCCGCGGCGAGCTGGTCGGGGGACATCGGCAGCCGCCCGCAGCTTGCGAGCGCGCCGAGCATCACCGCGTTGACCATGGCGCCGCCTGCGCGCGCGGTCTCGCTCATGTCGAACACGATGGTCTCGCGCGCATTGCCGGCGACCGCGTCGGCCAGCCGCTTGTGATCGTAGCGGCCGTCGCCCATCGCGATCTTCTCGTCCATGACATAGAAGCGGCTGGAGGAGGCGATCAGGAGCGTGCGGTCGGGCGTGACGAAGCCGTTGGCGATCGCGCGTCCGGCCTCCATGAACTCGCTTGCGATTACGATGTCGATATCGCCGAGGCCCGGCGTCAAGGCGAGCACCGGCCGCTTTGCGCCGAGTTCGGCGGCCGGTACCGGCACGATCTCAATGTAATAGGTGGTGGCGCCGGTGCGTTGCGCGACGCCGGGGATCGAGGTCGACTGCACCGGAAAGCCGCAGCGCGCCGCCGCGTCCACGATCCAGTTGGTCAGGACGCCGCCGCCCTCACCGCCGAGGGCCGCGATCAGGATGGTAACCGGACGAACGTTCTCGCTCACGCCGCAGCCTCCCCGACACGGCCGCCGAGCCAGCCGATCATCCGGCGGCGGACGGTGAACAGCATGCGGTCCCACAGGCCCGGATTGCGGATCAGCTCCGCCCGGTAGAAGGACGGGCACAGCACCGCGGCATGCGCGACCTCCCCGCACAGCCCGCAGCCGACGCAGGAATCGATCACCGAGGCGACCGGATCGGTGCGCAGCGGATCGGGATTGGGCTTCACCGTCAGCGAGGGGCAGCCCGAGAGACGGATGCAGGAATGGTCGCCGCTGCAGATTTCGTCGTCGACGCCGAACTTCGTGCGCACCACGCGCTGGCCCTTGGCGAGACGCGCGGCATCCTCCGCGCGCACCCGGCGCTGGCGGGCGAGCTGGCATTCGCCGTCGGCGATGATCACCTTCAGGCCGCGCTCGGCGCTGCCGAGCGCGCTCTTCAGCGTCGCCGCCATTTTCGCGACGCTGTAGGTGCGTACCTTGCGCATCCATTTGACGCCGAGCGAGCGCAGCGTGGTTTCGATGTCCATGCCCGGCGCGTTGCCCGAGCGGCCGGCCTTGCTCGAAGGCATGAATTGCAGGCCGGTCGCGGATGTGTAGCCGTTCTGCATCACGATCAGGATGCCGTCGCCCTTGTTGAACAGGTTGGAGGCGACGCCGGTGATCAGGCCGTTATGCCAGAAGCCGCCGTCGCCCATGATGGCGACCGGGCGCTTGGCCATGTTGGGTCCGACCGCGGCGGCGCTGGCGAGCGACATGCCGTAGCCGAGAATCGAATTGCCGAGGCTGAAGGGGGCGAAGGTCGCAAACGAATGGCAGCCGATATCGGTGCTGACATGGACCGGGCCGACCTCGCGCTGGGCGAGCTTGATGGCGGAAAAGACCGGGCGCTCCGGGCAGCCGGTGCAGAACGTGGGCGGACGCGGCGGCAGCGTGCCGACCGCGGCGGCCGCCGCCGGCACATGCGCGAAAATCCGCGCCGCGGTCGCGCCGACGCGCTCGGTATCGATGCCGGCCGGCTTGACCTCGGCGAGGAAAGCCGCAAGCCCTTTCAGGAGCACGGCCGACGAATATTCGCCGGCCTGCGGCAGCACGCCCTTGCCGAAGACGCGCGTCTGCAAATCGGCGCGGCGCAGTTCGACGTTCACCGCCTGCTCGACATAGTCGGGATGGCCCTCCTCGACCACGAGCACCGCGCGCTTGCCGGCGCAGAATTCGCGCAGCTCCTCCGGCACCAGCGGATAGGCGACGTTGAGCACATAGAGCGGAATGCGCGAGGCGCCGAAACAGTCGGCAAGGCCGTAGCGCTCGAGCGCGCGCAGCACGCTGTTGGTGAGCCCGCCCAGGACGACGATGCCGACGTCGTCGTGCTCGCCCGGGATGATCTCGTTGAGCTTGCGCTCGCGGATGAAGCGGCGCGCGGCCGGCAGGCGTTCCTCGACCTTGAGCCGTTCCTGCACGAAGGTCACCGGCGGATGCGACAGCCGTCCGTAATCGAAGCGCGGCGGTCCGGAGAGCCGGTTGAGGCCGGAATAGTCGCCGCGGCGGTTGTTCTTGGCGACGAATTCGCCGGTTACGTGGCAGGCGCGGATGCGCAGGTCGAGCATCACCGGCGAATGGCTGGTCTCGGACAATTCAAAGCCCTGCTCGACGCAGCGCACGATGGTTGGCAGGTCGGGCCGCGGATCGAGCAGCCACATCGAGGATTTCATCGCAAACGCGTACGAGCGCTCCTGGATGACGCTGGCGCCCTCGCCATAATCCTCGCCGAGGATGATCATGGTGCCGCCGAGCACGCCCGGCGAGGCGAGGTTGGAGAGCGCGTCGGCGGCCACGTTGGTGCCGACGATCGATTTCCAGGTTACCGCGCCGCGCAGCGGATAGCTGATCGAGGCGCCCAGCATCGCGGCGGCCGACGCCTCGTTGGTGCAGGTCTCCACATGCACGCCGAGCTTGTGCAGAAGGTCTTCCGCCTCCACCATGACATCGATCAAGTGGGAGACCGGCGCGCCCTGATAGCCACCGACATAGGACACCCCCGATTGCAGGAGCGCCTTGGTGACCGCCAGGATGCCTTCGCCGCGGAAGACCTCGCCGTCGCCCAGCTTGAGCGCCTCGACTTCTTTTGCGAACGAGCGTTCCATGATCCCGGCCTCCGGACCGAACAGCGGAGATAGTTTGATATCAAACTATTTTAGCAGATTGTCACGATTATAAAAAGTACCTTTCTGCCGGCTTTTGCGAATGTGGGACGTTATGGGCAGGCCGGCTCGGGCTGCGAAAACGCGGGCGGCGGACGGCGTCTGCCACGCGAGGTCCGCGCCACGCCTCGCGCGCTACATATGCGAGGGCAGCCACAGAGCGAGGAACGGGAAGGCCACCAGCAGGACCAGCCGCAGGATATCGGTGATGATGAAGGGCAGCACGCCGTAGAAGATGGTCGATATCTTCACGTCGTCGATCACGCTCTTGATCACGAAGATATTCATGCCGACCGGCGGATGGATCAGGCCGAGTTCCACCGTCATGACGATGATGATGCCGAACCAGATCGGGTCGAATCCGAGCTGCTTGATGATCGGAAAGACGATCGGAACCGTCAGGATGATCATCGCCAGCGCATCCATCAGGCATCCCAGCACCAGATACATGAGCAGGATCACGGTCAGGATGCCGTAACGGCCAATGCCGAGCCCGGTCAGGAATTCCATCACCTTCTGCGGCGTCTGCGTGATGGTGAGGAAATAGCCGAACAGCAGCGCGCCGATCAGGATGGTGAAGACGGCGGCGGTGGTGCGCGTCGATTCCAGCAGCGAGCGCAGGATGTCGTGGCGCGTCAGGCGCCCGCGCGCGATCCCGATGAGGAGGGCGCCGCCGGCGCCCATGCCGGCGGCTTCCGTGGCGGTGAACATGCCGCCATAGATGCCGCCGATGACGAACGCGAACAGCAGCAGCGTCGCCCACACGTCGCGCAGGCTGCGCCAGCGCTCGTCCCAGCTTGTGCGCGGGCCGGCCGGCAGAAAACCCGGCTTCAGCCGGCCGATGATCGAGATCGTCGCCATATACATGAGCACCGCGACGATGCCGGGGACGATGCCGGCAATGAACAATTTGCCCACGTCCTGCTCGGTGATCAGCCCGTACACCGCAAGCACCGTCGAGGGCGGGATCATGATGCCGAGCGTGCCGCCGGCCGCGATCACGCCGGTGGCGAAGGATTGCGGATAGTTGTAGCGGCGCATTTCCGGGTAGGCGACGCGCGAGAAGGTCGCCGCGGTGGCCACCGACGAGCCGCAGATCGCGGCAAAGCCGCCGCAGGCCGCGATGGTGGCGATGCCGAGGCCGCCGCGCAGATGCCCGACGAAGGCGTTCGCGGCGCGGAACAGTTCGCGGCTCATCCCCGACGTGGTGGCGAACGCGCCCATGAGCAGGAACAGCGGCACGACGGCGAAATTGAAGTCGGTCACCGTGCGCATCGTGGTGTGGCCGACGATCTTGAGCGCCGGACCGCCGCTCGTGAGATAGCCGAAGCCGGCGACGCCGACGAGGCCCATCGCCATGCCGATCGGCACGCGCAGCAGCATCAGTACGAACAGCGTGACGAACCCGATGATCGCAACGGCGTCAGAGGACATGGATTCACTCAACCGCTTTTCTTGCCATCGCGTAATCGCGCGCCATCAGTTCGGGATGGAAGATCAGGCGATAGGTGCGCACGACGATCAGCAGCACCGCCGCCACGTCGCCGATCCAGGCAATGAGATAGAACGGCCAGACCGGCAGGCGCAGATCGAAGGTCAGGAGATTGGCGTCGCGCGTGGAGAAGGTCTTGTCGAACAGCGTGTAGCTCTGCACGATCACCACGAACAGGAGCACGAGCGTCGCAAACACGTCGATGACGCGCTGCCAGCCGGGGCCGACATTGGCCCAGAGCAGGTCGACGGTGATGTGGGTGCCGCGATAGCTTGTGGCGGCGATGCCCCAGAAAATCACGATCCCGAGCATGAGCATGCCGAAATCGTAGGCGTCGGGAATCGTGAAGCCGAAAAAATAGCGCAGCATGACCGAGACGAACACGTCGAGCGCGACCACGCCGATGAAGAAGGCCGCGATCCACTCGATCGAATCGATGAATCGGTCCATGAAGCGGGTGAGCGCAGGAAAGCGTGTCGTCATCAGCGGCGCCTGCGGGGAGCGGATAGGTCTTTTGGAGATGATGACGGCGGCGCGTATGCCGCCGTCATGCTTTCGTCGTCGGGTATCGGCGGACGCCGCCGGCAATGACCGTCAGTAGGCGGCCTTGAACTTGGCGAGCGCTTCCCTCAGCTCCTTCATGAGCGTGTCGGGATCGCCGCCGGCCTTCTTGACGTTGTCGGCCCAGGTCTTCTGCAGCGGTTCGGCCGCCTTCTTCCACTCGGCAAGCTGGGCCTGCGTCAGCGGATAGACCTCGTGGGCGGAATCGCTCTTGAGCTTCTGCATGCTTTTCGGGTTTCCACATACAAGACCCACAGGTTGATGGTCAGCCATGATGACTAGCCATCGTCGGATGCTTCCACTCGCCGCTGTAAAGCCCGTCATAGGTCGGGGCTTCGCCGTTTGCGCCGATGCCCAAGAGCGAGCGGAAGGCGTTGAACGGGTAGAATCGGCGGTTAAACCGGAACACGAACTCGTTGAGGTAGGCTTGCAGGTGCTTGGGGCTGACGCGCCCGTGGTGTGTGCCTTGCAGCCACGCCTTGAGGTTCGAAAAGACAAGGTGAACGATGGGCAGGTATTCTTCCGCCACGTTCGGATCGTTCCCCTCGACAACCGGCAAGTGCTGGTAGCCAAGCGCGGGCAGGCCGTTGTAGCCGCCCCATGCGTCGGTAATGACCATCGCGCCCGGTTCAACCGCCTGTTCCACAAAGGCGTTGATGGATTTGGCCCCGCGCGTCGGGACGATTTCCAAGCGCAGGCGACCCGCGTACCGGCCGCCTCGCCGCATAGGCTTGTCGCCCTTCTTGGCGGGGCGAGTGCGGACCTCAACGGCCGCCATGACCAGCGTTTGCCCTTGCGGGCCGCGCCCTTGGCCGCGCACCGCGCCTCCGATGTAGGTTTCGTCAATTTCGACGTGATCGCCCCGGCCAAGGTTGCCGCCGATCCGATCCCGGTTCTGGCGCACCATTCCGGCCCGCAGCTTGTGCAGGATTTGGAAGGCGGTTTCGCGGGTCAAGCCAAGCTGACGCTCGAATTGAACCGTCGAAATGCCCGGCGTCACGGTCGAGACAAGATAAGCGCCCCAAAACCACACCGTCAGCGGTGTGTGCGTGCGCTGCATCACGGTCCCGACCGTGAGCGACGTTTGCTTGCGGCATTTCCGGCACGTCAGAACCGTCGTGCGGGTTGCCATGCGGAAGGGCTCGCCCTTTTCGCCGCAGTGTGGGCAGACAAAGCCCTTCGGCCACTTTGCACCCTCAAGCCATCGGGCGCAGGCGTCATCGTCGGCAAAGAGCCGCTGAAAGTCCCGGAGCGACTTGGGGAACGGCAGGTGTTCCCATTGGAGAACGTCGGCGTGGGGAGGCATCTAAGCGGCCTCCCCGTCGCTGTTCGGCGCGTATTTGTTCAGAAATGCATTCCAGGCTTTACAGCGCGCTTCCGTCGCGCTGTAGGCGCGGCAGTCGTGGTTGAACAGCGGGCGCCCGATGGTGCTGATCTGCACGAAGTATTGGCCGCGTCGGGTGGTCGTCACGCCGACGCATTTGACGACATTGCGGATTTCGGGGAATGCCCTGCGAACATCGGCGTGAACGCGCTTGAGCAAAAGGCGGTCGAAGCAAGAGGCGATAGAGGACATGGCTCAGACCTCGTATCCGTGAGAAGCGAGCAACTGAGCCATGTTGGCCGCTTCCCAGCAGCCCGGCCGCCGCACCGTCATTGCCACGTCTTCGAGCAGCATTTTGGTCAGCCTTTCGAAGCCAAGCGTCCCGTGGGTGTTGGCGTCCGACATATTCGCCAGTTCGATCACGCGGTTAACGTACATCGCGTCGTCGTCACTGATTTCGACCACGATCTTCATCTTCTAACCCTCCATAGGGAGCGGGGCGGAATGCCCCGGAACGCCCATGGTACTAGCATTTGCGGCTGTATGTGTCAACCCGAAAAGCATGAGCTTCTGGATGCCGCTATGCTCGAAGTCGGCCCAGGGACCGGCGACCTTGAGCGACCACTCGTTGGTGCAATGGTCGTCGATCACCTTCTTCTGCGCGGCCGACATCTGGTTGTAGGTGCCGGGGCTGAAGACGAAGGCGAACGTGGTCGCGTAGAGCGGTGCGTCGATGTGATACTTGGTCACCTTGTCGATGCCGAACAGCGGCACCGAACCCCAGGGGAAGGTCACTGCCTCGGCGACGCCCTTTTCGAGGATGTCGCGCACTTCCGGCGCGCTCGACTGCACGTTGGTGCCGCCGAGCAGCGTGACGAACGAGGCCATGGTGGCGTGGGCGGGGCGGATCTTCATGCCCTTGATGTCGCCGGGCACCATGATCTTCTTGGTCTTGGAATGGAACGAGCCGGGATCGTGCATGAAGGCGAGGCAGAACTTGACGTCCTTCATCTCTTTGGCCGCGTATTTGCGGTACCAGGCGTCGAGCGCCTGCGAGCCGCCCTTGGCGTTGGTGACGAGGAACGGCAGTTCGCCGGCGCCGATGATCGGGAAGCGGCCGGGCTGGTAGCCGGGATTGATGTAGGTGAGATCGGCAATGCCGTCGCGCGCCATGTCGTAATGGTCGAAGGCCTTGCCGAGCTGCTGCGCCGGATAGACCTTGTACTTGATGGTGCCGCCCGAGGCCTTCTCGACCGAAGCGCCCCATTCCTCGAGCGCCTTCTGCAGCGGATGCGAGGGCGGCACCCAGTGGGCGAGCTTCAGATCGAAGGTCTTGTCCTGCGCGGAGGCGCCGGGCAGGCCGAGCAGAAGGGTGCCGCCGACCATCGCGGCGCCGAGAGCGAGTTTGTGCAGACGTAATTGCAGCAGACGTAATTGCATGTGACGTCCTCCCTGATTTATGAGGTTGGTCGTTGAGCAACATCCTGTCGCTCCGCCAACTTTGTTATTATTGAAGCCGCGTGCGGCCCGTACTGTAAAGCAGAATAATAGTCGGATATAAAACTATCAATCCGGCAGTGCAGCATGCGCGGCCGACGATATATTGGGATGTGACCTTGGGAAGACGGACACTGGCTGCGCGCGTGACGCGCGGGCGCGCGGGGCCGGAGGCGGACGGCCGGCGCGCCGGCGACGCGATCGACTACGGGCCGCTCGAGAACTGGGCGGGGTTTCATCTGCGACGGGCGCAGGCCGCGTCGTTCCAGGCTTTTGCGCGCGAAGCCAAGCATGTCGATCTCAGCCCGGGGCGCTTCGCCACGCTGCTCCTGATCGGGCGCAATCCGGGCATCAGCCAGACCACGCTCAGCCGCGCGGTGGGCAGCGACAAGTCGACGCTGACCTTTGCACTCGACGACCTGGTCAGGCGCGGCTTCGTCAGCCGCGTGCGCCTGCGCAAGGACCGGCGGGCCTATTGCCTGTCGTTGACGGCGGCGGGCGAGAAAATGCTCGCCGAGCTGACCGAATGCGCCAAGCGCCACGACCGCAATCTCGACCGCATCATCGGGCCGCGCGACCGCGCCACGTTCCTGAAAATCCTGCGGCAGATCACCGCGGAGCTGGACTGAGCGGCTTCAGGATTCCTCGTCGGCGGAACCCGGTCCGAGCGCCGCGATCAACCGCCGCATCATCGGCAGAAGCCGGTCGCGCGCCTCCGCCCCGAGCGCATCGCGCACCTGCTGCTCGTGGGCGTCCACGCGTGCGTGCAGCTTGCCCATCAGGGTCTTGCCGCGGGCGGTCAGGTGCAGCGCATAGGAGCGGCGGTCGGCGGGCACCGGCTCGCGCCGTGCGAGGCCGCGCCGTTCCAGGAGATCGATCAGCGCGACGAGATTGGTGCGCTTGATGCCGAGCGCCGTGCTGATGTCGATCTGCTTGAGCCCGGGATTGTTCTCGATGACCGTCAGCACGGCATATTGCGCCGGCCGGATGTCGAACTCGGCGCAGGTCCGCACGAAATTCTTGAACACGGCAAGCTGTGCGCGGCGCAGCATGTATCCGACGCGGTCGGGCAGCGGCGACAGATCGATGGCGTCGGTCCTGCCGTTGCGTTCCGCGGTCTTGTCGTTCCTGCTCTTGCCGTTCCGGGTCTTGCCGCGCGGGCGCGCGGCGGCGGACTGGACAGGGATCGTGGCGCGGCGGGTCATGGGCAGCCTTTCAGCCGGCGCGGAATTTCGCGGCGAGGTCGTCGGGGATCGGCCGCGACTTGATGCGGCTGGGATCCTGTGGATCGTGGCCGACCCAGACCCGTGTCTCGAAGCCCTCCACGCACAGCGTGCCGGCGCGCGACAGCCTGTGAACGATGTCGAAGCTCGACATGCCGATCTTGGTGAATTGCGATTCGATGGTCACGTCGTCGCCGAAGCGGGTCGGCACCAGGAAGCGTGCGCGCGTATCGACCATCGGGTAGCCGGCCATGCCGTATTTCTTGAGCAGCTCGAACTTGTTCAGCCCGGACGCCACCGAAATCAGCGTGGTGGTCGAATGGTCGAACATCGCGAAATAGCGCGGATAGAAAACGATGCCCGCCGGGTCGCAGTCGCCCCACTCGATCCGCAGGATTCTCGAATTCTTCAGCATCCGGACGGCCCTAGCGCGGCGCCATGCGCAGCGCGCCGTCGATGCGGATCACCTCGCCGTTCATGTAGCCGTTGTGCGCCAGGAACAACACGAGCTCGCCGAATTCGCGCGGCTCGCCGAGCCGCCTGGGGAACGGCACCGAGGCGCCGAGGCTGTCCTGCGATTCCTGCGGCAGCGCCTTGAGCATCGGCGTTGCGAAAATGCCGGGCGCGATCGCCAGCACCCGGATGCCGAACTGCGAGAATTCACGCGCCGCCGGCAGCGTCAGCGCGGCGACGCCGCCCTTGGACGAGGCATAGGCGGCCTGCCCGACCTGGCCCTCGAAGGCGGCGACCGAGGCGGTGGAGACGATGACGCCGCGTTCGCCGTCGATCGGATCGGCCTTGCTCATCTCGGCGGCCGCGAGCCGCATCATGTTGAAGGTGCCGATCAGGTTGATCTCGATCACGCGCCGATAGTCCGACAGCGGCATCGGTCCGTCGCGGCCGAGGATGCGCTTGGCCGGCCCGATGCCCGCGCAATTGACGAGAATACGCGGCACGCCGAGCGTCTCGCGCACCTTGGCGACCGCGGCCTGCGCGCTTGCCTCGTCGGCGACGTCGCAGGCGGCGGCCATGCCGCCGAGCTTGCCGGCCTGTTCGGCGGCGGCCTTTTCGTTGACGTCGAGCAGCGCCACTTTCGCCCCCGCCGCCGACAGGATTTCGGCCGTGGCGGCGCCGAGCCCGGAGGCGCCGCCGGTGATGATCGCAACCTGCCCCTTCACGTCCATCGTCAGTTCTTCCCCTTCGGCGCCGCATCGGGGTTTTCGATGAGCAACGCAATGCCCTGGCCGCCGCCGATGCAGGCGGAGGCAATGCCATAGCGCAGATTCGCGCGTTTGAGTTCGCGCGCAAGCGTTACAGAGAGCCGCACCCCGGTGGCCCCGAGCGGATGGCCGATGGCGATGGCGCCGCCATTGACATTGAGCTTCGCCTCGTCGAGCCCGAGCGCGCGGGCGCATGCCATCACCTGCGCGCCGAACGCCTCGTTGATCTCGAAGCGGTCGATATCCGACAGCGTAAGCCCCGCGCGCGCCAGCACCGCCTTGATCGCCGGCACCGGCCCGATGCCCATGATTTCCGGCGGCACGCCGACCGCAGCACTGGCAAGGATGCGCGCCAGCGGGGCTTTCCTCGTCCGGTCGAGATAGGCTTTCGATACCACGATCGCCGCCGCCGCGCCGTCCACGATCGCCGACGAGTTGCCGCCGGTCTGCACGCCGCCGAAAGCCGGCTTGATCTTGGACAGCGCCTCGACCGGGGAGGGCCGCACATGCGTGTCGGCGGCCACCTCTTTCGTTTCGCGCGCGAGCCTGATGCTGCGCGGATTATAGCCTTCGCGCTCGAAGGTCTCGCTCGTCACCGGTGTGATCTCGCCGGCAAGGAATCCGTCCTTCTGCGCGTTCAGGGCGCGCTCGAAGCTGCGCGCCGCGTAGGCGTCCACTTCCGGCCGCGTGATCTGGTACTGGCGCGCGAGATTCTCGGCGGTGTTGCCCATGGTGACGCTGGCGGCGGGATCGAGCAGCGCTTCCCACAGGAAGTCCTTGAATTCGACCTGCCCCATGCGGAAGCCGCCGCGATGGGTATAGGCGGCGACTGGATTGCGGCTCATGGATTCGGCGCCGACGCACAGCGCGACATTCGTGCGCCCGAGCGAGGTGGCGTCGGCGGCCTGGCTCAGCGCCTCGATGCCGGTGCCGCAGACGCGCTGCACGAGATGCGCCGGCGTTTCGATCGGCGTCCCGCTATAGAGCGCGATGTGGCGCGGCAGCATGTAGGCGTCGAAGCTCGCCTGCGCCATGTTGCCGGCGACGACCGTACCGACATCGTTCGGCGACACGCCGGCGCGCGACAGCGCGGCGCGCGCGGCCTTGATGCCGAGATCGATGGGCGAGGCGCCGGCGAGCGGGCCGTTATAGTCGGTGAACGGCGTACGCACGCCGTCGAGCAGCCAGGCATCGCTGAAGGTGGCGCCGATTCCGGGAACTGGATCGGACATGTCAGGACCTTTCGTCGTGAACGAGAACGGAAGCCGGCGGCGGATCGGCATAGAGCGTCTGCACGCTCGCCTCGCGCCGGAACAGCACCGCGCGCTGGTTGATCGAGCCCTTGTCGGTCATTTCGCCGGCATCGAGGGAGGGCGGTTCGGCCATGAGGACGAGGCGGCAGAGGCGGTTGGAGCTTCCGGTGCCGGTCTTGCCGAAGGCCCGCAGGCGGCGCGCGAACTCCGCGCGCACGCGTGCGTCGGACAGGATCGCGTCGGCGTCGGCCGCGGCCGGCAGGTCGGGCGCGAGCGTGCGGCAGGCGTCGAGCGCGGGAAAGACCAGCGCGCCGATCTCGTTGCGGTCCTGGCCGGCAATCACCACGTCGCGCACATAAGGCGCGAAGAAATCGATGATGCGCGCGCGCAGCGGGCCGACGCTGACCCAAGTGCCGGTCGAGAGCTTGAAGTCCTCGGCCACGCGCCCGTCGAACAGGAGGCCGCGGTCCGGCCGCTGCGGATCCTCGAATTTCATCGCGTCGCCGAGCCGGTAATAGCCTTCCGCGTCGAAAGCCTGGGCGGTGAGGTCGGGCGCGCGCCAGTAGCCGGGCGTGACGTTCGGGCCCTTCACGCGCGCTTCGAGCTTGCCGTCGACCGGCACGAGCTTGAGCGTCATGCCCGGCACCGGCAGCCCCATGTTCGAGGGATTGGTCGTGTCCTCGGTGCGCACGAGCGCGCAGGGCGCGGTCTCGGTCGCTCCGAATCCGGTGAGGAACAGGATGCGCTCGCCGCAGGTGCGCAGCGCGAGGTCCTGCATCTCGTCGAACACCGGCTTGGACAGCGCGGCGCCCGCGAACCACAGCACCTTCAGGCGGCTGAAGAAATTCTGCCGCAACTGCGCGTCGCTGCGGAAAAAGGGCAACAGCGCCTCGAAGCCCTTGGGCACGTTGAAATACCAAGTCGGCGCGACGTCCTTGAGATTGCGCACCGTGGCCTCGATCGCGCCCGGCAGCGGCTTGCCCTCGTCGATATAGAACGTGCCGCCGTTATAGAGGACGAGGCCGACGTCGTGATTGCCGCCGGCGGTGTGATGCCAGGGCGCCCAGTCGACGGTGACCGGCGGCTCGTCCTGGAAATAGGCAAGCGCCGAGCGGATCATGACCTGGTTGGCGCACAGCATGCGCTGCGTGTTGATGACGCCTTTCGGCAGGCCGGTGGAGCCGGACGTGAACAGGAACTTGGCGACGGTGTCGGGGCCGACGCGCCGGTTCGCTTCTTCGATCGCGGGACCGGCGACGGTCGCGGCGAGATCGGAGAACAGCATCGCCCTGCGTTCGGCCGGCGGATGGCGCGTGACGACGATTTCCGCATCGGCGGGAACGGCCGCGGCCAGTGCCTTGCCGAAGACCTTTCCGTCCGAGGCGAACACGAGCCCGGGCGTGAGCAGAGCGAAAATCTGGCGCAGCTTGCCGAAATCGGTCGAGACCAGTGAATAGGCGGGCGAGACCGGCGCATAGGCGATGCCGGCATAAAGGCAGGCGAGCCCGATCATGGCGTGTTCGAGATCGTTGCCGGACAGGATGACGACCGGCCGCTCGGCGGACAGGTTGCGCGCGAGCAGCGCCTGGCCGATGCGGCGCGCGGTGTCGAGTGCCTGCGCGTAGCTGATCGTGCGCCATGCGCCGTTGCCGTCGCGGGCGGCGAACAGGATGTTGTCCGGCGTGCGTTCGGCCCAGTCATGCAGGCGGTCGGTCAGGCGCGCGGGGTAATCGTCCAGCGGCGCGCGGGGGCGGATGACGATGGCGCCGTCGGCACGATGCTCGACATCGAGGTCCGGCTTGCCGAGCCGCACCTTGCGGAACGGTGCGGCCGCAACATCGCTTCCATGCTGTGCGGTTTCCGCCATCGCAATATCCGGTTCTGCTGCGCGCGGACGCTCAGCCGCGCAGAACTTTGGGAGCGCGCTTTTCGAGGAAGTCCCGCAGGCGCGCCTGCGCCTCCTCGTCACCCGAGGCGATCGCGGCCATCAGGCTTTCCATCAGATAGCCGCCCGCCGGCTCCGCGTCGGCGATGCGCGGCAGGACATGCATGATCGCGTAGTTCGTGAGCCGGGTATTGCTGGAGACGCGCGCGGCCAGTTCGAGACCTTTTTCGAGCCCCTTGCCGTCGTCGACCAGATACTGCGACAGGCCCATGGTCTGGCCTTCGGCGGCATCGTAGGTGCGCCCGGTCAGCATCATGTCCATCATGCGCGCAACCCCGATCAGACGCGGCACGCGCACCGAGCCGCCGCCGCCGACATAGATGCCGCGCGTTCCTTCCGGCAGCGCGTAATAGGCCGAGCGTTCGGCGACGCGGACATGGCAGGCGGAGGCGAGTTCGAGGCCGCCGCCGACGACCGCGCCGTGCAGCACGGCCACCACCGGCACCTTGCCGAACTCGATGCGCTCGAACACGCGATGCCAGTTGCGCGAATGATGCACCGCCTCGACCGTGGTGCGGATCGTCAGTTCGGTGAGATCGAGGCCGGCGGAAAAATGGTCGCCTTCGCCGTGCAGCACCACCGCGCGGACATTGGCGGGCAGCGAGGCGAAGAAGGTCTCGATGCCGTCGACGGTTCCGTCGTCGAGCGCATTGCGCTTTTCGGGACGGGCCAGGCGCAGGATGGCGATGTCGCCGCGCAGCGACCCTGCAAGCGATTGCGGCAGCCCGGCAATGGGCGTTTCTGCGGCCATGTTCGAGCGTCCTCCCGGCCAATTTGTTATATGACATTACATTTCCGCCGGAGGCGGTCAAGAATGCCGGAACCGGCGGCGGCGCGCTCTTAAAGCACCTCGTAGACGTCGAGCCGCACCGCGCGCGCCTCGCGTGCGCCGCGGGCGAGCGCGAGGATGCGATTGAGCCAGGCGAGCGCGGGATCGGAGGTCTCGAACCGCATCGCGGTGCGGAAATAATAGAGCGCAGGATCGACATTCTCCCCGCGCGCAAGGCGCGCCAGCACCTCCGGCGGGCCGTGCCGAAGCCCTTCGCTGTTGACGAGAACGAGCCCGCCGGTCTCGGCGGCGATGGTGTAGCGGGCGCGGATGTCGGCTGCGCCGTCGGCGCGGATGATCTGCCAGTCGGCGCCGCCGGGCAGGATCGTGCCCTTCAGGCGCGGCCCTTCGACGCTGCCGCCGAGAATATGGATGATGCGGCGCTCGCCATAGGGCGTCGCACCCAGATGCAGGATGTCGGCCAGCTCGGCGCGGACCTGAAACAGCGGCTGCGGAGAAATCATCGGCGCTTCCTGGCGGCCGCCTGCGCGCCGGCGGCGATCGGGCCGGATCGTGGATCAGCCCGGGCTCTTGATCAATGGCCTGAGGTCCTTCTGCGCGGCCTTGAGCTTGGTGAGGAAGCGCGCGGACAGATCGGCGGCGGCAAAGCGCGCCGACTGCGTGCCGATATTGAGCGCGGCGACGGTTTTCCCGGCGGTGTTCTGGATCGGGACCGCGATCGAGACGAGCCCGATCTCGAGCTCCTGGTCGGTGACGCAATAGCCTTGCTGGCGCACCTGCTGCAGGATCCGCAGCAGGTCCTCCTCGCGCGTCATGGTGCGCGGCGTGAACGCCTTGCGCGGGGCAGCCGCGATGCGGCGCGCGGCCTCGTCCGGATCGAGCGAAGCCAGCAGGACGCGCCCCATCGACGTGCAAGTGGCGGGCAGGCGCGCGCCGATACCGAGCGCGACGGTCATGATGCGCTTGGTGGCGGCGCGCGCGATATAGACGATCTCGTCGCCGTCGAGGATCGAGGCCGAGCACGATTCGTGGATTTCGCCGCTGAGCTGGTCGACGCGCGGCTGCAGCAGGTCGGGCAGTTCGTTCGAGGCGATGTAGGCGAAGCCGAGCCGCAGCACGCGCGGGGTCAGGCGGTACAGGCCGCCGTCGAGTTCGGCATAGCCGAGCCGTTGCAGCGTCAGGAGACAGCGGCGCGCGGCCGCCCGGCTCAGCCGCGCGCGCGCGGCGACCGCGCTGACGCTGAGCAGGACATTCTCCTCGTCGAAACATTCGATGACCGACAGGCCCTTGCCGAGCCCGGCCATGAAGTCGCGGTCGGTGCGGGCGTCATTGCGCGGCGGCATGGCGTGGTCCAATCTGGAATCCTAGGTGCGTGCGATTATCGCACAGGATCTTGCATTTTGTTGACCAAAGGGTCAAATTTTCGTATAAGTCAAAACGCTAGTAATGTGCGATTATCGCACGTTTTGATCAAAATAAAACCGCGACAACAAAAACAGACCGCAAGGGTCGCACAGGGAGGTTCGCGAATGGCGCGCGTATTGCCGCTGGCGGAAGCCGTGGAAGCCATCGTGCGCGACGGCGACAGCGTCGCGATGGAAGGCTTCACGCATCTCATCCCGCATGCGGCCGGCCACGAGATCATCCGTCAGAGCCGCAAACATCTCACCCTGATCCGCATGACGCCGGACATCCTGTACGACCAGCTCATCGGTATGGGCTGTGCCGACCGGCTGGTGTTTTCCTGGGGCGGCAATCCGGGCGTCGGCTCGCTCTACCGGCTGCGCGATGCCGTCGAGAACGGCTGGCCGCACCGGCTCGAGGTCGAGGAGCATTCGCACGCCGCCATGGCCAACGCCTACGAGGCGGGCGCCGCCGGCCTGCCGTTCGCGGTGTTGCGCGGCTATATCGGCACCGATCTGCCGAAAGTGAATCCCAGGATCAAAAGCGTCACCTGCCCCTATACCGGGGAAGTGCTGGCGACCGTTCCCGCTCACCGGCCCGACGTCGCGGTCATCCATGCGCTGAAGGCCGACCGCGAGGGCAACGTTCTGCTGGAAGGCATTCTCGGCGTGCAGAAGGAAGCCGTGCTCGCCGCCGAACGCGCGCTCGTGACCGTGGAAGAAGTGGTCGACGATTTCGGTCCGCGCAGCCTCAATGCCTGCATCCTGCCGGCCTGGACCGTGTCGGCGGTCGCGGTGGTGCCGGGCGGGGCGTTCCCCTCCTATGCGCAGGGCTATTACAAGCGCTTCAACGCCTTCTACAAGGAATGGGACGGCATCGCGCGCGAGCGCGACACCTTCCTCGCCTGGATGAAAGAGAATGTGCTGACCAAGACCCCCGACGCGTTCGCCGCCAGGGTGCGCGCGCTGCAGGCGGCGGAGTGACGTTATGACGCCGGATTACAAGCCCAACGAGATCATGACGATCACCGCCGCGCGCGCCCTCAAGAACGAGGACGTCGTGTTCGTCGGCATCGGCATGCCTTCGGCTGCCGCCAACCTGGCGCGCCTGACGCACGCCCCCGGCATCACGCTGATCTACGAATCCGGCACGCTGGCGACGCGCCCTTCTGTGCTGCCGTTGTCCATCGGCGACGGCGAATTGTGCGAGACGGCGCTGACCACGGTGTCGGTGCCGGAAATGTTCCGCTACTGGCTGCAGGGCGGGCGTGTTTCGGTCGGCTTTCTCGGCGGCGCGCAGATCGACAAATTCGCCAATCTCAACACCACGGTGGTCGGGCCCTACGACAAGCCGAAGGTGCGGCTGCCGGGCGGCGGCGGCGCCCCGGAAATCGCCACCTCGTGCGGCGAGATTTTCATCATCATGGCGCAGTCCAAACGCGGCTTCGTCGGCAAGCTCGACTTCGTCACCTCGCTCGGCCACGGCGAGGGCGGCCGGCATCGCGAGAAGCTCGGCGTGAAGACCAGGGGGCCGACCCGGCTCGTGACCGACCTGTGCGTTTTCGAGCCCGATCCGGAAACCCGCGAGATGACGGTGGTCTCGATCCATCCCGGCATCACCCGCGAGCAGATCCAGGACAATACCGGCTGGACGGTGCGCTATGCGGCGAAGGTCGCCGAAACCGCGCCGCCGACCGCCTCCGAGCTTGCGGCCCTGCGCGAGCTGCATGCGCGCACCGCACGGGCCCATGGCGCCGCCGCTTAGGTCAATGACATGGGGGCGTTTATGATTTCCCGTGTCGTCCCGCAACGACCGGCCGCCGGCCGGCCGGCGATGAATGAAGGATCAGGGCCGTGCCCGCGGCTGCCTTGCGGCAGCGCCGTCGGGTGACGGAGAGAGGACCATGCCAGCCATGAATGCACGCGACGTTTTCATCTGCGATTATGCCCGCACCGCGATCGGTCGCTACGGCGGGGCGCTCGCCAGGGTGCGCACCGACGACCTGGCGGCGACCCCGATCAAGGCCCTGATCAAGCGCAACGCCAAGGCGGACTGGTCCGCCCTCGACGAGGTCTATTTCGGCTGCGCCAACCAGGCCGGCGAGGACAATCGCAACGTCGCGCGCATGGCGCTGCTGCTGGCCGGCCTGCCGGACGGGATTCCCGGCATCACGCTCAACCGGCTGTGTGCGTCCGGCCTCGACGCGGTCGGCAGCGCCGCGCGCGCGATCCGCTCGGGCGAGATCGATTTCGCCATCGCCGGCGGCGTGGAGTCGATGACGCGCGCGCCGTTCGTGATGGGCAAGGCGGCGGAAGCGTTTTCGCGTAGCGCCGAAATCTACGACACCACGATCGGCTGGCGTTTCGTCAATCCGCTGATGAAGCAGCAATACGGCATCGATTCCATGCCCGAGACCGGCGAGAACGTCGCCGAGGAATTCCAGGTCACCCGCGCCGACCAGGACGCGTTCGCGCTGCGCTCGCAGCAGCGCGCCGGCCAGGCGATCGCCGCCGGCTTCTTCGCCGGCGAGATCGTTGCGGTCGAGATTGCCGGCCGCAAGGGCGAGACGGTGACGGTCGACAAGGACGAGCATCCGCGGCCGGAGACCACGCTCGACCAGCTCGTCAAGCTCAAGACCCCGTTCCGCAATCCCGGCACGGTGACGGCGGGCAATGCCTCGGGCGTCAATGACGGCGCCGCCGCGCTCGTTCTGGCGTCCGCCGACGCGGTGAAGAAGCACGGCCTGACGCCGCGCGCGCGCGTGCTCGGCATGGCGTCCGCCGGTGTCGCCCCGCGCATCATGGGGATCGGCCCCGTGCCCTCGACCCGCAAGCTGATGGAGCGGATGGGCAAGACGATCGGCGACTTCGACATCATCGAGATCAACGAGGCGTTCGCCTCGCAATCGCTCGCCTGCCTGCGCCAGCTCGGGCTGGCGGACGATGCCGCGCACGTCAATCCGCACGGCGGCGCGATCGCGCTTGGCCATCCGCTCGGCATGTCGGGCGCGCGGCTCGCGGGGACCGCGATGCGGGACCTCGAAGCGCGCCGCGGCAAACTCGGTCTTGCCACGATGTGCGTCGGCGTCGGGCAGGGGGTGTCGCTCGCGCTGGAACGCGTGAGCTGAGCAGGAAGCAAGGACGGAAGCGATGTCGCTCATTTATCCGAAGGAAAGCCTGAGCGCTTTCCCCAAGCATCTGAGCCCGGGCTACAAGAGCACGGTCAAGCGCTCGCCGTCCAAGCCGCTGATCCTGATGCCGCACACGCTGTCGGAATTGACGGGGCCGGTTTACGGTCACGACGCGATCCAGGACGGCGACAACGATCTCACCCGCCAGCATGCCGGCGAGCCGCTCGGCGAGCGCATCATCGTGCATGGTCATGTGCTCGACGAGGACAGGCGGCCCGTGCCGGATTCGCTCGTGGAGCTGTGGCAGGCCAATGCCTGCGGCCGCTACGTCCACATCGTCGACCAGCATCCGGCGCCGCTCGATCCGAATTTCACCGGCGCCGGCCGCACCGTCACCGACAAGAACGGCTATTATAAATTCATCACCATCAAGCCGGGCGCCTATCCCTGGGGCAATCACCACAATGCCTGGCGGCCGAACCATATCCACTTTTCGGTGTTCGGGCCTTCCTTCCTGTCGCGCCTGGTGACGCAGATGTATTTCCCCGGCGATCCGCTTTTCCCGTTCGATCCGATCTTCAATTCGGTGACGGACGAGAAGGCGCGCAACCGCATGATCGCGACCTTCGACATGGAGAACACGGTGCCCGACTGGGCGCTCTGCTACCGCTTCGACATTGTCGTGCGCGGCCGCGAAAAGACCCCGGAGGATATCGACTGATGTCGGAACTCACGCCTTCGCAAACCGTCGGTCCGTACTACGCCTACGGCCTTACGCCGGAGGGCCGCAAGAAATGGAAGCCGGACGAGAAACTCTATCGCTGGAAGGAAACCACCGGCGACAATCTCGTCACCGCCGACGCGACCGGCGAGCGCATCCGCATCGAGGGCATCATCTATGACGGCGATGGCAAGCCGATCGACGATGCGATGCTCGAAATCTGGCAGGCCGACGCGCAGGGCCGCTACGCCGATCCGCGCAACGGCAAGCCCATTCCCAATTCGAGCTTCAAAGGCCACGGCCGCTCGGCGACCGACGCCAGCGGCCTGTTCGCCTTCGACACCATCAAGCCCGGACAGGTGCCGGGTCCCGGCGGCAGGATGCAGGCGCCGCATATCGTGTTTGCGATCTTCTCGCGCGGCATGCTGCGTCAGGTCTACACGCGCCTGTATTTTCCCGACGAGGTGGCGAACGCCGCCGATCCGGTCCTCGCGCTCGTCCCCGCCGACCGGCGCCCGACCCTGATTGCTACGAGATCCGAACGCGGCGGACAGAAAGTGTATCGCTTCGACATTCGGGTGCAGGGAGACGACGAGACGGTGTTTTTCGAAATCTGAGCCGGACCGGGCCAGGGGCCGGACGGCGAGGTGGGCGTGCGTATCCGCATCATGGCGTGCGTGCAGCAAGCGGCTTCGTGCGATCTGAATCCGTAATCTGTGTGATCGAAAATCGTAAAGTGTTGCGACACTTTTCAGCATCGCGCATGACCTCGGAGGACTGGATTGAGGGGGCGGGCGCTGCTACAACGGCAAGCGGAAAATCGTTTGCAATAAAACTAACTGATGGGAGGTTGGAGTGAAAGCATACAAATGGATGGCGGCTTTGTCGGCCGCTGCGATCGGAGCGCTGGCGGCAGGTCATGCCGGCGCGCAGGAGACGGTGAAGGTCGGTCTGATCGTATCGATGACCGGCCAGCAGGCTTCGACCGGCAAGCAGATCAAGGCCGCGGTCGAGCTGTATCAGAAGCAGAATGGCGACGCCGTGGCGGGCAAGAAGGTGCAGGTCATCCTGCGCGATTCCGGCAGCGTGCCCGACAACACCAAGCGCCTGGCGCAGGAACTGATCGTCAACGACAAGGTCAATATCATCGCCGGCTTCGAGATCACCCCGGCCGCGCTTGCCGTGGCGCCGCTCGCCACCGAAGCCAAGGTCCCGGCCGTGGTCATGGCGGCGGGCACTTCGATCATCACCGAACGCTCGCCCTATATCGTGCGCACGAGCTTCACCGTGCCGCAGTCGTGCGTGATCATCGCCGACTGGGCCGTCAAGAACGGCATCAAGAAGGTCGTCACCATCGTGTCCGATTATGCGCCGGGCTTCGACGCCGAGAAGTCGTTCACCGAACGCTTCACCGGAGCCGGCGGCCAGGTCGCGCAGGCGATCCGCGTTCCGCTCGCCAATCCCGACTTCGCGCCGTTCCTGCAGCGCGCCGCCGACGCCAAGCCGGATGCGATCTTCATCTTCGTGCCGTCCGGTCAGGGTGGCACCTTCATGAAGCAGTACACCGAGCGCGGCCTCGACAAGGCCGGCATCAAGCTGATCGGCCCGGGCGACGTCACCGACGACGACCTGCTGCCGAACATGGGCGATGCGGCGATCGGAACCGTGACCGCGCACTTCTATTCGGCGGATCACAATTCTCCGAAGAACAAAACGTTCGTCGAAGCCTTCACCAAGGCTGCCGGCTTCCGTCCGAACTTCATGGCGCTCGGCGGCTATGACGGCATGCACCTCATCTATGAGGCGCTCAAGAAGACCGGCGGCAAGGCCGACGGCGACTCGCTGATCACCGCCATGAAGGGCATGAAGTGGGAAAGCCCGCGCGGTCCGATCCAGATCGATCCCGAGACCCGCGACATCATCCAGAACGTCTACATCCGCAAAGTCGAGAAGAAAGCCGGCTCGCTTTACAATGTGGAGTTCGCGACCTTCGAAGCGGTGAAGGATCCGGTCAAGGCGGCCAAGAAGTAAGCCGCACGGAATGAGGCGCGGCGGCAGGATGCCGCCGCGCCTTAATTTTTAACGTCAGTAGCATTGCCGTTTGGCCGGCCCTCGACGCCGGGCGGGCCGGCTTACGTCAGACAAGACCCGAAATTGCGCCGTCAGGGACATGCCCGGGCGGCTTCACACCGAAGATCGAGAGCAAGACTGTACGATGCTCACTATTCTGTTCGACGGAATCGCCTATGGTATGCTGCTGTTCGTGCTGGCATGCGGCCTTGCTGTCACCCTCGGCCTGATGAATTTCGTCAATCTCGCGCACGGCGCGTTCGCCATGGCGGGCGGTTACGTCACCGTCGTGATGGTCAACCGCTGGGGCGTGCCGTTCTTTGCGGCGCTGCCGCTCGCTTTTCTGTTCAGCGCCGTGATCGGCCTGCTATTCGAGCGCACGCTGTATGTCCATGTCTATCGCAAGCCGCATCTCGACCAAGTGCTGTTCACCATCGGCCTCGTGTTCATGTCTGTGGCGGCGGTCGACTTTGTGATGGGCTCGCAGCAGGTCTTCGTTCAGTTGCCGTCCTGGCTCGAAGGGCAGTTCACGGTCTTCGGTGTCGGCATCGGCCGCTACCGCCTGCTGATCATCGTCATTTGCGGCGTGCTGACCGTCGGGCTCCAGCTCGTGCTGTCGCGCACCCGCTTCGGCAGTCGCCTGCGCGCTGCGGTCGACGACGCGCGCGTGGCGCGCGGGCTCGGCATCAACGTCAACCGCGTGTTCGCGCTGACCTTCGCGTTCGGTTCGGGTCTCGCCGGACTCGGCGGCGCGCTCGGCGCGGAAATCCTCGGGCTCGACCCAATCTTCCCGCTAAAGTTCATGATCTACTTCCTGATCGTGGTCACCGTCGGCGGCACGTCGAGCATCACCGGACCCTTCCTCGCCTCGCTTCTGCTCGGCATCGGCGACGTGGCCGGCAAATACTACGTTCCGACCTTCGGTTCGTTCGTCATCTACACCATCATGATCGTTGTCTTGATCTGGCGTCCGCAGGGGCTGTTCGCACGCCCCGTGGGCCGGTGAAGGGGGACCGCCTATGTTGCTCGCGCGTCTCTCGCAAGAGGAAGTCACCGGCCGCCTCGTCGGCCGCGCCCACTGGCATCCGCTCGAAGTGCTGTTCTGGGTCGCCGCGTTCGCGACGATCTGGCTGTTTCCCAGCAAGCACCTGATCCTGACCGAGATCGCCTGGCTCGCGCTGTTCGCGCTCTCGCTCGATCTGATCCTCGGCTATGCCGGCATCGTGTCGCTCGGACATGCGGCCTTCTTCGGGTTCGGGGCCTATACGGCGGCGCTCCTCGCCAAGCACGAGATCATCAACGAGCCGGTGATCGCGCTTGTCGTCGCGGGCCTTGCCGCGAGCGCGCTCGGCTTCGTGACGAGCTTTCTCGTGCTGCGCGGCACCGACCTCACCCGCATCATGGTGACGCTCGGCGTCGCCTTCGTGCTGCGCGAGATCGCCAACCAGAACGGCTGGCTGACCGGCGGCGCCGACGGCCTGCAGGGCGTGACGATGAAGCCGATCCTCGGCCAGTTCCGTTTCGACATGTTCGGGCACAACGGCTACGTCTATTGTCTCGTCGTACTGTTCGTCCTGTTCCTGCTGGCGCGCCGTATCGTCAACTCGCCGTTCGGCCTCTCGCTGCAATCGATCAGGAACAATCCGCTGCGCGCCTCCGCCATCGGCATCAACGTCAATGCGCGGCTGATCGCCATCTACACCATCGCCGCCGGCTATGCCGGCATCGCCGGCGCGCTGCTCGCGCAGACGCAGGCCTTCGCCTCGCTCGCCTATTTCGATTTCGAGCGCTCGGCCGATCTCCTGCTCGTCCTCGTCATCGGCGGCACCGGCTATCTGTATGGCGGCATCATCGGCGCGGTCGTGTTCAAGTTCATGCACGACTATCTGGCCGTGCTGACGCCGCAATACTGGCCGTTCTGGATCGGCCTGCTGCTGGTCGTCCTGGTCATGGTCGGCCGCGAGCGCATTACCGGCTGGACGGCGCCGTTCCGCCGCATGGCCGACCGGCTCGATTGGCGGCGCCTGCGCCCGCGTGGCGAAACGACGGAGGGCCGCTGACCATGACCGTCGTGCTCGAAACCCGCAATCTCGAGAAACGCTTCGGCGGCATCATCGCCACCGGCAACGTCTCGCTCTCGATCGAGAAGGGCGCGCGCCACGCTTTGATCGGCCCCAACGGGGCCGGCAAGACCACGATCATCAACCAGCTCACCGGCGTCCTGCCGCCGACCTCCGGCAGGATCCTGCTGGAAGGCCAGGACATTACCGGCCTGAGCGCGCACGCGCGCGTGGGGCTCGGGCTCGCGCGCACCTTCCAGATCAACCAGCTTTTCGCGGACCTCAGCCCGCTTCAGACGCTTGGCCTCGCGGTCTCGGAGCGGCTCGGCTACGGCCACGACTGGTGGCGCGTCACCGGCAGCAAGCCGCCGGTCATGGCCGAAGTGGTCGAGCTCCTCGAACGCTTCAATCTTGGCGACGTGATGGAGGATCCCACCTCGCAACTGCCTTACGGCAAGCAGCGGCTGCTGGAGATCGCCGTCGCCATCGCCTGCCGTCCGCGCGTGCTCCTGCTCGACGAGCCGGCGGCCGGCGTGCCCGAAGACGAGCGCGAGGACATCCTGGCGGCCGTCGCCGCCCTGCCGAGCGACGTCACCGTCCTCCTGATCGAACACGACATGGACCTGGTATTTTCCTTCGCCGACCGCATCTCGGTTCTCGTCAACGGCAGCCTTTTCGTCGAAGGCAAGCCGGAGGAAGTCGCGCAGGACCCGCGCGTCAAGGCCGTCTATCTCGGGGAGGAAGCCCATGTCTGAGCTTCTCGCCGTAAGCGGCCTGTCGGCAGGCTATGGCGACGCCGTCGTCCTGTCCGACGTCACCTTTTCGATCCCGGAAGGCCAGGCGCTTGCCTTGCTCGGCCGCAACGGCATGGGCAAGACCACGCTCGTCAACACGCTGGTCGGCGTCACGCGCTATCGCGGCGGCACGATCGCGCTGTCGGGCGACGACATCACCGGCCTGCGCCCGGACCAGCGCGCACAGAACGGCATCGGCTGGGTGCCGCAGGAGCGCAACATCTTCAAGTCGCTGACGGTCGAGGAAAACCTCACCTGCGTGGCGCGGCCGGGGCGCTGGGACCTGACCCAGATCTACAAGCTGTTTCCGCGCCTGCAGGAGCGGCGGCGCAATCTCGGCAACCAGTTGTCCGGCGGCGAGCAGCAGATGCTGGCCATCGGCCGCGCGCTCGCGCTCAACCCGCGCATCATGCTGCTCGATGAGCCACTGGAGGGTCTGGCGCCGATCCTGATCGAGGAATTGCTGGCCGCATTGCGCCGGATCATCCGCGACGAAGGCGTCTCGGCGCTGATGGTCGAGCAGAATGCCCAGAAAGTCCTGAGCGTGACCGACCGGGCCATCATCCTGGAGCGCGGCGCCATCGTCTATCAGGGCGAGAGCACGACGCTGGCGACCGACCGCGGCACCCTCGAGCGTTATCTCGGGGTGACCGAAACCGGACCGCGCCGCGCCCGCAATGCGCAGAACTGAGCGTCACGCCGGGCCGCAATCCCGACCCCGGCGCCCCTGCTCTGCCGTCCAAAGTTATCGGTCAAAGTTTATCGCCCAAGCTTTATCGCCAGGGTCCTGTCGCCCCGGACCGCTCGCGCTAAAATCACCCGTGCCAGGCCGGACGCTGAAGGCCGGACGCCGGTGGGCCAAGTCCCATCACCATCGCCCACTCCCGGGACTTGCCTTTTGTGGTTGACGAAACCGGTCCGTCCCGGTTCGCTTTGCCGCACTTTGCTGCAATTCAAAGACGTGAAGCTGGAGGAGCCTCAACGATGAAAAGAACCAAACCCCCTTATCGCGCCGACCAGGTCGGCAGTTTCCTGCGCACCGCCGCCATCAAGGACGCACGCGCCAAGCGCGAGAAGGGCGAGATCACGGCCGACCAGCTCAAGCAGGTTGAGGATGAGGAAATCCGCAAGCTGATCAAGAAGCAGGAAGAGGTCGGGATGCAGCTCGCCACCGACGGCGAATATCGCCGTTCCTGGTGGCATTTCGATTTTCTCGGCCTGCTGGACGGCGTGCAGCTGGCCGAAAGCGACCAGGGCATCCAGTTCAAGGGCGTCCAGACCAAGGCGCAGACCCTGCAGATCCACGGCAAGGTCGATTTCCCGGACAATCACCCCTTCCTCGAACATTTCAAGTTCCTGAAGGCCAATACCAAGGTGACCGCGAAAATGACGATCCCGTCGCCGACGGTGCTGCATTTCCGCGGCGGCCGCCGGTCGATCAGCAAGGACGTCTATCCGGACATGGAGGCCTTCTTCGAGGATACCGGCAAGGCCTATGCGAAAGCCGTGCGCGCCTTCTACGACGCCGGCTGCCGTTATCTTCAGTTCGACGATACCGTCTGGGCCTATCTGTGCTCGCCGGCCGAACTGCAGAAGGCCAAGGACCGCGGCGACGATCCGACCGGCCTGCAGGAAACCTATGCCAGGATGATCAACGCCGCGCTGGCCGCCAAGCCCGCGGACATGGCGATCACCACCCATGTCTGTCGGGGCAATTTCCGCTCCACCTGGATTTCGGAGGGCGGTTACGAGCCGGTCGCGGAAACGTTGCTCGCGAAACTAAATTATGACGGATACTTCCTCGAGTACGACACCGAGCGGGCCGGCGGCTTCGAGCCGCTGCGTTTCCTGCCCAAGGGTCAGAAAATGGTTGTTCTCGGTCTCATCACGTCCAAGAGCGGGACGCTCGAAAAGAAGGAGGACGTGAAAAAACGCATCGAGGAAGCGGCGAAATTCGCGCCGCTCGAGCAATTCTGCCTTTCGCCGCAATGCGGCTTTGCTTCGACGGAAGAAGGGAACGTCCTGACCGAAGAGCAGCAGTGGGCAAAAATGCGCGAGATCGTGGAACTGTCGGAGGAAGTCTGGGGCTGACGGATTTCACAATAAAGCGACCAATTGGCCGCTTGAAGGATAAGGGGGGATCGTGAAGAATCCCCCCTTATTAATTATAATAATCGAATGGGAGGACTGCATGGTGGAGTTTCCGAAATTGCGGTCGGTCGGCCGCATGATGCTTGCGGCGCTCGCTGCAGCGGTGTTCGTGCTGGCAGCGGGTGCCGGCGCCAAGGCCCAGGAAATCAAGATCGGGTTTGCGATGGCGCTGACCGGTCCGCTTGCCGCCAACGGCAAGCAGGCGCTGCTCGGCATGAAAATCTGGGAAGAGCTGATCAACAAGAAGGGCGGCCTGCTCGGGCGTCAGGTGAAGCTCGTCTATTACGACGATCAGACCAATCCCTCGACGGTGCCGGGCATCTACACCAAGCTGCTCGACGTCGACAAGGTCGATCTCGTGGTCGGCCCCTATGCCACCAACATGATCGCGCCGGCCATGCCCGTGATCATGCAGCGTAACAAGGTGTTCGTGATCCTGTTCGGTCTCGCGGTGAACAGCGAGTTCAAATACGACAAGTATTTCGCGATGATCCCGACCGGTCAGAACACCAAGCCGTCCTTCACGGAAGGTTTCTTCGATGTCGCGGCCGAGCAGAATCCGAAGCCGAAGACGGTCGCGCTCGTCGCCGCCGACGCGGAATTCTCGCGCAATGCCTGTGAGGGCGCGCGCGAGAACGCCAAGAAGCACGGCTTCCAGGTCGTCTATGACCGCACCTATCCGCCGGCGACGACCGATTTCACGCCGATCGTGCGTGCGATCCAGGCGTCAAATGCCGAAATCGTGACGGTCTGCTCCTATCCGCTCGACTCGGTCGGCATGGTGAAGGCGGTCAACGAAGTCGGCTTCAAGCCGAAGATGATCGGCGGCGCGATGGTCGGCTTGCAGGCCACCGTCTTCAAGACGCAGCTCGGCCCGCTCCTCAACGGCTGGGTCAATTACGAGACCTGGGTCCCCTCCAAGCAGATGATGACCCCGGACGTGCAGGAATTCCTCAACATCTACCAGTCGCGCGCAAAGGCCGAGGGCGTCGATCCGCTCGGCTATTATCTCGGCGGCTGGGGCTACGCCTATATCGAATTGCTCGGCAAGGCGGTCGAGGGCGCCAAGTCGCTCGACGACGCCAAGATCGCCGACTATCTCAAGAAGAACACGATCAAGACGATCATGGGCGACATCAAGTTCGGCGCCAACGGCGAGTGGGCCGAGTCGGGCATGATGCAGGTCCAGTATCACGGCATCAAAGGCAACGATCTCGAACAGTTCCGCGGCATGGAGACCCAGACGGTCGTCCATCCCTCGAAGCTCGCCACCGGCAAGGCGGTATATCCGTTCGAAAAACTGCGGCAGTAAGCGCCGTATTCCGAATGCGGCGGCGCCGCGCCCGTGCGCGGCGCCGTTTTCTTGACACGCAACATCCGGACGACCGTCATGCTGCTTCCGACCAGTCTCGTGGGCTCCTACCCGCAGCCGGACTGGCTGATCGACCGTGAGAAGCTGTCGAAGCAGGTGCCGCGGGTGCGCATGCAGGGTTTATGGCGGGTGGACGCCAAATTCCTCGAAGTCGCGCAGGATGACGCGACGCTGCTTGCGATCCGCGACCAGGAGCGCGCCGGGCTCGACATCATTTCCGACGGCGAGCAGCGCCGCGAGAGCTATTCCAACCGCTTCGCGACTGTGCTTGACGGCGTCGACATCGACAATCCCGGCACCACCCTCAACCGCAGCGGCAAGCCCATCCCGGTGCCGCGCATCACCGGCAAGGTGCGCCGCCGCCATCCGGTCGAGAAGCGCGACGTCGAGCTGCTGCGCGCCAGCACCGCGCGCGCGATCAAGGCGACCGTGCCGGGGCCGTTCACCATGGCCCGGCAGGCGCAGGACGATTTCTACAAGGACGAGGAGGCGCTCACGCTCGATTATGCCGACGCGGTCAATGCCGAGATCAAAGACCTGTTCGCGGCCGGCGCCGACATCGTGCAGATCGACGAGCCGTGGATGCAGCAGCATCCGGACAAGGCGCGCCTCTACGGCGTCAAGGCGCTCAACCGCGCGATCGAGGGCACCGGCGGCACCATCGCCGTGCACCTGTGCTTCGGCTATGCCGCGGTCGTGCATGACAAGCCGACCGGCTATTCGTTCCTCGCCGAGCTCGAGAATTCCAACGCGCAGCAGGTGTCGATCGAGGCGGCGCAGCCGAAGCTCGATTTGTCGGTGCTCAGGGCGCTGCCGTCCAAGACCGTCATCCTCGGCGTCATCGATCTGTCGGACATGGCGGTCGAGACGCCGCAGACCGTCGCCGCGCGCATCCGCGCGGCGTTCGCCCATGTGCCGCCGGAGCGCATCGTGGTGGCACCCGATTGCGGTATGAAGTATCTGCCGCGCGCGGTGGCGTTCGGGAAGATGAAGGCGATGGTGGACGGCACGCAGATCGTGCGCGACGAGTTGACCCGCGCCTGAATTCCCGCGATGGCCATCGATCCGCAAAAGCTGCTGGCGCTCTCCGTCCCCGACATCGCCCATCGCTACGCGGAGAAGGACGCGATCCTCTATGCGCTCGGCATCGGCCTCGGCCAGGAGCCGCTGGACGAGCGGCAACTGCGTTTCGTGTATGAGCAGGACCTGCAGGTGCTGCCGACGTTCGCGGTGGTGCTCGCGGCCTCGCCGTTCTTCCTGCGCGATCAGGAGACCGGCATCGACTTCCAGAAGATCGTGCACGGCGAGCAGGGCCTCGTGCTGCATCGTCCGCTCCGGCCGCGCGGCCATGTGGTCGGGCGCAACCGCATCCTCGACGTGATCGACAAGGGCGCCGGCACGGGCGCGCTCCTCTATATCGAGCGCGTGCTTGCCGACGCCGACTCGGGCGAGACCATCGCGACCCTGACCCAGACCATCGTCTGCCGCGGCGACGGCGGTTTCGGCGGCACTCAGCGCGCAACGCCGGCGCCGCATCCCTTGCCCGGCCGCGTTCCGGATTTCGTCTGCGATCTTGCCAGCCGGCCGGAAACCGCGCTGATCTACCGGCTGTCCGGCGACCTCAATCCGCTCCATGCCGATCCGCAATTCGCGCGCGGGGCGGGGTTCGCGCGGCCGATCCTGCACGGGCTTGCGACCTTCGGGATCTGCGCGCATGCGATTCTGCGCATGGTGTGCGATTACGCGCCGGAGCGGCTGCGCGCCATTGCCGGGCGCTTTTCCGCTCCGGTTTTTCCCGGCGAGACCATCCGCACCGAAATCTGGCGCGACGGCGGTGTCGTAAGCTTTCGTGCACGCGTGCCGGAGCGTGATATCGTCGCTCTGAACAATGGCCGGGCCGAGGTGGTGTGAGTGAGCGGACAGACTGAGGATTTGAGCGATGCCGGCGAAATCGCCGCCATCCGCGAAGCGGTGCGCGCGCTGTGCGCGGATTTCCCGGGCGACTACTGGCGCGAATGCGACCGCACCCGCGCCTATCCCGCGGCTTTCGTGGCCGCGCTGACCAAAGCCGGCTTTCTCGCTGCCCTGATCCCGGAGGCCTATGGCGGCTCGGGCCTGAGCATGCGCGCGGCCGCCGCCATCATGGAGGAAATCCACGCCGCCGGCTGCAACGGCGCCGCCTGCCACGCCCAGATGTACACCATGGGCACGCTGCTGCGCCACGGCAGTGAGGCGCAGAAGCGGGAATACCTGCCCGCCATCGCGCGCGGCGAATTGCGGCTGCAGGCGTTCGGCGTCACCGAGCCGACCTCGGGGACCGACACGCTCTCCCTGCGCACGACCGCGGTGCGCGAGGGCGATGCTTACGTCGTCAACGGCCAGAAAATCTGGACCTCGCGCGCCGAATATTCCGACCTCATGCTGCTGCTCGCGCGCACGACGCCGCGCGAGAAGGCGAAGACCCGCACCGAGGGGCTTTCGGTCTTCCTCGTCGACATGCGCACGGTGCGCGACCGCGGCCTGACCATCCGCCCGATCCGCACCATGATGAACCACGCCACCACCGAGGTGTTCTTCGACAATATGCGCGTGCCGGCCGCCAACCTGATCGGCGAGGAAGGCAGGGGCTTCCGCTACATCCTGTCGGGCATGAATGCCGAGCGCATCCTGATCGCCGCCGAATGCATCGGCGACGCCAAATGGTTCATCGAGCGGGCGACGTCCTATGCGAAGGAGCGCGTGCTGTTCGGCCGGCCGATCGGCCAGAACCAGGGCGTGCAGTTTCCGGTCGCGCGCGCCTATGCGCAGATGCGCGCCGCCGAGCTGATGGTGCGCGAGGCCGCGGGCCGTTACGACGCCGGCGCCGATTGCGGCGCGGAGGCCAACATGGCCAAGCTGCTCGCCGCCGACGCCTCATGGACGGCCGCCGACATGTGCGTGCAGACGCATGGCGGCTTCGGCTTTGCGGAGGAATACGACGTCGAGCGCAAGTTCCGCGAGACGCGGCTCTACCAGGTGGCGCCGATCTCGACCAACCTCATCCTGTCCTATCTCGCCGAGCATGTGCTGGGATTGCCGCGGTCGTATTGAAAATGGTTTCCGACAGTGTTTTGGTCATGGCCGGGCTTGTCCCGGCCATCCCGCTTAGGGGCGCTGCGAAGATGCGTCAGTACTACGTCTACATACTTGCGAGCCGCCTGGGAGGGGCGCTCTATGTCGGCGTGACGAACAATCTGGTGAAGCGGGTTTTCCAACACAAGCAGGGCGCGGCCGAGGGTTTCACCCGGCGCTATGGCATTACCGACCTCGTTTACTACGAGCCCTATGATTCCATCGCTCTTGCCATCCAGCGCGAGAAGAATATCAAGCATTGGCCGCGCGCGTGGAAAACGAAGCTCATTGGCCAGTCGAATGCGGAATGGCGGGACCTTTATGACGACATTGCGCGTCCCTGAGCGGGATCGCCGGGTCAAGCCCGGCGATGACAATCCTCATAGCTCGGTCACGCGGATCGACACATGACCCTGCCTCTCTCCGGCCTTCTCGTCGTCTCGCTCGAACAGGCTGTTGCGGCGCCGACCTGCACCTGCCGCATGGCCGACGCCGGCGCGCGCGTGATCAAGGTCGAGCGCCCGGAGGGCGATTTCGCGCGCGGCTATGACGGCGTGGTGCACGGGGAGAGCGCCTATTTCGTCTGGCTCAACCGCGGCAAGGAATCGGTCGTGCTCGACCTGACGCGCGCCGACGACAAGGCGCTGCTCGCGCGCATGATCGCCAAGGCCGACGTGTTCGTGCAGAATCTTAAGCCCGGCACCGTCGGCAAGCTCGGCTTCCCGGTCGCGCAATTGCGGCGCAGGCATCCGCGCCTGATCGCGTGCTCGATCTCCGGCTATGGCGAGAGCGGCCCCTATGCCGCGCGCAAGGCCTACGATCTCCTGATCCAGGCGGAATCGGGTCTCGCCTCCGTCACCGGCGGCCCCGAAGAGCCGGCGCGCGTCGGTGTTTCCGTCGTGGATGTCGCGACCGGCATGAACGCCTACGAGGCGATCCTCGAAGCGCTGATCGTGCGCGGGCGCAGCGGCGAGGGCGCGGAGATTTCCGTCTCGCTGTTCGATTCGATGGCGGACTGGATGACCGTGCCGCTGCTCCAGCACGAAGGCGGCACGCCGCCGCGGCGGCTCGGCCTCGCCCACCCCTCGATCTCGCCCTATGGCGTGTTCCGCACGCGCGACGGCGTCGATATCCTGATCTCGATCCAGAACGACCGCGAATGGCGCGTGCTGGCGGAGAAGGTGATGGGGGACGCCGCGCTGGCCGCCGATCCGGATTTCGCCACCAATGTCGCGCGCGTTTCACGCCGCGCGCAGACCGACGGCAGGGTGGCGGCGGCGTTCGCCGCGATGACGGCGAAGGACCTGACCGCAAGGCTGCTCGCCTGCGACATCGCGTTCGCGCCGGTCAACGGGCCGGCCGAGCTGGCCGCGCATCCGCACCTGCGCCGCATCGGCGTCGGCACGCCGAGCGGGCCGGCGAGCTGTCCGGCGCCGGCACCGTTGCGGGCCGGCGAGCAGCGCCGCTACGGCGCCGTGCCCGCGCTCGGCGAGCACACCGAAAGGATCCGCAGCGAATTTTCCTGAAAGGGGGTAGAGATGGCCGAACACGACACGACCCGCATCGACCGTACGCGCCTTGCGATTCCCTCGCTTACCGGCTTCTACGGGGCGTTCTCTCCCTACACCTATGCGTTCATGCGTTTCTCCGCCGGCGCCATCATGGTTCCGCACGGCGTGCAGAAACTATTCTACGGCACGGCCGTCAATACGGCCCAGGGCATGGCCGCCAAGGGCTTCCCGTTCCCGCTGCCGCTCGCCTATTTTGTCGGCTTCGTCGAGTTTGCGGTCGCGATCGCGCTTGCCGTCGGGCTGTTCACGCGCGTCGCCGCCGCGATGCTGGCGATCGAGATGATCGTGATCATCGTCTGGTTCGTGGGACCGAACGGCTATTTCTGGGGACGCCAGGGCTACGAGTTCGCGCTGCTCTGGCTGCTGCTGTTCGTCGCCATCTTCTTTCGCGGCGGCGGCCGCTATTCGCTCGATCATTATCTCGGCAAGGAAATCTGACCGCACGGCCCGCTCGCCGTCATCGCAAGGAGAAAATGATGGACAAGGAACTTTACGAACGCGGCCTCAAGATCCGCACCGCCGTGCTCGGCAAGGACTATGTCGACAACGCCACGAAGAATGCCGACGCCTTCAACCAGCCGATGCAGGATCTGCTCAACGAATATTGCTGGGGCGCGATCTGGGGCCGCGAGGGCCTGCCGCGCAAGACGCGCTCGATGCTCAATCTCGCGATGATCAGCATCCTCAACAGGCCGCACGAGCTGAAGGCCCATATCCGCGGCGCGCTCACCAACGGCGTGAGCCGGGAGGAGATCACCGAGATATTCCTGCAGGTCGCCATCTATGCCGGCGTGCCGGCGGCGGTCGATTCGTTTCGCATCGCGCGCGAGGTCTTCGCGCAGGAAGCCGGCAAGGGCTGAGCCGCCCGGCGCAGGACAACAGCGGAGGACGGCATGTCCGACGACGTCCACGAAGTCTATGCGGTGCGCTACGCCTCGTTCCAGCGCAAGGCCGCCGACAATTACATTTTCGGCGACCCGCACGACGTCCTGACCGACATCGCCTATTATGTCTGGGTCGTCCGCGGCGCCTACGGCACGTTCGTGGTCGATACCGGCTTCGACGAGAAGGTCGGACGCGAGCGCGGCCGCGTGCTGTCGCATCCGGTCGGCGAAGGCCTGCGCGCGCTCGGCCTCGACGGCGGCCAGATCGATCACGTCATCCTCACGCACCTGCATTGGGACCATTCCGGCAATTACGACCTGTTCCCGAACGCGCGCTACCACGTGCAGGACATCGAGATGGCTTATGCGACCGGCCGCTGCATGTGCCACGGCATGTTGCGCATCCCGTTCGGCGTCGAGGACGTGGTCGCGATGGTGCGCAAGGTGTTCGACGGGCGCGTGATCTTCCATGATGGCGTCGACGAGATCGTGCCCGGCATCACCGTGCATCATATCGGCGGCCACTCAAAGGGCCTGCAATGCGTGCGGGTGAAGACGCGGCGCGGCTATGTCGTGGTCTCCTCCGACGGCACGCATCTCTACAGCCATCTCGACGAGGGGCGCGTGTTCCCGATCACCTACAGTGTCGGCGACACGCTCGAAGGATACAGGACCATCAGGCGGCTGGCGTCCTCGCGCCATCACGTCATTCCCGGCCACGATCCGCTGGTCGGTGCGCTCTATCCGGCCGCGGCGCCGGGGCTCGAAAACTGGGTGATGCGCCTCGACGTCGATCCGGACGTGTAGGCGCGCCGCCTCCTCGCGCGAGGCGTTCAGCCGACCCCGAAATCGATCAGCGCGTCGCGGTGCAGATGCGCGGAGGCCTCGCTGAAGCAGCAGAATATGATGCGTTCGGGTGCGTCCTTGCGCGCGGAGATTTCGGAGATCACGGTGCCGGTCGCGATTCGCGACGCGCGTTCGGGCGGGAAGGCATAGACGCCGGTGGAGATGGCGGGGAAGGCGAGCGAGGCGAGGCTGTGATGCGCGGCAAGCGCGATCGCGTTGCGATAGCAGGCGGCGAGCAGCTGGTCCTCGTTGCGCTCCCCGCCGGACCAGACTGGGCCGACGGCGTGGATGACATGACGCGCCGGCAAGCGATAGCCGGCCGTGATCTTGGCCTCGCCGGTCTCGCAGCCGCCGAGCGCGCGGCATTCGGTCAGCAGATCCGGTCCGGCGGCGCGATGGATCGCCCCGTCCACGCCGCCGCCGCCGAGCAGCGAACGGTTGGCGGCATTGACGATGGCGTGCACGTCGAGGCGGGTGATGTCGCCCAGCATGATGTCGAGCAGCGTCGGTCCGACCTCGATCGCATGAATGCGGCGCGGTTCTTTCATTTGTCCAGTCTAGAGCGTTTTCGAGCGAAGCGGGTACCGGTTCGCGTGAAGAAAACGCGTCAAGATAGAAAGCTGGAGCCCCTGCTTTGATTCCATCAAAGTAGGGAAGACTCTAGAGCACCGGCCCGACCATCGTCTTGACCGATTTGATGCTCCGCGGCCGGGGTCAGGCGCTCGCGGCGGTGGCTTCGGCGAGATCGAGCGTGCCGCGACGGCCGATATCGCCGAAATGCTCGTCGAGGAAACGCCGCGCCGCGCGGCGGCCGGCGCGGTGCAGCAGCGTGAAGAAGTCGTAATCGGTGTTGAGTTTGCTGCCGGCGCTCAGCTTCTTGCCGACGCCTTCGAGCACGATGCGGTGGACTTTGAAGCGCCGCCGGCTCCCGGCGATGCGGCCGGCATATTCCAGCGCGCGCAGCTCGGAATCGAGCGGCGCGTTGAACGTGATCTCGTTGACGCGGTGCAGGATGTCGCGCGAGGACGTCGGCGTCGTTTCGCGCGACAGCGGCGAAATCTGCACCACCAGAATGTCGTCGATGTCGTTGGCCTCGATCAGCGGCAGGATCGCCGGGTTTCCCGTGAAACCGCCGTCCCAATAGGGCTCGCCGTCGATCTCGACCGCGCGGAACAGCATCGGCAGGGCAGCCGACGCCATGATGACATCGGCGGTGATCTCCTCGCGGCGGAACACCCGCAGGCGGCCGGTGCGCACGTTGGTGGCCGAGATGAAGAGGTCGAGCTGCCTGCCCGCGCGGATGGCGTCGAAATCGACGAAGCGTCCGATCAGGTCCTTGAGCGGGTTGATGTTGAGCGGATTGAGGTCGTAGGGCGACAGGAAGCGCGACATGGCATCGACCATGAACTGCACCGGCGCCCCGTCCATCGGCAACAGCGACATCAGCCGCTCGACCACGGCGCGCTGCGGACCCGGCAGGTTGCCGCCGACGCTCGCCGCCCGCCAGAATTCGGCGAGCCGCGCCCGCGCCTCGAGCGCACCGCCGCGGGCGAGCCCGTCCGCCAGCATGACGGCATTGACCGCGCCGGCCGAGGTTCCCGACACGCCGGCAAAGGCCAGCCGCCCGTCTTCCAAAAGATAGTCGAGAACGCCCCAGGTATAGGCGCCGTGCGCCCCGCCGCCCTGGAGCGCGAGATTGACCTTCTTCCGGACCGGCCGCCGGAGGAGGCGATGGAGCATGGTTCGGTTCCCGTTCGGGTTATGGCTCGATTCCGTAAGGTAGGGGCGATTTGTTGCATTGCAACAATTACTTTGCTGCGCCGCGGCGGGAATAGGGCAAATTCCTTAACGGCCTTTGCCAAACCGGGATAAAGCCCTGATATGAGAGGAATGGCCCTGAGTGCATTCCCGACCCCCGATCACGACCACGACCGCTGCACGGCCGATGCGCTCGCCCATGCCGAGGCGCTGTGCGAGGCGCGGGCGCAGCGCCTCACCCCGATTCGCCGGCAGGTGCTGGCGGCGCTGCTGACGAGCCACCGGCCGCTCGGCGCCTACGAGATCATCGAACTGACCGGGCAGGAGGGGGCCCGGCCGGCCCCGATCACGATCTATCGCGCGCTCGATTTCCTGATGGAGAACGGCCTCGTTCACCGCATCGAGAGCCGCAACGCCTTCATCGCCTGCATCCACAATCACTCCACGGCGGATTTCGTGGTGTTCCTGATCTGCGAGCGCTGCGGGGCGGTCGGTGAAGTCTCGTCGGGAGCGATCGGCGAGACGCTGTCGAACGCGGCGCGGGCGGCCGGCTTCGCGCCCAAGGCGCCGGTGGTGGAGATTTCCGGCATCTGCGCCCATTGCCGCGGGGCCTGACCGGTCGCATGGCGCGCGCTACGGTTCCTTCGCCCTACACCGATGCCACGCGTCCGCTCGATGCGATGGGCACGGCGCTCGCCGTTCTTCTGTGCTTCAGCTGGGGATTCAATCAGGTCGCGATCAAGCTCGCCTTGCAGGACTTCCCGCCGATGATCCAGGCGGCGCTGCGCTCGGGCGGCGCGACCCTGCTGGTATGGATGTGGGTGCGGGCGCGCAACATCTCGCTGCGCATCGACGACGGCACGCTGTGGCCCGGCATTGCGGCCGGGCTTCTGTTCGGCATCGAGTTCATTTTCATCTTCAGCGGGCTGCAATACACGACCGCGACCCGCTCGGCGCTCTTCTTCTATACCGCGCCGTTCTGGGTGGTGATCGGCTCGCGGCTGTTCCTGCCGAGCGACCGGCTGCGTCCGCTGCATTGGCTCGGGCTTTGCCTTTCGTTCGCGGGCATGGGGGTGGCGTTCGGCTGGCCGGCGTCGTCGGGCAATCCGTCCGAGACGATCGGCGATATCCTGATCACGCTCGGCGCGGCGGCTTGGGCGGCGACCACGCTGCTCGTGAAAGCCTCGCGCCTCAACCGCGTCCCGCCGGAAAAGACCATGCTCTATCAGCTCGTGGTCTCGTTCTTCGTGCTGGTGCTGGCCGCGCTCGCCTTCGGCGAAACCATGACCGCGCTGCCGGGGCCGGTGGCGACCGGCGCGCTCCTCTACCAGACGGTCTGGGTGGTGAGCGTCACCTTCGTCATCTGGTTCATGCTGGTGGTGCGCTATTCGGCGAGCCGGCTTTCGGCCTTCACGTTTCTCGCGCCGCTGTTCGGGGTGACGGCCGGCCATCTGGTGATGGGCGATCCGGTCACGCCGGCCTTTGCGCTCGCGGTCGTGCTGGTCGTGGGCGGCCTTATTCTCGTGAACCGGCCGGGCTAGACATGCTCCCCCGAAGCGCTCCGGCAGCGTAGAATGACATCATGAGCGAACCCGATCTGTCCCTGTCCGGCGCACCGGCGCCAAGGCACCGCAGCGTCGCCGTCGATGTAGGCGGCGTCGTCGTCGGCGGGGCTGCGCCCATCGTCGTGCAGTCGATGACCAATACCGACACCGCCGACGTCGAGGCGACCGCGCGGCAGGTGGCCGCGCTCGCTCGCGCGGGTTCCGAGATCGTGCGCATCACCGTCGACCGCGACGAGGCGGCCGCCGCCGTGCCGCATATCCGCGAGCGTCTCCTGAAGACGGGCGTGAGCGTGCCGCTGGTCGGCGACTTCCATTATATCGGCCACAAGCTGCTCGCCGACCATCCGGCCTGCGCGCAGGCGCTCGACAAATATCGTATCAATCCCGGCAATGTCGGCTTCAAGGACAAGAAGGACCGGCAGTTCGCGGCCATCATCGAGACCGCCCTGCGTCACGGCAAGCCGGTGCGCATCGGCGCCAACTGGGGCTCGCTCGACCAGGAACTCCTCACTCATCTGATGGACGAGAATGCAAAGAGCGCGCAGCCGCAGGACGCGCGCGCCATCACGCGCGAGGCCATGGTGCAGTCGGCGCTGCTCTCCGCGCAGCGTGCGCAGGAGATCGGCCTGCCGCAGAACCGCATCATCCTCTCGGCCAAGGTCTCAGCGGTGCAGGACCTGATCGCGGTCTATGCCGAGCTTGCGCGCCGCTCCGACTACGCGCTGCATCTGGGTCTCACCGAGGCGGGCATGGGCAGCAAGGGCATCGTCGCCTCGTCGGCGGCGCTCGGCGTTCTCCTGCAGAGCGGCATCGGCGACACGATCCGCATCTCGCTCACGCCCGAGCCGGGCGGCGACCGCACGCTCGAGGTCAAGGTCGCGCAGGAACTCTTGCAGACCATGGGCTTCCGCACCTTCGTGCCGCTGGTCGCGGCCTGCCCGGGCTGCGGCCGCACCACCTCGACCACGTTCCAGGAGCTGGCGCGCGATATCCAGAGCTTCATCCACGACTCGATGCCGGACTGGAAGAAGCGCTATCCGGGCGTGGAGACGCTCAATGTCGCGGTGATGGGCTGCATCGTGAACGGCCCGGGCGAGAGCAAGCACGCCGACATCGGCATCTCGCTGCCCGGCACCGGCGAGGCGCCGGCCGCGCCGGTCTTCATCGACGGACGGAAAGCGGCGACGCTGCGCGGGCCGACGGTTGCTGCCGACTTCAAGGCGATGGTGATCGATTACATCGAGCGGCGGTTCGGCGCGGGCGGGGGACGGACGGCGGCGGAGTGATCCTCTTCTTCACCTCTCCCCGCTTACGGGGAGAGGTCGACGCGCGAAGCGCGGCGGGTGAGGGGCGCAGTCATATCGAATATGTTTCCTGCACGGCATTCCGCTTTGCTCCATGCGGGCTACGGTCATCGGCTTCTTCCGGCCTCATGGTGAGGAGCGTCGCGTAGCGACGCATCTCGAGCCATGGGCTGCCCATCCTTCGAGACGCCGCGCGGAGTTTATCATCGGGCTGCGCTTCGCGCGGATCCGTTGGCGCCCTCCTCAGGATGAGGCGGAGAAAGGTTGTAGCGCGGATCGGGCATATTGCCGCCGCTTTCGCGTGTCCCCATATTCGCCGCATGAGCAACGAGCCCGACCGTCCCCGTGCCGAGCAGCCGCGCCATGAGCCGGAGATCATCCCGCCGGGCGAACAGGCGCGCGGGCGCGGCGGCTTCGAGAGCATCTTCATCCATGTCGAGGAAGGCCCCGACGGCATCCGGCGCATGTCGCTGAAGCGGCCGGGACCGTTCAGCATCGTGCTGATCCTGCTCGGCATCGGGCTTGCGGTGGCGCTCTTTTTCGTCGTGCTGTCGGCCGTGGTGCTGCTGTGGATTCCCGTCCTCATCGCCGGCATCCTGTTCGCGATGTTCTCCAGCGCCGGCCGGCAATATTGGTCGCGCCTCCAGGACTGGTGGCGCGGCGGGCGGTAAAATTCCCCGACGCACGCAGCGCGATCCGCGATGGCGCGAGACAGGGCACGGAACGAATACCGGCGACGAACGCAAGCGCGGCGGACGCGAGGTTCGCACCCGCGAGGCCCGGCACCAACCTCTCTCCTCATCCTGAGGAGCCGCGCCAACGGGTCCGCGCGAAGCGCGGCCCGATGATAAACTCCGCGCGACGTCTCGAAGGATGCGGCCGCATGCGCGCCCGCATCTGCAGTGCTGTGGCTTCATGGCCATGACCTTATGACCGTGGCCTCATCATTGGGGCCTCATGGTTCGAGACGCGCCGCAAGCGGCGCCCCTCACCATGAGGATCGGGAAAGAAGGTGTGCTGGAGAAACTCAGCATTGTCATCCCGGACGCGTGTCAGCGCGAGCCGGGATCGTTCTCGTCTGCCCCGCGGAGAGCGATCCCGGGTCTGCGGCGCACCGTTGCACGCTGCGCCGCGCCCGGGATGACGCAGGACGTTGTCGTTATCCCCGCGCCCGCGCTTGTCGCGGGCATCCCGCCTGGGAGGGCCATTGCGCTCCTGATCGGGATGGCCGCAACGGGCCCGGCCATGACGACGGAGAAGAAAGCATCACCAAGATTTTTTCCTGCCGGTCCTCCCATCGCCTTAGTGCTGCCACGATCTAGGATTATTTTCCCAATTACGTAGTTGACGCCACAAGCCCCATCCTGTAGTGTCTGACCATCGAAAGGGCGGCGGTCATGGCACGCGGCAAAAACACCTTCAAAGAGGCTCACTTCCACAACGAGAAAGCGGCCCGCGCGTGGTTTGAAGCCGCCCGTTGGCCGCACGGCCCCGTGTGCCCGCACTGTGGCTCACTGAAGCACTACGCCACCAAGAAGGCCGGTCGGTATCGCTGCGGCGAGAAAGAGTGCCGTAAGGATTACACCGTCATGACCAAGAGCGTGATGGAGCGAAGCCATGCCCCGCTCACGTCTTGGGCCACCGCGTTCCATCTGTATGCGTCGTCCAAGAAGGGCTTCACCGCTACCCAGCTAGAACGCCACCTTGGCTGCGAATACAACACCGCGTGGTTTATCCATCACCGCGTGATGGAAGCAATGCGCCGTGGCGGCCTCGATCTCCCGCCGATGGGCGGCCCCGGCTCCCCTGTCGAGGTTGACGAGACCTATTTCGGCAATCTCCCGGAGTCGAAGCGCCGCACCAAGACGACCAGCGGTCGCCCCTTCCTCAAGAAAGGGCGTGCCGCCAACAAGCGCGCCATCGTCGCCCTCGTTGATCGCAGCACCGGCAACGTGCGCTCGTTCCATGTGCCGACCGCCGACGCGGCTGCGGTCGCCAAGATCGTGCGCGAGAACGTTCACCACGAAAGCCGTCTGCATACCGACGAAAGCAAGCTTTACATCACGCTCGGCAAGGAATTTGCCGCGCACGAGACGGTCAATCACGGAGCGAAGGAATACGCTCGTGGCGACGTGACGACCAACACCGTTGAAGGCTATTTCGGTATCTTCAAGCGCGGGATGCGTGGTAATTACCAGCATTGCGCCGAAAAGAATTTGCACCGCTATCTGGCGGAATTCGATTTCCGTTACAACACGCGCACCCTGACCGATGGGGAACGTGCGGCTCTTGCTGTCCGCGGCGGTGAAGGCAAGCGCCTCACGTATCGTCAACCTCGTTAAATCGGACTTTTCTCACGCTGCGCGGCGGTTTCTGCGCTGGCGCAAAAGACGAGAGAAACCCCGCAAAATCAGGCGGATTTGGGTTTCTTAGTTTTGCGGCGGGTCTCTCGGGACTCGCCGCTCTTTTTTGGAATATCTTTCAACGGTGTCGGGGGGCCGCTGAAGGCCCCCCGCAAGACCGCAGCGAGGCGCTGATGCGTTTCCTTCGCTGAATATTGCGAATCTTCCGCAGATTTTTTCATCGGGTCCCAACCATGGTCACAAAGAAGGATTTCAAATCCGTTCCCCTTGCTCCCAAGGGCGACTCAATCGCCCGAGAAGTGTTTTTAAACGTCGGCTACGCGCTCAGCCAGTGGGAGCATGCAGAAGAAATGTTAGCATCTCTTTACTCTTGGCTGTGCGGGCCGAAAATGACACATGCCGCGTTTCGATCATACGGCACTCTCACGGCCACCGGACCACGCCGCAACATGCTACGAGCGGCCGCTGACGTATTCTTCATGACCTTTCCCAGCGAAGCGTTATCAGATCGCCTAGACGATCTCCTGAGCGTTTACATCGAGGCGGGCGCGAGGCGGAATGAGATAGCCCACGGCGTGGTTATGGGCGGTCCGCAACCAGGGCCGCTAGCTGGTCAGTGGTTTCTGGTGCCCGCCCTACACAGCACTAAGAAAAACACTCTGCAATTAGAGGCAGAGTATAGATTCAATTCAGCGATAATCGATGAACTTGCAAAAAAGTTCGACGCCTTTCAGGCCGACATCATCGCTTACCGGAACGACCTGATATTGCACTTCGACTCATTTCCAGAAAAAGATCGCGAGCAATATGCCTAGCGGTCGCCCACAGCATGTCGCACTGATCCATCAGCATTGATGCCCCCGCCTCGATCATTTCAGGCGTTATTTCAATTTCAACTTCGGGCGCGCCAGCCTTGGCGCTTTTGGCCGCCTCGGCGGTCATGGTCTATATCCCGTACTTTGTGGCGTCAACTACGTAATTTGGATTATTTTCCTTGTCATCCTGTTCCCCGCAAGGGCGTCTGATCAGCGTCATGAGACGCGGAGCAGGAGGCGGTGGCCGCGGCAGGGCGCAGGACGTACGCCCGCGCCGCGGAGGCCCAAGCTGCGATGATCCGGCCCACCGGCCGTGGGTCACCAGCGGAGGATACCAAGTTGGCCGCCCTCGCCAGGGCGTCTGTCCTCCGGGGTTGTCGCAGAGCAAGCCTTCAAACACCGCGCGCGGAACGCCGGAGATTTCGGCTTTCCGTGGTGACCATGCTCGTGTGCTTCTTCGCTTTCGCACACGGGGCCGCGGGCAGGCTGAGAGCCCGGCGTTCCGCGCGCCCTTGCACATCGGGCTTGCCCGATGTGCAACATCGCTTTTGCACATCGCATGTATGCGATGTGCAACACGAAAAGGGCAGCGGATCTGGAACTGAAGGCGCGCCCGCGCCCGCCAAACAATAGGGCCGGCGCAGCTTTGGCTAATTCATTGCTGCGGGGATCAGGCGTGCCGCAACGCTTCGATCGGATCGAGACGCGAGGCGCGCAGCGCCGGATACCAGCCGAAGAACACGCCGACGAGGCCGGAGAACGCCACCGCCAGCAGCACCGCTTCCGGCTGGATCAGCAGCGGCCAGCCGGCGAAGGTGGAGATGATGTAGGCGACCGCGACCCCGATGACGACGCCGACCGCCCCGCCGATCCCCGCCAGTCCCGCCGCCTCGAACAGGAATTGCCGCAGAATATCTTTGGGCCGCGCGCCGACCGCGAGCCGCAGCCCGATCTCGCGCGTGCGCTCGGTCACCGAGACCAGCATGATGTTCATGATGCCGATGCCGCCGACCGCGAGCGACACGCCGGCCACCGCGGCCAGCAGCACGGCCAGCGTGCTCGCACTTGCCTCGCGGGTCGCCGCAATGTCGGCAAGATTGCGGATCGAGAAATCGTCGTCCTGGCCTGGCTGGATACGGTGGCGCTGGCGCAGCAGCGCCTTCACCTCGTCCTCGGTCTGCGTCAGGCTTTCGCCCTCGCGCACCTTGACATAGATCGCGCCCACCGCGCGGGCGTTGGCGAGATTGCGGCCGAGCACGCGCTGGCGCGCGGTGTTGAGCGGCACGAACACGACGTCGTCCTGGTCCTGTCCCCAGGTCGATTGTCCCTTGCGCCCCATGACGCCGATCACGCGGAACGGCACGTTGCGGATGCGCAATTCCTGATCGACCGGGTCGAGCCCGCCATAAAGGTTGCGCGCCACGGTCTGGCCGAGCAGCGCCACTTGCGCGCCGCGCGCGATCTCTTCCGGCGTGAACTCGCGGCCGTGCTCGACCTCCCATTCGCGCGCCTCGAACCAGCCGGCATCGATGCCGAAGATGAGCGTCGACCAGTTGACGCCGCTCGCGATCAGTTGCGCGGTTCCGCGCATATAGGGTGACGTCACCTGCACGCCCGACACCTCGGCGGCGATCGCGACGGAATCGTCATCGGTCAAGGTGGAGGCGGCGCCGCTGCCCAGCCGCACGCCGCCCTGCGTGACATTGCCCGGCATGACGACGAGCAGGTTCGCGCCGAGGCTTCTGATCTGGGCCACCACCTGCTCGCGCGCGCCGCCGCCGACAGCGACCATGGCGATCACCGCCGCGACCCCGATGATAATGCCGAGCATGGTGAGCGCGCTGCGCAGCTTGTTGAGGCGCAGGGCGTCGGTGGCGGAAATGGCGGCGTCGCTCAGTTTCACGGTTGCGCTCCGGCATGGTCGCGGGCGTGCGCCGCGCGCAGGGCCGCAAGGTCGGCCGCCGCGTCGGCCGGGGCCTGCTGCGTATCGCTTTGCACCCGGCCGTCGAGGAAGCGGATCACGCGTCCTGCATAATGGGCGATATTGGCTTCGTGGGTGACGATGAGAACCGTGGTGCCTTCGCGGTTGAGCTGCTGGAACAGCGCCATGATCTCGATCGATGTCCGGCTGTCGAGCGCGCCGGTCGGCTCGTCGGCGAGCAGCACTTTCGGTCTGTTGACGATCGCGCGTGCAATCGCCACGCGCTGCTGCTGTCCGCCGGATAACTGCGTGGGTCGGTGGTGCATCCGTTCGCCAAGACCGACGCGGCGCAGCGCCGTCGCCGCCAGTTCGTCGCGGCGGGCGCGGTCAATGTCGGCATAGATCAGCGGCAACTCGACATTGTTGAGCGCATCGAGTCGGTCGAGCAGGTGAAACTGCTGGAAGACGAAACCCATCTTGTGGCTGCGAATCGCGGCGAGCGCATCGCTGTCGAGCGCCGATACCAGCTCGCCTTGGAGCCGGTAGGTCCCCGAGGTCGGGCGGTCGAGACAGCCGATCACGTTCATGAAAGTCGATTTGCCCGAGCCCGAGGGGCCCATGACGGCAACGAATTCGCCGTCGCCGATCGAGAGCGAGACGTCGGCCAGCGCCTTCACGGTTTCCGAACCGAGCGAATAGTGGCGGGTGAGATGCTCGGTTTCGATCAGCGCCATGGTCGCCTCGCTCGACGCGCGCGCTCAGAAGCCGAAGCGCGGGCCGCGCGTCGTGCCGCCGGCGCGCTGTCCGCCGCCGACGATCACGTCGCGGCCGGCCTCGAGGCCGGAGAGGATTTCGGTCATCACGCCGTCGGTCGCGCCCACGCGCACGGTGAGGCCCTGCGCGGTGCCGCCGCGTCCGGGAACGAACAGGCGCGCGATCTGTGCGGCCTGGCCCTGTGCGGCGCCGGCCGCAAAGCGCTTGCGGATATCCTCGAACAGCGGACGCTGCTTTTCGTCGAGCACGCCGGCGATGCGTTCCTCGAATTCACGGCGCAGGGCGCGGGCGCGCTCGCGGCGGTCGGTCTGCGAAGCGCCTTCGGCGGCGCTCGCCGCAAAACTCTTACGCAAGTCGGAGAGGGCGGCCTCCAGCTCCCTGCTCTGGGCGGCGTCGAGCTTGAGCTCGGTCTTGATCGCCTCCACGAATTCCGTCAGGCGGGCGGCCGCCGCATTGCCGCCGCGCGGGGCGGCGGCAGTTTCGGCGGGCGCGGTGCCGAGCGCGAGATTGGTCGCCGGCGGGCGCCAGCGCAGGGCGGCATTGGGCACGCGGATCACGTTCTCGCGCCGGTCGGTCTCCACGCGCAGGCTTGCCGTCATGCCGGGCAGCAATTCGAGTCGCGGATTCTCGATCGAGATGATGGCGGTGTAGATCACGACATTCTGCACTGTCTGCGAGCCGAGCCGCACCTGCTTGACGCTGCCCTCGAACGCGCGGCCGGGAAAGGCGTTGACGGTGAAGGTCGTCCGCTGGCCGGCTTGGATGCGGCCGACATCGGTCTCGTCGATATTTGCGGCGATCTCCATGTGGCGCAGGTCGTCGGCGATGCGGAACAGCTCGGGCGCCTGCAGGGACGCGGCGACCGTCTGCCCCAGTTCGACGTTACGCTGCACGACGACGCCGGAGACCGGCGACTTGATCTCGGTGTTGCGCAGGTCGACCTCGATCTGGCGGACGGCGGCCTCGCGCTGCGCGATCTGCGCCTTCACCGCTTCGAGGTTGGCTTCGGCCACCTGCAGGTCGGCGGCGAGGCCGGCGAGCGAGGCCTTGGCGGAGAGCACCTGCGCGCGCGCGGAATTGAGCGCTGCTTCCTGTGCGTCGCGGGTCGTGCGCGCCGTGTCGTAGGTCTGCTGGGCGGCGAAGCCGCGCGAGCGCAATTCGCTCTGGCGCTGGAAGATGCGTTCGGAATCCGCCAGCAGCGCCTCGTTGCGCGCGACCTGCGCTTCGGCGTCGGCGATCGCGGCGCGCGCCTTCTCGGTGTCGGCGCGCACCTTGGCGATCATGCCTTCCTGCACCTGCCGGTTGGCGCGCATCTGCGCAAGATCGGCGCGGGCGGCATCGAGGCGGGCGCGGATCTGGTCGGAATTGAGCCGCGCGACTACCTGTCCGGCCTTCACGGTGGAATTGAAGTCGGCAAGGATTTCGACCACCTGCCCGGACAATTGCGAGCCCACGATGACGGTGGTGATCGGATTGATGGTGCCGGTGGCGCTGACGGTCGCGAGGATTTCGCCGCGGTCCGCCTTCGCAAGCCGGTACGAATCCTCGGCCGGCGCGCCGTTCGAATAGAAATAGAAGATGGCGGCGATGGCTGCGATGGCGGCTGCAGCGATGATCAAGAGGCGGCGTATTGGCACAGCCCGGTTCCTTCACGGTGTGATTTAGTGGGTGCCGGGGCGTCCGTCACGTTACCTTTTGGACAGCTTGCGCATCAGGGTTAAGGCAAAAGGATGGCTGTCCCGCGCCCTGCCGGGCGTTAACGCTCCCGCTCGGCGACGTAGCGGGCGGCCTGCTGCAGGCAGGCTGCGCGTGTCCCGAAAACCGACAAAGCGGCCTGCGCGCGGTCGACGAGGTCCGCAAGCCGCGCCCGCGCCGGCGCGACGCCGAGCAGGCCCACGAGCGTCGCCTTGCCGGCCGCGGCATCCTTGCCGGTGGCCTTGCCGAGCGCGGCGGCGTCGCCTTCGATATCGAGCAGGTCGTCGGCGATCTGGAAAGCGGCGCCGAGCGCCTCGCCGTAATCGGCGAGCGCCTTGTGCTCGTGCGCCGACGCGTTGCCGAGAATGGCGCCCGCGATGCACGCGAAGCGCAGCAGGGCGCCGGTCTTCATGCGCTGTAATTCGACGACGCGGCGTTCGTCGGGGACGCTTTTGCCGAAGCGGCCTTCGGCGGCGAGATCGAGCATCTGTCCGCCGGCCATGCCGCCAAGGCCGGACGCGCGTGCGAGCGCGCCGATCAGCGCGACCCGCACGGCCGGATCGGGATGCACCTGCGGCCGGCTGAGAATGTCGAAGGCGAGCGTGAGCAGGCTGTCGCCGGCGAGAATGGCGGTTGCCTCGTCGAAGGCAATGTGGGTCGTCGGCCGGCCGCGCCGCATCGCGTCGTTGTCCATCGCCGGCAGGTCGTCATGCACGAGCGAGTAGCAGTGCACGCATTCGAGCGCGGCGCCGGCCATGGCGGCCTGCTGCGGCGGCACCGAAAACAGCGCGGCGCTCTCGATCACGAGAAACGGACGCAGCCTTTTGCCGCCTGCGAGCGCGGCGTGGCGCATGGCCTCGATCAGCCGGCGCGGGCGCGCGATCTCGCCGGGCTCGGGCCGATCGGCGAGCAGCGTTGCCAGAAGCTCTTCGGTCGCCGCGGCGGCGGCGCCCAGGCGCGCGGGGAAGAGGGCGGGATCGGGACGCTCGGTCATCGGACAGGGCACCGCAAGGGCATCGGAGAGTGCGCCCGGCGACAGGCCGTCGCAGGACGGGGTCCGCGCCGCTTTTAGCGGATTTGGCCTCAACATGGCGACGTTTTCCGGCGATAGTCCGGCCATGTCTGATGCGCCCGCCGCCCCGCCGCCGCAGGACGACAAGCTCTTCGCGCCGTCCGGGCCGACCGCCCCGCCGGTCGAGCCGGGCCCTGCCGGCGTGCCTGTGTCGTCCATCCCCTTCCGTCGCCCGCTGCGTCTGCGCGCCGTTCTGCGCGCGGGGCTCTATGCGCTCATTGTCGCGCTGCTGCTGCCGTATCTGCTGGTGCCGCTCTATGCGTTCGTGACCCCGCCCTCGACGCCGATGCTGTGGCGCTATCTCACCGGCCAGCGGGTGGTGCGCACGGTGGTCGCGCTCGAAGAGGTCGCCTCGGCGATTCCTCTGGCCGTGATCGCGGCCGAGGATCAGCGTTTCTGCGAGCATGGCGGTGTCGACTGGGCCGGACTCTGGCAGGCGATCGAGGAAGCCGAGGACGTCGAGGACCTGCGCGGCGGCTCCACCCTCACCCAGCAGACGGTGAAGAACCTCTTCCTGTGGCAGGGGCGCAGCTACCTGCGCAAGGCGCTGGAATTTCCGCTCAGCCTGTGGGCCGATCTCGTGCTCTCGAAGCCGCGCGTCATGGAGCTTTATCTCAATGTCGCGGAATGGGGGCCGGCCGGCGAGTTCGGCGTGGATGCCGGCGCCCGCCGGGCCTTCGGCCGCCCGGCGAGCCGGGTCGGGGCGGGCGAGGCCGCGGTCCTGGCGGCGGTGCTGCCCAATCCGCGCCTGCGCAATGCGCGCAGCCCGGGCCCCGGCGTGCGGCGGCTGGCCGGCATTTACGAGCGCCGGGCGGCGACCCTCGGACCGCTGGCGGCGTGCCTGCCCCGAACACGCGGCCCCTAGCCTTGGACGGAGCCTTGCTCTATAAGCCCGGCAATCCCCGATCGCACGGATCCGTCCGCGGACCGATAATTTCCTCAAGGAGCTCAGTATTATGGCTGTCCCTAAACGAAAGACCTCGCCGTCGCGCCGCGGCATGCGCCGGTCCGCCGATGCGCTCAAGCAGCCGACCTATGTCGAGGACAAGGATTCGGGAGAGCTGCGCCGGCCGCACCATGTCGACCTGAAGACCGGCATGTATAAGGGCCGTCAGGTTCTGAAGGCCCAGGCGGAAAGCTGACGGCTTCGCAAACCGGAGCCGGAGTGGAAGGACCACATCCATGTATCTGATCGGTTTTCCGCTCCTGCTCATCCCCCTCGCGATCTACAACATCATCGCCTACCTGTTCGGGCTCGGATTCAGCGACACCGTATTCCAGATTCCGATGCTGTCGCGCGCCACGCTCGACGTCTCGACCGGCGACCTGCTGATCATCTTCTCGATCTTCCTGTTGTTCCTCGAAATCCTCAAGGCGACCCGGATCGGCACCAAGTCGATCGTGGACCATATCCTGTCGTTTGTTGTGTTCATCGCCATGGTCGGCGAGTTCATGATCCTCCAGCGCGCGGCGACCTCGACGTTCCTGCTGCTCGTCGTCATTGCGTTCGTCGACGTGGTCGGAGGCTTCTCGGTGTCCATCCGCACCGCCCAGCGCGACATCGGCCTCGACGGTATCGACCGCCTGAGCAACAATTGACCCTGTCGCGTTCGCGCGACACACCGGGGCATTGTCCGAAGCCAATCCGATGACACGCGACTTTCACCGGCCCGGCCGTTCGGCTGTCTATGCCTGCGACGGTATGGTGGCGACATCGCACCCGCTCGCTTCGCTGGCGGCGGTCGAAACGCTGCGCGCCGGCGGCAGCGCGGCGGATGCGGCGGTCGCCGCGGTCGCGCTTCTCAGCGTGATCGAGCCGCACATGACGGGCATCGGCGGCGACTGCTTCTGCCTCGTCGCGCAGCCCGGCCGTCCGGTCTGGGGCTATAACGGGTCCGGCCGTTCCGGCGCCGCCATGAGCCTCGAGCGGATGCAGGCCGAAGGCCTGGCCGGAGCGATCCCCGAAGATTCCATCCATGCGGTGACGGTGCCGGGCGCGATCGATGCCTGGGACGCGCTGCTGCGCGCGCACGGGCGGCTCGGCCTCGAAAGGGCGCTGGCGCCCGCGGTCCGCGCCGCGCAAGACGGCTACGCGGTGGCCCCGCGCATCGCGCATGACTGGCGTCTGGCCGCCGACCGTCTGCGCCGCGATCCCGCCGCAGCGCGCCATTTCCTTCCCTCGGGACCGGCGCCGAGCGAAGGCGACGTGGTGCGCCTGCCGGCGCTGGCGGCAACGCTTTCGCGCATCGCGCGCGAGGGCCGGGACGCATTCTACAGCGGCGAGGTGGCCGCCGATCTTGTCGGCACGGTGCGTACACGCGGCGGTCTGCTCACAGAGGATGATCTGGCCGCCCATCATGGCGAAGCCGTCGATCCGATCTCGACGAACTATCGCGGCCTCGACATCGTCGAGTTGCCGCCGAACGGCCAGGGACTTGCGGCGCTCCTGCTGCTCAATATCCTGCAGCAATTCGACATGTCGTCGCTCGATCCGGCCGGCGCCGAACGGCTGCACATCCTGCTCGAAGCCGGCCGGATGGCGTATGCGGTGCGCAATACGCACCTCGCCGAACCTTCCGCCATGCGCGCTTCCGTTCCGGCGTTGCTCGACCGCGCCTTCGCCGCAGAGCTTGCCGACCGCCTCGATCCGTTCCGCCGCGTCGCGGTTCCGCCGGCGCCGGGACCGCGCGGCGACACGACGCTTGTGACGGTGGTCGACCGCGACCGGCAGGCCGTCGCCCTCATCAATTCCCTGTTCGTGCCGTTCGGCGCCGCAATCGCCACGGAGAAGACCGGGATCATGCTGCACAACCGGGGCATGAGCTTCGCGCTCGATCCGGGCCATCCCAATTGCGCCGGTCCGCGCAAGCGTCCGATGCATACGATCATTCCCGCGCTCGCCCTGCGCGACGGCCGGTGCGAAATGGCGTTCGGCGTCATGGGCGGCTCGTATCAGGCCATGGGCCACGCCCATTTCATCTCCAATCTCGTCGATCACGGACTTGATCTGCAGGCCGCCATCGACATGCCGCGGGTATTTTTCGAGGGCGAGACGACGGTGGTCGAGCGCGGCGTTTCCGCCGACGCGATCGCGGGTCTGCGCGACCGCGGCCACGACGTCACTCTGCGCGCATTGCCGCTCGGCGCCGCGCAGGCCGTCCGGATCGACTGGGAGCGCGGCGTCCTGATCGGGGCATCCGACGGGCGCAAGGATGGTTGCGCGCTTGGTTACTGAAGGGTGACCGTCGCCTAGAGCGATTTAAGAGGCGTCTTGCGCATTGCCGGATGGGACGCGGCCGCCTGATAGAGACCGCTGGCTTCCCGGGGATCGAGGCGGCGGCGTTCGCGGGTCTGCGGCGCGCCGTTCGCCGTCGCAATCAGATGCGCCAGATAGGGAGCAAAAGGACGCGAAACCTGTGCTTTGCCGTGCCGAAACGTATCGCTCCGGGCGCGGCTCGCGGGTTCGACCGGCACAAGGGCGCGTTGTCCGGTGGTCTGGCCGGGTCTGACGCCATGGACCTGGGCCAAAAACCGGTTGACGCCGGCGGGTCCGATCGTCGACATGTCGATTCTCCCTGTGCCGATTTGGGACATTCCGTCCTCTGGCAGGAAGAACCTCGCAAGCAGCGTGCCGGCCGCCGGCACGGAGACGACCGTTAGAATAACGGGCCGCCATTTCTCAGAATTTTTAGGTTTGTGCGGTAAGTTTAAACAACAGAACTGCCCTCTTGTCGGTACGGCGGGCGACACAATTGTGCCGAAAGGGTTCAGCGTGGAAGGCAAGCAAACTCCGTTACGCCGTCCCAAGCGCGAATTTGTGGATGGCGCGCAGCCCTGCGTGGTCGGAGCGACCGAAGCGCCCGACGGCGCGGCGGTGGAACGCATCGACATCGCGGAAATCGTCCAGTCCCTCGGCGATGCGCTTTATGAATGGCGGCTGGACAGCGACCGGCTGATCTGGAGCGCGAACGCGCCGCAGGTGCTCGGCCTGCGCGACGTCTCTCTGATCGCCAACGGGCGCGCCTATGCCAACCTGCTCGATCCCGGCAATGTCGAGACGCGTTTCGACGCGGTGATGCACGGCCAGCGCAAGGACGAGGGCGCGGGCGTTCCCTACCAGATCCAATATTGCCTGCGCGCGGCGCCGCGCGCCGAAAAGACCTGGATCGAGGATACCGGACGCTGGTATGCGGGACCCGATGGCCGGCCGCTGCGGGCGCATGGCATCATCCGCGTCATCAACGAACGTTATGCGCGCGAGCAGGAGCTCGCCTATCTGTCGCAATTCGACGGTCAGACCGGCGAGATCAACCGCAGCCATCTTGCGAAGATTCTCGAACAGACGCTGCAGGAATCGATCCGCGGGCGCACCTCCTGCGGCTTCCTGCTGGTCGCCATCGACAATCTCGGCCGCATCAACGAAGCCTATGGCTACGACATCGCCGACGAGGTGATCGGCGCCGTCGCGAAGCGCCTGCGCAGCAAGATGCGCGGCGAGGACTGCCTCGGCCGCTTCTCGGGCAACAAGTTCGGCATCATCCTGCGCAACTGCTCTCCGGACGATCTGCTGATCGCCGCCGACCGCTTTCTGGCCGGCGTGCGCGACGAGGTGATGGCCACGTCGGTCGGCCCCGTTGCCGTGACCACGACGATGGGCGCGTCACCGCGCCGCGCCATGCGCGCACCGTGCACGAAATTCTCTCCCGCGCGCAGGAGACGCTCGACCGCGCCAAGGCCAAGCGGCCCGGCTCGTTCTTCGCCTATCAGCCGAGCATCGAACGCGAGGCCCAGCGCCGCGAGAACGTGCGCTCGACCGAAGAGATCGTCACCGCGCTCAACGAGCGCCGGATCCTGCTCGCCTACGAGCCGGTGGTCGATACGCAGACCCGCGAGACGGCGTTCTACGAATGCCTCATGCGGATCCAGCGCGCCGACGGCACGATCGTTCCGGCGTCCGCGGTCATCCCGGTGGCGGAGCAGCTCGGTCTCGTGCGTCTTCTCGACCATCGCGTGTTCGAGCTGACCGTGCAGGAATTGGCGGCCAATCCGGCGCTCAGGCTGAGCTTCAACGTCTCGCCGGCCTCGACCATCGATCCGGACTGGTGGGTCCGGCTCGGGTCGCTATTGCGCGCCCATCCGGACGTCGCGCCGCGCATGACGGTCGAGATCACCGAGATGGCCGCGATCCACGATATCGACGATACCCGCGGCTTCGTGACGCGGGTCAAGGATGCGGGCTGCCGCATTGCCATCGACGATTTCGGCGCCGGCTACACTTCGTTCCGCAATCTGCGCAAGCTCGGCGTCGATATCGTCAAGATCGACGGCTCGTTCGTACAGAACCTCACGCGCTCTGAGGACGACCGCACCTTCGTGCGCACTCTGGTCGACCTCGGCCGTCGGCTCGGGCTCGAAACGATCGCCGAGTGGGTGCAGGACGAGCAGTCGGCATCGATCCTGTCGGCCTGGGGCTGCCATTACCTGCAGGGCGCGCTGATCGGCAAAGCCCATATCGAGCGGCCGTGGGTTACGGCCCTGCCGCAGGATTCCGCGCGCGCGGCAACCGCCTGAGCGACAGGCGTGCGCGGCGGCCGTCCGCTTACGGCTTGTCCTTGGTCGTCATCTGGTCGAGACGCCGCTGCATCTCTTCCAGTTGACGTTTCATGGCATCGATGTCGCCCGTGGCTTCGGCCGGCTTTGCCGCCGCGCCCTCGCGTTCGTCCTTGCGGGCGAACGGGCTGAACATGCCGAATGCCTTCTCGAACATCTCCATGTTGCGCCGGACCTGGTCCTCGATCGGACCGAATGCGCCGACGCCGAAGGCCTGCGACATCTGCTGGCGGAATTTTTCCTGTTCCTTGGTTAGTGATTCCAGCGACACTTCAAGATAGCGGGGAACCAGCATCTGCATGCTGTCGCCGTAGAAGCGGATGAGCTGCCGCAGGAAATTGATCGGAAGAAGGTTCTGGGTGCCTTCCTTGTTTTCCTGTTCGAAGATGATCTGCGCCAGCACAGCGCGGGTGATGTCTTCGCCGGTCTTGGCGTCGTAGACGACGAAATCCTCGCCGCTCTTGACCATGGTCGCCAAGTCTTCCAGCGTCACATAGGTACTGGTTCCAGTATTATAGAGGCGACGATTGGCGTATTTTTTGATCGTGATCGGTTCTTCAGCTTTTGTCATGAATTCCGCGATGGTTGGCGCCCGCCGGCGCGTAAGCAGGGGTCCCCGGAAAATAGGCGCTTTCTTCCGGTCCGGCCACCGTTTTATGCAAGCCCCATAGGCCCGCCCCGCGCCGGTCCTGCCGCCAATTTGCGCAGCCCATCGGCCGTGCTATCGAGGGGCCCACGGATCAGGGAGCATGGTCATGAAAGACGACATCGTTATCGTCGGCGCCGCGCGTACGCCGGTTGGTTCATTCAACGGATCGCTGGCCGGCCTGCCGGCACATGAGCTGGGTAAAGTGGCGATTCAGGAAGCGCTCAAGCGGGCCGGCGTCGCGCCTGCGGTGATCTCCGAAGTGATCATGGGGCAGATCCTCACCGCCGGCCAGGGCCAGAACCCGGCGCGACAGGCGTCGATCGGCGCCGGCATTCCGGTCGAGAGCCCGGCCTGGGGCGTCAATCAGCTCTGCGGCTCGGGCCTGCGTTCGGTGGCGCTCGGCTATCAGGCGATCCTCAACGGCGATTCCGAGATCGTCGTCGCCGGCGGACAGGAATCGATGAGCCAGGCTCCGCATTGCGCCCATCTGCGCGACGGCACGAAAATGGGCGACCTCAAGCTGATCGATACGATGATCAAGGACGGCCTGTGGGATGCCTTCAACGGCTATCACATGGGCAACACGGCCGAGAATGTTGCCAAGCAGTGGCAGATCACGCGCCAGCAGCAGGACGAATTCGCGGTCGCTTCGCAGAACAAGGCCGAGGCGGCGCAGAAGGCCGGCAAGTTCAAGGACGAGATCGTCCCGGTCACGATCAAGACGCGCAAGGGCGAGGTCGTCGTCGACAGCGACGAATATCCCAAGCACGGCGCGACGGTGGATTCGATCGGCAAGCTGCGGCCCGCCTTCGACAAGGAAGGCACGGTGACCGCCGGCAACGCCTCCGGCATCAATGACGGTGCGGCGGCGGTGGTGCTGATGAAGGCGTCGCAGGCCGCCAAGGAAGGCCGTCCGGTGCTCGCGCGCATCGTGTCCTGGGCGCAGGCCGGCGTCGATCCGGCGATCATGGGGACCGGTCCGATCCCCGCTTCGCGCGCCGCGCTGAAAAAAGCCGGCTGGAAAGCCGAAGACCTCGACCTGATCGAGGCGAACGAGGCGTTCGCCGCCCAGGCCTGCGCGGTCAACAAGGACCTCGGCTGGGATACCGGCAAGGTCAACGTGAACGGCGGCGCGATCGCTATCGGGCATCCGATCGGTGCCTCCGGCGCGCGCATTCTGGTGACGCTGCTGCATGAAATGGCAAAGCGCAATTCCAGGAAGGGCCTTGCGACATTGTGCATCGGGGGCGGCATGGGCATCGCCATGTGCCTGGAGCGCTGACGAACCGGCCGTTTCCTGTCTGTGATCGCGATCACAGACACGACATCGACGAAGGGATGGGATGGCCGGGCTTGACCCGGCCATCCTCGTTCTGAAACTGTGAAAAATACGAAACGGCCAAAAAGTCTTGTCTTGGGGAGGACACCAACATCATGGCGCGCGTGGCAGTGGTTACCGGCGGCACCCGCGGGATCGGTGAGGCGATATCCAAGGCGCTGAAGGCCGCCGGCTACAAGGTTGCAGCCAATTATGCCGGCAATGACGAGGCCGCCCAGAAATTCAAGGCGGCGACGGACATCCCGGTCTACAAATGGGACGTGTCGAACTTCGAGGCGTGCGGCGCGGGCCTCAAGCAGATCGAGAGCGATCTCGGACCGGTCGACGTGCTCGTCAACAATGCCGGCATCACGCGCGACACCATGTTCCACCGCATGACGGCCGAGCAGTGGAACGCCGTCATCAACACCAATCTTGGCTCGCTGTTCAACATGACCCGCCACGTGATCGAGGGCATGCGCGCGCGCAAGTTCGGGCGGATCGTCAACATCTCCTCGATCAACGGCCAGAAGGGCCAGATGGGCCAGGTCAATTATTCGGCCGCCAAGGCCGGCGAGATCGGCTTCACCAAGGCGCTGGCGCAGGAAGGCGCGCGCAGCGGCATCACCGTGAATGCGATCTGCCCGGGCTATATCGCCACCGAGATGGTGAAGGCGGTGCCGCAGGACGTGTTGGAGAAGAATATCCTGCCGCAGATCCCGCTCGGCCGGCTCGGCGAGCCGGAGGAGATCGCGCGCTGCGTGGTCTTCCTTGCATCCGACGACGCGGGCTTCATCACCGGCTCCACGCTGACGGCGAATGGCGGGCAATATCTGGCCTGAGATCGCGATTGCGTCCGGCCCGGTGCGCCGGGGTTGATCCGGTCGGGCTCGTTCTCCGCTCGAAATGGATTCGATCATGTCCGCGCGTCCGACCCTGATCGGCTTCACGGCGATCCTGATGTGGTCGCTGCTCGCCTTGTTCACGGCGGCGTCGGGCGCGGTGCCGCCCTTTCAGCTCGCGGCGATGACGTTTGCGGTCGGCGGATTGCTCGGGGCGTCGAGCTGGCTGTTCCGCAAGGGCGCGATGGCCGCGTTGCGGCAGCCGCCGCAGGTCTGGGCGCTCGGTATTTTCGGATTATTCGGTTATCACGCGCTCTATTTCTTCGCGCTGCGTCTGGCGCCGCCGGCCGAATCCGGGCTGATCAATTATCTGTGGCCGCTCCTGATCGTGCTGTTCTCGGCCTTTCTTCCAGGCGAGCGCCTGCGCGTGCATCACGTGGCGGGCGCGGGCCTCGGGCTGGTCGGCACGGTAATTTTGGTTGCCGGCCGCGCCCAGCTCGGATTCGCGCCGGAATTCGTTCCGGGCTATGCCGCCGCCTTCGTCGCCGCCTTCGTGTGGGCGATCTATTCGGTGCTCTCGCGGCGATTTTCATCGGTGCCGACGGATACGGTCGTCGGCTTCTGTCTGGTGACGTCGCTGCTGGGGTTATTCTTCCATCTCGCGTTCGAGCAGACGGTGTGGCCGCAAACGGCCGGGCAATGGATCGCGGTCGCCGCACTCGGGCTCGGCCCGGTCGGCGCGGCGTTCTATGTCTGGGATATCGGGATGAAGCACGGAGACATCCGCGTGCTCGGCGCTGCGTCCTATGCGGCGCCGGTCCTGTCGACGCTGTTTCTGGTGCTCGCCGATTATGCGCAGGCGACGCTTTCGCTCGCTCTGGCCGCGATCCTCATTGCCGGCGGCGGGCTGATCGCCGCCAAGGACATGTTCGTCAAACGCCGGGGCTCCAGTGCCGCGGCGCGAGCTCAAAGCCGCTGAACTCGAAGCCCGGCGCGACCGTGCAGCCGCACAGCGTCCAGTCGCCGAGCGATTCGGCGGCCTGCCAGGCCTGCGCCGGCACCACCACCTGCGGCCTTTGGCCTTCGCGCAGATGCGGCCCGAGCGTCACGACCGCGCTGTCGTCCGGCCCGGCGATCCGCAGCGTCAGCGGCGCGCCGGAATACCAGTGCCAGATTTCGACTGCGTCCACGCGATGCCAGTGCGAGCGCTCGCCGCGTGCGAGCAGGAAATAGATCGCGGTCGACATCGCGCGGCCGCCGCCGGGAGCATGGTCGCGGAAGCACTCGCGATAATGCCCGCCCTCCGGATGCGGCTTCAGGTCGAGTTCGCGGATGATGTCGGCAGCCTGTAGCATGTCAGAATTTGTTCTTGCGCGTGCGGATCTCGGCGAAGACGTCCGCGGCGTCGCGGCCGGCAAGGCCCACCGCCGCGGTGACCGCGGGCACGTCGGCGCGCAGGAAACAGTTGGTCCGCTTCTCGAGGCCGATCGTCGACGGCAAGGTCGGCTTGCCGGCCGCGCGCAGCGCATCGACTTCACGGGCGCGCGCGAGCAGGTCGGGGTTGCCGGGCTCGATCGTGAGCGCGAAGCGGATATTGGCCTGCGTATATTCGTGGCCGCAGAAAAACGAGGTGTCGTCGGGCAGCGCCCGCAATTTCAAGAGCGATTGCCACATCTGCTCCATCGTTCCCTCGATGACGCGGCCGCAGCCGACGGAAAACAGCGTGTCGCCGACGAAGGCGATCTTGTCGGTATCGAAGACGTAGCAGATATGTCCGGCGGTATGGCCGGGGGTTTCGAGAACGCGTGCGGCGAGTTCGCCGACGCGCACGACGTCGCCTTCGCCTGCGGTTTCGTCGACGTCGGCGATGCGGCCGGCTTCCCCGCGCGGGGCCACGACACGGCATTTGTATTTTTTCTTCAGCGCGGGGATGCCCGCGGTGTGGTCGCCGTGATGATGGGTCACCAGGATGTCGGTCAAGGTCCAGCCGGTTTGCGCAAGCGCGGCTTCGACCGGGGCCGCGTCGGGTGCGTCGATCGAGGCGGTGCGGCCGGTTGCGGTGTCATGCAGCAGGACGCCGAAATTGTCGGAGAGGCAATTGAACTGATGGGTTTTCGCCGCCATGTCATCTCCACTGGGAAGTTGGGGAGGTTCGATCGTGAGGGAGGCGCGCGATGTCGCCGCGGACCGCGCCATCATGCCAGCATCGAGGCGCTCCCGTTAAGCAGAATTTCGCGCGCTTGCTCCGGTCCTCGGATTCCATGTTACGGTGAACCATGTTTATCGACGTCGTCGATCTTCGCAATTTCTATTCCCAGGGCCTCGGAATCGTTGCGCGGCGCTTCATCGGGCGCGGGGTCCGCGCGCGCTGGAACAACCTGGCCGGTTTGCGGATAGCCGGCATCGGCTATGCGACGCCTTATCTCGGTCTATTCCGGGAAGAAGCCGAGCGCTGCCTCGCTTTCATGCCGGCGTCGCAGGGCGTGGTGAAATGGCCATCCAGCCGGCCGGCGCTTGCCGCGCTCGTGGAAGCGGACCAGTGGCCGCTGACCGATTCCGCCGTGGACCGCGTGCTGCTGGTTCATGCGCTCGAGATGGCGGACGATCCGGTCGCGCTGCTGCGCGAGGTCTGGCGCGTGCTGACGCCGAACGGGCGGCTGCTCGCCGTGGTGCCAAACCGTCGCGGACTATGGGCGCGAACGGACACGACGCCGTTCGGCTACGGCCGGCCCTATTCGCGCGCGCAGATCACCGCCATCCTGCGCGACACGTGGTTTACGCCCAATGGCTGGGGCGAGGCGCTGTACGTGCCGCCGGTCGCGCGCGGCTGGTTCCTGCGCTCGGCCGTCGCATGGGAGCGCGCCGGCTCGACGATCTCGGCGCCGTTCGCCGGCGTCCACATCGTCGAGGCGACCAAGCAGGTTTATCGTGCCATCCCGGCCCGCCGCGAAAAGCGTGAACTGGTGCCCGGGCTCAAGCCGGTGCTTGCACCTTCGCCCGGCGCGACCGCGCGCGAACAGTCGTCGTAGATTTTCTTATTCGCCCGGCTGCGTGTTCGATTCCGGCGCCGGCATGTCGTCGGCGCCTTCGCCGCCCGCCGCGTCCGGATTGGGTCCGCGATGGCGGCGCCGGCGGCGGCTCCCCGTGAAGCGTTCGCCCTGGCTTTCATGGCCGTTCTGGCCATAGCTGACGGGCTGCGCATTCGCCGGCTGGCCGCCGGTGATGAAGGAAGGAAGGGTGCTCACGTCGCCTTCGGTCGTGTCCGCGGCCTGCGTACGCGCCTCGCCGCGCTCATGGCGGGGCTGGCCCTGCCGGTGCTGCGGGAAATCGCGCGGGGCCGGCGGCTGCTCGCGCTGCGTATAGTGCGGTTCGCCGCCGCCGGTCGGCGGCTGCATCATGCCTTCGTCGTCGCCTTCGAACGCATCGTCGCTGTCGATGCGCGGCTGTTGTTGCTGGAAGGGCTGGGTTTGGCGGAACTGCTCCTGCGCGGCGGCGATCAGGCGGAAATAATGCTCCGCATGCTGATAGTAATTTTCCGCCGCGACCGGATCGCCGGAAGCAGTCGCATCGCGTGCAAGCTGGATGTATTTCTCGGCGATGTGATTGGCCGTGCCGCGAATCTTCACATCGGGGCCGTTCGATTCGTAAACGCGCGTCAGCGGATTGTGACTCTTGCTGCCGCGATTGCGCCCGCGCATGCGATGATGCTTGCTTTGTCCGTTTCTCATAGCTTGCCTTCTAGCCAATCCCCGTTTGAAGGCGGCATTCGTCCGCCGGATTTGTATTTTCGACTTCAGTCCGACAACACCGTCCCCGCTCGGACTTCCCCGTTGATCGGGGAGGGCCGACTTGCAGTGCGATGTGCGGGTTACCGCGTTACATTGTCTGCCTAGATTTCCCCAGGGCGCTCATCCACGCGCCCGCGCTTCGCCATTTGCCGATCAATTGCAGCCTGCCTGGTGACAGTGCCGCTCAGCCGGTGACGTTCTCCAATCCGGTTTCGGCAATCCGAAATGTCTTCGACCTGTTCTCGTTTGACTAAATCAGTCCGATGCTGCGTCCGGTCCGGCTTTCGCCTTTCCTGCGCCGGTGCCTCGCGGAGCCGTGCTCCGGGCCTTCCTCTCGGCGCGCCCTTCGGGTCGATTTCGGGCAGAAGCTAGTCGGTCTTGCGCAATAATCCAAGCGATATTTTTGTGATCTCCAATGCGCCAACTTCATGGCACGGCCTGCAAAATGAGGGCGCGCGCATGGCCCAGAAGGTCGCAGCGGCTGGCCACGGTCGTTAACCCTCGGGTCGCCATAAGTGCGCGAACCGTCGCCTCCTGTCCGGTCCCCAGTTCGACGACCAGCGCGCCGTCGGATGCAAGCAGACGCCGGGCATCGGCCGCGATCGCCCGATAGGCGTCGTATCCGTCGCGGCCGCCATCGAGCGCCAGGCGTGGATCGTAGTCGCGCACGTCGGGCTCAAGCACTTCGATCCGGGCGGTCGCGATATAAGGCGGGTTCGACACCACCAGATCGAAGCCGCCGGCAAGCGACTCGCCGAAGTTGCAGCAGACGAATCGCGCGCGTTCCGCAAGACCGAGCCGTTCGGCATTGCTGCGCGCCGTCATCAGCGCTTTGCAGCTCAAGTCGGTCGCAATTCCATGCGCATGCGGCAATTCGTGCAGCAGTGCAAGCAACAGCGCGCCGGTTCCAGTTCCCAAGTCGGCGATCCGCAGCGCGGCGTCGTGCCGCCCGGCGAGCACCTCAAGCGCCGCCTCCACCACCGTTTCGGTTTCCGGGCGTGGAACAAGCGTTCTCGCCGAAACGCGCAACGGCAAGCCCCAGAATTCTTTCTCGCCCGTGATCCGCGCGACCGGCTCGTGCTGCGTGCGGCGGATGGCATAAGCGGACAGGCGTTCCGCCTCCGCGCCGCTAAGAATACGTTCGGGGCTGGCGGCGAGTTGCGCTGCGCTGACGCTGAGCGCATGAGCCAGAAGAATGCGCGCGTCCGCCTCCGCCGAATCAATGTCGTGACGGCGAAACAGTTCCGCAAGAGTGCGGCGGGTCGTAGCCACGGTCGCTCCCGATGCGATCGGCATATGTACGGTCACCGCGCGCCCGATTGCGCGGCGAGCAAAGCGGCCTGATTCTCGGTGACCAGCGCGTCGATCAGCTCGCCGAGCGCTTCACCTTCGATGACCTGCGGCAGCTTGTACAAAGTGAGATTGATGCGGTGGTCGGTCACGCGGCCCTGCGGGAAATTATAGGTGCGGATGCGCTCGGAACGGTCGCCGCTGCCGACCTGGATGCGGCGCTCCGCTGCGCGCTCGCTGTCGCGCTTCTCGCGCTGCTGCTCGTAGAGCCGCGCGCGCAGCAGCGCCATCGCCTTGGCCTTGTTGCGGTGCTGCGAGCGTTCCTCCTGGACCACGATGGCGATGCCGGTCGGCAGGTGCGTCACGCGGATGGCCGATTCCGTCTTGTTGACGTGCTGGCCGCCGGCGCCACCCGAGCGCATGGTGTCGATCTTCAGGTCCTCGTCGCGGATCGTGATGTCGACGTCTTCCACCTCCGGCAACACCGCGACCGTCGCCGCCGAGGTATGGATGCGGCCGGAGGCTTCGGTTTCCGGCACGCGCTGGACGCGGTGCGCGCCCGATTCGAATTTCAGTTTGGCGAACGCGCCGCGGCCGCGGATCTCCGCGATGATTTCCTTGAACCCGCCGACCGCGCCGGCGCTCTCGGAGATCACCTCGACCGCCCAGCCCTGGCGCGCGGCATAGCGCTCATACATGCGAAACAGCACGCCGGCGAACAGCGCGGCCTCGTCGCCGCCAGTTCCGGCACGGATTTCGAGGATGACGTTGCGCTCGTCCATCGCATCCTTGGGAATCAGGTGCAGCCGGATTTCGCGCTCGAGCGTCGCGCGGTTGGCCTCGGCGATCGGCTTTTCGGCTTCCGCGATCCGGCGCATTTCGGAATCGGTGGCGGGGTCCTCGATCAGCGTGTCGAGGTCGGCGATTTCTCTTTCGATCGCGCGGAAGCGCTTCACCGTTTCCACGATCGGGCCAAGCTCGGCCAGTTCGCGCGACAGGCGCACGAATTCCTCGGGCGCGCGCTGACCGGCGAGCGCCGCCTCAAGCTCGGCATGACGGGACATCAGTGCGTTCAGTTTGTCGTCCGGCAGCATGGCGGTGGTCAAAGTTGCAGGCCTTCGGCCACGGCGAACTCTTCCAGGCGCTTGCGGATCGGCATCGACACGCGGTTGTTGTCGAGCAGCGGGCGCAGCAGCGCCTCGGCTTTCGCGGCGTCGAGGTCGAGCAGCATGGCCTTGACCGGGCCGATGGCCGACGGCGTCAGTGACAGCGAGCGGTAGCCGAGCGCGACCAGCGCCAGCGCGCCGATCGGCTTCGATGCCAGCTCGCCGCAGAGCGTGACCGGCTTTTTGTACTGGTTGCCCTTGTCGACGATGTCGCGGAACACGCGCAGCGCCGGCGCGGAGATCGGATCGAAGCGTTCGGCCACGCGGGTATTGCCGCGGTCGATCGCGTAGAGGAACTGCACGAGGTCGTTGGAGCCGACCGACAGGAAGTCGACGCGCGGCAGCAATTCGTCGAGCTGGAACAGCAGCGAAGGCACTTCGACCATGGCGCCGACCTCGACCCGTTCCGGCAGGCCGTGGCCGTGGCGCCGCAGATGGGTGAGCTCGTTCTCGACCATGACCTTGCCCTGATCGAACTCGTCGACCACCGCGACCATCGGAAACATGATGCGCAGCGCGCGGCCGGTTGCCGCGCGCAGCAGCGCGCGAATCTGGCTGCGCATCAGGCCGGGCCGGTCGAGGCCGAGCCGGATCGCGCGCCAGCCGAGCGCCGGATTTTCCTCCTCGAAGGCTTGCATATAGGGCAGCACCTTGTCGCCGCCGATATCGAGCGTGCGGAACGTGACCGGCTTCTTGCCGGCGGCGTCGAGCACGGCACGATAGAGCGCGAGCTGCTCGGCGATGCGCGGCATCGACGGCGCCACCATGAATTGCAGTTCGGTGCGGAACAGGCCGATGCCGGCCGCGCCGGTTTCCTCGATATGCGGCAGATCGACCAGCAGGCCGGCATTGATCATCAGCGCGACCGGCTGGCCGTCCTTGGTGACGCACGGCCTGCCGCGCAGCGCCTGGTATTGCGCCTGCCGTCGCGCCCGCAGGCGCACCCGCTCGGCATAGGCGTTTTCGACGTCGTGCGGCGGCCGCAGATAGATTTCGCCGGTGGTGCCGTCGACGATGATCGGATCGCCGGCGTCCACGATGCCGGTGACGTTTTCGATCTGGCTGACCGCGGCGATGCCGATCGCGCGCGCCACGATCGCGACATGGGAGGTGGGGCCGCCTTCCTCGATCACGAGGCCCCGCAGTCGCGTGCGGTCGTAATCGAGCAGGGCAGCCGGACCCATGGCCCGCGCCACAAGGATGGCATTGTCGGGAAGCTGGTCCTTGCGCGGGGCATGCCGCACGCCCATGATCTGGCGCATGAGACGGTTGGCGAGATCGTCGAGATCGTGCAGCCGCTCGCGCAGATAGGGGTCGGTGGCGCGCATCATGCGCGCGCGTGAATCCGATTGCACCCGTTCGACCGCCGCTTCCGCGGTCAGGCCGCTGGCGACGGCTTCGCGCATACGGTCGAGCCAGCCGCGGTCGTGCGCGAACATGCGGTAGGCTTCGAGAATTTCGCGCGATTCCGGTCCGTCGGAAACCTCGCCGCGATCGAGCAAGGTATCGAGGTCGGTGCGCAGCGTCGCAATCGCGTCCTCGAGCCGCTTGAGTTCCTTCTGGACGTCATCGGCGATGAAGTTCGTGATCGTCACGCGCGGCTCGTGCAGGACGACGTGGCCGAGCGCGATCCCCTCCGCGAGCGGGACGCCGGTGAAGCTGCGTTGCGGATGGACTGCGGGCTCGGCGCCGGGCTTGGCGAGCGCCGACAATTCGCCCGAGGCGATCATCTCGGCGAGCACCATCGAGGTGGTCTGCAGCGCCTCGACTTCTTCTTCCGAATAGGTGCGGTGCGCGCGGTTCTGGACCACTAGCACGCCGAGCGTGTTGCCCGCGCGCAGGATCGGGACGCCGAGGAAGGAATGGTAGATTTCTTCGCCCGTCTCCGGCCGGTAGGCGAAGGCGGGGTGGGACTGCGCGTCCGAAAGATTGATCGGATTGGCCTGGCTCGCGACGAGGCCGACCAGGCCTTCGTCCGTGCGCATCACGGTCTGGTGGACGGCTTCGCGCTTGAGGCCCTCGGTCGCATACAGTTCGAGCGTGCCGTCGACGCGCAGGACATAGACCGAGCAGACCTCCGCAACCATGTTTGCGGCGATCAGCACGACGATCTTGTCGAGGCGCTCCTGCGCGCTGACCGGCTCCGCCATCACCTCGCGAAGGCGGCGTAGCAGCACGCGCGGACCGCCAAGCGCGCCACGCATGGCTCAAGGTCCCTGTTCTAGGCCGCCGGGATCGCGATTCGGGCGATCCGGTTGATTTGACTGGTCAAAGGCCGCGATTGCCCGGCCGGTCGCGGCCGCTCGTGTCAGGGCTATAGCGAATGCGCCGCCTCCGCTGCAAGCAAACAACGCGGGCGCAAGCGCAAACGGCTTGCAGGAGGCCGGGCGGGACATCGGCGAAGCCGGGCGGCGGCGATCGGCCCGCGCCGGTGGCCTGATTCATGCCCCCATACTGCCGGGGGCCGGCGGGCGAGGCGTGCCTTGGAAGGCTTCCAGCGTGGCCGGCTTGTCCCGCCGGAATTTATGATCGGCAGGTGGTGCCGACGTTCAGGCCTTGTCGAGACCGTAGAGCCCGTGCAGCGTGCGGACCGCAAGCTCCGTATAGGCGGCATCGATCAGCACCGAGAACTTGATCTCGGAGGTGGTGATGGCGCGGATATTGATGTTGCGGTCGGCCAGCGCCTTGAACGCCTGCGCGGCCACGCCGGCATGGCTGCGCATGCCGATGCCGATGACCGAGACCTTGGCGACGTCGGCGGCGCCGTCCAGGCGTTCGAAGCCGATCGTTTCCTTGGCCTTGCCGATCACGTCCATCGATCGTTGATAGTCGCCGGCGGGAACGGTGAAGGTGAGGTCGGTCGTCTTGCCGTCGGCGGACACGTTCTGCACGATCATGTCGACATTGATGTTGGCCTCGGCGAGCGGACCGAAGATCGCCGCCGCCACGCCCGGCTTGTCCTGCACGCGGCGGATCGAAATCTGGGCCTCGTCCTTGGAGAACGCGATGCCGGTGACGACCTGTTGCTCCACGATATCCTCCTCGTCGCAGATCAGCGTGCCGGGCGGCGTGCCGTGGGGATCGATATCCTCCGGCTTCTCGAAACTCGACCGCACGAAAATTTTCACCTTGTGGACCATGCCGAGCTCGACCGAGCGCACCTGCAGCACCTTGGCGCCGAGCGAGGCCAGTTCCAGCATTTCCTCGAAAGCCACCTTGTCGAGCCGCCGCGCCTTGGGCACCACGCGCGGATCTGTGGTGTAGACGCCGTCGACGTCCGTGTAGATGTCGCAGCGGTCGGCGCGGATGGTGGCCGCGACCGCGACCGCGGACGTGTCGGAGCCGCCGCGCCCGAGCGTGGTGATGCGGCCGGTCTCCTTGTGGATGCCCTGGAAGCCGGCGATCACTGCGACTTCCTTGCGCTCTCCGAAGCGCTTGACGATCTCCTCGCCGTTGATGTCGAGGATGCGGGCGGCGCCGTGGGCGTGCGAGGTCAGGATCGGCAATTGCCAGCCGAGCCAGGAGCGCGCATTCAGCCCCATATTCTGCAGGACGACCGCGAGCAGGCCGGCGGTCACCTGTTCGCCCGAGGCGACGACCGCGTCGTATTCGCGCGCGTCGTGCAGCGGCGAGGCCTCGCGGCACCAGGCGACCAGCTCGTTGGTCTTGCCCGCCATGGCGGACACCACGACCGCGACATCGTGCCCGGCATCGACCTCGCGCTTGACGTGGCGGCCAACATTGCGGATGCGTTCGATATCGGCGACGGAGGTGCCGCCGAACTTCATAACAAGGCGTGCCATGCAGGATTACAGACCCCAGAACCGGTGCTTGGGTGCAAAAAGGCGCGTATACATACCGGCGGGGTTGCAGACCCGCAACCGCAGAAAGCCAGGACAGAGCCAGGACCATGCCGTCGCAGACCGTACATTCGTCGACCGTCGATAGGGCCGAAGTCGATCAGTTCGAACGGCTGGCCGAGACCTGGTGGGACGAGCGCGGGCCGATGGCCACGCTGCACAAATTCAACCCCGTCCGCCTTGGCTATATCCGGGACCAGGCGGCGCTGCATTTCGGCCGCGATCCCAAACAGGCCGGCTGCCTGAGCGGCCTGCGCATGCTCGATATCGGCTGCGGCGGGGGCATCCTGTCGGAGCCGCTGGCCCGGCTCGGCGCGGTCATGGTCGGCGCCGACCCCGCGCAGGCCAATATCGAGGTTGCGCGTCGCCACGCCGCTCAATCCGGCGTCAGCATCGATTATCGCGCCACGACCGCGGAAGCCCTCGCCGACGCCGGCGAGCGCTTCGACGTCGTACTCGCCATGGAGGTGGTCGAGCACGTGGCCGACGTTGCGCTGTTCGTGGCGCGCTGCGCCGAGATGGTCCGGCCCGGCGGGATGATGATCGCGGCCACCCTCAACCGCACGCTGAAAAGCTTTGCCCTCGCCATTGTCGGGGCGGAATACGTCCTGCGCTGGCTGCCGCGGGGGACGCATCGCTGGGACAAGTTCGTCACGCCCGAGGAACTGGAAACGGCGATGCGTCATGCAGATTTGCGGCTCGTCGACGAACGCGGCGTCGTCTACAACCTGCTCCGCGATGTCTGGCTGTTGTCCGATGACATGGACGTCAACTACATGCTGACGGCCGTGAAGGATCGGTAGGCGGTCCTGTTGCGGAACTGGTATCCATGCAGGAGACGGGCTGGCTCTGGGCGATTTTTACGCTGATTGCGGCTGCCAGCCAGACGGCCCGCAACGCTCTGCAGCGCGAACTGACGGCAACGCTCGGGACCGTCGGCGCCACCCATGTACGCTTCCTGTTCGGCTTTCCGTTCGCGCTGATCTCGCTTGCCGCCGTTCTGGGATTTACCGGCGCATCGCTGCCGCGGGTGGGATGGTCGTTCCTGCCCTGGATCGCGCTCGGGGCGGGCGCGCAGATCGCGGCGACCGCGATGATGCTCGCCGCCATGGGCGAGCGCTCGTTTGTCGTCGCGGTGGCCTATATCAAGACCGAGCCGGTGCAGGTCGCCCTGTTCGGCCTGATCTTTCTCGGCGATGCGCTGACGCCGGGGATCGTCGCCGCGATCCTGATCGCGACGACCGGCGTCGTGGTGACGTCCCTGAAGCCGAGCAGCGCGCCGGGCGCGAGCCTGCGCCCGACGCTGCTCGGCATCGCGTCCGGCGGCATGTTCGCACTTTCGGCGATCGGCTATCGCGGCGCGATCCTCAACCTCGACCGGCCGGACTTTGTGGTCGCCGCGACCTTTACGCTCGTGGTCGGTCTGGTCGGGCAGGCGGCCGCGCTGTCGGCCTACCTGATGCTGCGCGAGCCGCGGGTGATGCGCGACATTCTTGCGGCGTGGCGGCCCTCGCTCGTGGCCGGATTTCTCGGCGGGCTCGCCTCGCAATTCTGGTTCCTGGCGTTCGCGATCGCGACGGCGGCGAGCGTACGCACGCTGGCGCTGGTCGAGGTCCTGTTCGCGCAGGCGATCTCACGCTTCGTGTTCGGACAGAAGACCACGCCCCGCGAGGTGCTCGGCATCGTGCTGGTCGTGGCCGGGGTCGCGCTGCTGCTCTGGGCGCACTGAGCGCGGTTCAGTTCTTCTCGTCGGGCAGCGGCGGGAGCGGGTGGAATTCGATGCCTTCCTCGCGCAGCTTCTTGGCGTCTTCCGGCGAAGCTTCCCCGTAGATCGAACGCTGCTCGGCTTCGCCGTAATGGATTTTGCGGGCCTCTTCCGGAAAAGCCTTGCCGACATTGGTCGCATTCTTGGTCAGATGCTCGTGCAGCTCCCGCAGTTTGGTGCGGAATTCGGTTTCCTGCGGCGAGAGCATGGCGACGGGCGCGGTTTCGGTCGTGGCCGATAGCTTCTCCGCAGTCGGCGGCGGCTCGGCGCGCCGGCGCGCGGAGCTACGGATCGCCGGCGCCATGATCGCCTTGTCGACCTTGGCCGAATTGCAGACCGGGCAGGTCACCAGCCCGCGCTTGATCTGCTTGTCGTAGTCGGCGGAGCTGTTGAACCAGATTTCGAATTCGTGCTTGCGCTCGCAGGCGAGCGTGTATCGGATCATGGCGTATCCCGCACGATGTGGAGATGGGTCGGCTCGGCGAGCGGCTCGACGATGTCGAAGCGCCGCCCGTGCTGGAGCGAGGGGATGCGTGCGCGGGCGGCGGTCACCGCCCCCGGATCGATCTCGGCTACGATGACGCCCGGCTCCGTGCCGCCTTCGGCGAGGATGCGTCCCCACGGATCGACGATCAGCGAATGGCCGTAGGTCTCGCGTCCGTTCTCGTGCAGGCCGCCCTGCGTGGCCGCCATCACGAAGGAGCCGTTCTCGATGGCGCGCGCCCGCACCAGCGTATGCCAGTGGGCCTCGCCGGTCTGTCTAGTGAACGCCGCCGGGATCGCAAGCAGGGTCGCGCCGGCCTCGGCCAGCGCGCGGTACAGCGCAGGAAAACGCAGATCATAGCAGATCGTCAGTCCGAGCCGGCCCCATGGCAGGTCGGTCAAGACCGCGCTTTCGCCCGGCCGGAAATTGCGCGACTCGCGATAGCTCTCGCCGTTGGCGAGGTCCACGTCGAACATATGGATCTTGTCGTAGCGCGCGACGATCTCGCCGTGCGGATCGATCAGGAACGAGCGGTTGGCGGCGCGATCGGGCGACGCCTTGACCGCCAGCGAGCCGATATGCAGGAAAATCGAACGCTCGCGCGCAAGATCGCGGAAGGCGGCAAGGCTCGGATCGTTTTCTTCCGGCAGGATCGCCGCGAGCAGCTTCTCGCGCGACAGCTCCATGATGTTGGTCATTTCCGGCGTCTGGACATAGTCCGCGCCCTGATTGCGCGCTTCGCGGATCAGGCCGGCCGCGGTGTCGAGATTGGCCGCCGGTGTGCAGCCCGAGCGCATCTGCACGAGGGCGGCACGAAAGGTCTGCGGTTTTCCGGTGACGGCGGTCATGCCGCTTGTCCGCCGGCGCTTTCCAGAAGCGCGTCGAGGCGGCCTTCCTGCTCGAGCGCATAAAGATCGTCGCAGCCGCCGACATGGTCCTCGCCGATGAAGATTTGCGGCACGGTCGTGCGGCCGTGGGCGCGCTCGCTCATGGCCGCGCGCAGCGCCGGGTTGCCGCTGACATCGAACTCCGTGAAGACGACGTTCTTCTGGTGCAGCAGGTCCTTGGCGGCAAGGCAATAGGGACAATAGGGCGTCGTGTAGATTTCGACGTAGGCAGGATGCTGGGTCATGCGGCGGTCCGGGTCGGTGCAGAGGTCTATATGGTCGCGCGCGCGCCGTCCACAACCCGGGCGAAAACCAGCAGATCGACTTGGCGGGCGCCGGCCCGCAACAGGGTGCGGGCGCAGGCTTCGGCGGTCGCGCCCGAAGTCAGCACGTCGTCGACGAGCACGACGCGGCGTCGGGCGATGTCCGCCTTGCGGTCGGGCGGCACGCGGAACGCGCCCTGAACGTTTTGCGCGCGCTCGGATTTCGACAGGCCGACCTGCTGCGGCGTTGCTTTCACCCGTTTCAGCACCTCGAAATTGGCCGGCAGGCCTGACTGACGGGAAATGACGTTCACCAACGCCGCCGACTGGTTGAAGCGCCGCGCCCATAACCGTCGCCAGTGCAGGGGTACTGGGACGATGACGTCGGCGTCCGCCAGAAGCTCGCCGCCGGCGCGCGCCATCCAGCGGCCCATGGCCGGAGCGAGGTCGAGCCGGTCGCCGTATTTGAGGGCATGGACCATCGTGCGCGCGACGTCGTCGTAACGCACCGCGGCGCGAGCGCGCGCATAGGACGGCGGATCGGCGATCGCCTGCATCGACAGGATGCCGGGTCCGGGATCGTAGGCGAACGGAATGCCGAGGCGTTCGCAGAACGGCCGCTCGATGGGCGACAGCCGCGACCAGCATGCCGCGCAAAGTCCGCCCGCGTCGCCGACCGGCTCGCGGCAGGCTGGGCACAATGGCGGCAGAGCGAAATCGACGACGAGCCGCAGCGGGGCCGCAATCGTGCTCATCATGCGGACAAAGCGCGATGACAGACGCTGCGGTACTGTCGCTGGAACGGCCATGGCGATACGGTATCGCCGCCACAAGCGGAGCACCAGTGTCCTCCTATCCCGTCCTGTTCGACCGCAAGCTTCTCCGCGCCCGCCGTGCTCGCGCGCTGCGGCTGGGGGCGGCCGACTTTCTGCTGGAGAATGTCGCGGCCGAGCTCGCCGACCGGCTGGCGGCGGTGACGCGGACCTTCGACCTCGTGGCCGATATCGGAACGCCAGGCAGTGCGGTCAGGCGGGTGCTGCGCGAACGCAATCTCGCCGGGCGGATCGTGGCGTTCGATTCGCTGCCGCCGCAACGGCCGGCGGACGACGCCGTGGTTGCCGACGAAGAGGCTCTGCCGTTCGCGGAAGCGGTCCTGCCGCTCGCCGTTTCGGCGCTCAGCCTGCAATTCGTCAACGATCTGCCGGGAACGCTGATCCAGATCCGGCGCGCGCTCAAGCCCGACGGGCTGTTCCTGGGTGCAATGGCGGGCGGAGACACGCTGACGGAGCTGCGCCAGGCGTTCGCGGCCGCCGAAGCGGAGCGCGAAGGCGGTGTCTCGCCGCGCGTTTCGCCGTTCGCCGACGTCCGCGATCTTGGCGGCCTGCTGCAGCGCGCGGGCTTTGCGCTGCCGGTCGCCGACAGCGACCGGCTGACCGTACGTTATCCGCATGTCTTTGGCCTCATGCACGACCTGCGCAGGATGGGCGCGACCAATGTCTTGAACGAGCGGCGCCGCCAGCCACTCCGGCGCGCCACATTGCTGCGCATGGCGCAAATCTACGCCGAGCGTTTCTCCGATCCGGACGGGCGCGTGCGGGCGACCTTCGAGATCGTCTGGCTGTCGGGCTGGGCGCCGCATGAGAGCCAGCAGCAGCCGCTGCGTCCGGGCAGCGCGCGCTCGCGCCTCGCCGATGCGCTCGGCGTGCGCGAACGGCCGGCGGGAGAAAAGGCGCCGCGTTAGTGCGTGATGCTGAAATGGCCGCGCAAGGGCAGCCGGACGTGCGGCCGCTCAGCCGGGCCAGGCGGACTTGACGGCGTCGTACATGCCGTTAAGCGAGGTGCCCATGATCGTCACGGTTGCGGCGATGAGTGCGCCGACGCCGGCGGCGATCACGGCATAATCGATGGACGTCGCGGCATTGCGGTCGGCGATGAAGCGTTGCAGGGGGCGCGCGATAATCGATCGAAACATGGTCATGTCAGTCCTGTTCTGGGCTGGCTCACAAAAGCGCCATGAGATGTGAAATCAGCGGTTCATCCGCTGGCGGCATCGCGTAGTCACGTAGTTTGTTCGGCCGTACCCAGGCGAGCCGGGTATGAACTTTCGCGGCGACCTGCCCCTCCCATCGCCGGCACACATAGAGCGGCATCAGCAGATGGAAATCCGGATAGCTGTGGCTCGCAAAGGTCAGCGGGGCGAGGCAGGCTTCCTGGACGGTAATTCCCAGTTCCTCCGCGAGTTCGCGGATCAGTGTCTCCTCGGGCCGCTCGCCCGCCTCCACCTTGCCGCCGGGGAACTCCCAGAGGCCTGCCATCGCCTTGCCGGGAGGGCGCTCGGCGATGAGCACCCGGTCGTCGGCATCGACGAGAGCACAGGCGACAACGAGAACAATATTGGCGCTCACAATCCCTCGTCGATCGACACTAGCGGTATCTTGTTAAGGCCCCGTTAAGGGGCTGTCCAAGGGACCGTTGGCGGACCCTTGGCCGGCCTTCAGGAGCGATAATCGCCGTTGATGGCGACATAGTCCTTGGTCAGGTCGCAGGTCAGCACGCGGTCGCGGGCGCGGCCGAGCCCGAGCGCGACCTTTATCGAGATCTCCTGCGCCGTCATGGCGGCGGACATCTTCGCCTCGTCGTAGCCGGGATCGCGGCCGCCCCTGTGCGCGACGCGGATGCCGTTGAACCAGATCGACAGGCGGTCGCGGTCAGCGGGCTCGCCGGCCTTGCCGACGGCCATCACCACGCGGCCCCAATTGGCGTCTTCGCCGGCAATGGCGGTTTTGACGAGTGGGGAATTGGCGATCGACATTGCGATGCGGCGCGCCGACGCCTTGGAGACCGCGCCCTCGACGACGACCTCGACCAGCTTACGCGCGCCTTCGCCGTCGCGTGCGACCTGCTCGGACAGGTTGGCCAGAACGCGGGTGAAAGCCTTGCGAAACTCCTTCAGCCTGGGATCGCTCGCCTTCGTCACCTTCGGGGCGCCGCGCGCGGCCGCTTTGCCGGTCGCGAACGCCAGGAGCGTGTCGGAGGTGGAGGTGTCGCTGTCCACCGTGATCGCGTTGAAGGTATCGACGACGCTCTCGTTCAGGAGCTTCTGCAGCACGGGCGCAGACACCGGCGCGTCGGTAAAAACGAACGAGAGCATGGTCGCCATGTCGGGTGCGATCATCCCTGCGCCCTTGGCGATGCCGTTGATGGTGACCTTGGCCTTGCCGAGGCGCGCGGTGGCGGTTGCGATCTTCGGAAACGTGTCCGTGGTCATGATCGCCCGGGCGGCTTCGAGATAGGCGCCCGGCACGGCGCGCGCCACGAGGCCGTCCATGACGCCGGCGAACGCCTGCGCCTTGAGCGGCTCGCCGATCACGCCGGTCGATGCCAGGAACACCTCACCGGACTTGCAGCGGACTGCCTTCGACGCGAGGGCGGCGGTGAATTGCGCGGCTTCGCGGCCGGTGCGTCCGGTGAAGGCGTTGGCGTTGCCGGAATTGACCACGAGCGCGCGTGCCGACTTGCTCCTGAGGTTCTTGCGGCACCATTCGACCGGTGCCGAAGGGCATTTCGAACGCGTGAAGACGCCGGCGACGACCGTGCCCGGCTCGAGCACGGCCATCAGGACGTCGGTGCGGTCCTTGTACTTGATGCCGGCGGCGGCGGTGGACAGCCGCACGCCGTCGATGGCCGGCATTTCGGGATAGGTCTTCGGAGCAAGGGGAGAGATTTTGGAGGACGACATCGGGCCAATCCGGTCATTCGGCCGCGCGCAACGGCGCGCTGCGCCTCCATAACCAGCAGCCTTTCGACCGAATCGCAAGGGATCAGATCGGAAGGCTGCCGGCCCGAAGTTCGGCGGTCGGACGAAGCCCGGGTCCGGATTACTTCTTCTGGTCGGCCGGCTTGGCGTCGGCCGGCGGCGTCATCTTCTCGATCTTGGCTTCGCCGCGCAGCTTGGTCACGAGGTCGGCCTGCGCCTTGCGGATGACGAAGGACTGCACCTGATCCTTCACCTTGTCGAATTCGGGGACCGGACGGTTGCGCTTGTCCTCGACCTTGAGCACGTGCCAGCCGAATTGCGTCTTCACCGGGTCGGACAATTGTCCCTTCTCGAGCTTGAAAGCGATTTCGGCGAATTCCGACACCATCTGCTCCTTGGTGAAGTAGCCGAGGTCGCCGCCGTTTTCCTTCGAGCCGGGATCCTTGGACTTCTCCTTGGCGATGGCGGCGAAGTCCTTGCCCTGCTTCAGGTCGGCCAGGATCGCCTTCGCCTCGTCCTCCTTCTCGACCAGGATGTGGCGGGCGCGCACTTCCTTCTCGTCGCCCATCTGCTTGGTCGCTTCCTCATAGACCTTTTTCATCGCCGCGTCGGTGACGGCGGTCTTGGCTTCGGCCTGCAGCAGCGTTTCCATCAGCAGACGCGTGCGGGCGAGTTCGAGCTTGCGCTTGAATTCCGCGGTGTCGCCGAGTTTGCGCGCTTCGGCCGCCTTGGCGAGGACCACCATGTCGGTGACGAAGGTGATCAGATATTCGCGCCGGGCCTCGGCCGGCATGGCCTGGATATTTTGTCCGATCTCCTCTTCGGCGGCGTTCAGGTCGCTTTGACGGATTTCGGTGCCGTTAACCTTCGCGACGACCGGATCGTTCTGGGCTTGTGCCTGGGTCTGGGCCGGGATCGCCACTGCAACGGCAAGCAGCGCAGCAAAGGCGAGTTTGGCGAATAAGCGGGTCATTGTGTCCTCGGAAAGCGGGTTGTTGCCGGAAGCCCCCGGGCCTGATGGCGGCGGACACTCGCCCATCCCGCGTGTGTTGGCAATGGCTGCGGCCCTCACGAAGGCGTAAGAACGGAGGCCTTCGGTCGGATGCGGACGCGCGCTGAACCGGTGGTTTGCCGGCGGCGACTAAACCGGCAGCGCGGCCGGACGCCGGCACGGCAGCGCTGATTGACAAGGTTGGGACCCCCTCCTATGTGTCCACGGACTTGTGGCTGAAGCAGCCGAAAAATGCCCTGTTTTTCCCTTATATGACGGCGCTTTAGTGGCCCCTCCGTACGGGCTCCGTCGGCGGGGATTGATGACGCTTCGAGGGACGTTGACCTACGGGTTCATGAACGGCGAGATGCCGGACGGCGTCGCCTCGGTTTTTGAGAAGGATTGCGCATGATCGGCGCTGTTGCCCGCAAATTGTTCGGTTCTGCAAACGAGCGTCGTCTCCGAGGCTATACTCCACGGGTTGAGGCGATCAATGCGCTTGAATCCGAAGTCGCCGCGCTGTCGGACGCCGATCTCAAAGCCCGCACCGATGCGTTCAAGGCCGAGCTCGCCGCCGGCAAGACCCTCGACGACATTCTGGTTCCCGCCTTCGCGACCGTGCGCGAAGCGGCCAAGCGCACGCTCGGGCAACGCCATTTCGACGTCCAGCTCATCGGCGGCATGATCCTGCACGAGGGCCGCATCTCCGAGATGAAGACCGGCGAAGGCAAGACGCTGGTCGCCACGCTGGCGGTCTATCTCAACGCACTTTCCGGCCGCGGCGTGCACGTGGTGACGGTCAACGACTATCTCGCCCGCCGCGACGCCGAATGGATGGGCCAGATCTACGGCTTCCTCGGCTTGACCACCGGCGTCATCGTCCACGGGCTCGACGACGAACAGCGCAAGAAGGCCTACGATTGCGACATCACCTACGGCACCAATAACGAGCTTGGGTTTGACTATCTGCGCGACAACATGAAGTACCGCGTGGAGGACATGGTCCAGCGCGGACACGTCTATGCCATCGTGGACGAAGTGGACTCCATCCTGATCGACGAGGCGCGCACGCCGCTGATCATTTCCGGTCCGCTCGACGACCGCTCCGATTTCTACAATACCGTTGATGCTTTCATCCCCCGGCTCGACAAGGGCGAGTACGAGGTGGACGAGAAGCAGCGTTCGGTCACAATGACCGAAGCCGGCATGGAAAAGATGGAAACCATGCTGCGCGACGCCGACCTGCTGAAGAGCCCGCATTTGTACGACGTCGAGAACGTCTCGACCGTGCATCACGTCAACCAGGCGCTGCGCGCGCACCGGCTGTTCCAGCGCGACAAGGATTATATCGTGCGCAACGGCGAGGTCGTCATCATCGATGAGTTCACCGGCCGCATGATGCCGGGACGGCGCTATTCGGAAGGACTGCATCAGGCGCTCGAGGCTAAGGAGCACGTCCCGATCCAGCCGGAAAACCAGACGCTCGCCTCGATCACGTTCCAGAACTATTTCCGCATGTACGACAAGCTCGCCGGCATGACCGGTACGGCCATGACCGAGGCGGACGAGTTTCTCGACATCTACGGGCTGGAGGTGATCGAGGTGCCGACCAATCGTCCGCTGGTCCGCGACGACCAGGACGACGAGGTCTACCGCACCAATACCGAGAAATACCGCGCGATCACCGCGCTGCTCGAGGACTGCAAGACCCGCGGCCAGCCCGTCCTGGTCGGCACCACCTCGATCGAGAAGTCGGAGCATCTGGCCGAACTGCTGCGCAAGCAGGGCTGGGAGCAGCACGACTTCACCGACCCGAACGCCTTCGCCAAGCTCTATACCGGCGACGAGGGTGCGGCCAAGGCCAAGGTCTTCGCGATCCTGAATGCGCGCTACCACGAGCAGGAGGCTTATATCGTCTCCCAGGCCGGCGTTCCCGGCGCGATCACCATCGCGACCAACATGGCCGGCCGCGGGACCGACATCCAGCTCGGCGGCAATGCCGACATGCGCATCCGCCAGGAATTGCAGGGCGTCGAGGGCGAGGAGCGCGAGCGCCGCGCCGCCGAGATCCGCGACCAGGTCGCGCGCCTGAAGGAGAAGGCGCTTGCCGCCGGCGGGCTGTTCGTGCTCGGCACCGAGCGGCACGAGAGCCGCCGCATCGACAACCAGTTGCGCGGCCGTTCCGGCCGTCAGGGCGATCCCGGCCGGTCGAAATTCTTCCTGTCGCTGGAAGACGATCTCATGCGCATCTTCGGGTCCGACAAGCTCGACGGAATGTTGCAGAAGCTCGGCCTGAAGGAAAACGAGGCGATCGTCCATTCGTGGATCAACAAGGCGCTGGAGAAGGCGCAGCAGAAGGTGGAAGCGCGCAACTTCGACCTGCGCAAGAATATCCTCAAGTACGACGACGTGATGAACGACCAGCGCAAGGTCATTTTCGACCAGCGCGTCGAGCTGATGAACGACAGCAGTGTCGGCGAGACGGTCTCCGCCATGCGCTTCCAGGTGGTCAAGGATCTCGTCGCCCGCCACGTGCCGGAGAATGCCTATCCGGAGCAGTGGGACGTCCCCGGCCTCAAGGAGGAACTGGACCGGCTGCTCGGGCTCGACCTGCCGATCGAGGCCTGGGCCAAGGAAGAGGGCATCGCCGACGAGGAATTGCTGACCCGCGTCGAGCGCCGCGCCGACGAGCATATGGCCGGCAAGGTCGCCCAGTACGGCGCGGACGTGATGCGCTATGTTGAGAAGTCGATCCTGCTGCAGACGCTCGACCATCTGTGGCGCGAGCATCTCGTGATGCTCGAGCATCTGCGCCAGGTCGTCGGCCTGCGCGGCTATGCGCAGCGCGATCCGCTCAACGAATACAAATCGGAAGCCTTCCACCTGTTCGAGACCATGATCGCCAACCTGCGCGAGGCGGTGACCGCGCAGTTGATGCGCGTCGAGGTCACGCAGGGGCCGCCGCCGGAGGAGCCGGAGCGGTTGCCCTACATGGAAGCGCACAAGATCGATCCCTCGACCGGCGAGGACGAGATGACGATGGCGGATGCCGCCGCGGCCGCCTTCAACGCTCCGCGGGTGGCGCCGGAAACGCGCAATCCGAAAGACCCGACGACATGGGGCAAGGTCGGCCGCAACGAGGTCTGCCCCTGCGGCTCGGGCAAGAAATACAAGCATTGCCACGGCCGGTTCGGCTGAGCCGACGCAGCATCAATCAGAAAGCAAAATGCCCGGCACGCGCCGGGCATTTTTTATGATTTCGCGGTGGTACCGGGCCTACCGGAAGGCCGTCCAACGGCTGTCGAAGTTCGAGCTTGATGGGATCGGCTGGGAGCCGTTGATCACGTTGCCGGTCGCGTTTGTCGGCGCGGGCGGCGGGGGCTGAAGCTCGCCGTCGGCCTTCGCTGTGCGCACCGCCGGATCGATGCGGCGGATCGCGCCTGCGGGCGCTGCGGCCGTCGCGGGCTCGGCCGGTGTCGCTGCCGCCCCGGTCTGGGTGGGCGTCTTGTCGGAACCGCGCAATCCGACCGCGCGGCTGACGCGCGTGGTCAGCGGTTCTTTCTTGGGCGCATCCGCAGTCGCCGTCTCGGCGGGCTTTGGTTTCGGCGCGGCCTGGGCGCGGCTGAACAGGCTGCCGGTCCGCTTTGTCTCCGGCTGGGGCGCGGCGGCGGGCGGCGGCGGAGTCGGTTGGGCGGGCGCTGCAGCGGTGCGGAACAAGCTGTTGAGCTTGTCGGCGAAGGACGGCTCCGGAGCAACGCCTTCCTTGGCCTGCGGGGCCTGACGCGGCAGCGGAACATCGGCGAAAGCGACCGACTGCGGCGAGACCGTGCCGGTCTCGCCGATGCGGTCATCGACCGTCGGCGAATAGGCCACGGAGGCGAGCTTGCCGGGCGACGGATTTTCCACGACCAGCCGGATCTTGCCCTTCTCGTCGACCACTTCCTTCGGCTTGAGCGCGGCGACGAAGACCGGATGCATGCCGCCGTCGCGGTTGGTCGCGCTCGGGGCCGTCGGCACGTTCTGGGCGATCAGTTGCGCGGTCTGCAACTCGTCGCGCCGCTGCTTGTCGTTGACCGCCGCCATCACGTCCTGCGGAACCTGGTAGACGGGGCACTTGCCCTTGGGATTGAAGCCGACCGGCGTCGCGTTCTGCGAATGCGCGTTGAACACATAGCGCCGCTCGCACACATCGACCTTCGGTTCCATGCGGGAGACCTCGAAATGGTCGTTGCCCTGCTTGAGCATTTTCCAGAAGGCGTAGTGCGGCGAATTGCGATGCTTGGCCATGTTGGCCGGCGTCATGCGGAACGGATAGGCCTGCACCTGGAAGGATTTCTGGCCGGCGAAGAAGGACTCGCGCGCGAGCGCGAAGATTTCGGAAATCTGCTCGTCGGACATCGCGTAGCAGCCGCGCGAGGAGCAGTCGCCGTGCACCATCAGGTGCGCGCCCGTGCGATCCCAGGCGCGATCGAATGCATTCGGATAGCCGAGATTGAACGACAGAAAATAGCTCGAATTCGGATTCATCTGCCCGGGCGTGATGTCGTAGAAGCCCTCGGGCGCCTGCCGGTCGCCTTCCTTGATCTTGGGACCAAGTTCGCCGGACCAGCGGCAGATCGGATAGGTCTTCAGAAGCGCGTAGCGGCCCGACGCATCCTGCTTCCAGACTTCGAGCTCGGCTTCTTCCTTGAAGAGGCGGATCAGGATCGGCGCCTCTTTCGACATGCTCTTTTCTTGCATCGAGGCAAGCATGGCCGGCGGGATCGGGGCGTTCGCGCGCATGTTGCCGGGGAAAACGCTGTCCGTCTTGCAGCCGGCGAGCGCGAACGCGGCGACAAGCGCACCCGCGGCGCATAACGTCTGCACCCGATTGAAGCGGCGGATCAAAGAGTTACTCCCCGCAAACGGCTGTCCCGGGCCTTCATCGAAAGATCGTTATCCCTCTGCCCCGGCCTGCGCAAGTGGCCGTGGACGCAGGCCTTCCTGTTCACCATGCATCGCGTGAACGAACGGTAAATATCTAGGAAAATTGAACAAATAACGCGGCGTTATTAAGGCCGGGGGCGCGTGCCGCAGCCGCTGTCCAGCCTCGTCCGGTCGCCGGCGTCAGGACAGGGAACGGCCGATGGCGAGGAACTTGTCCCAGCGGTGCCGGCGCACCGCGTCCGCGTCTAGCCCTTTGAGTTCCTCGAACGCTTTTTGCGCGGCGGCGGCGACGGAGGCGATCGTGCTGTCGGGGTCGCGATGCGCGCCGCCCACGGGCTCGGGCACGATCTCGTCGATGATGCTGAAGCGCGCCAGGTCCTGGGCGGTGATTTTCATGTTGGTGGCGGCTTCCTGCGCCTTGGTCGTGTCGTGCCAGAGGATCGACGCGGCCCCCTCGGGGGATATGACGCTATAGATCGCGTGTTCCAGCATCAGCACCTTGTTGGCCGTGGCGATCGCGATGGCGCCGCCCGATCCGCCTTCGCCGAGGATGATCGAGACGTTGGGCACGCCGAGATTGAGGCAGGCTTCGGTGGAGCGCGCGATCGCTTCGGCCTGACCGCGCTCCTCGGCGCCGATGCCGGGATAGGCGCCTGCGGTATCGACCAGAGCGAGCACAGGGATGCCGAAGCGGTCGGCCATCTCCATGAGCCGCACGGCCTTGCGGTAACCCTCGGGACGGGCCATTCCGAAATTGTGCTTCAGCCGCGACTCGGTCGTCGATCCTTTTTCGTGCCCGATGACGCAGATGCTTTCGCCCATGAAACGGCCAAAACCGCCGACGATCGCATCGTCGTCGCCGAACTTGCGGTCGCCGGCAAAGGCGACAAAATCCGTGATCAGCGCCGAGATATAGTCGAGACAGTGCGGCCGCTGCGGGTGGCGCGCGACCTGGGTCTTCTGCCAGGGCGTCAGCGTCTCGTAGAGGTCCTTGAGCGTCAGCGCGGCCTTGTCGCGCAGGCGCGCGATTTCCTCCTCGACCTGCACCTCTCCGCCATCGGACTGCACGGCGCGCAGTTCGTCGGCTTTGGCTTCGAGCTCGGCGACGGGCTTTTCGAAATCGAGATAGCTGCGGATCGATCGCATGGCACAGAATGAGCGGCCCGGCCTGGCCCGGGCCGGCGAAACTGGCCTTTCACCGGTCCGCAAGTCAAGCAACCTGCGCACGGTTGGCGAAAAATCGGGATATTAACCATCCGAGAGCGGATGCAGGTCGCGAACGAGGCTTTTCAGCCGTTCCTCGAGGACATGCGTATAGATCTGCGTGGTCGAGATGTCGGCGTGGCCGAGGAGCGTCTGGACCACCCTGAGATCGGCGCCGTTCGTCAGCAGATGGGTCGCAAAAGCGTGCCGCAGCACGTGCGGGCTGATCTTACGCGCATCGAGCCCGGCCGACTGGGCGAGCAGTTTCAGTTCGCGCGCGAAATGCTGGCGCGTCAGATGGCCGCTCTCTCCAAACGACGGGAACAGCCATTTCGGATCGCCGTGCCCGAGATTGCGATAGAGCTGAAGGTAGGCGGCCATCGCGCGGCGGGCGGATTCGTTGAGCGGGACGAGCCGCTCCTTGCCGCCCTTGCCGCGCACGATCAGCATGCGCTGGTCGCGCTTGGCGGCAGAGGCCGGCAACGCGACGAGTTCGGACGCGCGCAGGCCGGTGGCATAGAGGACTTCCAGCAGGCAGTTCAGGCGCGCCGCGCGCAGCCGCTCCGGCGGCGATTTCGTCTCGTCCACGGCCAGTGCGGCGGCCGTATCGAGCAGGCGCTGCACGTCTGCGACCGACAGCAATTTCGGCAGGGCGCGGCCGCGTCTGGGACCTTCCAGGATCGCCGCCGGATCGTCCGCGCGCATCCCCTCCGCATAGAGGAACCGGTAGAGCTGGCGGATGGCCGAGAGCTTGCGCGCGACCGACGCGGTCTTGAAGCCGTGGCCGGCAAGTTCCGCGAGGTAGCCGCGGATCGCTTCGCTGCCGGCATTCTGCAGCGTCAGGCTCTGAGTGGTCAGGTGATCGCGAAAGCCGCCCAGATCGTTGGCATAGGCCTGCAGCGTATTGGCGGCAGCACCGCGCTCGGCGGCGATCATGTCGAGAAAAAGCGCGATCAGCGTCTGGTCGGACGTGCGTTCCGGTCCCGGTTTGGCCGCGGCAGGCACGCGGCTCATCGCTGTTTGTGGAAACGGTCGTAGGGGACCGTTACAGTGATCTCGCGCGACCCGGGCTCGACCATGGTTGCGAGCGCATACAGGCCCCCGTAGATCAGGCCGGCAATGATTCCGAGAACGGCAAGGAATCGGAACAGCGTCGGCATGGTGGGACTTGCTGCCGCTTTTGCGCTACTAGTCGGGTGAATCTGGTCGATTTTTTAACATGCCGGACCCGGTATTGCACAATATTTCCGAACTCCCGCCCGTCGAGGCCGCGCTGATCCGGGCGCTCGGTCATCGTTCGATCGTGTTGATCGGGATGATGGGCGCGGGCAAGTCTTCGGTCGGCCGCAAGCTCGCCGTGCGGCTCGGGTTGCCGTTCGTCGATGCCGACAGCGAGATCGAGCAGGCCGCCGGGATGTCGATCCCCGATATCTTCGAAATCCACGGCGAGGCGGAGTTCCGCGCCGGCGAGGCACGCGTCATTGCGCGGCTGCTCGAGGGTGGGCCGCAGGTGCTGGCGACCGGCGGCGGTGCCTATATGAACGTGGCAACTCGCGCGCTCATTCGCGAAAAAGGCATCTCAGTCTGGCTGAGGGCCGATTTCGAGGTGCTGCTGCGCCGCATCCGGCGGCGCAACGACCGCCCGATGCTCAAGACCGCCGATCCCGCCGCCACGTTGCGCCAGCTTATCGATGTCCGCTATCCCGTCTATACGGAGGCTGACATCACGATCGAGTCGCGCGACGTGCTGCACGACGTGATCGTCGGCGAGATCGTCGAGCGGCTGTGCGAGATCGTGCCCGGGCGCGCGCCGTGACGGCAACCGGACCAGAATCAAGATGACATCATGACGGCTCCCGTACGCAATTCCGCTTCCTCGATCATCCGCGTCGCGCTTGGCGCGCGCGCCTACGACATCGTCATCGGCCGCGGGACGCTGGCCTCGCTCGGTGCGCGCATGGCGGTGCTGCGGCCCGGCGCGCGCGCGGCCATCGTCACCGACGAGAACGTGGCGGAGCATCATCTTGCCGCCGCGCGTCACGCGCTTGCCGGCGCCGGCATCGAGGCGACGACGGTGATGGTCGCGCCGGGCGAAGGCTCGAAATCGATGGCGACGTTCGAGCGCGTCTGCGAGGAACTGATCGCCGCGCGCATCGAGCGCAACGATCTGGTCGTCGCGCTCGGCGGCGGCGTGATCGGCGATCTCGCCGGCTTTGCCGCCTCGACGGTGCGGCGCGGCCTCGATTTCATCCAGGTGCCGACGACGCTGCTGGCGCAGGTCGATTCTTCGGTCGGCGGGAAAACCGGCATCAACTCGCGGCATGGAAAGAACCTGATCGGCGCCTTCCATCAGCCGGCTTTGGTGATCGCCGACACCGCATTGCTCGACACGCTGCCGCCGCGGCAGTTCCGCGCCGGCTATGCCGAGGTGGCCAAGTACGGGCTGCTCGGCGATGCGGATTTCTTCGCCTGGCTGGAAACGAACTGGCAGGATGTCTTTGCCGGCGGACCGGCGCGCGAGCGGGCGATCGCGGTGAGCTGCCGCAGCAAGGCCGATATCGTCGCGCACGACGAGCGCGAGACCGGCGACCGCGCCTTGCTCAATCTCGGTCACACCTTCGGCCACGCGCTCGAGGCTGCCGCCGGGTTCTCTGATCGCCTGCTGCATGGCGAGGCGGTGGCGATCGGCATGGCGCTGGCATTTGAGTTTTCGGCCCGCAGGGGGCTGTGCGCATCGCAGGACGCCGCACGCGTGACACGCCATCTTGCCGCGGTCGGCCTGCCGTCGTCGATCGCCGACCTCGATCGCAAGCCCGGCACCGGCGAACTGATGGACCTGATCGCGCAGGACAAGAAGGTCAGGCGCGGCGCGCTTACCTTCATCCTCGTGCGCGGCATCGGACAAAGCTTCGTTGCTTCCGACGTGGCCGCGCAGGAGGTGCGCGCCTTTCTGGAAGAAAAAATCGCCGGCTCATGACCGCCCAGGACTGGATTGTTGTCCTTGTCATCGTCGTCTGCCTGCTGCTCTCCGCTTTCTTCTCGGGCAGCGAGACGGCGCTGACGGCGTCGTCGCGGGCGGCGATGACGCGCATGGAGAAGCAGGGCAATGCGCGCGCCCGGCTGGTCAATCGCCTCCTGGCCTCGCGCGAGCGGTTGCTCGGCGCAATCCTGTTCAGCAACAACGCGGTGAATATCGCGGCGTCCACGCTCGCGACCGGTATCATGCTGTCGGCGTTCGGCGATGTCGGCATTCTCTATGCGACCGTCGTGATGACGCTGATCGTGGTCGTGTTCGCCGAAATCCTGCCGAAGACGGCAGCATTCAACGCGCCGGACCGGGTCGCGCTGGCGGTTGCGCGCCCGATGGCGATCGTCGTTGCGCTGCTCCGGCCGTTGCTGGCGGCAATCGAGACGTTCGTGCGACGGGTTCTGCGCCTGATGGGATTCCGAATCGGCGAGAACCTGTCGGTGCTTTCACCGCGCGAGGAATTGCGCGGCACGGTCGATCTCTTCCACAAGCAAGGCGGCGTGGAGAAAGCCGACCGCGACATGTTCGGCGGCGTGCTCGACCTGCGCGAATTGGAAGTCTCCGACGTGATGATCCACCGCACCGAGATGATCACCGTCAATGCCGACGATCCGCCCGCCGACATCGTCAGCGCCGTGCTGGCGGCGCCGGTCACGCGCGTGCCGCTCTGGCGCGGAAAACCGGAGAACATCATCGGCATGCTGCACGCAAAGGACCTGCTGCGCGCATTGCAGGCGGTCGACGGGGAGGCCGCCCGGGTCGACATCGGTGCGATCATGACCGCGCCCTGGTTCGTTCCGGACACCACGCCGCTCGCCGAGCAGCTCAAGGCGTTCCGCCGGCGCAAGACCCATTTTGCGCTCGTGGTCGACGAGTACGGCGAGGTGATGGGCCTGGTCACGCTCGAGGACATCATCGAGGAAATTGTCGGCGACATCAGCGACGAGCACGATGTCGAGATTCCAGGCGTGCGCGCGCAGCTCGACGGGTCGTTCCATGTCGACGGGTCGGTGCCCATTCGCGACCTCAACCGTGCGATGGACTGGAATCTGCCGGACGAGCAGGCGACCACCATCGCCGGCCTCGTCATTCACGAGGCGCGCTCGATCCCGGAAATCGGGCAAAGCTTCACCTTCCACGGCTTCCGGTTCCGCGTGCTCAAGAAGGCGCGCAACCGCATCACCGGCCTGCGCATCACCGCGCTCGATCGCAGGCCGCGTCCGCCGGCCGAGCCGCGCTGAGGTGGCGTGCCGCGCTTTCCGGAGCGGCGTTTGTCAGTTCGCGGTCGCGGCCGGCTCGCCCGGAGCGGAGGCGTGGATGGCGAGCGCATGCACGCTACCGGAAAGCTCGTTCGCCAGCGCCTCGTTGATCATACGATGGCGGGCGAGGCGCGACTTGCCGCGGAAGGATTCGGATACGATATAGATCCGGTAATGGGTCTGGCCGCCCGGCCGGTGGCCGGCGTGCCCCTCGTGCAGGTGCGATTCGTCGTGCACGGACAGGCGCATCGGGGTGAAAGCGGCCGTCAACTTTTCTGTGATGATGTCTTTCGTTCGCATGGCTAGAACCGTTATCGGCAGGCCGGTGGCGGCGTCAATCGTCACATGTCCTCAATCGTGGCGCGAACCGCTTTGTCAAGCCTTGAAGGTGGCGGCGTGAAGTCCGCATAATCGCACGGATGAAATTCGACTCACCCTTTTTCGATCGCATCCGCGTCAAGCCGCAGCAGGATCGGCGCGCGCGCAAGGCGGTTCCTGCCTGCGAATGGCCCGGCTGCCGCCAGGCGGGCGGCCACCGTGCGCCCAAGGGCCGCGGCCGCGAGCAGGAGCACTGGAATTACTGCCTTGATCATGTGCGCGAGTACAACCAAGCGTACAATTTTTTCGAGGGGATGAGCGACGACGCGGTCCGCAAGTACCAGGAGGACGCGATCACCGGCCACCGGCCGACTTGGCGCATGGGGACCGGCAAATACGACGATCCCAACCGTTTTTATGCCGACGGTGCCGTCGATCCCTTCGCCATGTTCCGCGAACTGGGCGGCCATGGCCGGCCCGAACCGGCGGGTCCCGCCAAACGGGAGAAGCGCACGATCCGCAATGCGGAGCGCAAGGCATTTCATACCTTGGGGCTTGAACTGAGCGCCTCGCGTGCCGAGATCAAGGCCAAATTCCACGATCTCGTGAAGCGTCACCACCCGGACGCCAATGGCGGCGACCGCTCGACCGAAGACCGGCTGATCGAGGTCATCCAAGCTTATAATTATTTGAAATCTGTGGGATTTTGCTGATCTGTCAGGTGCGCGCCGTGGGTTTATTCCCGCCCCGCTTATCTGGTAGGTTGGCTGACATATCCGTTTTCCGTAAAGAAAAGGCGGCGCTCCGGCTTGGCTGGGGCCACGGAGCAACAATGACGACCGCAACAGAAGAAATCTCGGGCCTGCCGGACATGAAAGTGTCGGTGCGGCAGGTATTCGGCATCGACAGCGACATGGAAGTGCCGGCTTTCTCGGAAACCGATTCCCATGTCCCCGACCTCGACCCGGATTATCTGTTCGACCGTCCGACCACGCTCGCTATCCTGGCCGGGTTCGCGCGCAACCGGCGCGTGATGGTGACCGGCTATCACGGCACCGGCAAATCGACCCATATCGAGCAGGTCGCCGCGCGGCTCAACTGGCCGTGCGTGCGCGTCAATCTCGACAGCCATATCAGCCGCGTCGATCTGGTCGGCAAGGACGCGATCGTGATCCGTGACGGCATGCAGGTGACCGAGTTCCGCGACGGCATCCTGCCCTGGGCGCTGCAGAACAACATCGCGCTATGCTTCGACGAGTACGATGCCGGCCGGCCGGACGTGATGTTCGTCATCCAGCGCGTGCTGGAAACTTCGGGCCGGCTGACACTGCTCGACCAGAACAAGGTAATCAAGCCGCACCCGGCGTTCCGCCTGTTCGCCACCGCCAACACCGTGGGCCTCGGCGACACGTCCGGGCTCTATCACGGCACGCAGCAGATCAATCAGGGCCAGATGGACCGCTGGTCGATCGTGACCACGCTGAATTATCTGCCGCACGACAAGGAAGTCGATATCGTGCTCGCCAAGGCGAAGCACTACCGGACCCCGGAAGGCCGCGACATCGTCAACAAGATGGTGCGCGTCGCCGATCTCACGCGCAACGCGTTCATGAACGGCGACCTGTCCACGGTGATGAGCCCGCGTACGGTGATCACCTGGGCCGAGAATGCCGATATTTTCGCTGATGTCGGGTTTGCCTTCCGCGTGACCTTCGTCAACAAGTGCGACGAGCTGGAGCGTCCGATCGTCGCCGAATTCTATCAGCGCTGCTTCGGCGTCGAGCTGCCCGAATCCACGGTCAATGTCGCGTTGACCTGATCGACGCGGCCGGAGCTTCGCAGCGACGAACGTGGCGCCGTGAACGCGGGGGTCGCGGCAGGGCAGGGGCCTTTGGATGACCTATATCGTGCGCACATTGCTGGCCGGCCTGCTGGTCCTGCTGCCGCTGGCAATCACGGTCATCCTGGTGGTGTGGTTCGGCACCTTCGTACTCGCCTATCTCGGACCGCACAGCGCGGTCGGCCAATTCCTGACGATGCTCGGCCTCGGCCTGTCGGCATCGGAATGGGCCGCCTACCTGATCGGGATCGCCATCCTCCTGTTCGTGATCTACGTGATGGGTGTGATCGTGGAATCGCGCATGCGCAGCCAGTTCTCGGCGCTGCTCGATTCGCTCATCGGGCGCATTCCGTTCGTGCGCAACATCTATGACCTCACCAAGCGTTTCGTCGACGTGGTCGATTACAAGGATCGTGACGGTTTGCGCGGCATGAGCCCGGTCTGGTGCTATTTCGGCGGCAAGGGCGGCGCGGCGGTGCTCGCGCTGCTGCCCAGCCGCGAGCCGGTCCTGCTCAACGGCGCGGCCTATCACGCGATCCTCGTGCCGTCCGCGCCGGTGCCGGTCGGCGGCGGCCTTGTCTATGTCCCGTCCGAATGGATCGAGCCGGCCGATATCGGTGTCGAGGGCTTGATGAGCGTCTATGTATCGATGGGCGTGGCCCCGCCGCGCCCCAATGCGGCCGCGGCCAGGGGCCAGAATGCCTTGCCTCCGCACGCGGGTGTCCGATAATCGCTCCAGTACGCTCAAGCCATGACCTCGAACATCAAGCCCAGATCGTCGCCCCGCGAGGCCCCGAACGAGCCTTTCAAGCGGGCCGTCACCGGCTGTCTGCGGGCTCTGGCCAAGAAGCCCGATCTTGAGGTCACCTACGCCGCCGAACGTCCCGGGCTTGCCGGCGGCAAGGCTCGCCTGCCGGAGCCGTCGCGCAAGCTGACCCTGCAGGAAGCCGCGATCGTGCGTGGCCATGCCGACGCCATGGCCCTGCGGCTCGCCTGTCACGATCCGGCGGTGCATCGCAAGCTCGTCCCGGGCGGCCAGCTCGCGCGCGCGGTGTTCGAGGCGGTCGAGCAGGCGCGTGTCGAGGCGATCGGCGCGCGCCGCATGACCGGCGTGGCCGGCAACCTGTCGGCCATGCTCGACGACAAGTTCCACCGCGGCAAGTTCGACGACATCACCGACCAGGCCGATGCACCTGTCGAGGAAGCGGTCGCCATGATGGTGCGCGAGCGGCTCACCGGCCAGGCGCCGCCGCCGGCGGCGAAGAAGCTCGTCGATCTCTGGCGTCCGGTGATCGAGGAGAAGGCCGGCCGTGGCCTCGACCGGCTCGGCCATCTGATCGAGGACCAGCGCCGCTTCGGCGACGCCATCCACGATCTGCTGGACGCGCTCGACATGGGCGAGGAGCGCAGCGCCGAGGCCGACGACGAGGATCAGTCCGAAGAGGGCAGCGAAGAGCAGCAGCAGAACGAATCCGGCGACCAGGGCGACGCCGATGAGGGCGACGAAATGCAGCGCATGAGCCTCGACGAGGTCGAAGGCTCCGAGGAGAAGCAGCAGGATGTGTCGGCCGAGGCACTCGACGCGCCTTCGACCGAGATGGCCGACGATGCCGATCTCGGCGATTCGGAGACCCCGGCGGAGCCGTGGCGGCCGCGCGGCGGCGCGCTCGAGCAGCGCGGTCCGGAATACGGCGCCTTCGTCACGAAATTCGACGAGGAGATCGCGGCCGAGGATCTCTGCGAACCGGAAGAACTCGACCGCCTGCGCGGCTATCTCGACAAGCAGCTCTCTCATCTGCAGGGCGTGGTGGCACGGCTCGCCAACCGCCTGCAGCGCCGGCTCATGGCGCAGCAGAGCCGTGCCTGGGAGTTCGACCTTGAGGAAGGCATGCTCGATCCGGCGCGGCTCTCGCGCATCATTGTGGATCCGATGCATCCGCTTTCGTTCAAGCGCGAGAAGGACACCAATTTCCGCGATACGGTGGTGACGCTCCTGCTCGACAATTCCGGCTCGATGCGCGGGCGCCCGATCACGGTGGCGGCGACCTGTGCGGACATTCTTGCGCGCACGCTCGAGCGCTGCGGCGTGAAAGTCGAAATCCTCGGGTTCACGACGCGTGCCTGGAAGGGCGGGCAGTCGCGCGAGGCCTGGCTCGCGGCCGGCAAGCCGCCCAATCCCGGCCGGCTCAACGATCTGCGCCACATCGTCTACAAGGCGGCGGACGCACCCTGGCGGCGCGCGCGCAAGAATCTCGGCCTGATGATGCGCGAGGGCCTGCTGAAGGAGAACATCGACGGCGAGGCGCTGAGCTGGGCCTACCGGCGGCTTTTGGCGCGCACCGAGCAGCGGCGCATCCTGATGATGATTTCCGACGGTGCGCCGGTCGACGACTCGACGCTTTCGGTCAATCCGGGGAATTATCTGGAACGCCATCTGCGCTGGGTGATCGAGGAGATCGAAACCCGCTCCCCGGTCGAACTGATCGCCATCGGCATCGGCCATGACGTGACGCGCTATTACCGCCGCGCGGTCACCATCGTGGACGCCGAGGAGCTTGGCGGCGCGATGACCGAGAAGCTCGCAGAACTGTTCGAGGAGCACGCCGCCTCGGCGGAACCGCAACGCGACGTGCGGCGGAGGCTGCACGCTTGAGGGCCGTTGCGCTGCGGCGAGCGGCCGCCGTCGTTCTGGTCCTCGCGGCCTTCGTCGCCGGACCGATGTCGCCGGGCCGCGCCGAGACGGCGATCAGCATTACCGTATCGGTGATCGACAGTTTCGATCCGCGCGATCCGCAGCGCCGGCAATTCGGCGCGCTCGAATTCCGCGGCGGGCTGCAATTGTCGTCCTCGGAGAGGAATTTCGGCGGGCTGTCGGCGATCCGCGTACGACCCGACGGCGCGCACTTCATTGCGGTGACCGACAAGGCCTATTGGCTGCGCGGACGCATCGTCTATCACGACGGTGCGCCCGCGGGCATCGCCGATGCGGCCATGGCGCCGATGCTGGGGGCCGACGGCAAGCCGCTCGCCGACCGCGGCTGGTACGATACCGAGGCGCTCGCCGAGGACGGCGGCGCGCTCTATGTCGGCATCGAACGGGTGCACCAGATCGTGCGGTTCGATTTTGCCAGGAACGGCTTTGCCGCGCGCGGGACGCCGCTTCCGGTGCCGGCGGCATTCGCGAAACTGCCGGCCAACCGGGGCGTCGAATGTCTGCTGGCGGCGCCGAAGGCGGGCCCGTTGGGCGGTGCGCTGATCGCGGTATCCGAGCGCGGGCTCGATGCCGCCGGCAACGTGCGCGGCTTCCTGATCGGCGGCAAGATGCCGGGCGAATTCACCGTCAAGCGCAAGAACGACTTCGATATCGTCGATTGCGCACTGACGCCGGAAGGCGAACTCCTGCTGCTCGAGCGCTTCTTCACCTGGCGCAGCGGCGTTGCGATGCGGATCCGGCGCGTTGCGTTTGCTTCGGTGCGGCCGGGCGCGCTGCTCGACGGCCCGGCGCTGATCGAGGCTGATCTCGGCTACCAGATCGACAATATGGAAGGCCTGAGCGTCCACCGCGCGGCGAACGGCGAGACCATCCTGACGCTCGTGTCGGACGACAATTTCTCGCTGATCCAGCGCACGCTGCTGCTGCAATTCGCGCTGATCGACCGCTGAACGCGCCGCCGGTGGCGGGGTCCGTGGAACGCGCCGGGGTCAGACCGCGGCGAGCTTCTTGGCGAGCTTGCGCTTGATCTCGAGCGCCTTGGGCGACAGGTCGGCGTCCTTGGCCTTGATCAGGAAGGCGTCGAGGCCGCCGCGATGGTCCACGCTCTTGAGCGCATTGGCCGATATGCGCAGCTTCACGGACTGCGAGAGCGCGTCCGACTGCAGCGTGACATTGATCAGGTTCGGCAGGAACCGCCGCTTGGTCTTGCGGTTGGAGTGGCTGACCTTGTGGCCAACCTGTGCCGACTTTCCGGTCAGGTCGCACTTGCGCGACATGGCTTCAATCCTCGAATTTTCTGCAATTCCGGACCCCGAGGGGGCCTGGCGCGACGGCCGATCTCTGCGTGAGACCGCGGACGTATAGAGAGGGGGGGGCGGACCGTCAAGCGCGGGGCCCGGAGGGAGGCCGGGGCGGGAACCACACAAACGGCGCAATCCGGCTCAATCAAAGAATGATAATCTTACCAGTCGATTGAGGGCCGGCGCTGGGCGCCGCCCGGCGCGCTGGCAGGAATTCCCGGCCCAGAAAGGCAGGTCCCGACGTGATCGGCGTTCGAATGTCGCGATGGCGGCCCCTGGCCGTGCTGGCCGGCCTGCTCGCGCTCGCCGCGATCGACGCGCGCGGGAGCGGGGCCTTTGCCCAAGCCCGGCTCGAGGCCCGCTACGCGGCGAGCCTTGCCGGCATTCCTCTCGGCAAAGGCACCTGGTTTGTCGATATTTCCGGCAATCAATACGTGGCGTCGGCGAGCGGGGCGACCACGGGCCTCGTGAAAGTGTTCACCGGCGGCCAGGGTTCGGGCTCCGCCCGCGGCACCATCGTCTCCGGCAATCTCGTGCCAGCGAGCTATTCGGTGTCGGTGACCACCGACAAGCGCACCGAGGAAGTGCAGATGACGCTCGGCGGCGGCAACGTCAAGGACGTCGTCCATACGCCGGAGAAGAAATGGCCGTCGCGGGCGATCCCGCTCACCGAGAGCCATCGCCGCAATGTCATCGATCCCATGACCGCCTCGCTGGTGAGCGTGCGCGGCAACGGCGACACGCTCCTGGCCGAGGCCTGCAACCGCAACCTCGCGGTGTTCGACGGCAGCCTGCGCTACGACCTCGACTTCGTGTTCAAGCGCATGGACAGCGTGAAGCCCAAGCTTGGCTATGTCGGTCCGGTCGTCGTCTGCGCGGTCTATTTTTCGCCGGTGGCGGGACACGTGCCCGAGCGCGCCGCGATCAAATACCTCACCGCGTTGCGCGACATGGAGGTCTGGCTCGCTCCGGTCGCCGGCACGCGGGTGCTGGCGCCGTTTCGCTTCTCGGTGCCGACCCCGCTCGGCCTCGGCGTGCTCGAAGCCACCGAATTCAACGTCAGGCCGCTGCCGTCCAAGGCCAGCATCACCGTGCAATAGCCGGCCTGTGTCCGGTCGCGCACGGGTCAATTATCCCCGCAACCCCCGCTATCCCGGCCTTGACTCTTCCGCGAATGGACTTTTTCCCGGCATTAACGATTTCCGCGCCGGATCGCGTCCTCGGGAGTGCTGCGATTCCCGCATATTGTGGTTGCCGTCCTGCCGGCCCTATATATCTGGCGGGAACGAACGCCGACGCCGCGCGAGTCAGCGATTCGGGCGCGATTCGTTCCAGACTCGTTCCACAGCTTAACAACACCGCCGCGATTCCCGCCCCCGGCGTCGCATTGTGATACAGGACGGCATGGAATCGCAGCGTACGAGCCCCCATCTGCGGCCAAGATATCGCCTGCCGGCGCAAGGGGCGGGCTTTTTCCCGAGACGTCCGGACTGCTGATGGCCATTTCCTTCTCGTCGGGCGCACGCCCCGATGCCCGCGCGCGCGGGAGCGGCGTGACCGCGGTGCTCGGCCCGACCAATACCGGCAAGACCCATCTGGCGATCGAGCGCATGGTCGCGCATTCGTCGGGCATGATCGGCCTGCCGCTGCGCCTTCTGGCGCGCGAGGTCTATGGCAAGGTTGCAGCGAAGGTCGGCGTCGAATCCGTCGCCCTCATCACCGGCGAAGAGAAGATCAAGCCGCCCAATCCGCGCTTCTGGGTCGCGACCGTGGAGGCGATGCCGCGCGACATCGATCCGGCCTTCCTTGCGATCGACGAGGTGCAGCTCGCCGCCGATTTCGAGCGCGGCCACGTCTTCACCGATCGCATGCTCAACCGGCGCGGCCGTGAGGAGACGCTGCTGCTCGGCGCTGCGACCATCCGCCCGATGGTCGAGAAGCTGCTGCCGGGCGCCAACATCATTTCGCGGCCGCGCCTGTCGATGCTGACCTATGCCGGAGACAAGAAGCTGACGCGGCTGCCGCGCCGCTCCGCCATCGTCGCGTTCTCCGCCGACGAGGTCTATGCCATCGCCGAACTAATCCGGCGCCAGCGCGGCGGCGCCGCGGTGGTGCTCGGCGCGCTGTCGCCGCGTACCCGCAATGCCCAGGTGGCGCTGTTCCAATCGGGCGACGTCGATTACCTGATAGCCACCGATGCCATCGGCATGGGTCTCAATCTCGATGTCGATCACGTCGCGTTTGCCTCCGACCGCAAGTTCGACGGCTATCAGTATCGCAACCTCAATCCCGCCGAGCTGGCGCAGATCGCCGGCCGCGCCGGCCGCGCGACCCATGACGGCACGTTCGGGACGACCGGCCGCTGTCCGCCGTTCGACGACGAGCTGGTGCGCCGGCTGGAATCGCATTCCTTCGAGCTCCTGAAGGTCCTGCAATGGCGCAATGCCGAACTCGATTTCGGCTCGATCGGCGCCCTGCAGGCATCGCTGGCCATGGTGCCGGCCGAGGAGGGGCTCGCACGCGCGCCGGTTGCCGAGGACATCCTCGTCCTCGAACACGCCGCGCGCGACGACGCGATCCGCAAGCTGGCGGCCGGGCGCGCGGCGGTCGAGACGCTGTGGCTTGCCTGTCAGGTCCCCGATTACCGCAAAATCGCCCCCGCCAACCACGCGGAACTGGTGACCACCCTCTATGGTTTCCTGATGCGTGAGGGTAAAATCCCCACCGACTGGTTTGCCCGTCAGGTGCTTCAGGCGGACCGCACCGACGGTGACATCGATACGCTCTCGACGAGGATCGCGCATGTTCGGACCTGGACCTTTGTTGCCAACCGGCCTGACTGGTTGTCGGACCCGGAGCACTGGCAAGGGGTTGCGCGCGCCGTCGAGGACAAGCTGTCCGATGCGCTGCATGAGCGCCTCACCGCACGCTTTGTCGACCGCCGCACCAGCGTGCTAATGCGGCGTCTGCGAGAGAACACGACATTGGACAGTGAAATTTCGAAAACCGGTGAAGTCACGGTCGAGGGGCACATCGTCGGCCGTCTCGAGGGATTCCGTTTCGTGGCCGATGCGTCGGCCGGCGGCTCGGAGGCCAAGGCCCTGCATGCCGTCGCCCAGAAGGCGCTCGCCGGGGAAATCGAGGCGCGCGCGACCCGTCTGTCGCAGGCGCCCGACGAGCAGTTCGCGCTCACTCTCGACAACCATGTCCGCTGGACCGGCGATGTGGTCGGCGTCGTCGTGGCGGGCGAGGATATCCTGCGGCCGCGCGTGCGCATTCTCGCCGACGAGCAGCTCACCGGCCCGGCGCGCGACGCCGCGCAGGCGCGCCTCGACCTGTGGATCGGCGCTCATATCCAGAAGCTGCTCGGCCCGCTGGTCGAGATTTCCAAAGCCGAGGACGTCACCGGCATCGCGCGCGGCGTCGCCTACCAGCTTGTCGAAGCGCTCGGCGTGCTCGAACGCCAGAAAGTGTCCGAGGAGGTCAAGGCGCTCGACCAGACCGCCCGCGCCATGTTGCGCAAGTACGGCGTGCGTTTCGGCGCTTACCACATCTATGTGCCGGCGCTGCTCAAGCCGGCCCCGCGCGCGCTCGCCACGCAATTGTTCGCGCTCAAGGACAATAGCGGCGAACTGCGCGGCCTCGACGATATCCAGCAGCTCGCCGCCAGCGGCCGCACGTCGATTCCCGTCAACAAGGAGATCGCCAGGGCGCTCTATCGCGCCGCCGGCTATCGCGTTTGCGGCGAGCGTGCCGTGCGCGTCGATATCCTGGAGCGTCTCGCCGACCTGATCCGCCCCGCACTCGCGTGGCGGGAGAATTCCCCCGGCGTGAAGCCCGCGGGCGCGCTGGACGGACGTGGCTTCACCGTCACCGTCAACATGACCTCGCTGGTCGGATCCTCAGGCGAGGACTTCGCCTCGATCCTACGCGCGCTCGGCTACCGGATGGACCGGCGGCCCAAGCCGCCGGAGGCCACAGCGCCGACTGCCGAACCGGAGGCCGCAGCGCTGGCCGCCGAAAGTGCTGCGGTCGAGCCCGCAGCCGACGTGGCTGACGAGCCGGGGGGGCCGCAGAGCGCCGCCGAACTCGCGCCCGCGAGCGCCGCCGAACCGACGCCCGCGCCGAGCGAGCTCTCTGCCGCCGAAGTGGCTGCCGCCATGGGGCTTACGCAGCCCGAGCCGCCGGCTGCCCCTGTCGCCGAACCGCAGGAACCGCCACCGGCCGAAGAATTGTCGGCCGATCCGGTCGCGAACGTCGCGGACGAAAGCGCGTCCGAACTGCCGCAACAGGCCGACGGCGCCGATGCCGCGGCAAAGCCGGCAGAGGAATTCATCGAAGTCTGGCGGCCCGGCCGCGTGGAAGGCCGCGAGCGCAACCGCCGCAGATTCGGTCGCGGCGCAGCCGCTGACGGCAAGACATCTGACGGCAAGGCATCCGCGCAGCAATCGCCTGCCGCTGCGGACGCGGCGGCCGACGGAGCGGCTTCCACCGAAGCGGGTGGTGCGGAAGCGGGCGCGCGCGAGCACCGGCGTCCGCGCGGCGGCCGCAGGCCGCAGCGCGCGGAGCGTCACGAGCGTTCGCATGAACGTCACGAGCGTCCGCACCGCGCCGAGGGCGGGCGTCCGCCGCGGCACGGTCATGGCAAGCCCCGCTTCGAGGAGCGTCGCGAGCGGCCGGAGCGCCAGCCCGATCCCAATTCTCCGTTCGCCAAGCTCGCC
>JABARS010000012.1 GCA_019187085.1 Pseudorhodoplanes sp. | reverse complement strand
GACAGATGGCTCGTCCCCTTCACCAGATTCTGCAAGAACAGATCATACGCACGCTGCTCCGCCTCCCGAACAACAACCTGCGTCCGGTACAACAACAACCGGACAGACTCACCTATATCGTCGTTGGCTCCGGATTTTGACTTCGATGGTTTCATGACGGACTCGTGCGCGGCAAAAACGAGAAATGACTTCCAGGCGGCGACACGGCCGGCGCCATGTCCCCGATCATGACGGATCGAATGGCTACAGGCGTATCTCGCCGAGATTGACGCTCGCCCCGAGGACGGCCTTGACGACCTTCTTCTTGCCGTCCCTCGCAACGATCTCCAGCGCATAAGCTCCGGACTTCTCGTCCAGCCGGTCGAAGCGGAAATCGCCGTAATTGTCCGTCGTGGTCTGCGAAACGACTGCGTCGTCCTTCCTGAGCGTCACCGTCGCGCCCTCGACGCAATCGACGCTGCCGCCGGCCTTGGCCGAGACGGTGCCGCCGATGAAGCATTTGGCGTAGCGCCACAGGTTCTTGTAATAGATCCGCGGCCGCGTGCCCCATTCGGGATTGAGCGTTTCCAGATCCTCCTCGTGCGCGAGACGCTCCATCGCCGCGTCCTCGACCTTGACAACGCGCATCGCAGCGGTCGGGCACACCTGCTGACCGCGGGTCTGCTGCCAGCCCTGATCGATCAGATGCGCGTCGAACGTCCAGGCCTGCGGCAGGTCGCGCTCCTCGTTCCACCAGATGTGGCCGTACGGACAGGCCTCGACAAGCTGCCTCTGTCCCTTCGCCTTTTCCGGATCGATGAGGACGATGCCGTCGTCGCGCTTGCGGATGGCGCCGGTCGTGTCGGCCTTCATGCAGGGCGCGTCGTCGCAGTGATTGCACATCGTGGGAACATAGGCGACGTCGATCATCGGCACCTGCCCGTGCTCCTTCTGGAGAATGTTGATCCAGCGGTGACCGTGCTTGGGCATGGCGGCCGAATAGCCCGGGAAATCATTGTCGACATACTCGTCCATCGCAGCGAGCGTGCACAGATTGCAGTTCGTGCACTCGGCGACGTCGATGATCAGGTTCCATTTCTTCATCGTCTCACCCGCAACCGGCCAGAGATCGTCGGCCGACAGCCGCCACGCTGTCGGCCGCCGCTGTCATTTCGAGAACTGGGGCACCACGAGATGGAACAGCTTCAGCGGCGCGCCGGCACCGGCCTGGATGGTGGCGCTCTCGGAGGGGCCGAGATAGATGCCGCCGCCCTTCTCGACCTCGTAGTCCTTGTCGTTGAGGCGGATGCGGCCCTTGCCGTCCATCACATAGATGAGCTGGTGCTTGTCGGCCGGGCCGGCCGTGAAACTTTCCGCGCCCCTGAGCCAGCGCAGCGAGCCCAGCACATTCTTCGCGCCGCACAGCGCGTTGTTGAGCACCTCGACGAATTCGCCGTTGCCGGACGTCGGCTGCTTGGGGAGCTTGTTGGTGTCGATGAAGGTCAGCGACATGGTCGTGTTTCCTCAAAAATGCGTCGGGTGATCAGGACTGGATCCACACCTTGCCGTCCTTGCGGTTCCAGCGCAGGTCGTCGTCGGTGCCCTCAAGGATGACGGTCTTGAACCGGTTGGGCGCCTGGAACTCGAAATAGAACAGCGGCTCAAGCGCGTGCAGGCGATGCTTGGCCTCGGCGGGAATGAAGATCATGTCGCCGGGGCCGACCGGCTGGACGCCGTCGTCGGACTCGACCGTAGCCTTGCCGTTGATGATGAAATAGAAATGCTCGCAATCCTTGTGCAGGTGCAGCGGTGACGCGGCATCCTTCTTGTAATGCATCACGCCGGCCAGCATGTCGTCGATGCTGGTCAGTTCCTTGTTGACGAAGAAAATGCGCTCGCGCGCCGACTTGGCGTCGATCAACGACGGCAGCTCGGTTTCCTTGAAGATGTAAGCCATCAGACATTCTCCTTCGGTTGCGCACGCGGCGCAGACATTTCCGGCCTCCGGCCGGCCCGGCTCGTCGCCGGCATTACTTCGCCATCGCCGGCGCGGCGACGGCTTTGCGTCTGGCCGGCGCGGCTTTTTCCTTCTCGGCAAACGCTTCCGAGACGTATTCGGTCTTACCGTCCCACACTTCGATCTGAACGAGCCCCTGCGCGCCGGCGAGCGCGTGCGTGGACTTGGTCTGCGAGCGATGCGGCATCAGCAGGTTGACCGCGCCGCCACGGTCGACCGAACGGCCGGGCTCGCCCAGCGGCTCGTATAGCGCCGAGGCCTCGTAGCTCGAGGCGACGCCGCGCGGCAGGCGCTGGGTTAGGACCGCCGCGCAGATCACCGCGCCGCGATCGTTGTGCACCTTGACCAGATCGTGCTGCTTGATCCCGCGCTCTTGCGCATCCTGCGCATTCATGCGCACGACCCAGTAATACCAGTCCTTCACCTTCACCCGGTGATCGGGGATATTGAGCAGGAAGCTGTCCTTGCCGTCGCCCTGGGTATGGAAGCTGTATTTGGAATGCGGCGTCAGAAGCTGGATCGGATATTTGCGGAACAGCGCGCCCGATTGCGGTCCCTCCCAGGACGGCACGTATTCGACGACCGGCGGCCGCTCGGGATCGTTCGCGCGCTTGAGGCTGTTGCACTCGAACTCGAGCTTGCCCGACTGGGTCTGCAGGCCTTTAAGGAATTCCACCGAATAGTCGGAGGGCAAGGGATGCGGCTCGGGAACGTCCTTCTTGCGGCCTTCCCAGAACCAGCGCAGCGACACCGGCGTGCGCAGATGCTCCTTCTCGGTCGGCACGACGTAATAGCCGCGCTCGATGAATTTCTTCCAGGAAATCTTGCCCGGCAGGTCCGATGAATCGAACAGGCGCTTCACCCAGTCGATCTCGTTGACGCCTTCGGAGAAATAGTTGGCGAGCCCGAGCCGCTTGCAGATTTCGTTGAAGATCCAGAAGTCGGATTTCGATTCCCCGAGCGGCTCGATGGCCGGCGCCTGGAAGATGATGACGCGATGGTTGAGCTGCTGCTGGCCGTGATGGCCGTAGCCGCCGAGCCCCGCCCACTCGCTGATGTCCACGCGCTCGAAATTGGTGCAGGCCGGCAGGATGACGTCGGCGAACTTGGTGTCGCCCTCGAACCAGATCGCCTGCCCGACGATGAATTCCAGATTCGGCGACTGGAACATCTTTACGTGGCGGTGCGTGTTGTTCATGGTCGAGATCAGCGATCCGCCATACTTGAACAGCATGCGCACCGGCGCATGTCCCGCCGCCGGATAGCTGAACTTGCCGAACTGCGCCTCGATCGATTTGCCGTTCCACGCATAGCCGCCGTCGGCTTTGCCCTCGATGATGGCCTCCGGCAGATAGATGCGCGGGATGCGCTGCTGCGGCGTGTTCATGGTCGGCAGCTGCGGCATGCGCTGGAACAGCTCGACCGCCATCGCGGTCTTTTCGATGTCGCCCGACATGCCGCCGTCGGCATAGCCGGGAAAGAAGAAATTGAGATCGACCGGGGCGCCCCATTGCAGGTTGCCCATATTGACGCCCGGCTTGCCGAGCCCCTGCATGGCGATGAGGCACACCATGGTGCGCGCCCACTGGATGCCGGTCTGGTTGCGGCAGGCGCCGCCATGGCCGTTGCCCCAGCCGCCGCAGCCGAGATAGGTGCGCTTGGTGCCCCATTCGCGCGCGAGCGCCCGCACGTCCTTGGCGGGGACGCCGGTCTCCTTCTCCTGCCATTCCGGCGTCTTGGGCACGCCGTCGGCCTCGCCCATGACATAGGCTTTCCAGGCGTCGAAGCCGACCGTGCGCGTGGCCACGTATTCCTTGTCGTAGAGACCTTCCTTGATCCAGACATAGGCGATGGCGAGCGCGAGCGCCGGCGAGGTGGTCGGCCGCGGACAGATCCACTTGCCCGGCAGGAATTGCGCGGAGGAATTGTAGTGCGGGTCGATGTGCACGACCTTGATGCCGAGCTTCTTCAGCCACTGGCGGCGCACCGTGCCTTCCTGGGCGCCGTACGAGCCGCTGTTGGTCTCCGGGTCGGCCGACCAGAACACGACCATCTCGCAGTTCTGCAGCAGATCCTCGACGGTGCCGTAGGTCTCGCTCTGGCCGACACGCATGGTGTAGCCCCAGTGATGCGAGGCACCCCAGTACCAGCCTTCCCAGCTATCGGGGTTGTGATGCACCGGCGTGTGGCCGACGGCATTGGCGAACCGGTACAGCGCGCTGAGATAGTAACCGATATGGCCCCAGGTATGGTGCGAGCCGTGCGAGACGCCCATCGCGCCCGGGCCGTAATTGTGCTTCACGCGCTGGATCTCGCCGGCGACGATGTCGAGGGCTTCGTCCCAACTGATCCGGACATAGCCGGACTTGCCGCGGTTCTGCGGATTGCGCTCGCCCTTCGGATCGAAATCGACGCGTTTCATCGGATAAAGCAGGCGGTCCGGCGAATAGATCATCGACTTGCTGTTCTGGCCGTGCGGCGCCAGCGTCGTCTTTCGCGGCGGCGTGAAATCCATGCCGTGTGCCCGGATGGTCCAGGGCGCCGTATCCTCGTCGTCGAATTCGATCGGCGTCGTGCGGATGATCTTGCCGTCCTTGACGTAGACGAAGAGCGGTCCGCCATTGGCCATATTGCAGTAGCGCATGGTGCCGTCGGCAAGCCGCACGCCGAATTTCCAGCTTGCCGACTGCATGGCCATCAGGGTCTGGGCGAACCAATTCGTCAGATCCTCCGGGCCGTCGATGGTGATGGTGAAGGCCTTCTGCGCGTTGATCTGGTTGAGCCAGTTGATCGGCGGCGTCAGCAGGCGCACGGCAAGCGCCGCGGTCTTGAACGACAGCGTGATATCCGGACTGGCATGCAGGCCGGGACCCGAAGTCACCTTGCCATCGCGGATGGCGACCCAGCGTCCGATGCCTTCGTCGCGCGTCCTGATCTGGGCGACGAGATTGCGCTCCTTCAGCCGCGCGGCAAAAGCCGGATGTTTCCATGCGGTGAACCGCAGCATCACCGACATGCCAAGCAGAAGGACCGAGAATTTCAGCCGCGAAAACATCATGCTTACCCATCAAGCGCGATAGACAATGCCGGGTGCGCCCCTGCGCACGCGCACGGCACGCCGGACCATTGACATGACGGAATATACACGGCGCCTGATCAGCAATTGATGCAGATTGCACGAAAGCTGATCGATTTTGGCGATCGACATCCGGCCCGGTCAGCCTGCGCGCGGCAGACGTATGTTCTTCCTCGATTGCAGATATCCGGCCGCAACGTTCTCGATTTCATCGAGGAACGCGAGACAGACCGCCGACATTTCGTGGCGTGCACGCGAGATCACCGCCACCTGCCAGGACGGCATCGGCGAATCGAGATCGAGCAGGGTAATCGACGACGGCCTGCGATCGTCGAAGAAGATCTGCGAGGGCATCAGGGTCACGTAATCGCCGTTCTCCACGAACGCGCGCGCGCAGGCGAAGGATCCGCATTCGATCGTGCTCTTGGGCAGCGGCAGGCGGTTGGTGGCGAACGTCTGCTCGAACACGTCGAGGCCGGTGCGGCTGCGACGATGGATGATCCAGTCGAGGTCGAGCAGATCGGCGAGCTTGAGCTTGCGCCGGTTGATATAGGGATGGTTGGCGCGGACGGCCGGCACCAGGCAGTCCTTGATCAGACTGATGAAGTTCAGGGTATCGTCGCGCGGCTGGGTCGGTACGAGACAGATCGCGATATCGACATCGCCGTTGCGGATCGCCGGCAGCATGTCGGGATAGACGGATTCGGTGATCCGAAAGCTCACCCGCGGCCGCTCGGCCTGGAACGAGATCACCGCGCGCGGGAGAAGGCCCATGGCGACGCTCGGCGACGCGGTGACCCGGATTTCGCCGACCTGCGCGCCCTGGATCATCTGCACGTCGTTGCGGGCATGGCGCAATTCGGCTTCGACGATCTTGGCGCGCGCCAGAAGCGCCTCGCCCGCCGCCGTCGGCACCACGCCACGGGCGCCGCGATGGAGTATCTCGGCTCCGATCTCCTCTTCCAGCTGCTGCAGGCTCTTGCTGATGGAGGATTGCGAGAGATGCAGGTTCTTGGCCGCCTGACGGAACGTTCCGGCCTCGATCACCGCAATGAAATTCCGAAGCTGAATGAGCTTCATTCGGTTCACCCTAAACAGACGGCAGCGGCATCATGCAAACCGGGCCGGCCATCTGAATCCTCATCGACCAAACCGCTGATGATCGCGGCAAGCGCTCCTGCGCGGCACGTCGCTGTGCGCGCGCATCACGGCTCTGCGCTAAGGTGCGCCTGCCTCCCCGTCGCCGCGGCAGACAGCGGGGCGATCCGACACGCCGCGGACACGGCTCTCTCCGGCATCTGCCGGGGCGAACGCTGCCTCCTCGGCACGTCGTCTCATCCCTAACGCGGCCGCAGACCGCATTCCTTGACATATGCCAGTCCGTCCGGCCCGGGCCTTGCCGGACGGAACGCGCCCGCATCTGCGGCCCCCGGATATGCCGCACTGCACACAAAGTTTCGGTGATGGAACGTCCCGACCAAACCTGTTTTGATGCCCCGGCTTTGCGCTGCCGGCAGTCGGGCGGAGACGATTGGCTCCGCGGGCGGGTCGCGGGATCGGGCCGGACGTCCCGGGACACCCTTAGCGCCGCCGATCAATGAAAACGATTGATGATTTCTAATTCTGCATCACAAAGCGATCGTGTGGCGGATAAAATGCCCAAAACGCGGATTGCCTCCAAAACCCGGATTGCCGACGGCCGTCCGGCCATTGCCTGTCCCGGAAAACCGCCCCGACCTGCGTGACGAAACGACAAGGATGACCCGATGAAATACAATCGCCCGCAAGCGACCGCGTCCTGGGGCACGATGGCCAAGGACTGGGAGAAGGGCATCGATTACAATCGCCTCTTCAAGGAGCGGCTCAAGCGCGCGCAGAGCGCGATCCGCCATGCCGGGCTTGGCGGGGTCATCGCCTTCAACTTCGACAATATCCGCTACATCACCGGCACCCATATCGGCGAATGGGCGCGCGACAAATTCATGCGCTATGCGCTGTGTCCGGTCGAGGGGCCGCCCTTCCTGTGGGACCCCGCGCCGCCCGCCAAGCGCCTGTCGTCGCCCTGGGTGGCGGACAATGTCGCCGCCCCGATCTCGACCATGCAGGGCGGACTGCCGCCGCAGATGAACATCCAGGGCGACTTCGCCAAGCAGATCAAGAAGGCGCTCGTGCATTTCGGCATCGACAAGGAGCCGATCGGCATCGACATCATGGAACTGCCGATGCTGCGCGCGCTCGAAAAGGAAGGCATCGAGGTGGTCGACGGCCAGCAGGCGATGCTCGATGCGCGCGAGGTCAAGACCGCCGACGAGATCGAGCTTCTGAAGATGGCCTGCGCGATGGTCGACGCCACCTATGTCGATATCGCCCGCGCGATCCGGCCGGGCACGCGCGAGAACGAGCTTGTGGCGATCGCCCACGACCGGCTGTTCCGCCTCGGCTCCGAGCGTGTCGAATGCGTCAACTCGGTGTCCGGTCCGCGCGGGCGGCCGCATTCGCACACCTTCTCCGACCGCATCATCCAGCCGGGCGACATGGTGTTCCTCGACATCATGCACTCGTTCAACGGCTACCGCACCTGCTACTACCGCACCTTCATCTGCGGCGAGCCGAACAAACACCAGATCGACGCCTACGAGACCGCCTCGAAATGGATCAGCGCCTCGATCGACATGATCCGGCCGGGCGTGACACCCGATCAGGTCGCGCAGGTGTGGCCGGAGGCGCGCGAGTTCGGCTATCGCGACGAGGCCGAGGCGTTCCTGCTGCAATACGGCCATGGCGTCGGCCTGTCGCTGTGGGAGCGGCCGATCATCTCCAAGCGCTATACCGGCCAGAACACCCCGCTCAAGGAAGGCATGGTGTTCGCGCTCGAGACCTGGAAAGGCGCCGAGGACGGCTCGGGCGCCGCCCGCATCGAGGAAGAGGTCGTGGTGACCAAGGACGGCTGCGAGATCATCACCAACTTCCCCTCCGACCGGCTGATCTCCTGCGGCCTGCCGGGCTGCGAGGTGTTTTAAAAACGCCTCCCTCACACTATATCGTCATTGCCGGGCTTGATCCGCCAATCCATCCTTTCAAAGGAGATGGACACGCGGACCAGGCCCGCGCATGACCGCAACAAGCAGGGGCCATAGGGAGCAAGCCTTGCCCCACGCACCCGTCACCATTCTCACCGGATTTCTCGGCAGCGGGAAAACCACGCTGCTCAACCGCGCGCTGAGCGATCCGAAGATGTCGCGCACCGCGGTCGTGATCAACGAATTCGGCGAGGTCGGCCTCGACCACAAGCTGGTGACGACCAGCGACGATGCGATCATGGTGCTGGAGAACGGCTGCCTGTGCTGCACGGTGTTCGGCGATCTGGTCGCGACGCTGAACCGCCTCTACCACGCACGCGAGGCCAAGGAGATTCCCGACTTCGAGCGCGTCGTGATCGAGACCTCCGGCCTCGCCGACCCGGCGCCTGTCCTGCAGGCTTTCCTGTCGGATCCGACGCTCGCCGGCCTTTACCGCATCGGCGCGGTGATCGCGGTGGTCGATGCGGTCAACGGACCCGCGACGCTCGACAACCACAGCGAGGCGGTGCGGCAGATCGCCTTGGCCGACCACATCCTCATCACCAAGCGCGACCTGCTCCCGGCCGATCGGGCGCAAGCGGAGGCGGACGCGCTTGCCACGCGGCTGCGCCGGATCAATCCCGCGGCCCGTATCGTCTGGAGCGACGCATCGGGCTTCGACGCCGTCACGCTGTTGCAGGCGAGCGGCTTCGACCTGAATCCGCCTCGGCCGACGTGCGCGCCTGGCTCAACGAAGCCGCCTATGCCGAGCACGACCACGCGCACGATCATGATCATGGGCACGACCACGACGGCGATCATGTCCATCACCACGGCCTGCATGACCGCGACATCGCCTCGTTCTGCTTCGTGCGCGAGCAGCCCATCGCGCGCGAGGCGCTGCGCCTTCTGCTCGACTCGTTGCAGCAGAATCTCGGGCCGAATTTGCTGCGGGTGAAGGGCATCATCCACGTCGCCGAAGAGCCGGAGCGGCCTGCGGTCATCCAGGGCGCGCAGCATCTGCTGCACAATCTTGCCTGGCTCGATCGCTGGCCGGACGACGACCGCCGCAGCAAGATCGTCTTCATCACCCAGGGCTACGAGCGCGCCGAGGTCGAGGATATGATCGCGGTGCTCGACCGCGTCGCGGCCCGCACCGCTGCGGCGCGCGCCCGCGCGCAGGGCCTGCACTAATCGATAAATTCTATCGAGTGTTTCTAATTCTGAATAACCTGGCGATCACCCCGCTGGTAGAATTTCGCCACTTCGGCGCCTGGCGAGGCGCCGGCAGAGGGCGAGATGACGATCCAGCAGAAGCAGATTTCCAGCACCAATCCCCCCACCGTCGTTCTCAAGAGCGTGTGCCGCTCATGCCATGGCGGCTGCGGCGTACTCATGCACGTGCAGGACGGGGTCCTTGTGAAGGTCGAAGGCGACCCCGATTCCCCGCTCAATCACGGCCGGCTGTGTCCGATCGGGACGGTGACCACCGATCTCGTCTATCATCCCGACCGCCTGAAGTTCCCGATGCGCCGGCTCGGGGAGCGCAAGTCCGGGCGCTGGCAGCGCATCTCGTGGGACGAGGCGCTCGACGAGATCAGCGAGAAGCTGCTCGCCATCCGCGACAAATACGGCCCCGAAGCGATTGCGCTCGGCACCGGCACCGGACGCCATCATATCCGCTGGGTCTCCCGTTTCGGCCACGCGCTCGGCACGCCGAACTGGTGCGAGCCGGGTTTCGCCCAGTGCTTCCATCCGCGCGTCAACACGACGATCCTGACCTTCGGCGACCTGCCGGTCTGCGACTATACGGGCGACGTGCCGCCCCAATGCATCCTGTTCTGGGGCCACAACCCGCTCAATTCCGGCCCCGACGGCGAGACGCGCTTCAACGTGCGCGAAGCCCTCGCGCACGATCCGGACATCATCGTCGTCGATCCGCGCGAGACCGAGCTCGCCAAGCGCGCCAAATTGTGGCTGCGCGTGCGCCCCGGCGCGGACGATGCGCTCGCGCTCGCCATGCTCAACGTGGTTATTGGCGAGCGTCTCTATGACGAGCCGTTCGTGCGCGAATGGACGCACGGCTTCGAGGCGCTGGCGGAGCAGGTGAAGCCCTATACGCCGGAATGGGCCGAGCCGATCACCTGGGTCGCGGCGGACAAGATCCGCGAAACCGCGCGCCTGTTCGCGCGCGCGAAGCCGGCGATGATGGAATGGGGCTGCGCCATCGAGCACACGCCAAAATGCATCCAGACCATCCGCGCGATATCGATGCTGCCGGCGCTCACCGGCAATATCGACGTTCCGGGCGGCTGGGTGTTCGGCATGCACGGGCTCGGCCGCTTCCCGAGCCTGATCGAGAATCTGACGCCCGAAGCCAGCGCCAGGCGCCTCGGCGCCGACAAGTTCAAGCTGCTCGGCGGCGAAGGCGCCGACCTTCCGGCCGCGCACATCCCGACGCTGCTGCAGGCGATGCGCGAGGGCAACCCCTATTGGGTCAAGGCGTTCCTGGTGTTCGGCAACAACACGCTCACGACCTACGCGAACTCGCAGGCGGCCTACGAAGCGCTGATGAAGCTCGATTTCATCGTGTGCGCGGACCTGTTCATGACACCGACGGCCGAGCTTGCCGACATCATCCTGCCGGCGGCGTCGTGGCCGGAGATCAACCAGCTTGCCGGGCTGCCGACGATCGCGGCCAATGTCGTGCTGGTCAACCAGAAGGCGGTGCGCACCCACGAGTGCAAATCCGACGAGGAGATTTTCGTCGAGCTGGCGCGCCGCATGAAGCTGCCGGTCGGCACCGAAGCGGTTGAAGAGGTGCTCAATTCGCAACTGGAAGGCGGCGGCCTCGGGGTCACTTTCGACGAATTGAAGCAGCGCGGCTGGGTCAAGCTCCCGTTCCGCTACCGCAAATACGAGGACAAGGGCTTCAGGACGCCGACCGGAAAGATCGAGCTTTACGCCACGCGCTTCGAGCAGCTCGGCTACGCGCCCCTGCCCTATTACGAGGAAGCGCCGGAGACGCCCATCAGCGCGCCGAAAGTCGCGGAGGAGTTTCCGCTGGTCCTCACCACCGGCGGGCGCATTCCGTTCTTCTTCAATTCCGAGCACCGCCAGATCGAGAAATTGCGCAAGGCCTGCCGCGATCCCATCGCCGAAATCCATCCGGAGACCGCGGCCCGCTTCGGCATCGCGAACGGCGACTGGATGTGGATCGAAACCCGGCGTGGCCGCATGCGGCAGAAAGCCAGGCTGAGCCCCGGGATCGACCCGCGCGTGGTGAGCGCCCAGCACGGCTGGTGGTTCCCCGACCAGCCGGCGCCGGAATACGGCGTCTGGCAGTCGAACGTGAACCTGCTCACCGACAACCAGCCGCCCTACGATCCGGCCATGGGCACCTATCAGTTGCGCGCGCTGCTGTGCCGCGTGGCCCGTGCCGTTGACCCCGGCAAAGAACCCAAACCAGCGGTGCAATAAGCCCCGGTTGAAGCGGACGGCCGGCTTTGCCTGTCGGACAGACCGGCCATGCGACGCATCCGATCCCGGCCCCGGGACCCTGCGGGCCGCGATCCGGGTTGCGTTCCGGCCCGCCTTACGCCACATGAGCCCGGCCTCTCGATCCCGCCGGGACTTCATGCAGCAAACCAAGGAAAAGGTCGCGCTCTCCTCGATCGTCGCCTCCGGCGGCCTCACCGTCGCCAAGGCGATCGTCGGCTTCTCGACCGGCTCGCTCGCGATCCTCTCGGAGGCCGCGCATTCGCTGCTCGATTTCGTCGCGACCGTGATGACGTATTTCGCGGTGCGCATCTCCGGCCAGCCGGCCGACGAGGAGCACCATTACGGCCACGGCAAGGTCGAGAGCGTCACCGCGCTGGCGGCGACCGGCCTGCTGTTCCTGCTGTCCGGCATCGTCTTGTGGGAGGCGGGCAAGCGCCTGCTCGCGGGCGAGAGCCATGTCGAGGCGACGATCCCGGCCTTCGTGGTCATTATCGCGTCCATCGTGATCGACTTTTTCCGCGCGCGTCTTCTCTACCGCGTCGCCTCCGAGACATCGAGCGAGGCGCTGGAAGCCGACGCCCTGCATTTCGGCTCCGACATGTGGTCTTCGCTGGCGGTGCTGGTGGGCCTGATCGGGATCGCGTTCGGCTACTGGTGGGCGGACGCCGCGGCGGCGATCGTCGTTGCGGTCTTCGTGTGCCTGGCCGGATGGCGGCTCGGCCGCCGCACCATCGACACCTTGCTGGACACCGCGCCGGCCGGCCTTTCCGGGCGCCTCACCCGCCTTGCCGGACAGGTGCCGGGCGTGGTCGCGGTGGAGAGCGTGCGCGCGCGTCAGGTCGGTCCGCAGGTCTTCGTCGAGCTGGGGCTCGCCGTCAGCCGCACGCTGCCGATGGACCGCGTCGCGGCGCTCAAGGACAAGGTGCGCAACGATATCCTCAGCGACCATCCGGGCGCCGAGATCAGCATCACGATCGACCCGCGCGCGCTCGACGACGAGACGGTGATGGAGCGCGTCATGGTCATCGCCCGCAACCGCGCGCTCGCGGTCCATCACGTCACCGTGCATGACCTCGACGGCCGGCTGTCGGTCTCGCTCGATCTGGAAGTCGACGGCACGCTGCCGCTCGGGGCCGCGCACGCCATCGCCGACGGGCTGGAAACGGCGATCAACGACGAGCTGGGCTCGGAGGTCGAGGTCGAGACCCATATCGAACCGCTGCAGGTGTACGACGAAAGCGGCCGCGACGCGGGGCCCGCGCGCGTGCGCGCGATCGCAGCCGATCTGTCCGCGCTCGCCGCGACGCTCGGCACGATCTGCGACGTCCATGACGTGCGCGTGCGCGAGACCGCGCAGGGCGACATCGTCAATTTCCATTGTCGCGCCGATGCCGGGGAACCGGTCCATGTCGTGCACGAAAAGGTCGACGAGCTGGAGCGCGCCCTGCGCGTGAAATGGCCCTCGATCAAGCGCGTCATCGGTCACGCCGAACCCTCGCACGGCACCGACCTCTGATCCGCGCTTGACCTCGCCCGGCCGCGCGTCCAAAGGAGAACGATGCGCACCGAACAGGCTCGCCCCGTCCGCCTGCAGGACTATCGTCCGCCGGACTGGCTGATCGATACCGTCAGTCTCGACATCGCCCTCGACCGCAACGCCACGCGCGTGCGCGCGAAGCTCGCCGTCCGTCCCAATCCCGCCGCCGTCGCGCCGGCGCCGCTGCATCTTGACGGCGACGAGATCAAACTCGTCTCGCTTGCGATCGACGGCGCGCCGCTCACTGCGCAAGCCTACAATGCCGCGCCCGACAGCCTGACCATCGCCCAGCCGCCGCAGCGGCCGTTCGTCCTCGACATCGAGACCGTGATCGATCCCTCCGCCAACACCCAGCTCATGGGGCTTTACCGCTCGCAGAAAGCCTATTGCACGCAGTGCGAGGCGGAAGGCTTCCGCCGCATCACCTATTTCCTCGATCGTCCCGACGTGATGGCCGTCTACACGACACGTATCGAGGCCGATTGCACCGAAGCGCCGGTGCTGCTGGCCAACGGCAATCTGGTGGAGCACGGAGAATTGCCGGGCGGCCGCCATTTCGCGGTCTGGCACGACCCGTTCCCCAAGCCCTCCTATCTGTTCGCGCTCGTCGGCGGCGTGCTCGGCTGCGTCGAGGATCGTTTCGTCACCATGTCCGGGCGCGAGGTCGCGCTCAAAATCTATTGCGAGCCCGGCAAGGAGGACCGCTGCGCCTATGCGATGGATGCGCTCAAACGCTCCATGCGCTGGGACGAGGAAGCGTTCGGCCGCGAATACGATCTCGATATTTTCATGATCGTGGCGGTGTCGGACTTCAACATGGGGGCGATGGAGAACAAGGGCCTCAACATCTTCAACGACAAGTACGTGCTCGCCAGCCCCGACACCGCGACCGACGCCGACTTCGCCAATATCGAGGCGATCATCGCGCACGAGTATTTCCACAACTGGACCGGCAACCGCATCACCTGCCGCGACTGGTTCCAGCTATGCCTGAAGGAAGGACTGACGGTCTTCCGCGACCAGGAATTCACCGCCGATCAGCGCTCGCGCGCGGTCAAGCGCATCGCCGACGTGCGGCTTCTGCGCACGCATCAGTTCGTCGAGGATGCCGGGCCGCTGGCGCATCCGGTTCGCCCTGAAATATATAATGAAATCAATAATTTCTATACGGCGACCGTTTATGAGAAGGGCGCCGAGGTCATCCGCATGCTGAAAACCCTGATCGGGCCCGAGCGCTTCCGCGCCGGCATGGATCTGTATTTCGCACGCCACGACAGACAGGCCGCCACGATCGAGCAGTTCATCGCCTGCTTCGCCGAAGCGGCCGGGCGCGATCTCGACCAGTTCATGCGCTGGTATTCGCAGGCCGGCACGCCGGAAGTGATCGCGGACGGCGTCTACGATCCGAAAGCCAAAACCTACCGGCTCGACCTCGCGCAGACGCTGCCGCCGACGCCCGGCCAGGACTCCAAGCAGCCGATGGTGATCCCGCTCGCGCTCGGGCTCGTCGGGCGCGACGGCGCGGACATGCCGCTCCACACCGACGGCGCGGCGCTCGGTCCGGGCCATGTCCTGGCGCTCAGCGAGGCGGCGACCAGCATCCTGTTCCGCGACGTGGCGGAGCCGCCGGTCCTGTCGATCAACCGCAACTTTTCCGCCCCCATCAAGCTCGTCGCCAATCTCGCGCCTGCCGACCTGCAGCATCTCGCCGCCTGTGACGGCGATCCGTTCAATCGCTGGCAGGTCCTGCAGACGCTTGCGACGCGCCGCCTGGTCGCCAATGTCGCGGCGCTGCGCGCGGGCCGGCCAACATCCGACGATCAGGGGCTGGCCGACGCGCTTGCCGCCATCCTCGCCGACCGCGCGCTCGAGCCGGCCTATGTCGCGCTGGCGCTGACGCTTCCGGGCGAAGCCGACATCGCGCGCGAAATCGGCAGGGACGTCGATCCCGACGCGATCTTCCGTGCCCGCCAGGCGCTGCGCGTTTTCGTCGGCCGGCAACTGAAGACGCCGCTGCTCGCCACCTATGCGGGCATGACGACGCCGGGCCCCTACCGGCCCGACGCGGCAAGCGCCGGGCGGCGCGCGCTGAAGAACGTCGCGCTCGATCTGCTCGCGGCCGGCGCCGGGACTGAAGCGATCGCGCGCGCCTATGCGCAATACCAGGCGGCCGACAACATGACCGACCGGAGCGCCGCGCTGGCAACGCTGTCGCTGCACGACACCGCGCAGCGTGAGGCCGCGCTCGACGATTTCCAGCGCCGCTATGCCGGCGACCCGCTCGTCATCGACAAATGGCTGGCCCTGCAGGCCGCGATCCCCGAACCCGCGACGCTTGACCGGGTGTCAGCGCTGCTGAACCATCCCTCCTTCTCGATCGAGAACCCGAACCGCGTCCGCGCGCTGATCGGCACCTTCGCCCAGGGCAACGCCACCCAGTTCAACCGCGCCGACGGCGCCGGCTACGACTTCGTGGCCGAGCACGCTCTGCGGCTCGACCGGCGAAACCCGCAGGTCGCGGCCCGTCTCCTGACCGCATTCCGGAGCTGGCGCGCGCTGGAGAGCGGACGGTGCGGCCATGCCGAAGCCGCATTGCGGCGCATTGCGGCGACCGCCGGCCTCTCCGCCGACGTCAAGGACATCGCCGAGCGGGCGCTTTCCGACCATTGAGCCGGCCACGCCGGCGGGATGCGGCCGTCCGAGCCCGCCGGCAGACTTGTTCATAAAAAGATTGCGGTCTTGACTCTGCGGACTCTCGACAAAAGCGAGCCTTTCGATTCCAATCGAAAGTGATTCGGGGAGATGCGGCACATCCTTCCGGACGCTGGCAGGGTAATCCGAACCGGGGGCCTTCGATGGCGCGCGCCGAGGCAGCGAGCGCGTCTGCGCATTCCGCTTCCATCAAGGGCCTGGCGCAGGCGATCGCAAAACCGGCTTATCGGCGTCTATTGTCCGCCGAACCCGTCCTGCGCCGCGCGGTCCCCGTCCTCATCGTCGCCTTCCTGATCACGATCGCGGTCGGCGCGGCCGTGCAGGTCATCGACCATCGCCGGACGGCGCTGGCCGAGGCGACAAAAGACATCGAGACGATCACGGAATTCCTGGCCGAACGGCTGGCTCACGATCAGACGGCCCAGCCGAACGCGGCGGCGTCGCGGATACAGACCGCCCTCAGCCGGTCGCTCACCTCGCGGACGACCGCCGCCGGCCGCCGCATCCTGATCACCAATGCGCACGGCGTCGTTGTCGCTGCCGCCCCCGAGGCGGCCCGGCTCTCGGGCCGCAAGCTTCCCGAAATCCTCGGCGATGCCCAGCCTCTGGCGATCATGGGCGAGAGTGCGGGCGTCAACGAGATCACGCTCGCCGACGGCACCGTCGCGCTTGCGCTGATCCGCAACCTCTTCTCTCCCGCCGGGCAGCTCATTGTGCTGCAGCCGCGCGCCGACGCGCTCTCCGCCTGGCGCTCCGACACTGCGCTGACCATCACCCTGTCGGCGACCACCGGCTTCGTTCTCCTGATCCTGGGCTTTGCTTTCCACTGGCAGGCGACGCGCGCGCGCGAAGCCGACCTGATCTACGACACCGTGCGCAGCCGCATCGACACTGCGCTCAACCGCGGCCGCTGCGGCCTGTGGGACTGGGATCTCGCCCGCGGCCGCATCTTCTGGTCCCATTCCATGTTCGCGATCCTCGGCCTTGAGGCGCGCGACGACCTCCTGACCTTCGGCGAAGTCAACGCGCTCGTGCATCCCGACGACATCAATCTCTATGACGTCGCCACGCAGGTGGCCGACTCGCGCACCGGCATCATCGACCACGCGTTCCGGATGCACCATGCCAGCGGCAAATGGGTCTGGCTGCGCGCACGCTGCGAACTCGTGCAGCAGCCCGGCGAGGCCGCGCCGCACCTGATCGGCATCGCCGTCGACATCACCGAGCAGAAGGACCTCGTGGAGAAGACTGTCGCCGCGGACATCCGCCTGCGGGACGCGATCGAGACCATCCCGGAGGCGTTCGTGCTGTGGGACGCCAACAACCGGCTGGTGCTGTGCAACTCGAACTTCCAGAAGCTGCACGGCCTGCCCGACGAGGCGATCGCGGCCGGAACGTCGTTCGAGGACGTCGTCGCCGCCGGCCGCCAGCCGGTGATCCGCACCGCCGGCTCGGTCGGCCAGTTCGACGTCCCGGGCGCGCGCACCTTCGAGGCGCAGCGCGAGGACGGCCAGTGGCTGCACATCAGCGAGCGCCGCACCAAGGACGGCGGCTACGTCTCGGTCGGCACCAACATCACCACGCTCAAGCTGCACGAGAAAAAGCTCGTCAACAGCGAGAAGAAGCTGCTCGCCACCGTCCAGGACCTGCGCCAGTCGCAGCAGCAATTGCGCGAGCTTGCCGAGAAATACGCCGAGGAAAAGAACCGCGCCGAGGAAGCCAACCAGACCAAGTCGAAATTCCTCGCCAACATGAGCCACGAGCTGCGCACGCCGCTCAACGCGATCATCGGCTTCTCGGAAATCATGGAATCGCAGATGTTCGGCGCGCTCGGCGCCGACAAGTATCTCGAATATTGCCAGGACATCCGCGAGAGCGGCCAGTATCTGCTGGACGTGATCAACGACGTGCTCGACATGTCGAAGATCGAGGCCGGCCGCCTCAAGCTCAAATGCGAAGCCGTCGAGCTCGACCGCATCCTCGCCGACGCCATGCGTGTCGTGTCCGCGCGCGGGCAGGAAAAGCGGCTGACGCTGTCGTCGCGCATCGCGACCGGCCTCACCTTCCGGGCCGACCGGCGCGCGCTCAAGCAGATCGCGCTCAATCTCTTGTCGAACGCGGTGAAGTTCACGCCGGAAGGCGGCCGCGTCACCGTGCGCGGACGCCTTGCGGGCGGGTGCGCGGTGATCGCGATCGTCGATACCGGCATCGGCATTCCGCACGACGCGCTGAAAAAGCTCGGGCGGCCTTTCGAGCAGGTCGAGAGTCAATTGACCAAGACCCAGCACGGCTCGGGCCTCGGGCTCGCGATCGCAAAGTCGCTGACCGAATGGCATGGCGGAACGATGCGTATCCGCTCCCGCATCGGGGCCGGAACGATGGTGCTGATCCGCCTGCCGGCGGACGGATCGGGAATCCGTCACCTGGCGCCGGAAGGCTGAACGGCCCGCGCGCTCAGTCGACGACGGCCGGCGCCCCGAGGATGCGCAGAAAACTGCGCCGCACGCGCGGCTCAAGATCGGCAAGATAGGCGTCGAGCGTCGCAAAATTCGGCACGTCCGCCGCGCGCGCCAGCAATTCCTGCAAACCGACTCCGGCCTTGTCCGGCTCGAACCTGCCGGCAATGCACAGGCGCAGGATCTGGCTCAGGTCCTGATAGAGCTGCGTCGCCGAGCGCAGCACTTCCGAATCGTCGGCGGCGAGCAGGCCGATGCGGGTCGCCTTCTCCAGCGTGCGCGCGGTCGAGGTATCGAGCAGGGCCGGATGGCCGGCGGCGTAGACAAGCTGGAGATATTGCGCGAGGAATTCGATGTCGATGAGACCGCCGGCGGCGTATTTGAGGTCCCAGCGGTCGTCGTCGCGCTTCTCCTGCGCGATGGCGTTGCGCATCTCCAGCGCGTCGCCGGCGATCAGCTCGCGATTGCGCGGCCGGCGTAGCACGGAGCCGATGACCTCCTGCACGGCCGCTTCGAAGCCCGGGGTCGCCGAGACGACGCGCGCGCGCGTCAGCGCCATGTGCTCCCAGGTCCAGGCGTCGTGCTCCTGATAATGGCGGAAGGAGGCGAGCTGGGTCGCCACCGGCCCCGAACGGCCGGACGGCCGCAGGCGCATATCGACCTCATAGAGCGCGCCGTAATTCGTCCGCGCCGTCAGTGCGCTGATCAGGCGCTGCGTCAGGCGGGCGAAATATTGCGCCCCGTAAAGCGGGCGCGAGCCGTCGGATTCGGGATGCGCCTCGTCGAAGTCGTAGACCAGGATCAGGTCGAGATCGGAGGTCGCGGTCATCTCCCGCCCGCCGAGCTTGCCCATCGCGAGCAGCGCGGTCTTCTGATCCCTGATGCGGCCGTGCGCCTGCGCGAACTTTTCCTCCACCTCGCGATGCAGCGCGCGGATGATCACGTCGGCAAGCCGCGCGAAGGCTTGTCCGGCAAGCTCGGCCGACAGCGTGCCGGACAGGATGCGCGCGCCGATCAGGAACATGTGCTCCTGACCGAACAGGCGGAGCCGGTCGAGAAAATCCTCGTAGGAAGTGGCCTGCGCGAGCGAACTGTGCAGCGCGTCGCGCAGCGTGTCGGCGTCGGGCACCGCGCCGAAGAAGGCCGGATCGATCAACCCGTCGATCACCTGCGGATGCCCGGCCAGAATGTCGGCCAGACGCGGCGCGTCGCTCAGGATCAGCATGAACAAGGCCAGCAGCCCGGGATTCTGGCGCAGCAGCGAAAACAGCCGCCCTGCCCCGCCCGGATGCAGGCCCGTCAGAAAGCGCTCGAACGCGACCAGCACCGTGTCGCGATTTTCCGCCCGCGACAGATGGGTCAGAAGTTGCGGAATGAATCCCTGAAGCTGCTCGCGCGCAAACTCGCTGCGCAGCGCCGGCATGCGGCCGGCGAGCCAGCCGCGCAGCGTCGCGGAGACCTCGAGCGGATTGCGGAAGCCGAGCTCCGTCAGGCGGTCGAGCGTGCCGCGATCGTCGGCGTCCGGCCTGAAGACCAGCCGCTCGTCGGTCGCCACTTCGGCAAGCTCGAACAGACGCGAATAATGGACCTGAACCTTGCGCAGGTGCCCGACCAGCGCGTCCGCGAATGCGTCGCGGTCGGCATAGCCGCAGAAGCGGGCAAATCCCTGCATCCGCTCGGCATCAGCCGGCAGCGAATGCGTCTGCTCGTCGGCGACCATCTGCAGCCGGTGCTCGACCGTCCGCAGGAACAGATACGCACGCTCCAGATCGTCGCGCGCGTCGGCCTCGATCCAGCCGCCTTCGACGAGGGCGGCAAGCGTCGCAAGCGTGCGCCGGTCGCGTAGTTCCGGGTGGCGTCCCCCGGCGATCAGTTGCTGCGTCTGGACAAAAAACTCGATCTCGCGAATGCCGCCGCGGCCGAGCTTGACGTTGAAGCCTTCGACGGCGATCTCCCCGTGCCCCTTGTAGGCGTGGATCTGGCGCTTCATCGCGTGAATGTCCGCGACGGCGGCAAAGTCCATGTATTTGCGCCAGACGAACGGCGTGAGCGCCTTGAGGAAGGCTTCGCCGGCGACGGCATCGCCGGCGCAGACGCGCGCCTTGATCATCGCCGAGCGTTCCCAATTCTGCCCGCGATGCTCGTAATAATCGAGCGCGCTGACCGTGGAGATCGCAATCTGGGTCGATGCGGGATCCGGCCGCAGGCGCAGGTCGACGCGGAAGACATAGCCGTCGGCGGTGCGCTCCTGAAGGAGCTTCACAAGCCCGCGCGTGAGGCGGATGTGAAAGGCGGCAAGCTCGACGTCGGCCGGCAGCGCCGGGGCGTCGGGATCGAACAGCACGATCAGGTCGATGTCGCTCGAATAGTTCAGTTCGCCGGCGCCCATCTTGCCCATGGCCAGCGCGAAATAGCCCGAACCGGCTTCGGGCTCGCCGGGATTCGGCGAACGGAGCGTGCCGCGCCGGCCCGCATCGTTAAGCAGATAGCGCAGCGCGGTGCGGACCGTGCAGTCGGCAAGACCGGTCAGGGCCGCGGTCACCTGCATCACCGACCAGACGCCGCCGATGTCGGCGAGCGCGATCAGCAGCGCGGCCTCCGCCTTCAGGTCGCGCAGGAGCCGCATCGCCTCGGCTTCCGACGAGGCAGCGGGGATGGCGGCGTCTGCCTGTTCAAGGAGGGCGTCGAGATATTTGTCGGGATCGGCGGCGAGAATCCTGATCAGCCGCTCGGGATCGGCGCTGCCCAGTCCCCACAGATAGGGAGAACGGTGTCCAAGGCCCGCCAGCAGACGTTCCAGCACAGGATTGGCGGCCATCGCCGGCCGGAGACGGTCGGCCGCCGCCGAATGAGCGGCGAGCCATTCGTCGACAGTGACGGCATCGCCAGGCTCGACGAACGGCGCAGCATCGACGCGCGCGGCGAGACTTGCGGCGCCGAATCCGGAAACCGACACGCGAACGCTCATCCAGCCCCCTGCGGTCCTCCACGCGGAACCGCAATCACCGCCTTGAGGCCTGGATCATTGTCTTGAAGGCGCAATTCGCCGCCATGCAGGCGGGCCACGGCGGCGGCAAGGCTCAATCCCAGCCCAGAGCCCGGCAGAGACCGGCTTTGTTCGAGGCGCGTGAAACGCTCGACCGCACGCCCGCGCAGCTCCTCGGGAATTCCCGGTCCCCGGTCGGCAACCGTGAGCAGAACCTGCTCGCCTTCGGTTGATGCATGGATCACGACCGCCATTTCTCCGCCTTCGGCTCGTTCCGTTCCGGTCGAATACTTGATCGCGTTATCGACGAGATTGGCAAGGGCCTGGCTGATCAATTCACGGCTTCCATGCACCGGGATGGGGCCTTCCGCCTCGACGCGAAGCGCAAGCCCCCGCTCCTCGGCCAAGGGTTCGTACAACTCCCCGACGTCGCGCGCAATCTCGGCGGCGTCGAACTCGGCCATGTTGTCGCGCGCCTGCCCCGATTCGGCCCGCGCGATCATGAGCAGGGCGTTGAAGGTCCGGATCAGGTTATCGGATTCCTCGATCGTGGCTTCCATGGCCGCGCGGTAATCGGTCTCGCCCCGCGCCGTGCGCAGCGCTTCCTCGCAGCGGTTGCGAAGCCGCGTCAGCGGCGTCTTCAGATCGTGGGCGATATTGTCGGAGACCTCCTTGAGCCCGTGCATGAGGGCTTCGATCCGCTCCAGCATCGCATTCAGGTTGACGGCGAGCCGGTCAAGCTCGTCGCCCGAGCCGCCGACCGGCAGGCGGCCGCTCAGGTCGCCGTCCATGATCTTGCGCGTCGTCTCGGTCATGGCGTCGACCCGCCGCAGCATGCGCCGCGACAGGAAGAAGCCGCCGGCAAGACCGAGCACGACCACGATGGCCGCCGACCAGCGGCCGGCCGAAAGCACCACCCGATAGAGCCGCTCGCGCTCTTCCAGATCGCGCCCGACGAGCAGGCGGAAGCCGCTCGGTAATTCGAGCACGCGCACGAGGGCGTGATGGGCCGCGCCATCGGCCTCTTCCAGGCGGCGATATTCGGTCTCGGTAAGGCCGGGATTGTCGAGGACGCCGGGCGGCAGCGAGCCGACATTGCCGGCCAGGCTTTCGCCGGCGCGCGTCGTGACCAGATAGAGGCTGGAGCCCGGCCGCTGCGAGCGCAGCTCGACGATCAGGACGAGCCGGCGGATGCCGCCGACATTGTACTGCTCGGCGAGGCCGTAGATTTCCGCATCGACCGTCTGCGTCATCTGCTCGGTGACCAGCCGGCGGGTATTGAGCGCAAAATAGGCAAGAAGAAACGCGGCAAACAGCGCGAATACGATCAGATAGATCACCGTCAGCCGGAAGGCGGTCGTTGCGAAAAGCTTAGCGAACGCCGTCACGGATCATGTATCCCGCACCGCGCACCGTGTGCAGCAGCGGCTGCGCAAAGCCCTTGTCGATCTTCGAGCGCAGCCTCGAAATATGCACGTCGATGACGTTGGTCTGCGGATCGAAATGATAGTCCCAGACATTCTCCAGCAGCATCGTGCGCGTCACCACCTGCCCGGCATGCTTCATGAGGTATTCGAGCAGGCGGAATTCGCGCGGCTGCAGGATGATTTCCTCCTTGCCGCGGACCACCCGGTGCGACAGGCGGTCGAGTTCGAGGTCGCCGACGCGATAGACCATTTCGTCGCCGCGGCCGCCGCCCCGGCGTCCCAGCGCCTCGACCCGCGCCAGCAGCTCGGAGAAGGAATAGGGCTTCGGCAGATAGTCGTCGCCGCCCGCGCGCAGGCCCTTCACCCGGTCGTCCACCTGCCCGAGCGCGGAGAGGATGAGGACCGGCGTCTGCACGCCCTTTTCCCGCAGCGTGCCGATCACCGACAGACCATCGCGCTTGGGCAGCATGCGATCGACGATCAGCACGTCGTAATCGCCGTCGCGCGCGAGCGCGAGCCCCTCCTCGCCATCGACGGCGTGGTCGGCGACGTGGCCGACTTCGCGGAACGCCCGCACGATATAGTCGGCGGCGTCACGGTCATCTTCGATAATCAGGAGGCGCATGAGCTGACAGTGAATCGCGGATTGTTACGATATTAGCGAATTCGCGAGCCGGGTGGGCACACTGCCTGCAGATAAGGTACCCAACTGGTTGAGGCTGGAAAAGTGAGGGGACGGCCATGATACGCAGGCCGTCCCCTCGTTCGACCCTGCGACCGGAGGGGGGCATGAACCGGTCGGCGGGCCAATTTGAGCGGGGACGGGCTTAAAGCCCGCCCCCTGGGTTGCGTGCCACCGGCGGGGGCGACGATTGCCGGCAACACGTCCCCGTCCGTCAGGCGCGTCCGAGCGGGAGCGCGACGAACCGCGTTCCCTGGCTCGATTTCACGCGCAGAAGGATGGTGCGCTTGCCGCCGCCGCGGGCATCGGCCAGCGCCTTGCGGACGTCGGCGGGCGCGGAGACGCTCTTGCCGCCGACCTCGAGGATGATGTCGCCGATCTGGAAGCCGACATCGGCCGCAAGCCCGCGCGGATCGATATTGGTCACGACGACGCCTTCGGCGCTTGCGCCCGCAACATTGCTAGCCGGAGCGAGCGTCAGCCCGTAGCGCGACATTTCGCGATCGGGCGCGTCCCGCTCGCCGCCCGGGCGAACGCTGGCTTCCCGCGGATTGGGCAGTTCGCCGAGCGTCAGGTTCACCGTCTTCTCGGTGCCGCCGCGGAACACGACGAGCTTCACGTTGGTGTTGGGCGTCATGTTGCCGATCTTGCGGGCAAGCTCGCGCGCATTCTTCACCGGCTCGCCGTCGACCGACAGGATGACGTCGCCGGATTCGATGCCCGCCTTCATGGCCGGGCTGTCCGCCTGCGGCTCGGAGACGAGCGCGCCGCCCGGACCCTTCAGCCCGAGACTGTCGGCGATGTCCTTGGTGACCGGCTGGATCTGCACGCCGATCCAGCCGCGGCTGACCGCGCCCTTGTCCTTGAGCTGAGCGATCACGGTCGTGACGGTGGACGAGGGAATGGCGAAGGCAATGCCGACATTGCCGCCGGAGGGCGAGAAGATCGCGGTGTTGACGCCCACGACATTGCCCTCGGTGTCGAAGGTCGGGCCGCCCGAATTGCCCTTGTTGACCGGCGCATCGATCTGCAGGAAATCGTCGTACGGCCCGGAGCCGATATCGCGGCCGCGCGCGGAGACGATGCCCGCGGTGACGGTGCTGCTCAGGCCGAACGGATTGCCGACCGCGAGGACCCAGTCGCCGACGCGCGGCAGCTTGTCGGACAGTTTGGCGAAGGGGAAGTTGCTGCCCTCGACCTTGATCAAAGCAAGATCGGTGCGCGGATCGGTACCGATCACCTTGGCGGTATAGGACTTGCCGTCGTCGGTCTGGACTTCGACCGTCTCGGCCTTGTCGACCACGTGGTTATTGGTCACGGCATAGCCGTCAGCGGAAATGAAGAAGCCGGAGCCCTGGCCGGTCGTGAAGTTGCGGCCACGCGGGCCGCGCGGGGCCGGCGGGCCGTCATCCGGCGAGCCGAAACGGCGGAAGAAGCGCTCCAGCGGGGAGCCAGGACCGAACGGGCTGTCGCTGTCGACATTCGCCTGTCCGCCACGATCGACCTTCACGCGAACGGAAATGACGGCCGGCTTCACCTTCTCCACGATGTCGGCAAAACCGACGGGTCGCGCGACGGTCTGCGCCTGCTGGGTCACGTTCTGGGCGAACGCGCCGTGGCGGGCGGCATCGGGGGCGACCAGAAGCGCAGCGGCTCCCAGGCTCAGAACGGTCGTCGCCAGAAGCAGGGTCCGGCGTCCGGAAAAGGGGTTGCGGGAAATCATGCGGAATTCTCCATCTCGAAACACGGTCGGCGCTGGCGCGCTGTTCGGACACTAAGATGGAGGTTGCCGCCTTACGGCGACCTGTCGGCCAGATTAAAACTTGGTAATGTCGATAAGCAAGATTATATAGATATTTCAATTACTTGATTTCCGGCGCCAGTCACGCGCCAGGTTTCAGCAGGTCGTCGAGCCGCTTGCGCTCCTGCGCCGACAGGCTCGCCCCGGCCGCCTCGCCAGCGGAAGTGCCCCGCCCCCCGCGCTGCCGGCGCAGAAACACAAAGGCCGCCACTGCGCCCGCGCCGAACACGACCGCAGGCATCAGCCATAGCAACGCCGTCTGCGCGCTGAAGCGCGGATTGAGCAGCACGAAATCGCCGTAGCGGGCGGTCAGAAATTCGAGGACCTGCCGGTCGCTGTCGCCGGCGGTGAGGCGCTCGCGCACGAGCAGGCGAAGGTCGCGCGCCAGCGGCGCGTCGGAATCGTCGATCGACTGGTTCTGGCAGACCATGCAGCGCAACTGGCGCGACAGTTCGCGAGCCCTGTGCTCCAAAGCCGGATCGGGCAGGATTTCGTCGGGCTGCACGGCGAGAGCCGGCAGCGCGGCACACAGGCCGACGACGACAAGCAGGAAGCGAAGCGCTTTCATCGCATCCTCATTGCGCCGGCTGTAGCGCGGTTTTCTTTGCGGGCTTCGGCGCCCCGACCCGCAGGCGACGGTCGGACAGCGACAGCAGTCCGCCGCCCGCCATCAGCAGCGCGCCGAGCCAGATCAAAAGCACCATCGGCTTATGATAGATGCGCATCGCCGCGCTGCCGTCCGGATTCGGGTCACCGAGCGACACGTAGATCTGGCTGAAACCGCGCGTGAGCAGCGCAGCCTCGCTCGTCGAATTACCGCGCGCAGGAAAGGTTCGCTTGCCGGGCGTCAGCATGCCGACGACGTCGCCGTTGCGCCGCACGATCAGCTTGCCGCTCACCTCGCGGTAATTCGGCCCCTGCCGTGCGACCAGTCCGTCGAACGAAATCTCGTAGCCGGAAATGGCGACGGTATCGCCCGGCCGGATCGTCGAAATGCGTTCCGCGGTGAAATAGCTCTCGCAGACGATCCCGATGAGCGTAACGCCGAGCGCGAAATGCGCGAGCGCCGTCCCGAATGCCGAGCGCGGCAGGCCGACCAGGCGGCGCCACGCGACCGGCCAGGGCTGCCGGAAGAGCTGCGCGCGCTCGACGACGTCGGTCAGCGCCCCGGCCATCACGAATACGGCAAGCCCGATCGCAAAGGGTGCGAGGATCGCGCCGCCCTTTGTCAGCGCGGCGGTCGCGGCCCCCACAAGGATGGCGATGGCGAAAGCCGCGATCAGGCGCTGCGCGGCACCGTAGAGATCGCCCCTTTTCCATGCCAGCAGCGGCCCGAACGGCATCGCGAACAGCAGCGGCAAAGCGAGCGGGATGAAGGTCGCGTTGAAGAACGGCGCTCCCACCGAAATCTTGTCGCCGGTCAGCGCTTCGAGCGCCAGCGGGTAGAGCGTGCCGATGAAGACGGTGGCGCAGGCGACCGTCAGGAAGAGATTGTTGAACACGAGCGCGCCTTCGCGGGAGATCGGCGCGAACACGCCGCCCTGCCGCAGCAGCGGCGCGCGCCAGGCGTAAAGCGCCAGCGCGCCGCCGATGAAGACGATGAGAATGGTGAGGATGAAGACGCCGCGCGCCGGGTCGGTCGCGAAAGCATGCACCGATGTCAGCACGCCCGAGCGCACGAGGAAGGTGCCCACGAGCGAGAGCGAAAAGGTCAGAATCGCGAGCAGTATGGTCCAGACCTTCAGCGCCTCGCGCTTCTCCATCACGACGGCGGAATGCAGCAACGCCGTGCCCGACAGCCAGGGCAGGAAGGAGGCGTTCTCCACCGGGTCCCAGAACCACCAGCCGCCCCAGCCGAGCTCGTAATAGGCCCAGTAGGAGCCGAGCGCGATGCCGAGTGTCAGGAAAATCCACGCGGCAAGCGTCCATGGCCGCACCCAGCGCGCCCAGGCGGCATCGATGCGTCCCTCGATTAGTGCGGCGACGGCGAACGCAAAGGCGATCGAAAAGCCGACATAGCCGAGATAGAGAAACGGCGGATGCAGGGCGAGACCGATGTCCTGCAGCAGCGGATTGAGGTCGCGCCCCTCAAACGGCGCCGGCGCAAGCCGCACGAACGGATTTGAGGTCAGGAGCACGAACAAAAGAAACGAGATTGCGATCCAGGCCTGTACGCCGAGCACGCTCGCGCGCAGCGCCGCGGGAAGATTGCCGCCAAACAGCGCGACGAGCGCGCCGAAAAAAGCGAGGATCAGGACCCACAGCAGCATCGAGCCTTCGTGATTGCCCCACACGCTCGTGAACTTGTAGAGCAGCGGCATCGCCGAATGCGAATTCTGGAAGACATTGAACACCGAGAAGTCGGATGTCACATAGCAGGCGGTCAGCGCCGCGAACGACAGTGCCACGAAGCAGAACTGCGCAATCGCGAGCGGCTCGCCGGTGCCGGCCAGCGCGTTGTCGCGCAGCCGCACGCCGGCGATCGGAAGCACGCCCTGGATGAAGGCCAGCAGCAGCGCCAGCACGAGCGCATAATGACCGATCTCGGCGATCATTTCCGCGCCTCCCCTTCGCGCGGGGCCTTGCCGTAATCGTCCTTCCAGTGCCCCTGCTTCTTCAGCGCATCGGCGACCTCTTTCGGCATGTAGTTTTCGTCGTGCTTGGCGAGCACGGTGTCGGCCACGAAATTGCGGCTGTCGGTGAGCACGCCTTCGGCGACGACCCCCTGCCCTTCCCGGAACAGGTCGGGCAGGATTCCGTGATAGCTGACCTTGATCTCGGTCTTGCCGTCGGTGATCTCAAAACGCGCATCGAGATTGTTGCGCACGATGCTGCCGGGCTGGACCAGCCCGCCGACCCGGATGCGGCTGCCGGGCTTGACGTGCTTCTCGACGATGTCGGTCGGCGAGTTGAAGAAGACGATCGAGTCCTTCAGTGCTGTCAGCACGAGCAGCGCGGCAATCGCGAGCACGCCCAGTCCGGTACCGATCAGGATCAGGCGTCTTTGTTTGCGGGTCATGGCCATGTCCGCTTATCCTTCGATTCCCAGCCGGCGAAGACCGTCGTCGAGCCGTTTGATCTTTTCCGCATCGCCGGCAACCGCATTGCGCGCGTCGCGCGCCGCCGAGCGCGCCTGCTCGGCTTCGCCGAGCACGAGATAGGCCCGCACGAGCCGCAACCAAGCCTCCGCATCCGAGCCGTCGCTTTTGAGGCGCGCGGCGAGCCGCTCGACCATGCCGCGCACGAATTCGGCGCGCTGCTTGGGGCTGAGACTTTCCGCCGCGGCGATGTCGTCGGCGCCCGGATTGGGAGCGGCCGCGCCGGAATCGACCCGGGCGAGCGAATCTTCGATCAGCGTACGATAACCGGCATTGACGGGCGCGGTCTGCAGGAGCGTCCGCCAGATGCGCGCCGCATCCGCCGCGCGACCGTCCTGCTCGGCGGCAAGGCCCGCGAAATACTGCGCCTTCACATTGTCGCGGTCGCCGGCAAGCGCGCGGTCAAATGCCGCTTTCGCCTCCGCCGTCACGATCCCGTTGGCCGCGGCCGCGAGCGCCTCGCCGAGATCGGCCTCGCGCGCGGGCGTCGCGCCGAGCAGCCGCACGGCATTGCGGCGCGCCTTGACCGCATCCTCGAAGCGTCCGAGCCGCATGTAGACCGGAGCCAGCACTTCCCATCCGCGGCCGTCCTGGGGATTTTTCTCCAGATGACTTTCCACCTGCGCGACCATGCTTTCGATGGAACGCTGCTCGAACGGAACATCCTGACGCCCGGCAAACGGCGCACCGGCAAGGAACGGCGATCCGAGCATGAGATAGAGCACGGCCGCCCCGGCCGGCATCAGCACGAGGGCTGCGAGCGCGGCAACCCTGCGATGCCATAACGCACGCGGCCGATCGACGCCCTGCGCGTGCACTCCGGATGTTCCCGCGGCTGCCAGCAGGCGGCGCGACACCTCGACACGGGCGGCTTCGGCCTCCGCCGCACCGATCAGACCGGCGGCCAGGTCACGCTCGATTTCGGCGAGCTGATCGCGATACACGGCTATGTCGGATCCCGAGCGGCGGACCGCGCCATGACGCGACAATGGCCATAAAACCGCGAAAATCGCGGCCGCGGTCATGAGGAACAAGACGAGCCAGAGCGTCATGCGCGGGGTTACACCACGGCCATGATGCGGCTGCAACTAGTGGAAAAAACGGTATTGTGGGGGGAAGTCGCCGGAGGCGTCAGGATTTGGCGCCGGCGGTCTTGCGCTCGGCGCTGGCGGCGATGCTCGCCGCCTTAGTCAGGGTCGAGGCGTATTCCGGACCGAACAGCTTGGCGCAGAACTTCGCGGCGGCATTGAGCTGGGATTGCCGGAAGACGCGGTCATGATCCCCGGCATGGCGCACCGCCTCGACCAAAGCGGGCGCGCTGACATCGAGATAATGCTGCACGTCGCTGTAGGAGCGCTGGGTCATTTCGCTGACCGCAAGCTCGCCCGCATAATTGCGGCAGATGCCGACGAATTCGATCAGTGCGACCGTCTCGGCAACGTCGTCCGGATCGAGGCGCGAACTGGGCGAGATCTCCTTCGCCGGCCGCGGGCGCAGGAGCCGCCGCACGCGGCCCGGCATGGACTCGATCTCGGCTTTCAGGAGGTTTGAAATCTCGGCGCGCAGGGCGGCAAGCTGTTTGCCCCACGGCGAGTCGACCGACATGTTGATCTCGGTGCGCATACCGCGCGCCGCATCGTGAATGCCCTTGAGCAGCGCGCCGGTGGCGACGCCGCGCCCGCTGCGCAATTCGGCCTTCAGTTCGCCGACCATGCGCTCGATCTCGGCCAGCACGATGGCGACGGCGATCGCGTAATGCGTCTCCGCCACGCGCGCCGCCGAATCGCTGCTCGCCGCACGGGTCGCCAGCCGCACAAGCTGCCAGGGCGCCGCCAGGCGGCTCATCACCAGCAGCAGCGCGAACAGGAAAATGTACCGGTCGCAGGCCAGAGGCGAATCGAGCAGCGCCTTGACGTCGTCGAGCGTTGTGTCGGCGAGATTCTTGATGTGGCTGGGGAGACGGCGTCCGATGGCCGTCAGCCGGTCGCGGGCCTGCAGGACCGACAGGATGGCCTCGACGTCCTGGATCGCGCGCGGGGTGCCGACCTGCGCGACAAGGCGCCGCCTCGTCTTGTCGTCCGACTGCGCCGCGGCCAGCGCCTCCTGCATGCGCTGGACGGTGCGGTCCTGGAAGGCGCGGGTGAGCGCTTCGGTCCTCTCGACGTCGCCGTCGGCATGGGCGCGGGCCACCTCTTCGGTGACCGCCTTGGCCTCGCCGGGAAGAAGATCGCGACAGACCCACTGCCAGATCGGGTCGAGCGAAACACGGGCGATGCGGCCGGGGTGATTGTGGGCGGCGGTGTCGTCGACGAGGAAGGGTTCGAGCGGCTGGAAGAAGAGGCGTGCGAGGCTGCCGGCGCGGCTGGAGGAGCGTCCGGTGTCGCGGGCGCTTCGACGCAGCTCCTGCAATACCAGCTCGGCGCCGGGGGCGTCCTCACCGCGCAACAGCCCCCGCTCCAGTTCGGCGGTCAGCATAGCCCGCGCCTCCGGGCTCAATTCCCGGAGAAACTGCCGCAACCGCTCGACGAGCAGCCCGTCGGCCATTCCGTTACCCACTCACTCATGGACCTAGAATGGCCTGATTAGCGCAACGGGCGTTAAGAACCGGTAAGGCTGAGGCATGATCCCCAAAAGTGGAGATCCTGCTTCGGGAAAAGCCGGCGGGGGCGGCGTTTCGAAGGGAAAAGTCGTCCCGCTTCAGCCTCGGGCGGCGGGAAAAGTTAACCCGCCGGGGTCCAGGTCCCGTCCGGGTTGCGGCAGGCGATCCCGCGCGCGGTCTGCGGGCGGCCATCGATATAGATCGTGTGAGTGAAATCGCGGCATTTGGCGCCGCGGCGGTCATAGGCAGGCCCCGGAACGACCGAGCCGTAGCGCCCCGAATCCGGGTTGCGCCAGGCAACCGGCGCGCCCGAGGGGCCGCTTTCGAGCGCGGCCATCTGGGCCTCATAGGCGCGGCGCTTGTCCTCGTCGTCCATCGCCGCCCCGATACGGTTGCCGATCATGCCGCCGATGAGCGCGCCGGCGACGCCGGCGGCCACCCGCTCCCCGGTCCCGCCGCCGATCTGCGAGCCGATGGCGGCGCCTGCGAGTGCGCCGACCAGCGTGCCGGTATTTTCGCGCGGGCCGGCCCCGGTATTGGGATCGCCGGCGCAGCCGCCCAGCATGGCGGCCGCGAGCAGGAGGGTGGCAAATCCTGTGGAACGCATGTCAGCCCCTTGTGACTTCCGCAATTTCGTGACTTCCGCAATTTCGCAGCGCCGGAGAGCTAGCACGTGCGAATGCGGCAAATCTCTGTCAGGTCGCCGGCAGCAGCAGTTCCGCGCGCAGGCCACCGATCGGCGCGGCACCGAGCGTCAGGCTGCCGCCATAGAGCGCCGCAAGCTCGACGACGATCGACAGGCCGAGGCCGGAGCCGGGTTTGGTCTCGTCGAGCCGCCTTCCGCGCTGCGCCACCTGCTCGCGCTCGGACGGTGTGAGGCCGCGCCCGTCGTCGTCGACGACGATGCGCACCATATGCCGCACCGGCTCGGTCCATTCGTAGCTGACCTCGATCGAAACCCGCGACTGCGCCCACTTGCAGGCATTGTCGACCAGATTGCCGACCATTTCCTCCAGGTCCTGGCGTTCGCCGCGGAAACGGCCCTGCTCCGGTACGTCGATCCGGATCGACAGCGGCTTGTCGTGATGGGTTTTCTCCATCGTGCGGGCGAGCGCATGCACCACCGGATAGACGTCGGTCACGCTGCCGACCACGGTGACGCGGGCGGCGAGCCGCGCGCGCTCAAGGTGGCGCGCGACCTGGTGGCGCATGATGTCGGTCTGTTCGAGCACCTTGGCGGCGAGCGGATCCTCGCTGCGGGCAGACGCCTCGTTCATCATCACCGAGATCGGCGTCTTCAGGGCGTGCGCAAGATTGCCGACATGCGTGCGCGCGCGTTCGACAATCTCGCGGTTGGCGTCGATCAGGGCATTGGTCTCGCCGGCAAGGGAGGCGATCTCGACCGGGAATTTTCCTTCCAGCCGCTCCGCCCGCCCGGCACGGATGGCGGCAAGCTGCGCGGAGATGCGCTTGAGTGGCGCAAGGCCGAAGCGCACCTGAAACAGCGTCGAGAGGAGGAGAACGAGGGCGAGGATGCCGAACGTCGTCTGCAGCGCGCGATCGAAGGCGCGTGTTTCCTCCTCGATTTCGGCGGCGTCGCCGGCGACCGCCACGAGGAAATTGCCTTCCTCGCCGAGCTCGATATTGCGCTCGACCACCCGCAGCTTCTGCTCCTCGGGTCCGTTCACATAGCCTTGCCGGATGCCGGTCGCCGAGGTCGGGATGCTCGTGGACAGGCGCGGCAATCCGCCGTCCCACAGGGAACGCGAGGCCCGCACCTCCGGCCTGCCGCTGTCCAGGCGCGTCACCTGCCAGTACCAGCCCGACAGCGGCAGTTCGAACAGCGGCTCGCTGACCGATTGCGGAAATTTCTCGGCCGCCTCTTCCGGCGTTGCGACATCGGCGACGAGCGTGCGCAGATAGACGCCCAGCCGTCCGTCGAAGGCGCGTTCCACCGCCTGCCGGTAGACCGAGGACAGAACGAAGCCGGCAATGACCAGGATGACGACGGTCAGGAGCGTCGCCGACAGAAACAGGCGGAACGCCAGCGAATTAGCGCGCATCGCTCGGTGGGGTCAGAAGATAGCCGAGGCCGCGGACCGTCTGGATGATCTCGACGCCGAGCTTCTTGCGGATGCGGCCGACAAAAACCTCGATCGTGTTGGAATCGCGGTCGAAGTCCTGATCGTAGAGATGCTCGACGAGTTCGGTGCGCGAGACCACGCGGCCGGCATGATGCATCAGATAGGACAGCAGCCGGTATTCGTGGCTCGTCAGCTTGACCGGCGTGCCGCCGACGCTGACCCGTCCGGTGCGGGTGTCGAGGCGGACCGGACCGCAATTGAACTCGCTCTTGGCATGGCCGGCAGAGCGGCGCAGCAGGGCGCGGACCCGGGCCAGCACCTCCTCGAGATGAAAGGGCTTGGGCACGTAGTCGTCGGCGCCGGCGTCGAAGCCGCGCACCTTGTCGCTCCAGCGGTCGCGCGCGGTCAACAAGAGAACGGGCATCGCCCGACCGGCGCGGCGCCAGGATTCGAGCACGGTGATGCCGTCCATCTTCGGCAGGCCGATATCGAGAATGACCGCGTCGTAGGGCTCAGTCTCGCCCAGATAATGCCCCTCCTCGCCATCGAACGCCCGGTCGACGACATAGCCGGCGTCGGTCAGAGCGGTCGCAAGCTGGCGGTTGAGATCGGGATCATCCTCGACGACGAGGAGACGCAAGAGGCAGTCCTCCTTTAACGACCCCCGGCCAATCGTCCGGATTGCGCATCGACGGTCATCCGCACCACTTTGCCATCACGGCGCAGCAGTGTCAGCACATAGACGAGGCCGCCGGACCGTTGACAAAGGCTGGCACGGACGACGTCCCCCTTGCGGGCGCGCGCGGCCGCAATCGCGTGCGAAAGGGTCACCACCTTGCCGCTGGCCAGGATCGCCGCCTGCTGCTGCTTGTTCAGACAGTTGGAAAGCTCGGCCGCCGCCAGCGGCGCCGTCGCGCTCGCGCTGACGACAACCAGGGCGGCGATGGCGAGAAAGCGATTCACCGGGCGCATCGACATCGGATAGCATTTCTTCCCCGGAATTGCAGCGCTTGTGCGGCCGTCAGGCGCTGAATCCAGAAAAATTCGCAAACGCTTCAAGCGGTTCGCGCGGCGTGCGCCACGAATTGATCGGCGCCGAATCGTCGGCATGGCCGAGCGCCATTCCGCAGAACAGCATCATGGTCGACGGCAGGGGAAGGAACGCGGCGACGGTGCGGTGGAAGGTGGCCCAGGCCTCCTGCGGACAGGTATGCAGTCCACAGTCGCGGGCGAGCAGCATGACGGTCTGGATGAAGCTGCCGAGATCGACCCATTGGCCGAGCACCAGGGAGCGGTCGATCGATATGAACAGCCCGACCGGCGCGCCGAAAAATTCGAAGTTGCGGGCGTACTGGCGATAGCGCGCCGGCTTGTCCTCGCGCGGTATGCCGATCGAGCGATAGAGCTGTTCTCCGACCGAGAAACGCCGCTGCCGGTAGGGATCGGACATGTCCTTGGGGAAGATCGGATATTCCGTGCCCTCGCCTTTCGGCAGTTCATCCATGCGCGGACGCAGCAGCGCCTTGAGCGCTTCGAGACGCGCGCCGGCAAGAACGTCGACCCGCCAGGGCTGCATGTTGCCGCCGGACGGCGAGCGTGCCGCGCGTGTCAATATCTCGCGGACGGTGCTTTCGGGAACGGGTGTGGGAAGGAAGGCGCGGCAGGAATAGCGGGTGGCGACGGCTTCGCGGACGTCCATGCTCAAGGTCTCTCGGCTGCGGCGAGACCCTGGAGCATGATGATTCCTGGCTCAGGCACAAGCCCGGCCGATCTGTGCTACCAGGCTCGTTGCTCATTCACCCGCATGCCGGCCCGGAGTAAAATAAAATAGCGGAAGGACTATCCGGCACTTCGTTACGCTTGGTCCACGTCGCGCCTGCTTCACCCAACAGCCTCGCACGGCATCCGAGGCATCCTGTAGAAAACGCCACCTCGTTTCGCTATATTGAAACAATGCGCCGCAACGAAGCCATTGCCAGATTGAAGACAACCGAACCTGCCCTGCGGGCCGTCGGAGTGGCTGCACTATATCTGTTCGGCTCTCACGCGCGCGACGAGGCAAAGCCCGATTCCGACGTGGACGTATTCGTCGATCCGGAATCTGACGAAGCATTCAATTTCCTGGATTACATGCACGCTTATGAGGCGATCCAGAAAGTCGTCGGCGTCGACGTCGGCTATTCAACGCGGGCCGGACTTTCGCCGTATATCCGTGAGAATGTGGAACAGGAAGCCATCCGGGTTTTCTGATGGCGGCGTCCAAAGCACCCCGTATCCGCCTGCTGCATATCCGCGACGAAATTGACGGCGTAATGGCTGCGTTGCGCGAGACGACATACGAAGAGTATCGCCGAAGCTATGTCCTCAAGCGAAGCACCGAGCGGGCCATCCAAATCATATCCGAAGCGGCCAAGGCGTTGCCGGAGTAGATTCTTGCGCGTTATCCGACCGCGCCGTGGAGCGCAATTATCGGGATCGGAAACGTCCTGCGGCACGAGTACCAATCCATAGACGATCGGCGCCTTTGGGATATTGCCACCGTCCGCCTCACCGAGCTTCGCGCGGTGATCGTCGCGATGCTCGACGACCAGGATGCAGGCTTGTAGCGCCGGCTGAATGCAAGCAGGACGCGGAAGGACACTCTGCGATTTCGTGCGCTGTGAGTTTGTGCTTGCGGATGCGGGACTCCAGAATCAGAAACATGATTCCCGCTGGAGCCTGTGCTGGGGCTGGCGAAGCCGCAACGCGCTAACCTCTCCCCGCCGTGAACACCCGCGCCGCCTTCTCGAACGGCCGCGCGATGAAGAACGAGAGAATGATCGCCTGTTCGTAGAAGTCGTAAGGCGCCGGCAGCCTGGCGATGCCCCAGCCGAACAGGAACGTCGAGTCGAGAACGATCGCGCCAAAATGCACGACGCAAGGGTAGACGATCAGCGGCCGGATCCAGGCCGTCACCCACCAGCCGCGGTCGGCGCGCATGACCTGCGCCTGGACCTTGCGGGCCTGAAGCTCGGCATTGGCATGCGCGATCGCGATCTGCGTGTCGGCGGCGACCGTCGTCTGCAGGCGCGCGAGGTCGTCGTTCGCCTTGCGCCGGAAATGGTCCAGCACCTTTTCCAGCATTGTCGCGAACAGGTCGCCGCCGAACCAGCCGAGCAGGCGGTACACGATCGAACCGAGCATGTCAGAAATCCTTGCGGCCGACACGGCCGGTCGTGACGAGCCGCAGCAGGACCGTCACCACGCCGAGCGCGGCGATGATCTTGAGCGCATGCGCGGGCGGCAGGAGCGGCGCGATGTCGATTGCCTTGAGAGCATCGAGCAGATCGGTGACCGTGCCGGCCGCCGCGACCAGCCCGCCGAACAGGATTGTCCGCCAGCCTTTCATCTTTTGCCGGAACTTTTCGATCATGCTGCCTCCTGACGACGCTTGCGCCAGAGTTGGAATGCAAACCAGCACAGGCACGCCGCGACCGCGGTCGCAAGCAGCGTCGCCGCGATCCCGGCATGGCTCCAGCCGGCCGATCCCGCCTGTTGTGCGGCGACGGTGCCGCCGGCGACCACGATTGCCGTCGTCGTGCCGCGCGCGAATTTCGCGACCGGCACTTCGGCGCGCGCGGGGGCCGGTCCCGCGGGCGCGCTGCGGCTCGCGCCGGCCGCCATGGGAAGTGACATGGCGAGCGAGGCGGCCTTCACCTCGGCGACGCGCCGGCTCCATCCCCTGCCGAAGACCGGCCAGGTCTTCAGCCGCTTGAGAAAGGCGAGCCGCTCGTCGCACAGCTTCGCGATCAGCTCGCGTGCGGGACGCGCACGCGCCGCCGCGATCACCGCATCGCTTATCCGTCCGTCGTCGTTCAGCGACAAGAGCCGCTGCAGGACTTTCGCCGCACGGAATACGCCGGAATTGACGCCATAATCGAACACGGCATAGTCGAGTCCGGCCGGCAGCGCGTCGCAGCGCAGGACGTTCCAGTATTTCTCGCGATAGATCGCTTTCGCGGTTGCGACCTGCATCATGCGCACATCGGCGGCCGTCGCATCGCTTTTCACATACTTGCGATAGTCGTGAATGGTGATGCCGAAATTGGTCGGCCCGCCAGGATCACTCGGGTGGTTGGAATAGCCGCCCTCGTGCACCAGAAGGCGGTCGAGCGCCTCTTCGAATGTCGCCGCTGCCACGGCCGCCTCACAAGTCGAGCCGGAGTGGCCATTTGCCGGCGTAGTAGCGATAGGCACCGAGAACGAGAATTTGTGCGAGCAGAATTGCCCAGCCGAGCCATTCCATGTCTTGCTCCTGATGTTGGAAGAAGTGCCGCGCGCGGGCGGCGACGGTGTTCAGGGATTGCGCGCCGCTCCCTGACTTCGCAGCCGCGCGACTTCCGCCAACACGCGCGCGTGCAGAACGGGATCGTCGTCGATGCGGCTGTGAATGCGGTCGTGCATTTCCTGCACGAGCTGCCCGGAAAAGCCTGGGCCGGCGCGCAGGCGCCCGCGTCCGAGCGGGGTGAGGTTCTGATAGAAGCAGATCGCCCGCCCGACATTTCTGGGCACCGGCGGCGGCCCGAACACGAGCTTGAACGCGGTCGGATCGAAGCACACGACCAGCGGGACCGGCACGCGACGCGCGTCCAGCAGCGTCGCTACTTTCAGCGCCGCATCCGCGCCCATCGAATGCCCGATCAGGACGACACGCGCACCCCGCTCCGCCGCGCGCAGGGCCTGGTCGCAGATCGCCGGCACATCGCCATAGGGTCGCAGAAACGATCCATGATCGTGGACCGTGCAGGCCACGCCGGTGCGCCGGAGTTTCTCCGCAAGCGTGTCCATGCCGCCGGAGAAATAAAGCGGCGGCCCGCCGGCAAGCCCGCGGATGGCAAAAGCGTGGATAGGGTCCGGCATCGTTGCGTCCAATAAAAAAGGCGCCGTCCGGGCGCCCGCTGGCTCATGGTCTGCAAATCCGGCGCGGCTATCGCCGGCCGGTTTGATGGGCTACGTTCGCGCGCGGCGGCCGCCGCGCCGTCATCCATCGCTGGAGACTCTCGTGACCATCGACTTTCTCTATCAATCGGCCCGCACCGTCGTGCTCGCCCTCACCGTCACCATCTGCGCCGTGTTCGCCGCGCTCGTCGTCGCCGACGACGTCGAGGATCTGATTTCGAAAAGACTGATCAACATCCGCTTCGATGTAGCCGCGCAACTCGCCAACCCGCAGGTCTGGGATTTCGCGGCGCGAAGCATCTCGAAACTGGTGCAGGTCAATCCCGATTTCGCCCCCGATCAGCGCGCGCAGGTGATTTCCAATCTCGCGGCCCTGGGCGAGCGCTGGCATCCCTATTTCGCAGCGATTACCGGCGACCAGCGCTCCTGCGGGGCGGCGACCTCGGCGCCGGCCGTGACCGGGCAATAACGCCGTACCCGTCTCGATGCATGCGGCCGTCGCGGATCGCGGCGGCATCGTCACGCATATTGGCCCCCGGCCACGGTTGAACCGCCGGCGTTGCCCGGGAAGTAATTCGCCCCTCCGCCGGAGACCGCGATCACCCCGTTCAATATCGCACTGTAGCGCACGCCGCTCGCACCGCCGCTGAACGTCGAGCCGCCGGCCTGGACGATCGCCCCGAGCTGCGCGCCACAGAAATAAAGCGAGAAGGCCGGCGTGCCCGTCAGCGTGATCGTGCGGCCGTTGATGAAGACGCTGGAATTGGAATCCGCGATGATGTGCGCGCTGCAAGCCCCGCTGATCGTGTAATCTCCGACAGCGACGAGCGTGGCGCCACGCGCAACATTGAGCTGCGTGGATACGATTGCACCGAAATCGATGGCGTCGATTTCGAGATACGAGCCGCGGCAGACGATGCCGTGTCCGCTGGTGATCGTCTGGATCTTGAGGCCACGGAGCTTCCAGGCGCCGCGCACGAATTCCTGCGTCACCGCCGACGCCGACGTGGTCGAGATCACGACATTGGATGGCGCGGCGGCGTCGCCGACGATCGTGACCTTGCCGGCGCCGGCCGTGCTCTTGAGCGTGAGCGGCTGCGTATAGGTGCCGTTGCCGACCTGGATCGTGACGTCGTGGATCGACAGATCGAGCGCGGCGGCGACATCGATCGCTTTCTGGATGGTGAGGAACGCACCGCCCGACGAGTTTGCGAGGCCGTTATTAGCGTCCGATCCGTCGGTGCGCACATAATAGGTGCGACTGGCCGTCAAGAGTTCGCGGCCTCCTCCACCACCGCCTCCACCTCCACCACCGCCGGCCGGCTGCGGACCCGCCAGCAGCTTCCAGCGGCTGTCCACGCCATCGAACCACAACAGCGCGGCCTGCTTCGCAAGCAGCGTGACGTCGGCATTGAACGAGAAGCGGTTGCCGGCGCTCGATCCCGCGTCCTCGCTTTTGAGCACGATATCGTGCGCGCCGGCATTCACCAGTGCGACAAGGCGGCCCTCGCCCCCGCCCGACAGTCCGGTCAGGTTGCGGCTTGCGTCCGAAGCAAGCCGCAGCACGCTCGCACCCCCAAGGCCGGACGGGTTGTAGTCGTTCTGGTCGGCTGCGATCGAGGCCGGGCTGAGGTCTCCGGTCAGGAACAATCCGGCGTTGAATTTAGCAGCGCCGCTCGCGCGGTCGAACAGCAGCGCATCGATCCAGGCCGACCCGTCGGGAGACACCTTGACGTGCAGGTCGTCGTCGCCGGTGAGGCCGATTTCGGCACGGCCGGAATAGCCGGTCTGCATGAGCAGCGACAGCGTATTGCCCGCGCTTTCCTTGTTCATCTTGTAGCGCAGATCGCCGTCGCCGCCTTCCGCGCCGGTGCGCGCGGTCCATAATGCATTGTTCAGCTTGGCCGCGAACGGATTACCGGCGTCGGCTTCGGTGCCGACCCCGAGCCGCGCGAGCTCCTGCAGCTCGGAGACCCCACCGAGTACGTCGAGCGCCGCCGACCAGGACGTGCCGTCCCACGACAGCAGCGCGCCTTCGTCCACCGCATAGCAGATCCAGCCGGCACGCGCCGGATAGAAGGTCCAGCCGCCGTCCGAAAAATGAGCGATCTGATCGTCCCTGCCGGCGAACGCACCGCTGCCGGGCGCCTTGACGATATAGCGGTCGCCTTCCGCCGGCTCTGCCGGCGGCGCCGACAGATCGCGATCGAGGACCGCGAGCATCACCAGCGCGTCGAGCATGCGCAGGGCTTCGTTATGGGTCACGTGCTTTTGCGCTTGCGCGGCTTCGATGAAGGGCAAGCCGAGATTGGCCGAGGTCATGGTTGCTTTCAGAGTTGGAGAGTGACGTCGAGCGGAATGCCGCGCCCGACCGTGGCCGAAATCTGGGTGATGCGGACGTCGAGATGCGACTGCGGCGTTCCGAAATCGGCAAGCTCGTCGGCAGCGCTGTAGAGGGCCTGCGGCGCCGCAGTCTCGAGCGAGCGCAGGGTCTCGTCGCCGGCGCGGATATCGACGATGTAGCGCTCCGCAACTTCGCCGAGCGGGATTTCCTGCGCCGCCCAGGAATCGGCATCGATGCGCGAGCGCCGGATCCAGCCGAGCCGGATACCCTCCGTCACACGCTGCGCGCGCGGATGAACCGGCGCCAGCGGCCGCAGCGCGACGGCAGCCGGCGTCATGTCGAGCGCGGCCGCCGCCACGTCGCCATGGTCGCGGCCGGCCGCCACGACGCGAAGCCGGATCGGGCGTTCGAGCGCGTCAAGCCCGCGCGCCACGCCGACGACGTGCTCGTCGAGCAGCACGAACGACGCGCCGGCCGGGAGCGGATCGCCCATCGCCCATTCGCTGCCGCCCTGCCCGCGCAGGAAGCGCGAAAGCATGTAGGTGCGGTCCGCGACAAGGTCGGCTTGCGCGAACTGCAGCACTTCCCACGCCCCGTCACCGCGGCGCACCGCCGCCGCGTTGGCGCCGCCGAGCATCAGGTTGTCGGACACCGACGCGAGCGCGCCGCCATAGAGACGTACGCGGATGCGGCTCATGTTGTCCCACCGGCTCGTCGGTCCACGCGGCAGATCGTCGAGCGTTTCGCCGACGATTGCCGGCGCAAGCGCAATACCGAGCCGCTCGAAGCTCAGGCCGTCGGCCGAGCGCCAGATCGCCACCGGCCCCGGCCACGGTTCGGCAAAGATCGCTAGCCGCGTCAGAACCGGCGGGTCCTGCACGTCGATCGACGGCAGGTCGAACGCGAGCACATGCACCGGCCCGATCGCCGGCGGCAGCGCCGGCGCGCGACGATGCGCGGGCGGCAACGGGATATCGAAGACTTCCGGATCGATCGAACGCGCACTGACCGCGCGGCTTGCCGTGTCTACAATGTCGGCGATCTCGTAAAGCCGCCGCCGCCCGCCGACGCTCAGGCCCAGCACGTCGCCCGGCGACAACGCAAGCGCGCTCGGCGGCAGGGCGAACTCGGCGCGCTCCCGTCCGGCCCACAGGTCCTGCAGCCACACCTCCGCCCGGCGGATCGCTGCCGCATCGTCGGTGACGATGGCCAGTTCGGTGTGAATTGTGCGCGCAGCACCGCCGACCAGCCGCCGCGACACCGCCGCGGCGCGCCTGTAATCGGCGCCGCCGTCGGTAAAGCCGATCGACACTTCGCGCGGCAGATCGGTCTCCTGCGCCCGGACGAGCCTTGCCGGCGCGCCATGGTCGGGCAGCACGAGGTCGTCCTCGTCGAGCTCGGCAACCGGCAGCCCGCCGCGCGGACGAAACGTCAGCACGCCCCCGGTTTCGCTCCCCTCGAAGGCGTAAGCCCGCGCGAGCGGCTCGATCGCGGCGCGCGCGGTCATCGGCCGGTCGATCAGGTAGCCGTCCGGCCCCGCGCCCAGGGCGCTCGCATCGCAATCGCCGATGCCGGCATCGGACAGGATCGTCGACACGAGTCCGTCGAGTTGCGAGGAGCCGAGACGCCCCGTCAGCCAGTGGCCGGTCTCCCAGTTCACGCCGTCGCTCCACACATCGAGCGCCGAGGGGAATGCCGGATAGGGGCGCGCGTCCCAGGTCCAGATGCAAAGACCGGCCGGATCGACCATCGGTCCGTCATAGACAGCCGAGACCGGGTTGAGCGCGCCGCCGGCTTCGAAGGCCGTCAGAATCGTTTCGAGATAGCGGCGCTGAATGAGGTCGTCGCGCCGCCGGTTGGAGAAATACGGATAGCCGCCGCTCGACGACTTCTGGTCGGGAAAGACGTTCGGCTGGTTCGATCCTTTGTCGACGGCGGGACAGCCGAACTCGGTCAGCCAGATTGGCTTGCCTTGCGCAATCCAGGCGGTCGGCGACGACAGCTCGACGCCGTCCACACGCTCGTAATGTAGGTTCGACCAGAAACTCCAGATATCCTTCTGCCGGAACATCCACGGCTTGCCGAGACCGTCGGTGATCGGCGTGCGCGACTGCGACGCGCGCGCGGCCGCGTCCGCATAATAGAAGTCAAACGCCTCGCCGCCGGCCAGGTTGGCGCGCAGATAATCGCGATCGTGGATCGCGGTTGCGAGCGTCCGGTCGAGATGACCGGGCGTGTCGCGCCAGTCCGACAGCGGCGCGTAATAATCGATGCCGACGACGTCGATCGCCGGCGACGCCCAGAGCGGGTCGAGCGGAAAGCGCACTTCGCTCGCCGCCACGTCGACGACATGCGCGCCGTATTCGGTCCAGTCGGCGCCATAGGTCACGATTGTTTCGGCGCCGAGGATCGCTTTCACCGCCGCCGCAAGACTCATCAATTGACCGACCGCCGGATAGACGCCGGAGGCAGACCGCACGCGCGTGAGCGCCTTCAGCTCCGATCCGATCAGGAAGGCATCGACACCGCCGGCGCCGGCGGCAAGGCCGGCATAATGCAGGACCATGCGACGATAGTTCCAGCCGCCCGCGCCGTCGCGGTTGAAGAAGGCCTCGATCTGGTCCGCAGCCGCGCCCGTGCCGTCGGGCGAACCCGGACAGCCGGGCGCCGGATCGCAGGTGACGTCGCCGCGCCAGGGATGGACCGGCTGCGGCGCGGTTCCGGTACGCGGATCGATCCGCGCATTGCCGGCCGGGATGTCCATCATCAGGAACGGATAAAGCGTGACCTTCAGGCCGCGCGCCTTCAGTTCGCCGATCAGGTTGACGACGCTTGAGTCCGACGGCGTGCCGCCATAGGCCGCGCGCCCTTCGACCGTCGAGACGAGGTAGCTGCCCGCACGCGTCTCGCCCGCCACCGACCAGGTCGCGCCGTGCGTGGATTTCTCCCTGTTGTCGATGCCGGGCCGGACCCGGCACTCGCCCGCGCGCAGATCGTCGCCGAACCAGGTCACGACAACGGCGACATTTTCGAGATTGGGACAGACCGATTGCAGTTCGTCGAGCGAGGCGACGACGTCGGAGGCCGCATAGGCAACGTGCCGGTTCTCGGGCGCGGACTGCCCCGGCCCCATCACCTGCACGACGGTAGCGGGCTCGTAGCCGAACTCCGTCGCGCCGGGAATGAGCGTCACCGCGCGGATTTTCTGTTCGAGCGCGCTAACCGCACGCACCACCTCGAACGACAATTGCGGGATGCGGTTGCCGAAGGCGGCCAGCGGCAGGCGCTCGAACACAATGTAAGCAAGCCCGCGATAGGCGGGCGCGTTCGCGCCGCCTTCCTTCGCCACGATCAGCGGGTCGGGCATCTGCGCTTCGACGCCGGAATGGACGCGATAGGTCAGCCCGGCGAGGTCGAGCGGCTTGCCGTCGGCCCACACGCGGCTGACATGGCCGATCGGTCCTTCGCACAGACCGAGCGCCAGATTGGCGAAATAGCTGTAGGTCGTCGTCGTGGTGGTGACGGTCGCGCCACCCCCGCCGCCACCGCCGCCCTTGCCGCCTCCGCCACTCGTTTCCGTGCGCGTGGAAATCAGCTCCTCGAGATTGGTCGCCCAGATCACTTGCCCGGAAAGCCGCACGCGGCCATAGGCGCGCGCAACCGGGGCCCCCTCCGACGAGGTCATCACGTCAAGGTCGGAAAGCCTGGGGCCTTCGTGCGAGCGCTGGATCGCGGCATCCGGAAAGAGCGCGCGGTCGAGCGCGTTGCCTCCGAGCGCCCCGGCGATACGGCCGGCAAACGCGCCGGCCGGGCCGAAGACCGCCCCGCCCACGGCCGCACCGGCCGCCGATAGAAGTAGCGCTGCCATCAGCCGGCCACTCCGGGAAAACGAAACACGAAAGCGAGCCGGCGGCGCCACCATGGCGTCATCGCGATCTCGGCCACCGCCGCGCCGTCATGGGCATGGATCATGCTCGCGTGCGACGTCGCGATAGCGGCGTGCTTGGCGGGATAGCCGTCGCGCCAGCGGAAAAGCAGGACGTCGCCGGGCGCGAAAGCATCAGGCGCAACCGGCATGAAATGACGCAGGCCGGCATTCGCCAGCGCTTCGTCATCGGACGCCTCCGCCCAGTCGCGCGTGTAGGGCGGCACCTGTTCCGGCTCCGGCCCGAGCAGCGCGCGCCACACCCCGCGCACGAGCCCGAGGCAATCGCAGCCCACGCCCTTGAGCGAAGCCTGATGGCGATAGGGCGTACCGATCCAGGAGCGCGCCTCGGTCACGATCTGATCGCGCGTGAGAGTCATCGGCGTTGCTATTGTTCCTGCATGCTCTTGCCGTCATGGCCGGGCTCGCCGTCGATGGCGTAGCGCATGACGAAATCGTTGCCCGGAATGTGCGGAAAGCCGCGGAAGTTGATGGTGTTGGCGAAGCGGTCGCGGCAGGTTGGAAAGCGCTTGTCGCAGCCGGCCGTCACCGTGAACGTGTCGCCGGGCGCCGGCGGCTCCGGCGCGGCCTGCCAGAGTTCGAGCACGACCTCGGCCTCGCCGGTCCGATGGCGCTTGATCTCGGCGGCAAGCCCCGTATTCGCGCCCGAGGTCCAGACAAGCGCCCCGGCGCTGAACCAGCCGTCGGGAAAATCGTCGAGCCCCGCGGCGGCAAAGGCCGACGTGCCGACGAGCGCGACGACCGCGCCGGACGCCTTGTAAAGAGGATGGTCCAGATCGACGCCGCAGCGCGCGTCGCCGAGATCGGCCGCGCAGGCCGCCGTATAGAGACGCCCGCTCTCCTGCGCCAGCCGGTCGGCAAGGCCGCGCAATTCGGCCGTGAAGGCCCGGCCTTCCCGCCGCACTTCGCCGAGCGTCGCGCGCGTCATCAGGACGTTGAGCGAAGGCTCGCTCCAGTCGACAATATAGGTGTCCACCTGCGCGGCATCGTAGCGCCCGGCGGCGAGATCGCTTTCGGCAAGGCTTTCGTCGGCAAGCGCGCCGGAGATTTCCGCCCCGTCGACCGCAAGCCCGAGACGCGCGCTGATCTCCGAGCCGGACAGCGCGGCGTCGGCACGGCAGAGAACGTCGCCGAGCGGCACGTCTTCGTCGTGATCGGTGAAGCCCTGCACCACCCCGTCGCGCCGCGTCAGCACCCAGCAGCGGCAAAGCGTCGTGACGCCGGAATTCAGCCTCTCCTGCAAGGCAGGCGGGATCGCTTTCACGGCCTGATCTCCACGAGCGGGATTTTCGGGATTTGCCCGGCCGCGAACGCGGAGAGATCGACCTCCAGATAATCGGTGTCGAAGCGCACCGGCACGTCGAAGGTGAAGCCCGCGGTGATCGCGGCGCCGGGTGCTGGAATGTGTCCGGCATTGAAAGTGATCGTGCCCGCAGCCGGATCGCACACGAACGCGACTGTGTCCTCGGCCTCGTTGCCTGCCACCGCGACGCGCACGCTGCCGGGAACCGGCTTCTCGATCCGGCGACGGTAGGGCGAATGCAGCCCGCCATAGGTCTTGGTCAGGAGGAATTGCGCGGCCTCCCCGTCGCCGGTGCCGATCACCTGGTCGGTCGCAGCGACCGGCTGCCCCGGCGCGGCCGAGGAATGATCGAGCCGGTCGCGCCAGCGAAAGCCGTGCAGGCGTCCGCGCCGTTCCTCAAAAAACGCGACGACTTCGGACAGCGCTTCGAACGTCTTGATGCCGTAGCCCGCATCGTAGCGGCGGCGCGAATGCGCCCAGCGCGCATTGCGTTCCTCGCGGCCGGAACCGAGCGCGACGATCTCGGTGCGCCGCTCGGGTCCGCCCGCGCTTCTCAGCGCGATGTCGAGCGGGAACAGGATTTCGTGGAAAGCGGCCATGTCAGAGTCCGCGCTGGCCGCGCGCCACCGCGCGGGCGATCTGTCCGGTGATGAAGCTTTCGGAGCGGCGGAAGCTCTCGGCATCCGGCGTCGCGATATTGATTACGATGCTCGCGGGCGCGCCGCCCGCCGCCGACCCAACGCCGAGCCGGCCGTCCGCGCCACGCTGCAGCGGCAGGATCGCCTCGGGCCCCGCTTCACCGGCAAGGCCGACGCCGCCTGAAAGAAGCGGAAAATAGGTCGGCGTTCCGATCACCCCGCCGGCGGCGAACGGCTTTACCGCGCCGCCGGCCGCGATCATGCCCGCCGTCGAGGCTGCGTTTCCGCCCAGGAGCCCCGAGAGCAGGCCCGTGAAGCCGCTCGTCAGTCCACGTTCAAGCGGCCTGAAGGCGGCGCGCAAAGCGAGGTCCGACAAGCGAAGATAAAGCGCTTTCAGAGATTCCTCGAAGCTGCGCGCGCCGGTCGCCGACTGCACGAACGCCGCCGTCATCAGCCGCGAGAAGAGCGCGGCCGAGCGCGTCAGTTCCTGCAGGCGCCCGTCGAGACTGTCGACGGTCCGCAGCATGTCGGTCCCGCCGAAGCGGACCGCGGAGTCAAGATTGTCGTCGGCCATCGGGAAAACTCTTCATCAGGTGTTCGAGCGTGGCGCGCTGCATCGGCGCCGGTTCGCGGCCGCGCACCGCCTCGATCGCGCAGGCCAGTTCGCGCGGCGTCATCGCCCAGAATTGCGCGGGCGACAGGCGCAGGATTCCGAACGCGAACGCCATCGCCTCGCGCCAGGGGAACGGAGCGGAAATCATGCCGGCCCGTCGTCCGTGCCGAAGGTCGCCGCGATCAGCTCGACTGCGATGCGCACCGCGCCCTGCACGCCGCCGTCGATGACAAGGCGGGCGACGTCGTCGTCGGAGATCGCCTCGCCCGCTCCGCGCAGCCCGGCGCCGATGATGCGGATCAGGTCGCGCGCGGCAAGCCGCCCATCGGCAAAGCGCTCGGCGAGGGCGGCAAGGTCGTGCGCACCGAACGCCTGCTCGAGCTCGGCCAGCGCGCCGAGCGTCAGGACCAGCGTGCGGCGCGCGCCGCCGATCTGCGCGTCGATCTCGCCGCGATGACGATTGGCCATCGTCTTGCCTCACGCCGCGGCGAAGGCGAGCGCGCCGGCCGACTCGAGCGCCAGCTCGTAGGAGACCTCCCCGTTGTGCTCGCCGGCGAACTCCAGGCTCGAAATCTGGAACGGACCCTCGACCGTCCCGAAATCCGGGATCACGATCTGGAAACTGCGCACCGTGCCGTCGAAGAAAATCTGCCGCATCAGCGCGTCCGACTGCGCGTCCTTGAACAGGCCGCGGCCGGCGATCGAGGCGCGCTTGATGCCCGCGCCGTCGAGCAGCTCGCGCCAGCGGCCGGCGGATTCGGCGTGCGTCACATCGACCGTCTCGGCGTTGAAGGCCAGGCGCCGCGAACGCAGGCCCGCCACCGTGATGAAGGTTTCGCCGTCGGCGATCTTGACCAGAAGGTCCTTGCCTTTCTGCGCAGCCATGAATTCTGTTTCCCTCGTTCGATCAGGACGGTTCGGTCACGGCCCGGAAACGGACCAGTGCGTGATAGGTGCGCCCGTCCGCCTCGCGCCGGATGTCGGCGATGGAAAAGCGCAGATTGACGAGCTGATGGCCGTCGAGCGAAAGCGGCGCATCGTCGAGCGCCTGCAGCAGCGCGCCCGCGATCACGTGCGCCTCGCGATGGCCGCCCTGTTGCGAATAGGCGTGCAGCGTCATCAGGTGCTCCTCGCCGGGCTCGTCGCCGGCCGAGTAGTCGTTCACGCGCGCCTCGCCGAGCGCGACATAGGGAAAATCGGCGGCGCGCGGCACCTCGTCGTAGATTTTCGCTCCGCCGAGGAGCGCAACGAGCGCGCCGTCCGCGGACAACGCGCCATGGATCGCCGTGCGCAGCGATGCGGCTGCACTGCTCATGGATCAAGTCCTTGCTTATTGGGGCCGCTCTTCGGCGGCGATCTCGAGGAACGTTTCGCGCGCGTCCCGCGGACGCACGGACGCGATGCGGAAGATGCGTCCGCCCTCGCGCAGGCGATGGCGAACGGACAGCGCAGGCCCGGCGCGCACCACGATGCGATGCGAGAGGACCATGCCCAGCTGCGCCGCATCCAGGATTTCGCGCGCCGACAGCGGCATAACCGACGCCCACAGGGTCGCGCCCGCCGCAAAGCTGCGGATGACACCGCCCGCCCCGTCCGGCGTTTCGACCGGCTCTTCGACGATCAGCCGGCGGTTCAAAATTCCGGGATCGGTCATAGCGACACCACCCGGTAAGGCGCGACGAGCGAGAGGACGGATGCCGGCATCGCGGCGACCTCTCCGCTGGCGTTCACCAGCGCGCGGTTCTCGTACCAGTGCGTGACGAGAAGCCGGATCGCATGGCGCAGCGGCGCGGGCACGTCGGCCGCGGCCGCGCCGTAGCCCGCCTCGATGTCGATCTCGATGCCGGCGAACGGCCGGCCGGGCTGCGTGAGCGTATCGCGCGCAAAGCGCAGGCGCGCGGGCGCAGACACGGCATCGAGGACGAAGGCAGTAAGATCGAGCTCCTGCGGAACGCCCTCCTCCGTCCAGAGGCGCACGGCCTCGAGCGCGCGCACCGGCACCGGCAGAAGCTTGAGCAGGCCCGAAGCCGGCCAGCAGTCGCGGACCAGCCGCCAGTGCTGCGCGATCAGCGCGCGGCGCGTATGGGCCTCAACACGAAGGCGGGCGGCCGCGATCAGCGCGGCAAGGACGTCGTCGTCCTCGTCATGGTCGAGGCGCAGAAAGTCCCTGGCCTCCGCGAGCGAGAGCGGCTCGGTCGCAGGCGGCGTCAGCAGAATGGCGGACATGCGTTCATCCGGTGAAAGAGATTGACAATGATGCGATGGACGGGCTCAAACGCGGCGATGCTTCGCCGTCTGCTCCCGCTTGTTGTGTTCGCCTGGTGCGGCGTGCCGTTTGCGGCTGTTGCGCTGGTCGGCGGCGCGGCGCCCGCGCCCGATCACGCGCGCAGCGTGGTCATGATCGCCGGCTCGCGCGGCAATTCCTGCACCGGCGCGCTGGTCGCGCGCGACCTCGTGCTGACGGCGGCGCACTGCGTCCCGCCCGGCGCCGAATACAAGCTCGTGACCTTCGACGCGGACCGCCGGCCGCTTCTGCGCGATACCGTTCGCGTCGAGCGTCACCCGCAATTCAGCCAGCAGGCTTTCGACAATCACCGTGCCACCGCCGACGTCGCGCTGATCAAGCTCGCGGCACCGGTTGCGGGCGCGGCACCGGTTGCGCTGTTCGGCGGCAAGTTCAGCGTCGCGCCGGGCGACATGTTCGTCGTCGTGGGCTACGGCCTGACGCGACAGAATGACGGCCGCAGCGGCGGCACGCTGCGCACGGCGCGCCTTATCGCCACCGGCCGCCCCGGCAACCTGCAGATCCGCCTGTTCGATCCGGCGACCCGCAACGCGCAAGCCGGGCTCGGCGCCTGCACCGGAGATTCCGGCGCGCCGGTCTTCGTCGGCGACAACGGCCGCTTAAGCGTGATCGGCGTCGTGAGCTGGTCGACCGGGGCCGGCAACAGCGAAGGCTGCGGCGGGCTCACCGGCGTGACGCCGCTGTCGCTTTATCGCCCCTGGCTTGTGGACATCGCACGCAAACTGGGCAGCCCGCTCGCCCCGTGACAATTCGGACCTTGCCGCCGTTTCCGCCCGCCCGATAGTCTTTCGACCGGGCTACGGGGGCGTCATCGTGCATCAAGAAGAATTGCCGGCGGATGCCGGCCTGCCGCGATCGTGGCCGGCCGCGATTGCGATCGTTTTTCTCGCGGGCGGTTTCCTGTTCGCCGCGCCCGACGCGCATGCGGTCGTGAAAGGAAGCTCCTCCGCGCTCGAACGCCACACCGTCAGGATCGTGCGCGGCGCCATCCGCTGCAGCGGCGTCGTGATCGGACGCAGCCTGATCGCTTCCGCCGCCCATTGCGGCGGACGCGGCACGGTGATCGCCGGCGGCGCGCAGATCGCGATCGCCGGTGCCACACGCAGCGCCACACTCGATGACGGCCGCCGCGTCAGCGTGTCGGGGGATGCCGTGATCGCGCGCCTGTCACGGCCGCTGCCGGCCTCCGTCACCCCGGTCGCCGTCGGCGACGGCGGCGGCGAAACCTATACGATCGCAGGCTATGGCACCGCCGACGAACGCCAGCGCGGCGCCTACGGCCAGTTGCGCGAGGCGCGGCTCGTCGCCGCCGAGCGTTTCGCGCTGGTCGATCCCGGCCGCACAGGCTCGATCGGCGCCAGCGCCTGCTTCGGCGATTCCGGCGGACCGGTCCTGCGCGGCGCGCATCTCGTCGGCATCATCACGCGCGCGGCGCATCCGCACCCGCGCATCGCCTGCGGCCATCTCACCCGCTGGGCGCCGATCAGCGTCAGCGGCACGACGCTAGCCGCCGCAGCACCGACCGATGCCGACCTGCGGCTCGACACGCCGCGCAAACCGTCGGCCCGCAGGAAAGCGCGCAAGACAAGCCATCCGGTCTGGTCCTGGTTCCGGCAGCCGAAAGCGCGCTGAAGCCATCTTCATCTCCGCTCGTCCCCGCGAAAGCGGGGACCCAGCGCCTGATTGTCTGAATTCCCGCATGCGCGGGAATGAGCGGAGAGAATGCACTTCAATTCAACGAAATCAGACTCTATCACGCGCCGGAGAACTTCAGCAGCTTGATGGCGTCGAAGTCCTGCACGCCGCCGCCCACGCGCTTGGTGGTGTAGAATAGGACGTACGGCTTGGCCGAGTACGGATCGCGCAGCACGCGCACGCCCTGGCGGTCGACGATCAGATAGCCGCGCCGGAAGTCGCCAAACGCGACCGAGAACGAATCCTCGTCCATGTCGGGCATGGTCTCGGCCTCGACCACGGAAAAGGTCATCAGGCTCGCGCGCCCGCCCGCCTGCAGCGGCGGCTGCCAGAAATACTGGCCGTCGTCGTCCTTGAGCTTGCGGATCGCGCTCTGCGTCTTGCGGTTCATCACGAACGTGCCGTTCTGGCGGTAGCCCGCCTTCAGCGCATAGACGAGATCGATCAGCGGATCGCCCGGCGACTCGGCGGGGAAGCCGCCATCGACGCCGGTCTCGATGAAGCCGATCTTCTCCCATGCCCAGGCGCTCTCGGCGACGGTGTCGTAGTCGAGGAAGCCCCGGGGCTTGTTGTCGCCGTCGCCGGCGACGAACGCCGCACCTTCCTGCTCGGCGAAGGCCTGCTCCACTTCCATCGCGATCCACTCGTCGAGATTGACCGCGCTGTCCTCGAGCAGCGCCGGCGTGGCCGCCGGCATGGCGTAAAGCTCCATGGCCGGGAACGACAATTCGTCGAGCACGGGCGAGTTGGTCTGCGGCCGCGCCGCGGTCTCACCGACCCAGCCGACCGCCGGTCCCGCGGTCATGAACGGCTTCTTGTAGACGCTGCCGGAAATCTCGCGCACGCCGGCAATCATGCGGATCGGCGAGATCGCGGTCAGCCGGCGGCCGATCTCCGTCTCCACTTCCGGCGGCACCAGGTAGCCGCCATCGGGGCTCGACGACACCGACATCGCCTTGAGCTCGAGCTGGCGCAGGCCGGCGCTTTCGCCGGAGCGGACATAGGCCTCGAAGGCCGACTTGTGCTCGCGCGCGGCATGGCTCTGCATGCCGCCGGCGCCGAGCGCCGGGCGCGCGCCCTTGAGCGACAGCTCGTCGAGCCTGCGCTGATGAGCGTCGATCGCCACGCCGATGCGTTCGACCTTCTCGTCGAGCAGGACGTCGGCGGAACGGCGCTCGATGGCGGCGAGCCGCGCGTCGTTCGTCTCCTTGAAGGCCTCGAACGCCCGCATCAGCTCGCTGTGCGTGACGACGGTATCCGGCGGGAAGCCGGCCTTGGTCTCCAGGTGATCGTGGATATCCAGTTCCATGTCGTTCTCCTTGTGAATGGAAAGCATGACGCCGCGCCGTACGAGGCGCGGCGGGCAGGGCAACAGTCGAATGTCGTGATGGGCCGGTGACGGCGGCGGGCGGACATTGACGGCACGCCGTCGGGCCGCCGAAGAATTCACGTCGGGACTGTCGGAGCGACCAGCCGCGCTCTTTAGCAACGGCGGCGAAACCGGAGCCCGGCGCAATTCCCCGCCGATCGAGTCGTGTCAGGTCGGCTTGAAAATTCCCTCGTCGAGCGCCCACAGGCACATGCCGGCATCACCGGATTGCGGACCCAGCCTCGCACGCGCAAGCAATTCCAGGGTACGGCGCGCCTCGGCAGGCGCTATCGCCAGCGTTGCCTTCGCCGTATTCAGACGCACCTGCTCATTCGGGTGCGAGAGAAGGTTTAGTAAGATCCTGCGCTGATCGCCGTCACGGCTCTGAAGCTCTTTCTCGATAGCCCTCATGCTCTCGAATAGGCGATTAAACTTCCCGTACTCATCCATCAGCAGCGCTTCGTCCTGAGCAAGCCCAATCTCGATGTACCTTTGGGCCAGTTGCTGATTTGTCATTTTTTTAAATGGGTCTGACCTCATGGCGCTAACACCCCAAACCTTGTCAACGCATAATAGCCAACCCGCTGATGCTCCGCCCAATCTTTGTCACGCAAATATTCGCGCGGGGTCATGTCCCCATAAGTCGCGTTGCGCGTCATATACCACCCCGTCACCTGCCAGTGCTTCAGCCTCGGGATCCGCACCAGATTGTCCGGGCCGTTGATCCAGTCCTCCGGAAAACCCGCCTTGCGCGCGGCGTCCTCCTCCACGATGTGGTGCACATCATAGCCTTTCTCCCGCGACGCGACAGCCCTCTGCAATTCTTCGAGCGACTTCGGCGGGTCCTGATACGACTGGATCGCCGGATACATCTCGTGCAGCCAGATCGCAGCTTCGGCGAGCGTGATGACGACGCCGAGCGGCCCGCCCGATATGCGCAGCGCCGACCGCGCCGCCCAATACGCAACCTGCTTGGCGACGCGGTTGCGCTGCCTGGTCGTATTCGGCCGCCGCGCCGGCACTTTCGGCGGCGGATCGAGCCGCACCGATTCCGACGGCAACAGATCGCGCAGGACAAAATCGAAGAACGACCAGCCGGGCAGCGGCTCACTTTCGTCGGCAAAGTCGCGCGGATAGATCGTGATCCGAAGCGGCGCGCTTCCCTCGTCCGTCTGCCCCGCTTCGCCTTCGCCGCCCTGGTCGGTGAACAGTGCAGTGCGTCCGCCGCTGCCGCTCGTCCATCGTCCGCCGCCGGACTGGCCGGCCGGGATGCGCGGCTGTCCGGGATTGAAATTGGCCTTCAGCGCATCTGCATGGCGCCGCAGTGCCCGCTCGAAGCGCGCCGCGCCCGCAAGCCATCGCAGGCGCAGAAGGCCGCCATCGGGACGCACCGCCGCGGCGCGGCCCATCCGCGCGCGGCTAGAGAGCGGCCGCATGGCAATACCTGCGCACGCGACGCAGCCGCGCTGCGGGCGCAGCATCGCCCGCTCCGCAAACGTGCCGCCATTCGCTTTCGGCGCGCGTCCGCGCGAACGAGAGGCGCGGCCGGAAGGGTGCCCCGCTCTCTTTCACGGCATGGACGCGCGCCCCCGCCAGCAGCGGGAAGGTGACGAGCGAGATTTCCCAAAGATCGACCTCGATCAGCTTGCGCACGCGCGATCTCGGATCGACGCGGCCCTTCACCGTCTTGAAGCCGATCGAAAGACCGTCGGAAGCGCCGGCGCGCAGCAGCGCGAGCAGCTCGCGCGCGCGCATCACGTCCGGAATGAGCCGCCCGCGCGCATAGAGCCCGCGCGCGTCCTCGCGCAGATCGAGCCAGATGCCGACCGGCTCGGCCGGGTCGTGCTGGAACAGCATGGGAATGCGGCGCACGCCGCGCCGGGACAGCGAAGCGGAAAACGCGCCCGGCATCACCATGTCGCGCGCCTGGTCGATCGCGCCAAACAGCGAGGCATAGCCTTCGATCGTGCCGTCGGGCGCGATGATGGTGCGCGCGCGGAAAACGCTTTCGACCGAAGGCTCGGCGGAGACAAGCATGAAAGGACCCCTGAAACGGCATCGCCGGGTCGCGGCGCTGCGCGCCGGCCCGGCGATGGCAATTCCCTGATCGATGAAGCGCCCGCGGCGGCGGGCGGCGCTCAGCGCTTGGGCGTGCGGTTGCGCCGCACGCCGTCGCCTCTCGCCTTGACGTCGCGCGGCGGCGCGCGGCGGCCGACCCGGTCGAGATGCGAGAGGAATTCGCGGAACACGCTCAGATGGTCGCGCGGCTTCGTCCCGCCGCGGATCGAGCGGAGCACGGTATGAAGCGTATCCATCAGCGGCCTCCGAATTTGCGGTTGAAGCGCGACAACTCGCGCACGAAATCGTCGAAGCGGCGCATGGCGGCGGCCAGCTCGCGCAGCGTGAAGATCAGCAGCGCGCTCGCGCCCGACGCCCACAGAAAGAGCGCCAGATGCGCGAGATCGCCGCGCTCGATGAAGATGCGGGTCAGGTCGGTCATGATGCGTTCGGGAGCGCCGCGCCGGACGCGCACGACAGGCGCGCTCAGCGCAGGATCAGCTTGAACAGCTGCGATGCGTCGAAATCGATCGGGCGCTGCCGCCGGCTTTCCCGGATCAGCCGCGGAATCGCGACCGCACAGTCGAGCCCGCCCTGGCGAGCGATGAACTGCGGCGCGCGCCGACTGCCCTCACTCCACCACATCCCCGCCGTCGAGCGGCGCATAGCCCGTGGCTTCGCGCTTCTCGTTGACGGTGAGGAACGGCGCGGCGGCGACGCGCTGCCAGAGCGCGGCGCGGTCGGGGCTGAGCGCCTCGATGCGGTCGGTATCGACGGCAAGCCGCAGCGTCTCCCCGAAGCTAGGCGAAAGCCATTGCGCGAGCGCGGAGCCCACGCGCTGGGCGAGCGGCAGCACGGTGCCGCGCCAGAACACGCGGTTGGCTTCCTGGTAATTGGCATAGGTGTTGTCGCCGGGAATGCCGAGCAGCATCGGTGGCACGCCGAAGGCGAGCGCGATCTCGCGCGCGGCATTGTGCTTGGCGTCCATGAAATCCATGTCTTTGGGCGAAAGCGACATCGCCTTCCAGTCGAGCCCGCCCTCGAGCAGCAGCGGCCGCCCGGCATTGACCGCGCCCTGATAGGTGTCTTCGAGCTCGCGCTTGAGGCGCTCGAACTGCGCGTCGGAGAGTACCGCGCCCTCGGGTCCGGCATAGACCAGCGCGCCGGAGGGCCGCGCGGCATTGTCGAGCAGCGCCTTGTTCCAGCGCGCCGCCGCATTGTGCGTATCGATCGCGACCGCGGCCACCTCGAGCGGGCTCAGGCCGTAATGGTCGTCGAGCGGATGAAAATGCGTCAAATGCAGGATCGGCGGCTGCGGCGCGTTCTGCTCGAAGCGCACGCCGCGTCCGCCGGCCCGATACTCGTAGGCCTCCGGCCAACCGTCCGGCCCCGGCACCACGCGCATGCGGTCGGGCCGCAGCGCGTGCAGCTCGCGCACGACGCCGTCGAGCGCGACGCACTCGACATAGGCGTTGCCGGCGAGCAGGAGATGCGCGTGTATGCTTTCGAAGAAGGAGGCGCCGTCCTGGCGCGGATTGGGCCGCGCCAGAAGATCGAGCAGCGGATGGCGTGCATGCTCGAGCGTGTCTTCGTAGGCGAGCCAGGTGACGGCGGCGGCATTCTCGGCCACGAGCTTGACCGCGCGATGCACGATCGCGTTGGTCATGTAGCCCTCGCGCGCCAGCGCCGCATAGTCGCGCGGCGTCCAGCGCGCGCGGCCGCCGGTCTCATAGGCGATGATCTTGGCCGTGCGCGAGGCTTTCGCCTCCGGCGCGCGGAGGAGAGTCTTCAGGAAGCTGATCATATTTGGAGCCTTTGATCGGCGGCCGGAGCCGCTTCAAGTCGCTAGAATCGATAATTTGGTGCGTGCAAGGGGATTTTGTTGAGCTCCTCTCACAACCCCCTCACCCTCGGCTCACCGCGCGCCTCGAAGGTGAGCGCGGTGACCGCCCACACCAGCGCATCGAGCCGGTCGGGCGAGCGCCCGCCCGAAAGGCCGTCGAGGCCGAAGTCGCACATCTCGTCTTCGAGCGCGGGAAAGACGCCCGCATGCTTCACGCGGCCCTGCTCGTAGAGCGCTGCGACCGGCTCCGCGCGCAGCCACTTGCCGCGGCTGGCGCGCACCGCCGTCACCGGCACCGATGCATCGGCCTGCGCGATCACCGCTCGCACCATGTCGCCGCCCTGGTTGACCTCGACCACGAGCGCGTCGGCCTCAAGCCGCCGCCACAGCGCGATCGCGCGCGCCGCCCAGCCGGCGGGCGAGAGCCCGCCGGCGCTTTCGTCGGCGAGCACATACACGCTGCCGTCGGCCGCGCGGCCGGCGGCAAGGAGCCCGCAGGCGTCCGCGCCTTCGCGCGCCGACGCCGGCGGATCGACCGCCACCACGACACGCGCGAGCGGCGGCGCCTGCGCAACGCGCACGCTTTCGATCAGCGCGCGCGACCATAAGGCGTCAGGCCGCTCTTCGACGATCTCGCCCTCGATCTCCTGCCGGCCGAGCCGCGTGCCGGCATAGCGCGCCAGCACCGTGTCGAGAAATCCCGGCGCAAGATTGAAGGCATTGTCGCGCGTGCTCGCGCGCGTCACCGCATTGGCCGGATCGGCCATGAGCCGCTTGAGCAGCGGCAGCGGACGCGGCGTCGTGGTGACGACCTGGCGCGGACGCTCGCCAAGGCGCAGTCCGAATTGCAGCATGTCGAAGGTTGCTTCGGCATGACGCCACTTGGCGAGTTCGTCCGCCCAGGCGGCGGAGAATTGCGGACCGCGCAGGCTTTCCGGATCCTCCGCCGAGAATGCCTGTGCGATCGCACCGTTCTTCCATTCCAGTCGCCGGCGCGAAGGCTGCCAGAGCGGCCGCTCGCTCCCGGCATGGATGGCGAGCAGGCCGGACTCGCCCTCGATCATGACGTCGCGCACGTCGGCGAAGGTCTCGCCCACGAGCGCGATGCGGCTTCTCGGCTGCAACAGCGCCAGCTTGCGCACCCATTGCGCGCCGGCGCGCGTCTTGCCCGCGCCGCGCCCGCCGATCAGGAGCCAGGTCTTCCAGTCTTCGCCGTTCGCTGCGACAAGCGGCGGCAATTGATAAGGGTGCGCGAAGGCGTCGAAATCGGACAGCAGCAGTTCGAGGTCGCGCCCTCTAAGCTTCGTCAGGACATGCAGCCTTTGCGTCGGCGACAAGCCGGTCAAGGCGGCGCGCCAGCGCGCGGCGCAGCGCGTCGATGTCTCGGGGCACGGTGTCGTCATGTCCGGGTGCGGCGTGGCGATCCTCTCCGGTGGGCGATGAGCGGGCGGCCTCGCAGGCCGACAGGCCTTTCAGCGTCTGGACAAGCACCGCGAGCGCGCGCGCGTCGTGGCCGGCTTTGACCTGGGCGGCGCCGCAGGCGGCAAGGCGCGCGGCGATGTCGTCGGCCTGGCGCTCGGCGGCGGTCCACAATTGCGCGACGAGTTCGGCGCGAATGTCGGGCGACGCGCTCTTGCGCACGGTGCGGCGGCGCGCCATGGGCGATCCCTTATGCAGATTTTGACGAAGCGGTGTTTGACAAACGGGCGCCGGCATCACGCCTCGCCGGCCGCTCTCCGATGCATCAGGCCGCGCAGCCACCGGAGCAGCAGGCGCTGCGGGCCCAAATGGGGAGCGTGACGAAACGATAGCGGGGCAGCGCATCGCTGTCAAGGATTTTTTTCCTAGACCGTCCTTCGCTCGCAAAACTTGCGGCCGGGCTCCGCCGCGCGCGAGTTTTTTCGTTTACAGCTTCCTAACGGTGGCGCGCCTAGACTCCTAACCGGTCTTAACTGTCACGGAATTGCGCGCCGTCATGTCGCCGCCGATCGAATTCATGCAGGACGTCGAAGCCGCCATCGCGCACGGCTCCGGCGCGCGCCGCGCCGACATGCTGCGGCAGGTGACCGAGCTGTTCGTCGACAACAGCGCCCATTATTCCGACGACGAGATCCGCGTCTTCGACGACGTGCTGCTCCTGCTTGCGGCCGAAATCGAGGTCGCCGCGCGCGCGACGCTCGCCACGCGGCTCGCCTTGATCGCCAACGCCCCGCCCGCCTTGATGAACCACCTCGCCTCCGACGAGGCGATCGAGGTCGCCTGGCCCGTGCTCTCGCAGTCGGAGCGCGTGGCCGAGGATACGCTGGTCGCCTGCGCGATGACGCGCGGCCAGCAGCACCTGCTTGCGATCTCGCGGCGCCAGACGCTCGGGGCACGCGTCACCGACATCCTGGTCGCGCGCGGCGAGCGCCCGGTGCTGATCGGCCTTGCCGGCAATCCGGGCGCGTGCTTCTCCGAGCTCGGCTACGAGACGCTGATCGCCCGCAGCGAATACGACGACGAACTGATCCTGCGCATCGGCGAGCGCGACGACCTGCCCCGCCCGCTGCTGATCAAGCTGATCGCGGGCGCCTCCGATCTCGTGCGCGCGAAGCTGAAAGTCTCCCATCCCGAAGTGGCGGTCGAGGAAGCCGTGCGCGTCGCCGCCGACCGCATCCAGACCGCGTTGCGCGCCGAATCCCCGCGCTATGCGCTGGCGCAGGCGATAATCGACAATCTGCACCGCGCCGGCCAGTTGCGCGACGCCGACGTGGAAGCTTTCGCCCGCGCCGGACAGTTCGAGGAGACCGCAACGGCGCTGGCGCGCCTGTGCGACATGTCGGTCGAGGGCGTCGAACGCGCGATCGTGAACGACCGCGCGGAGAACGTGCTGGTCCTCGTCAAGGCGGCGGGCCTGTCGCGCGCGACCGCGAAGGCGGTGCTGCAATTGCGCGCGGCGAGCGTGCACCCGACGCCCGGCGAGACGGAAGCCGCGCTCGCGGCATTCGAGCGGCTCAAGCCGGCGACCGCCCAGGAGCTCGTGCGCTTCTATCGGCTGCGCGACAATCCCGGCCTCACCGGCCCGGCTGCGACGGCGCATTGAGATCCGCGCGCCGGGCCGGCGCCGCACCTTCTTCCCCGGGACAATCCGCCTTCGCCTGCGCGGCGAGCGTCTCGAGCCGGCGCGCAAGCTCCGCGCGCATGGCTTCGATATCGGCGGCGGGCCGTTCCTGCGCAGCCGACATTCCCTCCCCACCGGGCAGGTTGAGCCCTGCGAGATCGCGCAGCGTCTTCACCAGCAAGGCCAGCATCCGCGCATCGGCCTCGCGCTCGCCGGTCGGCCGGCCGGCCCGCGCCAGCCGCCTTTCGATGTCGCGCACCTGCCGCTCGGCGGTGCGATAGAGCCGCGCATGGAGCGAGACCGCGTCGCCGCACGGCGCACGGCGGCGCTTGCCGGCAACGGCCCGCCGGCGCGGGATCGGCGGCAGCGCCGGCGCGCCCGCCTTGGTCGGCCCGCCGTTGAGCCAGTAATAAAGCGTACCGGACGACATATTGCATTGCGTCAGGATGCGCGCGACCGTGAAGCCCTCGACATACATCTCGCGCGCGCATGCGATGTCGGCCTCGCCCGGCGGCGCACAGGGGCTTTCCGGCCGCGCGAGGGAGTTCGGTCTGCGGGTCATGAGGGGCTTTCGGGAGAAGAAGTAAGACGGCGATGCGGTGCCGTGCGTGATTGATGGCGATGCCCGGCGCACCGGCCGCCAATAAAAAAGCCCGCAGTGGCGGGCTGGTTTGAAGGCGCAAAATCCGACGGCGCAAATCTGGAGCGTGGTGCAACCTTAACGGAGCAGCGGGACGCTGTCAAGGAATATTTTCCTGAAACGATCCGCCGCCCGGCACCACCACCGCCACATCGGTCGCGCCGAAATCGGTGCCCTTGAAAAGGAGCGGCTCGGCCTCGCAGACCGCCAGCGCATAGGCCGCGCAGTCGCCGAAATTGAGCGCCGCCGGGTGCCGCCCGCGGCCGAAGCGCACGAACGCCTCGCGCGCGACATCGGCCTGGCAATCGTCGAACGGCACCACCGTCACCTGCAGCTCGGCCAGCAATTCGTCGAGATCGTCCGCCCCGGCGGGATCGCCCGCCCCGACCGCCACCGTAGAGGCTTCGAGCTTGGTCATGGCCGAAATCATCCGCCGCGGTGCGGCAAGGATGGCCCGCAGAAAGGCCGCCTCCTCCGGCTCGCCACGCAGGATGGCAATCAGCGCGGACGTGTCGATAACCATCAGTCGAATACGCCGCTTTCATTGTAGCCGATGATCTCGTCGGGGGGCCGGGTATCGCGCTGCGGCCGCGCGCGATGGCGCCCAAGGATGGCTTCGATGCGGCGCAGGCGGACTTCGGCGGCACCGGCAGGCGGCCGCCGTCGCTCGCGTTCGAGCTCGCGGCGCAGCGCCTCGGTCACCACCTCGGTGATGCCTTGCCGGCGGCGGCGGGCCAGCTCGCGGGCGAGCTTTTCGGTCTCGGCATTCTTGATATTGAGCGCCATGGCAGGCTCCGGCCGCGCTGCGGTTTCTTCCTTCTTCCTATTTTTCTTCCTTATACCCACAAAGCGCGCTGCATGCACGTTTTATTGGACTTCCTGCATGTCGTTCGGAGGAAAACGACGCTCAGGAGCGCCTGACCGGTGTTTTTGCCGGCGCCGCCGCGGCCGGTTTGCGGCCCGGCGCGGCGGCCTTGCTGCCGCTGCGGGGAACCTGCCCCGGCCAGCTCACGATGTAGTTTTCCAGTTCCTCGTCGGGCACCGTCTCCTCGCCCGCGCGCACGCGCCCGCGTACCGAAATACCGGCCGTGTGCACCGTATCCGGATCGCCCGAGACCAGCGGGTGCCACCAATACAGGTCGCGGCCCTTGGCCAGCAGGTCGTAGGCGCAGGTCGGCGGCAGCCAGACGATGCGGCGCACGTTGCGCGGGGTCAGGCGCACGCAATCGGGCACCTTTTTCTGGCGGTTCCGGTAATCCTTGCAGCGGCAGGTATTCCAGTCGAGCAGCCGGCAGGCGACGTCGGTGAAGAACGTGCGTCCGGTATCCTCGTCCTCGAGCTTGTTCAGGCAGCAGCGCCCGCAACCGTCGCACAGGCTTTCCCATTCCGCGTCGGTCATTTCGGACAGCGTCTTGCGCTGCCAGAAGGGCCGCTCGTCCGCCCCGGCGGGGGGCGCCGGCGCGGATGACGCGGCTGCGGAGGCGGGCTTGCGGGGCGGTTTGGCAATCAAGAAACGGGCTCCGGGCAGTCGGGCGCTGGAAGGACCTGGTCGGCCGCAGCCGCCTTTTGGCCCCCTTTTATCCCGATAAACGATTCATCACAGACACGCGCGCCCGTGGCCGGTACGGCGCGAATGTTATAGAAGGAATTCCGAGGCCGTTGCGCCCCGCTCTGGCCGGGAACCGCCGGCCCGTCAGGATTTTCGCCCCGTGGACGAGCCATCCATCAGCCTGAAGGAGCGCCTGCGGCGCTTTTTCCTCGATCTCGATGCCCGCATCGATTCCGGGCTGTTCCATGCCGGCCGCTGGGCGCGCGAGCTGTTCGAGCGCTTCACCGCCTATATGGACGGCTTCTATGTCGCGGGCTGGCGGCGCTGGCTCCTGGTGGAGCCGGTCTCGGAAGCCGCGACGCTCGGCACCGGCGGGCTCGTGCTGATGCTCGCCCTCGCCATCCCGGCCTTTCGCGAGACCTCGGACGAGGACTGGCTGAAGAAGTCGGAACTGGCGGTCACCTTCCTCGACCGCTACGGCAACGAGATCGGCTCGCGCGGCATCAAGCACAATGACGCGATCCCGCTCGACCAGTTTCCCGACCATCTCATCAAGGCGGTGCTGGCGACCGAAGACCGGCGGTTTTTCGACCATTTCGGCATCGACATTGCCGGCACCTTCCGCGCGCTGCTGACCAATGCGCGCGCCGGCGGCGTCGTGCAGGGCGGCTCCTCCATCACCCAGCAGCTCGCCAAGAACCTGTTCCTGTCCAACGAGCGCACCATCGAGCGCAAGGTCAAGGAAGCCTTCCTTGCGCTCTTTATCGAGACGCGGCTCACCAAGAACGAAATCCTCAAGCTCTATCTCGACCGCGCCTATCTCGGCGGCGGCACGTTCGGCGTCGACGCCGCCGCCCAGTATTACTTCGCCAAGTCGGCGCGCGACGTGAACCTCGCCGAGTCGGCGATGCTGGCCGGCCTGTTCAAGGCGCCGACCCGCTTCGCCCCGCACATCAACCTGCCGGCCGCGCGCGCGCGCGCCAACGTCGTGCTCGATAATCTGGTCGAGGCCGGCATGATGACGGAAGGCCAGGTGTTCGGCGCCCGCCGCAACCCGGCCAACGCCATCGACCGGCGCGACGAACGCCTGCCCAACTATTATCTCGACTGGGCGTTCGAAGACATGCGCAAGCTCGTCGACACGTTCCCCAAGCATATCGTCGAGCGCGTCTTCATCGTGCGCACCGGCCTCGATTCCAACCTGCAGCGGCACGCCGAGAACGTGGTGGAGAACCTGCTGCGCCAGTACGGTCCGGTCTACAAGGCGCGCCAGATCGCCGCGGTGGTGATGGACAATGACGGCACCGTGCGCGCGATGGTCGGCGGCCGCGATTACGGCACGAGCCAGTTCAACCGCGCGACCGACGCATTGCGTCAGCCGGGCTCCTCGTTCAAGCCCTATGTCTATGCCGCAGCCCTCGAAAGCGGCCTGCTGAAGCCGGATTCGACGGTGGTCGACGGACCCGTCTGTATCGGCAACTGGTGCCCGCACAATTATTCGGGCGGCTATTCCGGCGCGATGTCGTTCACCACCGCGCTCGTGCGTTCGATCAACACCATCGCGGTCAAGCTCTCGATCACTATCGGCAACGGCAATCCGCGCACCGGCCGCAACAAGATCGTCGATCTGGCGCGCCGCATGGGCCTGCGCACGCCGCTCACCGACACGCCGTCGCTGCCGATCGGCGCCGCCGAAGTCACGGTGCTCGACCATACCGGCGCCTACGCGACCTTCCCGAACGGCGGGCGCGCGATCGTGCCGCATGCGGCGATCGAGGTGCGCAGCTCGACCGGCGAGGTGATCTGGCGCTTCGACCGCGACGGCAAGAAGCCGGTGCAGGTCATGAGCCCGAAGGTCGCAGGCGACATGAACGTGATCATGAACCAGGTCGTGGAAGCCGGCACCGGCCGCCGCGCGCAGATCCCGGGCGTGAAGGCCGCCGGCAAGACCGGCACCACCAATGCCTACCGCGACGCCTGGTTCGTCGGCTATACCGGCAACATGTCGGCCGGCATCTGGGCCGGCAACGACGACTATGCGCCCACCAACCGCATGACCGGCGGCTCGCTGCCGGCGATGGTCTGGCAGCAGATCATGGCCTATGCGCATCAGGGGCTCGACATCAAGCCGATCCCGGGCGTGAAGCCGTCCGGGCCTTCGGTCGGCGGCGAAGTCGCAGCCAACGTCAAGTCGCCCGATTACGTGCCCCCGCCCGCGCTCCTGACCAGCAAGGGCGCCGCCATCCTCGTGCGCATCGAGCGCATGCTGGAAGACGCCTCCCGCGCCATGGCCAGGACGCCGCCCGCGACCGACCGCACCACCGGGCTCAATGTCGCGCCGGCGCCGGACAAAACGATCGCGGCCTCCGAGGGCGCGCCGGTGCGAACCGTGCGCGGCAACTGAACGTGCGGACAAGACCCTCCATGCCGATGACCTTCGGTCGCCGACCGGCCTGATCAACGGGATCGAAAGTGCGCCTCCTCGCCGGCCTGCTCCTCGCCTTTGCCGTCGCCGCCCTGGTCGGGCTCGGCACGACCCTGCTCACGTTGTCGCGCGGCACGGCGTTCGGCTCTTTCACCATCGGCGCCTGGACCGCCTGGCCGAAGACCGGCTCGGTCGATATCGACCCCTATGCACGCGCCACCATTTCCCGCAGCGGCGCGCTGCCGATCGGTCTTGGCGACGGCGTCGCCTTCTTCGCCAATGCCGACGACGGCGGTGAGCTTCTCGACGGGCGCTGCGACGTCACCGTCGCCGGCACCACGCCGCAGGCGCGCTACTGGACGCTGACGCTCTACGATCCCGAAGGCCGCCTGATGGGCAATGCGCTCAACCGCCACGGCTTCACCAGCCAGGAAATCGTGCGCCGGCCCGACGGCAGTTTCGAGATCGCGATCGCGCCGCGCGCACGCGCAGGCAACTGGCTGCCGTCCGGCGGCATCGAGCGCTACACGCTCGTCTTCCGCCTCTATGACACCCCGGTCGGCGTCGCCACCCGCACCGGACGCGAGACGCCGATGCCGGCCATCAAACGGGGGCGCTGCTCATGATCCGCTGGCTGCTCTGGCTGTGGGGCGGGGTGATCCTCGGGGGGATCGTGCACCTGGCGAGCGTGCTGATCGTGCCGCGCACCGCCACGCAGGACGCCTATTCGCGCATCGCCGCCGTCGCGCCGGTCAATTCGGTCGTCGCCCTGCCCGATCCCTCGGCCGAAAAATCCCTGCTGCCGTTCATGGATCCGGCCTTCGTGACCGCGGTGTGCCGCTACGACCTGTCCGACGGCGCGCTCAAGCTGACCACCCCGGTCAGCCCGGCCTATACGTCGGTTTCGTTCTACACGCGCAACGGCATCGCCTATTACGCCATCAACGACCGCGCCGCCGGACGGCGCGTCATCGAGCTCGACCTGATGACCGCGGCCCAGCGCGCGCTTTTGCCCGACAACGAGGAAACCACCGCCGCCGACCGGCTGATCGTGGAAGCTCCGACCATGACCGGGCTGATCGTGCTGCGCGCGCTCGTGCCGGAGCCCGGCGCCGCGCCGCTCGCGCGCAATGCGCTCGGCAACGCGCGCTGCACGAAAACGGCGGGCTGATCGGGTTTATTTGCGCACGACCGCCGCGATCGGCGGCGCCGGCACGAGCTGCACCTGCGCGATCCGCGTCTTCAGCAACGTCCATTGCCGCTCGGCCTCCACCGCCAAGCCCGAGGGCGTGGAGATGACGAGGCGCTCGAGCGTGAAGTGATAGGCTTTCGCGCGGTCGAGCAGCGAACGGTGCACCCAGCCGATGATCAGCTTGTTCTCGATCATGCGCCGCCGGGCGTCGAGCAATTCCTCCGGCGAGAGCACCGAAACGAAGGCGAGGCTCTTTTCGCGCTTGGCGTCGAGGTCGAGCACCCGGCGGGCGATGTCGGCGAACGGGCCGATGCGCACGATGTCGTTGCGGATGTCGTCGGTCAGCCGCACATAGAGCGTGCTGGCCGAGCGGGTTTCCTGCGTCAGCAGTTCCTCGGCATAATCGCCCGGGTCGAAACTGTACCAGCGTTCGAGAAAAATCTGGCTCAACCCGTATTCGCTGAGCACCGCGAACCAACGCTGGCGGTCATAGGGCGGCTCGATCAGCGGATAGGCGAGATCGCGCAGCAGCCGCTCTTCGTCGGTGAGGCGGAATTCGGATTCCGGGATGCCGTTGCGCGCCAGCGCCTCGCGGCCAACCCAGCCGTGAATGTCGTCGATGACTAGGGACTGCCGGACGCGGCCGAAATCGCCGTTGAGACATCCGATCAGCGGAATGCAGAGGGCGATGCGGCTTCTGCGGCGGGGCGTGCCGAGGATCACGGATGTCTGCGGCGGTGACGCCGTCCTCCTGATGCCGGATCGCGGGCGGTCGCTTACGAGCGCGACGCGCGGCGGCGACGCTTGCGCGTGCCGGAAGCCGGCGCGTTCGATTCCAGGCCGTCGGTCGGCGCGTCCGGCGAGCGGTCGATCCGGATGACCGGAAGAATGACGACCTCGCCGGTCCCGACCGCCGGCGATGTTGTGTCGGAGATCCGCTGCCACGTCGGGAACTCGATCACGATTCCCATGTTCGTCCCTCGCCTCTTCGTCCTCGTCTTGGCCGCCGCGCGGCCGCTTCCGATACCGGTCGCGATTCCGCCGCCAATTAAGAGGCGCTCAAGGTTAACGGTCCGCTAACGGCCGCGGGCTAGCTTGATCCCGACGCAAGGACGCCACCGTGCACCCCCCGATCGCCCTTCCTCCGGACAGCCTGGCCGGCCTGACCGCCCGCGGCGCCGATATCCGGCCGAACCTGCTGCGCGTGCTTGCCGACCTCTATGTCCAGAAGCCGGTGCACAGCGAGGACGAGGAACGCCACTTTGTCGAACTGGCCACGCGGCTGCTCGCGGTGGTCGAGCCGCAGGCGCGCGCGGCCTTCGCCGCCCGGCTGGCATCGTTCGCCGGCGCGCCGGCTGCGATCGTGCAGCGGCTCGTCCGCGACCTGCCCGAGGTCGCCGCGCCGATCCTGACCGGCTCGAACCTGCTCGCGCTCGACGAGCTGGTCGCGATCGCCGAGGAAATGGGGCCCGCCCATGCCGCGCTCGTCGCCGCCCGCGCGGAGTTCAGTCCGCTCGTCGGCGCTGCGGCCCAGCCTGCGGCGCCGCTTCAACCGGACGTCGCCTCGGCGACGCTGAGCGAGCTCTTCTTTGCCGCCGATGCGCTGGAGCGGCGTCTGATCCTGCTCACGATGGATTGCGTGCCGGTGCCGCCGGTGCCGCCTCTGCCTGCGCATGTCGCGCAGCCGCTGGTGCTGGCGCTGGAACAGGCCGCCCTCATGCGCAACACGGGCGAATTCACCGCGAGCGTCGCAACGCATCTTGGTCTGTCGCGCGTTCAGGCCGCCCGCATCGTCTGGGATCCGCTCGGCGAGCCGCTGGTCGTCGCCGGCAAGGTTCTCGCCATGGCGCCCGAAATCCTCCAGCGCATTCTCCTCGTTCTCAATCCTGCGGTCGGGCAGTCGGTGCAACGCGTATACGAGCTGACCGCGCTGCACGAGGAGATCGGTGAGGAAGCCGCGCGCCGCATGCTGGCGATCTGGCGCGAACCCGCCGCCGACCGGCCCGCATCCCGCTCCGGTCCGCATCAGCCGCTCGTCGCGGACGCCACGGCGCGCGAACGGCGCAACGCCCCCCACGCGGTCCGCGCCGACAGCGCGCCCGCCGCCTCGCAGGCGCGGCGCACGGCGGCGCCGTAGTCGCAGACGCTCTAACGGACGACCTGATCGAGGAAGTGCCGGCCGGCACGGTCCTCGACCTCCACGATCCACAGATCGGGATCGAAGCGGATCTGCCGCGCAAGATAGGCCTCGACATCCGCATCCGGCGCCGGCTGCGCCTTCAGGCAGGCGACGAAGGCGCGCGCAACCGGATGCGCCTCCTCGAATTCGCTTTGCGGCGCCGGCCCGAACAGATCGGACGTGCCGTCGAGGCGGTCGATCTTCACGAAGATCGCGCCGGCTTCCTCGGCACCGCGGCGCCGGACCACGGCGTAGGCGCCCTCCACCGCGCAGCGGCGCAGATAAGCCGATACCCAGATGCCCGATTTCAGACGCACGGCCGCGACCCGCCTCCACCGGCGAAAGCTATGGCGCGGAAATGCGGGCGCTGCAAATTGCGACGATGCCGATCACTCGATCGGGCGGCCGGCGAGCACGGCGAGTTCGCGGAGCAGAACCGGCGTGATCTGGCGCGTGACCGGCAGCCTGCGCGCGCGCTCGAACCGGCCGATCGCTTCCTCGGTGTCGCGGTCGACGACGCCGGTGGGGTTGAGCTGGCCATAGCCGTAGTCGGACAGAACGCGCTGGACGGCGCTGACGCGCTTCGCCGGCGGCGCGATCATCTCGCCGATCGGATCGGGCGGACGCGGAACGTCGGGCGCCGGCGCGGGCTCGTTCCTGAGCGGACGCGGAACCGGCATCGGCTCGGGCCTTGCGGCGATGGCGTCCTGCGGGCGCGGACGCGGCAACGCCACCGCTTCACGGCGCTCGACCGCAGCCGGCGGCTTCGGCTCGGCCGGCTGCGCCTTCGCAGCCGACGCCGCCGCGCTCTGGAAGATCGGCGCCGGATGGCGGCCCTTCTGCAGATAGAGCGCATTGACCGCGATCGCCCCGGCGGCAAGCAGCGCGAACGCGCCGGCAATCATGTCGGCGCGGCGCGCGCCGCGCGGCGATCCGTCGTCGGCGATTTCCCGGAAGGACATCCCTGCGAATGCGGGCTCGATGCGGGCGCGAGGCTTACGCACTTTTCTTCACCGGGCCGGAGGCGACGGAGGGTTCGCTGCCGAACGATCCGTGCGTCACTTTCGAGGGGGCGGCCGCCGGGGCGGGGCGTTCGCAATCGAACGGCAGCCGGACTGTGATCCGCGTGCCGACGCCGAGCGTGCTCTTCACTTCGAGATCGCCTCCGTGCAGCCCGACCAGGCCCTTGACGATCGACAGGCCGAGACCGGTGCCGTCGTGGCGGCGATTGTGCCCCGAGCGCGCCTGGAAGAACGGATTGCCGACATGCGGCAGGTCGTTCTCGCTGATGCCGATGCCGTTGTCGGCAACCACGATCGCAAGGCCGCCGCTGTTGTGGCGCGCGCTCACCGTCACCTCGCCGCCCTCGTCAGTGAACTTGATGGCGTTGGAGATCAGGTTGAGCATGACCTGCTTGACCGCGCGCTTGTCGGCGACGAGGTCCGGCAGATCGTCGTCCGCGCCGTTGACGAGCGTGACGCCGGATTCGCGCGCCTTCAGCGCCAGCAGGTCGCAGCAATTGCGGATCACATCCTGCACGGCGAACGGCTCCGGCGTGATCTCGAAATCGCCGGTCTCCATCTTCGACATGTCGAGGATGCCGTTGACCACCGCCAGCAGGTGATGGCCGGACTCGTTGATCAGGGTGGCGTAGTCGCGGCGGCGGTCGGCGTCGATGCGCATCGCCACCTCGTTCGTCAGCATCTCCGAGAAGCCGATGATGGCGTTGAGCGGCGTGCGCAGTTCGTGGCTCATGGTGGCGAGGAAGCGCGTCTTGGCCGCGTTCGCGCGCTCGGATTCGGAGCGCGCCTGTTCCAGCGCCTCCTCCTGCTCCTTGCGCTCGGTCACGTCGCGCATCACCGCGACCACTTCGCGCTCGCGCCGCGAGCGGCGGTCGATCACCGGCTGGTCGAACGGGCGGCAGCGCATTTCTACCCAGATGAATTGCCCGCCGCCGGCATGCTCCTCGCTCCGGCGGCGCACGCGGAACTCCACCGACTGCACCGCCCCGCCCGTCGCGGCGTCGGCGAGCGCGGTCAGATAGGCCGGGCGGTCGGCGACATGGACGCGGTCGAACAGCCCGTGGCCGAGCAGGTCGTTCGCCCCCGTCCCGAACAGGGATTCGGCGGCCGGCGATACGAACAGCACCGCGCCCTGCGCGCCGTGGCGCGTGATGACGTCGGTCATGTTGCGCGCCAGCAGGCGATAGCGGTCCTCTTCGGCATAGAGCAGCCAGAAGCTGGTGCGCGCGAGCGATTCCGCGCCGAGCGCGAGACCGGTCGCATAGAGCGAGGCCGAGATGATGCCGAGCGCGGCAAGGTCCGCGGTCTCCGCCGCATCGAAGCCGCTCGGCGGAAGAATGTCGGCGATATCGCCGATCATGAGAAGGCCCGCCGCCGAGAGTGCAAACATGGAGGCGAGCGCCACCACCCGGCGCGACGCCGAGAGCGCGGCTTCGAGCGGAACCACGACCAGCCAGATCGCCGCAAACGAGGACAGCCCGCCGGTGCCCCAGGCCACGACGGCGACAAGACCGGTCAGCGAGAGCGAGGACAGCACATGCGCGCCCTCGTAGCGGCCGGTGCGCGACAGGAAATAGGCGATCAGGATCGGGACGATGAGCCAGGCGAAGACCGCGATCTCCAGCGCGCTCGGAACGCCGCGCATGATGAGATAGACCGGGAACGCGGCCAGCGCGACCAGGCTGCCGAGCAGGCGCGGGCCGATGAACGCGCGATGACGCGCCGCCAGCAGCGCATCCTGCTGCGCCGACTGATGAACGAGACTGTCGATATACTCACGAACCGGCTTGACCAAGCCCACGCAACCCCTGCGCCGGAAATACACACCGGCGCACCTCCCTTATTCGTCGGCGGATCGTGTCAGAGGCCGCTTAAGCGAACGCTAAGGCTGCGGGCCCGCGTACGCGATTTGGCGCAAACCGTGCGCGGCACCGGGCGATTTGCGCGCGCTTCGTGCCGATATGGTGAACGCTTGGTTGCCAGAACCGCGTACCGCATAAAGTCCGGCGGAGGCACGGCCGGGCGCGCGACCCGCGCCGGTCTGCAGAAGCGCGGTTTTTCCACGGGCGCCGGCGCATCGCTAAAATTTTCGGAAAATGCCGGTCATTCGAATTGTCCGAAAATTCGTTTCTCATTCGTGTCAAGAAAGCCAAAAAACTGGCGCTCGACTCCAACCTGACTTTCAGCGCTCGCCTGTAGGGTGCGTATCGCGGCTGCGGAAGACGCCGCACGAGGACGGGGTCATCATGTTCTTCCTGTTGCGAACCGCATTCTGGCTCAGCATCGTGCTCGCGCTCCTGCCGAGCGGCGGCAACCCGACGGCGTCCAGGGGATCGCAGTTTAGCGCCATCGAGGCGATGAGCGCGGCGGGCGCGGCGGTATCCGACGTGGGCCAGTTCTGCGAGCGCCAGCCCGATGCCTGCGACGTCGGCGCGCAGGCGGCGGCGGCGTTCGGCCAGCGCGCGCAGGCCGGCGCGCGTATGGTGCTGGAATTCATCGGCGACCGGATGACGCCGTCGGAGACCGGTTCCATCGCGCCCGCCAAAAGCGCCGCCGGCAAGACAGCGGGCAAGACGGCGGGCGCGCCGGGGCGGCCCTCGCAGCACACGCTGACGCCGGCCGACCTGCAACCCGTCTGGCGCGGCCCCGCCCCGCGCCGGGACGCCGCCGCCCGGCATCCCGCTTAAGCAAAAACGCAATCCGCCGGCGCGCAGGCTGCGCTGGCCAGAGCGGCCGTATCGGGGTAAACAGCGCCCGTGGCTGCGCCGGCTTGCGCGCCACGGATTTCACGGGGTTGCCTGCCGCGGCGTTTCGCCGTCCGGGAGTGCTTCCGGGGGACGGGAGGCGATGGCCTGCGCACATGTCTGATCCCGCGCACATGTCGATCGAGGACATTCTCGACAACTTCTCGTTGATGGAGGAGTGGGACGACCGCTACCGCTACATCATCGAGCTTGGCCGCGCGCTGCCCCCGCTGCCGGAAACCGCGCGCACCGACGCCAACAAGGTGCAGGGCTGCGCCAGCCAGGTCTGGCTTGCGACGCGGGTGAGCGAAGGCGGCGCGGACGGGCCGACGCTGACCTTCGAAGGCGACAGCGACGCGCACATCGTGCGCGGCCTGATCGCGATCCTGTTCGTGCTCTATTCGGGCAAGAGCGCCGCCGCCATTCTCAAGGTCGATGCGTTCGTGATCTTCGATCGCCTCGGCCTGCGCGAGCACCTGACGCCGCAGCGCTCCAACGGCCTGCGCTCGATGGTCGAGCGCATCCGCTCCGACGCCCAGGCGGCGCTCGCCGCCGTTCACTGACCGGCGCAAACCGTCTCCGCGACCGCTTCCGGCGCACGCCAGGCGGACAGTTTCGCACGCCCGGGTCCGCGCGTCTGCCGGCTCAGACCGTAATGGCGCGCCAGCCGCTCCAGCCCGAGTTGCAGAACGATTTTGGCGGAACGCGGCGGCCAGCGTCGCTCGCGCTCGCTCTCTTCCAGCCGCTTGAGGAAGCAGCAGACGTCGAGCAGCAGGCCGGAAAATTCCGGCCCGCTCGCTTCCAGCGCGCGCTGCAGGCGCTGGCGCGCGGCGACCATCGTGTCGGACGCGGTGACTTCGGCGCCGCCGGCGCGCCGCCCCGATGCGACCGGCGATTCCCAGTTCGACGTCGTGCGCGGCATCATCTGCGCGAGCGTGAAATCGGCGCGCAGACGCTCGCCGGCGAGGAACTGGTGCGGCTCGATCAAAGCCTGGCCGTGCTTGCCCTTGCGCCGCGCGAGCCAGGCAAGCGGGCTCTCGGTCTCGTTGACGAGCACGCGCGCCCGCCCGCCGTCCCCGACCAGGTCGCGTTCCTCCAGCCGGCAATGCTGGCGCACGAACGGGCTGACTGCCGGCTCGGTGCGGGGCGCGGGCGCAAGGCGGGCGAGATGCGCGCACCCGCTTTGCGTGATCCGCAGCGTGCCCCCGGCGTCCCGGCATGCGAGGTCGGCGGCGAGCAGCGCGCGCGCCGCATTCTCGGGCGTCCGGGCGCCGGCTTTCGAAGCGCCGGTCGCCAGCGCGGTCAGCAGCCGGACGGCGGCGCGGTCGAGGCCCGTCTCCTTCAACGCGTTCATGGGCGGACGCCTTCGCGGTCGCCGCAGGCATTCTCGACCGCCATCAGCACGAGATCGAGCATCGGATCCTCGCGCCGCTCCTCGATCACGCGGCAGGCATGCGCCACCGTGCTGCGGTCGCGCGCGAACATCCGCCCGGTCTCGGCGAGCGACAGGCCGAGCCCGACATGGGCGGCATACATCGCGGCCTGACGGGCGAACGCGGTGCGGCGGGCGCCGCGCGTGCGGCCGCGCAGCGCTTCGGCCGTCACGCCGAACAGGCCGGTCACCACGGTTTCGATCACGTCGCGGTCGTGCGCATGCCGCCCGCCCGGCCTACGGGCGCGGCGGTCGGCGCAGGGTCTGGTCGATTGCATCTGCATGGGGGCTCCGAATGCTATAGGATTTTATCCCTATAACACAACCGGACGCCCGGGGGATAAGTTCAGCGCACTTTTTTTAAGGCCATGGATTGCCGGGCTTTTTCGCGCCGCGGGGTGTGCATAAGCGCCGGTCCCGGCGGGCGGACGGGCGAAAATCCGCCTGAACCCGCTTGCCCGTTATTTGCGGCGGCGGCGCTGCTGGCCGAGCCCCATCTGCTTGGCCAGCCGCGAGCGCGCGACCGCGTAATTGGGCGCCACCATCGGATAGTCGTGCGGCAGGCCCCATTTGTCGCGATATTGTTCCGGGGACATGGCGTATTGCGTGCGCAGATGCCGCTTGAGCGACTTGAACTTCTTTCCGTCCTCGAGACAGACGAGATATTCGGGCGTGATCGATTTCTTCACCGGCACCGCCGGCCTGAGCGCATCCGTCGTGCGCTCGCCGGGGCCGGAGGCGATGCGCTGCAGCGCGCCGTGCACGCGGTTGATCAGCGCGGGGATGTCCTCGACCGGGACGGCGTTCTTGCTCACATAGGCCGCGACAATATTCGCGGTCTGATCGACCAGGTGCTCGCCTTGATCACCGCCCGCCATCGCTCCCCCGCAAGAATTCGTCTATCGCATCCCAAGTATTGGATGCGACGTATACTTGGCGTTTTCTTGTTTGGCAAATGAAGCCGCCGCGAGGCCCGCTCACGCCGCCCGTTGCGGCGCGCGGAGCCCGACCGGTCAGTTGCTCTTCTCGAGATGGTTGCGCAGTTCCTCGATCGAGCCGAAGCGGACCACGCCCTGCGCCAGTTCCGCCTCGATGGAGCCGTCGGTGTAGAGCGTATAGGCCATGCCATCGACCACGCCGGACTTGAGGATCGACACCGGGATCGCGGCGGCGGGCGCCTTTTCCTTCGCCGGCTCGGCGAAGTGCACGCCGTTTTGCCGGGGCGCCGTATCCTGGAACGGATCGCGCAGCGCGTCCGGCGGCCGGGGGGTGTCCGGCCACATCGTGTCGAACGACGGTTCCGCCGCCGGACGCGCCGGCGCTGCGGGCCGCACGGGCATTTCGCGCATGGGCGGCTCGGTCACAGAGGCCGGTGCGGGTGCAGGCGCGGCCACCCGCGATCCGGGCGGACGCCAGCCGCGGCGTTCACCCCCCGGCTCGATGGCCGGCGGAATCGACGGGGCGGCCGGTCCGCGCGGCGTCGTGCGCGGCGACAGCGGCACCTCTTCAAGGTCCTCGAATTTCGGCGCCTCGTGCATGGCGCGCGCGGACGGCTCCATACGGCTGCGGACCGGTGCTTCGAAGACGGGCTCGTTGAAAAGCTCCGGCGACGCGGCCGGAATGGGCCGTTCGGCATAGGCTTCGCGGGGTTCGCGCGGCGGCGTGAGCGGGCGCGGCATGGGTGCGGCGCGCGGCGCGGGAGCGGCGCCGAATTCGGCGGTTTCTGCGGCGTGGATGGGTGCCGCCGGCGCCGGACGCGCCGTGCCGAGGACCTCGGTCAGCCGGCGGAGCTGGCGGCTCACGATCGCGAGGCCGGCGATGACCGCCCCGCCGGTCAGGGCCGTGGTGCCGGCGATGATCAGGGTGTTGCCCAGACTGAACTCATTGATCGGGACCCCGAACCCGATCATCATGATACCTGCCGCAGCGGCAATCGCTGCAAGCGCAAACAATACGAACGACATCATGTCCTCACACGCCCGCCGCGTTGCAGAATTTTTCGGGCCAGCCGAGTATTCAAACAAGTTCATTATATATGATCCATAGAGTAATATAATATTGATTTATGTTAGTCGGTAAAACGCGACCGGCGATCCGGCGGTTGCACTGCAACCAACGCTCGCCCGGCCCGCGATACGCACGCGGGATACGCACGATTGCGCCGCAGCGCGCCAACACTTAAGGAATCGGGAACTCCGCTTCCGGCGGGGCGTTGCCGGTCTTTATTCGTGACGGGAGAATCCAATGTCTTTTTCGCTGCCCGATCTGCCTTACGCCTATGACGCCCTCGCACCCTACATGTCGCGCGAGACGCTCGAATACCATCACGACAAGCATCATCTCGCCTACGTCAACAACGGCAACAACCTCCTCAAGGGCACCGAGTGGGAGGGCAAGCCGCTCGAGGACGTCGTCAAGGGATCGTTCGGCAAGAATGCCGGCCTCTTCAACAATGCCGGCCAGCACTACAACCACATTCATTTCTGGAAATGGATGAAGCCGGGCGGCGGCGGCGACAAGATTCCGGGCGCGCTGGAGAAGAAGATCGTCGGCGACCTCGGCTCGGTCGCCAAGATGAAGGAGGACTTCGTCCAGGCCGGCGTCACGCAGTTCGGCTCCGGCTGGTGCTGGCTCGCCGTCAAGGACGGCAAGATCGCGGTGATGAAGACCGCCAACGGCGAAAGCCCGCTCGTGCACGGCGCCCAGCCGATCCTGGGCTGCGACGTATGGGAGCATTCCTACTACATCGATTACCGCAACCGCCGGCCGGACTACCTCAAGGCGTTCGTCGACCATCTCGTCAACTGGGAGCATGTCGGGGAGATGTTCGACAAGGCGTCGAAATAGTTCCGCGCAAGGCCCTACCAAACGCCGATGCGAAAGCCCGAGCATTGGCTTGACCTGATCGCGACCGCCGCCATCGCGGCGGTCGCCGTGATTTTCGCCTTCACGTTCCGCGATTACGGGCTCGGCTGGGACGACTACACCCATTCGCAATACGGCCAGCTCTTGCTGGACTATTACCGCTCCGGCTTCTCCGACCGGCGCGCACTGCATTTCGTCAACCTGTTCATGTATGGCGGCGGCTTCGACATGGTCGCCGCCGTGCTCGACCGGATCACGCCGTTCGACCTGTTCGAGACGCGGCGGCTGCTCGGCGCCGTCGTCGGCATTCTCGGCCTGGTCGTGCTCTGGCGCCTGGCCCGCCATGTCGGCGGCGCGGTCGCGGGCCTGATCGCGCTGCTGCTGCTCGCCACCTGCCCGCTCTATTACGGCCATTCGATCATCAATCCCAAGGACGGCCCGTTCGCGGCCGCCATGGTCACGCTGCTGTTCGGGCTCGTGCTCGCGCTCGAGGGCTATCCGCGGCCTTCGAAGAAGGCCGTGCTCGTGTTCGGTCTCGGCCTCGGCTTCGCGATCGGCTCGCGCATCATGGGCGGGCTTGCCGCGCTGTGCATGGTCGTGCCGATGCTGATGCTGCTGTGGGCGGACCTGCGCGCAGGCGGGCTGCGGCATGCCGGCCGGCAATTCGGGCTGTTCGTGCTGATGCTGCTGCCCGGCATCGTGCTGGCCTATGCGGTCATCGCGCTGGTGTGGCCGTGGGCGGTGCAGGACCCGCTCAACCTGTTCCGGGCGGTCGGTTATTTCTCCCACTTCTTCGAGAAGCCGTGGGAGGAGATGTATGAAGGCGCCGTCATCTCGGTGCCCGACATGCCGCGCAGCTACGTGCCGGTGCTGTTCGCGCTCAAGCTGCCGGAAATTTTCCTCGCGCTCGCCGGCACCGGTATCGCCGGTGCGGCGATCGCCGCCTGCCGCCCCGACTTCCCGGTCCGCCGCCGCGCCGTGCTGACGCTGATCCTGTTCATGGCGCTGCTGCCGATCGCCGCCGCCGTCATCACGCGCCCGGCGATGTATAACGGCATTCGCCATTTCGTCTTCGTCGTGCCGCCGCTCGCGCTCCTCGGCGGGCTTGCCGGCGGCTGGATCGTGGCCGCGCTCGGCGGCGTCGCCGACCGCAAGGCGCAGATCGCAGGCCTCGTCATGCTGTCCGGCCTCATCCTGCCGGTGACCGACATGGTGCGCATCCACCCCTACCAGTACGCCAACTTCAACCGCTTCGCCGGCGGCATCTACGACGCCGACGACAGGTTCATGGTCGATTACTGGGGTCTGGCCTTCAAGGAGGCCGCGCAGAAGCTGCGCACCAAGCTGATCGAGGACCTCGAAGTGCCGGTGAAGGGCCGCCGCTGGCGGGTGGCGGTGTGCGGGCCGCACGCGTCCGCCGAGGTCGAGCTGGGGCCGGAATTCGTCACCACCTGGGACCCGCGCGGCGCCGATTTCGCGATGATGCTCGGCACCTTCTATTGCGCCGACTATGACGCGCCGGTGCTGGTCGAGGTCGAGCGCGAGGATGTGATCCTGGCGCGCGTGTACGATATCCGCGGCAGGGCCTATACGTCGGTGTTCGCCCCGCATCCGGGCCGGCAATAGCCGCGAAAGGCGCGACCATGGCGCAGCCGCTTTACGTGTTCGACGCTTACGGCACGCTGTTCGACGTGCACGCGGCGATCGCGCGCCATCGCGCCGCGGCGGGGCCCGACGCCGACCGCTTCTCCGAGACCTGGCGGCAGAAGCAGCTCGAATATACCTGGACGCTCTCGCTCGCCGGCCGCTACGCCGATTTCTGGACGCTGACCGCCCGCGCGCTCGACTTCGCGTTCGCGCGTTATCCTTCGGTCGACCGCGCGCTGAGGGCGCCGCTTCTCGACGCCTATTTCACGCTCGCGGCGTTTCCCGACGCCAAGGCCGCGCTCGCTCGCCTCAAGGCGGCCGGGCACCACACCGCGATCCTCTCCAACGGCTCGCCCGCCATGCTGGCGGCGGCCGTCGCCAATTCGCAGCTCGACGGCGTGCTCGACGCCGTGCTCTCGGTCGACGTCCTGCGCTTCTACAAGCCCCGCGCGGAAGTCTATGCACTCGTCACCGCGCATTTTTCCTGCGCGCCCGGTGAGGTCATGTTCGTATCCTCGAACCGCTGGGACGTGATGGGCGCGGTCGCGTTCGGCTTTCGCGGCATCTGGGTCAACCGCGCCGGCAATCCCGACGAATACGCCGACTGCGCGCCGCTGCGCACGATCGCCGACCTCTCCGCGCTGCCGGGGTGACCGCGCCTTCAGCCCGCGAGCGCGGCGAGAATGCGCGCCCAGCTCCGCGCGCCCTTGTGGAACGAGGTCAGGTCGTATTTCTCGTTCGGCGAATGCACGCGGTCGTCGTCGAGCGCAAAGCCGACCATGATCGTGTCCATGCCGAGCACGGTCTTGAAGTCGCCGACGATCGGGATCGAGCCGCCCGCGCCGACGGTCACCGCCGTCTTGCCCCATTCCTGTGCGAGCGCCGCGCGCGCCTTCACCAGCGCGGGATTGTCGAAGGGGATCTGCAGCGCCCCGCTGCAGGCATGGTTCTGGAACTCGACCTTGCAGTCGGCGGGGATGCGGGCAGCGACAAAGGCGCGGAAGGAATCGCGCACGCGCTCGGGGTCCTGGTCGCCGACGAGGCGGAACGACACCTTCGCGCTCGCCTTGGCGGCGATGACGGTCTTGGCGCCCTCCCCGGTATAACCGCCGACGATGCCGTTGGCGTCGCAGGTCGGGCGCGTGGAAATCTGCTCGATCAGCATGCGGTCCTTCTCGCCGGCCGGAATCTTCAGGCCGATCTGGCCGAGAAACTCCTCCGGCGTGAGCTTGAGCGCGGCAAGCTCGTTGCGGATGTCGGCCGGCAATTCGTGCACGCCGTCATAGAAGCCCGGAAGCGTCACGCGCCCCTCGTCGTCGTGCAAAGCCGCCAGGATGCGGCTCAGCACGCGGATCGGATTCTGCGCGGCGCCGCCGAACAGGCCCGAATGCAGGTCGCGGTCGGCGCAGGTGACCGTCACTTCCTCGTAGACGAGCCCGCGCAGCGAGGTCGTGACCGAGGGCGTGGTCGCGTTCCACATGCCGGTGTCGCAGACGAGCGCGATGTCGCGCCGGAGCTCCGCGGCGTTCTCCTTGACGAACGGATAGAGGTTCTTGGAGCCGCACTCCTCCTCGCCCTCGATCATCACCGTGATGTCGAGCGGCAATTCGCCGGTCACCGCCTTGAAGGCGCGGCACGCCTCCACGAACGTCATGAGCTGGCCCTTGTCGTCGCAGGCGCCGCGCGCGACGATGATCCTGCGCCCGCCCGGCAGGTCGGCGATCCGCGGCTCGAACGGCGGCGTCTCCCATAATTCGAGCGGATCGACCGGCTGCACGTCGTAATGGCCGTAGAAGAGCACGCGCGGACCGGGCCGCCCCGCCCCGTCCGGCTTCGCCACCACCACCGGATGGCCCGCGGTCGGCCGCACCTGCGCCTTCAGGCCGAGGCTTTCCAGATCCTTTGCGATGAAGTCGGCGGCGGAGCGGCATTGCGCGGCATAGGCCGGGTCGGTGGAGATCGATTGCAGGCGCAGGAAGGCGAACAGCCGCTCCAGGCTCCTGTCGAGGTCGGCGTCGATGCGGTCGAGGACTTTGGGCAGGGCCTGGGCGGGCGTCATGGATGCTCTCTCGTGATCATGATCGTGTACGCCGCCCGGTGGCGCCATCGCGCGACGACGGCGCCGAAGGACGGCTCATGCGTTGCGGACCGCTGCGGGAGCGCGGACCGGGCTAGCGCCGCAGGATCCCGCCGAGCGTCCCGCGCACGATGGCGCGGCCGACGGTGTTGCCGACCTTGCCGCCGCCGAGCGACTTCGACAGTTCGGACACGATCTGCCCCGCCACGCGCGTCGTCACCGTGCGCGCCACCTCGCGGGCGACGACCTGGCCCGTCGACAGGCGTTCGCCGCGCTTGCGGTTGGTGCCGAAAATGCTGCCGAGCCAGCCGCCGATGCCGCCGCCGGAGGAATCCTCCTGCGCGCCGCCGCCGGGCGCGGCCTCGCCCTTCACGCGCTTCTGCAGCATCTCGTGGGCGGATTCGGAATCGATCGTCTCGTCGTATTTGCCCTTCACCGGGCTCCTGGCGATCAGCACCCTGCGTTCCTGCGGCGAGATCGGGCCCATGCGCGCGGCCGGCGGACGGATCATCGCGCGCTCGACCATCGTCGGCGTGCCGTTGCCTTCCAGGAACGACACCAGCGCCTCGCCCTTGCCGAGCTCCATGATCACCTGCGCGGTGTCGAGCTTGGGGTTGGGCCGGAAGGTCTCGGCGGCCGCCCGCACCGCCTTCTGGTCGCGCGGCGTGAACGCGCGCAGCGCGTGCTGCACGCGGTTGCCGAGCTGGGCGAGCACCTTGTCGGGAATGTCGAGCGGATTCTGCGTGACGAAATAGACGCCGATGCCCTTGGAGCGGATCAGGCGCACCACCTGCTCGATCTTGTCGAGCAGCGCCTTCGGCGCGTCGTTGAACAGCAGGTGCGCCTCGTCGAAGAAGAAGACGAGCTTCGGCTTGTCGGGATCGCCGACCTCCGGCAGCTCCTCGAACAGTTCCGACAGGAGCCACAGCAGGAAGGTCGCATAGAGCCGCGGGTTCTCCATCAGCTTGTCGGCGGCCAGGATGTTGACATAGCCGCGGCCGCTGCGGTCGGCTTTCATGAAGTCCTTCAGGTCGAGTGCCGGCTCGCCGAAGAACTTGGTGCCGCCCTGGTTCTCGAGCACCAGCAACTGACGCTGGATGGTGCCGACCGACTGTTTGGTGACGTTGCCGTATTTGGTGGTGAGCTGCTCGGCATTCTCCGCCACGTAATTGAGGATCGACTGCAGGTCCTTCATGTCGAGCAGCGGCAGCCCGCCCTCGTCGGCGACGCGGAAGGCGATGTTGAGCACACCCTCCTGCACCTCGTTGAGGTTCATCAGGCGCGACAGCAACAGCGGCCCCATTTCCGAGATGGTGGCGCGGATGGGATGACCCTGCTCGCCGAACAGGTCCCAGAAGATCGTCGGAAAGGCGTCGGGCTCATACGCAAAGCCCATGCCCTGGGCGCGCGCGACCAGCGCGTCCTTGGCTTCGCCGTCGGCGGAGATGCCGGACAGGTCGCCCTTGATGTCGGCGGCGAACACCGGAACGCCGGCGCGCGAGAAGCCTTCCGCCAGCACCTGCAGCGTCACCGTCTTGCCGGTGCCGGTCGCGCCGGTGACGAGGCCGTGGCGGTTGGCCAGACGCAGCGTCAGATATTCCGGCTTGCCGCTCTTGCCGACGAAAATCTGACCGGCCGGATCGATCTCGGCCGCCGGCACCACGTTCACGGCCGGGCTGTTCCTGGCGGCGTCGCTCTTCGCAGCGCCGCGCTTGGCCGCGCTGTCTGCGGACGCGCCTTGTCCGGAGTCGGGTGCTTTGGACTTTTTCTTCCCCGCGCCCGCCGTGCTCGCCGTTTTTGTCGTCTTCGTCGTCTTTGCCATCATTCAACCTTTCCGGCCGCCCGGTATCAGGTCGGTACATATGGAATTGTAATCGTAAACCATTGTTCGCCGTTGCCCGGGACGGGTCAACAGCCATGCCACGCGCTCCGTCATTGCCATTTGCGGCGCGAAGTCAAGCCGACCGTCGCCGGGCGCGTGCGTGTGACCGTATCGACACAACTCAAAAAACCTTCATTCGCCTTGTTTTCCTTGCGCGCGCTCTTCATTATGACCTCGATCCGCCGCAAGCGCGGGAGGCAGGGGGCATGGACGAACTGATCGAGCGCATTGTCGCAGAAAACGGCATCGACCGCGATGTCGCGGCCAAGGCGCTGGCCATCATTCTCGCATTCCTGGTCAAGGAAGCACCCGCCGACAAGGTGCGGCCACTGCTCGACGGCATGCCGGGCGCGCAGGCGCTCGCGCAGTCGGGCGCCGGCGGCGGTTTCGGCATGGGCGGGATCATGGGTGCCGGCGCGGCCTTGATGGGAATCGGTCTCGGCATGGGCGACGTCCAGTCCGTCACCAAAACCGTGATGGCGTATGCGCGCGAAAAGGCCGGAGAGGATGCCGTGTCCGAGCTTGTGGCCGCGATCCCGGGCCTCGGTCAGTTCGCCTGAAGACCATCTGCCTCTTCCGCCGTCATTCGACTGTTTCGTGCCGTGTAAAATTGTCCCGTGCCGTGTAAGGAAGCGTCCGCCTTTGCCCTCCTCCTACCCGCTCTCCAGTCTCGAAGGCCTCGATCCGGCCGCGGCCGCCGCGCTGAGAAAAGCCGGCGTGCGCACGACGGCGCGCCTGCTCGACGCCGCGAAACGACCGAAGGACCGCAAGGCGCTCGCCGAGAAGACCGGGATCGACGAGAAGCAGATTCTGGCCTGGGCCAACATGGCCGACCGCATGCGGGTGCCGGGTCTCGGCCCCGAATATGCGCTGCTGCTGCGCGCCGCCGGCGTCGATACCGTCAAGGAGCTCAAATACCGCAACCCGGAAAATCTCGTCCGGGCGATGGCCGACCAGAACCGCAAGCGCAAGCTCGTGCGCATCCTGCCGTCCGAGAAGGCGGTCGGCCGCTGGATCGAGCACGCCCGCAAGCTGCCGCTCAAGATCAGCTATTGATTGGCGCCTGATTGCGGCGCGGCCCGCGCGCTCGCTTGACACCCCGCAGCCGAGCGCGCAAAGCGACCGGCATGAACGCCATCCCGTCCGTCGCCGACCGTGCCGCGCCCGCCGCCGGACGCCTCGACTGGCCGACGCTGCTGCGGGGCGGGCGCACGCTCGTCATGGGCATCCTCAATGTCACGCCGGATTCTTTCTCCGACGGCGGACAATTCCTCGATCCGCGGCGCGCCATCGCGCACGCCACGCGCATGGTGGCGCAGGGTGCCGACCTGATCGACATCGGGGCGGAATCGACGCGGCCCTATGGCGGTCAGGTTCCGGTCTCCGCCGAGGAGGAGATCGCGCGCCTCGCCCCGGTGCTGCCGGCGGTCGCCGCGCTCGGGCGCCCGCTCTCCATCGACACCATGAAGGCGGAAGTCGCCGCCTGGGCGATCGCGCACGGCGCGGCGATCGTCAACGACGTCTGGGGCCTGCAGCGCGACCCGGCGATGGCGGCGGTGATCGCGGAGCATGCGGTCCCCGCGGTCCTGATGCATAATCGCGAGAGCGCCGACGCTTCGATCGACATCATGGCCGACATCGAGCGCTTCTTCGACGAGACGCTCACCATCGCCGCGCGCGCAGGCATCGCGCGCACGAAGATCGCGCTCGATCCCGGAATCGGCTTCGGCAAGACGCCGGAGCAGAGCATCACGGTGCTGCGCCGGCTCGGCGAATTGCGGCGCTACGGCCTGCCGCTCCTGGTCGGCGCCTCGCGCAAGCGCTTCATCGCCACGCTCGCTCCGTCCGAACCGGACGGGCGGCTCGGCGGGTCGATCGCAAGCCACCTCCTTGCCGCGCGCGACGGCGCGGCCATCGTGCGCGCGCACGACGTCGCCGAGACGGTGCAGGCGCTGCGCGTCGCCGAAGCGATCGGGGCCGGACGATGAGCGATCGCATTTTCATCCGCGGGCTGATGCTGCACGCCTATCACGGCGTGATGGCGCACGAGGCCAAGGTCGGCCAGACCTTCAGCCTCGACCTCGACCTGACCATCGATCTGTCGAACGCCGCGCGCTCCGACCGGCTGGCGCACACCGTCTCCTACGACCAGGTGGTGGAGGCTGCGAGTGAGGCCTTCCGCGCCAGGCGCTACAAGCTGATCGAGGCCGCCGCCGGCGCCGTGGTCGATGCCGTGCTCGCGCGCTTCGACAAGATCGCCGCCGTGCGCATCACCGTGCACAAGCCGCACGCCCCGATCGCCGCTACCTTCGACGACGTCGGCATCGTGCTCACCCGCGCGCGCAAGCCGTGACGCAGGCGCTGATCGCGTTTGGCGGCAATGTCGGCGATGCGCGCGCCACCATCGCCGCCGGCATCGCCGCGTTCTGCGACGGCCGCGCGGCGACGCTCGTGCGACGCTCGGCCGACTATCGCACCCCGCCCTGGGGCGTCGAGGACCAGCCGCCGTTCGTCAATGCCTGCATCGTCGCAGAGACCGATCTGGCGCCGCGCGATCTCCTCGCCCATGCGCAGGCGGTCGAGCGCCGGTTCGGACGCGACCGCAGCTGCGAGACCCATTGGGGTCCGCGCACGCTCGATATCGACCTGATCGCTTTTGGCGATCTCGCGCTCGACGAGCCCGGCCTCGTGCTGCCGCACCCTCGCCTGTTTGAGCGCGCTTTCGTCCTCGTCCCGCTCGCCGAGATCGCCGCCGACGCGGTGATCGCCGGGCGGCGGATCGGCGACGCCGCGGCCGCCATCGCGCGGACCGGCATCGCGCGGCTTGCGCCCTGACGCCCGCGCGCCGATCCAAGGTCTGAGTTGGCGGACGCGGAATGTCGTGGCATGGAGAGACCCATGACCCCGCCCACCTCAGGCCCGACATCCGACCCGGCATTCGCCGCCGAGTTTCCCGCCGCCACGCGCGAACAATGGCTCGCTCTGGTCGACAAGGCGCTCAAGGGCGCGCCGTTCGAGAAAAAGCTCGTCGGCCGCACCTATGACGGCCTGCGGATCGAGCCGCTCTATGCGCGGCGCTCCGATGTCGGCCCGCTCGCCGGCCGCGCGCCCGCGCAGCCCTGGCAGATCATGGTGCGCGTCGATCATCCCGATCCGGCGCAGGCCAACCGGCTGGCGCTGGAGGAGCTTGAGAACGGCGCGACCGGCCTTGCGCTCGTCTGCGGCGGCAGCATCGGCGGTCACGGCTTCGGCCTCGATGCGTCGGCCGATAATCTCGCGCGCGCGCTCGACGGCGTCTATCTCGACGGTATCGGGATCGAGTTCGACCTGACGCGCGAGGCGAAGGACGCGCCCGCCCATGTCGCGGCCCTCGTCAAGCGTCTCGGCCTTGCGCCGGCGCGCTGCGACCTGCGCGCCGCCTTCGACCCGCTCGGCCTGATGGCCGCGGGCGCCTCCGCCGCCATGCCGTGGACGACGATCGCGCCGCTGTTCGCCGCGCTGGTCGGCGACCTCGCCGCGCAGGGCTTCCGCGGCCCGTTCGCCTGCGCCGACGGACGCGCCGTGCACAATGCCGGCGGATCGGAGGCGCAGGAACTCGCCTTTGTACTCGGCAACGCGCTCGCCTATCTGCGCGCGCTCGAAACCTCCGGCATCGCGCTCGAACAGGCGCGGCGGATGATCTTCTTCCGGCTTGCCGCCGACGCCGACCAGTTCCTGACCATGGCCAAGTTCCGCGCGGTCCGCAGGCTGTGGGCGCGCGTGGAGGAAGCGAGCGGCCTGCGCCCGCAACCTGTTTTCGTCTCCGCCGAAACCGCGTGGCGGATGATGACGCGGCGCGACCCCTACGTGAACATGCTGCGCACGACGATCGCGGCCTTCGCGGCCGGTCTCGGCGGCGCCAATGCGGTGACCGCTTTGCCCTTTACGCAGGCGATCGGTCTGCCGGATGCCTTTGCGCGGCGGGTCGCGCGCAACACGCAGCTCATCCTGCTCGAGGAATCCAATCTCGCCAAGGTCTCCGATCCGGCCGCCGGCTCCGGCGGCATCGAGGCGCTGACCGACGAATTGTGCCGCGCCGCCTGGACGCTGTTCCAGGAGATCGAGGCGGCCGGCGGCGCCGCGGCGGCGATCGGGAAGGGCCTGATCCAGGCCAAAGTCGCGCAGACCCGCGCCGCGCGCGCGCAGGCGGTCGCGACCCGTCGCGACCCGCTGACCGGCACGAGCGAGTTTCCCCAGATCGGGGAGGCGGAAGTCTCCGTGCTGATGCGCGCGCCCGGCGTCGTCCCTGCCGAGGAGCAAAGCCTCGAGAGCCGGGACCGCCTGCCGCAGGACGAAGCGGCGCGCGCGCCCGGGATGACGTCCCTTCCCGCGATCCGCCTCGCCGAACCTTACGAGGCGCTGCGCGACGCTGCCGACCGCGCGCTGGAAAAGACCGGCGCGCGCCCGAAGGTATTCCTCGCCAATCTCGGCAAGCCGGCCGATTACACCGCGCGCGCCACCTTCGCGAAGAACCTCTTCGAGGCCGGCGGCGTTGAAGCGGTGGAGTTCTCTTCACCCCTGCCTGTGGAACAGGGGAATGCAGCGTTCGCCTCCGCCTTCAAGCAGTCCGGCGCCGGTCTCGCCTGCCTGTGCTCCTCCGACGAGGTCTATGCCGCGCAAGGCGCGCAGGCTGCAAAGGCCCTCGCCGATGCCGGGGCCGTACATATCTATCTGGCAGGCCGTCCCGGCGAGGCCGCGGAAAGCCTGCAGAAAGCGGGGATCAAAACGTTCATTTACGCCGGCTGCGACGTCCTTTCGACGCTGCGCGCCGTTCATGATAAGCTGAAACTGACATGAGCCGCATACCCGACTTCTCCTCGATCGCGTACGCGCCGGCGTCGAGCCCCGCGCCGGACGGCGCCGCCGCGCCCTGGCTCACGCCCGAGGGGATTCCGGTGAAGCCGCTCTATGGCGCCGACGATCTCGCCGGCATCGACTTCCTCGACACCTTCCCCGGCATCTCGCCCTATCTGCGCGGCCCCTACCCGACTATGTACGTCAACCAGCCCTGGACGATCCGGCAATATGCCGGCTTCTCCACGGCGGAAGACTCCAACGCCTTCTACCGGCGCAATCTCGCCGCCGGCCAGAAGGGCCTGTCGGTCGCCTTCGATCTCGCCACCCATCGCGGCTACGACTCGGACCACCCGCGCGTCGCCGGCGACGTCGGCATGGCGGGCGTGGCGATCGATTCCATCTACGACATGCGCACGCTGTTCTCCGGCATCCCGCTCGACCAGATGACGGTGTCGATGACCATGAACGGCGCGGTGCTGCCGGTGCTCGCGCTCTATATCGTCGCGGCGGAGGAACAGGGCGTGAAGCCGCACCAGCTCGGCGGCACGATCCAGAACGACATCCTCAAAGAGTTCATGGTGCGCAACACCTATATCTATCCGCCGGCACCCTCCTTGCGCATCATTTCGGACATCTTCGCGTTCACCTCGCAGAACATGCCGAAGTTCAACTCCATCTCCATCTCCGGCTACCACATGCAGGAAGCCGGGGCGACGCAGGACCTCGAGCTCGCCTATACGCTCGCCGACGGCATCGAATATGTGCGCGCCGGCCTCGCCGCCGGCATCGGCATCGACAGGTTCGCGCCGCGGCTCTCCTTCTTCTGGGCGATCGGCATGAACTTCTTCATGGAGGTCGCCAAGATGCGGGCCGCGCGCCTGATCTGGGCGAAGCTGATGCAGGAGTTTTCGCCGCAGGACGCGCGCTCGCTCTCCCTGCGCACGCATTGCCAGACCTCGGGCTGGTCGCTCGCCGCACAGGACGTGTTCAACAATGTCGCGCGCACCATGATCGAGGCGATGGCGGCGACGCAAGGGCACACCCAGTCGCTGCACACCAACGCGCTCGACGAGGCGCTCGCCTTGCCGACCGACTTCTCCGCCCGTATCGCGCGCAACACCCAGATTGTGCTGCAGCAGGAAAGCGGCACCACCCGCATCATCGATCCGTGGGGCGGCTCGTTCCATGTCGAGCGGCTGACCTGCGAACTGGCGAAGAAAGCCTGGAGCCATATCCGGGAAGTCGAAGAGCTCGGCGGCATGACCAAAGCGATCGAGGCCGCGATCCCCAAGCTGCGCATCGAGGAAGCCGCCGCCAAGACCCAGGCGCGCATCGACGCCGGCGTGCAGTCGGTGATCGGCGTCAACAAATACCGCCCGCACGACGAGAAGCCGATCGACGTGCTCAAGGTCGACAATTCGGCCGTGCGCACGCTGCAGATTGACAAGCTCGGCCGCCTGAAGAAGGAACGCGATCCGAAGGCGGTCGAGGCGGCGCTGGCCGCGCTCACCAACGGCGCGACGCAAGGCGGCAACCTGCTCGCGCTCGCGGTGGAGGCGGCGCGCGCCAAGGCGACCGTCGGCGAAATCTCGCTGGCGCTCGAAAAAGTGTTCGGCCGCCATCGCGCCGAGATCAAGGCGATATCCGGGGTCTACAAGCGGGAGGTCGGAACCATGTCCGACACCGTCGCGCGCGTGCAGAAGCTCGTCAGCGAATTCGAAACCAACGAGGGCCGCCGCCCGCGCATCCTGGTCGCCAAGATCGGCCAGGACGGCCACGACCGCGGCCAGAAGGTGATCGCCTCGGCCTTCGCCGATCTCGGCTTCGACGTCGATATCGGCCCGCTGTTTGCGACCCCGGCCGAGGCCGCGCGCCAGGCGGTGGAGAACGACGTGCACGTGGTCGGCGTGTCCTCGCTCGCCGCCGCCCACCTCACCGCCGTGCCGGAGCTGAAGGCCGAGCTCGAAAAGCAGGGCCGCTCCGACATCATGATCGTGGTCGGCGGCGTCGTGCCGCCGCAGGACTGGGACGCCGTGCGCAAGGGCGGCGCGGAGGCGATCTTCCCGCCCGGCACTGTGATCGCGGAAGCCGCCGAAGACCTGATCCGCAAGCTCAACAAGCGGCTCGGGCACGGACAGCGCGCGGCGGAATAGCCGCCACCCGCAGCCGGCTTGTGCAACCGGCTCGACGCGCCTATGCTAGCAATGCTAGCAAGAGGTTTCGATGGCCACGCTAACCATCCGCCAGCTCAACGACGCGCTTGTCCGCCGCATCAAGATGCGCGCGGCCGAAGCCGGCCGCTCGATGGAGGAGGAAGTGCGCACGCTGCTCGATCACACCTATGGCGAAGCCGGGCAGCTTGCGCGGCAAAAAGCCTGGGCCGGCCGGATGCGACGGCTGCACAAGGACGGCAAGCTTCCCCGCTCGGACGTGGATTCCGCCGCGCTCATCCGTCAGATGCGGGAGGAGCGCGACCGCCATCTCGCCGGCATGATCACGGTCCATCCGTCCGATGGCGATCGTTGATGCCAGCGTGGCGCTGAAATGGTTCGTCGCCGAACCGGGCAGCGATCTGGCCATCGCCCTTCTTCAATCGCAGCCTCTCGCCGCCCCGGACTTTCTGCTGATTGAGCTTCGCGCGGCGTTATGGACCCGTGTCCGGCACAACCTGAGTCCCGTCGAGGATGTCCGCCGCGCCGAAAGCGAGATGGCCGGCATCGGGATTGCGCTGCGTCCGAGCGGCGACTTCGTAAGAAGCGCCTTCGACATCGCATTGGAGCTGTCGCATCCGATCTACGACTGCCTTTACCTCGCAACCGCTCTCGGGATGGATGACCTGCTCGTCACCGCCGACCAGCGTTTTCTGCAGGTCGCGTCCGCGTCCCGCTATGCCGGGCGGGTCGTCGCGCTCGCCTCGATTGCCGCCTGACGCGAGCGCGGTCCTATTTCAGCAGATTCTGATACTCCGCATGCTTGGCGATATAGCCGGCGATGAATGGGCATTGCGCGACCACCGTCAGCCCCTCCCCGCGCACGATGTCGAGCGCGCCTTTGGCGAGCCGCGATCCGACGCCGCGGCCGCCCAGTTCCGGCGGCACCTCGGTATGCACGAAGGTGATCGTGCCCGCCTCGCGCCGGTATTCCGCGAAGGCGGTGTGGCCGTCGACGTCCAGCTCGAAACGATGCCTTGCCGAATTGTCGCGCACCTCGCTCATCGTCCCTCCTGCCTGTTCTCCGGCGTCGGCCGCACCTCGATCGAGCCCGGGGCCGGCCGCCGCTCCAACACCTTCCGTGCATAGGGCAGGACGTGGTCGGCGACAATGGCGTGCGCTTCCGCGCTCGGATGGATGGCGCCGGAATAGAGCGCGGCATAGGCCGGCTGCAGGATGTCGAAGGGCGAGATGCCCTCGCGATGGGTGTTGGCGATCAGGAACGCGTCGTTGGGCGTGCGGAACAGGCGCCAGCGCGCGGCATAGGGCAGCATCGCGGAAGGCGAGAAGGGCTTGAACTCGTCGGTGACGAGCGACTTGCGCGGCATGGCCATCAGCGCGCCGTCGCGCTCCGCCGCCTTCGGGTCGCGCGCGCACATCCCGCGGCGGGTGAATTTCGGCTGGTGCTCGGTGACGAGATGGAAGCCCGTGCCTGCTCCGGTTGCCAGACCGGCCGGGCAGTTCGCGCGCCGGCCGTTGCTGATGCATTGCAGGCGGGCCAGGAAATCCTTCAGGAATGCCGCCGTCTCCTCGATCCGCGCCCGGCCGAGCCTGAGCCTGGGATGCACGTCCATGCCGAGCGTCGGCTGCGCGCCGCAGACATTACCGCTTTCGTCGAACTGGATCGGCTCGTAGGCGGTCTGCACCACGCGCGCGGGTTCGACGCCGAAGCCGTCGCGCAGCGCGTCCTTCATCGCCCTGAAGCGCTCGTCGAGCACGTCGAGATAGACGCGCGCGACATCGGGGCCGAAGCGGATCTGGTCGCCGACCCATTGCACGATCGGCGCGAGATCGCCGGCATTCTCGGTGATGGCATAGGCCGCCAGCGCCGAGAAGCCGACATCGTTGCCGCCGAGTGAGAGAAGGGTGAGATCGATCGGCCGCTTGCGCGCTTGCGGCGGGCACCAGGTCTTGTCGATGCGGCGCGCGGCGATCTGGGTCGATCCGCGCTGATAGAGCGGCAGCGTGTAGGAGGCGGCCAGCGTGCGGCCGACCGCGCCGTTGCGGCAGATCAGGTCGGCGAGCGCATCGAGCTGCGCGCGCGCCTTCACGCCGCCGGGCTGGCGCACGTCCTCGCGCGCGGGCATGTCGAGGAACAGCCCTTCGCCGACCTCCGCGCCCGAGCACGCGAAGGTCGCGAACGTCACCGCGCGATGGCGGTTTTCCAGCGCAAGCGCGATCGCCACCCGCACCGGATAGCCGTATTGCGAGCGGTGGCAGTCGAGGCTGACCCATTGCGCGCCGCGCTGCTCGAAGGCGGCGACGAACTCCGCCGAGGCCGGGCGCAGCAGGCGGCCCTGCTCCTCGTCGGCCATGCGGCGCCTGGGCAGCGATTTGGGATCGAAGCGGTCGGCGAAATCGGCAAGGCCGTAGCCGCCGGGCGCGAGCTTGTGGCGCGCCTGCTGCTCCTCGCGCATCACCGCGGGGTCGTAGACCATCTGCCGCGTCGGGCTGAAGGTCACCGGCCGGTCGGGATTGCTCTCGCCGGAGGCGAACGAGTCGCCGAGCGCGACCACGAACACGTCCTCGACCACGACGTCGGGATCGGACAGGACGCGTCCGTCCGGCAACTTCACCGACACGGAAACGCCCGACAAAGCCGGATCGAGCGAAAACGGCACGCGCGCGATGGTCAGCGCCTCCTTGCATGCCTGCGTGCGCGTTTCGGCCTTGCCGCCGCGCCGCGGCTGCCACGTCCACACGCAGGCCCCCGTGCCTGCGGCGGCCCCGTCGGCGCCGATGGCGATCTTCACCGTATGCGCCTCGGGCAGCACATAGTCTTCCTTCGCGCTGCCCCACGAATAGCGGCGCTCGCATTGCGCGGGATAGCGGCGCGGGCGCGTATGGCTTTCGTAACAGATCGCCGACAGCGTCTGCGCCGCCCAGCCGAGCCGGCTGCGTTCGTAATGCGGGCCTTTGGTGGCCGCGCACGCATCGGGGGTGGAGCGGTCGCGGCAGTCGGGATCGTTGAGCCGGCGCTCCATGCGCCAGACGATATCGGCGGGCAGCGCGCCCGCCGCGCCCGGGGCTGCGCTTTTGCCGCGCACCGCCTTGAACGCGGCCTCGTGCAGCGCGAATGCCGAATGCGGCCTGAAGAAGCGGAACGGGTTCTCGACCTCCCATACGAGGTCGGCGGCCATGGCAGGTGTGGCGACGGGCGCGGCGGCCGACAAAGCCGTCACGACAAGAACGATCGCCCCCGCGTTGCGGGCGGTACTGGACATCAGCGCACTCCACCGCTTTGACGGTTTCACCCTTTCGGGATTAGTCGCGTAACGGCGCGGCAGGTTCAAGGTGCGTTTCGGCGGCCCGGACCGCCTCGGGGTGCCGGCAGGCCGGCCGCCCGGCGGCTCAGGTGACGGGGGCGCAAGCCTCGTCTAGGAAGAACCCATGTCGCGCCCCGCCGAGTCGAACAAGGACATGACGAGCCTCGCCGCCCGCATCCGCACCGGCGACCGCGCGACGCTCGCGCGCGCCATCACGCTGATCGAGAGCAAGCGCGCCGACCACCGCAGTCAGGCGCATCGTCTGGTGCAGGCGCTGCTGCCACATACCGGCGAGGCCATCCGCATCGGCATCACCGGTGTGCCCGGCGTCGGCAAGTCGACCTCCATCGACACGCTCGGCACCTATCTCACCGGCCGCGGCCACCGCGTCTGCGTGCTCGCGGTCGATCCCTCCTCCTCGCGCACCGGCGGCTCGATCCTGGGCGACAAGACCCGCATGCCGCGGCTGGCCGCCGACGACAGCGCCTTCATCCGCCCCTCGCCCTCCTCCGGCACGCTCGGCGGCGTCGCCGCGCGCACGCGCGAGACCATGCTCTTGTGCGAGGCGGCGGGCTACGACGTGATCCTGGTCGAGACCGTCGGCGTCGGCCAGTCGGAGACCGCCGTCGCCGACATGACTGATTTCTTCCTCGTCTTGATGCTGCCGGGCGCCGGCGACGAGCTGCAGGGCCTCAAGAAGGGCATCGTCGAGCTTGCCGACATGATCGCGGTCAACAAGGCCGACGGCGACAATGTCGCGCGCGCCCGGGCCGCCGCCGCCGAGTACCGCGCCGCGCTGCATATCCTCAAGCCGCCGTCCGCGGCATGGACGCCGCCGGTCGTCACCTATTCGGCGCTGACCGGCGACGGCGTCGCCGAGCTCTGGCGCGCGATCGAGGACTTCCGCGACAAGACCGCGAAGGCCGGCGAGTTCGCGGCCAAGCGCCGCGCCCAGCAGGTGAAGTGGATGTGGGCGATGCTCGAGGACCGCCTGCACGAGCGCCTGCGCGGCGATCCGAAGCTCAAGGCGAAGCTGCCGCAGATCGAAAAGGCGGTCGCCGGCGGCACCCTGTCGGCGATGCTGGCGGTCGAGGAGATTTCTGCGATCATCGGGCTTTGAGGCGCGGCCGGCCCGTCCCGCTGCGCCGGCCGCCCGGAGTGTCGGCATGAGGCAACAGCGCGTGCGCATCCTGGTCGCGGGCTTCGGCCCGTTTCCGGGCGCGGCGGTCAATCCGAGCGCCACGCTCGCGCGCGCACTGGCGCGCCTGCGCCGCCCGGCTTTGGCGCAGGCTGCGATCCGTGCGCACGTGTTCGAGACCTCCTACCGGGCGGTCGCGCGCGATCTCGACGCGCTGACCGCCTCCTTCCGCCCCGACCTTGTCCTTCTGTTCGGGGTCGCGCCGCGCGCGCGCCGCCTGCGCATCGAGACGCAGGCGCGCAACCTGATCGCGCTCTTCCCGGACGCCGCGCGCCACGCGCCCGCGCAGCGCCGCATCGCCGACGGCCCGTCCGCCATCCCCGTCAGCCGCGGCCTGCCGGTGCGCCTGCTCAAGGCCGCGCGTCAATGCGGCCTGCGCGCCACTCTCTCGCGTGATGCCGGACGCTATGTCTGCAACTTCACGCTCTGGCACGCGCTCGCCGCTGCGCAGCGCGCGAACGGGTCGCGCCTCGTGGCGTTCGTGCATATCCCGCCGGCCGCGCGCGCGACGAGGCGTTCCGCTCCCCGCCGCCCGCGGCGGCCGTCGTTCGCCCGCACGGTCTTTGCCGCGCAGGCGATGCTGTGCGCCATGCTGGCGGCCTTTGGCCGCGCGGATTAAGCTTTGGCAAGGTGGCCGGCGTGCCACGATTCCGTCCGAAACCGCGCCTAGCTGACAAGGCCATGACGCCCCCGTCTCTCCCGCCCCGCCGTTTCGGCCGCCGCTCCATGTTGTTCGGTTTCCTCGCCCTCCTGTTCGTGCCGATCGCGGCCAAGGCCGCGCTGTTCAGCCTTGAAGAGCGTCCGCGCAACTTCCGCGAGGCGAGCTGGGCGAGCACCGGCAGCCTGCCGGACGCGCGCGCCCATCCCGACGCCCGCATCCTCGTCATGTCGGGCCGCACCGGCGGCTGGAAGGGCGTGCTCGCGGTCCATAGCTGGATCGTCTTCAAGCGCGAGAATGCCGACCGCTGGACCCGCTACGACGTCGTCGGCTGGGGCCGCCCGTTGCGTCAGAACGGCTGGGCGCCGGACGCGCGCTGGTACGGCACCGCGCCGACCGTGGTCGCCGATCTCTCCGGCGCGCAGGCGCGGGCGCTGATCCCCAAGGTCGAGGCGGCCGTGAAGGATTACCGCTATGCGGAGTTCGGCGATTACCGCCTGTGGCCCGGCCCCAACAGCAACAGCTTCGTCGCCGCGGTGCTGCGCGCCGTGCCCGAGATGAAAGCGGTCCTGCCGCCGAACGCGATCGGCCGCGACTTCCGGCCGGATTTGCATGTCGGCTGGACCGACAGCGGAACCGGCGTCGAAGTGAACCTGTGGGGCTTCTTCGGCGCCCGGTTCGGCTGGATCGAGGGCGTCGAGATCAATGTGCTCGGTCTCGTGGTCGGGCTCGATCTGCGCAATCCCGCCCTGAAGCTGCCGGCCTTCGGCCTGCTCTCGCTCGATCTGTGGCCGCAGCAGGCCGGTGCCGACACGCCGCGAACATAGCTCACACGTCGCTCACACGGATTTGTGCCGTCTGGCGAACGAGGGACTGGCCGAACCGGCGCACCCGTGCCAGCTTGCTGCCATGCATGACCCTTGGCCGCTGCTCGACAAGATCGAGTTTCCCGCCCTTACCCGCCGCCGCCTCGATACCCTGCAGGTGAATGTCGGCTATCGCTGCAACCAGTCGTGCGTGCATTGCCATGTCGCTGCGGGCCCCAATCGCACCGAGGAGATGGCGGGCGACACCATCGATACCGTCATCGCCTTCCTTGAACGGCAGCGGATTTCGACGCTCGACATCACCGGCGGCGCGCCCGAGCTCAACCCGCATTTCCGCAGGCTCGTGACCGCCGCGCGCGAGCGCGGCGTGCGCGTCATGGACCGCTGCAACCTGACCATCCTCGAAGTCGAAGGTCAGGAGGATCTCGCCGGATTTCTCGCCGGCCAGCAGGTCGAGATCGTCGCCTCCCTGCCCTGCTACCTGCAGGACAATGTCGACACCCAGCGCGGCAAGGGCGTGTTCGAGGCTTCGCTGCGCGGACTGAAGCGGCTGAACGCCCTCGGCTATGGCGACGAGGCGAGCGGCCTCGTGCTCAACCTCGTCTACAATCCGCAGGGCCCGGTGCTGCCGCCGCCGCAGGTCGCGCTCGAAGCCGACTACAAGCGCATCCTCGGCGAGGGTTACGGCGTGCGCTTCAACCAGCTTTACACGCTCGCCAACATGCCGATCCAGCGCTTCGGCTCCATGCTGCTCTCGAAGAAACTCTTCGAGACCTATCTGGCGCTGCTGCAAAGCGCCCATGTCGAAGCCAATCTCGACCACGTCATGTGCCGCACGCTGCTCTCGGTCGATTATCGCGGCTATGTCTATGACTGCGACTTCAACCAGATGCTCGATCTGCCGCTGCGCCTCGACGGCCGCGCGCGCGTGCATCTCGCCGACCTGATCGGCCGCGATCTCGCCGGCGGCGAAATCCGCGTCGCCGGCCATTGCTTCGGCTGCACCGCCGGCCAGGGATCGAGCTGCGGCGGCGCGCTCAAGGAAGCCGCCGAATGAATGCGCCGCAGCGCACGGCCGCCGCGGCGTCCGAAGCCGCCGCCGGCCGCATGTGTCCGTTCGACTATCGCTACCGGCCTGCGGTGTTCGCCCGTCCGCCCGATTTCGAGGCCGGAACGCTCTATGTCGTCGGCGGCCTTTACGGCAATGCCGCCGCCCTCGACGAGATCGGGCGCATGGCGGCGGCCGAGCGGACGCCGGTGACGCTCGTGTTCAACGGCGACTTTCACTGGTTCGATGCCGACGCCGCCTGGTTTGCCGGGATGGAGCGGCGCATCGCGCCCCATCGCGCGCTGCGCGGCAATGTCGAGACCGAGATCGCGCGGCCGGGCGACATCGGGGCGGGCTGCGGCTGCGCCTATCCCGCCACGGTCTCCGACGAGACCGTGCGCTGGTCGAACGAGATCATCGCCGCCTTGCGCGCCGTCGCGCGGGCGCGTGCGGGCGTCGCGGAGCGGCTCGCCGCCCTGCCGATGCATCTTGTGGCGCGGGTCGGCGCGCTGCGGATCGGCATCGTGCACGGCGATGCCTGGTCGCTCGCCGGCTGGCGCTTCGCCCACGACATGCTCGACGATCCCGCGCGGGCGCAGGACGTCACGGGGCTGCGCGCGGAAAGCGGCATCGATATGTTCGCCAGCACCCATACCTGTCTTGCCGCCTTGCGCCGGCTCGAAACGCCGGACGGCCCGCTCACGATCGTCAATAACGGCGCGGCCGGCATGCCGAACTTCTCCGGCCAGACCGCGGGCCTGATCACCCGCATCGCGACCACGCCGTCGCCGCACCGGCCGCTCTACGGCATGGCGCAGGCGGATGTCTTCTGCGACGCCCTGCCGGTGCGCTACGACAATGCCGCCTTCCTTGCGCGCTTTCTGGCGCGCTGGCCACAGGGCTCGCCGGCGCACGCGTCCTATTTCGCGCGCATCGGCAACGGGCCGGCCTACACGATCGCGCAGGCGCGCGGCACGGCGCGATAGCGGACCGCGGATCGCCCGGCTATCGTTGCGTCATGACTGCGCTCTCCATCGTCATCCCGGTACTGAACGAAGGCTCCCGGATCGAGGCGGCGCTCGCAGCACTTGCGCCCTTGCGCACGCGCGGCGCCGAAGTGGTCGTAGTCGACGGCGGCAACGGCGACGACACCTGCGAACGTGCCGGCGCCGGGGCCGACCGCGTTCTTTCGGCGCCGCGCGGGCGCGCAAGCCAGATGAATGCGGGAGCCGCCGCCGCGCGCGGCGAGGCGCTGATTTTCCTGCATGCCGATACCTGCCTGCCGGCCGACGCCGACCGGCTTGTCGCGCGCGCGCTGCGCGCTCGCGGCGCGGCCTGGGGCCGCTTCGACGTGCGCATCGCCGGCCGCCATCCGCTCCTGCCCGTCGTCGCCGCGCTGATGAACCTGCGTTCGCGCCTCACCGGCATCGCCACCGGCGACCAGGCGATGTTCGTACGGCGCGAGACCTTCGCGCGCATCGGCGGCTTTCCCGATATCGCGCTGATGGAGGACATCGCGCTGTCGCGGATGCTGCGGCGGATCGCACGCCCGGTCTGCCTGCGCGAACGGGTGACGACGTCGGGCCGGCGCTGGGAGGAGCGCGGCGTCGTTCGCACCATCATGCTGATGTGGCGGCTGCGGCTTGCCTTCTATTTCGGAGCCGCGCCGTCCGATCTGGCGCGGCGCTACGGCTATGTCCCGCGCCAGTCCTGAGCCGGTCGCGATCGCGATCCTCGCCAGGGCGCCGGTGGCGGGCTTCGCCAAGACGCGCCTCATTCCCGAGCTTGGCGCGCATGGCGCGGCCGTCCTGCAGGAGGCGCTCACCGAGCACACCGCGCGCAAGGCGGTCGCCGCCGCGACCGGGCCGGTCACGCTCTGGGGCACGCCCGACATCACGCACGCGTCTTTCCGTGCGCTCGCGACGGCGCTGCGCATCGGGCTCTGCCGGCAGCCGGACGGCGATCTCGGCGCGCGCATGATGGCGGCCGGCCGCGCCGCCGGCCGGCCGGTGCTTGTCATCGGCACCGACTGCCCGGCGCTGACCGTCGCCCATCTCACCGATGCCGCGCAGGCGCTGCGCGCGGGGAGCGAGGCATGCGCGATCCCGGCCGAGGACGGCGGTTACGTGCTGATCGGCATGCGCACGCCGCAGCCCGCGCTGTTCGAAGGCATCGCCTGGGGCGGACCGTCCGTGATGGCGGCCACGCGCGCACGCGCGGCCCGCGCGAAGCTGACGCTGCGCGAATTTCCCGCGCTCTGGGACATCGACCGGCCCGCCGATCTCGAGCGCCTGCGCGGCAGCGAGGAGTTCGCGCGCTTCTTCTAGCGCGGCATCATTGCAGGCGGATCAGCAGCAATCCTGCAAAGATGACCAAAGCGGCGCCGATGCGGATGGCGTTGAGCCGCTCGCGCAGCATGAGGACGCCGAGCAGCGCGCCGAACAGCACGCTCGTCTCGCGCAAAGCCGCCACCAGCGCGATCGGCGCCACCGACATCGCCCAGATCGCGATCCCGTAGGAGACGACCTGCAGCGCGCCGCCGAGCGCGCCCGTCTTCCAGTGCGGGCGCATGGCGGCGAACGCACCGCTGCCGCGCCGCGCGACGACATAGGCCGCCATCACGAGGCCGTTGCCGACGAACATCGCCAGCGTATAGGGATGCGGGCTGTCGCCGATGCGCCCGCCGGTGCCGTCCACGAGCGAATAGAGGCTCACCGTGAATGCCGTGAACAGCGCAAAGCCGAGCGCGCGCGGATTCATGCGCCTGAGGTCCGCGCCCCCGCGCAGCGACAACAGCAGCACGCCCATGACCAAGAGCACGATGCCCGCCCATCCGGCGGTGGCGACATTCTCGCCGAGAAGCAGCGCCGCCCCGCCCGCCGTCATCAGCGGCGCGCCGCCGCGCGCAATCGGATAGACCTCGCCGAGATCGCCGAAGCGGTAGCTTTCGCCAAGGCCGATGAAATAGAACAGATGGATCACGACCGACGCCGCGACCCAAAGCCAGGCGGCGCAGTCGGGCAAGCCGGTGAAGAGCATGAGCGCAAGCGCGATCGTCGCCGAGGCGATCGAGATCATCGCGATCGTGGTGACGGGATCGAGCCGGCTCTTGGCCGCCGCATTCCAGGCGGCGTGACAGGCGGCCGAGAACAGCACGGCGGCGAAGACGAAGGAATCCATTGCGGCGGGCGGCCCCTGCGGACCGGGCGCCCGCCCGCGATCCATACGTCATGACCGCAGGCGACGCAAAATGCGCACACGGCACCGCGCGCATGCGTCCGCGGCATGGCGCATGGCACGGGAAACAGGATGGCGCAGCGCAGCCGGCGCGATGCCGCGCCTAGAGCTTGATGCGCAGCAGGTTGGCGATCTCGCCGACGATGCCGCGGCGGAACAGCATCACGCAGGCCACGAAGATCGAGCCCTGGATCACCATCACCCATTGCCCGAAGGCGGCGAGATAGTTCTGCATGGCGATGATGACGAAGGCGCCGACCGCGGGGCCGAACACGGTGCCGAGCCCGCCGACCAGCGTCATCAGCACCACCTCCCCCGACATCGCCCAATAGACGTCGGTGAGCGAGGCGAGCTGGAACACGATCGCCTTGGTGCCGCCGGCAACGCCGGCGAGCGTCGCGGAGAGGACGAAGGCCACGAGCTTGTAGCGGTCGGTCTTGTAGCCGAGCGAGATCGCGCGCGGCTCGTTCTCGCGGATCGCCTTGAGCACCTCGCCGAACGGCGAATAGATGATGCGGTAGATCAGCATGAAGCAGGCGAGGAAGATGACGACCACAACCGCATACATGGCCATCGGGTCGGCCAGGCTGATCAGGCCGAACAGGCGGCCGCGCGGCACCGCCTGGATGCCGTCCTCGCCGTGGGTGAACGGCGCCTGGATGGCGAAGAAATACATCATCTGCGCGAGCGCCAGCGTGATCATCGCGAAATAGATGCCCTGCCGGCGGATCGCGAGCGAGCCGGCGATCACGCCGAGAACCGTCGCGGTGGCGGCACCCGCGAGAATAGCGAGCTCCGGCGTCAACCCCCAGACCTTGGCCGCGTGCGCCGACACGTAGCTCGCCCAGCCGAAATAAAGCGCATGCCCGAACGACAAAAGCCCGACATAGCCGAGCAGCAGGTTGAAGGCGCAGGCGAACAGCGCAAAGCACAGCACCTTCATCAGGAACAGCGGATAGATCACGCTCGGCGCGACCACGAGGAACGCGACCATGAGCAGGAAGGCGGCGGTCTCGCTGCGCGAGCGCGCGCTCTGCGAGGCGACATGCATGCTGACGGCCTGGTTCATGTCAGGTCCTCCGTCCGAACAGGCCGGCCGGCCGGATCAGCAGCACGATCGCCATGATCACGAAGATCACCGTGTTCGAGGCTTCCGGGAAGAACACTTTCGTCAACCCCTCGATGATGCCGAGCCCGAAGCCGGTGACGATCGCACCCATGATCGAGCCCATGCCGCCGATCACCACCACGGCGAACACGACGATGATGAGGTCGGCGCCCATCTGCGGCGAGACGTTGTAGATCGGCGCCGCCATCACGCCGGCAAGCGCGGCCAGCCCCACGCCGAAGCCGTAGGTCAGCGTGATCATGCGCGGCACGTTGATGCCGAAGGCGCGCACCAGCGTCGGGTTCTCCGTCGCCGCGCGCAGATAGGCGCCAAGGCGCGTGCGCTCGATCAGGTACCAGGTCGCAAAGCAGACGATCAGCGAGAGCACGATCACCCAGGCGCGGTAGTTCGGCAGGAACATGAAGCCGAGATTCTGTCCGCCCTGCAGCGAATCGGGCACCCGATACGGCAGCCCGGAGGAGCCGAAAAAGTTGCGGAACACGCCCTCGATGATCAGCGCCAGGCCGAAGGTGAGCAAAAGCCCGTAAAGATGGTCGAGCTTGTACAGCCATTGCAGCAGCACGCGCTCGACGAGGATGCCGGTCAGCCCGACTACGATCGGCGCGATCACCAGCGCCGCCCAGTAATTGAGCCCGGCATAGTGCAGCAGGAAGAAGGCGATGAACGCGCCCAGCATGTATTGGGCGCCGTGCGTGAAATTGATGATGTTGAGCATGCCGAAAATGACGGCGAGCCCGAGACTGAGCAGGGCATAGAACGAGCCGTTGATCAGCCCGATCAGAAGCTGCCCGAACAGGGCCTGCGAAGGGATGCCGAAGATTTCGAACACGCGATTGCTCCTGCGGAAAAGGGAGCGGGCGGCCTGCCCGCTCCCCTCATTTTCCGTTGCTCAGCCCTTGACCAGCGGGCAGCCGCCTTCCGCGATCGGGCGGAACGCTTCCGCGGCCGGGATCGTGGCGCGCACCTTGTAGAGGTCCCACGGGCCCTTCGATTCTTCGGGCTTCTTGACCTCGAACAGGTACATCGGGTGGATCTTGCGGCCGTCGGCGCGGATGGTGCCCTTGCCGAACAGCTTGTCGTCGGTCGGCAGCTCTTTCATCTTGGCGACCACGACCTTGCCGTCGGCGTCGGCCTTCGCCGCCTGCACCGCCTTCAGATAATGCATGACCGCCGAATAGACGCCGGCATGCACCATGCTCGGATAGATGCCCTTATTGCGCTCCGAGAACTTCTTGGCGAAGTCGCGGTTGGCGTCGTTCATGTCCCAGTACCAGGCTTCGGTGAAGACCAGCCCCTGGGCGGTCTGCAGGCCGAGCGCCTTGATGTCGGTGAGGAAGATCAGCAGCGCGGCAAGATTCTGCCCGCCCTTGACGATGCCGAACTCGGCCGCCTGCTTGATCGCGTTCGTGGTGTCGGCGCCGGCATTGGCGAGGCCGATGATCTGCGCCTTGGACGACTGCGCCTGCAGCAGGAACGAGGAGAAGTCGGTCGCCGGGAACGGATGGCGGACCTTGCCGAGCACCTTGCCGCCGTTCTTCTCGACCACCGCCGCTGTGTCGCGCTCGAGCGCGTGACCGAAGGCATAGTCGGCGGTGAGGAAGAACCAGGTCTTGCCGCCGGTCTTCACGATCGCGTTGCCGGTGCCGTTGGCGAGCGACCAGGTGTCGTAGGTCCAGTGCACCGTGTTCGGCGAGCACTTGTCGCCGGTCAGGTTGGAGGCGGCCGCGCCCGAGATCAGGAACACCTTGTTCTTCTCGCGCACAATCTCGTTGACCGCGAGCGCCACCGATGAGGTCGGCACGTCCACGATCACGTCGACCTGGTCGCGGTCGATCCATTGCCGCACGACGTTGGAGCCGATGTCCGGCTTGTTCTGATGGTCGGCGCCGACGATCTCGACCTTCATGCCCTTGGCGGCGGCGCCGAAGTCCTCAACCGCCATCTGGGCGGCGACCACGGAACCGGGACCGGCCAGGTCGGCATAGGTGCCCGACATGTCGTTGAGCACGCCGATCTTGATCATCCCGTCCGAATATTGCGCCTTGGCCGGCATGCATCCGATCGCTGCAATGACGGCAGCCAATCCAAGCAAGCGTTTCATCGCATTCCTCCATCTTTTGTTGAACTGACGGGTAGTAAATCAAACTCCCAGATACTCGTGAAGCTTTTCCAGGTTGGCGTCGAGCTCCGAATTGGCGAAGCGGTGCACGACGCATCCGTGCTCCATGATGTAATAGCGGTCGGCGACCGTGGACGCGAAGCGGAAATTCTGCTCCACGAGCAAAATCGTGAATCCCTTCTCCTTGAGCGCGCGGATCGTCTTGCCGATCTGCTGGATGATGACCGGCGCAAGGCCCTCGGTCGGCTCGTCGAGCAAGAGCAGCCGCGCGCCGGTGCGCAGGATGCGCCCGATGGCGAGCATCTGCTGCTCGCCGCCGGAGAGCTTGGTGCCCTGGCTCGATCCCAGACGCTCGCGCAGGTTCGGGAACAGCTCGAAAACCTGCTCGACCGTCAGCCCGCCCGATTTCACCTGCGGCGGCAGCAGCAGGTTCTCCTCGACATTGAGGCTGGCGAAAATGCCGCGCTCCTCGGGACAGAAGGCCACGCCCAGGCGCGCGATCGCGTTCGACGGCAGGCCGATGGTCTCCGCGCCCTCGAAGCGCACCGATCCCTTGCGGCGTCCGACGATGCCCATGATCGATTTCAGCGTCGTGGTCTTGCCGGCGCCGTTGCGCCCGAGCAGCGTCACCACCTCGCCAGGATAGACGTCGAACGTGACGCCATGAAGAATGTGGGACTCGCCGTACCAGGCCTCGAGGTCGGCGACCGACAGAAGCGGCATACGCGGATCAAGCATGGCCGACACCCATATAGGCCTCGCGCACGCCGGGATGGTTGGAGATCGCGTCGTAGGGACCTTCCGCCAGCACGGTGCCGCGCGTCAAAACCGTGATCGTGTCGGACAGGTCGGACACGACGCTCAGATTGTGCTCGACCATCAGCACGGTGCGGTCGGCGGCGACGCGCTTGATCAGCGCGGCGATGCGGTCGATGTCTTCGTGGCCCATGCCGGCGGTCGGCTCGTCGAGCAGCAGCATTTCCGGATCGAGCGCGAGCGTGGTGGCGATCTCGAGCGCGCGCTTGCGGCCATAGGGCAGTTCGACGGCCGGCACGCCGACGAAATCGGACAGGCCGACATCCTCGATCAGCGACAAGGCGCGCGCGTTGAAGACGTCGAGCACGTCGCGCGAGCGCCAGAAGTCGAACGAGCCGCCGCGCTGGCGCTGCAGCGCGATGCGGACGTTCTCCAGCACGCTCAGGTGCGGAAACACCGCCGAGATCTGGAAGGAGCGCACCACACCGAGCCGCGCGATATCGGCCGGCGCGAGGCCGGTGATGTCCTGGCCCTTGTACAGGATGCGCCCGCGCGTGGGCGTGAGGAACTTCGTCAGCAGGTTGAAGCACGTCGTCTTGCCGGCCCCGTTCGGCCCGATCAGCGCATGGATCGTGCCGCGCGTGACTCGCAGATTGACGCCGTTGACCGCAACGAACCCCGCAAACTCCTTCGTCAAATCCTCGGTTTCGAGGATGATGTCACCTTGCATCGAAACTCTGTCCCCTCGTTACCCGCATATTCCACACGTTTGGGGCGTATCGTCCAGACCAAAAACTGCCCTGTTTTGTTCTGGCGCTTATTGCGCACTGCAAAAACCGCAAAAAGAAAGACCCGCCCGGCGGGGACAGGCCGGGCGGGTCGGGCAGAACGGCGCTGGGTGGAAGGGGCGCGAGCGCCGCTCCGCGAGCGTTACCAGCCGTAGGGGACGTCACACACCCGCACGGTGCGGATATAGTTGCCCCAGGCGTCGTAGCGGGCGATCGTGCGGCATTCGCGATAGCCGGGGCCGCCGACATAGACCGGCGCGCCATAGGCGCCGTAGGCATGCGAGGCGATGGCCGCACCGGCGAGCACGCCGACGCCGACCGCAACGCCGGTCTTCCAGCCCTTGGCCTCGGCCTGGCCACCGGACACGGCGACGGCGGCGACGAGCGTGAGCGCGGCAAGCGCGGCGATAAAAGTCCTGGTCATGACATTCCCCTGTGATCTGGAGGGGCCACGATCGGCCCGATAATCGTTCGTCGTGCCGGCCGGCGGACCGGTTCAAGGACGACGAAAAAAACGGACCCGCCGAAGCGGGTCCGTTGCGACGATGCAGATGACCGTGTGGCGCCTCAGCGCGCGGAGGCGGAGGTATTGTGCGGCGTGCCCGCGATCTCGGGCGCCATCAGCGCCTGGAAGGCGTCCGCAAGCCCGGCGCCGAAATACATATCCTTGCCCTTGGGGCCGAGATCCTTAGCGCTCTGCGCCAGGATGCGGCGGACCTGATCGCCGGTCAGGTCGTGCCGGCGCTCGACAAGGAGCGCGGCGACCCCGCTCACATGCGCGGCCGCGAGCGAGGTGCCCGACGACACCTGATAGCTGCCGCCGGTCGAGGGCACGAGGATGTCGACGCCGGGGGCGGCGATCTCGACATGGGCGCCGCGGTTGGAGGCCGGGAACAGGTTGTCCTGCGCGTCGGTCGCCGTCACCGCGATCACGTTGGGATCGGCGGCCGGATAGAGCGGCGGCGATTTGGGGCCGGCATTGCCGGCGGCGGCGATCAGGATCGCGCCCTTCCCGCGGGCGGTGGCGAGCGCGCGCGAGAGCGCGGGATCGGCCGGCCCGGCAAAGCTCATATTGATGACGCGCGCGCCCTTGCCGAGCGCCCAGTCGACGCCCTTGAGGATGTTGAAGGTGGTACCTTCGGCGCCGCCCTTGGATTCGCCGAACGCGCGAACGGTGAGCAGGCGCGCCGCCGGCGCCACGCCGCGCAGCCGCGAATGCGCGGCGATGGTACCCGCGATCGCGGTGCCGTGCGCGTGCGGCGGCTCTTTCGGATCGAGCGTGTCGAACGTGTCGGCGACGACGCCGGCAAGTTCGGGATGGCCGGCATCGACGCCGGAATCGATCACCGCCACCAGCACGCGCTCGCCCTGTGCGATGCCGTGCGCCTGGGCGAGCCGCAGCTTGCCGAGCGCATATTGCGCGGGATCGCCGAGCGGGGCGTCCGGCGGCGCGCTCGCGGTCTGCGCCTGCGACAGCGTGTAGAGATAGTTGGGCTGCGCGGCGCGGATGAAGCGGTCGGCTTCGAGCTGGCGGATCACCGCCGGCACGCTGCGGCGGTCGGGAATGCGCCAGCGGAAGATCGTCGTGTCGGTCGCCGGCAGGTTCAAGGACTCGATACGCGCGAGGCGGAAGCGGCGCGCGAGCGCGTCGGCCGCCTGCTGCGGCGGCGAGCCGGCGACCTCGATGATGACCTCGTCGGGCACATAGCGGCGCTCGCCGGCCGGCGGCACGCCGGTCACCGCGCGCAGCGGGCCGCTCGCACCGGACGGGCCGCGCGC
>JABARS010000021.1 GCA_019187085.1 Pseudorhodoplanes sp. | reverse complement strand
CGTCGCGGGCGCTCTGGCATTCGCGTGTCCGGCCGCGGCGGCGGAAGACATCGTCAGCGCCTATACGCATTTCGATGCCGACAGGAATTGCCGGCACACGCCCGGCCGCGACGTCGAGGATTACGGCTCCTGGCGCTGCCCGGGCCATGGCGGCGTGCTTGTGTTCCTGTCGGCCGGCGACCAGCGCATGAGCGTCAGTTTCGGCGCGAGTGCGCGCCAGGCGCTGGACGAACCGGCCGCATCCGAATCGTTCCCGGCTTTCAACAGCGTCTATCGCGGCACCATTGAATGGCGCAGTGCGACGGCGCCGGACGGAAAGATGCGCCCGTTTGCAACGATCCTGCGTTGGGCGGTGCGCACGCCGCAGGATGCCGAGCGCGACGATGGCCGCGCGACCGGGCAAGTCCTGGTGGTTACGCGGCTCAATCCTGGCGGCGTCTGCCATGTCGGCTATGTCGACGCGCGCCGCATCGACGCCAACGCAACGGCGCGCAAGATCGCCGATACGCGCGCGCGCGATTTCCGCTGCGGCCGCGCAAAGCCGTTTGATGAAGCGCCGGGGATTGCGAAGAACTGAACGGCCGGCCGCTCAGGAATTCCAGGCGAACGCGACCTTGTCGAGCACGCGGTTGCCGAAACGCTCGGACGAGCGTGCGACGGCGCGTCCGCCGAGCGCGCGATAGAATTCGACCGCCGGTTCGTTGTCGGACAAGGCCCACACGACGAGGCTCTTCAACCCGCTTTGCGCCAGGTCCTTGCGCGCCGTTGAGAACAGGCGGCGGCCGAAGCCCAGCCCCTGGAATTCCGGCTTGAAATAGAGCTCGTAGATTTCGCCGTCGTAATAGAGGCTGCGCGCGCGGTTGCGGCCGTAATTGGCATACCCGGCAATGGTCTCGCCGAATTGCATCAGCGCGATGCGGCTGCCCTTGCGGATCGCCGAATCCCACCAGTCCGGGCCGCGGCGGGCGATCAACCGCTCGAGCTCCGCGCCCGGGATGATTCCCTGATAGGCTGTGCGCCAGGCCGCGTCGTGCGTGTCGGCGACGGCGGCGGCATCGGCAGGCTTTGCGCGGCGAATCTCGATGAGGACGGTGCTCATGCGAATATTTGAGCAAGGGCTGAGTCGCGCTTCAAGTCCTACCGTTAAAGATCGGTTAACGGTTGTGGATTACCCCCGGATTGAGGCGATGCGTTGTCCGAAAGAAACAGTCTCGAACGGTTCGAATTCGCGATGCCGGCCGCATCGATACGCCGTTCTGCTCGCTCTGGCGCTCGAATGGCTGGCTCCCGACGCGGTTTTGGCGCAATCACGACCCGGTCCGCAGGGTCCCGAACAGTCCCCGATGCGCCGGCAGCTCTGGCTTGTCCCATCTCAGGACAGTTCGGTGCTGATGCGCACGCTTTTATTCCGGCCACCGGGCGCGGGGCCGTTTCCGCTCGTCATCGTCAATCACGGCACGGTCCAGAGCGCCGCGCTGCGCGCAAAACTGCGCCACGCGGAATTTCTTGCCGCCTCCGAATGGTTCGTCGCGCGCGGATATGCGGTGGCGCTGCCGCAGCGGCCGGGCCATGGCGACACCGCCGGGCCCTATTTCGAGACCAATTCGCGGACGGGCGGCTGCGATGACGCCGATTACCGGCGCGCGGGCCTGGCGACCGCCGGCAGCATCGAAGCCGCGATTCGTTTTTTTGCCCGTCAGCCGTTTGTGAATAAGAGCGGGATCGTCGTCGTCGGCCAGTCGGCGGGCGGATGGGGCGCGCTTGCGCTCGCAAGCCGCAACCCGCCGGACGTGAAGGCGATCGTCAACTTCGCCGGCGGCCGCGGCGGCCAGGTGGCGGGCCGGCCCAACAACAATTGTCTGCCGGAGCGGCTGATCGAGGCGGCGCGCCATTATGGTGCGCGCGCGCGCATTCCGGTGCTGTCGATCTATACCGAAAACGACAGCTTTTTCTCACCGCGCATCGCGCGCGCGCTGAACGAAGCCTATCGCGCCGCCGGCGGCAGGATCGAATTCCACCCGTTGCCGGCCTTCGGGAGTGATGGACATTCGCTGTTCGGCGCGCGCCAAGGCGTGGCGATCTGGGGTCCGCTGGTGGAAGCGTTTCTGAAACGGCGCTGAACGTCAGACCGTCTCGGCTTCCTTGCGCCGCTCTTCCTTCTTGCGCTCGTTCGGATCGAGCAGCTTCTTGCGCAGGCGGATCGATTTCGGCGTGACCTCGACCAGCTCGTCGTCGGCGATATAGGCGAGCGCCTTTTCCAGCGTCATGCGGATCGGCGGGGTCAGGCGTACGGCCTCGTCCTTCGAGGTGGTGCGGATGTTGGTGAGCTTCTTGCCCTTGAGCACATTGACTTCGAGATCGTTGTCGCGGGTGTGCTCGCCGACGATCATGCCCTGATAGACCTTCCAGCCCGGCTCAATCATCATCGGCCCGCGATCTTCCAGGTTCCACAGCGCATAGGCGACCGCCTCGCCGGCCTCGGTCGAGATCAGCACGCCATTGCGCCGGCCCTGCACCTCACCTTTGTATGGCGCATAGCCGTGGAACAGGCGGTTCATCACGGCAGTGCCGCGCGAATCGGTCAACAATTCGCCCTGGTAGCCGATCAGCCCGCGCGTCGGCGCATGGAAGACGAGGCGCTGGCGGCCGCCGCCGGAGGGGCGCATCTCGATCAGGTCGGCCTTTCGCTCCGACATTTTCTGCACGACGATGCCGGAATGCTCCTCGTCAACGTCGATGACCACCTCTTCGATCGGCTCCAGCAGTTCGCCGCGCTCGTCGCGCCGGAACAGAACCTTCGGCCGCGACACCGACAGCTCGAAGCCTTCGCGGCGCATGGTTTCGATCAGGATGCCGAGCTGCAACTCGCCGCGGCCGGCGACTTCCATCGAATCCTTCTCGGCCGATTCGGTGACGCGCAAGGCGATGTTGCCCTCGGCCTCGCGCAGCAGACGGTCGCGGATCATGCGGCTTGTCACCTTGTCGCCCTCGCTGCCGGCCAGCGGTGAATCGTTGACGCGGAACGTCATCGCAAGCGTGGGTGGATCGATCGGCTGCGCCGGCAGCGGGGTTTCGACTTCCGGTGCGCAAATCGTGTGCGCGACGGTCGCCTGCGGCAGGCCCGCAATGGCGACGATGTCGCCGGCTTCGGCTTCCTCGACCGGCATGCGTTCGAGGCCGCGGAAGGCGAGCACCTTCGAGACGCGGCCCTGCTCGATCAGCTTGCCGTCGCGGCCGAGCACCTTGGCGGCCATGTTCGGCTTGATCGCGCCGGATATGATGCGGCCGGTCACGATGCGCCCGAGATAGGGATTGGCTTCGAGGATCGTTCCGAGCATCCGGAACGGTCCCGGCTCGACCGTCGGCGGGGCGACGTGCCGCAGGATGAGGTCGAACAACGGCGTCATGCCGCGGTCTTTCGGGCCGTCCTCGCGTTCGGCCATCCAGCCTTCCTTGGCGGAACCGTACAGGATCGGAAAATCAAGCTGCTCATCGCTGGCGTCAAGCGCCGCGAACAGATCGAACACCTCGTTGACGACCTGGCCCGGCCGCGCGTCGGGGCGGTCGACCTTGTTGATCGCCACGATCGGGCGCAGGCCCATCTTGAGCGCTTTCGACACCACGAACTTGGTTTGCGGCAGCGGACCTTCGGCGGCGTCGACCAGAACGATCGCGCCGTCGACCATGTGCAGGATGCGCTCCACCTCGCCGCCGAAATCGGCGTGGCCCGGCGTGTCGACGATATTGATGCGGGTGCCCTGCCAGACCACCGAGGTCACCTTGGCGAGGATCGTGATGCCGCGCTCGCGTTCGAGGTCGTTGGAATCCATCACGCGTTCCTGCACGCGCTGGTTCTCGCGGAACGCGCCCGATTGCTGCAGCAGGCGGTCGACCAGGGTGGTTTTGCCATGGTCGACGTGCGCGATGATCGCGACATTGCGAAGCTTCATGTGTCTGGTTCCGGAAAGCCAAGCGCGGGCCAGAAGGCCCGCGGCTATTTGCGGCGCAATATAGTCGGCCCGAATGGTAAGGCAATCGGCCTTTGTCCGCCGTCTTGCACGCAATTGCGCCAGATATGGCCCATTAACAGGCGGATTCCGCCAGCGGGACGGCCTTGCGGCCGAAGATGGTAAGACGCGCCTGTTTGATCGCCTCGCCCCGGCGCGCCGGTCTTGTCCGCAATCCTATGCGCCGGCCGGCTTGCTCCAGCCCGCCAGGCGCGCGCCTTTCGGCATGGCCTCCCGCACCATCAGCAGCTCGCCGATCGTCTCGGTCGTGATCAGGCCGGCGAAGCGGCCGTCGTTCTCGATCACGACGACGGCGGGCGCGGCCTTCTCCTGCAGCATGCGCACCGCGTCGTCGAGCGGGCAGCGGCGGTCGACGCTCGGCAGGTCGGTCCCCATGACCTGGCCGACGCGCACGTCCGGGCCGAATTCCTTCAGGGCGCGGATGATGTCGGCGCGGCCGAGCAGACCGACCGGCTTGTGCATGCCGTCGAGGACGGGGAATTCGCTCTGGCTCGTCTTCAGGAGCGTCTGCACCGCCTGTTCGATATGCGCGTCGGGCGTGAGCGTCGCGATCTGCGTCATGGCGGCGGAGGCGACCGGCATGCCGCGCGAGACCGCGCGCAGGGCCACCATGTGCGCTTCCGAAGAGGCGGCGAGATAGACGAAGATCGCGATGAAGATCAGGATCGGATTGAAGAACAGGCCGATGAAGCCGAGCAGGAACGCGAAACCCTGTCCCACGAAGGCGGCGATCTCGGTCGCGCGCACGAAGCCGAGCCGGATGCCGAGCAGCGCGCGCAGTACGCGGCCGCCGTCCATCGGGAAGGCAGGGATCATGTTGAACAGCGCCAGGAACAGGTTCACCGCGGCCAGCCGGTCGATCATCGAGATTTTGGTGCTGTCGATGGCGGCGAGCGAACCGGTTTGCAGGTTGGCCCCGGCAACGGCGATCAGCACGGCAGCGATGGCGACGTTGACCAGCGGACCCGCGATCGCGATCAGGAATTCCTCGTTGGGTTTTTCGGGGATGCGCTCCAGCCGTGCGACGCCGCCGATCGGCAGCAGCGTGACGTCGGGCGTCGCGACGCCGAAGGCGCGGGCGGTGAAGATGTGGCCGAACTCATGTGCCAGCACGCAGGCAAAGAGCAGGACCAGGAAGAGCAGCGTATTCCACGCCGCGTCGGAGCCGCCGGAGGCATAGCTCGCGCCGAATATCCAGGCGAGGAACAGCACGAAGGTGACGTGGATGCGGATGGCGGTGCCCGCGATCGATCCGATATTCAGTGACCAGCCCATGAAGTTCCTCGAAATGGTTCTCTTGCCGTGCGCGGTCCGCGAGGCGGCCGTCGACAAAAAGGCCTGTTCCGGCGGCGCGCCCGCCGGCTGCCGATTGTCATGAAAAGTAATATCGGCTGAGATGCTTTGCGAGGGCCTGCCCGGCGCAGTCCGCGCCGGCCGGCCGCAAAAAACCCGCCTTGCGACAGGAAAACTGCGACAGGAGGTCTGCCATGACCCGCGAAAAGCCGCAGAAACTGACCGGTCCGGCCCGCCAGGCGGCGCTTGCGACGCTGTCCGGCTGGTCGGAGGTGAACGGCCGCGACGCCATCGCCAGGACCTTCGTGTTCGGCGACTTCAATGCCGCCTTCGGCTTTATGACGAAGGTGGCGCTGGCGGCCGAGAAGCTTGACCACCATCCGGAATGGTCGAACGTCTACAAGACCGTCCAGGTCACGCTTTCGACCCACGAGGCCGGCGGCTTGACCGAGCGCGACATCGCTTTGGCGCAGGCCATGGAGCGGTTCGCCGGCTGACGGCGCTCTTGTGCGGGGTGCGGGGCCTATCCATGTGACGGACGCCGCCGCAGGGCGGAACGGGAGGCCGGAATGCGATTCAGCCGGGTTTGGGCGGGTAGCCGGATGTGGTCCGACAGGGACCGTGCGACGGACGCCGATATCGCGGCGGACGAGCGCACGGTGCAGACCGGCTTCTGGCCCAAGATCAAGCGCAGCGTCACGCGGCTGCCGTTCGCGGAGGACCTGCTGTCCGCCTATTATTGTGCGTTCGACCGGCAGACGCCGCTGCGCGTGCGCGCGATCCTGCTCGGTGCGCTCGCCTATTTCGTGCTGCCGTTCGACGGCATTCCCGATCTGCTGCCGATGCTCGGCTATGCCGACGACGCTGCCATGCTGGCGGGCGCGCTGAAGCTTGTGATCGACAATATCCGCCCCGAGCACCGCGAGGCGGCGCGCCGCAAGCTCGACGAATTGTCCTGAACCGGCCTTGCCGGTTCACGGATGCAGGATCGCCTTGCCCATGATCTTGCGCGCGGCGATGTCCTTGAGGGCCTGCGCGGTCTGCGCCAGCGGATAGACCTCGTGCACGTGCGATGACAGCTTGCCCTGCGTGCACCAGGCGACGATCTGCGCCATGTTGGCGCGCTGCGCCGCCGGTTCGCGCTCGGCGAATGCGCCCCAATAGACGCCGCACAGGTCGATGCCCTTCAGCAGCACGAGATTGAGCGGCAGCTTCGGGATCGTCCCGGCGGCGAAGCCGATCACCAGGAAACGCCCGTTCCAGGCGGTGGCGCGCACGGCGGTCTCGGTGAAATCGCCGCCGACCGGATCGTAGACCACGTCGGCGCCGCGGCCGCCGGTCGCAGCCTTTAGCGCCGTCTTCAGGTCGGTCGTGCCGTAATTGATCGTCTCGTCGGCGCCGTGCCGGCGGGCGAACGCGCATTTGTCGTCCGAGGAGGCGCAGGCGATCACCCGCGCGCCCATCAGCTTGCCGATCTCGACCGCTGCAAGGCCGACGCCGCCGGCGGCGCCGAGAACGGCGAGCGTCTCGCCCGGCCGCAGGCGGGCGCGGTCCTTCAGCGCGTGATAGGTCGTGCCGTAGACGATCGAGAGCCCGGCCGCGCGGTCGAAATCGAAGCCGGGCGGTAGCGGCGCCAGCCGCTCGGCGGGGGCCGCCAGCCGCGCGCGCGCGCAGCCATGGCCGAGATAGCCGAGCACGCTGTCTCCGGGCGCAAGGCCGCGCACGCCGGAACCGACGCTGCGCACGACGCCTGCGAATTCCGCGGACGGCGAAAACGGAAACGCGGGCTTGATCTGGTATTTATTGGCGATGATCAGCGTATCGAAGAAATTCAGCGCCGCGGCCTTCACGTCCACGACCGCTTCGCCGGGGCCGGCCTGCGGCTCGGGAAGGTCCGTATAGATGAGATCGTCGGGGCCGCCGGGGCGTGTGCACAGGATCGCTTTCATGCTCGCTCATTTGATGCGCCTTCGCCAAAAGGCCGCACATTCCTAACCACAGCCGGCGCGCGCTGTCTGCCGCGGCAAGGTCACAGCGGACAAAAAGCGGCCGGACGCCTTCACATTGCCGATTTTGACCTGTTATGGAGGGAGCCTTCGGCGGGCGGCGGACGAGGATCGCATTTCTCCAAAACCGGTATTCAAGACCGGCAGTCTGAATGCGCGAGGGCCAATAATGACGTTGCGACTGATTTGCCTTTCAACCCTGATTTCACTGGCGATGACGGCCGCGGCCGCCGCCCAGGCGCAGGCCCCGACGCAGGGCGCGACCCTGCTCGGCCAGTTCGGCGATTGGGGCGCCTATACCGCCTCGCCCGGCGGCCGCAAGGTCTGCTTCGCGCTCGCCAAGCCTGTTGCGGGTGAAACCAATCCGCCCAATCGTCGCAACGACACGATGAGCGTGCATCTGTTCGTGTCCTCGCGTCCGGCGGAGAAGGTGAAGGACGAGGTGTCGCTCCTGATCGGCGGCTACCAGTTCAAGCCCAACGTCGACGCCACGATCCAGATCGGCAACGCGACCTACCCGATGTACACGCAGAAGGACGGCGCCTGGATCAAGAACGCCGCCGAGGAGGCCCGTCTGGTCGATGTCATGCGCAAGAGCGGCGATATGACCATCAAGGCGATGACCGACAGGGGAACCGAAACGATCGATCGTTTCTCCCTGAAAGGTATCGATCAGGCGCTGAGCCGGGTTGCCCAGGAGTGTCGTTGAGAGCGGCGCTGGCGGGAGCGTCGCCGGCGCGGCCCGCTCGCATTCTGCCGCCACCATCCTATCTGTGATATGAAGCGCGGAGCCCGGCCCACCGCGCAGCCGCTTGCGATGACCCTGAATTCGACCGCCCCCTTCGCGCTGGAGAAAGCGCCGCTCGAGCGCTTCGTCGCGCCCGACAAGCCTTCGCTTGTCGGTCTGTCGCGCGCGGCTCTGGCCGAAAAGCTCGCCGAGGTCGGCGTGCCGGAGCGGTCGCGCCGCATGCGCGCCCAGCAGATCTGGCACTGGCTCTATGCGCGCGGAGCGCAGGACTTCGAGCGCATGACCAGCGTGTCGAAGGAATTGCGCGCACAGCTCGCCGGACATTTCACGCTGGCGCGTCCCGACGTGGTCGCCGAGCAGGTGTCCGCCGACGGCACCCGCAAATGGCTGCTGCAATTGCCGGGCGAGCATCCCGGCGAGAAGCCGCATCTGGTGGAGACCGTCTACATCCCGGAGACCGACCGCGGCACGCTGTGCGTGTCGAGCCAGGTCGGCTGCACGCTCGCCTGCGCGTTCTGCCATACCGGAACGCAGCGCCTCGTGCGCAATCTGACGCCGGGCGAGATCGTCGGCCAGATCATGATCGCGCGCGACCAGCTCGGCGACTGGATCGATACCGAGCGCACAAAGGGCGAAGGTCTGCCGGTCGAAGGCGTGCGCGCAGTCTCCAACATCGTCATGATGGGGATGGGCGAGCCGCTCTACAATTTCGAGGCGGTGCGCGACGCCCTGCATGTGGCGGCCGACGGCGACGGCATTTCGATCTCGAAGCGCCGGATCACCTTGTCGACCTCCGGCGTCGTTCCCAATATCGCGCGCGCCGGCGCGGAGATCGGCTGCATGCTCGCGATCTCGCTGCATGCGGTGCGCGACGATCTGCGCGACGTGCTGGTGCCGCTCAACCGCAAATATCCGATTCGCGACCTGCTGGAGGCCTGCCGCACTTATCCCGGCGTCTCCAATGCGCGGCGCATCACGTTCGAATACGTCATGCTCAAAGGCGTCAACGATTCGCTTGCCGACGCCCGCGAGCTGGTGCGCCTGCTCAAGGGCATCCCGGCCAAGATCAACCTGATCCCGTTCAATCCCTGGCCGGGCACCGCCTACGAATGCTCCGACTGGGACCAGATCGAGCGTTTCTCCGAGATCGTGTTCAATGCCGGTTATGCCTCGCCGGTGCGCACGCCGCGCGGGCGCGATATTTCGGCGGCCTGCGGCCAGCTCAAGAGCGCGACCGAGAAGCTCTCCGCGCGCGAGCGCATGGCGTTGCGCGCCATGGCCATGACCGACTGAAATGACCGACTGAAGTGCCGGCCGCCGTTTTGGCGGCCGTATTTTTCGGCTATCGTAGCGGGCGTTTCGCGGACCGTCCGTTACCGATCGTTCAACAGCCCTTCTCCAACAGGACATATCCCGGGACATATCCCATGTCGCTTGTCGGTCGCCTGCTCGTCATCCTGTTCGCTTTGTTCATCGCGATCCTCATTGCCAGCATTGCGCTTGCGGTCGGCGTGATGGTGCCCGATTTCGTGACGGTGACCACCGACCCGGTCGAGCATTTCCAGTTCATCGCCTTCAGCTTCCTCGCCACCAATATCGTGATGGCGGCGGCCTTCGTGCCGGCGCTGGTCCTGGTCGGTCTCGCCGAGGCCTTCGATATCCGCTCGGTGTTCTATTATGCGTTCGGCGGCGGCGCCGTCGCGTTGGTCGCCTTTTTCGGCTCCGACATCCGCTTCGAGGAGACGACCGACATGCCGCCGGTCGCGTTCGGGCTTCAGCTTGTTGTCGCCGCCGGCATCATTGCCGGCTTCGTCTATTGGATCATCGCCGGGCGCAACGCCGGCCGCTGGAAAAATTCCGGCGGCAGCGTGCGTTTTTAGCTTCCGCGCGCCAGCAGGAGCCGCAAGGCGAAGGCGCCCATCAGTCCGGCGAAGCTCCAGTCGAACGCGCGCATCAGGCGCGGCGAGCGCCGCATCGCCTGGGTGAAGCGCTCGGCGGCGAAGATCAGCGCGCTGCAGACCGGGATGCACAATGCGATGAAGAACAGGCCGAGGAAGAGCAGCTTGGCGGCGGCCTGCGGATCGTGGGCGGAGACGAATTGCGGCAGGAAGGTCAGGAAGAACATGACGATCTTCGGATTGAGCAGATTGACGCCGAGACCCATGAGATAGACTTCGCCGAATGGTCGCCGTCGGCTGCCGGGCGTCAGTGTCAACGCCGAGCCGTGACGGATGGCCTGCACCCCGAGCCAGACCAGATAGGCCGCGCCGGCGACCTTGATGACGGTGAAGGCGGTCGCCGATGCGACCAGCAGCGCCGAGAGGCCGAACGCGGCAAGCAGCGAATGCGCGAGCAGCCCGGTCATCGCGCCGAGCATGGCCGCAAATCCGCGCGTGCGTCCCGCCGACAGCGTCTGCCCCAGGAATAGCGTCATGTCCGGCCCCGGCGTGACGATCAGCACCAGCGAGGCGACGGTGAAGGCGGCGAGAATTTCCGGGGCGGGCAGGATGGTCATGAATTTACCCTAGGGCCTCGATGTCCGGCTGCGGAAGCGAAAGGCCGGCCGATGGTGCCCGCGGCCCGGACATGGCGGGGCTGTACAGGCGGGCTGCACGGGCGGTCGCTTGATCGCAGGGCTCTGAATTTCATGCCGGCTTGTGCTACAAGCCCCGGGGCCGCGCAAGCCGGCCGCCAGGGATTGCATCGTGAATGCCGGGAAGAGCCGTTTCAGCCTCCATGATCTTGCCGAACGCGTGACCGAACGCGCGGCGGCGAGCGCGGAGGCGTCCTATACGCGCAGCCTGCTCGACAAGGGCGTCAGGCATTGCGCCAAGAAGCTCGGCGAGGAAGCCGCCGAGACCGTGATCGCCGCGGTGGCGGAGGATCGCGCCAGGCTGATCGCCGAGACCGCCGACCTTCTGTATCACCTGCTCGTGCTGCTGCAGGCGCGCGAGGTCACGCTTGCGGAGGTGGAGGCGGAGTTGCAGTCGCGCCTGGCGCAGTCGGGGCACGAGGAAAAAGCCTCGCGCTCCAAGGGGTGAGGCGGACGATGGACATGCGCAGCGATCCGGACTGGTCGCCCTACCGCACCTTCTCGCGCACCGAATGGGCGCAGCGGCGCGAAGACACGCCGATGACCCTGACCCCGTCGGAGGTCTCCACGCTGCGCTCGATGCACGACCGGCTCGACATGGCCGAGGTCGAGGACATCTATCTGCCGCTGTCGCGCCTGCTGTCGCTCTATGTGGCGGCGACGCAGCGGTTATTCCGTGCACAGCAGAAATTCCTCGGCACCGAGGATTCCAAGCTGCCTTATGTCATCGGCGTCGCCGGTTCGGTCGCGGTCGGCAAGTCGACCACCGCGCGCGTGCTGCAGGCGCTGCTCGCGCGCTGGCCGCACACGCCGAAGGTCGATCTGATCACGACCGACGGTTTTCTCTATCCGAACGCGGTGCTGCAGAAGGAAGGCCTGATGGAGAAGAAGGGCTTTCCGGAAAGCTACGATCTGCCGGAATTGCTGCGCTTCCTCACCGCGATCAAGGCCGGACGGCGGCCGGTGCGCGCGCCGCTCTATTCGCATATCGTCTACGACGTCGTCCCCAACGAGTGGATCGAGATCGACCGCCCGGACATCCTGATCGTCGAGGGCCTCAACGTGCTGCAGACCGGCCGTCCGCCCAAGGACGGCAAGGCGGTGCCGTTCGTGTCCGACTTCTTCGACTTCTCGGTCTATATCGATGCCGAGGAGGACGTGCTGCAGCGCTGGTATGTCGATCGCTTCCTGGCGCTGCGGCTGACCGCGTTCCGCGATCCGATGTCGTATTTCCATCGCTACTCGCGGCTGTCGGACGACGAAGCGGTGGAGACCGCGACGGGCATCTGGTCGCGCATCAACCTGATCAATCTGCGCGAGAACATCCTGCCGACGCGCCAGCGCGCCGACCTGATCCTCAACAAGGCCGGCAATCACCGCGTCGACGCGGTGTCGTTGCGCAAGCTGTAGCGTCCGGGGAAAGCCGGCGGCTCAGGCGGCGTGGCGTTCGCCACTGGCGGCGAAATGCTCGATATAGCGCGCGCTGATCGCCGCGACCGGCAGGATGATCAGGACGTCAGTGGTGCCGAACTGGCGGTCGATCACCGCGCCGTCGCCGATCGAGGCGCCGAGCCGCAGATAGCCTTTCACCAGCGGCGGCAGCATGCGCAGCGCGGCGCGCGGATCGATCGCCTCCTTCGGCATGCGGTTCATGCCGACATAGCGCTCGCCGACCGCGCGCGTCTGCCAAGACTCCGGCGCCGAGGCGTAATGATGCAGGTAGGAGAGCGGCAGGGCGAGCGCGTCGGGGTCGGTCCCCTCGAAGCTTGCGCAGCCGAACATCACGTCGAGGCCGTGCCGGCGCACATAGGCCCAGCATCCGTGCCAGAGCAGCTCGACCGTGCGCTTGTTGCGGTAGGCGGACAGCACGCAGGAGCGGCCGAGTTCGAGGAAGCGCAGGCCGCGATGGCGTCCGGTCAGGTCGTCGATGTCGAACTCGCGCGAGGTGTAGAAACCGTCATGCGATTCGGCGACCGCCTGCGGCAACAGCCGATAGGTGCCGACGACCGAGGGGCGGCCCTTGCGGTCGCGGCTTTCATGATCGATGACCAGAAGATGGTCGCAGATCGCGTCGAACGAATCAGTGTCGCGGCGCAGGAGACGCGTCATCGCATCGGCCGCCGCGCACCCTTCCTCGTAGAACACGCGATAGCGCAGACGCTGGGCGCGGCGCACTTCGGACGCCGTCGTCGCCAGCCGCACTTCGAGCGAGCCGATGCGGCGGAGCACCGGGGAAGCGGCGTCGCGGCCGCCGCCGAGGCGCAGCGGGCGATACGATTTCAGCGCGGGCAGCAGGCCGTCGCGGAATTGCAGGGGAGCGGTGCGCAGCCGGTCGATCAGCCGGCCGGGCGGAACAAGGGTCGCGTGGCTGCTTTGCATGGGTTGAACTTTCGCTCGCGTCCGGCGCGACATCGTTCCCGAGATCGCCGGCGGCCCGCACGGAACCGCACCGGCACCTTACCGCACTAAGCAAAGATTCTGCTGCGTATTTATGACAGCGGGACGCGGTTGGCGAGGGTCGCCGGTCGGGAAATTATCCGGGCCGGGTGGTGCCGGCCTTGCCCGAAATCAGGCCGCCGCGGCGTTGCAGGCGAAAATCTCGTCCAGCGCGCGCATCAGGCGTTCGCGGTCGAGCGGCTTGGTGATGAAACCGGTCATGCCCGCGGCAAGGCAGGCTTCGCGATGCTCGGGAAAGACATTGGCCGTGAGCGCGACGATGGGGACGGGGCGGCCGCCGGCGCGGGCTTCCGCGGCGCGGATGCGACGCGTGGCTTCCAGTCCGTCGATGCCCGGCATGCGCACGTCCATCAGGATCAGGTCGAACGGCGTGCCGGCGGCGTGCGCGCCGAAATAGGTTTCGAGCGCGGCGTCTCCGCGCGTGGCGACCACCGGGCGATGCCCGAGCTTGGTCAGCAGCGCGCGCGCGAGCAGCGCGTTGATGTCGTTGTCTTCGGCGACCAGGATCGAAAGCCCGTTGCGCGCCGCGGCGCCGGGCTCCGGGACCAGCGTGACCGCGGCGAACGTGTCGGCCTCGACCGGCGTGTGGGCGTCCGCCGCCGCGACCTGCGCCACCAGCGAGGTCGCCCGCACCGGCTTGACGAGATAGGCCGCGTAGCCGCGCCGTTTCAGATCGTCGAGTTCGCCGCGCACGGCCGGCGTCACGAGCACGATCCGCCGCAGCGGCGAGCGGGCGGTCGCCTGCACGAGTTCGTCGAGCTGCGCGTCGCCGAGCGCGTGATCGGCGATGAGCACGTCCCAGCGGCGCTCGGGAAGGAGCGCGGCGGCGGCGACCGCATCGGGCACGATGGCGGCGCGTGCGCCAAGACGCGAAAGGTGGCGCGCCAGAAGCGGGGCCTCGATCATCACCGGCGAGACGATCAGTACGTTCTTCTCGCGCAGGTCGGTCGCCGGAGCGCCGGCGATGCCGGCCGGCTCGGCTGCGGAAAGAGCGATGCTGAACTCGAACGATGCGCCCGCGCCGGGCGCGCTCTCGAGACGGATCGATCCGCCCATGCGTTCGACGATGCGCCGCGCGATGGCAAGGCCGAGCCCGCTGCCGCCGGATTCGGAATCGGCGCCGTTCGCGCCCTGCTCGAACTCCTCGAAAATGCGCGCCTGATCCTGCGGCGCGATGCCGGGGCCGGTATCGCGCACGCGGAAGGCGATCTGGTCCGGCCAGATGCCGGGTTCGACGACGATGGCGATGCCGCCCTTTGCGGTGAACTTGATCGCGTTGCCGGCGAGATTGAGCAGCACCTGGCGCAGCCGTACCAGGTCGCCGGTGACGCGCGCCGGCAGGCGGTCGTCCACGTAGGCGGCGATCTCGAGCCCTTTCTCCTGCGCCCGCGGCGCCAGCAGTTCGACCACGTCCTCGATCAGGGCGGGCAGGCCGAACGGGCGCGCGTCGAGATCGAGGCGCCCGGCCTCGATCTTGGAGAAATCGAGGATTTCCTCGATCAGCGAGAGCAGCGTTTCGCCCGACGTCCTGACCGCCTTCACATAGGTCGTCTGTTCGGGCGTGAGCGGCGTGTCGGACAGAAGATCGGCCATGCCGAGGATGCCGTTGAGCGGCGTACGCACCTCGTGGCTGACGGTGGCGAGGAAGCGCGATTTCGCGCCGTTGGCTTCCTCGGCCTGGTCGCGCGCCTCGGCCAGCGCAAGCTCCGCATGCACGCGGTCGGTGACGTCGCGGCCGACGCTCTGGATGTCGAAGCCGCCGTTCTCGTGCGGCAGGCGGATGTCCTGCCAGGCGATCCAGCGCGGGCCTTCGCGCGTGGCGATCTTCTGGTCGTGGACCTGATGGCCGTCGGCGAGCGTCGCCCGCTCGCCCTGTTCGAGAATGTCGAGCCGGTGGCCGGTGCCGGTCAGGCTTTCGCGCGCGAGGCCGGTCAGGCGCGCATAGGCATCGTTGGCATAGAGGATTGTGCCGGCCGGATCGCGCCGCACGATCGCGTCGCCCTGGACGTCGAGGAAGCGGCGCGACTTTGCTTCGGCGTCGGCGTGCTTGTGCGCGTCGTCCGCGAGCAAAGCCGACTGGGCGGCGAGCGAACGCGCACGCGAGCGCCAGACATTGACGCGGAAGACCAGGAAGGCGGCGAAGGTGCAGGTCAGCGCCAGCAGGCCGGACACGCCGATCGCGAACAAATGCGGGTTGTAATGGGCGTCGTCCTGGCGCGCGAGGATCAGGCCGAAGCCGATGCCGACGCCGACCATGACGAGATAGGCGCTGCGGATCGTCCACAACAAGGCGGCGCGCAATGCGCTTCGGTTTCCAGTCTGCTCCGGCATGACGCTGGCGTCCCTGTGGCCTTCCGTTTGCCGGAGTGCCCTATGACGGCGCCGGCCCGGAGGTTCCTTTGCCGGCCATCGTTACGTATCGCCTCTTGCCATTTCCTTCAGTGCGGTACAGCGGAATGCGGCCAAATGGGGACGCGGTTAATGTACCGTTATTCCCGCCGCGGAAACGAACGGTATCAAGGTTCAGGCCACGCTGCGCAGGCGGTCGTGCGGCGCACGGTAGGAGAGCGCTTCGGCGATGTGGGGACGCCCGACCGCGTCCGCGCCGTCGAGGTCGGCGAGCGTGCGCGCCACGCGCAGCACGCGGTGATAGCCGCGCGCCGACAGGCGCATGGCGTCGGCGGCGTCGCGCAGCAGCGACAGTCCCGCCATATCCGGGCGCGCGACGTCTTCCAGCACTGGGCCCTGCACCTGCGCATTGGTGCGCACATGCGGCAGGCCGAGCGCGGCATAGCGCTCGCTCTGGATGTCGCGGGCGCGGGCGACGCGCGCGGCGACCTCGCGGCTGCCCTCGGCCGGTGCCGGCAGGATGAGGTCGCTCGCGGTCACCGCGGGCACGTCGATGTGCAGGTCGATGCGGTCGAGCAGCGGTCCCGACAGGCGCGCCTGATAATCGGCGATGCAGCGCACGTTCGATCCGCGCTTGCACACATAGCCGGGATCGCTCGCGTGTCCGCAGCGGCAGGGATTCATCGCCGCCACCAGCATGAAACGCGCCGGATAGGTGATGCGGTGGTTGGCGCGCGCGATCGATACCTCGCCGCTCTCCAGCGGCTGCCGCAGCGAATCGAGCGCCTGCGGCTGGAATTCCGGGAACTCGTCGAGGAAGAGCACGCCGTGATGGGCGAGCGATACCTCGCCCGGCCGCGCCCGCAGGCCGCCGCCGACCAAAGCCGGCATGCTCGCCGAATGATGCGGCGCGCGGAACGGCCGCCGGCTGGTCAGCGCTCCGTCGCCGATCTGGCCGGCGACCGAGGCGATCATGGAGACTTCCAGCAGTTCGGCCGGCGACAGCGGTGGCAGGATCGAGGGCAGGCGCGCGGCCAGCATCGACTTGCCGGCGCCCGGCGGTCCGCACATCAGGAGATTGTGTCCGCCGGCGGCGGCGACTTCGAGCGCGCGCTTGGCGCTTTCCTGGCCCTTGATGTCGGCAAGGTCGAGCGCGCCGGGCTCGACCTCGCGGATTTTCGGCTGCGGCCGCGAGAGAACCTGCGTGCCGCGGAAATGGTTGGCGATCTGGATGAGCGAGGCGGCGGCGACGATTTCCATCTCGGGGCTCGCCCAGGCGGCTTCCGGCCCGCAGGCGGCCGGACAGATCAGGCCCTCGCCGCGTCCATTAGCGCCGATGGCGGCCGGCAGCACGCCGGCGACCGTCGACACCGAGCCGTCGAGACCAAGCTCGCCGAGCACGGTGAAGCCGGGCAGCGCGTCGTGGGGGATCGCGCCGATGGCCGCCATCAGGCCGAGCGCGATCGGCAGGTCGTAATGGCTGCCTTCCTTCGGCAGGTCGGCGGGCGCGAGATTGATGGTGATGCGGCGCGCCGGCAGCGCGAGACCGGAGGCTATCAGCGCCGCGCGCACCCGCTCGCGCGCCTCGGAGACGGCCTTGTCAGGCAGGCCGACGACATTGAAGGCGGGCAGGCCAGGCGCAACCTGCACCTGGACGTCGACGGCGCGCGCCTCGATGCCTTCGAACGCTACGGTTGAAACGTGCTGGACCATCCCCGCGGCCCTTTTCCCCGCAAAAGTGTACGCGAGGCGCCGAGTGGCGACAAGAACATTTGCAGAACAAAACGACTCAGCTACGGTCCCAGCCCATGCGTCAGGGAGCGTGAAAATGATCGACAAGAAAGCCCTCGAAACCGAACTCCAGGAAGCGCGCAAGGCGCGGCTGGAAGCCCAGGCCGCCGGCGGCGACCTCGAAGACCTGATCGACGCCATGCGGCGGGCCGGCGTGGACTGGCGCGGCCTCGACGTCTACGAGCTGGAGCAGGGAGCGGTCCGCCACTGAGCGAATCGTGGCGCTGCCGCGGCGATCCGCGCGGCGTCCCGCAGAAAGAAAAAAGCCGGACCCTATTTCGAACCGATCGTGCTCTTGTGCGCGTCGGCGAGCGCGGTGCGTAGCGCCGTCAGGCGGGCGGCAAAGGCATCGAGATCGAAATTCTGCGGATCGTCGTGCTTGTCGCGGATGCCTTCGTCGATGACCGCGTGATAGCCCGGAATCATCCAGAAGCCCGCGCGCACGCTCGCGATCGTATAGACCAGCGCCAGCGCGTCGTACTGCTTCTGCGTGAAGCCCGGATCGGGCGCCAGGAAGTCGTTGCGGCGGCCGTAGCCCGACAAGGCGCGGCGCGGCTGGATCAGCTCGATATGCAGATAGAGCCCTTTGAGCGCGCTGCCGTGATTGGTCGCGGTCTCGAACTTGGTCGCGCGCCATGGCACGACGAAATCGTGCGCCAGCAGGATCGCGCCGCGGCGGTTGATGAAGACGTGCGCGCGCTCGATCCGGTTGGCGCACTGATAGCGCGCGAGATTGTTGATCTTGGGATCGTCGTCGAGCGCGCGCGGCCACGGCAGGCCGCGGAAATTGGGCGATGACGTGTCGTGCAGCACGAAATAGGTGGCCGAGCGCGACAGCGGATCGCCGTCATGGGCGTGCGCCACGGCATCCGCGAGCGCGTCGCCGAGCGCGTCGATGAGGCCGCGCCCGGCCAACAGCGCCCGCAGCGCGTCGCGCGACGGCAGGTCGCGATCGGTTCCCACGAAGCGCGCCAGCGCGTCCGGCAGTTCGGCGAGCGGCTCTCCCAGTCGTCCGACCGGCCGCACCGGGGTGAGCAGGCAGCGCGCCTGCTCGGCCGGCTCGCCGGCATAGGTCTGGGTTTCGGGATCGAAGCGGCAGGGCCCCATGTCCTTGAGCGTGACCGGCGGACGCTTGGGGAAATAGCAGTTGCCGACCGCCAGCGCCGGCACCGCCATGCAGGTCCAGATCAACGCGACAGCGATCGGGCGACGGCAGGACGGCATCGAGGCGGCCTCTCTCATAACGCTCTAACGTCTGCTCTCGATCTTGTCCCAGATCGCGGCCGCGATGTCGGGGCCGCCGAGATTTTTGATGGCGCGGATCCCGGTCGGCGAGGTGACGTTGATTTCCGTCAGGTAGCCGCCGATCACGTCGATGCCGACGAAAATCAGTCCGCGCTCGCGCAGCGCCGGACCGAGCCGCGCGCAGATTTCGCGCTCGCGCGCGCTCAGGTCGGTGGCCTTTGCCGCGCCGCCGCGCACCATGTTGGAGCGCAGATCGTCCGCCGCCGGCACGCGGTTGACCGCGCCGGCGAATTCGCCGTCGACGAGGATGATGCGCTTGTCGCCGTCTTTCACCTCGGGCAGAAATTTCTGCACCATCCATTGCTCGCGGAAGGTGGTCGCGAACAGGTCGTACAGCGAGCCGAAATTCAGGTCGTCGCGCGTCAGGCGGAACACCGCCGCGCCGCCATTGCCGTAAAGCGGCTTCATGACGATATCGCCGTGCTCCTCGCGGAACGCCCTGATCTCGGCGAGGTCGCGGGTGACGAGGGTGGGTGGCATCAGGTCGGAAAAGCCGAGCACGAAAATCTTTTCGGGCGCGTTGCGCACATGGGCGGGATCGTTGACGACGAGCGTCCCCGGATGCACGCGTTCGAGCAGATGCGTCGTCGTGATGTAGGCGAGATCGAACGGCGGATCCTGCCGCAGCAGGATCACGTCGAACGACGACAGTTCGACGCGCGCTTCGTCTCCGAGCGTGAAATGGTCGCCCGCGATGTCGCGCACCGACAGCGGCTGCACCCGCGCGAACAGCTTTTCGCCGCGCTGGGCCAGCCGGTCAGGCGTGTAATAGGACAGCCGGTAGCCGCGTTTCTGGGCCTCCAGCAGCAGCGCGAAGGTCGAATCGCCGCGGATATTGATCCGCTCGATCGGGTCCATTTGCACGGCGATATTCAGCGGCATGGGCGTCCTTGACGGTGCGAGACGAGACGGCGGGCGGGAGGGGAGTGCCTGCGACAACTTGTGGTTAACAATTTACCACCATTGTACGCGTGCGGCGTACTCGTGCGGCCGTCCTGGCGGTGCAAGTTTCCAATCGGGGGATCCTCCATGAGCATTTTTCGATTGTCTATTGCCGGAAAGCTCTACGCAATATTGGCGCTGCTTGCGTGTGCGGCGCTGGCGCTGGCCGCGTTCGGCGTTGCGGCGGCCCGCCGCAATGCCGATATGGTCGGCGGCTTTGGCGATACCGCATTCTGGATGACGTTCTTCGCCGTAGCCGCCGTCGCGCTCGCCGGCCTCGGCACATCCATGGTCGGACGACACTGGCGGCAGCCGCTCGCCGACCTGAGACGGGCGGCGGAGGCCGCCGCCGCCGGCCGGAAAGCCGACATTCCCCACCGCGACCGCGGCGATGAGATCGGTGCGCTCGCCACGGCACTGGCGGCGCTTGCGGTCACGCCGCGCATGGCCGGCGAGACGGATGGCGCCGGCCTGGATGCGCAGGCGGACGGCGCCGGACGCCACGAGCGTGCCGCCCGCGACATCGCGGGCTTCGGCGCCGATATTGAAAAGAGCCTCGCCGAACTGCTGACGCTGTCGACCGAAATGCATCGCGGCTCGCAGCATATCGCCGAAGGCGTTGCCACGACATCGCAGCTCACCGCCCGCGCCAGCGCCGCGTCGGCGGCAGCCTCGTCCAACGTCAACGACATCGCATCGGCCGCCGACGAACTCACCTCCTCGGTGCGCGAAATCGAGCGGCAGGTCGCGCAGTCCAACGATATCGCGATGAAGGCGGTCGGCGAAGCCGCGCAGACCAACGTGACGGTGAAGGAGCTCAACGAGGCCGCCGGCCGCATCGGCGACGTCGTGCGCATGATCAACGACATCGCCGCCCAGACCAACCTGCTGGCGCTCAATGCGACCATCGAGGCTGCACGCGCGGGCGATGCCGGCCGCGGCTTCGCGGTCGTGGCGGGCGAAGTGAAGGCGCTCGCCGGCCAGACCGCGAAGGCGACCGACGAGATCACCGCGCAGATCGCCGCGATGCAGGCCGCCACCGGTCGCTCGATCGAGGCCATCGCGATCATCGAGCGAACCATTCGCGAGATCGGGGATATCAGCGGCGCCATCGCCGCCGCGGTCACCGAGCAGGGCGCCGCGACGCAGGAAATCGCGCGCAGCGTCGAGACCGCCTCGCAGCGCACGGCGGAGGCCGCCGAGCAGGTGAGCGGCGTCAACGCCATCGCCGAGACCACCAACCGGCACGCGACCGAGGCGCGGACGGTCGCCGACAATCTGGGCGCGGTGGCCGCCCATATCCGCGGCGAGGTCGAGCGCTTCTTCCAGCGGCTCGACGCCGCCTGAGCCGTCAGCCGCCGGCGTCGAACGCGGCCTCGATGTGCCGCGGCCAGCGCCCTGGCGCGACCAGGATCACGTCGAAGCGCACGTCGCGACAGATGTCGTCCGCATTGACGGCGAGCCAGGCGGCGGCCGCGGCGGCGATGCGCCGCTGCTGGCGCGCGGTCACGGCATAGGCGGCGTCGTCGAGGGCGGCGCGCGCCTTCACTTCGACAAAGGCAAGCACGTTGCCGCGCCGTGCGACGATGTCGACTTCGCCGGCCGGGCAGCGCCAGCGCCGCGACACGATGCGATAGCCCTTGGCGACAAGGATGGCGGCGGCGCGGCTCTCGGCGGTCAGGCCGAGCCGGAACGCCACCTGCCGCTGCGGCGCCGGCGGATTTTTCTTGCGGTCGCCGCGGGCCGCCATCTAGCGCGCCTTCGCCAGCGCCAGCGCCCGCCGGTAGACGTCGCGGCGCGGCAGTCCGGTCATCTCGGCGATCTCGCTCGCGACATCCTTGACCGAACCGCTCGCGAGTCCGGCGACGATCATCGCGTCGAGCTGTTCGGCGTCGGGCAGCGCTTCATCCTGTCGCGGCGGATGCACGACGATGACGATTTCGCCGCGCGTCTCGCCGCCTTCTGCATAATGCCGCGCCAGAAAATCGAGCGGGCCGCGGCGGATCTCCTCGTGCAGCTTGGTCATCTCGCGGCAGACGGCGGCCTCGCGCGCGCCGAACTCTTCGGCGAGCGCGGCCAGCGTCCCGGCGAGCCGCGGTCCGGATTCCAGCAGCACCAGCGTCGCCGGGATGCGCGCGAGTTCGCCGATCCGGCGCTGCCGCTGCGCGGACTTTGCGGGCAGAAAGCCGTCGAAGAAGAACCGGTCGGTCGGCAGCCCAGCATTGGTCAGCGCCGCGATCACCGATGTCGCGCCGGGAATCGAGGTGACGGACAATCCGGCCTCGCGCGCCTGACGCACCAGCTTATAGCCGGGATCGGAGACGAGCGGCGTGCCGGCATCCGACACGAGCGCGATCGCTTCGCCGGCGGCGATGCGTTCCAGCAGTCTCGGGCGCGCGCTTTCGGCGTTGTGGTCGTGATAGGGCGTGAGCGGGACGCGGATTCCGTAATGATCGAGCAGCTTGCGCGTCACCCGCGTGTCCTCGCACGCGATGGCATCGACGCCGGCCAGCGTCTCCAGCGCGCGGATGGAAATGTCCTTGAGATTTCCGATCGGAGTGGCCACGACATAGAGCCCGGCGGCCGGTTTGGGGACCGTCACCTCCCGCCCCAGGATATGATAGCCGCGCGTGGCCTGGTCCCGCGTCATGGTGAGGCCCAAATTTTGATGCTTTTCGCTTGGTTAACCAATCGCCGACAATATGCCAGATTGCAAACGCGGACTGGTCGCCGGGCCTCGTGTGGCGTCTCTTGAGGAAAGTTCAGTGTCCCGGAGCAAGCGGAAGCGGTTCATGATGGCACCGCGCAAAGCCAAATTGGCCGGGCTCCTGACGGGCGCCGCTCTGCTTTTGGCGGCCTGTGCGGGCCAGGGGCCGGGCTTCGGCGAACAGGCCGCCGCTCCGGTGCCGCCGCCGGGAACGGCGGTCGGCCAGGGCCAGGTCAAGGCGGCCCTGATCCTGCCGCTGTCGGCGCAGGGCAATGCCGGCCTCGTCGCGCAGTCGATGAAAAATGCCGCCGAGCTCGCGCTGGCGGAATTCAACGCCCCCGACATCCAGCTTCTGGTCAAGGACGACGGCGGCACCTCGCTCGGCGCGCAGCAGGCCGCCCAGCAGGCGATTGCCGAAGGCGCCGAGATCATCCTCGGGCCGCTGTTCGCGCAATCGGTGCAGGCGGTCGGCCAGATTGCGCGGCCGCGCGGCGTGCCGGTGATCGCGTTCTCGACGGACGCGAGCGTGGCCGCGCGCGGCATCTATCTCCTGAGCTTCCTGCCGGAATCCGATATCGCGCGGATGGTCGGCTATGCCTTCGCCAACGGCAAGCGTTCGTTCGCCGCGCTCGTGCAGGACAACGCTTATGGATCGGTGGTCGAGGCGGCGCTGAAGGAAATCGTGTCGCGGCGCGGCGGCCGCATCGTCGCGCTGGAGCGTTACGATCTCGACCGCGACCGCATGGCCGCGCGTATCAAGGTCGTGGCGCAGGCGGCGGCGCAGGCCGACGCGATCTTCATCGCGGACGGCGCCGACACCGTGCCGACGGTCGCGCAGATGCTCGTTGCGAGCGGCGTGAATACCAAACGTACGCAATTGATCGGGACCGGCCTGTGGGACGATCCGCGCATCTTCGGCGACGCCGCGCTTGCTGGCGGCTGGTTCCCCGCGCCGGACGTCGCCGGCTTCCAGAGCTTCACCAACCGCTACCGCCAGCGCTACGGACAGGATCCAGTGCGCACGGCGACCTTGTCCTATGACGCCACCGCCCTGGTCGCGGCCCTCGTGAAGACGCAGGGCCTGCAGCGCTTCTCGGAGGAGGTGCTGACCAACCCGTCGGGCTTTGCCGGCATCGACGGCGTGTTCCGCTTCCGCTCCGACGGCACCAACGAGCGCGGCCTGTCGGTCATGCGCGTGACGCCGTCCGGCCCGCAGGCGATCAGCCCGCCGCCGAAATCGTTCAGCCCGTCGTCGTCGGGAACCTAGGCCGCGAGGTCGGCGACTACCGCGTCGAGCAGCGGGAAGCCCGCCTGCGTCACGCGCAGGCAACCGTCCGCGGTGATCTCGATCGCGCCTTCGTCCTTGAGGATCGCGATGCGGCGCGGGTCGAGGTCCCGCCCGGCGATCGCGCGGTAGCGGGTGAGATTGATGCCCTCGGCGAGGCGCAGACCCATCAGCAGGAATTCGTCGGCGCGCTCCTCGCGAGTGAGCGCCTCGTCGCTGATCAGGCCGCAGCCGTTCGCTTCCACGCGCATGAGCCAGGCCTCGGGGTGTTTCTCGGTCGCGGTCGCGCGGCGCTCGCCGCCGATCTCGAGCCGGCCATGCGCGCCGGGCCCGATCCCGGCATAGGCGTGTCCGCGCCAATAGACGAGATTGTGCCGGCATTCGGCGCCCGGGCGGGCATGGTTGGAAATCTCATAAGCGGGAAGCCCGGCCTGCGCGCAGATGTCGAGCGTGAGATCGTAGAGCGCGCGCGCTTCGTCATCGTCGGGGATGCGCAGCTTGCCCGCCGCATGCAGGCCATGAAAGGGCGTCTCGGGCTCGATGGTGAGCTGGTAGAGCGACAGATGCTCGGCGGCTTCCGCGATCGCCAGCTTCAGCTCGCGCGTCCAGTCCGCCGCCAACTGTCCGGGCCGCGCATAGATCAGGTCGAACGAATAGCGCTCGAAGACATTGCGCGCGATGGCGACCGCGGCCAGCGCCTCGTCTGCGCTGTGCAGCCGGCCGAGCGCCTTGAGCGCGGCGTCGTCGAGCGACTGCACACCGAGCGAGACGCGGTTGACGCCGGCGTCGCGATAGCCGCGGAAGCGCTCCGCCTCCACGCTCGTCGGATTGGCTTCGAGCGTGACCTCGACGTCGCGGGCGACGGTCCAGTGCCGCGCCACGGCGTCGAGGATGGCGCCGACGGTGGCCGGGCGCATCAGCGAGGGCGTGCCGCCGCCGAAGAAGATCGTGGAGACGGTCTGCCCCGGCACGCGCGCGGCCATGCTTGCGATCTCGGTCGCAAACGCGCGCACATAGCGCTCCTCGTCGATCGCGGCATGCCGGACATGGCTGTTGAAGTCGCAATAGGGACATTTCGACAGGCAGAACGGCCAGTGCACATAGACGCCGAAATCGGCGGGCGCGGCGCTTGCGGTCGTGCTCGGCCGGTCAGCGGACAAGGCAGGCCTCCGCGAGCGTCATGAAGGCGCGGGCGCGATGCGACAGACCCTTGCCGTGCGGCGGCAGGCCGTGTTTTTCCTCGGCGGTCATCTCGCCGAAGGTACGCGCATGGCCGTCGGGAAGAAACATCGGGTCGTAGCCGAAACCCTTCGTTCCGCGCGGCGGCCAGACCAGCGTACCGTCGATGCGGCCCTCGAACTCCTCGCAATGGCCGTCCGGCCAGGCGACGCACAGCGCGGAAACGAAATGCGCGTGCCGCTGCGCCGGCGTGCGTGCGCCGCGCTCCTGCAGTCGCGCCTCGATCGTCTCCATCGCGCGCGTGAAATCCTTGTCGGGACCGGCGAGCCGCGCAGAGTGGATGCCGGGCTCGCCGTCCAGCGCCTCCACGACCAGCCCCGAATCGTCGGCGAAGGCCGGCCGGCCGTCGGCCTGCGTGGCGGCCCGCGCTTTGATGCGCGCATTGGCGGCAAAGCTCGTGCCGGTCTCCTCCGGTTCGGACAGACCAAGCTCGCCGGCGGAGACCGCGTCGATGCCGTAGCGCGACAGCAGGTCGCGCATCTCGCGCAGCTTGCCGGGATTGTGCGTCGCGATGACGAGCGTCCCGGAAATCGTGCGATGGCCCCGCGTCACGTCACCGCCAGCTTCTGCAGGTCGACCAGCTTGCCGATGCCCTTGCGCGCGAGCGCGAGCAGGGCGAGGAACTGCTCCTCGGTGAACGGTTCGCGCTCGGCAGTGCCCTGGATTTCGATGATGGTGCCGGAGCCGGTCATGACGAAATTGGCGTCGGTCTGCGCCTCGGAGTCCTCGGCATAGTCGAGATCGAGCACCGCCACGTTCTTGCAGACGCCGCACGACACCGCCGCCACATGGTCGCGGACGACGCCGTCCTTGACGAGGCCGCGTGCCTTCATCCAGGCGATGCAGTCGTGCAGCGCGACCCAGGCGCCGGTGATCGAGGCGGTGCGCGTGCCGCCGTCGGCCTGCAGCACGTCGCAATCGACGGTGATTTGGCGCTCGCCGAGCAGCGTCAGGTCGATCACCGTGCGCAGGCTGCGTCCGATCAGGCGCTGGATCTCCACCGTGCGGCCGGACTGCTTGCCGGCCGCGGCTTCGCGCCGCGTGCGCTCGGAGGTGGCGCGCGGCAGCATGCCGTATTCGGCGGTGACCCAGCCGCGCCCCTGACCCTTGAGCCACGGCGGCAGCCGGTCCTCCAGCGTCGCCGTCACCAGCACATGGGTGTCGCCGAATTTCACGAAGCAGGAGCCTTCGGCGTATTTCACGACCCCGCGTTCGAGCGAGACGGATCGCAATTCGTCGGGTTGCCGGTTGCTCGGCCGCATTCAGCGTTCCTTTGTCGGAGTTCGAAGATGAGCAGGAGCGCTTTTAGGAGCCCGGCGCGTCCGCGACAAGTGATACAAGCCCATACTGCCGATTCTGCGGACAGGAGCGCGCCTTGAGCCTTTCGGAAAACCTGCTGCGGCCGATCCAGGCCTTCCGGCCGGCCTATCTGCCGCTGATCATGGTTTATTTCGCCTATGGCGCGCTCGGCCTGATCGACGTCACGCGCGACATGTGGATCAAGGAAAGGCTGACGCTCACTCCCTCCGAGCTGGCCGGCATCGGCGTGTGGTTGACGCTGCCCTGGACCGTGAAGATGGTGTTCGGGGAACTGGTCGACAGCGTGCCGCTGTTCGGCTCGCAGCGCCGCTCCTACATCCTGCTCGGCGCCACCTCGACCGCCTGCGGCCTCGTCACGCTCGCCGGAGCCGCCGGAGGCTGGCTCGACTTCCTGCGCGTAGACCAGCTTTACGTGCTCGGCGCGCTCCTGATCGTGGTCGGTACGGTCATACAGGACGTGGTGGCCGACGCGATGTCGACCGAAGTCGTCAGACGCACCGATGCGGCCAGCGCGGCGCGGCCGGAGGACGAGGTGCGCGCGGAACTCGGCATGGTCCAGGTGCTGGGACGGCTGTCGCTGTCGGGCGGGATTCTCGCGGTCGCCGGCCTGTCGGGATGGCTGGCGAGCTTCCTGCCGCGGGAGACGGTGTTCCTGCTCGGCCTCCTGATCCCCGCGCTGTCGGTCACCGGCGTCCTTCTGATCAGGTCGGAGACGCAGGAACGGCGTCCGATCGAGTGGCGTATCCTGGGCGGCGGACTGGCCTTCGGCGCCACGGTCGTCGCGCTTGCGCTCGGCGGCGTTCCCTACGCGCAGGAGATCATCTTCATCGTCTCGATGACGGTGATCTGCACGATGCTCGTCTATGTCACGCGCGACATCGATATCGCCAGCCGCCGCGCCATCCTGTTCGCAACCATCATCATCTTCGCGTTCCGGGCGACGCCCGCGGTCGGCGACGGCTATTTCTGGTGGACGCTCGACGTGCTGAAATTCGACGAGGCGTTCTACGGCACGCTGCGCCAGACCGGCGCCTTCCTCGCGCTCGTTGCCACCTGGCTGTTCGCCAAGCAACTGACGGAATATTCCGTCGCCAAGACGCTGTTCTGGATCGCGGTCGCCGGATCGCTGCTGTCGCTGCCGAGCGTCGGGCTTTATTTCGGCCTGCACGAATGGACGGAGCAGATGTTCGGGTTCGGGGCGCGCTCGATCGCGCTGATCGACGCGGCGACGGCGTCGCCCTTCGCCCAGCTCAGCATGATCCCGCTGCTGACGCTGATCGCCTTCTATGCGCCCGCCGGCCATCGCGCCACCTGGTTCGCGCTGATGGCCTCGCTGATGAACATGGCGCTGGTCGCCGGCCAGTTGCAGACCAAATATCTTAACCAGATTTTCGAAGTCGGGCGCGGTCAGTATGCGGAACTGGGCCTGCTGCTGATCGCGGCCTCGGTGCTGGCCTTCGCCATCCCGGTCGTCACCATTGCCCTGCTCGGCCGCAAGGTGTGACCGGCGGGGTGCTTGAAACCGGCCGAGAAAATAGACAATTCTTGGGCCGCAAAGGAGATCGTCCGTGGCGTCCCACGATATTCCGATCGGCGCAACGCAGGTCACGCTCGCGCAACTGAGCGAGCGGTCGCGCGAGATTTTCCGGCAGATCGTCGAGAGCTATCTGGCGACCGGCGAGCCCGTGGGCTCGCGCAATATCGCGCGCATGCTGCAGGTCTCGCTGTCGCCGGCCTCGGTCCGCAACGTGATGTCGGACCTCGAACAGCTCGGGCTGATCTACGCGCCCCATACCTCGGCCGGCCGGCTGCCGACCGAGATCGGGCTGCGCTTCTTCGTCGATGCGCTGATGGAGGTCGGCAATCTCAACGAGAACGAGCGCCGCGCCATCGAGGCGCAGGTCGCGGCTTCCGGCACCTCCATCGAGAATGTTTTGACGCAGGCGTCCGGCATGCTGTCGGGGCTCACGCGCTCGGCCGGCGTCGTGCTCTCGGCCAAGATGAACCTGCGGCTGAAGCATGTCGAGTTTGTCCGGCTCGAGCCCGAGCGCGCGCTGGTCGTGCTCGTCGCCGAGGACGGAACGGTCGAGAACCGGATCCTGAGCGTGCCGGCCGGGCTGCCGACCTCCGCTTTGTCGGAGGCGACGAATTTCCTCAATGCGCGCATCCGCGGCCGCACGCTCGCCGAGGCGCGCGCCGAACTGGAGACCGCGCTCGAAGCGCACCGCGCCGAGATCGACCAGCTCACGCAGAAGATCGTTGCGGCCGGGCTCGCGAGCTGGTCGGGCGGCGGCGAGGACCGCAAGCTGATCGTGCGCGGCCAGGCCCACCTGCTGGAGGACCTCAAGGCGCTGGACGACCTGGAAAAGGTGCGCCTGCTGTTCGACGATCTGGAAACCCGCCGCGAGGTGATCGATCTGCTCGGCCGCGCCGAGCGCGCCGAGGGCGTGCGCATCTTCATCGGCTCGGAGAACAAGCTGTTCTCGCTGTCGGGCTCCTCGACCATCGTCGCGCCGTACCGGGACGGCAGCGGCCGCATCGTCGGGGTGCTGGGCGTGATCGGCCCGACCCGCCTCAATTATGCGCGGATCATCCCCATGGTTGATTACACCGCCAAGGTGGTCAGCAGGCTGCTGTCGAGTTGACGCTTCGGCTTGATTTTTCCCGCCTTCATCCTGATATGCGGGTCATCCGACCCACGATCTGACGGAATGTGCGACTGATGACGGAGACTGACGGAGCGCCGGCGGCATCTCGATCGGAGGTCGAACCGGCCGCCACGGAAACCGAAGCGACCACGACCGCGACCGCCAACACGGAGGCCGAACTGGCCGCAGCCCGGCAGGAAGCGGCCGAATTCAAGGACAAGGTGCTGCGGACCCTGGCCGAAATGGAGAACCTGCGTCGCCGCACCGAGCGCGAGGTGGCGGATGCGCGCACCTACGGAATTTCCTCGTTTGCGCGCGATCTGCTCGGCGTCGCCGACAATATCCGCCGCGCGCTTGAGGCGGTCGGCGAGGACGTGCGCACGGGCGCCGATGCCGGCGTCAAGGCGCTGATCGAGGGCGTCGAGCTCACCGAACGCGACCTGCTCAATACGCTCGCCAAGAACGGCATCCACCGTTTCGAGCCGACCGGCGAAAAGTTCAATCCGAATTTCCATCAGGCGATGTACGAAGTGCCGGACGAGAACGTTCCGGCCGGGCACGTGGCGCAGGTGATGCAGGCCGGCTACCGGATCGGCGAACGGGTCTTGCGTCCCGCGCTTGTCGGCGTTTCCCGCGGGGCGCCGAGATCCGCGCCGCAGGCCGACGCTGCGCCGGCCGGTCAGCGCGATCCGTCCTGAGCGTTCAGCGGAATTCCAGACCGTCGCGGATGCGCCGGAAGCGGGCGAAGGAGTCCGTCCACTGGTCGTTCGGCGAAAGCCCGACCAGGCGCACGATATGTCCGCCGCCGAACCGCACCCATTGAACGACCGTCACCGCCGTCCCGGTCTTGGCGTCCTTGCCGGAGAGGCGGATTTCGTGCGCCGGCAGGCCGGCGATCCGCAGCGGCTCGGAAAACGTCATCTGCACGTCCTTCAGGCCGGGCAGGTTGGTGAGAAGTTGCTGCGAGAAACGCGGCCGGTCGGGCGCCTCCACCGGCGCGACCGGCGCGATCGAGACGAGAATTTGCGGCTGGCTCAGCGTTTCGGACAGCGACTGCTCCGCGTCGGTCAAGAGGACCGCGCGGCCGACCGAGACCGGGCGCGCGAACTTGAACGCGCCGGTTTCGGCGACGCGGAACGGCAGCGACGAGAGCACCTCGTCGTTGGGCACGTCGCCGCGCAGGCTCAGCGAGGCAAGGATCTCGCGCACCCTGGCATCCGGATAATCCGCGGCCGCATCCTTGGGCACGATCGCGGTGACCATCGCGGCGAAGTCGTAATTGCTGTTCCAGGTGACCAGGATCCATTTGCGCGACGGCGCGTCGTTGACCGTCTGGTCGCCGCTGATCATGTGCGCGGCGCCGCTCTTGGTCAGCAGAACCTCGCGCTTGATCTCGCTGACGCCGGGCATCGAGCGGCCGCTTTCGCGCATGCTCTTGAGCGTGTCGGGATAGGCGTGCGCCGGCAGTTCGGCGAACAGGAAAACGACCTTGCGGCCGGCATCCTCGAAGCCGGGAAATGCGCGGCTCGGCGTCATGCCCGCCGCCGGCACAAGCCCGATGCGCGATGCCGTCGGGAATATCGCGTCGGCGCCGGACGCCGGCTGTGCGCACAGGGCGAACAGGATTGCGAGAATGCCGATCGGACGATGTGACAAATGGCGGTCCTTGAAATGACGGTTGCGATGCGGCCCAATGGCGGCGTCGGGGCGCCGTGCCGGGCTCCGGCAGTCGTGATCCCCGGTCGGCCCTGACCTAAGAAGTCCGGCCTTGCGCCGTCAAGACACGAATTAAGTCACAACGGCCGTACCGGGATTGCCGATGCTCGACACGTTCATTGCCGCGCTCGACTGGCTGGGCATCACGGTGTTCGCGGTCACCGGCGCGCTCGTCGCCTCGCGCAAGCAGATGGACGTCGTGGGCTTCGCGCTGCTTGCGACCGTCACCGGGGTCGGCGGCGGAACGGTGCGCGACCTGTGTCTCGGCCTCGTACCGGTCTTCTGGGTCGAGCAGCCGGCTTATGTCGCGGCCTGCGTCGCCGTCGCCGTGGTGGTGTTTTTCACCGCGCATATTCCGGAATCGCGCTACCGCCTGCTGCTGTGGCTCGATGCCGCCGGGCTCTCCTTTTTCTGCATCGTCGGTGCCGAACGCGCGCTCGATGCCGGCACGGGGCCGGCCGTCGCGATCATGATGGGGATCGTGACGGCGACGATCGGCGGCGTCATCCGCGACGTTCTCGGCGGGGAAATCCCGGTCGTCCTGCGCAAGGAGATTTACGTCACCGCCGCGCTCGCGGGCGGGCTCGCCTTTGTCGGCCTCGTCGTCGCCGGCGTGCCGCAATTGCCCGCGGCTGCGACCGGCTTTGCCGTCTGCTTTGTCGTGCGCGGCGCGGCACTGCTGCGCGGCTGGTCGCTGCCGGTCTATCGCCCGCGGCCCGGCCGCGATCCGGGCGACCTCGGCCTCTGAACGGCCGGTTCCTCAGCGTTAAACGAACCTAAACCCCGATCGGGCCAAGTGGAGGCTCTTCGACGGGCAGCAGAGGGTCGTGGCCGCCATGAGCAGCACCGCGAGCAGCATTGCCTCGCCGGCTCCCCCGCGCGCGGTGCCGTTCGCCGCGTGCTTCGGGCTCGCCCTGGCGGCGGTGACCGTGATGCTCCTCGTCCAGCACTGGACGAATACCGGCCGCACTCTCCTCGATACCGATGATGCGATGCGCCTCGTGCAGATGCGCGACTGGCTCGCCGGCCGCGGCTGGTTCGATCTGCACCAGCCGCGCGTGGCGCCGCCGTTCGGTTTCGATTCGCAATGGTCGCGCCTCATCGATGCCGGGCTCGCCGGACTCTACGGCCTGTTCGGGCTGTTCGCATCGCAGGAGATCGCCGAACGCCTGATGCGCGCGACCTGGCCGCTGCTCTGGTTGTGGCCCGCATTCGCCGGCATGACCGCGATCGCCTGGCGCATCGGCGGACGCGAGGCCGCGCTGTTCGCGCTCCTGATGGCGGCGGCCGGCATTCCGGCCTACCAGCAATTCATGCCCGGCCGCATCGATCATCACAACGTGCAGATCGCGCTCGCACTGTTGACCGCGGCCGCGACGGTCTGGTCGGACCGCGAGACATGGTGCGGAGCGGCGGCGGGCGCGCTGACCGGTCTTGCGCTCGCGGTCGGCTACGAGAGCCTGCCGTATCTTGTGTGCTGCGGCGCCCTGCTGGCGATGCGCTTCGTGGTCGATGCAAAAGCCGATGCGGCGTTGCGCGCCTATGCCGCCGCGCTGTTCGTCTCCACGCTGTGTGCGTTTGCTGTGACGGTCGGGCCCGATCGATGGTTGCATCCGCATTGCGATTCGATCGCGATCAACGCGGTCTCGGCGATCGCGTTTGTCGGCGCCGTGCTGCTCCTTCCCTCCGGATCGCATCCGGCGCGGCGCGCGGCGAAAGCCGGCCTCGCCGGGATCGGGGCGATCGCGATTTTCCTGGCATGGCAGCCGGCCTGCCGGGCCGGACCGTTCGCGATGGTCGATCCGGGCCTGTGGCCGATCTGGCTTGCGGATGTGCGCGAGATGCGTCCGCTGTTTGCGGTCCTGCAGGTCAGTCCCCTGACGGCAGCGGGCTTTGCGACATTCCCCGCGGCAGCAACGGGGGCGACCCTCTGGCTTCTCGGCGTCAGGAAATATCAGACCGATTTCGGCTTCCTCGCCGCCGCCTGCGTCTTTCTGTTCGCGGCCGCGGTGACGGTCATCGCCATCCGCGGATATTCCTATGCCATCTGGTTCGGCATGCCGCTGATGGCCGTGTTCGCGCCGCACGTACTCGCGAGGCTGAAACTCAGGGCAGGACCCGCATGCCTCGCTGTCGCGCTTGCGATGACGCCGCTCGTGCTCACGTCGGGAGCCATCGGGCTCACGCTCGCGCTGGGCCTGCACGACCGCGAGGACTTCTCGCGGCCGGAAAGCCGTGCGTGCTTCCAGTCGGACAACTATGTCGCCCTCGCGGCGCTGCCGCCGGGCCTGATCGCGACCGATGTGAGTTTCGGGCCGTTCGTGCTCGCGCTGACGCCGCACGCGGTCATGTCGGCGCCCTATCACTGGGAATCGAAGGGCATGATTGCCGCGCATCGGATGCTGTCGTCCCCGCCCGGGCAGGCGCGGGACATCCTGCGCGACTGGAAGGTGAATTACGTCGTCACCTGCGGCCCGCGTCCTCCGGTCGGCCTCACGCCGCGGGAGCGGGAGGAGAGCCTCTGGGGTGCGCTCCAATCAGGGCGCGTCCCCGCTTGGCTCGATGCCGTCGCATCGGGCGGGCCGTTCCAGGTTTATCGGGTCCGGCCGTGACCGGCCCGATGCAATCGTCACGATCCGGCTAACGCCGCGTTAGCCATTCGTTTCTAGGATCGGGCCTTTGCAGCGTGATGGCATGCATGAGCGCAAACGAGCTTGTCGACGGGCGCTATTATCAGGTCGCCGCTCCGAGGTCGCTCGGCGAGCGGCTCGTGATCGCCGCGCGTGACCGGATCCTCGACGACTTCATGCGCCTTTGCCGGCCGCGGCCGGACGACACGGTGATCGATATCGGCGTGTCGGACGTCGTCAACGACGCTGCCAACGTGATGGCGCGCCGATACCCGCATCGCCGGAACATCACCGCCGTCGGGCTGGGCGAGGGATCGCATTTCCGGGCCGCCTTCCCGGACATTGCCTACCGCCGGATCGAGGCCAACCGCCCGCTGCCGTTTCCCGACAGGCAGTTCGACTTCGCCGTCTCCAATGCCGTGCTCGAGCATGTCGGCAGCCGCGACCATCAGGCCGTGTTCGTGCGGGAGATGACGCGCGTCGCGCGCAAGGTCTTCATCTCGGTGCCGAATCGCTATTTCCCGGTCGAGCACCACACCGCCATTCCGTTCCTGCATTATTGGGACGCAAGCTTCGCCTTTGCGTGCGACCAACTCGGCAAGTCCGAATGGACGCGCGCGGAAAACCTGATCCTGATGACCAGGGACAGGCTCGCGGCGCTGGTCCCGGCGGGCGCGCGCATCGGCTATACCGGGCTGCGGCTCGGCTCGCTCAGCTCGAACCTGTTCGCAGCCTTCTGACCCCGGCGACCGCGCACGGCGCGATTGACCCGCATTCCCGCCGCGATTAATGACGAGGGAGGGGTCCGGTCGGACGGCCGGGGAGGGCGAAAATCATGATCGGCGGCCGCCGGACGTGGCGCGGGTTGATCCTGGCGTTGCTGGTCGGTCCGTTCGTGTTCGCGGCCCAATCCGCGCCGGCGCAGGACGGGCTCTGGCAGCGCGACAAGCTTACCGGCGACTGGGGCGGGACGCGCAGCGCGCTTGAGGCGCGCGGCATCGTGGTCGGCATCGCCTATATCGGCGAGACCTTCACGGTCCCCCATGGCGGCCTCCGCTCGGGCTCCGCCTATGTCGGCCGCGCCGAGGGCGTGATCAATACCGATCTCGAAAAGCTTGTCGGCTGGAAGGGCGCGTCGACGCATGTGCGTGCCTTCCAGTTTCACAATGCCGGACGGCTCACCAACGATCTGGTTGGCGCGCATGCCGACCCGAGCAACATCGACGCGCTCGCGACGACGCGGCTCTACACCGCGTGGTTCCAGCAGAATTTCTACAACGACGCGGTTTCGGTGCGCGCCGGCATGCTCGCCGCCGACGACGAATTCTTCACCAGCACGACGGCGGGCGGCCTGATCAACAACACGTTCGGGTGGGCGACGCCGTTCAGCGCCAACATCAGAAGCGGCGGCCCGGCCTCGCCCTTCACGGCACCGGGCGTGCGCCTCGCGCTCAAGCCGACGAACGAAATCGCCTTCCTTGCCGCCGTGATGGGCGGCGATCCGGCGGGGCGTAATTGCACCGAAGACGATCCGCAGCTCTGCAACCGCCACGGCACGAAGTTCCGGCCGGCCGGCGGGGCGCTGTGGATGGGGGAGCTGCAGTACGTCGTCAATCAGGGCGAGCAGGCGGCCGGGCTTGCCGCCGCCTACAAGATCGGGGTCTGGTACGCGACCGACCGCTACGCGGACCAGCGCTTCGGCGTCGATCCGGCGACCGGGGCGATCCTCTCCCTTGCGACCGATCCGGCCCCGGAACCGCTGTTTCACGAGCGCAACTGGGGACTCTACGGCGTGATCGACCAGATGCTCTGGCGCGCGGGCGAACGCAGCGCCAGCGTGTTCGTGCGCGCAGGAATGGCGCCGTCCGACCGCAACACCGTCGCCTGGTATGTCGACGGCGGCATCGGCTTCAAGGGCCCCTTTGCCGGCCGCCCGAACGACCTCTTGACGCTGGGCTTCGCCCATTCCCGGCTGAGCGGCCGGCTCGCCGATCTCGACCGCGACACCCTGGCGCTGAACGGCCCGCCTTATCCGATCCGCTCGGCGGAGACCGTATTCGAGGCGAGCTACAGCGTCCAGCTTGCCCCCTGGTGGACCGTGCAGCCGGACGTCCAGTACATCGTCCGCCCGGGCGGCAACGTCCCCCATCCCGACACGGACGAGCCGGTACGCAACGCGTTCATCGTGGGCGTGCGCAGCTCCGTGAATTTCTGATCGGCCTGCGGCCGGCCGGGCGCTGCGGGCGACAGGGGCCGGACACGGGAGGGTTGGCTTAACCATCGGTCCCCGACCGGGTCCCGGCCTGCGCGAAAACCTTGCGGGGCCTTGGGGCCCTCCTATATGAGCCCTGATGCCGCAGGGGGCCTGCGGGATCGTCCATCGCGGGGGGTCGGCAGGATCGCGCCGTCATGGCGACGGAAGCGATCGACCCGGGTGCCGTAATCGGATCCGGCCGATCTGCCTGAAAGAAAGGATTGCACAAATGGCGAAGGTCATCGGTATCGACCTGGGCACCACCAATTCCTGCGTCGCCGTCATGGACGGCAAGACGCCCAAGGTGATCGAGAATGCGGAGGGCATGCGGACGACGCCCTCGATTGTCGCCTTCACCGACGACGGCGAACGCCTCGTCGGCCAGCCGGCGAAGCGTCAGGCGGTCACCAATCCGGAAAAGACCATCTTCGCGGTCAAGCGCCTGATCGGGCGCCGCTACGACGACCCGACCGTCGAGAAGGACAAGAAGCTCGTCCCCTACAAGATTTCCAAGGCCGGCAACGGCGACGCCTGGGTCGAGGCCAGCGGCCAGACCTATTCGCCGTCGCAGATTTCCGCGTTCATCCTGCAGAAGATGAAGGAGACCGCGGAAGCCCATCTCGGCACCAAGGTCGAGCAGGCCGTCATCACCGTTCCCGCCTATTTCAACGACGCCCAGCGCCAGGCGACCAAGGACGCCGGCAAGATCGCCGGGCTCGAAGTGCTGCGCATCATCAACGAGCCGACGGCGGCCGCGCTCGCCTACGGTCTCGACAAGCAGAAGCAGGGCACCATCGCCGTCTACGACCTCGGCGGCGGCACGTTCGACATTTCGATCCTCGAAATCGGCGACGGCGTGTTCGAGGTGAAGTCCACGAACGGTGACACGTTCCTGGGCGGCGAGGACTTCGACATGCGGCTGGTCGGCTATCTCGCCGACGAATTCCAGAAGGAGCAGGGCATCGATCTGCGCAAGGACAAGCTCGCCTTGCAGCGCCTGAAGGAAGCCGCCGAGAAGGCCAAGATCGAGCTGTCCTCGACCACGCAGACCGAGATCAACCTACCCTTCATCACCGCCGATGCCTCGGGTCCGAAGCATCTGACCATGAAGCTCACGCGCGCCAAGTTCGAGGCGCTGGTGGACGATCTCGTCCAGCGCACCATCGAGCCGTGTCGGCTCGCGCTGAAGGATGCCGGCCTGTCGGCGGCGGAAATCCACGAAGTGGTCCTTGTCGGCGGCATGACCCGCATGCCGAAGGTGCAGGAGGTCGTGAAGCAGTTCTTCGGCAAGGAGCCGCACAAGGGCGTCAACCCGGACGAGGTTGTCGCGATCGGAGCGGCCATCCAGGCCGGCGTGCTGCAGGGTGACGTCAAGGACGTGCTCTTGCTCGACGTGACCCCGCTCTCGCTCGGCATCGAGACGCTCGGCGGCGTGTTCACCCGCCTGATCGACCGCAACACCACGATCCCGACCAAGAAGTCGCAGGTGTTCTCCACGGCCGACGACAACCAGAACGCCGTGACCATCCGCGTCTTCCAGGGCGAGCGCGAGATGGCAGCCGACAACAAGCTGCTCGGCCAGTTCGACCTTGTCGGCATCCCGCCGGCGCCGCGCGGCGTGCCGCAGATCGAGGTCACGTTCGACATCGACGCCAACGGCATCGTTAACGTGTCGGCGAAGGACAAAGGCACCGGCAAGGAGCAGCAGATCCGCATCCAGGCATCCGGCGGCCTGTCCGAAGCCGATATCGAGAAGATGGTCAAGGACGCCGAGTCGCACGCCGAAGAGGACAAGAAGCGCAAGGCCGAGGTGGAAGCCAAGAACCACGCCGAGGCCCTCGTGCATTCGACCGAGAAGGCGCTCTCCGAGCACGGCTCCAAGGTCGGCGAGGCCGACCGCAAGGCGATCGAGAACGCGCTCGCCGACCTGAAAGAAGCGCTCAAGGGTGACGACGCGACCGCGATCCAGGCCAAGACCAACACGTTGGCGCAGGCGTCGATGAAGCTCGGCGAGGCGATGTACAAGCAGAGCCAGGAAGGCGGCGGCAGCGGCCCCGGCGACGCCGGCGGCAAGAAGGACGACGATGTCGTCGACGCGGAGTTCACCGAAGTCGACGACGACAAGAAGAAGTCGGCTTAACATTAAATTTCACCTCCCCCGCAAGCGGGGGAGGTCGACCGCGAAGCGGTCGGGAGGGGGCTCTTGCAGACTCTCGCGACACACAATTCAACCCCCTCCCTCACCCTCCCCCGCAAGCGGGGGAGGGGACAGGCTGCGGGCGCTGCATGCTTTTTCGTTCAAGGCATGTAACGTATGTCCAAGCGCTGCTATTACGAAACGCTCGGCGTGTCGCGGACCGTGACGGACGGCGAGTTGAAGACTGCCTATCGCAAGCTTGCGATGCAGTGGCATCCCGACCGCAATCCCGGCGACAAGGACAGCGAGCACAAGTTCAAGGAAATCAACGAAGCCTATGACGTCCTCAAGGACGGCGACAAGCGCGCGGCCTATGACCGGTTCGGTCACGCGGCTTTCGAGAATGGCGGCGGCGGGGCTGGCGCGCACGGCTTCGGTTCGGATTTTGCGTCCGCGTTCGCCGATATTTTCGAAGGCGTGTTCGGCATGGCCGGCGCGCGCGGCGCGGCGCGCTCGGGGCGCGAGCGCGGGGCCGACCTGCGCTACAATATGGAAATCACGCTCGAGGACGCCTATCGCGGCAAGGCCGCGGAGATCCGCATCCCGACCTCGGTGACCTGCGAAGTCTGTTCGGGCACCGGCGCCAAGCCCGGCACCAAGCCGAAAGCCTGCGCGACCTGCGGCGGCGCCGGCCGCGTGCGCCATGCCCAGGGTTTCTTCACGCTTGAGCGCACCTGTCCGGCCTGTCACGGCCGCGGCCAGGTGATCGAGGACCCTTGCAAGTCCTGCGCGGGCTCCGGCCGCGTGACGCGCGAGCGCACGCTGTCGGTGAACATTCCCGCCGGCGTGGAAGACGGCACCCGCATCCGGCTCGCCGGCGAGGGCGAGGCGGGTCTGCGCGGCGGGCCGGCCGGCGATCTCTACATCTTCCTCTCCATCGAATCGCACCCGCTGTATCAGCGCGACGGCGCCGACCTGCATTGCCGCGTGCCGGTGTCCATGGTGCAGGCCGCGCTCGGCGGCGAGTTCGAGGTGCCCTCGATCGACGGCGCCAAGAGCCGGGTGAAGATCCCCGCCGGCACCCAGTCCGGCCGCCGCTTCCGGCTTCAGAGCAAAGGTATGCCGGTGCTCCGTTCCAAGCAGAGCGGCGACATGTACGTGCAGGTGGTAGTCGAAACTCCGCAGAATCTGACCAAGAAGCAGCGGGAACTGCTGCAGGAATTCGAGAAACTGTCGTCCCGCGAAACCCAGCCGGAGTCGGTGGGATTCTTCACCCGCGTCAAGGAGTTGCTGGACGGCCTGGGCAGCAAGGCAACCTGACCTATGCACCCGGGCTGCTTGACCCCCTTGCAGAGGGGATATACCGATTATCCCTTGGATTAGTCATACAAGCTTCACGTAAGCTGCCGCGCATATGCGTCTCCATCCCACCGTTGCCGAAAAGAAGGGCCTCCGTCTCGACGACGAGGTGCGCTTCATCCGTTCATGGATCGAGAAGCCGCTGGCGACGGGGGCGGTCACGCCTTCGGGTCGCATCCTGGCCCGGACCATGGCCTCCTATGTCGACATCGCCGCGCCGGGACCCGTGGTCGAACTCGGACCGGGCACCGGGCCGGTCACCGAGGCGCTGGTCGAGCGCGGAGTGGACCCCAGGCGTCTGGTGCTGGTGGAGTTCAATCCCACCTTCTGCCGGCTGCTGCGCACCCGCTATCCGGACGCCACCGTGGTTCAGGGCGACGCCTATCGCCTCAAGCCGCTTCTGGAAAATCTGTTGCGCGAGCCGGCCTCGGCGGTGGTCTCGGGCCTGCCGCTCCTGACCAAGCCGCTGCGCACCCGCCTGCGCCTGATTAGCGACGTCTTCAGCCTGCTGCAGCCGGACGCGCCCTTCATCCAGTTCACCTATTCGATGACGACGCCGCCCATCCCGAAGGGTCTTGCGCGCGTCGAGACCGAAGTCTCGGACCGCATCTGGCTGAATTTCCCGCCCGCCCGGGTCTGGGTCTATCGCCGGGCGTGACGGCGCGCATTGTGTGCTAGGGAAGGCGGTCCATCCGAGACCGCCTCATGCCCGTCCCGCGCATTCTCGTCTTTGCAGGCTCGATCCGCACCGGCTCCTTCAATGCCGCGCTGGCGGCGCTTGCCGCCAAGGAGCTGGCTCTGGCCGGCGCGGAAGTGACGCGCATCTCGCTCGCCGATTATCCGATGCCGCTCTACGACGCCGATCTGGAAGCGAAATCTGGCCAGCCGGAGCACGCGGTCAAGCTCAAGCAGATGATGATGGCCCATCACGGCGTCTTCATCGCCAGCCCCGAATACAACGCCTCGGTGACCCCGCTCCTGAAGAATGCCGTCGACTGGGTCTCGCGCGTCCACGAAGGTCGCGAAGTGGCGCTCGCCGCCTACAGGAACCGCGTATTCGCGCTCGGCGGCGCGTCGAACGGCCAGTTCGGCGCCATGCGCTCGCTGATGGCGCTGCGCCAGATTCTCGAGCTCGGCTGCGGCGCGCTCGTCATTCCCGAACAGATCGCGGTCGTCCGCGCCGCCGACGCGTTTGACGACACCGGCCATCTCAAGGACGAGCGCACGGCAAGTCAGCTCAATGCCGTCGTGCGCCGGTTGATCGAGAGCGCGCGGCAGATCATGCCATGGAGCGCCCCATGAAGCCGCCGGCGCGCGAGCGCCTCATTGTCGCCCTCGATGTGCCCTCCGTGTCGGAGGCCGAGCGGCTGGTCGCGCGCGTCGGCGATGCCGCCTGCTTCTACAAGATCGGCTATCAGCTCGCCTATGCCGGCGGGCTCGGCTTTGCGCAGGAGCTCGTGCGGTCGGGCCGCAAGGTGTTTCTCGATCTCAAGCTGCACGATATCGGCAATACGGTCGGCAAGGGCGTGGAAAGCGTCGTGAAGCTTGGCGTCACCTTTCTCACCGTGCACGCCTATCCGCAGACCATGAGCGCCGCGCTCGAAGCGCGGCGCGGCTCGCCGCTGAAGATTATCGCCGTCACCATCCTGACCTCCTACAACGACGACGACGTGACGGCGGCCGGTTATGCCGGTACGCTTGTCGAGCAGGTGCGCCGCAAGGCCGGCCAGGCGCGCGATCTCGGCATCGACGGGCTTGTCTGCTCGGCGGAAGAGGCGGCGATGCTGCGCGAGGTCATCGGGCCCGAACGCCTGCTGGTGACGCCGGGCATCCGGCCCGCGGGTGCTGCGACCGGCGACCAGAAGCGCATCATGACGCCTCTGGCGGCGATCCGCGCCGGCGCCGACCATCTCGTGGTCGGCCGTCCGATCACCGAATCGCCCGATCCGAAAGCGGTGGCCGAAGCGATCGTGGCCGAAATCCGCGCCGCCGAAACCGATTGAAACGCACAGAGGAAGTAGCGATGCCCAAGGCTTACTGGATTGCGCGTGTCGATGTGAGCAGCGAGGAGGGCTACAAGGCCTATGCCGCGGCGAACCCTGCGATTTTCAGGAAATTCGGCGGCCGCTTCATCGTGCGGGCGGGCAGGTTCGAGGCGGTGGAGGGCAGCAGCCGGTCGCGCAACGTCGTGATCGAATTTCCCGATTACGAATCCGCCATGGCCTGCTATCGCTCGCCGGAATATCAGGAAAACATCAAGGTGCGCGCGCCCCATTCGGTCGCCGACTTGGTCATCATCGAGGGCTATGACGGTCCGCAGCCCTGATCGTGCCGGCAAGGCCGCTGATCTTGGCCGCTGATCCTGGCGGCTGATTTTGGCGGCCGATCCTGCGACCGACGGAGAATCCAGACATGTCCGACATGCGGTTGGTCATTGCCGGCGCCGGCGGGCGCATGGGGCGCACGCTGGTCAGGGCGGTGGCAGAGACGAAAGGGCTTGTGGTTTCGGGCGCGCTCGAACAGGCCGGTTCTGCGCTGCTCGGCCAGGACAGCGGCGAATTGGCCGGCATCGGCCGCAACGGCATTGCGCTCACCGCCGATGCCGCGGCCGCACTCGCGCAGGCCGACGGCATCATCGACTTCACGATTCCCGCCGCGACCGTCGATCTCGCGCGCAAGGCGGCGCAGGCGCATCTCGTGCACGTGATCGGCACGACCGGCTTCTCGCCCGACGACGAGAAGGCGATTGCGACGGCGGCCGCGGGCGCGGCAATCGTGAAGTCGGGCAACATGAGTCTCGGCGTCAATCTGCTGGCCGCCCTCGTCAAGCGCGTGGCGCGCACGCTCGACGACAGCTTCGACATCGAGGTGCTCGAGATGCACCACAACAGGAAGATCGACGCGCCCTCCGGCACCGCGTTGCTGCTCGGCCGGGCGGCGGCCGAAGGCCGCGGCATCGATCTCGACAAGCGAAGCGTCATGGCGCGGCAGGGCCATACCGGCGCCCGCAGGGCCGGCGACATCGGCTTTGCCACGCTGCGCGGCGGCTCGGTGGTCGGCGAGCACAATGTTATCTTTGCCGGCCCCGCCGAGCGCATCGAGCTTGCGCACAAGGCGGAGGACCGCATGATTTTCGCGCGCGGCGCGCTCAAGGCGGCGCTGTGGGCGCGCGGACAGAAGCCCGGCCTCTATACGATGGCGGATGTGCTGGGCCTGAAGGATTTTTAGCGACGATCGCCCACGGGCTTGATCCGCGGGTCCATCGTCTTTTGAAGATGGATGGCTGGGCATAAGGCGTCAACGACGTCGTCTTCGACGGCTGATGCCCGGCCAAGACGGGATGAAAGGAACGCCAATGTCCGATCGCCTTCTCGTGCTCGTGCGTCACGGCCAGAGCGAATGGAACCTGAAGAACCTTTTCACCGGCTGGCGCGACGTCGACCTGACCGAGCAGGGCGTCGCGGAAGCGAAAGAGGCCGGCCGCAAGCTCAGGGCGCAGGGACTGACGTTCGACGTCGCGTTCACGTCCGCGCTCAAGCGCGCCCAGCGCACCCTCGATCTGCTGCTCGCCGAGATGGACCAGAGCGGAATTCCGGTCACCCGGGATCAGGCGCTGAACGAGCGCGATTACGGCGATCTGTCGGGCCTGAACAAGGACGACGCGCGCCGGAAATGGGGCGATGAGCAGGTGCATATCTGGCGCCGCTCCTATGACATCGCGCCGCCCGGCGGCGAGAGCCTGCGCGACACGCTGGCGCGCACCCTGCCCTATTATGTGCAGGAGATCCTGCCCTGCGTGCTGCGCGGCCAGCGCACGATCATCGCCGCGCACGGCAATTCCCTGCGCGCGCTGGTCATGGTGCTGGAGCGGCTTTCCCCCGAGGGCATCCTCAAGCGCGAAATCCCGACCGGCGTGCCGATCATCTACCGGCTCAATGCCGACGCGACGGTGGCCTCCAAGCTCGATCTGGCGGCCTGACGACGCGGATCGCGTTCGCGCCCCGAAACGCTCAGTTCGCGCGGCCGGCTTCCCAGCCGAGCATCGCGCGCTTTCGCGTAATGCCCCAGTGATAGCCGGTGATCGCGCCGGACTTGCCGACGACGCGATGGCAGGGCACGACGAAGGAGATCGGATTGCGTCCGACCGCGGCGCCGACCGCGCGCGAGGCCGCCGGCGTGCAGACTTTCGCGGCGATGTCCGAATAGGTCACCGTGCGGCCCATCGGGACCTTCAGCAGCGTCTCCCAGACCCGCACCTGGAAATCGGTGCCGATCAGCACGATGCGCAGCGGCCGGTCCGCGCGCCATTGCGTCGAATCGAAAATGCGCCGGGCGACGGGTGCCGTCGCGGCCGTGTCCTCGATATGGCGCGCGCGCGGCCAGCGGCTCGTCATGTCGTCGAGCGAGGCCTGTTCGTCGCCGGGGTCGTTGAAGGCGAGGCCGGCGAGCCCGCGCTCGGTCACCATCACCAGCGCCGCGCCGAACGGCGAGGGATGAAAGCCGTAGCGCACGGTCAGTCCTTCGCCGCCGGACTTCCATTCGCCCGGCGACATCGCCTCGTGGGTGACGAACAGGTCGTGCAGCCGTCCCGGCCCCGACAGGCCGACCTCGTAGGCGGTGTCGAGCACGCTTGCGGATTCGCGCAGGATGCGCCGCGCATGGTCGAGCGTCAGCGCCTGGACGAAAGCTTTCGGGGTGAGGCCGGCCCAGCGCCGGAACAGGTGGTGCAGGTCGGTCTCGCTGACGCCGGCGGCGGCGGCGATCTCGGCGACGTCGGGTTGCGCGCGCCAATGCTCCGAGATGAATTCGATGGCACTGCGCACGACGGCATAGTCGGCTGCCGCCTGCAGGGGCTCGGGCGCGGAAGTCTGAATGCGGTCGGGCGATAGCATGGGACGGTTCTCCATTGCCGCCTCGATCTATGCGCGGAGAGGTCCGCCGGCCACCCGATTTCTGGCCGGCCTCAGGCGAGGGCCGTGCGCGTGGGGCCGCGATGCGCCTCGTGCAGCGCGGCCTGGAGCGCGTTTGAGAAGCCTTCCTTCTCCCGCGGGCTGAGGAAACCCGCGATCGGATAACGGCGCCCGCGCGAGACGAGGGAGAGCGTCACGAGACCGTAATCCGGATCGATCTTCTTTTCGAGCCGCACCCAGAGCGGGTTGAAGGTCATGACCACCTCCTCGCCGCGGTGGCTGATGCGGTGTACGGTGAGTTCGGAGGCGGTCACCGTGACGATCTCGCTCGCGGCGGCCGTGCGGTAATTGACCCGGAACGCCCAGTAGATCAGCGCGGCGTCCAGCCCGAAAAAGCCGAACACCGGCCAGGCGCCGGCCATCAGGAAAACCATTCCCGAAATGAAGCTGACGATGCCGACGACCGTCATGACGGCGATAAAGCCGGTTCGCCCGAGCGAACGATGCGGCGTGATTTTCGCGCAAAACAGGGGTGGATCGGAATTCGGGGCGTTGTCGGCGGTCATCGCGGCGAATATAGGGGACAAATGAGCAGAAAGACGACCTCGGCGCGGCGTAAAGCGGGAAAAAAAAGCAAGCCTTTGCGCAAGGCGCGCGCCGGCGCGGGCAATAAGGCCGCGTACGGGGCGACCCCGCCGCTGCGCCCGAACGAGATCGAGGAAGTGTTCCGCCGCTTCCATGCGGCTAACCCGACCCCCAGGGGCGAGCTTGAGCACATCAACCCTTTCACCCTCCTGGTCGCGGTCGTGCTTTCCGCCCAGGCGACCGACGCCGGCGTGAACAAGGCGACGCCCGCTTTGTTCGCGGCCGCCGACACGCCGGAAAAGATGGTGCGGCTCGGCGAAGAGAAGGTGCGCGACCTGATCAAGACCATCGGCCTATTCCGCACCAAGGCGAGGAACGTCATTGCGCTGTCGCAGAAGCTGATCGCCGAGCATGGCGGCGTGGTGCCGCGCATACACGAGGCGCTGGAATCATTGCCCGGCGTCGGCCGCAAGACGGCAAACGTCGTGCTCAACATCGCCTTCGGCGAGCCGACCATCGCGGTCGACACCCATGTCTTTCGCGTCGGCAACCGCACCGGCCTTGCGCCCGGAAAGACGCCGCTCGAGGTCGAGACGCGGCTCGGCCAGGTGATCCCCGACCGCTATCGCCTGCACGCGCATCACTGGCTGATCCTGCACGGCCGCTATACCTGCCTCGCCCGCAAGCCTCTGTGCGAGCGATGCATCATCGCCGACCTGTGCCGGTGGCCGGGAAAGACGGTCGCCGCCTGACGCCATCCGCGCCGCGAACGCTGAATGCTCCCTTTCCCTTGCGGAGGGCTACGCCGCCGCGCGCGGCGCGATATCGGAGGGCCGGCGTCCCGACAGGCGCTTGTGCATGTGCACCATCAGCGCCATCGCAAACAGCGGCGTCGCGAGGTTGAGCACCGGGATCGACACGAAGGCCGCGATCAGGAGGCCGGCCGTGAACACCGTGCTCTGGTTGGCCTTGCGGAAAGCCTTGGCCTCGGCCGGCGGCCGGAAGCGCATCGCGGCGAGCTCGAAATATTCGCGGCTGAGCAGCCAGGCGCTGGCAAAGAACAGGATGAGCAGCCCGAGTCCGGCGAAGAAGACGAACGGCAATGCCACGAGATACACGCCGACCGAGACGAGCGCGGTCTTCAGGCCCTCGGCGGTGGCGCGCACGATCGGCAGCGCCTTGCCGGCGGGATCGGCCGGATAATGGGTCTGCTCGACCTGCTCGGCGATCTCGTCGACGAAGAAGCTGCCGACGAAGGCGGTGACCGCGGGCATCAGGAAGACACCGCCGGCGATGATGCCGAGGCTCGTCGCCACCGACACCAGCCAGACCATGACGGCGAGCGGGCCGGCGCTGCCGGGGCCGAACGTCGTCTCGGCATAGCCCGAGCCGCTTTCGGTGAGCCAGGACAGTCCGCGATGCAGGCCCACCCCGATGATCACGATCATGACCAGTGCAAGCAGTACGGACTTGATCAGCACCGAGCGGAAGCCCGGGGCGAACATCTGTTGCAGCGCCTTGGTTGCGGCGTCGAACATGGGGACGGCCTCCGCCTCAAAACGGCAGAGTTAGTCAGCGCGGGACGCGGCGGCAAGGGGGCCAAAAGCGCCGGCAAGGGCGCCGGGCAAAATCAGGCGCCCTGGTGCGCCCCGGCCGGGCCGGCAGCGTGACCCGGGTCGAGCGGCGCGGCATCCTCGATCAAGGGGAGCGCGCCGTCTTTGCTTCGTGCGGCCGGCGCCAGATCGGCCCATTGCACGCGCCGGTAATCGAAGCCGTTCGAGATGGTCGGCTTGACGACCTCGAAATAGGGCGAGATGTCGAAGTCGCGCGGCGCATAGAGCGAGGAGTGGCGGATTTCGAGGATTTCCTCGCGCGCCGCCTCGCTGTCGAGCCGCGTGATCTTGGGCAGGATCGGATAGCGCACCAGCTCGAACGCCTGCGCGATCAGGGCCGAGCAGATGATCCGCGTCGGATCGCCCGAGCCCATGGCGATCATGCGCCGGCGCCAGCGCTGCGGCACCGGCAGCGGAAACAGGTAGCGCATCAGGTCGATGATGTTCTTCAGGTCGTAGTCGAAGCCGATGCGCTCGGCGGCGAAGGCGCATACGCGCGCGCAATCCTCCTCGCTCAGCCCGATCGGACGGCAGATGCGGGTATGGAAGCGCCCGTATTTCGACAGCGGAGCCGCGACGACGCCCTCGCCGAGATTGGCCTCGACCAGCGTGAGCGGCTCGCCGCCGGCGGTTTCGCGATCGCCGATGCGCCCGACATAGAGCGCAGCGTGCGACCAGGTCGATTGCGTGAGGTACTTGATGACGCCGGAGATATGGCTGTTGCCTTCGACGAGCAGCACGTCGCCCGGCTTCAGCGTGGCGCGCAAGGCCTCGGGGTCGCTCGGCGTGAATGGCTCGTAACCGTCCACCGGCCGTTCGAGATAGCGGGCGATCAGGTGCCCCAGGCCGTCGAGCGCGATGCTCATCGTCTCGCAATGCCCCGCACATGCACTTTCTGCGCATGCCTTCCTGTCGGTCAAACTAGGCCGGAAGCCCTTGCAATTTGGTTCATGCTGCCGCGTGCGCGGCGACGCATCGTTAGCCATAAGGTTTGCCGGACCCCCGCTTTTCGCGCTATCAGGACGGGACCGGCAACGATCTGGAAACCATGACATCACTGACCCGACGTTCGTTTATCGGCGCGACGGTCGGCGCCGCGTTGTCTCCCTCGTTCGCGCGCGCTTTGCCGGCCACGGTGGATGTCGCGGTGGTGGGCGCGGGTGCGGCCGGGATCGCGGCGGCGCGCCGCATCGTTGCCGCGGGCCGCAGCGTCGTCGTGCTGGAAGCGGCGGAGCGCATCGGCGGGCGTTGCCGGACCGATATTGCGGCGTTCGGCGTGCCCTGCGATTTCGGCGCGTGCTGGTTCTACAACGTCGATAACAATCCGGTGGCGCGGCTCGGGCCGGCGCACGGGATGGATGTCTATCCGGCGTCGCGCGGCCAGCGCCTGCGCATCGGGCGGCGCAATGCCCGCGAGGGCGAGCTTGAGGATTTCCTCGCCGCGCTCGTGCGCTGCGATCGCGCCATCACCGATGCGGCGGCCGGCAAGGCCGACCTGTCCTGCGCGCAGGCGCTGCCGAAGGATCTCGGCATCCTGCGGCCGGCGATCGAGTTTTACATGGGTCCGTTCAGTTGCAGCCGCGATCTCGTCGAGATGTCGGCGGCGGACTTGGCCAAATCCGTCTCGCGCAATATCGACGCCTTCTGCCGTCAGGGGCTCGGCGCGCTGGTCGAGAAGCTGGCGACGAACATCCCGCTCGAGCGCGCGGCCGCCGTCACCGAGATCAACGCCTTTGGGCGTTCGAACGTGGACATCGCCACCGCAAGGGGCCGGCTGACGGCGCGGGCGGCGATCGTGACCGCATCGACCGGCGTGCTGGCGAGCGGCAAGATCAAATTCGCGCCCGAACTGCCCAAGCGCCAGGCCGACGCTCTCGTCAGGCTCTCGCCCGGCCATTACGAGCGCATCATTCTGGAGCTGCCGGGCAATCCGCTCGATCTGCAGCGCGACGATCTGGTGATGGAGCGCGCCGAGGACGAGCGGACCGCGGCGCTGCTCGCCAACGTCAATGGCAGCGAGCTGTGCTACGTGGACGTCGGCGGCCGCTTCGGACGCACGCTGTCCGCGCGCGGTCCGCGCGCGATGACCGAGTTCGCGGTGAGCTGGCTGTCGGGTCTTTACGGCGTCGATGTCGGCAGCCGCCTTCGCCGCAGCCATGTCACGCAATGGAGCGGCGATCCCTGGATCATGGGCGCATTCGCCACCGCCGCTGTCGGCGCGCAGGGCTCCCGCCGCATCCTGATGGAGCCCCATCGCGACCGCGTCTTCTTTGCGGGCGAAGCCGTGCACGAGACGCAATGGGGCACGGTCGCCGGCGCCTGGGAATCCGGGGAGCGTGCCGCCGCCGCGGCGCTGCGCCTGTTCGGGATCGGCCCCAAGCCGCAACCGCAGCCGGCCGAGCGGCGTCAACCGCGACGCCGCTGAGAGCGGAGGCGAAGGCGTAAAGACGCGCGCTCAGGCGCGCAGTTCGCCGCCGGTGCGCTTGGCGACCTCGGCGACGATCTTCGCCGACAGCGCATCGATCTCCGCATCGGTCAGCGTCTTTTCGCGCGGCTGGATCGTCACCGCGATCGCGACCGACTTCTTGTCGGGATCGATGCCCTTGCCCTCATAGACGTCGAAGATCGCGACGCCGGTGATCAGCTTCCTGTCGACATTCTGCGCGGCGCGCACGATGTCGGCGGCCTTGACGGCGCGGCCGACGAGGAACGCGAAATCGCGCGTCACCGGCTGGAACGGCGACAGATCGAGCAGCGGCTTGGTGCGCGTCGCGCGCGCCTTCGGCTCGGGGATGCGCTCCAGGATCGTCTCGAAGGCGACCAGCGGGCCTTCGACATCGAGCGCCTGCAGCGTGCGCGGATGCAGCTCGCCGAAATGGCCGAGAACATTCTGCGGGCCGATCTGGATCGTGGCCGAGCGGCCGGGATGGAACCAGGCGGGTCCGCCCGGCACGATCTGCAGCGCCTGCGCCGGCGCGCCGGCGGCCGCGAGCGCGGTGAGCGCATCGGCCTTCACGTCGAAGACGTCGGCGGGCTTTGCGCCGTTCGACCAGTGGCGGCCGATACCGGTTGCGCTGGAGAGCCCGCGCCGCACGCCGGAGGCGGCGGTGAACTGGTCGGCGGGTGCATCGCCGCGGAAAATCTGGCCGACTTCGAACAGCCCGGAATCGGGGAAGCCGCGATCGGCGTTGCGCTGTGCCGACGCGATCAGGCCGGGAAGCAGGCTCGGCCGCATATCCGACAGATCGGAGGCAATCGGATTGGCGAGCGCGAGCGCAGCCTCGCCGCCGCCGAACAGTTCGGCATGCGGTTTGGCGATGAACGACCAGGTCACGGCCTCGACCAGGCCGCGGCCGGCGAGCGCGCGCTTGGCCTTGCGCGTGCGCAGTTGGGCTACGGTCAGCACCGGCTTGCGGGGCGCTTCGCCGCGCGGGAATTCGGCGGCCGGCACGCGATCGACGCCGGCGATGCGCACGATCTCCTCGACGATGTCGGCCTTGCCCTCGACGTCCGGGCGCCACGACGGCACCGCGACTTTCACCGACTTGCCGGAGCCGGCGACGAAGAATCCCAGATGCGCGAGGATGCGCTTCATCTCGGCCTGCGGGATGTCGAGGCCGGACAGACGACTTGTCTCGTCGATCGGGAAATCGACGATCTTGTCCGGGCCGCGCACATCGCCCGCGACGACGGCTTTCGAGGCCGTGCCGCCGCACAGTTCGATCACCATCTGGGTCGCGAGATCGAGGCCGGGCACGGTGAAGGCCGGATCGACGCCGCGCTCGAAGCGGTAGCGCGCGTCGGAATTGATGCCGAGCTTGCGGCCGGTCTGCGCCACATTGAGCGGGTCCCACAAGGCCGACTCGATCAGCACGTCGGTGGTGGCTTCCGAGCAGCCGCTCTCCTCGCCGCCCATGATGCCGGCGAGCGATTCCACGCCCTTGTCGTCGGCGATCACGCAGATCGTCTCGTCGAGCGTATAGGTCTTGCCGTCGAGCGCGAGCAGGCTCTCGCCCTTCTTGGCGCGGCGTACGGTGAGATTGCCGCGCACCTTGGCGGCGTCGAAGACGTGCAGCGGGCGGCCGCGGTCATAGGTCATGAAGTTCGTGATGTCGACCAGCGCATTGATCGGCCGCAGGCCGATGGCGCGCAGGCGCTTCTGCAGCCAGTCGGGCGAGGGGCCGTTCCTGACGCCCCTGACGAGGCGCAGCGCGAAGGCCGGGCACAGCGAGGGCGTCGATCCGAAATCGAGCGTCACCGTCACCGGGCAGGGGAACGCGCCCTTGACCGGCTTGGGCGTGTTTTCCTTGTACTTGCCGATCTCGGTCGCGCCGAGATCGCGCGCGATGCCGTTGACGCCGGTGCAGTCGGGGCGGTTCGGCGTCAGGTTGATCTCGATCACCGCGTCGTCGAGGCCGGCATATTTGGCGTACGGCGCGCCGAGCGGGGCGTCGGCCGGCAATTCGATGATGCCCTCGTGGTCGTCGGAGATTTTCAGCTCCGCCTCGGAGACCAGCATGCCGCGGCTCTCCACGCCGCGGATCGTGCCGACGCCGAGCGTGATGTCCTTGCCGGGGATGTAGCTGCCGGGCGGCGAGAACACCCCGATCATGCCGGTACGGGCATTGGGCGCGCCGCAGACGACCTGCACCGGCTTGCCGTCGCCGATATCGACCATGCACACGCGCAGGCGGTCGGCATTGGGATGCTGCTTGGCGTCGAGCACTTTGGCGATGACGAAGGGCGCGAGCTGCTTGCCCTTGTCCTCGAGCGCCTCCACCTCGAGCCCGATCATGGTGAGCTTGTCGGCGATCTCGGCGACCGACGCGTCGGTGTCCAGATGATCCTTCAGCCAGGAGAGGGTGAATTTCATGATCGTGTCTCGCCACGAGCCGCAGCCGGCTCCCTTCCCCGCAAGCGGGGGAGGGGTGGGGAGGGGGATGCTTCAATCGCCGCCGCAATCGTTTCCAGAACGCCCTGCCGATTAGTCATCACGTCATAATTGTTGAAACGAAGCGTCCGGAAACCTTTGGCGGATAGATAGGCCGCCCGGCGGGCATCGTGCTTCATGTGAGCGGGTTCAAAATGCTGTCCACCGTCAATCTCGATGACGAGTTTCGCGGTATGGCAAACGAAGTCTGCGACGTAGGGTCCGATCGGTGTCTGCCGGCGGAAACTCACCCCTCCCAATCGGTGCGCACGAAGTGCATTCCAAATGATGCGCTCCGCGTCAGTGGAGTCGCGGCGGAGCGATCGCGCGCGCGCTCTTGCTATTTTGGTGACGTGCCATTCCAGTTGCTTCGGTACGTTGTTCACCGCCCCCTCCCTAACCCTCCCCCGCTTGCGGGGGAGGGAACAGGCCGTGGCTGCCGTGCTGTTTTTCTCCGCGTCACGCACTCAAGCCTCCCGCCAGCGTCGGGAAATCGAGCGGCCGGAAGCCGTAATGCGACAGCCAGCGCACGTCCGCCTCGAAGAAGGGACGCAGGTCCGGCATGCCGTATTTGAGCATGGCGATGCGGTCGATCCCCATGCCCCAGGCGAAGCCCTGATACTCGTCCGGATCGAGCCCGCAATTCCGCAGCACGTTCGGATGCACCATGCCGCAGCCGAGAATCTCCAGCCAGTCCTCGCCTTCGCCGAAGCGGATCTCGCCCTTGTCGCGGCGGCACTGGATGTCGACTTCGAGCGAGGGCTCGGTGAACGGGAAGAAGGAAGGGCGGAAGCGCATCTTGACGCTGTCCACCTCGAAGAACGCCTTGCAGAATTCCTCGAGGATCCATTTCAAGTGGCCGAGATGCGAGCTCTTGTCGATCACGAGCCCCTCGACCTGATGGAACATCGGCGTGTGCGTCTGGTCGGAGTCGCTGCGATAGGTGCGGCCCGGGCAGATGACGCGGACCGGCGGCTTCTGGCTCAGCATGGTGCGCACCTGCACCGGCGAGGTGTGCGTGCGCAGCAGCATGCGCGAGCCGTCGGCTTTCGGGTTGAAATAGAAGGTGTCGTGCATCTCCCGCGCCGGATGGCCTTCGGGAAAATTGAGCCTGGTGAAGTTGTAGTCGTCGGTCTCGATGTCCGGACCCTCGGCGACCGAGAAGCCCATGTCGGCGAAGATCGCGGTGAGTTCGTCGATGACCTGGCTGATCGGATGGATGCGCCCGGTCTCCGTCGCGGCCTCGCGCACCGGCAGCGTGACGTCGAGCGTCTCGCTGGTCAGCCGCGCATCGAGGGTGCTTGCCGCAAGCCCGGCCTTCTTCCCGGCGATGACCGCGGTGACGCGATCCTTGAGGCCGTTGATCAGCGGCCCTTTGGTCTTGCGCTCCTCCGGCGGCATCTTGCCGAGCGTGGCGAGCAGTTCGGAGATCGAGCCTTTCTTGCCGAGCGCGGCGACGCGCACCGCTTCCAGCGCCGCCTCGTCGGCGGCGGCGGTGACCGCTTTGAGGATTTCGGATTCAAGTTTCGCGATATCGGACATGAGTGTCACCACTCTCGGCGTCATGCGCGGGCTCGTCCCGCGCATCCCGCTTAGGTTGGCACCGTGCCCGCCTGATCGGGATGGCCGGGTCAGGCCCGGCCATGACGGCTGTGATTAAGCCTTCGCCGCCTGCGGCTGCGCCGGCAACGCCGACTTCGCCTTCTCCACGATCGCCTGGAACGCCGCCGGCTCGCGGATGGCGAGATCGGACAGCACCTTGCGATCGACCAGGATGCCGGCCTTGTCGAGGCCGGCGATGAAGCGGCTGTAGGTGATGCCGAACGGCCGCACGGCGGCGTTCAGGCGCTGGATCCACAGCGCGCGGAAGGTTCGCTTGCGGCGCTTGCGGTCGCGATAGGCGTACTGGTTGGCCTTGTCGACCGCCTGCTTGGCGACGCGGATGGTGTTCTTGCGGCGGCCGTAGAAACCCTTGGCGGCCTTGAAGACTTTCTTGTGCTTGGCGTGCGCAGTGACGCCGCGCTTGACGCGAGCCATGACTGATCTCCTTCGCGGTAACGATAAGTGCCGGGCGTCAGCCGTTCGGCAGGAAGTATTTCTTGATGTTGTCGCCGTCCGATTTGAACAGGACGTGCGTGCCGCGAAGCTGGCGGATCTGCTTGGTGGTCCGCTTGATCATGCCGTGGCGCTTGCCGGCCTGGGCGGCCTTGACCTTGCCCGTACCGGTGATCTTGAAGCGCTTCTTGGCGCCTGACTTGGTCTTCATCTTGGGCATTTGGCTCTCCTCATAGGTAGACCTGCGGCGCGGGAGAGGCCCGCGCTGGCCGGCCGGTGCTCGTCTGTGAGCGAAGCTCGAAATGAGCGATCTGCGCCGCCACGGCAGCCCTTGATCAGCCGGGCGGCGCGAAGGCGCGGTTTATGGCAGAGCGGTCCGGAAAAGACAACCGGGAGCCGGTTTTGGCCGCCGAATGACCGGTCCGGCGGGTCCCGCCGGACCCGTGCCGGAGCTTTCCGGGGCGTTTTTCGGCCCGGCAAAAGCGATCTTCACCCGCCCGGGGCGCGGGGTGGGTCGCCGCCCGTTCCGGCCGGACCCGGAATTCGGAGCGGTCGCTCCCGGCCGCTGACCGCCCGGGCCTTGAAGCCCGAGGAGGGGGCCCGCGGGTGCAGGCCGGGCCGTCTCCGATTGCAGCCGCGATGGCCAAAGTGTGCCAATTTGCCGCAACGGGCGGAGTCATTTGGGCGACTTCGCGCCGAAATGAAGGCCGCGCTTCATTGTGACGGCTGCCCCCGGCGAATATAATTTTCAGCGATCAACCTCATGGAGCCGAATAAATCGCGCGCCGCCAACGCGCCTACGTGGAAGGATTCGTGCATGCAGCAATCGATTAAATTTTCCGATCTCAACGAGGGAAAAGCGAATTTCGATCAGATCTATATCGAAAAGGACCCTCGCCTTTATTTCAGCTATCTCGGCCAGCTCGATTACATCATTCCGCATCTCGCGCAGCCGGTTTTCGCCCAGCTCATCCGCGCGCGCGCCGAAACCCAGTTCGAGCCGGTGACCGTGCTCGACCTCGGCTCCTCGTACGGGGTCAACGGCGCGCTGATGAAATATGCGCTCGGCTACGACATGCTGCGCGAGCGCTATACGGCGCCCGCGCTGCAGCCGCTGACCAGCGACGAAATGCTGGAGCTTGACCGCGCCTTCTACCGGTCATGGCCGAAGCATCGCAACGTGCGCGTGATCGGTCTCGACATCTCGCAGAACGCCGTCAGCTACGCGCAGGCCTGCGGCACCGTTGATCTCGGATTTGCGATCGATCTGGAGAGCGGCGATCCGACGCCGGAGGCGGCGGACGCGCTGGCCGACGTCGACCTTATCGTCTCGACCGGCTGCGTCGGCTATGTGACCAGCAAGACCTTCGAGCGGCTTGCCGCTCTGTCGCGCCGCGGCCGCCCGGCCTGGGTCGCCTCGTTCGTGCTGCGCATGTTCCCCTACGACAAGATCGCGGCCACGCTCGCGCAATACGAATTGCAGACGGAGCAGTTCGAAGGCGCCACGTTCGTGCAGCGGCGTTTCGCCAATCGCGCGGAAATGGAAGCCGCGGTCGCGGCGGTCGAACGGCGGGGGATCGACACGCTCGGCCACGAGACCGAGGGGCTCTATCACGCCGATCTTTTCGTCTCGCGCTCGCGCACGGAGATCGGGCGGCTGCCGATCCAGAAGCTTGTCAACGTCGTCAGTGGCGCCAACAAGCCCTGGACCATCGGGACCAACGTTCTGGGCCGGCACGGCACTGCGGCACACAAACGCGCGCGCGCCGACCGGCGCCATCTCACCTTGGCGCCAGGACCATAACCATCTGGCGGCCTTCGAATTTGGGCTCCTGCTCGACCTTGGCGATCTTGCCGGTATCTTCCTTGACCCGGTTCAGCAGCCTGGTGCCCAGCTCCTGGTGCGCAAGCTCGCGGCCGCGAAAGCGCAGGGTCACCTTGACCTTGTCGCCTTCCTCGAAGAAGCGGAGCATCGAACGCATCTTCACGTCATAATCGTGGTCGTCGATCATCGGACGGAACTTGATTTCCTTGATCTCGACGACCTTCTGCTTCTTGCGGGCCTCGGCGGCCTTCTTCTGCGCCTGGTATTTGTATTTGCCGTAATCGAGAATCTTCACGACCGGCGGGGTGTTGTTGGGAGAAATCTCGACGAGGTCGAGATTGGCTTCCTGAGCCATACTGAGGGCTTTCTGCGTCTCGATCACTCCGTGATTGTGGCCGGTGTGATCGATCAGTTGCACCTCGCGGACGCGAATCTCCTCGTTGACGCGGGGGCCGTCCTTCTGGACGGGCGGCGTCGTTCTCATCGGGCGACGAATGGTAATCTTCTCCTGTGCTGTTTCGACGGCGCGCTCATCGTCGCCGTGCCGCTTTGCGAGGCACGGCGCGAGGAGCGAATGGCTTTAGAATCGGGAGAAACGGTTCGCAAGTCAATTGCGGCAGGTTGCGCCGTCGGCCTCCGGTCATCCTGGGGGCAAAGGCGGTCACGCGGCCTGACGGCTCCCGGCCACGTCGGCATAGAGCTTCAGCGTCAGTTCGGCCGCCGTCGCGGCATTGAAATGGCCGCGTACCCATTCCCGGCCGCGCAGGCCGATCGCCGTCCGGGCCTGATCGTGCATGGAGAACAGGCGCAGCAGCGCCGAGGCCAGCGCGGCATCGTTTCCGCTGGGGAAACGGAAGCCGGTCATGCGATCTTCCGAAACGGCCGGCGGTGCGAGGACGACATCGGAGCCGGCGGCGAGATCGGAGACGACCACCGGCCGCGCCATGGCCTGAGCTTCGAGGATCGTGCGCTGTAGGCCCTCGGCCTGGGTCGCGGCGGACACGACGACGCAGGCCGCCGCATAGGCCGCGGCGATATCGGTCACCGGCCCGGTCATGCGCACGACGTCGGCCGTCCCGGTCGCCAGCACGAGGTCCCACAATTCGCCCATGTAGCGGCTGTGGCCGTGGTCCTCGCCGACGAACACGCAGACGAAATCCTTCAGCCCGGCGTCCTTCAGCCGCTGCGCCGCCTTTACCAGCAGATGATGGCCCTTGCGGCGCAGCATGCGGCCGGGGGCGAGAATGATCTTGGTCTGCGGGCCGGCGCCGAAAATGCGCCGCATCGTCTCGATGCGCGCCGGCGACACCGCGGCCGGATCGAAAGGCGACAGGTCGAAGCCGGCCGGCACGACATTGATGCGGCCCCAGGGCGTGCCGTAGCGGTCGTTGATGATCTCGGCGATCTGGTCGCTGACCGCGATCACGCGGTCTCCGCGCGCCATGACGCTGTTGTAGAGGCGCTTGAAGACATTCTGTTCGCGGAATCCCTTGTACCACGAGGTCACGAAGGGAACGCCGATGCAGCGGCAGGCCAGCCACGCGCTCCAGGCCGGCGCGCGGCCATGGACGTGAACGAGATCGCAGCGCGTGCGCAAGGCGATCCGCGCGATCGCGACGGCATTGCGCAGCATGACGAACGGATTCTTGCTCGCGACGTCGAGATGGATCAGTTGCGCGCCGTGCTCGGAAACCTGATGCTCCAGCCGTCCGCCGCGCGAGATCACCACCGGACGGTTGCGCGCTTCGGTCAAGATACGCACGAGATCGATCACCGCGGCATCGGCGGCGCCGGCATCGAGCGTCGGCGCAATGACGAGGATGTTCAGCGGATGGATGTTGACGACGTTCGAGCGGTCCGGCGCAAACAGCAGACCGTGTGGCTGGCTCTCGGACAAAAGACGGGCGGCGGAACCGGATGCCACGAACACCTCGAAAATATTGGCTGCGTTAGTGCGGAGCGCGCGGAACGAGATACGGGGTCGCGGCGGCGTCGAATGGATTGATAGTCGGTCTTACCTGCGTATGCAATGTGTCAGGATTGCCTTCCAATAATTCATTATAAATTTTGAGGACCGAAGCGGCAACGTTTTGCGGCGAAAACATGAATTCCGCGAACCGGCGGGCGCGGGCGGCCAGCGCCCGGTAGCCGGCCAGATCGAGGGAGATGGCCTCGGTCAGCGTTTCGGCGAGTGCCTGCGGGTCGCCGGGCGGCACGATCCAGCCCGTGCGCAGCGATTTCGGCATCCGCGGCGGCGCCAGCAGGTGCTCCGGCAGGATGCCCGCGGCGGAGGCGATCACCGGGCGCGCCATCGTCTGCGATTGCGGGATCGGGTCGCCGTAGAGGCGTTGCGTGACCGCCGGCATGACGACGAAATCGGCGGCCGCGAGCGCCGCCGGCCAGTCGGTGCATGCGCCCGGCCGCACGAACAGCGGCGCGATGCGACGGCGCCGGGCGCTCGCCGAAAGCGCGCGCGCATAGCGGCGGTGCGCGCGGGTCTCTCCGATCAGGACGAACGTGACGTCGCGCAACAGGTGCGGCGGCGTCATGGCCGCAGCCTCGATCAGCACGTCCTGCCCTTCGGCGGGCGCGAGCGGGCCCGGCACCAGGATGACGCGGTTGCCGTTCGGCACGTTCCAGAGCTTGCGCAGCGCCAGCACGCGTTCCGGGCGCATCGTCGCGGGATTGAACATGTCGGCATCGACCGCTTCCGGCACGATCGCCACGCGGTCGCGCGCGATGTTGAAGCGCCGGATGGTGGGGCCCGCCACGAACGAGGAATGCGCGATGACCTTGTCGCCGCGTGCGAGCGCGCCCCAATAGAATGTCCGCAGCGAGAACCGCGCCGGCACCGCGTCGGGGAATGCGGTGACGAGCCAGACCGGAAGCTTTTCCGTCGCCGCCAGCGCGCTCCAGGCGCCGCCGGCGCTGTACGCATGCACGATGTCGACGCGCTCGGCGAGGATCAGCCGCTCGAGCCGTCGCGCGTTCGCGCGCAGGCGGAAAGGATTGACGCTGTCGTGGGAAAGCGCTCGCCACGCGATCCCGGCGGCCTGCAGCCTGTCGACGAGCGGCCCGCGCCGGCTCGCGACGATCGCGCGGGCGCCGGCCTTCTGCAGCGCGAAGGCGATGTCGAGCGCCGACTGCGCCGCCCGTTCGTCGTCGGGTTTGGGGGCGAGGAGAAGGACGGTCGCGCCGGCAAGCCGCCGCACGGCGTCCAGCGGGATGCGCGCTTGGTTGCTCATGCCGCAAATTCCCGGTGGAGTCCGCGGCAATATCCTCTTGCGCTGACGCCGGCTTGCGGCGAAACAGATTCGGGCATCGCTGGGAAACCGGATGATCGGTCGGCGGATCGCTGCGAATCAGGACGATGAGCGACGTTAGCCTGAAACATATCGATGTTGGAACGGGCGCGGACGCGCGGCGCATCGCGGTGCGGGTGCGCGAAGGCGCGGGGCCGGGCGTGTTCTGGCTCGGCGGTTTCATGTCCGACATGCGCGGAACGAAAATCGAGGCGCTCGACGCCTGGGCCGCCGCTCAGGGGCGCGGCTGCGTGCGCTTCGACTATTCCGGGCACGGCGAATCCGGCGGTGCCATCGCCGAGGGCAGCATCGGCCGCTGGCTGGAGGAATCGCTCGCCGTATTCCGGAGCTTCTGCCGCGGACCGCAGGTCGTCGTCGGCTCGTCCATGGGCGGGTGGATGGCGCTGCTTCTGGCGCGCGCGCTGGCGCAAGGTGCTGCGAACGGCGAAGCCGCGCCGGCACGTCCCTGCGGCATGGTGCTGGTGGCACCGGCCCCCGACTTCACCGAAGTCCTGATGTGGCAGCGCTTCACGCCCGAGATCAGGCGGCAGATCGAGGAGAGGGGATCGTGGACGGTGCCGTCGGAATATTCCGACGAGCCCTATCTCGTGACGCGCCGGCTGATCGAGGACGGCCGCCGGCATCTGATCATGGGTGGGCTGATCGAGACCGGCTGTCCGGTCCGCATCCTGCAAGGGGTGAAGGACCGCGACGTGCCTTGGCAGCATGCCGCCGAGCTGGTGACGCTCCTGGCGCGCGAGGATGTCGTTTTCACCCTGATCAAGGACGGCGATCATCGCCTGTCGCGTCCGGAAGACATCGAGCGCCTGATTGCGGCGGTCGCCGAATTTCACTGACGCACCGTGGCGAATGAGGCGCCGCGGTGCCTTGGAAAAGATCGTGCGCGAACAATGCGCTAATTCCGGCCGCCGAGCGGGCGTCGGCCGGCCGCTTGCCGGCGGCCCCCGGACGCGTTGCGTGCAATCGTCGTCTCGGCTACCCCAGAGCCCGGATTCAGAAGGGACCGGCAGCCATGGCTTATGAGAACATCCTTGTCGAAACGCGCGGACGCGTCGGCGTGATCCGGCTCAACCGCCCGGCGGCGATGAACGCCTTGAGCAGCGCGCTCATTCGCGAGCTCGCGGCGGCGATCGACGCGTTCGAGGCGGATCCGGCGATCGGGTGTCTGGTCATCACCGGTTCGGACAAGGCCTTCGCGGCCGGCGCCGACATCAAGGAGATGTCGGAGAAATCCTTCATGGATGTCTACATGGCCAACTTCGCCGCCGACTGGGATCGCGCGGCGCGCGCCCGCAAGCCGCTGATCGCGGCGGTGGCCGGCTTTGCGCTCGGCGGCGGCTGCGAGCTGGCGATGCAGTGCGACGTCATTCTGGCCGCCGACAACGCGAAGTTCGGCCAGCCCGAGATCAAGCTCGGCGTCATCCCCGGCATCGGCGGCACGCAGCGGCTGACGCGCGCCATCGGCAAGGCCAAGGCGATGGATCTCTGCCTGACCGGCCGCATGATGGATGCGCAGGAAGCCGAGCGCTCCGGCCTCGTCGCGCGCATCGTGCCGCTGGCGTCTCTCATGGACGAAGCGATGAAAATGGCGGAGACGATCGCTTCGATGCCGCTGCCGGCCACGATGATGGCGAAGGAAGCCGTCAACGTCGCGCTGGAGACGACGCTCGCCGAGGGCGTTCGTTTCGAACGGCGGGTCTTCCATTCGCTGTTTGCGACCGAAGACCAGAAGGAAGGCATGGCGGCGTTCGCGTCCAAGCGCGCCGCGAACTTCAAGAACCGGTAGGCGCGGTTACTTCCGCACGCATATCAGACGCACGACCGACGCGCGCGCCGCCTCGACGCTGGCGTTTCCGATCGCCGGCGCGACCTTGTTCGTTTCAAGGAAGCGGATGATGGCGGCGGCGGAGGCGAGCGCGGCCTGCGGCGGGGCCGGCGGTCCCGCCACCACCGCCGGCTTGAGCACGGTCAGGCCGATGAACCGACCCTGGCCGTCGATGACGGCGCCGCCGCCGAAGCCGAGCGGCGGCGGCGGGTCCAGCACGACGCGCCCGCCTTCGACGCCGCGGATGCGGATGCTCGGCGCGGTGATCGCGTGGCCGCCGTCCTGGGTCTGCGGATCGCCGATGCCGACCACGGCGAGGTCGCCGCTGCGCGGCGGATCGGCGGACAAGGCGAGTGGCGCAAAGCGATGCGGGCCGTGCACGCGGATCAGCGCGAGGTCGGCGGCCGGGTCCTCGGCGATGCGCTCGGCATGCCCGTGGCCGGCGACGATGATGACATGGCATCCGTCGGTCGCCGCGCGGTCGGTGACCAGATGGCCGTCGGCGCTTGCGACCACGGCGGTGGCGTATTCGACATTGCGCTTGACGCCGATCAGCGCGTCGCCGGCCGCGAACGGCGCGAACGCGCTCGACATCGCGACGACGACCGGCTCCATGATGCCGTCCATCGCCTGATCGTAGAGGATGCTGATGCCGCGCACCTCGTTCTCGCGAAGCTGCGCGCGGACGTAGAATTTCTTCAGGCCCTGCAGGCCGGACAGGACGAAGAAATCCGCACGCAGGGCGCTGTATTCGGTCCGCCGTCCGGCCGGGCTCTTTTTCTGCTGCTCGAACAGAGCCGCGAACGTGGTGTCGGCGATGCTGTCGCGGAACGTCTCGATCTGCACTTCGCCGCGCGCCGAGGTCCAGCGTCCGCCGGTGCGGCCGCGCTCCTTGCGCGGCGCGAGCCTGGCGGGAATGCCGAGACGCACGCCGACCATCACCGGGTCCTCGACCAGCGTCCAGCCGACCTGGTCCTGCTTCTCGCGCACGCTTGCGGCGAGCAGCGCGCGCTCCTCCGGCGTCAGGATGCCGGTCTCCTTGCTCTTGTTGCGCTTCTGGAAGGCCTTCACGGCCGCGATCGCGCGGTCGCCGACGTCGCCGGAGATCATCCCGTTATAGTCGCCGGACCAGATCAGGTCGGACTGGATGGCGAAGCGCTCCGCCAGCGGCAGCGCGGCATAGGCCTCCCGCAGCGCGCCGTTGGTGGGCGCGGCCGGCCGCTCGGCGGCCGGAGCCTCGGATGCGCCCGCGCGCGGCTTGGGTGTTTGCGGCTTGGTGGCTTGCGGTTTCGGCGATTGCGGTTTGGGCTGGCCCGGCGCGGGAGGCGTGCGGGCCTCTTGCGCAACGGACCGCCCGGGCGTCAAAAGAAGACTACAGACCGCCGAAACCGCCACAAGCGCGACAAGAACTGGAACTCGCATGACCTACGCCCCGTACGCCGGTCGCCCGGGCGGCAAGCATGGCCAATCGGGCGTACGATGCGCAAGAGTGCTTCTGCGTCCCGCGGTCCGGCGCGCGGCGGCGTTGCGCCCGCGCGTCACGGCGATCCCGGCGCACGGTTCCGGAAGGGCGGGTCTGTCGTGAACTCTGCGGTGCTTGGCCCGGACGAACTGGAACGCTATGCGCGGCATATCGTACTGCGCGAAGTGGGCGGCCCCGGTCAGGCGCGGCTCAAGGCGGCGCGCGTTCTGGTGATCGGAGCCGGCGGGCTCGGGGCACCGGTCCTGCTCTATCTCGCCGCCGCCGGCGTCGGCACGCTCGGGGTCGTCGACGACGACACGGTGGCGCTGTCGAATCTCCAGCGCCAGGTCATTCACGCCACCGGCGATGTCGGCCGGCAGAAAACGCAAAGCGCGGCGGAGGCGATCGCGCGCCTCAATCCGCATGTGCGGGTCGTGACGTATCCGCTGCGGCTGACCGGTACGAACGCGCTCGACCTGATCGGCGGCTACGATCTGGTCGCCGACGGGTCGGACAATTTCGAGACGCGCTATCTCGTGTCCGACGCCTGCTACCTTGCCGCAAAGCCGCTCGTCACCGCCGCGCTCGGGACCTTCGACGGCACCCTGACCACCGTGCGTGCGCACGAGCGCGGTGCCGACGGCACGCCGAACCCGAGCTACCGCTGCCTGTTCCCGGAGCCGCCGCCGCCGGGCACGGTGCCGGCCTGCGCGGAAGCCGGCATTCTCGGCGCGCTTGCGGGCATCCTCGGATCGATGATCGCGCTCGAAGCGATCCGCGAGATCGTCGGCTTCGGCGAGGGCCTTGTCGGGCGGCTGCTGATGATCGATGCGCGCGCGATGCGCTTCGAGACGCTGCACTATCGCTGGGACCCGGCCAACCCGCTGTCGGGCGAGACGCCCACGATCCGCGATCTGTCGGGGTATCGCTGAGCGCTCAGAGCATCGAGGGCAGCACGCGGTCCGGCGGACGGTGGCCGTCCATGAAGGTCTTGATGTTGATGATGACCTTCTCGCCCATGTCGACGCGGCCCTCGATCGTCGCCGAGCCCATGTGTGGCAGCAGGACGACCTTGCCCTCGCGCGCCAGCTTGGCGAGCCGCGGATTGACCGCCGGCTCGTGCTCGAACACGTCGAGCCCGGCGCCGGCCAGCTCGCCGGCGGCGATCATGCGGATCAGCGCATTCTCGTCGATGATCTCGCCGCGCGCGGTATTGACGACATAGGCTTCCGGGCGCAGCAGCTTGAGCCGGCGCGCCGACAATAGATGGAAGGTCGCCGGCGTGTGCGGGCAATTCACCGACACGATATCGACGCGCGCCAGCATCTGGTCGAGGCTTTCCCAATAGGTGGCGCTCAGCTCTTCCTCGATCTGCGGGGCCGCGCGGCGGCGGTTGTGGTAGTGGATCTGCAGGCCGAACGCGCGCGCGCGGCGCGCCACCGCCTGCCCGATGCGTCCCATGCCGATGATGCCGAGCCGCTTGCCCCAGATGCGGTGGCCGAGCATCCAGGTCGGCGACCATCCGCTCCATTCGTTGTCGCCGGTGAGCACCTGCGCGCCCTCGGTCAGCCGCCGCGGCACCGCGAGCACGAGCGCCATCGTCATGTCGGCGGTGTCTTCGGTCAGGACGCCGGGCGTGTTGGTCACGGTGATGCCGCGCTGGAGCGCGGAGGCGACGTCGATATTGTCGACGCCGTTGCCGAAATTCGCGATCAGCTTGAGCTTCTCGCCGGTATGGCTGAGGACGGACGCGTCGATGCGGTCGGTGACGGTGGGAACGAGGACGTCGGCGATCTTTACCGCTTCGGCGAGCTGCGTCTGGCTCATCGGCTTGTCGTCGAGATTGAGCTGGGTGTCGAAAAGCTCGCGCATGCGCGTTTCGACGGTATCGGGCAGCTTGCGCGTCACGATGACCAGGGGCTTTTTTCGGCTTGGCATTGTTTCAGCCCTCGTGTCGTCTCGGCCTCGTGTCGTCTTGGCCTCGTGTCCGTCCCGATCGGGGAACCGCGGTTCGCGCGCCGGCCGTTCAGCCCTCTTTAACCGCGCTGGCAGACACTCCCGTGCGATCCCCGGCGTCCGGTTCCAGTTCAGCTTTCTCTATCAGATGGCATCTGCAACACAAGGCATTCGCCAAGTCATTCGTATTGTCCTCGCGCTCGTGCTCGCGACGGGCTTTGCCGAGGCGCAGGCGGCGGCGGAAACGCCGCAGGGGCCGGTGAGCGGGTTGCCGGTGCCGCGTTTCGTGAGCATCAAGTCCGATCGCGTCAATGTGCGCACCGGGCCGACCAAGGATCACGAGGTGGCGTGGGTCTTCACCCGCGCCGGCCTGCCGGTGGAGATCACCGCCGAGTTCGAGAACTGGCGGCGGGTGCGTGACGGCGAGGGGGCGGAAGGCTGGGTCTATCACTCGCTGCTGACCGGCCGGCGCACCGCGATCGTCAACCCGAGGCCCAAGGACGAACTGGTGCCGCTGTGCGCGCGCCCGCAGGAGCCGTGTCAGACGCAGGCGAAGCTGCAGGCCGGCGTTCTCGCGGCGATCCGCTCATGCACCGGGGCCTGGTGCCGGATTTCCGGGACGGACTTCGATGGCTGGGTCGTGCAGGAGCGCCTCTGGGGCGTCTATCCCAACGAAAAGATCGATTGAGCGGGGAAACCGGCCGGCGAGGAATCATACCGCCGCTGCCGCCGCGACTATGACCAAGCGTAAAGAACCTGACGCGTCAGCGGCGGGTCCCGATCAGTGCAAATCCTGTCGGCGGTCTGGATCAGCGGCCGGTCTTGCGCAGTCGCACCACGACATCGATGCGGGCGATCTCGTATCCTTCCGGCGCCGTCGGCATCTTGTCGACGATCACGTCGGCGCCTGGAATATCGACCAGCTCGTTCTCGCCCTCGACGAAGAAGTGATGATGGTCGGAGGCGTTGGTGTCGAAATAGGTCTTGGAGCCGTCCACCGCGACCTGGCGCAGCAGGCCCACTTCCGTGAACTGGTGCAGCGTGTTGTAGACGGTCGCCAGCGAGACCGGCACCTTGGCCTTGCTCGCTTCCTCGTAGAGCATTTCCGCGGTGATGTGGCGGTCGCCCTTGGCGAACAAGAGCCAGCCGAGCGACATGCGCTGGCGGGTCGGGCGCAGACCGACGTCGCGCAGCATCGACTTCACGTCGTGCCAGGGGCAGCCATTGAGATCGACCGGCCGGCTCACGGGCATGTGGCCCGGCACGGACAATTGCTCCAACGGCGTCGAGAAAATCATCGTCTTGGGGAGTGCCATCAAACGCCCGCCTGGCCAAACACATAAAGCTCGGATCCGGGGCCCCGGATCGTTTCATTCGAAACATTATAGGCACCGACCCTGAATTTGCAACTGTTTCGCAACTGGGAACGCTTCTAAGCTATAGTATTGATGCCTCGCGGCTTTGCCGGCATACGGGCCTATGTTAGGAAATCAGCCTTGCGGTCAGAGACGGCCGTTTTGCGCGGGGAGCCAATGCAAAATCGCCGTACCAGCTATGAATTCGAGGATCTTCTGGCCTGCGGGCGGGGCGAGATGTTCGCCGAGGGCCCTCAGCTTCCGCTGCCGCCCATGCTGATGTTCGACCGGATTACCGAATTGTCGGAGGAGGGCGGGGAGTACGGCAAGGGGCTCGTCCGCGCCGAGCTGATCGTGAAGCCGGATTTGTGGTTTTTCCCCTGCCATTTCAAAGGCGATCCGGTCATGCCGGGCTGCCTCGGCCTCGACGCGCTCTGGCAATTGCTGGGGTTTTTCCTCGGCTGGCTCGGGTCGTCGGGCAAGGGCCGCGCGCTCGGTCTCGGCGAATTGAAATTTTCCGGCCAGGTCCTGCCAAGCATGAAGAAGGTCATTTACGGCCTCGAAATCAAGCGCGTGATGCGCTCCAAGCTCGTGCTCGGGATCGGCGACGGCTGGCTGTCGGCCGACGGCACGGTCATCTACCGGGCAAGCGACCTGAAGGTCGGCCTGTTCAAGGACGCGGCCGCAATGCAGCCGGGCGCCGCCTGACCGGTGTTTGGTCCGCCGCTCCGGCGATTTCAGGACGCAGGGAATTTCGGGGTCGCGGCGGCTGCCTGACTTTGATCCGACCGGCAGGATGATCGTTTGATACACTGGGATATCGGCGCCCGGCGCGGCGCCCGTTGAACGAGAGCGAGGCAGGCATGAGGCGGGTGGTTGTGACGGGGATGGGCATCGTATCGTCCATCGGAAACAACACGCAGGAAGTGCTCGCGAGTCTGCGCGAGGCTAAATCCGGCATCGTGCGGGCCGAGAAATACGCCGAGCTGGGCTTCCGCTGCCAGGTGCACGGCGCGCCGTCGCTCGATGCGGAATCGGTGGTCGACCGCCGCGCCATGCGCTTTCTCGGCGGCGGCGCGGCCTGGAACCATGTCGCGATGGAGCAGGCGATCCGCGACGCCGGCCTGGAGGAGACGGAAATCTCCAACGAGCGCACCGGCATCATCATGGGCTCCGGCGGTCCGTCGACCCGCGCCGTTGTCGAGGCCGCCGATACTGCGCGCAGCAAGGGCCCCAAGCGCGTCGGCCCCTTCGCGGTGCCCAAGGCGATGTCCTCCACCGCGTCCGCGACGCTTGCGACTTGGTTCAAGATCAAGGGCGTGAATTATTCGATCTCGTCCGCCTGCGCGACCTCCAACCACTGCATCGGCAACGCTGCCGAGATCATCCAGGTCGGCAAGCAGGACATGATTTTCGCCGGCGGCTGCGAGGAGCTGGACTGGACGCTGTCGGTCCTGTTCGACGCGATGGGCGCGATGTCCTCCAAATACAACGACACCCCGGAAAGCGCCTCGCGCGCCTATGACGCCGACCGCGACGGCTTCGTCATCGCCGGCGGCGCCGGCGTGCTGGTGCTCGAGGAACTGGAACATGCCAGGGCGCGCGGCGCGAAAATCTACGCCGAAGTGGCCGGCTACGGCGCGACCTCCGACGGCTACGACATGGTGGCGCCCTCGGGCGAGGGCGCGGTGCGCTGCATGAAGATGGCGCTTTCGACCGTCAAGGCGCCGGTCGACTACATCAACCCGCACGCGACCGCGACGCCGGTCGGCGATGCCAAGGAGATCGAGGCGGTCCGCGAGGTGTTCGGCGCGAAATGCCCGCCGATCTCGGCGACCAAGTCGCTGACCGGGCATTCGCTCGGCGCGGCCGGCGTGCAGGAGGCGATCTATTCGCTGCTGATGATGAACAACGGCTTCATCTGCGAGAGCGCCAACATCAAGACGCTCGATCCGGCCTTTGCCGACATGCCGATCGTGCGCGAGCGCCGCGACAATGTCGCGATCGGGTGCGCGCTGTCGAACTCGTTCGGCTTCGGCGGCACCAATGCCTCGGTGGTGTTCAAGCGGCTGGATGCGTAATCGGGTCATGGCCGGGCTCGCCCCGGCCATCCACGTCTTCTTTTTCCCTTGAGCCGAAAGACGTGGATGCCCGCCGCGGGCGCGGGCATGGCGGCATGAATGGGTAGCGGGTCATGACAAAACTGATGGACGGAAAGCGCGGGCTGATCATGGGGGTCGCCAACGACCATTCGATCGCCTGGGGAATTGCCAAGACGCTGGCGGCGCACGGCGCCGATCTTGCCTTCACCTATCAGGGCGAGGCGCTGCATAAGCGCATCACGCCGCTGGCGCAGGAGGCCGGCTCCTCTTTCGTGATGCCGTGCGACGTCGAGGACATCGCCTCGGTCGATGCGGTGTTCGGCGAGATCGGCAGCAAATGGGGCAGGCTCGATTTCCTCGTGCATGCCATCGGCTTCTCCGACAAGAGCGAGCTGAAAGGCCGCTATGCCGACAGCTCGCGCGAGAATTTCGTCCGCTCGATGGTGATTTCCTGCTTCTCGTTCACCGAGGCCGCCCGGCGCGCCGCGGCCCTGATGCCGGACGGCGGCGCCATGCTGACGCTGACCTATAACGGCGGCGACCGCGCCATGCCCAATTACAACGTGATGGGTCTGGCGAAGGCGGCGCTCGAATCCTCGGTGCGCTATCTCGCGGTCGATTTCGGCGGCCAGAAGATCCGCGTCAACGCCATCTCGGCCGGCCCGATCCGCACGCTGGCTGGCGCCGGCATCGGCGACGCGCGCTACATGTTCGCGTTCCAGCAGCGTCATTCGCCGCTCGGCCGTGGCGTGACGCTCGAGGAGTTGGGCGGGGCAGGTCTCTACCTGCTGTCGGATCTCTCGACCGGCGTCACCGGCGAGATTCATTTCGTCGATTGCGGCTACAACGTCATCGCCATGCCGCAGCCGGATGCGCTGCGCGCCGATGCCGGGACGATAGGGTAGGTAACGCTCATCCTCATCCTGAGGAGCGCCGAAGGCGCGTCTCGAAGGATGAGGCCGAAAGTGGCAATGCATTGCCCTTATGGTTCGAGACGCGGGCTCTGCCCGCTCCTCACCATGAGGATGAAAGTAAAGGATCGGGAGCGATCCCGGCCTTTGTTTGGACTGAAACCGATCGATCAGGCCGCCTGTTGCGCTGCGTCGGTGACGCGATCGAACGGGTCCGGCCGGCGTCCTCAAGGTGGCGATCACGCCGTAATCCGCGCTCGTTCCGGACCGTCATCGCGGATGCGCGCGCCGCGATCCCCGGGATCGCGCGTGTGCCGTTGCCGGCCAATCCATTGAAACGGGGAACACGCGGAATTTTTTCCTCGCGTCATCAGGCCGCCACAATCAAGGAATATATTCCCAATTATATACTTGACACCACAAGCCCCGACATATAGAACATGGCCAGAAACGAGGTTTGGCCATGTTCGACGCGCCCCATTTCCAGAGCCACGACGAAGCCCGCAAGTATCTCGAAGCCTTGCGTTGGGGCGGCGAGCCTGTTTGCCCGCACTGCGGAACGATTGGCCGCGCTTACGCCACCAAGAAGGAAGGTGTCTATCGCTGCGCTGAGTCAACTTGTCGCAAGGATTTCTCCGTCACCACCAAGACGGTGATGGAATCCTCGCACGTCAAGTTGCACGTCTGGTTGCGCGCCTTCTATCTCATGACCTCGTCCAAGAAGGGCATGAGCGCGCATCAGCTTCATCGTACTCTTAAGGTCACCTACAAAACCGCGTGGTTCCTTGCACACCGTATTCGTGAAGCGATGCGCGAAGGCGGTCTTGCCCCTATGGGCGGCGGTGGCGGCATTGTTGAAGCCGACGAAACCTATTTCGGCAAATACGACACGCCGCGCGAACGCAAGACGAAGCGTTACACAAAGCCGACCAAGGGCGGCAAATCAGGGCCCGCAAACAAGCGCGCTATCGTTGCTCTTGTCGAACGCGGCGGCCCTGTTCGCACGTTCCATGTTGCGGTTGCCGACAAGCCGACCGTTGACAAGATCGTCAAGGATAACGTTGACCGCGAAACTCGCATACATACCGACGAAAGCCGCCTCTATGGCGATCTCGCCGGACACTTTGCCTCGCATGAGACTGTGAAGCACTCAGGCGGAGAATACGTGCGCGGTGACGTGCACACCAATTCAGCCGAAGGCTATTTCTCAATCTTCAAGCGCGGGATGAGAGGCGTCTATCAGCATTGCCGCGAGAAACATTTGCACCGCTATCTCGCGGAATACGATTTCAGATACAATCATCGCGCCAAGCTTGGTTTTAACGATGGGGAACGTGCAGACGCCGCGATCCGTGGGGCCGCAAACAAGCGTCTGACGTATCGTCAACCTCGTTAAACCCGACTACTCTAAGGCGGCTAAACGCTTCCTGCGTTGGAGGAAGCGCAATGCAAAGCCGCGTAAAATCAAACGCATTTGGATTAGATAGGGGGATTCCATGTCCGAGAAAGCGTTGCTACTCGAAGCCCGCCTTGCGACACTGGAATACATGCTCCAGCGTCTTTACATGATCACATACGCTTCGAACAAAACCCCGGAGGAAACAATCAGAGCAGCGCACTCCGCAATACTAGAAAAGCGACGCACAGAGCGTTGGCCGACAAAAGACCCAGCTCAAGCCGCCTTAGCATCCGGCGCCTTCGAAGACTCCTTTGCTGAATTTCTATCCGGCCTCGAATTGATGCTGGAAGATCAGGGGCTGCTAAAAAAATAGAGTTCATTCATCTTTCTTCGTTGGCTCGCCCCGTCTCTTGGGGACATCCTTCAGCGGCTTGGGCGATGTTTTCAGTCCGCCGCGCAATGCCTTCTCGAAGCGCTCTTGCGCTTCCTTTTCGTCGTATTTCTCAGGGTCTTTTGCCATGGAGATTTATTCTGCTTTTCACGACTTCCCAAAGGAAGCCGCTCTCGTTGGCCGCATATTGGCAGAGTACCCGGAACTTGAGTTCGAAATGTCCCAACTGGTTGGGACCGTCCTTAACGACAAAGACCAGGCAATCCGCATCATATTCCGAGCCAAGGGCGAAGAAACACGCATCCGAGTCATGGATGCCTTAGTCCGCACGGCACTAAACGCCGTTGATCTAAAAAACGAGTACGAGGCCACTTTAGGCGCGGTTCGGCACTGCAAGTCCATCCGAAACCAGTATGCACACGCCCACTGGTATTCGGGCAACGACGAACTCGTATTCGCGAACCTAGAGGAGTCCGCCCAGACGGCGACAGGCCCCACGTTTGTAAAAATCTACAAAATCGACGTTCCGCTGCTGACACTCCAAGAGCAATACATGAACTACGTATCGCGCTGGATGTATTTCCTTATCGACCACTACGAGCACCGGGCGGGGCGATCACCCACCCCCGCCGTTCAAGCTCCGAAAATAATAGAGAAACCGCCCCTCTATATTCCTCAATAGAAATCATCTCCCCGGTCGCAAGCCACAAGGCCCTGATCGACTCCGAGGTTGCCTCGTCGGGTATTTTTAGCGCCGGCCTGTCGGGCATGGCACTACATTAAGTCCCTTGTGGTTTCAAGTATATAATTGGGAATATATTCCTTTACATGCCGGGCCGCCCAAGGGGCGTCTCATGAGCGTCAGGAGACGCGGCCCGGCAGGCGGTGGCCGCGCGAGGGTGCAGGACGTACACCCGCCGCGCGGAGGCCCAAGCTGTGGCGATCCGGCCCACGGGCCGTGGGTCACCAGCGGAGGATATCAAGCGCAATCCCGTCGCTGGGATGTCTCTCCTCCGGGGTCTTCGCAGAGCAAGCCTCCAAACATCGCGCGCGGAACGCCGGAGATCGGCATGTCCGTGGTGACTGCAAGCTCGTGTGGCCAACTTCAACATGCCGCACGGGGCCGCGGGCAGGCTGAGAGCCCGGCGTTCCGCGCGTCCCTTCACGGGACGGCAACGGTGCAGACGACGGCGTACCCGGCGCCGCAAAGAATACGGGCGGCGGAGCTTTGGCTGTCTGACCGTCGCATCGCAGGATACCGGTCGGAAGATGCGCAGACGATGCGTACGCGGCACCGTCATCCCGGCCGCGCGCAGCGCGATCCGGGATCGCGTGCCGCCTGTCCCGTCATTCATGGAAAACGGTCCCGGCTCCCGCTTCGCGCGGCCGGGACGACGGGCCAGGAAAAGAGTCGATCAGGAGCAGCCAATAAAAAGGGCGGCGCTGCCGCCGCCCTTTTCGTTCCGGTGGATTGCCGGGTCGCGCCCGGCAACGGCCAAGGAAAACTACGCCGCCGCCTTCTGCGCCGCGACGAGGTCGAAGCGGTCGGCGTTCATCACCTTGTTCCAGGCCGCCGCGAAGTCCTGCACGAACTTCTCCTTGGAGTCCGCGCAGCCGTAGATTTCCGCCCACGCGCGGAGCTGCGAGTGCGAGCCGAAGATCAGGTCGACCGCGGTGCCGGTCCATTTGGGCTCGTTCGTCTTGCGGTCGCGGCCTTCGTAGACGCCCTCGCTGCCGGCCAGTGGCTGCCACACCGTATCCATGGTGAGCAGGTTGACGAAAAAGTCGTTGGTCAGCGTTCCCGGCTTCTGGGTGAAGACGCCGTGCTTGGAATCGCCGGCATTGGCGCCGAGCACGCGCAGGCCGCCCACCAGCACCGTCATCTCCGGTCCCGTCAGCGTCAGCAGTTGCGCCCGGTCCACCAGCGCCTCGACCGGCGTCATGAACTGGTGCTTCTTGTCGTTGACGTAGTTGCGGAAGCCGTCGGCCCGCGGCTGCAGCGGGGCGAAGGACTGCACGTCGGTCTGCTCCTGCGAGGCGTCCATGCGGCCCGGCGCGAAGGGGACCTTCACGTCGACGCCGGCATCTTTCGCCGCCTTCTCGACCGCGGCGCCGCCGCCGAGCACGATCAGGTCGGCGAGCGAGACCTTCTTGCCGCCCGAGGCCTGCGCATTGAAGTCCTTCTGGATCGCTTCGAGCTTGCCGAGGACCGTCTTCAACTGCGCGGGCTGGTTGACCTCCCAGTCCTTCTGCGGGCTGAGGCGGATGCGCGCGCCGTTCGCCCCGCCGCGCTTGTCGGAGCCGCGGAACGTCGAGGCCGACGCCCAGGCGGTCGAGACAAGCTGCGGCACCGTCAGGCCGGACGACAGGATCTTCGCCTTCAGCGCGGCGATGTCCTGATCGTTGACCAGCGGATGATCCAATGCGGGGATCGGGTCCTGCCAGATCAGCTCTTCCTTCGGCACGAGCGGGCCGAGATAGCGCACGCGCGGGCCCATGTCGCGGTGGGTGAGCTTGAACCAGGCGCGGGCGAAGGCGTCCGCGAACTGGTCCGGGTTCTCCATGAAGCGGCGCGAGATTTTCTCGTATTCCGGGTCGAAGCGCAGCGACAGGTCCGTCGTCAGCATCTTCGGCACGTGCTTCTTGTTCTTGTCGAAGGCATCCGGGATCGTGGCGCCGGCGCCTTTCGCCCGCCATTGTTTCGCGCCCGCCGGGCTCTGCTCCAGCTCCCATTCGTAGCCGAACAGGTTCCAGAAGAAGTTGTTGCTCCACTTGGTCGGCGTCGTGGTCCAGATGACTTCCGGGCCGCCGGTGATGGTGTCGCAGCCGATGCCGGTGCCGTGCTTGCTCTTCCAGCCGAGCCCCTGATCCTCGAGCGCGCCGCTTTCCGGGTCCGGTCCGATCAGCGAGGGATCGCCGGCGCCGTGGGTCTTGCCGAAAGTGTGGCCGCCGGCGATCAGCGCGACGGTCTCCTCGTCGTTCATCGCCATGCGGAAGAACGTGTCGCGGATGTCCTTGGCCGCCGCGACCGGGTCGGGATTGCCGTTCGGTCCTTCCGGGTTCACGTAGATCAGGCCCATCTGCACGGCGCCGAGCGGCTCGGCGAGCTGGCGTTCACCGCTGTAGCGTTCGTCGCCGAGCCAGGTGCCCTCGGGTCCCCAGAAGAGCTCTTCCGGCTCCCACACGTCCTTGCGGCCGCCGGCGAAGCCGAACGTCTTGAAGCCCATCGATTCCAGCGCGACGTTGCCGGCGAGAATCATCAGGTCGGCCCAGGAAAGTTTGCGGCCGTATTTCTGCTTGATCGGCCACAGGAGCCGGCGCGCCTTGTCGAGGTTGGCGTTGTCGGGCCAGGAATTGAGCGGCGCGAAGCGCTGCTGGCCGGCGCCGGCGCCGCCGCGGCCGTCGGTGATGCGGTAGGTGCCCGCGCTGTGCCACGCCATGCGGATCATCAGGCCGCCGTAATGGCCGTAGTCGGCCGGCCACCATTCCTGCGAATCCGTCATCAAGGCCGTGAGGTCCTTGATCACGGCATCGAGGTCGAGGGTCTTGAACGCCGCGGCATAGTCGAAATCCTTGTCCATCGGATCCGACAGATTGGAATTCCGGTGGAGGACCGAAACGTCCAGCGCGTCCGGCCACCAGTCGCGGTTCTTGCGTCCGCGTGTGCCGGTGAATGGGCATTTGCCCGCGCTCTTGTCGTCAGTCTTTGCGTCCATGTGTCTCTCCGATCGTGTCCTGCGATTTTTCTTCTGGGGCGTGCCGTAGGGGCTGCCGGGACCATGGCCGTTAGATTGGATAAGGTCCAATCGAATTGATTTGAGTCATCGATAAGCATATCTTATCGTGATGTTGACCCTTCGGCAGCTCCGCTATCTCGACGCGCTCGTCCGTCACCGGCATTTCGGCCGTGCCGCCGAGGCCTGCGCCGTCAGTCAGCCGGCTTTGTCGATGCAGATCAGGGAGTTGGAGCAGGATCTCGGCGTCGAACTGGTCGAGCGGCGGCCGGGCGAAGTCAGCCTGACCGATGTCGGCCGCCAGATCGCCGAGCGCGGCCAGACGATCCTGAGTGCCGTCCGCGATCTGGAAGACCATGCGCGCCATCGCGCGCAGGTGCTGTGCGGGCCGCTGCGTCTCGGCGTCATTCCCTCGCTCGCGCCCTATCTGCTGCCGCGACTGCTTCCGCTCCTGCAGGCGCACTATCCCCAATTGCGGCTGGAATTGCGGGAGACGCAGACCCGCTTCCTGCTCGACGAGCTCGGGCGCGGGGCGCTCGATGCTGCGATGGTCGCGTTGCCGCTGCATCACCCGGATTTGCGCACGCTCGATCTGTTCGAGGACGCCTTCCTGCTGGCCGCGTCGGTAAACGAGAAACTGCCCAGGCGCGGGACCATCTCGCCCGGCGACATCGATCCCGCCCGGCTGATCCTGCTCGAGGAAGGCCATTGCCTGCGCGATCAGGCGCTGTCGATCTGCTCGGTGTCCGGCGACCAGACGCTGAAGGAGCTCGGCGCCACCAGCCTTGCCACCGTGCTGCAGATGGTGGCGAACGGGTACGGCGTGACGCTGCTGCCGGAAATCGCCATTGCGACCGAGGCGCGCGACGAGCGCGTGCGCATCATCCCGTTTGCCGAACCGAAGCCGCGGCGCACCATCGGGCTGGCCTGGCGCCGCACCTCCGCGCGCGAGGCGGACTTCCTGGCGCTCGCCAGGCTCGTGCAGCAGACCGTGAAATAGAAAAGGCGGCCCGCAGGCCGCCTTTCCGGATCCGTATGCGGTTGCCGCCGGTTATTCGCCGGCCGCCGCTTCCGGCTCACGCTCGGCCTTCTGCTTGGCTTCGAGGTCTTCGCCGGTCTCCTGGTCGACGACCTTCATCGACAGGCGCACCTTGCCGCGATCGTCGAAGCCGAGCAGCTTCACCTTCACCTTGTCGCCTTCCTTGACGACGTCGGAGGTCTTCTGCACGCGCTGCGCCGCCAGCTGGCTGATATGGACGAGGCCATCGCGGGCGCCGAAGAAGTTCACGAACGCGCCGAAGTCCATGACCTTGACCACGGTGCCCTCGTAGATCTGGCCGACCTCCGGATCGGAGGCGATCGACTTGATCCACTTGATCGCGGCGCGGATCGATTCGCCGTTGGCGGAAGCGACCTTCACCGTGCCGTCGTCCTCGACATTGATCTTGGCGCCGGTCTTCTCGACGATTTCGCGGATGACCTTGCCGCCGGTGCCGATGACTTCGCGGATCTTGTCGGTCGGGATCTTGAACGTCTCGATGCGTGGAGCATGCTCGCCGAGCTCGGCGCGTGCGGTGTGCAGCGCCTTGGCCATCTCGCCGAGAATATGCATGCGGCCGTCCTTGGCTTGGCCGAGCGCGATCTTCATGATGTTCTCGGTGATGCCGGCGATCTTGATGTCCATCTGCAGCGAGGTCACGCCGCTTTCGGTGCCGGCGACCTTGAAGTCCATGTCGCCGAGATGATCCTCGTCACCGAGGATGTCGGACAGCACGGCAAAGCGTTCGCCTTCCAGGATCAGGCCCATGGCGATGCCCGCCGTCGGCCGCTTCATCGGCACGCCGGCATCCATCAGCGCGAGCGAGGTGCCGCACACGGTCGCCATCGAGGAGGAGCCGTTCGATTCGGTGATCTCGGAGACCACGCGGATCGTGTACGGGAACTCGTGATGCGGCGGCAGCACCGGATGGATCGCGCGCCAGGCAAGCTTGCCGTGGCCGATTTCGCGCCGTCCGGGCGAGCCCATGCGGCCCGTTTCGCCGACCGAGAAGGGCGGGAAGTTGTAGTGCAGCAGGAAGGTTTCCTTGTAGGTGCCCTGCAGCGCGTCGACGAACTGCTCGTCCTCGGCGGTGCCGAGGGTGGCCACCACGAGCGCCTGCGTCTCGCCGCGCGTGAACAGCGCCGAGCCGTGGGTGCGCGGCAGGAGGCCGACTTCGGCCACGATCTGGCGCACGGTCTTCACGTCGCGGCCGTCGATGCGGCGACCGGTATCGAGAATGTTGTTGCGAACGATGCTGGCTTCCAGCTCCTTGAACACGGCCGCGACGGTGAGCTTGTCGTATTTCGGCGCCTCGTCCGGGCAGAAGTGCGCGAGCGCCTTGGCTTTCGCCGCATCCACCGCGTCGTGGCGCCCCATCTTGCCGGCGATCGAATAGGCGGCGCGCAGGTCGCCTTCGATCAGCGCCGTCATTTCCTTCTCGAGCGCGGAATTGTCGGCGGGGTTGAAGTCGCGCGGCTCCTTGGCGGCCTTCTCGGCGAGCTCGATGATCGCCTTGATCACCGGCTGGAAATGACGGTGACCGAACATCACGGCCCCGAGCATGATGTCCTCGGACAATTCCTTGGCTTCCGATTCCACCATCAGCACCGCGTCGGCCGTGCCCGCGACCACGAGATCGAGCTGGCTCTCGACCATCTCGTCGATCTGCGGATTGAGCACGTATTCGTTGTTGATGAAGCCGACGCGCGCCGCGCCGACCGGCCCCATGAACGGGGCGCCCGACAGCGTGAGCGCGGCGGAAGCGGCGACCATCGCCAGGATGTCGGGATCGTTCTCCATGTCGTGGGAGAGGGTGGTGACGATCACCTGGGTATCGCAGCGGTAGCCCTTCGCGAACAGCGGGCGGACCGGCCGGTCGATCAGGCGCGACACCAGCGTTTCCTTTTCGGTCGGCCGGCCTTCGCGCTTGAAATAACCGCCGGGAATGCGGCCGGCGGCGAAAAACTTCTCCTGGTAATTGACGGTCAGCGGCAGGAAATCGATCCCGGGTTTCGGCTCCCTGGCGGAAACCACGGTGGCGATGACGGTGCTCTCGCCGTAGGTGGCGATGACGGCGCCGTCGGCCTGGCGTGCGACCTTGCCGGTCTCGAGGGTGAGCTTGCGCCCGCCCCAATCGAGCTCAACACGATTGATATCGAACATGTGTCTTGTCTCTCATGGTTTTTCGAACGGAGATGAAAGCCATGAGCAAGACGGCGAGATGCTGCGGCGTCCGACAGCACCTGGCGATCCTGCCATGGCGTTCATCCCTTTCGGGTACGAACGGGGCCTGCATGGCGCCCGTTCCTTTCCGGCGGCTTTTGCCGCCGCACGTACAGCGGCGCAATACGCGTCCGCTTCACAGATGCGCGGATTCCGCGCGGCGATCAGCGGCGGATATTGAGCCGCTCGATCAGGTCCTTGTAACGGGCTTCGTCGTTGCGCTTGATATAGTCGAGGAGCTGACGGCGCTGCGAGACGAGCTTGAGCAACCCGCGGCGCGAGTGGTTGTCCTTGACGTGGGTCTTGAAGTGCTCGGTCAGGTTGTTGATGCGCTCCGACAGGATCGCAACCTGGACTTCCGGCGAGCCCGTGTCGCCGGATTTGCGTGCATACGTCTTGATGACTTCAGCCTTGCGGCTGACCGTAATCGACATCGTCGATGACCTTTCTTCGTACCGCGCTGCCGTGCAGCCCGGCGAGGTTGAACACGCGCTTGGGGACGATCTCGCCACGGTCGGCGTCGGCAAGGGCGACCAGTTCGCCCGCTGCGGTGACGTAAACCGTGCCGTGGAGTATGGGAGCGTCCCGTCCACGCAGGAGGACGGCCTGACCCCGCTGGAGCCTTGCCGCGTCCGCCCGGCTGACGGCCAGCGCCGGGATGTCGTCCAGCGCGGTCTCGACGGGCAGCAATGCATCGGCGAGGCGCGCCTCGCCGGCGGCGGCTCTATCGCATAAAGCCGTAAGTTGTTCCAGTGAAATCATCTCAACCGGCCCGAACGGTCCGACCGAGGTCCGCCGCAGCGCCGAAACATGGCCGAGACAGCCGAGTTCGCGCCCCATGTCGCGCGCCAGGGCCCGCACATAGGTGCCTTTGCCGCAAGCCGCCTCGAAAACGGCATGGCCGGGGTCGGGAATGTCGACCAGCGTCAGCCGTTCGATGTCCACGGGACGGCTCTGCAGGGTGACCTCCTGCCCGTCGCGGGCCAGATCGTAGGCGCGCTCGCCCTCGATCTTGATCGCCGAGAAGCGGGGCGGGGTCTGCTCGATCCGGCCGGTGAAGCGGGGGCAGACGGCGAGGATGGCTTCGCGCGAGGGGCGCTCGGCGCTCGTCTCGGTGACGCGCCCCTCCGCGTCGTCGGTGTCGCGCTCCTCGCCCCAGCGGACGGTGAAGCGATAGGTCTTCCGGCTGTCCATGATGAACGGCACGGTCTTGGTCGCCTCGCCGAGCGCGACCGGCAGGCAGCCCGAGGCGAGCGGATCGAGCGTGCCGGCATGGCCCGCCCGTCTGGCCGAGAACAGCCGCTTCACCACCGCGACCGCATGCGTCGAGGTCATGCCGATGGGCTTGTCGAGCACGACCCAGCCGTGCACGTCGCGTTTCTCGCGCCGGAATTGCTGCTTTCGTCCGCCCTCACCCTGAGAAGCATCGGCAGGGCGCGTCTCGAAGGATGGGGACGGCCCCATGGTGCGAGACGCATGCGGCGCATGCTCCTCACCCTGAGGCCGGGAGGGATTGCGCGGATCCTTCTCGTTCATTCATCGCCCTTCAGATCGCGCCGGACCGCGGGTGTTCTCAATAATTTCTCGATCCGTTCCGCCTCGTCGAATCGCTCGTCGGTCCGGAAGCGGATTTCAGGTGCGAATTTCAGGTTAACGCGGTGCGCGATTTCTCCGCGCAGGAAGCGCTTGTTTCGATTGAGCGCCTCGATGACCTCGTTCTCGTCCTTGCCGCCGAGCGGCATCACATAGATCGTGGCGAGCCGCAGGTCCGCGGTCATGCGCACTTCCGGTACGGTGACGAGATGGCCTTCAAGCACGGGATCGTGCACCTCGCCGCGCGTCAGCATGTCGGAGACGGCGTGGCGGATCAGTTCGCCGACGCGCAACTGGCGCTGCGATGCCGCGGCGGGACCGGTATCGTTTCTTTGCTTCCTGTGTCGCATGACGATCTCAAATATGCTCGTGCGCGGGCAATGGAGATTTGACCCGCGCATTCATAAGCTTCGCAAGACTTGCTTCTTTGCGGATGGATCGCCGGGGCAACCCCGGCGACGACAGACGACAGTCGAAGCCCCGAGACTTGGACTCAGAGGCTGCGCTGGACCTGCTCCACCCGATAGCACTCGATGACGTCGCCGACGCGCATGTCCTGGTAGTTCTCGAACGCCATGCCGCATTCCTGGCCGGCGGTGACTTCCTTGGCGTCGTCCTTGAAGCGCTTCAGTTGCGACAGCTTGCCTTCGTGCACCACGACGTTGTCGCGGATCAGGCGCACATTCGCGCCGCGCTCCACGGTGCCGTCGGTGACGCGGCAGCCGGCGACCTTGCCGACCTTGGACACGTTGAAGACCTCGAGGATCTGCGCGTTGCCCAGCATGGTTTCGCGCCGTTCGGGCGTGAGCAGGCCCGACATGGCGGCTTTCACGTCGTCGACGAGATTGTAGATGATGTTGTAGTAGCGGATTTCGATGCCGGCCTGCTCCGCGGCCTCGCGCGCCTCCTTGTGGGCGCGCACGTTGAAGCCGATGATCGCCGCGCCCGAAGATTCGGCGAGCGTGACGTCGGATTCGGTGATGCCGCCGGCGCCGGAATGGATGATGCGGGCGGCCACCTCGTCGGTGGACAGCTTGTCGAGCGCGCCCTGGATGGCTTCGATCGAGCCCTGCACGTCGCCCTTGACGATGAGCGGGAATTCCTTGCGCCCTGCCGTCTTGACCTGGGCCATCATCTGTTCGAGCGAGCCGCGCATGCCGGTCGCGCGCGCGGCCAGCTTGTCGCGGCGCTGGCGCGAGCGATAGTCGGTCACTTCGCGGGCGCGTGCCTCGGTCTGCACGACCGCGAGGCGGTCGCCGGCGTCGGGCGTGCCGTTGAAGCCCAGGACCTCGACCGGGATCGAGGGCCCGGCGCTCTGCACGGTCTGGCCGGTGTCGTTGACGAGCGCGCGCACGCGTCCCCACTCGGTGCCGGCGACGACGATGTCGCCGACCTGCAGCGTGCCGCGCTGGACGAGCACGGTGGCCACTGGTCCGCGACCGCGGTCGAGCTTGGCCTCAATGACCGTGCCCTCGGCCGGACGGCTCGGATTGGCCTTGAGGTCGAGGATTTCCGCCTGCAGGCCGATGGTTTCGAGCAGCTTGTCGAGATTGATCTTCTTGATCGCGGACACCTCGACGTCGAGCACGTCGCCGCCGAGCGATTCCACCTGGATTTCGTGCTGGAGCAGCTCGGTGCGCACGCGTTCGGGCTTGGCGTCCGGCTTGTCGATCTTGTTGATGGCGACGATGATCGGAACCTTCGCCGCCTTGGCATGATGGATGGCTTCGATCGTCTGCGGCATCACGCCGTCGTCGGCGGCCACCACCAGCACGACGATGTCGGTGACCCGCGCGCCGCGCGCGCGCATCGCGGTGAAGGCGGCGTGGCCCGGGGTGTCGATGAACGTGACCTTGCCGTGCGAGGGCGACGTCACCTGATAGGCGCCGATATGCTGGGTGATGCCGCCGGCCTCGCCGGCCGCCACCTCGGTCTGGCGAATGGCATCGAGCAGCGACGTCTTGCCGTGGTCGACGTGACCCATGATGGTGACGACGGGGGCGCGCGCAACGAGCGAAGCGGGATCGTCGGCGGTGTCGAACAGGCCTTCCTCGACGTCCGATTCGGCGACGCGCTTGACGCTATGGCCGAGTTCCTCGGCGATCAGCTGCGCGGTATCGGCGTCGATCACGTCGTTGATGGTCGCCATATGGCCCTGCTTCATCAGCATGCGAATGACGTCCACGCCGCGCTCCGACATGCGGTTCGCGAGTTCCTGGATCGTGATCGTTTCCGGAACGATGACTTCACGCACAAGTTTTTCCTTCGGCTCGTCGGAGGCGTGACCCTTGAGGCGCTGCGTCCGGCGGCGGAAGGAAGCGACCGATCGCTCGCGTTCTTCGTCGGCAGTCAGCGCGGTGACGAGGGTGAGGCGGGTACGCTGCTTCTGCGCGCCGCCGCGGGCGGGACGCGGCGTAACCGCCGGACGGGGGGCAGCGCCGGCACCGCGACGGGCGCTGCGCGGGGCTTCTTCTTCCTCGGCTTCGAGGGCCGGACGCGCCGCGCCGACGCGGGCGGTCACGTCCTCGCCGAAGCGCTTCTTGGCTTCCTGCTCGGCCTTGCGCTTGGCTTCTTCCTCGCGCCGATGACGCTCGTCTTCCTCGCGCTTGCGCAATTCGGCGGCTTCGCGGTCGGCCTTTTCATGGACCTCGCGGCTGGCGCGGCGCAGGGCTTCCTCTTCGGCGAGCTTGCGTTCCTCGGCCTCGCGGACGCGCGCATCGGCGAGCGCATGCGCGCGCGCGACGCGCTCTTCCTCGGTCAGCGTGCGCAGCACGACGCCGGACGGCTTGGGCGCGGCCTCGGCCGGCGCGGCCTTCGCAGCCGCGGCCCTGCCTGCGGCACTCCTGGCGGGCGCGGGCTTGGCCGGCGTCTCGGGAGCGGCCGTCTCGGGCTTGGCTTCGGCGGGTGCGCCGATGACGCGGCGCTTCACCTTCTCGACGACGACCTGCTTGCTTCGGCCGTGGCTGAAGCTCTGGCGGACGGTCCCCTGCTCGACGCCACGCTTGAGCGTCAGCGTCTTGCTGCCTACGCCCAATTTCTTGTCGCCGGGATTCTTCGTGTCGCTCATTCCGCTGTCAGTCCTCAGGCTTTGCGCTGTGTTTGGCCGGCGTCCGGATTGTCCTGTCCGCCGGTCCGAAAACGTTTCAAGCGCAGATATCGGGCGATGAAAGTGTTCCCTGCCGGACCGGCGAGCAGGGCAGCATGTACCACATTTGGCCGGCCCAATGCCAAATCGATTTGGCTGCCGTCGAAATCGCAAATGACCGCGATTTCGGCCCGGTCGGGAGCGCCATGACGACGGATGGTCGCATCGAGCTTGCGGATTCCGTCGGCGCCGGCGCCGCCGGCATGGATGACCGCGATGACCGGATCGTCGGCCAGGGCGGTTTCCACCTTCATGAATCCGCAGGCGACGGCGCCCGCCTTGCGGGCGATCGCCAGCGCGTCGAGGGCCGACGCTTCGAGTAGGGTCTCGACGCGGTCGGGAAAATCGGCCGGTACCCGGACGTCCTGCCCGAACCCGCGGGCGAAGACCCGGCGCTTGATCGCCTCGGCCAGCGCCTGACTTGTGCCGGTCAGCCACAGTCCGCGGCCGGGAAGATTGCATTTGAGGTCCGCCACGACGCTGCCGTCGGGGCCGACCACAAAGCGGATCATCTCGGCGACCGGCCTGACCTCGCGGGTGAGCGCGCACAGCCGTTCCCGTCCGGCCTTTTTCGGACCGGCATCGCTGTCGTCGGGAACGGCATGCACCAGCATCGTCGGGGTGCTCCGGTTCAGGCCTGCGCTTCGGCCGGCTCGTCGGCCGTCTCTTCTACGACGGCCGGCGCGAGATCGGCCTCGCTGATCCAGCCGGCCTTCACGCGCGCCTGCATGATGATGGCCTCGGCGTCCTCGCGCGACAGCTCGAAGCCGTCGAGAATGCCGGGATGGCGGGTGGATTCGCCGTCCTTGCGTTCGGTCCAGCCGACGAGGTCGTCGGTGGCCGCGCCGGCCAGATCCTCGACCGTCTTGATGTCGTTCTCGCCGAATTTGACCATCATCGGCGTGCTGACGCCGGGCACGTCTTTCAGCGCGTCGGCGACGCCCAGTTCGCGGCGCCTGGCGTCGTATTCCGCCTCGATCCGCGCCAGATGATCGCGCGCGCGGTTCTGCAATTCCTCGGCGGTCTCCTCGTCGAAGCCTTCGATCGAGGTGATTTCCTTGGGATTGATCAGCGCCAGTTCCTCGACCGAGGTGAAGCCTTCCGAAGCCAGAAGCTGCGCGACGACCTCGTCGACATCGAGCGCCTCGATGAAGATCTTGGTGCGGTTCTGGAACTCGGTCTGGCGGCGCTCCGATTCCTCCTGTTCGGTCAGGATGTCGATATCCCAGCCGGTGAGCTGCGACGCCAGGCGCACGTTCTGTCCGCGGCGGCCGATGGCCAGCGAAAGCTGGGCGTCGGGAACCACCACCTCGATGCGCTCGCGGTCCTCGTCGAGCACCACCTTGGCGACTTCGGCCGGCGCCAGCGCATTGACGACGAAGGTGGCGATGTCGGGCGACCACGGAATGATGTCGATCTTCTCGCCCTGCAGCTCGTTGACCACCGCCTGCACGCGCGAGCCGCGCATGCCGACGCAGGCGCCGACCGGGTCGACCGAGGAATCGTTCGACACCACCGCGATCTTGGCGCGCGATCCCGGATCGCGCGCGACCGCCTTCACCTCGACGATGCCGTCGTAGATTTCCGGAACTTCCTGGGCGAACAGCTTCGCCATGAATTGCGGATGCGTGCGTGACAGGAAAATCTGCGGGCCGCGCGGCTCGCGGCGCACGTCATAGATATAGGCGCGGATGCGGTCGCCGGTGCGCAGCGTCTCGCGCGGCAGCATCTCGTCGCGCCGCACGATGGCTTCGCCGCGGCCGAGATCGACGACGACGTTGCCGTATTCGACCCGCTTGACGATGCCGTTGACGATGTCGCCGATGCGGTCCTTGTATTCTTGGTACTGCCGGTCGCGCTCGGCTTCGCGCACCTTCTGCACGATCACCTGCTTGGCGGACTGGGCGGCGATGCGGCCATATTCGAGCGGCGGCAGGGCGTCGGCGATGGTGTCGCCGATCTGTGCGGCGGGGTTGCGCACGCGGGCGTCGTCTAGGCTGATCTGGCTCGACGGGTTTTCGACGGTCTCGACGACCAGCAGATGCCGCGCCAGGCGCAGTTCGCCGGTCTTGGGATTGATCTCGGCATGCACGTCGGTTTCCGCGCCGTAGCGGGAGCGGGCGGCTTTCGCGATCGCATCCTCCATGGCGGTGATCACGATGCTGCGGTCGATCGACTTTTCACGCGCGACTGCGTCGGCGATCTGCAACAGTTCGAGCCGGTTGGCGCTGACAGCCATCGGTCAGTCTCCTTCATAATGGGCCGCGCGGGGCTTCTTGCCTTTCGCGGGCCGGAAATGGTCGGGTCGGGCGGCTCTGCCGCCGTTGCGGGTGGGGCGCGCACGTGCCGGTTCGTGCTGTTCCTGCGCTTCGCGCCCGGCGGCCTTGCCGCGCCGCAGGGATTCGGCCACGAGCGCGTCGGTGAGCACGAGCCTGGCTTCCAGCATGTCCTCGATCGGAAGCAGCACGTCGGTCTCCTCGCCGGCACGGGCATCGTCGCGGCGAATGCGCGCCGCGTCGCCCTCGACGCCCAGAATGGCGCCGCGGAAGCGCTTGCGGCCCTCGATGGCGACGTTCATCTCGATCTTCACGAGATGGCCGGCGTGCCGTTCGAAATCCGAGCGCCGCACCAGCGGACGGTCGAGGCCGGGGGACGAAATCTCGAGCCGGTAGGCGCCCTCGATCGGGTCGGCAACGTCGAGCACTGGCGAAAGTGCGCGCGACACCGCCTCGCAATCCTCGATGCTCATGGTGCCGTCGAGGCGCTCGGCCATGATCTGCACCGTGCAGCCCTGGGCGCCCGTGACCCGCACGCGGACCAGCCGGAAAGCGAGGTCGTGCAGGACCGGCTCGGCTATGGCGGCCACGCGCGCGGCCAGCCCGGGCTCGACGATCAGTCGCGGCTCGGCGGCGGCATTGGCTTTGGCAGTCGTCGTCATGGGCCTGATCGGAATGGGTCTGACTGGACGTCCGTATGCCCGGTGCGGCTATGGCGTCACGAAAGCCGCATTCAGATAACAAAAAGAGCGGGTCCCGGGCGGGGCCCACTCTCAACAAACCCAGCTTGGATTTATGAGATGTCCATTAGCGGACGCGCCGAATATAGCGCATTTTCGGCCCTTCGCAAGGCCGCGGCCCGGCCGGCATGGCTAACGCTTCGTTCACACTCCCTCTCTAGATTTGCGGGAACCCCTGCCATTGTCCGTGTTTTGCGTCCCGCCAATGCCCCCTGTCGCCTCCCTGATACCGGAACTTGAAGAGGTCCTTCAGCACGGTTCTCCGGAAAAGCACGGCGACGTCCTGCGGCAGATCACGACGCTGTTTCTGCAAAGCGCTCCGCGTTTCAACGAAGACCATATCCGCCTGTTCGACGACGTCTTCGGGCGTCTGATCGAGGAAATCGAGGCCAAGGCGCGCGCGGAATTGTCGCGGCGGCTGGCTCCGATCGCCAATGCGCCGACCGAAATCATCCGGCGCCTCGCGGAAGACGACGACATCATGATCGCCGGGCCTATCCTGGCGAAATCGCCGCGGCTTGCGGATGCCGACATCCTCTCAATCGCGCGCTCGAAGGGGCAGTCGCACCTTTATGCGATCTCGGCGCGCGAAAGCCTGACCGAAAGCATCACCGACATTCTCGTCTCGCGCGGCGACCAGGAGGTCGTGCGCAAGATGGCCGAAAATCCCGGCGCGCGGCTTTCCGACACCGGCTATGCGCGGCTGGTCAAGCGGGCGGAGCGGGATTCGGCGCTGGCCGAAAGCGTGGCGCAGCGCGCCGATATTCCGGCCTATCTGTTCCGCGAACTGGTCCTGCGGGCGACCGAGGTCGTCCAGCGTCGCCTGCTGGCGGCGGCCAGACCGGAAACGCAGGCCGAGATCCGGCGGGTCCTGACCAAGGTGTCGAGCGAGGTCGGCGCGGGCATGCCCGCCGACCGGGATTTTTCCGCGGCGCTGGCCGATATCGACCGGCTGGTCGCGGCCGGCACGCTCGACCAGGCCTGTCTTATCGAGCATGCCGGCAAGGGTCGCTACGAGCATACGGCCGTCGCGCTTGCGAAGCTTTGCGCGGTGCCGCTCGAGGTCGTCGACAAGCTCATGTACGGCGAGCGTCCGGACCCGATCCTCATCCTGTGTAAGGCGAACGGATTTTCCTGGTCGACCGCGCGCGCGCTCATTCTCGTGCGGCCGGGCACGCGCGGCAAATCGAGCGCGACGCTCGACGAGGCACAGGCGAACTTCGAGCGGCTGTCGCCTGCGACCGCGCAACGCGTCGTGCGCTTCTGGCAGGCGGGGCACGGCCGCGCCGCCGAAGGCGTGTCGCCGGCCGGCTAGAGTCTTTCCTGCTTTGATGGAATCAAAACAGGGGTTCCAACTTTTTGCTTTGACGCGTTTTCTTCACGCGAGCCGGTCCCCACTTCGCTCGAAAACGCTTTAGCGCACGCCGACCTTGGCCGGCGGGCGGCGGCGGAATGTCAGGTAACAGGGCGCGCGCCCCTCGCGCTTGGCCTTCGCCTCGTAGCGCGTGCTGTCAAATCCCGACCATGGCGCCTGCCAGTCGGCGGCTTTTTCCGCCGTCCATTCGAAGGACGGCGAACGCAGGAAACGGATCAGCGTCCAGGCCGCATAGTCGGCAATGTCGCTGGCAAAGCGGAAGACGCCGCCCGGCCGCAGCACCCGTGCCAGCGCGCTCACCATGCGGTCCTGCACGAACCGGCGCTTCCAGTGCCGCCGCTTCGGCCAGGGATCGGGATAGATCAGGTCGATGCGCGCGAGCGCGTCGTCGGGCAGCCAGGCGAGCACCTCGGCGGCGTCGCCCTGATGCAGGCGGATATTCGTCATTTCGTGCTTCTCGATCGCCGCGAGCGCCTTCGCCATGCCGTTCACGAACGGCTCGACGCCGATATAGCCGACCTGCGGATGGCGCTGCGCTTCCGCGATCAGATGCTCGCCGCCCCCGAAACCGATTTCGAGCCGTACCTCCTGCGCGCCCGGCGCGAACAATGTCGTGAGGTCGGCAGGCGCGGGCGAGGCGAGGTTCACGGCGAGCTGCGGCAGCAGCGTTTCCAGCAGGTGCGCCTGATGGGTGCGCAAGCGCTTGCCCTTGCGGCGACCGAAGAAGGCGCGGTCGCCGGCGGCAAACCCGCCGCCTTCAAGCCCGTCGTCTTTATAAGACCCTGATTTGTGAGACCCTGAATGCATGACGGCCGCATCCATGATGCGGCCGTCTGCAAAACTCAACCCCTGTCGACGGGGGCGTATGACGGCGCCCGTTATTTGAAGGCGCGGCGGATCTGGTCGGCGAGGTCGGTCTTTTCCCAGGAGAAGCCGCCGTCCTTTTCCGGCGCACGGCCGAAATGGCCGTAAGCCGCGGTGCGGCGATAGATCGGCCGGTTGAGCTTGAGCGTGCGGCGGATATTGGTCGGCCGCAGCGGGAAAAGCTCGGCCAGAATCTTCTCGAGCCTGGCTTCGTCGACCTTGCCGGTGCCGTGCGTGTCGACCAGAAGCGACATCGGGTCGGCGACGCCGATGGCATAGGCCACCTGGATCGTGCAGCGTTCGGCGACGCCGGAGGCGACCACGTTCTTGGCCAGATAGCGCGCGGCATAGGCGGCCGAGCGGTCGACCTTGGTCGGGTCCTTGCCCGAGAAGGCACCGCCGCCGTGCGGGGCATAGCCGCCGTAGGTGTCGACGATGATCTTGCGTCCGGTCAGGCCGCAATCACCGTCCGGGCCGCCGACCACGAAATTGCCGGTCGGGTTGACGAGGAAGTCGGACTCCCGGGCCGGCATCCAGCCCTTCGGCAGGGCGGAGGCAACCGCGTCGCCGATCAGGTCCTTCACCATCGAGGGGGTGTATTTCTTGCCGTTGCGGCTCGTCGCGTTGTGCTGCGTCGAAACCACGACCTTGGTGCAGCCGACCGGCTTGCCGTCGACATATTTGACCGTGACCTGGCTCTTGGAATCGGGCTGCAGGTCGAACAGCTTCTTGGAGCGGCGCTGGTCGGACAGCACTTTCAGGATCTTGTGCGCGAAATAGATCGGCGCCGGCATGAACGAGTTCTTCTCATAGACCTCGCTCTCGGTGCAGGCGAAGCCGAACATCATGCCCTGGTCGCCGGCCCCTTCCTGCTCCGCGCCCTTCTTCTTGGCATCGACGCCCATGGCGATGTCGGGCGACTGGCCGTGCAGCAGCACCTCGACGTCGGCGCCGTGATAGGAGAAGCCGTCCTGGTCGTAGCCGATATCCTTGACGACCTCGCGCGCGATCTCGGTGATCAGCTCGCGGTTCACCACGGCCTTCGAGCCGTAATTCTTGAAGAACGGAGCTTGGCCCCGGCCTTCGCCGGCGATGACGATCTTGTTGGTGGTCGTCAGCGTCTCGCAGCCGAGCCGCGTGTTGACGAGGCTTTCGTCGGCAATGCCGAGTTTGACATCGTTCTCAATGAAGGCGTCGAGGATGGCGTCGGAAATCTGGTCGCTCACCTTGTCCGGATGTCCCTCGGACACGGATTCGCTGGTAAACAAGTGGCTCTTGCGCGGCACTGAGAAAGACTCCCTTTCGGGACGAAGCGGTCGGCGTTCGTCGGCTGCAATGTCGCAGTGTCATTGCAGCGTCCAGCCGCGTGGTCAAGATGTGGGCGCGGGTGGGCGCCGGCCCGGCGAGGCTGGCGCTCAGTCGCCGTCCTCGCCCGCAATCTGCTCGACCAGATCGACGATCCGCCGGCGCAGCTTGGGTTCCTTGATCCGCATGAAGGCGCGGGTCAGCGCCAGTCCGTCGGACGTCGCCAGGAAGTCCGAGACGAAGGTCGGCGACGGCGCTTCGGCAAGGCCGTTCGGCTGGCCGCCTTGTTCGGGGGCGCCTTCGAAAAAGAACGATACGGGAACCTGCAGGATGTGGGAAATCTGCTGCAGGCGGCTCGCGCCGATGCGGTTCGTTCCCTTCTCGTATTTCTGCACCTGCTGGAAGGTCAGCCCCAACGCGTCGCCAAGTTTCTCCTGGCTCATACTCAGCATCATGCGGCGCATCCGCACGCGGCTGCCGACATGCTTGTCGGTCGGGTTGGGGGCTTTCTTCACCATCTCGTTCTCCTTGAAACCAACCTCTTTACCTGACACGCCCGGCATGCGGGACACCCTCCGAATACGGCACGTTTACGTTTCCTTCTGCGCTGCCGTGCCGCTCACCTCTAACACGCCCCAGCATTGTTTATGCATTCCATATACGCTGTACGGCAATGCACATCAAAGCAACGCATATCAAAGCGGCATGCCGCGATAACAAATTTGGATTTTCATTTGCTAGCGTGCGCGCCGACGCACGACCAGAACCAGCGCGACCGCAAGGACAAGGGCGACGGGCGCGTCGCCGGTGCGCGCATAGAGCGGTGCGATTGTCCGGCGCGGGAGCGGGCCGTCGATCACGCCTTCGGTCCCGAGCGGCAGCGACCGCACGACGCGTCCGAACGGGTCGACGATGGCGGAAATACCGGTATTGGCGGCGCGCACGAGCGGCAATCCTTCCTCGATGGCGCGCACGCGCGCCTGCTGGAAGTGCTGATAAGGTCCGGTGCTGCGGCCGAACCAGCCGTCATTGGTGAGATTGAGCATCCAGCCCGGTGTTTCGTTGGGCGGAACGGCGGCGCCTGGAAAGACGATCTCGTAGCAGATCAGCGGCAGCATGCGCGGCGCGTTCGGCACGGTGTAGGTCCGTCGCCGGTCGCCGGCGAGAAAGCCGCCGCGCACCTTGGTGAGCTGCATCAGGCCGAGACTTTCCAGCGCGGCCTGGAAGGGAAGGTATTCGCCGAACGGCACGAGATGCACCTTGTCGTAGGCGGCAAGGATCGAGCCGTCGTGATTGACGACGAAGACCGAGTTGTAGGCGCGCGGCGCCGACCGGTTGAGCGGATCGTCCGCCGGGCGCACGCCGCCGGTGATGAGGACGCTGCCCTGCGGCAGAAGATCGGCGATCTGCGCCAGCGCGTCTGGTTCGCGCGTGAGATAAAACGGGAATGCCGATTCCGGCCAGATCAGATGCGTGACCTCGCGCATCCCCGATTGCTGCGGGCCGGTTGCCCGGTCGGAGAGCGCGAGATAGCGCGCCATCACGCTCTGCTTGGCGCCGCGATTGAACTTCTCGTCCTGCTGCAGATTAGGCTGCATGATGCGAAGGCGCACGCCGTCCACGAACGTGGTCGGCGAGCGCGCAAGCCGCATGCTGCCATAGGCCGCGAGTGCGACGAGCAGCGCGCCGGCGACCACGGCCGGCACGAAGCGCTGGCGCGAATAGGCCGGATCGTCGGCGAATGCGGCGGGACTCGCGAACAAAAGCACCGCAAGGAACGTCATGCCCCAGAGCCCGACCACGGCCGCGCCCTGGGCGAGAACCAGCGGGCCGGTGAGCGCATAGCCGAAGGCGTTCCAGGGAAAGCCGGTAAGGATGTGGCCGCGCAGCCATTCGGCCGCGGTCAGCGCGACGGCGAGGGCGAGGATCCGCCAGGGGCCTTTCGTCCAGATCAGGCGCGCGAAGGCAACGCCGCTTGCGGTGAACAGGGCGAGGCCCGCCGGCAAGGCGGTGACCGCGAACGGCAGCAGCCAGCCGAAAATATGAGCGTCGACCAGAAAGGCGTGGCCGATCCAGTAGAGGCCGGCGAGAAAATAGCCGAACCCGAACCACCAGCCGGTCGCGAACGCCGCGAGCACCCCGCCCCAGCGTCCGGCGGCCGCGCCGTCAACGAGCCATATCAGGACCGGGAAGGTCAGGAACATCAGCGGCCAGGCGTCGAACGGCGCCAGCGCCAATGTCGATACCGCGCCGGCCGCAAAGGCGATGGCCGCGCGGCGCCAGCCCCAAGCCAGAACGATGGAATGGGACAGATGCGTCAGGTTCACGGGCGGCGCGGAGTGCTGGAGGCGTTGTCGGATGCCGGTGGCTCGGCGGCCGTCGCGGCGCTGCGCCCGCGATCGATACGGCGCTGGCGGCCGCGATGGATTTTCACGCGCTTCACGCGCCGCGGATCGGCATCCAGCACCTCGATCTCGAACGGGCCGGGGCCGGGCACGAGTTCACCGCGCACCGGAACGCGCCCCGCCTGGGTCACGAGATAGCCACCAAGCGTGTCGACTTCCTTCACGACGTCGCCGACGTCGAAGCCGGAGCCGACCACGGCCATCACCTTTTCCAGCGTCGCGCGCGCGTCGGCGACGAACGAGCCGTCCGGCTGGCGTACGACGCTCGGCGCCTCGTCCTCGTCGTGCTCGTCGTCGATCTCGCCGACGATCTGCTCGACGATGTCCTCCATCGAGACGATGCCGTCGGTGCCGCCATATTCGTCAACCACGAGCGCGAGGTGGATGCGGGTAGCCTGCATCTTGGCCAGCAGGTCGATAGCGGGCATCGACGGCGGCACGAACAAGATCTTGCGCACGATCTTGGCCGCCGACAGCGACATCGACAGGTCGACTGCCGCCAGATCAAGCCCGGTTGCGGCCGCCTTCTTGCGCCGCCGCTTGGTCTGGGACGCGCGCGCGGTCATGAAGGCGATCAGGTCGCGGATGTGGACCATGCCCGAGGGGTCGTCGAGGGTGTCGTCATAGACGACCAGTCGCGAGTGACCGGCATTCTCGAACACCTTCATCAGTTCGCCGAGCGTGATGTCCTTCTGCACGGCAACGATGTCGGCGCGCGGCACCATGACGTCGGCCACCCGCCGTTCCCGCAAGCCGAGAATGTTGCGGAGCATCTGGCTTTCTTCGGGCGAGAAGCCGGTTTCGGCGGCGGCGCCTTCTTCGAGCACCACCTTGAGGTCGGCGCGCATCGATCCCGTGCGCCAGCCGAGAAGGGCACGCAGCCAGCGTGTGAAGACGTTCTCGCTGTCTTCGGTGCGTGACGCCGGTACCACGGCCGGCAGGTTGCGTCCGCGGTCGAACGCCGTCGGAGTGTCGCTCTGAAGTGATGGATCGGTGTCAGGCATGAGAGGTCAGCGTTTCGGCCGGCGGCCGCGCATAGGGATCGGGAATTTCCAGGCGCGCCAGCACGGCACGTTCGAGCCGCTCCATGTCTTCCGCCTGCGCGTCGGTCTCGTGATCGTAGCCGAGCAGATGGAGAAAGCCATGGACCGCGAGATGCGCGACATGATGCGCGAAAATCTTGTCCTCCGCGGCGGCCTCGCGCGTGGTGGTCTCGTAGGCGATGGCGATGTCGCCGAGATGACGCAGGCCGGGCGGATTGGCTGCGGCGGGGACCGGAAAGGACAGCACGTTGGTGGCCTTGTCCTTGCCGCGCCACGCGCGGTTCAGCGCGCGAATGGCCCGATCGTCGGTCAGGGCGACGACGACGCTTCCGTGCGCATGCGGCAGCATCCGCGCGGCGGCGGTGATCGCGCCGCGCACGGTATCCGCAATCCGCTCGTGCGCGGTCCAGAGATCGCACTCGATCACGACATCGACCGGGACGGTTTCGGAGGCGTTGTCCGCGGCGGGCGTCATTCCCGGACCTCGCGTTTGCGGCCGCCGTCGCGCCCGGACTTGTCGTAGGCGGCGACGATCCGCGACACCAATTCGTGGCGCACGACATCCTCGTGCGTGAAGGCGACGTGGCCTATTCCCTCGAGCCCCGCCAGGAGACGGACCGCCTCCGACAGGCCGGACGTCTGGCCGTTGGGCAGGTCCACCTGGCTCGGGTCGCCGGTCACGATCATGCGGCTGTTCTCGCCCAGCCGGGTGAGGAACATCTTCATCTGCATGGCGGTCGTGTTCTGCGCCTCGTCGAGGATGACGGCGGCGTTGTGCAGCGTCCGTCCGCGCATGAAGGCGAGCGGGGCGATCTCGATCTCGCCGGCCTGCAACGCGCGCTCGACCATGCGCATGTCCATGAGATCGAACATCGCGTCATAGATCGGGCGCAGATAGGGATCGACCTTCTCGCGCATGTCGCCGGGCAGAAAGCCGAGCCGCTCGCCGGCTTCCACCGCCGGGCGCGACAGGATGATGCGGTCGACCTCCTTGCGCTCGAACAGGGCGAGCGCATGGGCGACCGCGAGCCAGGTCTTGCCGGTGCCGGCCGGTCCGGTGCCGAACACGAGCGTGTTGCGCTTGAGCGTGCGGATATAGGCGTCCTGCCCGGCCGTGCGCGCGCGCACGGTGCGCTTGCGCAGGTTGATCTCCTCGAATGTCGGGCGCGCGGCGGCCGGATCGAAATCGAACAGCGAGCCCTGCGAGATCACGTTGCGGATGGCGCCCTCGACATCGCCCGGCACGAGCTCGGCGCCGCCCTTGATCTGGTTGTAGAGGTTTTCCAGCACGCGACGGGCCTGGTCGCAGGATTCGCGCGAACCTTCGACCGTGACATGGTTGCCGCGCGAATCCGCGACGATGCCGAGCTTGCGTTCGATCAAGGCGAGGTTCTGCCCGTATTGTCCGAACAGGATGGAAGCCAGCCGATTGTCGTCGAAGGCAAGCACCACTTGCGTCATCGGGCTCGCGTCGCCGTTCGCCGGCGTCATCGCATTCTTGTCGGGCGTAAAATTGCGCAAATCGACTCAGGCTCCAGTTGCAGTAAGGGCTGCGGCGGCGTCGCGTCGCGCGGACGGGGCGATAGCGAGGTCGCCGAACAGGCTGTTGGGGCCGGCTTCGGTGACGCGCACCCGCCGGACCTCGCCAATCAGAGTTTCGGGACCCAGCACCTGCACCGGCTGCAGATATGGTGAGCGTCCGACGATCTGGCCAGGATGGCGGCCGGGCTTTTCGAACAGCACGTCGAACGCGCGTCCGACGCAATAGCGCTGGAATTGCGCGTTCAGGCGCAGGATCAGGGCCTGCAGCGCCTGCAGGCGTTCGGACTTGATGGTTTCCGGCACCTGGTCGGCAAGCTCCGCTGCGGGCGTTCCCGGCCGCGGCGAATATTTGAAGGAGAACGCGGTCACGAAGCCGACGTCCTCGATCAGCCGCAGCGTGGCCTCGAAGTCGGCGTCGGTCTCGCCTGGGAAACCGACGATGAAGTCGGAGGTGAAGGCGAGCGCGGGCTGTGCGCCGCGCAGGCGGTCGATCACCCGGCGATAATCGTCCGCCGTATGCCGGCGGTTCATCGCCTTGAGGATGCGGTCGGAGCCGGACTGCACCGGCAGATGCAGTTGCGGCATCAGCGCATCGAGGTCGCGATGGGTGGCGATCAGCTCCTCGTCGATGTCGCGCGGATGGCTCGTCGTGTAGCGCAAGCGCGCGATGCCGGGGATTTCGGCGAGCCGGCGCAGCAATCGTCCGAGCGAGCAGGTGCTGCCGTCGACGTCATCGCCGTGAAACGCATTCACGTTCTGCCCGATCAGCGTCACCTCGCGCACGCCGGCCGCGGCGAGCCGCTCGACCTCGGCTGCGATTTTGGCGACCGGACGCGAGCTTTCCGCGCCGCGCGTATAGGGCACGACACAGAAGGTGCAGAATTTGTCGCACCCCTCCTGGATGGTGACAAAGGCGGTCACGCCGCGGGCGCGCACCTTGTCGCGGGAGGGGGCGGGCAGGAAATCGAACTTGGTCTCGACCGGGAATTCGGTGTCGATGGCGCGGCCGTCGCGCTCCGCGCGCGCGAGCAGGTCGGGCAGGCGGTGGTAGCTTTGCGGACCGAACACGAGATCGACCACCGGCGCGCGCCGCAGGATTTCCTCGCCTTCGGCCTGGGCGACGCAGCCGGCGACTGCGACCGTGAGCTTGCGGCCTTCGGCCTGCGCCGCCGTCTTGAGCACGCGCAGCCGGCCGAGCTCGGAATAGACCTTCTCGGCCGCTTTTTCGCGGATGTGGCAGGTATTGAGGATGACGAGGTCGGCGTCCTCCGCCGTCGCCGTCTCGACGAAGCCCTCGGGGGCCAGCGTGTCCGCCATACGATTGGAATCGTAGACGTTCATCTGACAGCCGTAGGATTTGACGAAGAGCTTACGGGGTCGCGTCATGCCGCTCGATCGGTCCATCAGGCGGAATTGCCAACGGTCCGAAGGCCTCAAAAGGCTCGATTTTTCTCACAGTCCCATTCCGCTGGTGAACGGCCGGATGGTTCGCGCCGTCGGCCGATGCATAGCGTTTTCTGGCCCGAATTGGAATGCTTCAATCACAGATTGTATTTCGGCGATCGCTATCTAGGCCGAAAACCCGCAAACGCGCCCCAAACGCGGCTTTTCAGCTCTTTTTGTTCTCGGCGAGCGGGACCGCATAGAGTTCGAGCCGGTGGTCGATCAGACGATAGCCCAGCTTGCGGGCGACCTCGGCCTGCAGGCGCTCGATCTCTTCGGACTGGAATTCGATCACCTCGCCCGTGCGCAAATTGATCAGGTGGTCGTGGTGGGCGTCGGTAGCCTGCTCGAAGCGGGCACGGCCCTCGCGGAAATCATGGCGCTCGATGATGCCGGCATCCTCGAACAGCTTCACGGTCCGGTAGACTGTGGAGATCGAGATGCGGCTGTCGAGGCTGGCGCAGCGCCGGTACAATTCTTCCACGTCGGGGTGGTCGTCGGATTCGTTGAGCACGCGCGCGATGGTCCGCCGCTGCTCGGTCATGCGCATGCCCTTTTCGACGCAGCGGGCTTCGATCGTGTTGAGCGCCTTTTTTGACACGGAACCTCGCGGAAGCTCTCTCGGCAGGCTCAATATCACAATCGAACGCGGCGGGTAAAAATCTTCTTCCCGCGTTCATGTGAGATCGCGTCGCAGGACGAGCGCATTCGCGGGTTTGCCGTCGCGGCCGGCATAATAACCGGGCCGGCGGCCGACCTCGCGGAAGCCGGCCCGGCGGTAAAGCCGCAGCGCGGGCACATTGTCCTCGTCGACCTCCAGAAACACCGCGCGCGTGCCGAGCGCCATCAGGCGACCGAGATGCGAGACGAGCAGACGCTGCGCGATGCCGCGCCCCTGCCGCTCGCGTGCGACCGCCACCGACAGGATTTCGGCCTCTCCTGCGGCGCGGCGCGACATGATGAAGCCTGCGAGCTTGCGTCCGGTCCGCGCGCACTGCGCAAGGACGGAGCGCTCCGCGATCAGCCGCTCGATTTCGTCCTCGCTCCAGCCGCGCCGGAAGGACCGCGCATGCAGGCGCGCGATATCGGCTGCGTCGGCGGCCGTCGCGTCGGCCAAAGCCGGCTCGTCGGCCCCGAACAGCGCGCGAAGCCAGGCGAGGATCGCGTTCATCGTCGGGGCAATTGGGCGGCGTCCTGCGGACGCGCGTCGGGCGCACGCAGATAGAACGGCCTGGGTGCGGATTGCTGCGGGTCGGACGCGGCACCAAGCCGCGCCACCCAGCCGATATCGGCCGCGCGCCGCTCATCGACGGAGTGCAGGGGTACTGCCGGCGGCCAGGCGGCGGCCATCAGGGCCGCGCCGGATCCGACGAGCCGCATCTTGTCCATCGCGATTGCCGCGCGCACGGCATCGGCAACCGCAATGATGCGCGCGGACAGCACGGTTCGCCCGCCGGGCCCGAAAATCTGGATATAGACGTGATCGTGACGGGCATCGATCGCGGCGGTGACCGGCAGGCGGTCGTCGGCAGCGATCAGCGGAGCTGCGAGCGCGGCGAGTGTCGTCAGTCCGACCACGGGCTTGCCCGCTGCAAGCCCGAGGCCGCGCGCGGCCGCAATCCCGACCCGCAGGCCGGTGAAACTGCCGGGGCCCGTGGTCACCGCGATGCGGTCGAGATCGGAAAAGGACAGGCCGGAATCGCGCATCACCGTGTCGATCACCGGCATCAGGGATTCGGCGTGGCCGCGGGTCATTGGCAGCGACAGGCTTGCAAGCAGGCTTCCCTGCGTCGTGTCGAGCAGCGCCGCCGAGCAGGCCTCCAGAGCGGTATCGATCGCAAGCACACGCATCAGGCCACCGGTCCCCGATCAATCCGTCCTTGATCGGCAGCTAGCCTAACGTGCGCCTGCGCCCCGTGACAGGGTCGCCGAAAAGACAGGGTCGCCGAAAATACGAAAGGCGGAAAATCCGGGTACGGGCGTGCCGGCCGGCAGGCCTACATCGGCCGGACTTCCTGGACCTCGGGCACGAAGTGCCGAAGCAGGTTCTGGATGCCGTGGCGGAGCGTGGCCGTCGAGGAGGGGCAACCGGAGCAGGCACCCTTCATGGCGAGATAGACGACGCCGTCCTTGAAGCCGCGGAACGTGATGTCGCCGCCGTCATTGGCGACGGCCGGACGCACCCGCGTCTCGATCAGGTCCTTGATCGTCTGCACGGTCTCCGCATCGGTGGCGTCGAAAAATTCCTGTTCGTCGTCGCCCTCGGCCTCGCCGTCGCGCAACAGCGGCGCGCCGGACATGAAGTGTTCCATGATGGCGCCGAGCACGAGTGGCTTGAGCTGCTGCCATTCACCCTTCGCCTTGGTCACGGCGATGAAATCGGAGCCAAAAAAGACCCCTTCCACGTCGGCGATATCGAACAGGCGTTCGGCCAGCGGCGATTTCGCGGCCTGCGCCTTCTCGCGAATGTCGAGGGTGCCGTTTTCCAGCACCGGGCGGCCGGGCAGGAACTTGAGCGTGGAGGGGTTGGGCGTGGTTTCGGTCTGGATGAACATTATTGTCGCTCCGGGGCGCGGCCGGTCGCACGCGCCCGCTGCCACATAAAATGGTGGTTTGCCGGCCAAGGTCAACCGGCAATCGCCTGCCCGGGGATCATGACAGGGCGTCGATTTCCTCGTCGCTCAGGTGTCCGGGCACGATGGTGACCGGTATAGGGAACTGTCCGGCGGTCTTGGCGAGACTGGAAACCAGCGGGCCGGGGCCCTCCTGGCCGGTGCTGGCGGCCAGCACGAGCTGGGCGATATCCTCGTCTTCCTCGATCAGATTGAGGATTTCCTGGGCCAGGTCTCCCTCCCGGATCACCATCTCGGCGGTGATGCCGGCGACCCCGTTGGCGCGCCCGGCGGCCCGTTCGAGGGCGGCGCGCGCCGCCTCATGGGCCTCTGCGCGCATGATGTCGGCGACGCCGAGCCATTGCTGGTGGCGGTCCTTGGTGTCGATCACCCGCAGCATGGTGACGGCGGCGCTGGTGCGCACCGCGCGTCGGCTCGAATAATAGATCGCGCGGTCGCATTCCTCGCTGTCGTCGATGATCACGAGGTATTTGGCGCGATGTCCGCTCTCATAGGCGCGGCGTTTGCGGGTCATCGGCCTCTCCGGGTTCGCAGGAACCGGACACGTCTGGTCCTGCCGGTATGTGCAACGATGCTGCCATGACAGGCTTCGCCGGAACAAGCTCACCGAAAGGCCGCCCGCCGGTACGCCCGATCAGTGGCGGATGAACCCGATAATGTCCTTGACCGCGCTCATGGTCTGCGCGGCGATTTCGCGTGCACGGTTGGAGCCGTCGGCGAGCACCGAATCGATATAGGCCGGATCGCCCATCAGGCGCTTGGTCTCAGCCCCGATCGGCCCGAGCTTGGCGACCGCAAGATCAACCAGCGCGGACTTGAAGGTCGAGAACTGCGCGCCGCCGAATTCCCCCAGCACGTCCGCCGCCGGCACCTCTTTCAGCGCGGCATAGATGCCGACGAGATTTTCCGCTTCCGGGCGGTCTTCGAGACCCTTCGCCTCGCTCGGCAGGGCATCGGGATCGGTCTTGGCCTTGCGCACCTTCTGGGCGATCGCGTCGGCGTCGTCGGTCAGGTTGATGCGCGAATAGTCCGAAGGGTCGGACTTCGACATTTTCTTCGTGCCGTCGCGCAGCGACATCACGCGCGTCGCCGGTCCCTGGATCAGCGGCTCGGGTTGCGGAAAGAAGGCGTCGCCAAATCCGCGCGCGGCGATCGAGGCCGAGAAGTCGTTGTTGAATTTCTGCGCGATGTCGCGCGACAATTCCAGATGTTGCTTCTGGTCCTCGCCGACCGGAACGTGGGTGGCGCGATAGACCAGGATGTCGGCGGCCATCAGGTTCGGATAGACATAAAGCCCGACCGAGGCGTTCTCGCGGTCCTTGCCGGCTTTCTCCTTGAACTGCGTCATGCGGTTGAGCCAGCCCACCCGCGCGACGCAATTGAACACCCAGGCCAGCTCGGCGTGCTCGGCGACCTGGCTCTGGTTGAAGATGATGTGCTTCTTGGGGTCGATACCGCAGGCGAGGAACGCCGCGGTCACCTCGCGCGTGGCGCGCGGCAATTCGACCGGGTCCTGCCAGACCGTGATCGCGTGCATGTCGACGACGCAATAGATGCAGTCATGGCTCTGCTGCAGAGCCACGAATTTCACGATGGCTCCGAGATAGTTGCCGAGATGGAGATTCCCGGTCGGCTGCACGCCGGAAAAAACCCGCTGCTGGAATGCCATGATCGTGTCCCGTGTTGCGGGCGTCCCATGCCACGGAGATGGGAGGGAATGCAAGAGAAGAGGCTCCGTGAACCGGAGCGCTTTTCGTCTTGGGTCAGCGGTCGTGATCCAGATTGCCGAAAACGTCGGGACCGAAGAAATGCGCACACGGACCCGACTGGCAATGGCCGAATGCCTTGAGCCCCGTGCCGACGGTGTGAACGACGCTGACGGCGCTGACCACGAAGACAGCGATCATCGATAGCACCCATGAAATCCGGTAACGCCGGGTTCGTGCTCTTCGAAAGGCATCGAGCGTACTGGCTTCGCTCGATTGCGGCCAATGCAGCCAGATGATCCACAGAAGAAAGAAACAGGAGGCGAGCAGTACCAGAAACGCCAGATCGAGAAACAGGTGCAGATAATTCTGCGGCACATACTGCAACCAGATCGAGATCGCCGCTAGCAGGAGCGCGTTGAACGACAATAGCGCCGACGCCTTGCCGTCGATGATGTTGAGCATTTCGTACAACGAGCGGACATTCTTGTCCCGTGTTTCGAACACGACGTCTTTGGTCTGGCGCCGGCTTGGCCGCCGACCCGAAATGACACGCTTGCCGGACGCCATCGGCCCACCCCGTTTGCCCGATCAGGGTATTCGTGCCACCGCATCCGACGGTGGGCAAGAGGCCGCGTGCTTGCGGCTTGCCGCGCGGTCCGCGGTGGTTATAGTGCGCGACCTTCACGCCAACGGGATCCGCCAATGACCGCACCTCGCTACGACGTCCTCGGAATCGGCAACGCCATTGTCGACGTCATCGCGCGGGCCGACGACGATTTCCTGGTCGCGCAGAACATGCAGAAAGGCGGCATGGCGCTGATTGACGAGGCGCGCGCGCAGGCGATCTACGACGCCATGGGACCGGCGGTCGAGATATCGGGCGGGTCGGCCGCCAACACCATTGTCGGGCTGGCGAGCTTCGGTGCGCGTGCGGCTTTTGTCGGCAAGGTCAAGAACGACGAGCTCGGGCGGATTTTCGCCCATGACATCCGCAAGGCCGGCGTGGACTTCGATACGCGCCCGGCCGCCGACGGCCCCTCGACCGCGCGCTGCTACATCATGGTCACCCCGGATGGCGAGCGCACGATGAACACCTATCTCGGCGCGGCGCAGAACCTACACCCTGCCGATCTCGACGAGGCGGCGATCGCGGCATCCGCCATCGTCTATCTCGAAGGCTATCTGTGGGATCCGAAGGATGCCAAGGACGCCTTCCTCAAGGCCGCCGCGGTCGCGCACGGCGCCGGACGCATGGTGGCGCTGACGCTGTCGGATTCATTCTGTGTCGATCGCTATCGCTCCGAATTCATCGCGCTGTTGCGCGACGGCGTCGTCGATCTTCTGTTCGCCAACGAAGCCGAACTCAAGAGCCTCTACGAGACGTCGGATTTCGATGCCGGCGTCGCGGCGCTGCGCAACGATGCCAAGCTCGCCGCTGTCACGCGCAGTGAAAAAGGCTGCGTCGTCGTCTCGCGCAACGGGGTCGAGGCGGTCCCGGCCGCGCCCCTCGACAATCTGGTCGACACGACGGGAGCGGGCGACCTGTTCGCTGCCGGCTTCCTGTTCGGCCTTGCGCGCAATCGCGATCATGTCACCGCCGGCCGGCTCGGCGCGCTGGCGGCGGCCGAGGTGATCCAGCATCTCGGCGCGCGGCCGGAGGGTTCGTTGAAGGATCTCGCCGGCCAGCGCGGGCTGCCGGCCTGACGGCGGCGCGATCATTAACGGAATCGTAAGCGGAACATGGTTAGCGCTTGGTGAAGATCGTCTTCACCGGAGTTCTGTCATGACCGCATCCGATTCCACCGCTGCCTCGAACGGGCAGGAGCCCGCTGCCGCAAATTCCCTGCCTGCGATCTTCGTGCCGGCGGCCGACGACGCTGCCGATGCGTCGCCTTCGACGTCGCGCCGCCGCACCGGACGCCTCACCGTCATTGCCGCAGCGATCGCGATCGCCGCCGCGCTCGGTTCGGTTGCCGGCGCGCTTGCCGGCTTTGCGCTCATGCGTTCGGGCTCGGACAAGCTTCCGGGCGTGACGGCACAAGGCAAACCGATCACGGAAACGCTGTCGCAGATGAGCGCCGATATCGACGCGCTCAGGAGCGCGCTCGAGGCCAGCAACAAGGCCGCCGCCGCGCAACTGACGAAGATCGCCGAGCGCGTGGAGCGCGCCGAGAAAGCGCAGACCGACCCCGCCGGACGTCTCGCCAAACTCTCGGAAGCCGTCGAGCGGCTGGAGAAGAAGGTCTCCGGCGCCGCCAGTCCCGACGTCACCGGTTCCATCGTTACGAAGTCGCCGGCGCGCGCGCCGCAGGTCGAAGGCTGGGTGTTGCGCGACATTGTCGGCGGCCGCGCCTTCATCGAAAGCCGCCATGGCATTTTCGAGGTCGTCCCGGGAACGCCGCTGCCCGGTGGCGGGCGGGTGGAGAATATCCGCCGGCAGGAGGGCCGCTGGGTCGTCGTCACCTCGCGCGGCCTGATCACCGCACGCGACTGACCGCGACCTGTCAGCGCAGATGACGGCGCCCCTTGCGGGCGCCGTTTTATTTTGTCCAGACGACCGTACCGACTCACGCGATTGTCATGACCGGCTTCGGTTGCCGGTGTCATATTTTGCCGGCCGGACACGGGAGCCTTGCCATGGTGGCGATTGCAACGCCGCGCTGCATCCTGTCGCTGTTCGCTGCGCTGATTGCCGGTCTCGTCCCGGCTTCCGCGATCGAGCGTGTGCAGGTCACGCCGGCGCCGGAGATGAACGAAGGCTGTCCCGGCCTGATCGCATCGCGGCCGCTGCGCCCGATCCCTGCGGCGCTCGCCTCCGACCAGGTCCGCCTCACCTATGCCGGCCACTCGACCTTCCTGATCGAGAGCCCGAAGCTCGTGCGCATCGCCACCGACTATAACGATTACGTGCGCCCGCCGGTATTGCCGGACGTCGTCACGATGAACCACGCGCACACCACGCACTATACCGACAGTCCCGATCCGGCGATCAAGCACGTGCTGCGCGGCTGGGCGGCCGAATACGGCAAGCCGGTGCGGCACGACGTGCAGATCCGCGACGTGCGGGTGCGCAACGTGCCGACCAATATCCGCAGCTATAGCGGCGGCACGGAGATGCACGGCAACTCGATCTTCGTGTTCGAGGTTGCGAACCTGTGCATCGCGCATCTGGGTCATCTGCACCACACGCTGACGCAGCAGCAATTGAACGAGATCGGTCGCGTCGATGCGGTTCTCGTGCCGGTCGACGGCAGCTACACGCTCGACATGGACGGGATGCTGGAAGTGGTGACGGCGCTGAAGGCGCCGCTGATGATCCCGATGCATTATTTCAGCGTCTATACGCTCAACCGCTTTCTCGACCGCGCGCGCGAAAAATTTGCGGTCGAATTCAGCGACACGCCGTCGGTCGTCATTTCCAAGACGACGTTGCCCACGGCGCCGAGATTTCTGGTTTTGCCCGGCCGCTGACGCACCGCGGTCGCTCCCCGGTCTGTGGATAACCGGGTGGCCCCGGGAACATTACGGCTTGCATGACGTTGCCGCCAGACGCAGATAGTCGGCGTCCGCGGAGCCATTGAATGCCCGCTGACGTTTCAAACGCACGAAGGTTAGCGCATGGTGCCCCCGTGGGGAGTATGGCGGTCGTTTCCCGATCCGCAATCGGACCGGCCGATCGAGGCCCCGGTCGGCCCCGGAATCTATGAGGTGCGCCACGCCGAGACGGGTGCCTTGGTGGCGTTCGGCCATACCGGAAACGTGGCGCGCGTCCTGTCGGACATGACGCCGAAGCCCTCGGCGCGCCTGTTCCGGGCCTTCCGCCGGCCGCTTCCGCACCGCGTCGAGGAGCTCGAATACCGCACCTGCGCGACCGCCAGCGCGCATGAGGCCAAGTCGGCTGCCGAGCACCTGCGGGATCGCCGCGACGCCTATTGGCGGCGCCGGACCTTGGCGGGCTGATCAGATCATCGCAGCGATAGCCACGGGACGGCGCGGCGCCGTCCCGTGGCTTTGATTGTGCTCCCCGTGCGGGCGGCGATCGTCTAAGCTTGTCTCCGATACGACCGGTCAATGGAGACGCTGGCGATGTTGAGTGCGCAACAGAACGATTTGATCACCCGGATCGGCCCGGGCACGCCGGCGGGGGCGCTGTTGCGGCGATACTGGCAGCCGGCGGTGCTTGTCGACGAACTCGCCACCAACCGTCCCGTCAAGCCGATCCGCCTGTTCGGCGAAAATCTCGTCCTGTTTCGCGACGAGAAGGGCCGCTACGGCCTTCTCGACCGCCAGTGCCCGCATCGCGGCGCCGATCTCGCCTTCGGCCGGCTTGAGGATGGTGGCCTGCGCTGTTCCTTCCACGGCTGGCTGTTCGACGTGAACGGCAAATGCCTCGACACGCCGGCCGAGCCGGTCGGCTCGCCGCTGTGCGCCAACATAAAACAGACCGCCTATCCGGTGGTCGAGCGCAGCGGCATCCTGTGGGCCTATCTCGGGCCGGGCGAACCGCCGGCCTTTCCGCATCTGGATTGCTTCATCGCGCCCGACAGCCACGTGTTCGCGTTCAAGGGCCTGATCGAGTGCAACTGGCTGCAGGCGCTCGAAGTCGGCATCGATCCCTCGCATACCTCGTTCCTGCACCGCTTCTTCGAGGACGAAGACCCTTCCAAAGGCTACGGCAAGCAGTTCCGCGACCGGACGCTCGATTCCGACATGCCGATCACGCGCATCATGCGCGAATACACCCGTCCGCAGATCGAGATCGAGCCGACGGATTACGGCATGCGCCTCGTCACGCGCCGTCAGATCAACGACGCCAAGGCGCACATCCGGGTCACCAACCTCCTGTTCCCCAACGCCTTCATCATCCCGATGTCGGGCGAGATGACGATTTCACAGTGGCATGTGCCGGTCGATGACACCAATAATTACTGGTACGCGATCTTCACGAGCTTCGGGAATCCGGTCGACAAGGCCGAGATGCGCCGCCAGCGGCTCGAATTGTACGAACTGCCGGATTATGTCTCGCGCAAGAACAAGCGCAACGATTACGGCTACGATCCGCACGAGCAGGAGCACGCGACCTATACCGGCATGGGCGCCGACATCAACGTGCACGACCAGTGGGCGGTGGAATCGCAGGGTGCGATCCAGGACCGCACCAGGGAGCATCTCGGCCAGGCCGACCGCGCGATCACCACTTACCGGCGCCTGCTGCGCGATGCGATCGCGGGAGCCGGCGAGGGCAGGAAGCCGCTGATGGTGCTCGACGAGGGCGGCGCGGCGTCGATCACCGGACCCGCGGCGGTGGACGGTGTGGGACCCCTGGACGACTGGCAGGGCTATTGGCGCGCCGCCGAGGAGCGCCGGCGCAGGCAGTCGTCCTGGCTGAACGGCCACTGATCGTCGTCCGGTCGCCCGCAATGGCCACGCGCAAGACGTCGTCAGGGTCGAGCTTTGTCGAACGCCACGGTCTGTGGACCGCGGAGCAGAGCGCGGCCGCGCGCGAGGTTGCGCGCGCGATCAAGCGGCACAGGCTCGAGCTTGTGCGCTTTTCCTTTGCCGACCAGCACGGCGTCCTGCGCGGCAAGACCGTGGTGGCGGGCGAAGCCGAGAGGCTGATGCGCGCGGGCGTCAACCTGACGACGACCTTGCTCGCCAAGGATACCTCGCACCGCACCGTGTTTCCGGTGTTCACCGCGGGCGGCGGCTTCGGCATGCCGGAAATGGAGGGCGGCGGCGATTTCGTCATGATCGCCGACCCCTCGACCTTCCGCGTCCTGCCCTGGGCGGACCGCACCGGCTGGATGTTGTGCGACATCTATTTCACGAACGGCAAGCCGGTGCCGTTCTCCACCCGCCAGATCGCGCGGACGGCGCTCGCGCAGGCGGCGCAGGCCGGCTTCGACTTCATGTCGGGGCTGGAAGTCGAATTCCATTTGTTCCGCATCGACAATCCGCGGCTTGCCCCTTCGGACGCGACCTGGCCGGCCGAGCCGGCCGATGTCAGCCTCGTCACCCAGGGCTTCCAGTATCTGACCGAGACACGCTTCGACCAGATCGATCCGGTTCTCGACATCCTGCGCCGCCATATCGTGGCGCTCGGGCTGCCGCTGCGCTCCTTGGAGATCGAGCTCGGGCCGAGCCAGTGCGAATTCACCTTCGCGGCGGACACCGGCCTGCTGCCGGCCGATCAGATGATCCTGTTCCGCGCTGCGATGAAGCAGGTGGCGCGCCGGCATGGCTATCTCGTCAGCTTCATGTGCCGGCCGGGGCTGCCCAACCTGTTTTCGAGCGGCTGGCATCTGCATCAGTCGCTGCTCGATCGCAGGACCGGGAAGAACCTTTTCCGCTCCGGCAACGACCGCGACGTGCTCTCCCCGCTCGCGCGCCACTACATGGCCGGCCTCATTGCCCACGCGTGCGCCGCCGCCGCCTTCACCACGCCGACCATCAACGGCTACAAGCGCTACCGCGCCTATTCGCTGGCGCCCGACCGCGCGATCTGGGCGCGCGACAATCGCGGCGTCATGCTGCGCGTGCTCGGAGAGCCCGGCGATCCGGCGACGCATATCGAGAACCGCGTCGGCGAGCCGATGGCCAATCCCTATCTTTATGTCGCCTCGCAGATCCATGCCGGGCTCGACGGCATCGCGCGCAAGCTCGATCCGGGTCCCTCGGCCGACACGCCCTACGAGACCAGGGCCGAGCCCTTGCCGAAGTCGCTCGCGGAGGCTCTGGCGGCCCTGCGCGACGACACGCTGTTCGTTACGAAATTCGGCGCCGGCTTCGTCGATTATTACTGCCGGATCAAGGAGGCCGAGATCGCGCGCTTCCGCCAGAGCGAGAAGGACGATGATCCGGAGATCACGCGCTGGGAGCAGAAGGAGTATTTCGATTTCTTCTGATGCCGTTCAGTGCTCGGGCACGGGTGTCATCGGCATTGCCGCAGGAATTATGATCTTCAGACCAAGCTCGCGGCGGCAATAGGCCGGCCGCTCGGCCGCCGGAATGTTCCGCAAATCGGTCATCCGCCAGCGCCGCGCCGTCATCGTTCGGGTTCTGAAATCCATGTCGGAATAGGCAAGCTCGATGCAGCCGTTGGCGGGAACGCCGATCTGACGATATGAGGTGATGAGTTCGGGAACGCGGTGACCCATCTCGCCATGTTGCGGTGTCGGCCACAGCGCGCCGAGCGGGACCACTTCCCGCGCCGGCCGCTGCGTCACCTGCACGAGGATCGGCTGATCGAGCGAAATGTCGTCGATGCGCGGCTGCTGGCCGTCAAAGCGCAACTCGTAAAGCGTGGTTTTGTCGGCTTCGCCGCGGATGACGAAGACCGAAGGTCCGAGGCCGAACCCGCTTTTGAAGCGCGGATAGGGGCCGGGTATAAGGGGCGTATCCTCCGTGGGCGAGCAGAAATTGTTCGGCGGGCCTGCGACCACGATCGCATTGTCGGCGCGACCGATGAAATCGCCACCCGTCAGCGTCGGATAATTCTCGAACACATGCACGTCGACCATCTTGTCGACGCTGAGCATGCGCCGCCTGGTGCAGGCGATGGTCAGGCGCGGACGATAATGCTTGCCGCCGATATTGATCCGGAATTCGAGCTCGGCGACCGTCGCGGTCGCGCTGTCATGCGCAAGCACGTTGCGGACATAGATCGGCAGGGTGCGGACGAACAGCGGGATCGCGAACGATTTTTCGGCGAGGGTACGGTCGATCAGCCTGAGCGGCATCAGGAACGGCAGCGCCAGCAGCGGAATGAGATTTGCCGTCAGCAGCCAGAGACCGAGAACGATGCGCAGCCAGCCGCCAAGGCCCGCGCGCGGAAAGCGCCGCAGCGGAGCCAGACACCAGAGAAGGAATAAAGCGTAAAGCGCGACCGCGAGAAGGAAGAGGCCGAATGTCAGCATCCGGCCTCCCTGTGTGCGTCAGGCGTCCACGCTTGCGGCCAGCGCGTTCTCCTGGATGAAGTCGCGGCGCGGCTCCACCAGTTCGCCCATCAGCTTGGTGAAGATGTCGTCGGCCTCGTCGGTTTCCTTGACCTTCACCTGCAGCAGCGAGCGCACGTCGGTATCGAGCGTGGTCTCCCAGAGCTGCTCGGGGTTCATCTCGCCGAGACCCTTGTAGCGCTGCAGCGCCACGCCCTTGCGGCCGGTGCCTGTGATGGCCTCGAACAGGTCGATGGGGCCGTGGATCGCGACACTTTCGTCCTTGCGCCGCAGCGTCGCCTGCTTGGCATAGACCTGCTGCAGCGAAGGCGCGAATTCGTCGAGCTTGCGGGCGTCGGCGGAGCCGAGCAGGGCGGTGTCGATGATCGCCGATTCCTTGACGCCGCGCACGGTGCGCTCGAACTGGAAGCCCTGATCCGGCGCGAAGGTGCCCTTCCATCCGCGCTCGGTTTCCTCCGCCAGCGCATCGAGGCGGCGCGCGATATAGTCGGCGGCGTCCTTGGCGGCCTTCGGGTCGCCGGTGACCTTCGGGGTAAGCACGCCAGCGATCGCGGCCTGTTCGACGATCTTGCGATTGTAGCGGCTGTGCAGCCCGTTGAGCAGGTTGCGGATCTGGCGCGCCTCTTCGGCGAGCTTGCGCAGGTCGGTGCCGGCGCGTTCCTCGCCGCTCGAGAGCGTGAGCACGGCCTCTTCCAGGCCGCTGCCGATCAGGTAGTCTTCGAGCGCGCGCTCGTCCTTGAGATATTGCTCGGACTTGCCGCGCGTCACCTTGTAGAGCGGCGGCTGCGCGATATAGAGATGGCCGCGCTCGATCAGTTCGGGCATCTGCCGGAAGAAGAACGTCAAGAGCAGCGTGCGGATGTGCGAGCCGTCGACGTCCGCGTCGGTCATGATGATGATCTTGTGATAGCGCAGCTTGTCGGGATTGAACTCCTCGCGCCCGATGCCGGTGCCGAGCGCGGTGATCAGCGTTCCGATCTCGACCGACGAGAGCATCTTGTCGAAGCGCGCGCGCTCGACATTGAGGATCTTGCCGCGCAGCGGCAGCACCGCCTGGAATTCGCGGTTGCGGCCCTGCTTGGCGGAGCCGCCGGCGCTGTCGCCCTCGACGATGAACAGTTCGGACTTGGCCGGGTCGCGCTCCTGGCAGTCGGCGAGCTTGCCGGGCAGCGAGGAGACATCGAGCGCGCCCTTGCGGCGGGTAAGCTCGCGCGCCTTGCGCGCGGCCTCGCGTGCGGCCGCGGCCTCGACCACCTTGCCGACGATCGCCCTGGCTTCGGCGGGATGGATTTCAAACCAGTCCTGCAGCGCCTCGTTGATCACGTTCTCGACCACCGGACGCACTTCGGAGGAGACCAGCTTGTCCTTGGTCTGCGAGGAGAATTTCGGATCGGCCACTTTCACCGAAAGCACCGCCGTCAATCCTTCGCGGCAATCGTCGCCGGTGAGATCGACCTTCTCCTTGCGGGAGATGCCGCCGCGCTCCGCATACTGCGTCACCTGGCGGGTCAGCGCGCCGCGGAAGCCGGCGAGGTGGGTGCCGCCGTCGCGCTGGGGAATGTTATTGGTGAAGCACAGCACGCTCTCGTGGTAGCCGTCGTTCCACCACAGCGCGCATTCGACCGTAATGCCGTCGCGCTCGGCCCGGATGGTGACCGGGGCGGGGATCAAAGCCGTCTTGTTGCGGTCGAGATAGCGCACGAACGCCTCGACGCCACCCTCGTAGCGCATCTCCTCGCGCTTCTCGACCGCGTGGCGCATGTCGGAAAGCAGGATGGTGACGCCGGAATTGAGGAAGGCCAGCTCGCGCAGGCGGTGCTCCAGCGTCGCGAAATCGTATTCCGTCATCGTGAAGGTCTTCGGCGACGGCAGGAACGTCACTTCGGTGCCGGTCTTGCCTTCCGCCTTGCCGATGACCTTGAGCGGCGCCTGGGGGACGCCGTCGCGGAACTCCATGAAATGCTCTTTGCCGTCGCGCCAGATGGTGAGCCTGAGGAAGCTCGACAGCGCGTTGACGACCGAGACGCCGACCCCGTGCAGTCCGCCGGACACCTTGTAGGAATTCTGGTCGAATTTTCCGCCGGCATGGAGCTGGGTCATGATGACCTCGGCCGCCGACACGCCTTCGCCCTTGTGGATGTCGACCGGAATCCCGCGCCCGTCGTCGCGCACCGTGCAGGAGCCGTCGGGGTTGAGCGTGACGGCGACTTCCCTGGCGAAGCCGGCGAGCGCCTCGTCGATGGCGTTGTCGACGACCTCGTAGACCATGTGATGCAGGCCGGAGCCGTCGTCGGTGTCGCCGATATACATGCCCGGCCGTTTGCGCACGGCGTCGAGGCCTTTCAGGACCTTGATCGACTCGGCGTCGTAATCGGATGCCTCTTTGGGCAGGTTCGGACCGGCGGAATCGGCCATGCGGAGCCTCGAATCAGCGTCGGAAACGGCGGGTGGATCGGGTGTGATGTGACATGAAAAGGAAGGCAGGTACAGCCGAAAAGGACCCGCTTTAAATGGCTGTATTTGCTCGTTTTTCAAGGGGTCCGGCGGCTTGCCGGACGCAAGCCGCGCGGGCGCTGCGGAACCCTCCGGCGCGCCCTCATTGCGCCGTCTCGATCCGCCCCGCGGCGACCTCGAGAAGCTGGCCGCGCCCTTCGATGGGAGCGAACGCCTGCGGGTCGGCGCCGGTCATGAAGACCTGGGCGTCGAGCCGTTCGAGCGCGGCATAAAGGGCGGCGCGGCGGCCGGGATCGAGATGGGCTGCGACCTCGTCGAGAAGCAGCACCGGCGCAAAGCCGGTCATCTCGGTGAGCAGCCGCGCATGCGCGAGCACGAGCCGGATGAGGACGGCCTTCTGCTCGCCGGTGGACGCGTCGGCGGCCGGGATGTTCTTCGGGCCATAGACCACCGCAAGGTCGCTCAGATGCGGGCCGTCGAGCGTGCGGCCGGCGGCGGCGTCGCGCGCGCGATTGTCGTGCAGGACGGCGCGATAGCGGTCCTCGATCTCGGTCGCCGGATGCGTTAGCAGCATTTCCTCGATCCAGCCGGAGAGGGAGATTTCGGCGAACGGGAATACGGTGTCGACGGTGCGGCTCGCGGCGAGGCTTCCCTGCAGGCGCCGGACCGTTTCGGCGCGCAGCGCGGCGACCGCGATGGCGAGTTCCGCCGTCTCGCGCTCGACCGCGTCGAGCCAGTGCGGATCGGGCCGCGGGTTCTCCAGCAGGCGGTTGCGCGAGCGTAAGGCGCGCTCAAGCGCCGATACGCGGCTGCGATGTTCGGCATCGACCGCCACCACCAGCCGGTCGAGAAAGCGCCGGCGCTCGGAGGCCGGCCCCGAGAACAGGCCGTCCATCGCCGGCGTCAGCCAGACCATGCGGACGTGATCGGCGAAGGCGGCGGCGGACGACACCGGCTCGCGGTCGATCCGGCATTGGCGGCTCGTGGCGTTGTCGCCGGGCGCGGGTGCCGCGATGCCGGTGCCGAGCGTCGCGAGCCCGAGCGCGCCCTCGATTTCGGCGGAGACCGCCCACGAGCCGTCGCCTTCGGCAAAGGCGACCTCGTCGAGCGTGGCGCGCCGCAGGCCGCGGCCGGGCGCAAAGAACGAGATCGCTTCCAGCAGATTGGTCTTGCCGACGCCGTTCGCGCCGGTGATCGCGACCAGATCGCGCGTGAACGCGACGCTCGTCGCGCGGTAGCTGCGGAAATTGGTCAGCGACAGGCGGTGAAAGCGGACGGCGGCCATGGGATTGCTGTTCTACCCGCCATGAGCGGGCCTGTCCCAGCTGTCGGCGCCCTGACCGCACATCAAAGGCATGGCTGTCGGGCGCGACGCTGGCGGGGCGGAAGACCGGGCTCGCAGGCCGTCTATCCCGAAATCCGGGAAAGAGCCGCCGCGCGGCCGCTCACACCCGCATCGGCATCAGCACGTAAAGCGCGCCCTTGGAATCCTTGTCGCGGATCAGCGTCGGCGAGCCGGGATCGGCGAGCTTGAGCACCGCCGTCTCGCCTTCGATCTGCGAGGCGATGTCGAGCAGGTAACGCGAGTTGAAACCGATATCGAGCGGATCGGAATCGTATTCCACCTCGATCTCCTCGGTTGCGCTGCCCGAATCCGGGTTGGTGACCGACAGCGTCAGCCGCCCGCCGCTCAGCGACAGCTTGACGGCGCGCCCGCGCTCGCTCGAGACGGTGGAGACGCGATCGACCGCGGCCTCGAATTCGGCCTTGTCGACCTTGAGTTCCTTGTCGTTGCCGAGCGGGATGACGCGCGCATAGTCCGGGAAGGTGCCGTCGATCAGCTTGGAGGTCAGCACGACATCGCCGATGCTGAAGCGGATCTTGGCCTGCGACAATTCAACGCCGACGTCGGCTTCGGTATCCTCGATCAGGCGCTGCACCTCGCTCACCGTCTTGCGCGGCACGATCACGCCGGGCATGCCCTTGGCGCCGGCCGGCAGCGCAATCTCGTATTGCGCGAGACGGTGCCCGTCGGTCGCCACCGCGCGCAGCGTCTCCGCTTTGCCGGCCGTGGCGGTGTGCAGATAGATGCCGTTGAGATAATAGCGCGTCTCTTCCGTCGAGATTGCAAACTGCGTCTTGTCGATCATGCGCTTGAGATCGGCTGCGGCGATCTTGAAGCTGTGGGACATCTCGCCGGCATTGAGATCGGGAAAATCGCTCTCCGGCAGCGTCTGCAGCGTGAAGCGCGAACGCCCGGCCCGGATCGAAAGCACGGCGCGGTCGCCGGAGGCTTCCATGACGACCTGCGAGCCTTCCGGCAGCTTGCGCACGATGTCGTAGATCATGTGTGCGGGGACGGTGGTCGAGCCGCCCGGCGACACCTCGGCGGCGATCGTCTCGTTCACTTCGAGGTCGAGGTCGGTCGCCTTGAGGCCGAGCTTGGACTTCTCGGCGCGGATGAGCACGTTGGCCAGGATCGGGATCGTGTTCCGCCGTTCGACCACGCGATGCACGTGACCCAGGGACTTGAGGAGCTGGGCACGCTCGACAGTGACCTTCATTTCAGACCCCGCCCGCAATCGAACGAACGCTTGAAGCGCCCCGGTGTGACGATGATCCCGGCCACCCGCGCAGAGGCGGGGGCCGGGATGCACCAAATTGACGCTTCCGGCCCGAAATCGCAAGGGCCGCATTCGGGTTGCCCGCGCCTGCTATTCTTGTAGCTGGCGCTTGAGCAGCTCGATCTCGTCGGCCAGGGCGCTGTCGGTGCCGACCAGCCCTTCGATCTTGCGCACGGCATGCAGCACGGTGGTGTGGTCGCGGCCGCCGAACCGGCGCCCGATCTCCGGCAGCGAGCGCAGGGTCAGGGTCTTGGCCAGATACATCGCCACCTGCCGGGGTCGCACGACATTGGCGGTGCGGCGCGACGACAAGAGGTCGGAGCGGCTGACATTGTATTGCCGGGCGACGATGCGCTGGATGTCCTCGATCTTGACCCGCTTGGGCTCCTGCGGGCGGATCAGGTCGCGTACTTCCCGCTCGGCCATTTCGAGGGTGACCGGCTGGCCCGTCAGCTTGCTGTGCGCGAGCAGGCGGTTGAGCGCCCCTTCGAGGTCGCGGCCGTTATGCGTCACCGACTTGGCGATGAATTCGACCACTTCGTCGGGGACCGTGAAGCTCTCGTGATGGGACTTGGCGGCCGCGATGCGGCCCTTGAGGATTTCAAGGCGCAATTCCTCGCCGAGCGGTCCCATCTCCACCACGAGTCCGCCCGCGAGCCTGGAGCGGACACGGTCGTCCAGATTCTCCAGATCGGTCGGTGGCCGGTCGGCCGCAATCACGACCTGGCGGCCGGCGTCGATGAGCGCATTCAGCGTGTGGCAGAATTCGGCCTGGATGTTCTTGCCCTGCAGGAACTGCAGGTCGTCGATGACCAGCACGTCGATGCCGCGCAGCGCTTCCTTGAAAGCGAGCGCGGTGTGCGTCTTGAGCGCCGAGACGAATCCGTACATGAATTTCTCGGCGGTGAGATAGAGCACCTTGCGTTCGCCGCCGGCATTGCCGGCCCAGGTCACCGCGTGCAGCAGATGCGTCTTGCCGAGGCCGACGCCGGCATGGATGTAGAGCGGATTGAACATCACGCTGTCGCCGCGCCGGGCGACCGCCACCTGCTTGGCGGCGGCATGCGCGAGCGTATTGGAGCGGCCGACCACGAAATTCTCGAACGTCAGCCGCGCGTCGAGCGGCGAGCCGCCGAGCGCATCGTTGGTCATGGCCGACTGATGTCCTGGTTGGCGCGGCTCGTCGGCGCCGGGCTTTGCCATGCGCGTTTCGAACGGCGCCGCCTGTCCGTTGGCCGCCGGCTTGGTGGCGTTCGTGCGCAGTACGGCGGAGCGCACGGTGAGCTCGATCCGCTGGATCTTGCCTTCTTCCGCCTGCCAGCAATTCAGGACGCGGTCGCCGTAATGCGACTGCACCCAGCTCTTGAGAAACCGCGTCGGCACCGAGAGGCGAACCGTATCGTTGTTCACGCCTTCCAGATCCATGCGTGCAAACCAGCTCGAAAATACGTCGTCGCCGACTTCCGCCTTCAGGCGCCCTTTGACACGCGCCCACCGCTCCTGATCGTTGATTTCCATATCGGTCGCCTCTTCCCGATGTTGCCCCTTGCGCCCTAAGCGCGGCCGGTGTGCCGGCTGCGCCGCCGCCTGCGGCCGGTTGCCGATGCGTCAAGCCGGGCGGGCGGCAATCCGCGCAACGGTGCGGATGCGCTCGTCAGACTGGATCGCGCCGGTTCGAACCGGACCGCGGGCGTTCAGGCAATCGGGGGAGAGGCGACGCCGAGGGCGCCGATCTTGACGACGCAGGAGGAGCGGTCGGTGTGCAATACACGTTCGGGCTGCGGGCAGGGGAGGCCGTGAGTACGTCCCGTCCCCGCGAAATTGATCAGGGCTCGCCGCATCGCCGCATTCAGCATGTGTAATTTGGTCATAAGTCCCCCTCCCATCCGCGCAACCGGCGCGGCGGTTATTGCATTTCTGACGTTCGAAGTACCGGAAACCTTTCCTCGCTGATTTGCCAAACAAAAACCGGCGAACGCGAAGATCAGTGGCAAGTCTTACGCCAACGCGGTCTGGTCCAAGAATTCTTCGAAATTGAGGATTCGAGGCACGTTTCGAGATACGTTTCGAGACATATGTCGCCCGTTCTCATCTTCGATGAGTTCGTAGAAAGACCTTTGACTGAAGACTTCCGCTGGCGCGGAAGCAATTTGAAAATACACGCCTTGCTCCGACCTGCAATGGATTTTCTGCGGAATGCGCGGGATCGAAATCGATTGTGGCGCCGGCAACACGCGAAGTCCCTGTAACGTGTCACGACAACGTCTTGAATCGCCGAATTGTTTTTTTGTCGCATGCTTATGCGCTCATGCGCCGCATGCCGCAGAAAAACCCCATAAAATGCGGCATTCCCGAGCGGTGTCATAAGGTGGATTTTGCGGCCCGTACGGCGCTTGCCACTTAAACTCTTCATGTATCGTGAATTTTTTTGTCCGAAATTGAATGTAGCCTCCGCGCGGAATTTCCTTCGCGCCCGGCGCGTCGCAGCCGGGCGATCAATCCCGCCGACTTCGCTCGCATGATGTGATCGGTGGCATTCGTTGCAGGCATCGCGGCCCGCCCGGCGCGCGGAAATTGCGTGGGTCGCGCTGCGCGTGCGCAAAAAAAGTGGAAACAAAATAAAATAAGCCCGGCAACGAGGCCGGGCTTTCTCGGATTTCCGGATTTTGGAAATTATTTGCCGAGCTTGGCGATGCGCGACGCGAGCCGGGACACTTTACGGCTCGCCGTCTTCTTGTGCACCACGCCTTTTTGCGCCGCACGCATCATTTGCGGCTCGGCTTTCTTGAAGGCGGCTGCCGCGGCGGTCTGATCGCCGCTCGCGATCGCCTCTTCGAGCTCGCGCACGGCGCTGCGCATGGTCGAGCGGCGGGACTTGTTGATCTTGGTGCGGCGCGCAATGACGCGTGTTGCCTTACGTGCCGACTTGGTATTGGCCATCGCGATGTTCCTGAAGACAAACGGCGGCGGAAGTCCTCCGCCGCCACATGCGGGCAGCTTATAGAGGCGTGCCGTGCGGGCGTCAACGCCGGCGCGAACCGGGGTCGGCGCGGTGTTTACGCGCCCTGTCCGGCCCGGACGCGCTGGTAACCCGCAATCACGGCGGCGCCGTCGGCGGCCGGGAGCGCGGCGAGGGGCGGCTTGACCGTCGCAAGGGCGGCGTCGCCATGGATATGGGCCAGCAGCGCCTTGACGCCGGCCACGAGGGGCTTGCCGTCGAAGAGCTGGCGGATGGCCACAGCCTGCGCGAGCGTGTTTTGTTCGCCTGCGGTCCAGGCGCGAGCGCACAGATCGGCATTGCAATTGGCCGTCGCCGAGATGCAGCCGGCGAACGCGCCGGCGCGCGCCTCCAGGAGGCAGGCTTCGGTCGAGGGAAACACGTCGAAATGCCGGGAGAGCTGCGCGGCTTCGCGCGCAAACGGCATGTCGCCGGACGAATCCTTCAGGCCGGCGATGCGCGGCCCGAAGGCGTCCATCAGGCGGCGGATCAGTGCGACATGCCAGGGCAGGCCGGACAAAGCCGGGAAGTGGTAGAGGTAGATCGGGATGGCCTTTGCCGCGGTGCCGGTGACGATGGCGCCGATATAGGCAGCGAGACCGTCGTCCGGCACGCCCTTGTAATAGAACGGCGGCAGCACCAGCGCACCGGCAAATCCGAGATCGGCGGCATGGCGGGTGAGCGCGACTGCGTCGGCGACGGCGGCGGCGCCGGTGCCGACCATCAGCCGGTGCATGGGCAGGCCGGCCTCGCGATAGGCGCGCATCAGGCCCATGCGCTCCTCGAGCGAGAACGACGTCGCCTCGCCGGTGGTGCCGAGCACGTTGAGCCCGTCGCAGCCATTGTCGAGCAGATGGCGCGCGAGCCGCACGCAGCGCGCATGGTCGGGCCGTCCCGTGGCATCGACCGCGGTTGCGATCGCGGCGATGACGCCGCCGAGTTTCTTCTCGCTCATGATGGTCCTGCGATCGGTTGCGCGCGGCTCAGCCGCTGACATTGAACGCGGCGAGCGCGGCCATGTTCACCAGGTGCGAGTCCTTGGCGCCGAGCTGGACGATCTGCACCGGCCGGTCGAGGCCCACCAGGATCGGGCCGATCACGGTCGCCCCGCCGAGTTCCTGCAGCATCTTGGTGGAGATGGATGCCGAATGAAACGCCGGCATGATCAGCACGTTGGCCGGCCCCGTCAGGCGGCAGAACGGATAGGCGGCGGCGGCCTCCGGATTGAGCGCGACGTCGGCGGCCATTTCGCCGTCATACTCGAAATCGACATGGCGCTGGTCGAGCAGGCGTACCGCCTCCTGCACGCGGGCGGCGCGATCGCCGGGCGGGTGTCCGAAGGTCGAGAACGCGAGCATGGCCAGCCGCGGCTCGTAGCCGAGCCGCCGCGCGGTGCCGGCGGCTTCCACGGCGATTTCGGCAAGATCGGCCGCGGTCGGCATTTCCGTCACCGCGGTGTCGGCGACGAGCACGGTGCGCCCGCGCGCCAGCACGAGCGACAGCCCGATCACGCGATGGCCGGGCTTGGGGTCGATGACGCGGCAGACGTCCTCGAGCGCGACCGAGAAATTGCGCGTCACGCCGGTCACCATGGCGTCGGCGTCGCCGAGCGCGACCATGCAGGCGGCGAAATGGTTGCGGTCCTGATTGACCAGCCGCTGGCAGTCGCGCACGAGATAGCCCTTGCGCTGCAGCCGTTCGTACAGATAGGCGGCATAATCGGCATTGCGCCGCGACAGCTTGGCATTGACGATCTCGATCCCGCCGCCGAGCTCGATGCCGAGATTGCGCGCGGTCTCGCGCACGCGCTCCTCGCGCGCGCACAGGAGCGCGGTGCCGAGCCCCTGGCTGACGAAGCTCGCCGCCGCGCGGATCACCTGCTCCTCCTCGCCCTCCGCGAATACGACGCGCTTGGGCGCGCGGCGCAGCCGTTCATAGACGCGCTGCAGGACGCCGGCGACCGGATCGCGCCGCGTGCGCAATTGCTGGCGGTAGACGTCCATGTCGGTGATCGGCTTGCGCGCGACGCCGGTATCCATCGCCGCCTGCGCGACCGCCGGCGGCACGAACGAGATCAGCCGCGGATCGAACGGCACCGGGATGATGTAGTCGGATCCGAATTTCGGGCGCGCGCCGTAGGCGGCGGCGACCTCGTCGGGCACATCCTCGCGCGCCAGTTCGGCGAGCGCGCGGGCGGCGGCGATCTTCATTTCCATGTTGATCGTCGTCGCGCGCACGTCGAGCGCACCGCGGAAGATGTAGGGGAAGCCGAGCACGTTGTTGATCTGGTTCGGATAGTCGGAGCGTCCGGTCGCCATGATAGCGTCGTCGCGAACCTCGGCGACTTCCTCGGCGGTGATTTCCGGATCGGGATTGGCCATCGCGAAGATGATCGGCTTCGCCGCCATGGACTTGACCATGTCCTTGGTCACCGCGCCTTTCGCCGACAGGCCGAAGAACACGTCGGCGCCCTCCAGCGCTTCGGCCAGCGTGCGCGCCTTGGTGTTCGCCGCATGCGCGGACTTCCACTGGTTCATGCCGTCGGTGCGGCCCTGATAGATCACGCCCTTGGTGTCGCACAGGATCAGGTTCTCGGGGGAGAAGCCGGTCGCCTTCAGCAGTTCGAGGCAGGCGATGCCGGCGGCGCCGGCGCCGTTGCAGACCAGCTTGACATCCTTCATGTCGCGCCCAGTGAGATCGAGCGCATTCATCAGGCCGGCGGCCGCGATGATGGCGGTGCCGTGCTGGTCGTCGTGGAAGACGGGAATGTCGAGAATTTCGCGCAGCCGCTGCTCGATAACGAAGCATTCCGGCGCCTTGATGTCCTCGAGATTGATCCCGCCCCAGCCCTTGCCGAGCAGTCTGATGCAATTGATGATTTCATCGGGATCTTCGGAGGAGACTTCGAGGTCGATGGAATCGATATCGGCAAAGCGTTTGAACAGTACGGCCTTGCCTTCCATCACCGGCTTGGCGGCAAGCGCGCCGCGATTGCCGAGACCGAGGATCGCCGTACCGTTGGTTACGACTGCAACGAAATTTCCCTTGGTCGTGTAATCGAAGGCGAGATTTTCATCTTCCGCGATGGCAAGCACCGGTACGGCGACGCCGGGTGAATAGGCGAGCGAGAGATCACGCTGCGTTGCCATCGGCTTGGTCGCGATGACTTCGAGCTTGCCGGGGCGGCCTTCCGAGTGAAAGAGCAGGGCTTCCTGGTCGGTGAAAGTCGGGCGATTGCCGCGGCGGCCGGATTTCGTGGACATTCCAACTCCTTACGGGCGGCAGGCGCCGCTTGCGGGAACCTAGCGCATGACGCGCCGCAGTGGAATCCTTTCGCTGCGGGTTTGCGCCGCCCCGCACGCAGGCCGCCCGCGATGGGTGAAGCGGCGCCTGCCCCGGCGGGCCGGGGTTGCGCCGCGGGTGCCTTTTATGCCTCTTTGATTGAACCGGACACCGCCCGTCGGGAACCCAATGATGTGTCTTTGTCTTGAAGGCAATTCGCGGGCGCGCTAATCCCGGCCGCCGGTGCGTTCACGGTCCATGGCTGCATCCTCATGATACGGTTTTTGTTTCGCTTCGCCGGCCTCTGGGTTCTGGCCGCCGCGTTCATTTTCCTGATTTACGACGGCACCAAGTCGATCGCCGACCGGTCGAGCTTTTTTGTCACGCGCGGCAAGGATGTCTGGGCGGCGATCCATCAGACCAGCCTGATCGATCTTCAGCCGATGCTCGAACGGCGCTTGGGCGCCTGGGCCTGGGATCCGGCCGCGGTGACCTTGCTCAACCAGCCGGCCTGGCTGGTGCTGGGCGTGCTTGGTGTGCTGCTGGTCCTGCTCGGCCGCCGGAAAAAGCCCGTGATCGGCTACGGGCGCGACTGATCGCGTCCCTTGGCGCCAAAAATCAGCGCCCCAAGGCCTGAATGCCGGCGCGTGCGATCTGGGCATCCTGCGCCGACAGGACGCCGGAAACGCCGATCGCGCCGATGACCTTGCCGTCGGAAATGATCGGCAGGCCGCCTTCGAGCGGGGTGATGTTGTTGAGCGTGGTCAGGCGCAGGCCGGAGCCGCCGGCGGAGATGGCGTCTTCCAGCGCCTTGGTCGGCAGCTTGAAATCGACCGCGGTCTGCGCCTTGCCTTTGGCAAGCTCCAGCGATCCGAGCTGCGCGTTGTCAGAGCGCTGCAGCAGAACTATGTTCCGGCCGCTGTCGACGATCACGATATAGACCGCCCAGTTGCTGCGCTGGGCCTCGGCTTCGGCGCCGGCCATGACTTTTTTGGCCATTTCGAGGGTGATGGGAGGGCCATAGGGGGGCGGCGTCTGCTGCGCGACAGCCGGGGCGGCTGCGCACAGACCGAACAACAACGCGGCCACGAACCTCGCAAACGGCATGGTGCTTCCTCTCTAGGTCCCGGATCGCCCGTCCTGCCGATAGCGCAGATTGGGCGGACGTGCCAGCGCCTCGTCCTCATCGCGGATTTGTGACGCCGCCACGCGGATTTGCGCGAAGACGTGATGGCCGCGGGCGTGCGGGGCTTTCGCACACACATTATATTGCAGCCATCGCGGGAGAACCTGCCATGTTCATGCTCAAGAAATCATTGTCGATGCCGGCGCCGGGCGAGGCCTTGCCGGGCCGGGCCACGCCGATCCCGACCGCCATATCCCACGCCGTCAACCGCAATCCGCTCAAGGGGCCTTATCCCGAGGGCTACGAGAAAGCCATGTTCGGCATGGGTTGTTTCTGGGGAGCGGAGCGCAAGTTCTGGCAGCTCGGCGAGGGCATTTTCATCACCGCCGCCGGCTATGCCGCGGGCCAGACGCTTAATCCGACCTACGAGGAAGTGTGCAGCGGCCGCACCGGCCACAATGAAGTGGTGCTCGTGGTCTTCGACCCGCGCAGGATTTCCTACGCGCGGCTATTGAAGACGTTCTGGGAGAACCATGATCCCACGCAGGGCATGCGTCAGGGCAACGATGTCGGCACCCAGTATCGTTCGGGGATTTACGCGTTCTCCGCGCAGCAGCGCAAGGAAGCGGAAGCGTCCAGGGCGATGTATGCCAGGGCGCTCGCCGAAAAGCGCCATGGCGCCATCACGACCGAGATCGTCGATGCGCCCGAATTCTATTTCGCCGAGGATTATCACCAGCAATATCTCGCCAAGAACCCGATGGGTTATTGCGGTCTCGGTGGAACCGGCGTGGCGTGCGCGATCGGCACCGGCGTTGCGGCGCACTGACGCCGTTTGATGCGGACGGAGAATGCAAGGCCTAGGCGCGGTCGCGCGCCTGGGCTAATTTTTTAGTCGTGCATCCGGATCCGGGGAGGGGGCGATGCGGTTCGAGAACGGGCTTGAGAGATTTCTGTTCAACAGCCGCTGGCTGCTGGCGCCGTTTTATGTCGGCCTCGTGCTGGCGCTGGCGCTTCTGCTTTATCACTTCGTCGTGGAGTTCTTCCATTTCGCGGTCATGATTCCGCGCGCCACGGAGCGCGAGGTCATTCTCGGTATTCTGGCGCTGATCGATCTGTCCTTCACCGCCAATCTGGTGCTGATCGTGATCTTTTCCGGCTACGAGAATTTCGTCTCGAAGATGGAGATCAAGGATCACGACCGGCCCGACTGGATGACCAAGGTCGATTTCGGCGGACTGAAGCAGAAACTGATGACGTCGATCGTCGCCATCTCGGCGATCGAGGTGCTCAAGGGCTTCATGAATATCGAGAAGTTCGACACCGACCGGCTCGCCTGGCTGGTCGGGATCCACGGCGTGTTTCTGGGCTCGTTGCTTATCGTGGTCATCGCCGACCGGATCAGCGAGCCGATGAAGCATCCGGCCGAGACCGCCTCGGGCCGCGCCAGGCGCAAGCCCCACAAATAAGGGCGGCGCAAAGGATGGCGCATGGGCCGGTTAGTCTTTGTTAACCATAAAAGGCGTTAATCCGGCTTAACGTTTTTCGAGCGTCCGGATTCGCGCCGCATGCGGCCTCAGTCTGTCCCATTCGTTTCTGCACGGCGTGTTCCGGCGTGCGGCCTGACGGTC
>JABARS010000011.1 GCA_019187085.1 Pseudorhodoplanes sp. | reverse complement strand
GCCTGCGCACCTGCGTGTCGTCGGGCGAGCATCTGCCGCCCTCGGTTTACGAGGGCTGGCGGCAGGCGACGGGGCTGACGCTCATGAACAGCATCGGCTCGACCGAGATGCTGCACGCCTTTCTGGCGATGCCGCCGGGCGAGGACCGTCCGAATGCGGTCGGCAGGCCGTTGCCGGGCTTTTCCGCCATGGTGGTCGACGACGCGATGAAGGAAGTGCCGCCCGGTCAGATCGGCCGGCTGGCGGTGCGCGGGCCGACCGGCTGCCGCTATCTCGGCGACGACGAACGGCAGAAAACCTATGTTCGCGCCGGCTGGAATCTGACGGGCGATGCCTTCTATGCCGATGCCGACGGCTATTTCTGCTATCACGCCCGCACCGACGACATGATCGTCAGCGCCGGCTACAACATTTCCGGAGCGGAAGTGGAAGAGGCGCTGCTGCAGCATCCGGCGGTGCGCGAGTGCGCCGTTGTCGGAACGCCTGATCCCGCGCGCGGACACATCGTCGCGGCGTTCGTCATCCTGCACGATCCGCAAACCGGTAACGACGAGCAGCGCCGGGCCTTGCAGGACTTCGTCAAGAGCCGGCTTGCGCCCTACAAGTATCCGCGCATCGTCGAATTTCTTGACGCATTGCCGCGCACGTCCTCGGGAAAAATTCAGCGTCATGTCCTTCGCGCGCGGTCCGAAGGCGTTGCCTGAGCGCGCGGCGCCGTTCAGTTCGCATCTGCGAAACCGCATGTATTCGCAAGGGTCAATCTCACAAGGTTAATTTCATCTGCCGCCAGCGCGCGCTTGGAATTCATATCGCGCTGCAAAATGGATTTTTTCAAAAAATTCAGAGAAGTCGCTTGCCATTATTATGCATACACGTTTCACTTCGCGGCACAGCGGACGGGGGCTTCGCATGCAACATGCGGACAGACCGATAAAAACTGCGGTCGTTCTTTGCCGCCTGCTATAGCTCGGAAGCCGGCACCAAGACCGGCACCTGAACACCAAAGGGAGAGACGCTTATGACCTGTTCACCAAAGCATGTCGGCTTGGGCGCGGTGGCGGCGCTGTGGGCTGCGACGAGCCTCGCTCCCCTGCCGGCTTCGGCCGCGTGGGAGCCCTCTCGTCCGGTCGAATTCATTATCCCGGCCGGTCCCGGCGGCGGCGCCGACATCATGGCCCGCACCATCCAGGGCATCGTGACCAAGCACAATCTGATGAGCCAGCCGATGGTGGTCATCAACAAGTCGGGCGGCGCCGGCGGCGAAGGCTTCCTCGACGTCAAGAATTCGGCCGGCAATCCGCACAAGATCATCATCACGCTGTCGAATCTGTTCACCACGCCGATGGCCACCGGCATTCCGTTCAACTGGAAAGACCTGACCCCGGTCGCGATGCTCGCGCTCGACGAGTTCGTGCTCTGGGTGAATGCCGAGAAGCCCTGGAAGACGGCCAAGGAATTCGTCGACGCGGCCAAGGCGGCGAACGGGACGTTCCGGATGTCCGGCACCGGCTCGAAGCAGGAAGACCAGATCATCACCGAAGCGCTCCAGAAGGCGACCGCCGCCAAGTTCATCTACATTCCGCAGCGCGGCGGCGGCGCGGTGGCGGTGCAGCTCGTGGGCAACCACGCCGAATCGACGGTCAACAATCCGAACGAAGCCGTCTCGCACTGGAAGGCCGACAAGGTGCGGCCGCTCTGCGTGTTCGACTCCAAGCCGATGCCTTACAAGGCGAAAATCACGGCGACGATGTCGTGGTCCGACATTCCCACCTGCAAGTCGCAGGGCCTCGATATCGAATATCTGATGCTGCGCGGCATCTTCATGTCGCCGGGCGCGACCAAGGACCAGGTCGATTACTACATCAATCTGTTCAACAAGGTGCGCCAGACGCCGGAATGGAAGGACCTGATGGAGAACGGGGCCTTCAACCAGACCGTCATGACCGGCAAGGATTATGCCGACTGGGTCGCCAACGAAGAGAAGCGTCACCAGCAACTCATGAAGGACGCCGGCTTCCTCCACACGAACTGAACCGGCAACGGGTTCACCGTCGGCGGCCGCGGTGCCGCCGACGGCCGACTTCCTTCTTCGGAGCAGATTTGATGAGCGACCATACGCATGGCGCGGGCAGCGCCGGGCCTTCGCATCGGGCCGTCGAAACCGGTGTCGGAATCGGGATGGCGGTCTTCGCGCTAATCGTCATCGCCGGCAGCATCAAGGCCGGCATCGGCTGGGGCGCCGAAGGACCGAAGGCCGGCTTCTTTCCCTTCTATGTCGGCCTGATCATCCTGGTCTGCAGTATCGTCAATGTCGTGCAGGTGCGCACGGAGCGCTCGCGCGGCGATCTGTTCGCGGACTGGGGGCAGATCCGTCAGGTCCTCGCGGTGGTCATTCCGAGCACGATCTATGTCGCCGTCGTTCCGTGGACCGGCATCTATTTCGCCTCCGCGGCGCTGATCGGCTTCTTCATGCGCCGCCTCGGCAATTATGCCTGGAGCCTGATCCTGCCGATCGCGATTGGGGTGCCGCTGGCCTTCTTCATCGTGTTCGAGCGCTGGTTTCTGGTGCCGCTGCCCAAGGGGCCGATCGAAGCCTGGCTCGGATACTAAGTGTTTGCGCGTGAGGGGCTCGGAACCGTCGTTCCGTTGGGGTGAGAGATGATTGAAGATTTCAGCAGCCTGTTCCACGGCTTCGGCGTCGCGATGCAGCCGTTCAACATCGGAGTGATGTTCCTCGGCATCATTCTCGGCGTGCTCATCGGCGTGCTGCCGGGCCTGGGCGGCGCCAACGGCGTGGCGATCCTCTTGCCGCTGACCTTCTCGATGTCGCCGACGTCGGCGATCATCATGCTGTCCTGCATCTATTGGGGCGCATTGTTCGGCGGCGCGATCACCTCGGTGCTGTTCAACATACCGGGCGAACCATGGTCGGTGGCCACGACATTCGACGGCCATCCGATGGCGCAGAAGGGCCAGGCCGGCGAGGCGCTGACGGCCGCGTTCACCTCCTCGTTCGTCGGCGCGCTGTTCGCCGTCATCATGATCACGCTCGTCGCGCCGCTGGTCGCGAGCTTCGCGCTGCGCTTCGGGCCGCCCGAGCAATTCTCCGTCTACTTCCTGGCCTTCTGCAGTTTCGTCGGCATGAGCAAGGAGCCGCCGTTCAAGACCGTGGCCGCCATGTTCGTCGGCTTTGCGCTCGCCGCAGTCGGCCTCGATTCCATCACCGGCCAGTTGCGCCTGACCTTCGGCTTCGAATCGCTGCTCAACGGCTTCGACTTCCTGATCGCGGTGATCGGTCTGTTCGGCATCGGCGAAATCCTGCTCACCATGGAAGAGGGGCTGAGCTTCAAGGGCCGGTCGGCGGGCATCAATGCCAAGGTCGTCTGGGAGACCTGGAAGCGGCTGCCGCGCTACTGGATGACCTCGCTGCGCTCCTGCATCATCGGATGCTGGATGGGCGTGTCGCCCGCCGGCGCGACGCCGGCCTCCTTCATGAGCTACGGCATCGCCAAGCGCACCTCCAGGAACGGCGCGAATTTCGGCAAGGGCGAGATCGAAGGCGTAGTCGCGCCGGAGACCGCCGCCCATGCCGCGGGCACCGCGGCGCTCCTGCCGATGCTCTCGCTCGGCGTGCCGGGTTCGCCCACCGCCGCGGTGCTGCTCGGCGGCCTCCTGATCTGGGGCCTGCAGCCCGGACCGCTATTGTTCGTCGAGCAGAAGGAATTCGTCTGGGGCCTGATCGCCTCGATGTATCTCGGCAATATCGTGGGCCTGATCGTGGTGCTGACCTGCGTGCCGCTGTTCGCCGCGATCCTGCGCATTCCCTTCAGCATCATCGCCCCGATCATTCTCGTGATCTGCGCGATCGGCGCCTACACCGTGCATAATTCGGTGTTCGACGTCATGCTGATGATGGTGTTCGGCGTGCTCGGATACCTGCTCAAGAAGTGCAATTACCCGCTGGCGCCGATGGTTCTGGCCATCGTGCTAGGCGACAAGGCCGAGGAGAATTTCCGCCAGTCCCTGCTCGCCTCGCAGGGCAAACTGGGGATCTTCTTCTCGAACGCCCTCGTCTCCACGATCATGACGCTCGGTCTGATCGCGCTGTTCTGGCCATTGATCTCGAACGGGCTGGCCCGCTTGCGGACCCGGACGGCGGCCTGAAGGCCACCGTCCGCCCGCTTCGGCCGGCCCAGAAAACCCGTCCGGAGCGGGTTATTTGCAGGATGAAGGGTTCTGGAATATTGTATACCAGAAGCGCGGGTGTCCTGAATGATGACGAATAATCCCAGATCGGGCGGCGCCGCCGCCGCCGGGCAGGAAAAGGCTGGAACCGAGACGGTGGCCCGTCTCGCGATCCAGCCGATCGACACCTCGTTCAGTTTCAAGAACAAGGCCTACGCGGCGCTCAAGAGCGTCATCATCTCGATGGACATCTATCGCAGCCGCAACGACATCCGGCTCGACGAGCGCCAGCTCGCGCAGGATTTCGGCATCAGCCGTACCCCGGTCCGCGAGGCCATGGCGCAGCTCGAGCGCGAGGGCTTTGTGCGCTCCGTCCCGCGCCGCGGCGTCTACGTCGTGCGCAAGACCAAGGAAGAGGTCATCCAGCTCATCACTGCCTGGGCGGCACTCGAAAGCATGGCGGCGCGCCTGATCACGCAGAACGCCAAGGACGACGACATCCTGCGCCTGCGCAAGATGTTCGCGACCTTCGACGGCGGCCAGCTGCGCGCCCACCTCGACGAATATTCCGAGGTTAATATCGAATTCCACCAGACCATCATCCGCATGAGCGAGAACACCGTGCTGCTCGATCTTGCGGAGAACCTGTTCACGCACATGCGCATGATCCGGCGCAAGACGATCGGCGAGAAGAACCGCGCCGACAAGTCGATCCGCGACCACATGAACATCATCGAGGCGCTGGAAGCGCGCGACATCGCGCGCGCCGAGACCCTCGTGCGCGATCATGCGCTCGGCCTTGCCGACCACGTGGCGCGCTATGCCGATTATCTCGATTGACAGATTCAAGTTTCCGGGAGGCCACGATGGCTGAAGCAGCGGTTGCGAAGACACCTGCCGATCCGAAGGCAGAGCAGGATCTGACGGACGGCTTTCACCTCGTCATCGACGCGCTCAAGCTCAACGGCATCAACACGATCTACGGCGTGCCGGGCATTCCGGTGACCGATCTCGGCCGCATGGCGCAGGCCGCGGGCATCCGCGTCATCTCGTTCCGCCACGAGCAGAATGCCGGCTATGCCGCCGCCATCGCCGGCTTCCTGACCAGGAAGCCCGGCGTGTGCCTCACCGTGTCGGCGCCCGGCTTCCTGAACGGGCTGACCGCGCTCGCGCACGCAACGACCAATTGTTTTCCGATGATCCTGATTTCGGGCTCCTCGGAGCGCGAGATCGTCGACCTGCAGCAGGGCGACTATGAGGAGATGGACCAGCTCGCGATCGCCAAGCCGCTGTGCAAGGCCGCCTACCGCGTGCTGCATGCGCAGGACATCGGCATCGGCTTTGCGCGCGCGATCCGCGCCGCCGTCTCCGGCCGGCCCGGCGGCGTCTATCTCGATCTGCCCGCCAAGCTGTTCGGCCAGGTGATGAATGCGGAGGCCGGCCGCAAGTCGCTGGTGAAGGTGATCGATGCCGCACCCGCCCAGATCCCCGCGCCCGACGCGGTCAAGCGCGCGCTCGACGTGTTCAAGTCGGCCAAGCGTCCGCTGATCATTCTGGGCAAGGGCGCGGCCTACGCGCAGGCCGACGACGCGATCCGCACCTTCGTCGAGAAGAGCGGCGCACCGTTCCTGCCGATGAGCATGGCCAAGGGCCTCTTGCCGGACAACCATCCGCAATGCGCGGGTGCGGCGCGCTCGACCGTGCTCAAGGAGTCCGACGTCGTGCTCCTGATCGGCGCGCGGCTCAACTGGCTTCTGTCGCACGGCAAGGGCAAGACCTGGGGCGAGGCGCCCAGGAAGTTCATCCAGCTCGATATCGAGCCGAAGGAGATGGATTCCAACGTCGAGATCGTGGCGCCCCTGGTCGGCGATATCGGCTCGTGCGTCAATGCGCTGCTCGAAGGCATGGGCGGCAAGTGGCCGAAGCCGCCGGCCGACTGGACCGGCGCGGTGACGAAGAAGCGCGAGGATAACGTTGCCAAAATGGCGCCGCGCTTCATGAGCAATGCGGTGCCGATGGATTATTACGGCGCGCTCGGCGTGCTGCGCAACGTCGTCAAGGAGCGCCCGGATGCGATCCTGGTGAACGAAGGCGCCAACGCGCTCGATCTGGCGCGCGGTGCCATCGACATGTACCGGCCGCGCAAGCGCCTCGACGTCGGCACCTGGGGCGTCATGGGCATCGGCATGGGCTATGCGATCGCCGCCGCGATCGAGACCGGCAAGGGCGTGCTCGCGGTCGAGGGCGATTCCGCCTTCGGCTTCTCGGGCATGGAGGTGGAGACGATCTGCCGCTATCAGCTGCCGGTCTGCGTCGTGATCTTCAACAACGACGGCATCTATCGCGGTACCGACGTCAATCCCGCCGGCAGCGACCCGGCGACGACCGTGTTCGTCAAGGGCTCGCGCTACGACAAGATGATGGAGGCGTTCGGCGGCGTCGGCGTCAACGCGACGACGCCCGACGAGCTCAGGCGCGCGGTCAACGAGGCGATGGATTCCGGCAAGCCGACGCTGATCAACGCGGTGATCGATCCCGCGGCCGGCTCCGAATCCGGGCGCATCGGCAACCTCAATCCGCAAAGCGTGCTGAAGAAGAAATAGGCTGCTGCGCCCGAAACAGGACAAGGAAGCAATTGATCCGCTCGTCCCCGCGAAAGCGGGGATCCAGAACGACCGAGCGAAATGTTTCTGGATGCCCGTCTGCGCGGGCATGAGCGGAAGATGGAGAGAAAGATGGCGAAGAAAGCGAAGTCGAAGCCGGCAAGAAAAGCATTCCGTCGGGCTAAACCGGCGGCAAAGAAAGCTGCCGCCAAGCGGTCGCCGGTGAAGGTCGTGACGCTGAAGCACAAGGGGGCGTCCAGGGGAACGTCCAGGAAAAACGGCGCAAGGTCGCTGCTGCCGCCGCCCTCGAAGAAGCCGTTCGGCAGGGACGGCAAGGCGCTCGACGGCGTGCGCATCCTCGATTTCACGCATGTGCAGTCGGGCCCGACCTGCACGCAGCTTCTGGCCTGGTTCGGCGCCGACGTGATCAAGGTCGAGCGCCCGGGCGTCGGCGACATCACGCGCGGCCAGCTCGTGGACGTGAAGGGCGCTGACTCGCTCTATTTCACCATGCTCAACCACAACAAGCGCTCGATCACGATCGATTCCAAGCACCCGGAAGGCAAGCGGGTGCTCAACGAGCTGATCAAGGCGTGCGACGTGCTGGTGGAGAATTTCGCCCCCGGCGCGCTTGACCGCATGGGGCTGACCTGGGAGCACATCCACAAGCTCAACCCGCGCATGATCGTGGCCTCGGTCAAGGGCTTCGGCCCCGGGCCCTACGAGGACTGCAAGGTCTACGAGAACGTCGCACAGTGCGCAGGCGGCGCCGCCTCGACCACCGGCTTCCGCGAGGGTCCGCCGCTCGTCACCGGCGCGCAGATCGGCGACAGCGGCACCGGCCTGCATCTGGCGCTCGGCATCGTGGCCGCGCTCTACCAGCGGGGCCGCACCGGTCGCGGCCAGAAGGTGCTCGCCGCCATGCAGGACGGCGTGCTCAATCTTTGCCGCGTCAAGCTGCGCGACCAGCAGCGCCTCAAGGCCGGCCCGCTCACCGAATACAGCCAGTACGGCCAGAATATCCCGTTCGGCGACACGGTGCCGCGCGCCGGCAACGATTCGGGCGGCGGCCAGCCGGGCTGGATCCTCAAGTGCAAGGGCTGGGAGACCGATCCCAACGCCTACATCTATTTCATCACCCAGGCCCCGGTCTGGGGCGCGATCTGCGACGTGATCGGCGAGCCGGCCTGGAAGACCGATCCCGAATACGCAACGCCGAAGGCGCGGCTGCCCAAGCTCAAGCAGATTTTCGATCGCATCGAAAGCTGGACCATGACCAAGACCAAGTTCGAGGTCATGAACATCTGCAACGAGGTCGACATTCCGGTCGGACCGATCCTGTCGATGAAGGAAATCGCCGAGGAGCCCTCGCTGCGCGAAACCGGCACCGTGGTCGAGGTCGATCATCCGGTGCGCGGCAAGTACCTGACCGTCGGCAATCCGATCAAGCTGTCGGACTCGATTTCGGAGGTGAAGCGCTCGCCGCTGCTCGGCGAGCACACCGACGAAATCCTCGCCAAGGTGCTCGGCTTCAGCAAGACCGAGGTGGAGAAGATCAAGGGCTCGGGCGCGCTGTCGGCCGCGGGCAAGGAAGACAAGGCGGCGTGATTTCCGTCTCCCCGTTTGCGGGGAGAGGGTGCCGAGCGCCGACAGGCGCGAGGCGGGTGAGGGGGGCTCACCGCATTGCATGGTGTCTATTCCCCCTTAACCCGACTTCCTCGCTCCGCTCGGAAGGCGACCTTCCCCCGCCCGGCGGGGAGAGGTGAAGAAAAGTGACAGGGGGAGAATCTCATTATGCGTATCGTGGTTCACGGCCAGCAGGCGTTCGGCAAGGCGGTGCTCGAGGCATTGCTCAAGCGCGGCGAGAATGTGATCGCGGTCTATGTCGCGCCGGAAAAGCCGGGCGCCAAGGCCGACCCGCTGAAGGAAGCCGCGCTCGCCGCCGGCCTGCCGGTCCATCAGCCCGAGTCCTACAAGAAGCCGGAAGTGTGGGCCGAGTTCAAGGCGCTCAAGCCCGACCTGCAGGTGATGGCGTTCGTCACGCTGTTCGTGCCTGAGGACTTCCTCAACATCCCGACCCACGGCTCGATCCAGTATCACCCCTCGCTGCTGCCGGCCTATCGCGGCGCGAGCGCGATCAACTGGCCGATCATCAAGGGCGAGAAGGAGACCGGGCTTTCGATCTTCTGGCCGGACAATGGCCTCGATACCGGTGACGTGCTGATGCAGAAGAAGACGCCGATCAGCGACAAGGACACGCTCGGCACCGTCTATTTCGACCGCCTGTTCCCGATGGGCGTCGAGGCGATGCTGGAATCGGTCGATCTCGTGAAGGCCGGCAAGGCGCCGCGCATCAAGCAGGACGAGTCGAAGGCCACTTACGAAGGCCGCTGCGGTCCGGACAACGCCCGCGTCGATTTCGGCAAGCCGTGGGAGCAGATCGACCGCCTGATTCGCGGCTGCAATCCGGCGCCCGGCGCTTGGGCGACGATCAACGGCGTCAAGTTGAAGATTTTCGAAGCCACGCCCATGCCGGCCCGCAATCCGAAAGGTATCGGCGGCAAGATCGGCGAAGTCGTCGCGGTGGCGAGCGACGGCGTCACCGTCGTGTGCGCCGACGGCCGCTTCAAGCTCACGCGCGTGCAGGCCGATGCCGGCAAGGTCGCCGCCGGCGAGTGGGCGGCGGCGGCCGGAATCGAGAAGGGCGCGCGGTTCTCCTGATGCGCGACCCGATCGCAGGATTTTTCTTCGTCATGGCCGGGCTCGTCCCGGCCATCCCGCTTAGGGGCATGTTGCCCACCTGAGCGGGATGCGTGGGCCGCATCCCGCGCACGACGAACGAGGATGTCGACCGACTTTGTTTCACCCAGATACGGACCAGCCCCATGCCCGCCTCGCAGCACCAGAATCCGAAATCCGATATTGAGATCGCCCAGGCCGCGAAGATGCGGCCGATCGTCGACGTCGCGAAAGAACGCCTCGGCATCGATGCGAAGAATCTCGAGCCCTACGGTCACCACAAGGCCAAGGTCTCGATGGACTACATCAAGTCGCTGAAGGACAGGAAGGACGGCAAGCTTATTCTCGTCACCGCGATCTCGCCGACGCCGGCGGGCGAAGGCAAGACCACGACGACGGTCGGCCTGACCGACGCGCTGAACCATATCGGCAAGAAGGCGATGTGTGCGCTGCGCGAGCCTTCGCTCGGCCCCTGCTTCGGCGTCAAGGGCGGCGCCGCCGGCGGCGGCTATGCGCAGGTCGTGCCGATGGAAGACATCAACCTGCATTTCACTGGCGACTTCCATGCCATCACCTCGGCGCACAACCTGCTCGCCGCGCTGATCGACAATCACATCTATTGGGGCAATGCGCTCGGCATCGACAGCCGGCGCGTGACCTGGCGGCGCGTCATGGATATGAACGACCGCGCGCTGCGCGAGATCGTCTGCTCGCTCGGCGGCGTTGCCAACGGCTATCCGCGCGAGGCCGGGTTCGACATCACGGTCGCCTCCGAGGTGATGGCGATCTTCTGCCTGGCGCGCGACCTCGACGACCTCAAGGAGCGTCTGGGCAACATCATCGTCGGCTACACCCGCGACCGCAAGCCGGTGCGCGCCCGCGAGCTCAATGCGCACGGCGCGATGACGGCTCTGCTCAAGGACGCGATCGCTCCAAACATGGTGCAGACGCTGGAGGGCACGCCCGCCTTCATCCATGGCGGGCCGTTCGCCAACATTGCGCACGGCTGCAACTCGGTGTCGGCGACGACGGCCGCGCTCAAGCTCGCCGACTATGTCGTGACCGAAGCCGGCTTCGGCGCCGATCTCGGCGCCGAGAAATTCCTCGACATCAAGTGCCGCAAGGCCGGTCTGAAGCCCGACTGTGTGGTCATCGTCGCCACCATCCGCGCGCTCAAGATGCATGGCGGCGTCAGGAAAGACGACCTGAAGAAGGAAGACCTGAAGGCGCTCGAAGCCGGCATGGCCAACCTGCAGCGCCATATCGAGAACGTGAAGAAGTTCGGCCTGCCGGCGGTGGTCTCGATCAACCGCTTCTCCGCCGATACCGATGCGGAGATCAGGCTGGTGAAGGAGAGGTGCAAGGCGCTCGGCGTCGAGGCGCTGATGGCCGATCACTGGGCCATGGGCGGGGAGGGTGCGGCCGATGTCGCGCGCGCGGTGGTCAAGCTCATCGACGAGGGCAAGGCCAGCCTCAAGCTGCTCTATCCCGACGACATGCCGCTGTTCGACAAGGTGCGCACGATCGCCAAGGAAATCTATCGCGCCAACGATGCCACCGCCGACAAGTCGGTGAAGGATCAGCTCAAGGCGTGGGAAGAGATGGGCTTCGGCAAGCTGCCGGTCTGCATCGCCAAGACGCAGTATTCGTTCTCGACCAATCCGGACGCCAAGGGCGCGCCCACCGGCTTCAGCATTCCGGTGCGCGAGGTGCGGCTGTCGGCGGGCGCGGAGTTCATCGTGGCGATCTGCGGTGAGATCATGACCATGCCGGGCCTGCCCAGGACGCCGTCGGCCGATACCATCGACGTCAGGGACGGCAGGATCGTCGGACTGTTCTGATTTTGCGTCGCCCCGGTCGAGTAAAGTAAGAGCCGGGACCGGCGGCATCGTCTCAGGGATCGACAGGCCCGTGGTCCCCGCTTGCGCGGGGGCGACGGCCTGCACGCACGGGCGCGACCGCGGAAGGACAACATCATGCTCAAGCTCTATTACAGCACTGCGCCCAATCCGATGAAGGTGGCGCTATTTCTCGAGGAGGCCGGTCTGCCCTACGAGGCGATTCCGGTCGACACCCGCAAGGGCGACCAGCACAAGCCGGACTACCTCGCCGTCAATCCGAACGCGAAAGTGCCGGCGATCGTCGACGGTGAGGCGGTGGTGTTCGATTCCAACGCCATCCTGCTCTATCTCGCCGAGAAGACCGGCAAGTTCCTGCCGGCCGGGAACACGCCGAAGGTGCGCGGCGAATTGCTGTCATGGCTGATGTTCGTCGCCACCGGGCTCGGGCCGTATTCGGGGCAGTCCGTGCATTTCCGGCTCTATGCGCCGGAGAAGCTGCCCTATGTCATCAACCGCTACGCCTTCGAGGCGCATCGTCATTACGGCATCCTCAACGAGCGGCTCGGCCGGATGAAATACATGCTCGGCCACATCTACACGATCGTGGACATGGACGTGTGGGGCTGGGCGCGCCTGTTGCCGAATGTCGTCGGCGAAGAACACTGGACGAAATACCCGCACCTTAAGCGGCTCGTCGACGAGGTGAGCGCGCGGCCGGCGGCGCAACGCGCAATCGCGATCAAGGACCGTCACGCCTTCAAGACCGAGATGGACGAAGATGCGCGCCGCAACATGTTCCGTCATGTCGACGTGAAGGTCGTCTGACAGGACCGTGTCGCGCGGCGCGAGCGCCGGCTCAGTCCGCGAGCGTCGGCGCCAGCCGCTGGGCTTCCGCCACGAGCGCCGCGGTCAGCGGCGTCATCGGCTCGCGCTGAGGAACCACGAGGCCAACCGTATGCACCTCGTCCGGATCGACGATCGGGATGGCGCGCAGGGTCTGGGTAAGGCCGAGCGTCTCGGCAAGCTTGGCCGGCATCACGCTCGCCCATTTGCCCGTGCGTACGTGCGAGAACAGCACGATCATCGAATTCGATTCCAGCATCGGCCGTATTTCCGCGCCGGTGCGATTAAGCAGGCGGTTGATGATGCGGCGGTTCTGCATGTCGGGCGTCAGCAGGCAGAGCGGCACCTGCGCCACTTCCGGCCAGGTCACGGTCGTGCGGTCGCCGAGCGGGGAGCCGGTCGAGGTCAGGAGCCGGTAGCGCTCGCGGTAGAGCGGGATTGCGTTGACGCGCCCGAGCGGCTCGTTGTCGAGGTAGGTGATGCCGGCATCGATCTCCAGATTGTCGAGGGCGTTGAGCACCTCGATCGAGGTGCGCGACAGGAGGGTGAATTGCACGTTGGGATGGCGCGCGCGGAACGGCGTCGTCAGGCTCGCCACCATGGCGAGCGCGGTCGGGATGGCGGCGATGCGCAGCCGGCCGGTGAGGCCGTGCCGCAGCGCATTGATGTCTTCGCGCAGCGCCCGGACGTCGCCGACGATGCGGCGCGCCCAGTCGAGCACGCGTTCGCCTTCCGGCGTGAAACTGCGGAAGCGCGAGCCGCGATTGACCAGCAGGACGCCGAGGGTTTCCTCAAGTTGCTTGATGCCCGCCGACAGGGTCGGCTGGGTGACCCCGCAGGTCTCCGCCGCCCGTCCGAAATGGCGTTCCCGGGCCAAGGCGAGCAGGAAATCGAGTTTGTCGATCAAGGAGATAGCGCCCGATTGGATTTCTTGCCCAATGTGGCATCACCGATAGGAAAATTCAATCAAACATTCGTGTTTGCGGTGTTTTTCTGAATGATGGAAGGAATTCCTGGAAAGTAACCCGGATCACGAACCGCTGCCGGGCCCTAAAAATCCGCAACACTACGGTTCCGGAAGCGCCGGCTTTCGGCTCGGCCGATACCCGAAGATGCGATGATGCGGCGTGCAAGTACTTGAGCACGTGCAAGCACTCGAGGCACGTGCAAGTGCTCGGCGTAACAAGTGCTCGACGTCATTGAATCTTCGACGGCCGTTCTGCGCGGCAGGGTCGCGCCGGCAACGCCATTCGCGTCGCGGAACAGACAATTCCTGCCGCTCGGCAAATGCGGAAACGGGACGACGCTTCGAAGGAAGGTCCGTCCCGCTTCCACTTCAGACCGCGGCTAAATCTCGAGCTGCGGTCAAGTTGGGCGGCCGCAGTCAGCGCCGGTAGACGCGCGGATCGTTGCGCTCGGCGGCGCGATAGCCGACATACTGGCCGTTCACGCAGCCCGAGGGGCCGGCGATGAACGGGCTGAACAGCGCGCGGAATCCCTTGCACGGCTGGGTCGCCGCATCGATCAGCGCAATCGTGCCGATGCCTGCGACGAGTCCGGTCGTCGCCGCCCCGCCGGCCGATGCCGGAAGCGAGGACGCAAACGCGCCGCTGCCATACCAGCCTTCGTAAAGCCCGACGCCGACCGCCGTGCCGACGGCCGCGCCGACGAGCGGAACGGCCGGGTGCATGACCGGCTCGCGGTCCAACGATTGCGCAAAGGCCGCGCCCGGGAGAGTCATTGCTGCGGCGAGCGGCAATGCAAGTAAGGTTTTACGCATATCGTGCTCCTGTTCCGAAACCCCGCCAGCCGAGTGGGTTGAACGCGGCGCGCGCGGATGCGTTCCGGCGCATTTGCGCCGTATGCTTGATCATTGGTTGATGGTTGCGTGGCGATCGCCGGGAGACGGTGTGGCGCGATTATGCCGGCGCCCGCGCGGCGGGCGTCGCGGCTCCTGCGCATCATCCGAGCGTGAAGGCCTCGTGCACCGCGCTCTGGATCGAGCCGCCCATGATCGGGCCGCCGCCGGCGACATGGATGAAGTCGCCGATCGCCACCGCGCCGAGCCCGTGCCGCGGCGTCATCATCGGCGCGTGGCTTTCCCAGGAATCGGCGACCGGGTCGTAGGCCTCGTTCTGGCCATAGACGCGGTTCGTGCCTTCGCCGCCCATGACGAAAATCTTGCCGCGATAGAGCACGGCGCCGTGGCCCGAGCGCGCGGTCGGCAGCGGCGCGCGCGGAATCCACTTGTCCTCGCGGCCGTCATAGACGTGATGCAGGTTGGAATTGGTGTGGAAGGAATCGACGCGGCCGCCGATGACGTGAATGAGCCCGTTCACCGTCAGCGTGCCGGTATGGTCGCGCCCGGTCGGCATCGGCGCGCGGGTGGACCATTGGTCGATGCGCGGATCGTAGACGAGATGCCAGTCGACCGAGCGCTTGGTCGGGAACGTGTCGCCGACCGCCCCGCCGATCGCGTGCAGCAAACCGGCGCGCTCCACGCAGGCGATGGCCCCGCACGGACGCGGCAACGGCGCGATCGCCCGCCAGGCTTCGCCGTCGAGCACGTAGCAATTGGTGTCGGGCTTGCGGTTCTGCTCGACGAAGCCGCCGATGGCATGGAGCTTGCCGCCGACCACACAGACGCCGACATGGTTCGCCCCGCGCGGCAATTGCGGCGCGTCGAGCCACTTGTCGGCCGCGGGGTCGTAGACATGGTGATAGGGCCGGTCGACGCGCTGGGCGCCATAGCCGCCGACCATATGCATGCGGCCGTTGAGGGTGGTGGCCCAGGCCATCTCGCTGCGCGGGAGCGGCAGCGGCGCGCGCGTCACCCAGCGGCCCTGGTTGGCCGCCTTCGGCGCCGGCGAATCGAAGACATGCTGCGCCTTCATGGTGTCGGTCGGCGCGGTTTTGACGTTCGGGTCGCTCAGGTGGGAATAGACCGGGTCGTGACCGGCATGCTGGGCGAATGCCGGAAGGCCCGCGGCGGCGGTTCCGAGTGCGGCGAGCAGGCTGCGGCGGGAAATCATGCTGTGGCTCCTTGCGGTCGTACCCTCGTCAACCGCATGAAGCGGCCCGTATTCCTCGGTCTCTGCTCCTGGACCTTGGCTTGCAATCATGTCTATGACATGAAACGGGCGGCAAGGCCGAAAGGGACCGTCGATGACCGTGGAAACAGCCGAGAATAGCCGCTTTTCGAGCGGGATGCTGCCGGGCGCCGTGCGTCACGACTGGACGCGGGCGGAGGTCGCCTCGCTGTTCGCTCTGCCGTTCCCCGATTTGCTCTACCGGGCGCAGACCGTGCATCGCGCCTTCTTCGACCCTTGCGAGGTGCAGGTCTCGACGCTGTTGTCGATCAAGACCGGCGGCTGCCCCGAGGACTGCGCCTATTGCCCGCAGAGCGCGAAATACAACACCGGCGTGAAGGCCGAGAAGCTCATGAACGTCGAAGCGGTGCTTACGGAGGCGCGCGCCGCCAAGGCCGCGGGCGCAAGCCGCTTCTGCATGGGCGCGGCCTGGCGCGAGCCGAAGGACCGCGACCTCGACAAGGTCTGCGCCATGATTGAGGGCGTGCGCGCGCTCGGCCTCGAGACCTGCGTCACGCTCGGCATGCTCGACCGTGCGCAGGCGCAGCGGCTCAAGCAGGCCGGCCTCGATTACTACAACCACAATCTCGACACCTCGCCGGAATTCTACGGCAACATCATCACGACCCGCACCTACCAGGACCGCCTCGACACGCTCGCGAACGTGCGCGACGCCGGCATCCATGTCTGCTGCGGCGGCATCGTCGGCATGGGCGAGAGCGCCGACGACCGCATCGGTATGATCGCGACGTTGGCGAGCCTGCCGGTGCATCCCGAAAGCGTGCCGATCAACATGCTGGTGCAGGTCGAGGGCACGCCGCTGGCGGGTGCCGGCACGCTCGATCCGTTCGATTTCGTGCGCACCGTCGCGGCCGCGCGCATCGCCATGCCGCGCTCGCTCGTGCGGCTCTCCGCCGGGCGCGAGGAGATGAGCGACGAGATGCAGGCCTTGTGCTTCCTTGCCGGTGCCAACTCGATCTTCTACGGGCCGAAGCTTCTGACCACGCCCAACCCCGCCGCCGACCGCGACCTGCAATTGATGGAGCGCCTCGGTCTGCGGTCGATGGAGTGACGGGGAAGCCCGTGCCGGCGCCGCCCGACTGGTACGCCGCCGGCCTGCCGCACATCTGGCTGCCTTATGCGCAGATGAAGACGGCGCTGCCGCCGCTGCCGGTCGTGCGCACGCACGGCACGCGCATCATGCTCGCCAATGGAAGCGAACTCGTCGACGGCATCGCCTCGTGGTGGACCGCCTGCCACGGCTACAACCATCCCCATATCCGCCAGGCGGTGCAGAGCCAGCTCGAGGCGATGCCGCACGTCATGTTCGGCGGGCTCGTGCACGAGCAGCCCTTGCGGCTGGCGCAGCGGCTCGCGGTATTGCTGCCGGGCGATCTCGAACGGGTGTTCTTCACCGATTCGGGCTCGGTCGCCGTCGAGGTGGCGCTGAAGATGGCGACGCAATACTGGCTCAATCGCGGCCAGCGCCGGCGGCGGCGTTTCGTGTGTTTCGAGGGCGGCTATCACGGCGACACGCTCGGCACCATGGCGGTGTCCGATCCCGATGTCGGCATGCACGACATGTTCAAGGGCCTCCTGCCCGAACACCTGTGCGTGCCGCTGCCGCGCGATGCGCAGGGCGAGGAAGCGTTCGCGCGCGTTCTGGAGCGCCACGCCGACGAGATTGCCGGCATCGTCGTCGAGCCGCTCGTGCAGGGCGCGGGCGGCATGCTGTTTCACGAGGCCGACGTTCTGCGCCGCCTGTGCGCGGCCGCCGACCGGTTCGACCTCCTTCTGATCTTCGACGAGATTTTCACCGGCTTCGGGCGTACCGGCACTCTGTTCGCCTGCGAGCGCGCCGGTATCGTGCCGGATATCGTCACGCTGTCCAAGGCGCTGACCGGCGGCACGCTGCCGCTTGCGGCCACCGTCGCCCGCCGCAGGGTCTTCGATGCCTTCTGGTCGGACGATCCGATGCATGCGCTGATGCACGGTCCGACCTACATGGCGAACGCGCTCGCCTGTGCGGCCGCCAACGCCTCGCTCGATCTGTTCGCGCGCGAGCCGCGCGTCGCGCAGGCCGCGCGGCTGGAGGCGCTGATGGCGCAGGGGCTCGCGCCCTGCCGTGATCTGCCGGGCGTGCGCGACGTGCGGGCGCGGGGCGCCATCGGCGTGGTCGAGCTTGACGTCGCGCCCAACCTGAATGCGCTGCGCCGGCGCTTTGTCGAGGCGGGCGTGTTCGTGCGTCCGTTCGGCCGCGCGGTCTATCTTGCGCCGGCCCTCACTATCGGCGAGGACGATCTCGCGCGCCTGACCGGAGCGGTTGTCGACGTGCTGCGCGAGCGACGCTAAAGCCCGAGCGCGGCCGCGATCGGAGCGATGAAGCGGGCGGCGGTGCCATCATCCGGGCACCAGGGAAGCGGGCAGACCGGAACGCCGCGCGCAAAGCGCGTAATCGTCGCGCGCGTCTGTGCGGCATCGACGCTGCTGTTGCGGGTCTCGTTGAGGACGATCGCCTGCACCGGGCAGCCTTTGTGCGTAAGAGCGTCGAGCGCGGTCAGCGTATGGCTGATGGCCCCGAGATAGGTGCCGGCGACGAGTACGCCCGGCATCGCAAGGGCCGCGATCCAGTCGAGCACCGTATGCGTGGCGTCGAGCGGCACCATCACGCCGCCGACGCCCTCGATGAACACGATGTCGGCGGCGGTCGCGGCCTTGCGCGAGAAGGCGACAAGCGCGGAAAAATCGATCGCGCGGTTCTCGCGTGCCGCGGCCATGTCGGGCGACAAAGGCGCGGCGAACCGCCAGGGCGAAACGGTTTCGCAGGCATCGTCCGAGAGCGGACGCTGCATGGCCGCGAGCAGACGCCCGGTATCGCCTGTGGCGATCGCAGCGGAATCGAAGCCGCTCGCCACCGGCTTGAACGCGGCAACGCTGCGCCCCTTTTCCCGCAGATGGCGGATGAGGGCCGTGGTCAGGAAGGTCTTGCCCGCGTCGGTGCCGGTCGCGGTGATGAAGAACGCGGGCATGGCGTCAGTGCATGATGCGCTCGCGCACGATCGTGGCAAGGCGCTCGATGTCGGCGTCCGCGTGCGCGGCCGAGAAGGTGAAGCGCAGCCGCGCCGTGCCGGCAGGCACCGTCGGCGGGCGGATCGCGATCACGAGGAAGCCTTCCTGCTCGAGCAGGCGCGAGGCGGCGAGCGTGCGGTCGGTGTCTCCGATCATCACCGGCACGATAGCGCTTTCCGCGTCGGGCAGGTTGGTCAGGCGCGTGAACAGGCGCGCCTTGCGCAGCGGCAGGGCGGCGTAATCGGGCTCGTTCTCGATGATGTCGAGCGCGGCGATGGCGGTGGCCACCACCGAGGGCGGCAGGCCGGTCGTGTAGATGAAGGTGCGCGCCCGATTGTGCATGAGCGCGATCACCGGCTCGCTCGCGCACAGATAACCGCCATAGCCGCCGATCGCCTTCGAGAGCGTTCCCATCTGCAAGGGGACGTCGACCGCGCGGTTGCCGGCGAAGGCGCTGCCGCGGCCGTTGCCGACCACGCCGATGCCGTGGGCGTCGTCGGTGAGAAGCCATGCGTCGTGGCGCTGCGCAAGCTCCGACAGTTCGGCAAGCGGAGCGAGATCGCCGTCCATCGAGAACACGCCTTCGGTCGCGACGATCGCGCGCGGATGCCGCGCGCGATTCCCGGCCAGAAGCTGCGCGGCGTGATCCACATCGTTGTGGCGGAACAGCATGACCCTGGCGCGGCTGAGGCTTGCGCCAGTGCGGATGCAGGAATGGGACAGCTCGTCGCAGACGATGAGGTCTTCGGCGTCCGCCAGCGCCGGGAGAATCCCGGTATTGGCGAGATAGCCGGAGCCGAAAACGCATGCGGCCTGCGTCCCCTTCAGCCGCGCCAGCCGCCGCTCCAACTCGGCATAGAGCGGATGGCTGCCGGTGATCAGGCGCGAGGCGCCCGCGCCCGCCCCATATTGATGGACGGCGGCCGCGGCCGCGGCTTTCACCGCCGGATGCTGCGACAGGTTGAGATAGTCGTTCGTGCAGAAGGCTAGCAGGCGTCGCCCGTTGCGCACGAGGCTGATGCCGTCGAGCGGAGCGGTTTCGACAACATGACGCCGCAGGTTGTCGGCCTCGCGGGCGGAAAGCTTGTCGCGGGCGAATTGATCGAGCGAATTCATTTCCCGATTGTTCGTTGCAGCCGGATAGCGGTATAGACAAAAAATCCGCCGGTCACGAGCGTCTTGTCCGCAATCGCTGCAACCGAGGGACGTCGATGGATTACCTGATTGTTTTTCTCGGCGGAGGAATCGGATCTACCATACGCCACGGCGTGAATCTCGCCGGCAGCCGCTGGCTCGGAACTGCCTTCCCCTATAGCACGCTGACCGTCAACATTGTCGGCTCGCTGGCCGTGGGTCTGCTGGCGGCCTATTTCGCCTTCAAGGAAGAGGCGAGCCAGCCCTGGCGGCTGTTTTTCACCACGGGCGTTCTGGGCGGCTTCACGACCTTCTCGGCTTTCTCGCTCGATGTCGCGGTTTTGTACGAGCGCGGCGACCTCGTCCTGGCCACAGCCTATATCCTGGCGTCGGTTATCTTCTCGCTCGCCGGCCTGTTCGCGGGCCTTTACGTCATCCGGAATTTCGCCTGAGCGCTGCATGGCGTCAGTGCACGGCCGCGTTTTTCCGCGGGGTGATGGCGCCGCGATGCTGGATCACCTCGGCGGCAAGCCGGTGCCCGGCGAGTGCGGCGTCGACCGGCGTCTCTCCGCCCAGCCGCGCCGCCAGATAGCCGGCGTTGAAGCTGTCGCCGGCGGCGGTGGTGTCGAGCGGCTTGACCACGTCGGGGACCGCGACGAATTCGCTTCCTTCTCCTCCGGTGACAAGCGCCGGATTGTGCCCGTTCTTGACCGCGACTTCCGCGATCCCGAACGACTGAAGCCTTTCGACCGTGGTTTCCGGGCGCGGATCGCCCCATAGCAGCGCCTCGTCGTCGAAGGTCGGCAGCGCGATGTCGACGCGCTTGAGCGCCTCCATGAACACCGTGCGCGTGCGCTGGATGTCGCCCTTCCAAGCGCGCGGCCGGTAATTGCCGTCGAAGGCGACCTTCACGCCGTTCTGGCGCGCCATTTCCAGCAGCGCCAGAAAGCGCCCCAGGCCCTGGTTCGAATAGATCGACAGCGTGATGCCGGAGAAATAGACGAGGCGCGCGGACATGATGCTGGCGGCCAGCCGGCTCCATTCGCCAAGCTCGAACAATTCGCGCGCAGGCGCATGGTCGCGCCAGTAGTAGAACGTCCGCTCGCCGGCCGCGTCCGTCTCGATCAGATAGAGGCCGGGCAGGCGGCCCGGCATGCGCACGACGAGATCGCAGGCGACGCCCTCGGCGCCCGCCAGCGCCAGGATCGCGTCCGAATAGAGATCGTCGCCGAGCGCGGTTGCGTAGGCGACGTCGAGGCCGGCCCGCGCCAGATAGACCGCCGTGTTGAAGGTGTCGCCGCCGCAGCCGAGCGCGAACCGGCCGTCGCTGCCGCGCGTCATCTCGATCATGACTTCACCGACCGAAACGATGCGCTTTCTCTGTTCGGTCATGAGTGCCGGTCTTGCTTTGAGGGAAGGGGCCGCCGGCGGCTGGAACCGGCCGGTCGAACCATGGCCGTGCCGGCCAAACTTGGCAAATTGCCGGCGGTCCGCCCCAGATTTGGATCTGAAACCCGAAATTCCACCCCTTGCCTGCGCTACAAATGTTATAATATAACATTTCATGAACGATTACCGGCACCATCACCACCGGGACCATGCGCCCGGCCACGCCCATCCGCCTCTGGCGGCAACGCCCTCGCTCTTTCGCCTGCCGGCATGGCAGCGGCTTGCACTGTCGGGCGCGCTGGTCGCGGTGCTGTGGATCGCCGTCATGGTGGCGCTGACCTGACGAAAGCGGCGATATCGATGCAACTCCGATTCTGGAATCTGACGCTCGGCTACGACCGGCACCCCGCCGTGCATCACCTCGACGGCGAGGTGGAGAGCGGCGCGCTGGTCGCGGTTGTCGGCCCGAACGGCGCCGGCAAGTCGACCTTGTTCAAGGGCGTGGTCGGCGCGATCCATCCTCTGTCCGGCCGCATCGAGCGCGCGGGCATCGATGCGCGCGACATCGCCTATCTGCCGCAGGCCGCCGAGATCGACCGCACCTTTCCGATCCATGTCTACGACATGGTTGCGATGGGGCTGTGGCATCGGGTCGGCGTGCTCGGCGGCATCGGCAGAAGCGAGCACCGCAAGATCAGGGATGCGATTGCCGCGGTCGGGCTGACCGGCTTTGAGCGGCGCACCATCGGTACCCTGTCCGGCGGGCAGATGCAGCGCATGCTGTTCGCCCGCCTGCTGCTGCAGGACGCGCGCCTGATCGTGCTCGACGAGCCGTTCAACGCCATCGATTCGAAGACCTGTGCCGATCTCGTCGCGCTCGTGCGCCGCTGGCACCGCGAGCAGCGCACCGTGCTCGCGGCCCTGCACGATATCGATCTGGTCAAGGCGCATTTCCCCGAGACGCTACTACTCGCGCGCGAGCAGGTGGCGTGGGGCGAGACCGCGAAAGTGCTCACCGCGGAGAACCTTATCAAGGCGCGGCGCATGTGCGAGGCCTTCGACGAGGAGGCGGCCGCCTGCGCGGCCTGATACGGCATGTACGAATCGCTGATCGCCCCCTTCGTCGAGTTCGAGTTCATGCGCCGTGCGCTCGTCGGCGTGAGCGCGCTGGCGCTCGGCGCCGCGCCGGTCGGGGTGTTCCTGATGCTGCGCCGCATGAGCCTCGTCGGCGACGCGATGGCGCACGCCATCCTGCCCGGCGCGGCCATCGGGTTCCTGGTGGCGGGCCTCAACCTGTTCGCGATGACCGCGGGCGGGCTGATCGCGGGTTTCGTCGTCGCGCTGCTGGCGGGGCTGGTGGCGCGGGCGACCGAGCTGAAAGAGGACGCCTCGCTCGCGGTCTTCTTCCTGATTTCGCTCGCGCTCGGCGTCACCATCGTGTCCATGAAAGGCACGAACGTCGATCTTCTTCACTTCCTGTTCGGCAATGTGCTCGCCCTCGACAATGCCATGCTCACCTTCATGGCGGTGAACACGAGCGTGTCGCTGCTGGCGCTGTCGGTCATCTACCGGCCGTTGGTGATCGAGTGCGTCGATCCGAATTTCTTGCGCTCGGTCAGCCGGCTGGGCGCTCCGGTGCATATGGCGTTCATGGCGCTGGTCGTGATCAACCTCGTCTCCGGCTTCCACGCGCTCGGAACCCTGCTCGGCGTCGGCATCATGATGATCCCGGCGGCGGTGGCGCGGTTCTGGGCGCGCGACATCACCGCGATGATCGCGATCGCGGTCGCGACCGGCATCGTCTCGGGCGCGGCCGGCCTGATCGTATCGTTCCACGTCAATGTTCCCTCCGGCCCGGCCGTCATTCTCGCCGCCGCCGTTCTCTATCTGCTGTCGATCGTGTTCGGCCGCGTCGGCGGCTTGTGGCGCCAGCTTTTCCCCGGGCGTCACCTGAAAGCCTGAACCGCAGCCTGAAGGAGACCGCCATGACCCGTGTGCGTTTTGCATCCATCGCGATGGCCGCCGTCCTGATACTCGGCTCTGTCCCGGCCCATGCGCAGGACAAGCTGAAGACCGTCGCGACCTTCTCCATCCTCGCGGACTTCGTGAGGAATGTCGGCGGCGACCGCGTCGAGGTGAGAAGCCTCGTTCCGGTCAACAGTGACGCGCACGTTTATGCGCCGACGCCGGTCGACGCCCGCGCGCTCGCCGAGGCGAAAGTGGTCTTCGCCAACGGTCTCGGCTTCGAAGGCTGGATGGAGCGGCTGGTCAAATCGTCGGGCACGAAGGCGGCATTGGTGGTGGCCGCCCAGGGCGTGAAGGCGCGCGCGATGGACGGCGCGGACAAGCATGGGCACGGCCACAGCCACGGCCATGACAACGAGCCCGATCCGCACGCCTGGCAATCGGTCGCCAATGCCAAAATCTATGTCGCAAACATTCGCGACGCGCTGGCCGCCGCCGACCTCGCCGGCAAGGATGTCTATGCGGCCAATGCCGCGGCCTATCTGGCGCGCCTCGATACGCTCGACCGCGAGGTGCGCGAGGCGGTCGGCCGCATACCCGCCGGCCGCCGGCGCATCATCACCACCCACGACGCATTCGGCTATTTCCGGGCCGCCTACGGGGTGGAATTCGTCGCCCCGCAGGGCGTCTCCACCGAATCGGACGCCTCGGCCCGCGATGTCGCCCGCATCATCGGCCAGATCAAAAAGCAGAAGATTCCCGCCGTTTTTCTGGAAAATGTCACCGATTCCCGGCTCCTGAAGCGGATTTCCGACGAAACCGGCGCGCGCATCGGCGGCACGCTCTATTCCGACGCCCTGACTGACGAAAAGGGCGAGGCACCCACTTACATCGACATGATCCGGCACAATATAAGGACGCTCAGCGCCGCTTTGATGTCATAGCGACGCCCCGGTCGCGGGGCTTGTCCAGGTCGTCCGGCTTGGGTAGGCACGATACTCGCCCGATCGGGATGTCCGGTACACGGTGCGCATGCAGGCCGCCTGGCGCGACTGCCGGTGCCGGGCACAATGACGGGATGAAGCCGCGCGCGTTCGCCCCTGGAGTGCCTGATGTCCGAAAAAATCCCCGTGACCGTCCTCACCGGCTATCTCGGCGCGGGCAAGACCACGCTGCTCAACCGCATCCTGTCCGAGCCGCACGGCAAGAAATACGCCGTGATCGTCAACGAGTTCGGCGAGATCGGCATCGACAACGACCTCGTCGTCAACAGCGACGAGGAAGTCTTCGAGATGAACAACGGCTGCGTCTGCTGCACGGTGCGCGGCGACCTGATCCGCATCATCGAGGGCCTGATGCGCCGCCGCGGCAAGTTCGACGCCATCGTCGTGGAGACCACGGGACTTGCCGACCCGGCACCGGTCGCCCAGACCTTCTTTCTCGATGCCGATGTCGGCGAGAAGGCGCGGCTCGATGCGGTGGTCACGGTGGCCGACGCCAGATGGCTGCGCGACCGCCTGCGCGACGCCCCCGAAGCCAAGAACCAGATCGCCTTCGCCGATGTCATCGTGCTCAACAAGATCGATCTCGTGACGCCGGACGAGCTTGCCGAGGTCGAGGCGCGCATCCGCGCGATCAATCCCTATGCGCGGCTCCACCGTACCGAGCGCGCGCGCGTGCCGCTGTCGGAGGTGCTCGACCGCAACGCCTTCGATCTCGACCGCATCCTGGAGATCGAGCCGGCCTTTCTCGGCGAGGCCGACCACGACCATCACCATTGCGACGATCCCGGACACTGCCATCACCATGATCATCATCACGATCATGCCCACCCTGCCGATCACGACCACGATCACCGCCACGGCCATGACGGCGCCCCGCAGGGCGCGCTGAAGCACTATCACGACGAGGACATGCAGTCGGTTTCGCTGCGCACAGGAAAGCCGCTCGATCCCGACAAGTTCTTCCCCTGGGTGCAGGATCTCGTGGCGACCGAGGGGCCGAAAATCCTTCGCTCCAAGGGTATCCTGTCGTTCAAGAACGATCCGGACCGGTTCGTGTTTCAGGGCGTGCATATGATCCTGGACGGCGACCATCAGCGCCCCTGGCGCGAGGACGAGGCGCGCGAGAGCCGCATCGTGTTCATCGGCCGCGATCTCCCGGAAGAGAAGATCCGGCAGGGTTTCGAGAAATGTGCGGCTTGACGCGGACGGTGAGGCGATGAACGACACACAGGCGGCACCCTCGCTGTCCGACCGCATCCACCGCGTGGAGGCGTCCTCCCCAATCGTGGCGGTACATTTTCTCGGCCGCTCGCCGGCCTTCGTGCTCGGCGAGGAGGCGCTGCTCGTGGTCGATGCGGACGGCGGCGAATTGCGGCTGCCGGTCCATTCCGGTGCGATCCTGAGTTCCGACGGCAACGGGCAGGCGATCGTGACCGGCGGCGACGACGGCCGCGTCGTCGTCACTGACGCGACCATGACATCGGCTGCTGCGGCCACCGACGACAAGAGGCGCTGGATCGATCATGTCACGTTCGGACCGGACGGCACGCTCGCCTGGTCGGCGGGCAAGACCGCCTTCGTTCGCAATACGCGCAACGAAATCAGGTCGAACGAGGTGGCCTCGACGGTCGGCGGGCTCGCCTTCGCACCGAAAGGGTTCCGGCTTGCCATCGCGCACTATAATGGCGCCACGCTCTGGTTCCCGAACATGACCGAGGCGAGGCCCGATACGTTCTCCTGGCAGGGGTCGCATCTGGGCGTCACGTTCAGCCGGGACGGGAAATACCTCATGACCGCCATGCAGGAGCCGGTGCTGCACGGTTGGCGGCTGTCCGACCGCAAGGACCTGCGCATGTCCGGCTATGCCGCGCGCGTGCGCTCGATGGCGTGGACCGCGGGCGGCGACTATCTGGCGACCAGCGGCTCCGATCAGCTCATCCTGTGGCCGTTCAAGGGCAAGGACGGGCCGATGGGCAAGCAGCCGAAAATGCTTGCGCCTTATTCTGCGCGGCTCGATGTCGTGGCCGCCCATCCCGCCCATGACATCGTCGCGGTAGGCTATGCCGACGGCCTCGTGCTGCTGGTGCGCCTCTCCGACGGCGCGGAGATCACGGTGAGGAAGCTCGAGAAGGTGGCGGTGACCGCGCTTGCCTTCAGCGCCGACGGTCATCGCCTCGCGTTCGGCTGCGAGAACGGCGAGGGCGGCGTCGTCGATCTCGGTTAAACCCTTATGGTTCGAGACGCGCGGCGTTGCCGCGCTCCTCACCATGAGGACCGAGGAAGGTCGCCGCAGGAAATCAACATCGTCATCCCGGACGCGCGTCGGCGCGAGCCGGGATCGTTCGCCGCTGGCCCACGGAGGACGATCCCGGGTCTGCGGCGCACCGTTGCACGCTGCGCCGTGCCCGGGATGACGCAGGCGTTGTCGTCATCACGACCGGGCGTCAGCGAGAACCGGGATCGCGCGACATGGCGCGCGACGAATGCCGATGGCGACGCACGCAGGCGCGGCGGACGCGAGGTTCATACCCACGAGGCCCGACACCAACCTCTCTCCTCATCCTGAGGAGGCCGCGCAGCGGCCGTCTCGAAGGACGCAGCGATCGCGGGAAATCAGATCACGTATTGCTGCAGCGGCGGGAAGCCGTTGAACCCGACCGACGAATAGCTCGCGGTATAGGCGCCGGCGGCCTCGATCAGCACCTTGTCGCCGATGGCGAGCGAGACCGGCAGCGGATAGGGGCTTTTCTCGTACAGCACGTCGACCGAATCGCAGGTCGGCCCGGCCAGCACGCAGGGCGCCATCTCGTCGCGGTCCTTGCGGGTGCGGATCGGATAGCGGATCGATTCCTCGATCGTTTCGGCGAGGCCGTGGAACTTGCCGATGTCGAGATAGACCCAGCGCACCTCGTCCTCGGGTGAGCGCCTGGCGATCAGCACGACCTCGGCCTCGATCACGCCGGCATTGCCGACCATGCCGCGGCCCGGCTCGATGATGGTTTCCGGGATGCGGTTGCCGAAATGCCGGCGCAGCGCGCGGAAAATGGCGCGACCGTAGGATTCGAGCTTCGGCGTCTTGCGCAGATATTTCGCCGGGAAGCCGCCGCCGAGATTGACCATCGAGAGCATGATGCCGCGCTCCGAGCAGGTGCGGAATACGGCTGCCGCCGAGGCGAGGGCTGCGTCCCAGGCCTGCACGTTCTGCTGCTGCGAGCCGACATGGAAGGAGATGCCGTAGGCGAGGAGCCCGCTCCTGTGGGCGAATTCCAGGATGTCGGCGGCGAATTCGGGCTCGCAGCCGAACTTGCGCGACAGCGGCCATTCGGCGCCGGTGCCGTCGCAGCGGATGCGGCAGACCACGCGGCTGCCGGGGGCCGCGCGCGCCACCTTCTCGACCTCGGCCTCGCAATCGACCGCGAACATGGTGACGCCGAGGCCGAAGGCGGCCGCGATGTCGCTCTCTTTCTTGATCGTGTTGCCGTAGGAGATGCGCTCGGGGCCGGCGCCTGCGGCCAGCGCCGCGCGCAGCTCGGCGATCGAGGCGACATCGAAGCAGGAGCCCATCTCGGCGAGCAGGCTGAGGATCTCGGGCGCCGGATTGGCCTTGACCGCGTAATAGACCTTGGTATCCGGCAGCGCCGAGGCGAAGGCCTGGAAATTCTCGCGGATGACGTCGGTGTCGACGACGAGGCATGGTCCCTCGTCCTGACGGTGCTTCAGAAATTCGCGAATGCGTGCGGTCATTGCGACCCGTTCCCCTCTCCGTCGCCGGCGGATGCCCCGCCGGAAGCTGAGTCTTCGGCCGTCGCCGCCTTCCGAACGATTCGGAATGGACGACACCGCTTGAAGTGCTGCCTTGGTCCGGATGAGGGGAGCGCCCCGTTCCGCACGGCCGGCAAGGAAGGACAAGCCTTTTCAGCGCTCCGGCATTCGCGCCGGCGTTACTAAAAAAGCCCGCTCCGTCGTTGCTTTAAGCCGCGTCCCCTGCGGAGAGCAGGGTGCGCCGGTTTCGCCTCCGGCTGCCGGTCAGATGTCTTGAAGAAGCGTCCGGCTTCTCCAGGCGGCTGCCCGGCCTCTTGTCCGGGTACCCACCGACCGACACACGGCCACAGGCACGTGCGAATTTGGGCGAGCGGAAAATAAATCGAATCGATTCATGCCGCAACACTTAAAGCGCGCGCGCAAGGAAAAAGCGGACGCGAGGCGATCGCGTCCGCTCTGCCGCGATGAGGTTTGTTACGCGGCGTTAACAGGTGTGAAGATGCCGCCGCGTCAGCGCACGAGCACGTTCCTGAACTGCCAGGGATCGCGTTTGTCGATGTCTTCGGGGAAGAAGCCCGGACGGTCGGCGAGCGGCGTCCAGTCGGTGTACTTGCCGATCACTGGGCCGAGATAGGGCATCTGCACGTCGAGGCAGCGGCGGAAATCCATCTCGTCGGCCTCGACGATGCCGGCATGGGGATTTTCCAGTGCCCAGACCATGCCGGCGAGCACCGCGCTCGTCACCTGCAGGCCGGTGGCGTTCTGGTAGGGCGCAAGGTCGCGGGTCTCGTCGATCGAGAGCTGCGAGCCGTACCAGTAGGCGTTTTTCTTGTGGCCGTAGACCAGCACCCCCAATTCGTCGATACCGTCGGCGATCTCGTTCTCGTCCAGGATGTGGACTTTCTCCTGCCGCGCCCCGGCCGCCCCGAACATCTCGTGCAGCGACAGCACCGCATCGTTGCAGGGGTGGTAGGCATAGTGGCAGGTCGGCCGGTACACGGTCTTGCGGCCGCTTTTCAGCGTGAAAAAGTCGGAGATCGAGATCGCCTCGTTGTGGGTCACGAGGAAGCCGTACTGGCCGCCGGCGGTCGGCGTCCAGGAGCGCACGCGCGTGTTGGCGCCCGGCTGCAGCAGATAGATCGCCGCCTGGCAGCCGGTCTTGTGCTTGCGGGCATTGGCCGGCATCCATTTCTCGTGCGTGCCGAAGCCGAGTTCGGCCGGCTGCAGGCCCTCCGATACGAAGCCTTCCACCGACCAGGTGTTGACGAACACGTTCTGCGGCTTCGGATATTTGGCGCGCTGGGTGTCGCGCTCGGCGATATGGATGCCCTTGACGCCGAGCTTCCTGGCGAGCTTTGCCCAGTCCTCGCGGCTCTGCGGCTCCTTCACCTTCAGCCTGGTGTCCGCGGCGATGTTCAGGAGCGCCTGCTTGACGAACCAGGACACCATGCCGGGATTGGCCCCGCAGCACGACACCGCGGTGGTCGAGCCGGGCTTGCGCCTGCGCTTGGCCGCCTGCGTGATCTCGCGCAGCGCATAGTTCGAGCGTTTCTCCGGTCCGAGCTTGGTGTTGAAATAGAAGCCGGGCCACGGCTCGTTGACCGTGTCGATATAGAGCGCGCCGAGCTCGCCGCACAATTCCATGATGTCGACGGAGGAGGTGTCGACCGACAGGTTGACGCAGAAGCCCTGGCCGGCGCCTTTGGTGAGCAGCGGCGCGAGCAGCTCGCGGTAATTGTCCTGCGTTACCGCCTCGTGGATGAAGCGGATGCCGCGGTCGTCGAGCATCCTGCGGTCCTTGTCCTCGGGATCGATGACCACGAAGCGGCTCTTGTCGTAGGTGAAATGCCGCTCGATCAGCGGCAGCGCACCTTTGCCGATCGAGCCGAAGCCGATCATCACGATCGGACCTGCGATCTCTGCGTGCACGGGCCATTGGGTCATCGCTCTAGCTCCAGTCTCGTCGTCGGAAGGAAGGGAGGCGGCCCGGTCGGAATTTCCGCTCGTCCCCCGCGAATGCGGGACCCAGATACTGGATTCCCGCCGTCGCGGAAACGAGCGGGGCCGGTTTCGGACCACCGTCGGGGATTTCAGGCCGCGTGCCGGGCGGGCCTGTGGACAATCTGCCCCTGCACGTTGTGCGTGGCGACCTTGGTCTTGGGCACGATCCGGCCCGTCGCCGAAATCAGTCCGAAAGCACCCTTAAGCGCGCCCGGGACGAGTTCGCATGCGAGCAGACGGCGGCGGTCAAACGCGCCCGGCATGAAGAGGAGGCTGGTACCGGCCGTGCTGAAGCCGAACCTGCGGTAATAAGCCTCATCGCCGACCAGCAGCACCGCACGGTGGCCGCGGCGGGCGGCTTCGCTCAGGGCGCGGCGCATCAGCGCAGCCGCGATCCCGCGCCCGCGATAGTCCGGATCGACCGCGAGCGGCCCGAGCAGGAGTGCCGCGCCCGCCGTGCCTGCGTCGATATTCCACAGCCGCAGCGTGCCGACGAGGCGGCCGTCTTCGCTCGCTGCGAACGAGAGGCCCTGCGCCGGCTCGCGGCTCCTGCGCAGGCGCTGCGACACCTTGCGGAAGCGCACCGGCCCATAGGCGCGGTCGAGCAGCGCCTCGCGCGCTTCGGTCTCGTGCGGGCGCTCGTGACGGATCGTGATCTGACGGGCCGTAACCATGGTCGCGTCCTTCCCCGCTCCGATTTGCGGAGAGTTTTCAGTCCAGACGGTGAAGGGAAAGGGGAGTCGGCGGCAGCGCCTGCCGGCTCCCGGCGATGTCAGATGTGGTACGTCTTCAGCGGCGGGAAGCCGTTGAAGGCCACCGACGCGTAGGTCGACGTATAGGCGCCCGTACCCTCGATCAGGAGCCTGTCGCCGATCTCGAGCGAGACCGGCAGGAGATACGGCTCCTTCTCGTACAGCACGTCCGCGGAGTCGCAGGTCGGACCGGCCAGGATGCATGGCGCCGTCTCGCTGCCGTCGCGCGGCGTCCTGATCGGGTAGCGGATCGACTCGTCCATCGTCTCGGCGAGGCCGCCGAACTTGCCGATGTCGAGATAGACCCAGCGCACCTCGTCCTCCTCGCTCTTCTTGGAGACGAGGACGACCTCGGTCTCGATCACGCCGGCATTGCCGACCATGCCGCGGCCCGGCTCGATGATGGTTTCCGGGATGCGGTTGCCGAAATGCTTGCGCAGCGCACGGAAAATCGCCGTGCCGTAGGTCTTCACCGTCGGCACGTTCTTCAGGTACTTGGTCGGGAAGCCGCCGCCGAGATTGACCATCGACAGGTTGATGCCGCGCTCGCCGCACTCCTTGAACACGGCAGCCGCCTGCGCGAGCGCACGGTCCCAGGCATGCTGGTTGCGCTGCTGCGAACCGACATGGAAAGAGATGCCGTAGGCATTCAGGCCGAGCCGGTGGGCGTGCTCCAGCACGTCCGCGGCCATGGCGGGCTCGCAGCCGAACTTGCGCGACAGCGGCCACTCCGCGCCGGCGCCGTCGCACAGGATGCGGCAGAACACGCGCGCCTCGGGCGCCGCGCGGGCGACCTTCTCGACCTCGGCCTTGCAGTCGACCGCGAACAGGCGCACACCCATCGCATAGGCGCGCGCGATATCGCGCTCCTTCTTGATGGTGTTGCCGAAGGAGATGCGGTCGGGCGTGCAGCCGGCGGCGAGCACCATCTCGATCTCGGCGACCGAAGCGGTGTCGAAGCAGGAGCCGAGCGAGGCCAGAAGGCGCAGCACTTCCGGTGCCGGGTTTGCCTTCACGGCGTAGAACACGCGGCTGTCCGGTAGCGCCTTGGCGAAGGCGTTGTAATTGTCGCGCACGACGTCGAGATCGACGACGAGGCAGGGCCCGTCATCCTGGCGCTGGCGCAGGAACTCGCGAATGCGGTCGGTCATCTCGCTCTCCAAAACGGCTCATGCGACGGCTTGCGCCGCCTGCGATCTGGGCCGGTCCGCGTTGGGCGCTTCCGCACGATGGAGACGCGGTGAGCGCCGGGTCGCGACCCGACTGGCTGCCTTGGATTGGAAAGGGAGGGTCCCGTTCCGCACACCTGGCAATGAAGGACAAGCCTCTTCGGCTGCAACTCCGGCCTTTGGACAGCCGGCAGTAACCTAGAAGCCCGCTCCGTCGTTGCTTTAAGACGCGTCCCCCGTTGAGAGCGGGGTATGCCGGTTTCGCCTCCGGCTGCCGGTCACTCTTGCAAGGCGGAGAAGAACTCAGGTGAGCCTTCCACATCCTTGGCGGCTGCCCGGCCTCTTGTCCGGGTACCCACCGACCGACACACGTCCACAGGCACGTGCGAATTTGGGCACGCGCGACATAGGGGATTTGAATCGTCTTCGCAAGACTTTTCACACCCTGTGCGGCCACAGGGACGGCGATTGTGGTGAACAATTTGTTGAGCGGCGCCGGCGGTGAACGCGGCGCGTCCGCTCACTCGCGGGTGCTGAAGGGCTCGACGCGCCGGGCGGAGATGATGAAGCGGTACATCACGTAGGCGCCGAGCAGCACGAAGGCGCCGTCGAGCAGTTTCTGGCCGGTGGTGCCGATGCCGAACAGGTTGGCGAGCGCCCAGCTCCCGGCGAAGGCCGCGCCGAACACCTCGGCGCCGATCAGGATGGCGGCGCTGACCACGGTCATGACGTTGAGCCAGAGGATCTTGCGGCGGGAGCCGGACTGTTCAGCCATGACGGGAGCCCTGTTGCGACGGCCGGCAATGTCCCCGAAAGCGCCCGCGCGATCAAGTCTGGATTCGTCACAGGAAAGCCCCCATTTTTGACCGGGCCGGCCTTCAGGCCGGCGTTAAGATTTGCGTCGGGGCCGGCGCTGAAGTCCGCGTCAGGCCCTGCTTTCTCCACCATCGGAACCCGTCCCGGAACCCGCCCATGAGCCATGCTTCCTCCGCGCCCAATCCCCTGCTTGCCGGCTGGGCAACGCCGTTCGAGGTGCCTCCCTTCGGCGAGATCGAGGTCGGGCACTTCGCGCCGGCGTTCGAGCAGGCCTTGGCCGGGCACCGGGTGGAGATCGCCGCGGTCGCCGGGAGCGCTGAGGTCCCGACCTTCGCCAACACGATCGAGGCGCTGGAGCGGGCCGGGCGGACGCTCGGGCGCATCTCGGATATGTTCTCCAACCTCGCCAGCGCCAACACCAGCGAGGAGATCGAGGCGGTGGAGCGCGACATTTCGCCGAAGCTCGCCGTGCATTTCAGCCGTCTCTATCTCGACGAGGCGCTGTTCCGCCGGGTCGACGACCTGTTCCGCCGCCGCCAGACGCTCGATCTGTCCGCCGAACAGGCGCGGGTGCTGGAGCGCTACCACACGGCGTTCCGCCGCGCCGGCGCGCATCTGCCCAGGGAAGCCAAGGAGCGCCTTGCCGCCATCAGCGAGCGGCTGGCCTCGCTCGGCACTCTGTTCCGCCAGAACATCCTGGCTGACGAGCAGGATTATACGCTCGTGCTTCAGGGCGAGGACGACCTCGCCGGGCTGCCCGACGACCTGCGCGCGGCGGCGCGCGAGGCCGCCGAGGCGCGCGGCATGCCGGGACAGGCGGTGATCACGCTCTCGCGTTCGAACGTCGAGCCGTTTCTGCAATTCTCCACCCGGCGCGACCTGCGCGAGAAGGTGTTCCGCGCCTTCATCGCCCGCGGCGACCGCGGCGGGGAGACCGACAACAAGGCGCTGATTGCCGAGATCGTGGCGCTGCGCGCCGAGCGCGCCCGGCTGCTCGGCTATCCGAGCTTCGCCCATTTCCGTCTCGACGACTGCATGGCCAAGACGCCGCAGGCGGTGCGCGACCTGCTCGGAGAGGTCTGGCGGCTGGCACGCGAGCGCGCGCTCCTCGACCGCGAGGCCCTGCAGAAGCTTATCCAGGAGGAGGGCGGCAATTTCCGGCTCGCGCCGTGGGACTGGCGCTACTATGCCGAGAAGCTGCGCAAGGCGCGCCACGACGTTGATGAATCGCAGATCAAGCCGTATCTGCAGCTCGATCGGGTGATCGAGGCGGCGTTCTATACCGCGACCCAGTTGTTCGGCCTGTCGTTCCATCGCCGCGACGACGTTCAGGTCTGGCATCCGGACGTGCGCGTCTGGGAGGTCAAAGGGCCGGACGGCCGCCACGCTGGGCTGTTCTTCGGCGACTATTATGCGCGCCCGAGCAAGCACGGCGGCGCCTGGATGACCACGCTGCGCGACCAGGAACGACTATGCGGCGATGTCCACCCGCTGGTCGTCAACATCATGAACTTCAACAAGGCGACCGACGGCGCACCGAGCCTGCTCAGCTACGACGACGCGCGCACGCTGTTTCACGAATTCGGGCACGCGCTGCACGCGCTTCTGTCGGACGTCACCTATCCCGTGGTCTCGGGCACGAGCGTTTTGACCGACTGGGTGGAACTGCCCTCGCAGCTTTACGAGCACTGGTTCGAGCGGCCGGAAGTGCTACGCCGCTTCGCGCTGCATTACAAAACCGGCGAGCCGATGCCCGAAGACCTGCTCCGGCGCGTACTCGCCGCGCGCACCTTCAACCAAGGCTTCGCCACCGTGGAATATGTCGCCTCCGCGCTGGTCGATCTCGAATTCCATTCGCTACCGCAGGCCGATCGTCTCGACGTCGCCGACTTCGAAGCGAAGACGCTGGCACAGATCGGGATGCCGGAGGAAATCGCGATGCGCCACCGCTCGCCGCATTTCGAGCATGTGTTCGCGAGCGGCGGCTATGCCTCGGCCTATTACAGCTACATGTGGTCGGAGGTGCTCGACGCCGACGCCTTCCGCGCCTTCGAGGAGAAGGGCGACATTTTCGATCCTGCCACCGCGCGCAAATTGCGCGATCACGTCTATGCGGCGGGCGGCTCGCGCGATCCGGAGACGCTCTACATCGCCTTCCGCGGCCGCCTGCCGACGCCCGATGCGCTGCTGGCGCGGCGCGGGCTGGCCGAATTCATGCCGGCGGGGGAGACGTAGGGGCTCTCTAAGCCGTCATTCCGGGCGCGCGCCGCTGAGTGGAAGATGATGTGCAAGCCTTACAAGGTAGCTGACATTGAAAGAGTTCTTGACGACAAAGATTAGCAAGCATCACCTGAATTGAGCGCAGCGCAATGTATGCCTCCAATGCTGAACAAAGCAGGCTAGGATTTCGCTTCGCGCGGCCAGTGCGAGATAATCTGAATAGAAGGCCGACCGATGAACGACGACGCAGTAACGCGCACGATTATCGACCGGGACAAGTTGCCGCCATTGTTTCCTACCTACCGACATTCGCCGGAATTTTGGGAACAACTTGGCCGTACCGTCGCAACCTATGGGTTTCTCGAAGAAGTTTTGGGAAAGGCAATCTTCGTATTTTCGGCGACGCGCAAGTATAGTCCCGACGAAATCGAGGTGGCTTATCAAGCATGGCTGCCGCAGCTTGAGCGGGCATTGACCGATCAACTTTGGAATTTGGCCGAATCCTACGGGAAGGCCGGCGCGTGATAATCCAGCTACCACGACCGAAAACATAGACGAATTGATTCACGATATTAAGAAGGCAGCGGTCATCCGCAACGTCCTTTGTCATGGCTCATGGCGAACACCGGATAGCAACGGTGCATCTGTGCCTCTTTTCGTCAATCGGCAGAAACAGGTGTTCGATACCGCAATAGACGTTTCGTATTTGAAGCAGGTTCAAAGACACGTCGCCGAACTGGCTTGCAGCGTTATAGACACTGTAACTCATATGGGTTGGCAGTTTCCGGGCGGTGCGGGACCAGGTAAACGAATCCTGGAAAGCAAGTAGCCTGGTTTACGCTGCGCTCCACCCGGGATACGAGGATTCGGCATCAGTGGGCCCGAGCGCAATACAGGCCATTTCGAGTTGCGTACGTTCGCCACGTCTCTTAGTTGATGCCAAATCCTTTACGGGGATGCCCGCTCCATCCGAAGGCATGACGGAATTCATCTGAATGCCCCTCCATTCCGCCGGACATCGCCGCGGCGTCGTGGCCGCGCCGCACGGCGCAGCCGTCGAAGCCGGCCGGCAGATTCTTGCCGATGGCGGCAACGCGCTGGAAGCCATGGTGGCGATGGCGGCGAGCGTCGCCGCCGTCTATCCGCACATGAACCATGCCGGCGGCGACGGCTTCTGGCTCGTGCGCGAACCATCGGGCCGCGTGCGCGCGCTGATGGCGCCGGGGCCGGCGGGCGCGAAGGCGACGCCGTCGCTCTATCGCGAGGCCGGACACGAGGTCATCCCGCCGCGCGGTGCACTCGCGGCGCTCACCGTACCCGGCGCGGTCGGCGGCTGGGCGCTGGCGCTGGAAGCGGCGAAAGCGCACGGCGGCAGGATGCCGTTGCGTGACCTGCTCGCGCCCGCCATCCGCGCCGCCGGCGAGGGCTATGTCGTCACCCGCAGCCAGGCGCAGCTCACGGCCGACAAGCTTGACGAGCTGAAAGACGCGCCCGGCTTCGCGCAGGCTTTTCTTGTCGACGGCAAGCCGCCGCAGCAAGGCGACGTGCTCAGCCAGACCGCGTTCGCGGCGACGCTCGATCATCTGGCGCAGGCGGGGCTCGACGATTTCTATCGCGGCGATGTCGGGCGCGAGATCGCCGCCGATCTCGAACGCATCGGTTCGCCGGTGACGCGCGCCGATCTCGAACGCTACGCCGCCTATACCGCCGAGCCGCTGTCGGTGCGTCTCGCCGCCGGCACGCTCCATAACGCGCCGCCGCCGACGCAGGGGCTGGCGTCGCTGATCGTCCTCGCTTTGTTCGGGCGGCTGAAGGTCGGCGAGGCGGAGGGCTTCGATTTCGTTCACGGCATCGTCGAATCCACCAAGCGCGCCTTCCGCGTGCGCGATCGCGTGGTCACCGATCCGCGCCGGATCGAGGCGCCGCCCGATCGCTATCTCGACGAAACGTTCCTCGCCGCCGAAGCGCTGAAAATAGACCGCCGGCGCGCGGCGCCGTGGCCGGCTTCGGCGGATGCGGGCGACACGGTCTGGATGGGGGCGGCCGACGCCGGCGGGCTCGTCGTCTCCTACATCCAGTCGATCTACTGGGAGTTCGGCTCGGGCTGCGTGTTGCCGCGCACCGGCCTCCTGATGCAGAACCGCGGCGCGAGCTTCTCGCTCGACAGGGGGGCGGCCAATCCGCTCGCGCCCGGCCGCCTGCCGTTCCACACGCTCAATCCCGCGCTCGCCGTGCTTAAGGACGGCCGGGTGATGGCCTACGGCACGATGGGCGGCGACGGCCAGCCGCAGACCCAGGCGGCGGTGTTCGCGCGTCACGTCTTCTTCCGCCAGCCGCTGGATGAGGCGCTCGACCGCCCGCGCTGGCTGCTCGGCCGCACCTGGGGCTCCACGCACACGAACCTGCGGCTCGAGCCGCGTTTCGCCGGGACGGTCATCGACTGGCTTCAGTCGGCCGGCCACGATGTCGCGGTTCTGGCCGAGCCTTATTCCGACACGATGGGCCATGCCGGCGCGGTCGTCCTGCATGCGGACGGGACGCTCGAGGGGGCGCATGACCCGCGCGCCGACGGCGGGGCGGCGGGACTTTGACGCACCGCCTCCATTCCGCCGCACTCCATGGTAACGTGGCGGCCGAGGCGATCTTTCCGTCTGCCGATCCGGATGACCATGCCCTTCAAACGCACTTTGGCGGCCGCGCTGGCCGTCCTTTTCGCCGCCTGCGCGAGCGCGTTCGCGCACCCGCACGTCTTCGTCGTCATCAAGAGCGAAATCGTCTACGGGCCGGACGGCCACGTGACGGCGATCCGCCATGCCTGGACGTTCGACGACATGTTCTCGACCTATGCCACGCAGGGCCTTGAGGCGAAGGAGAAGGGCGCCTTCACCCGCGAGGAGCTGGCGCCGCTCGCCGAGGTCAATGTCACGACGCTCAAGGAATACGACTATTTCACGCAGGCCAAAGCCGACGGCAACAAGCTGGCGTTCGAAGGCGCGAGCGACTATTGGCTCGAATACAAAGACTCGATCCTGACGCTGCATTTCACGCTGAAGCTGAAAGAGCCGGTGAAGGCGGCGGCGTTCGACATGGAAATCTACGATCCGGTCTATTTCATCGATTTCGGGCTCGACGACAAGGATCCGGTCAGGCTCGCGGGCGCGCCCGCCTCCTGCAAGCTCGCTGTCTCCAAGGCGGGCGACGTGAATATGGGGCAGGCCAAGCGGCTGGGCGAGGCGTTCTTCAGCAATTCGCCCGACAGCAGCAATTACGGCGCGCAGTTCGCCAACAAGATCGTGGTGAAATGCCAATGAGCGCATGGCCGCCGGCGCGCCTGCGCGCGGCCGCCCTGACCGGTCTTGCCGTGGTCGCGGCGCTGGCCGTGTGCGCCGAGTTGCATTCCGCGCTGGCGCAGGTGGCTCCCTTCGGTGCGCCGCGCCCCTCGGCGGCCCCGCCGCCGGCCGACGGTATCGTCGGCTGGATTCTCGCCAAGCAGGCGGAGTTCTATCGCGCCATGGCGCGCACGATCCGCACCGCCAAATCCGACGGCACCGCGCTCTATGCGCTGTTCGGCATCTCGTTCCTTTACGGCGTGTTCCACGCCGCCGGCCCCGGCCACGGCAAGGCGGTGATCTCGTCCTATCTCGTCGCCAACGAAGAGACCTGGCGGCGCGGCGTCGTGCTGTCGTTCGCCTCCGCCTTCCTGCAGGCGCTGGTTGCCGTCCTTATCGTCGGCATCGCGGCGGCCCTGCTCGGGGCGACGGCGAAGGTGATGGACGACGCGGTCCGCTATATCGAGATCATAAGCTACGCTCTGATCGCAGCCATCGGCGCGCGGCTTTTGTGGGTGAAGGGGCGCGCTTTCCTCTCGGTATGGTGTGCGCCTGCGGATGGCCATCATGATCATCATCATGGCCACCACCACGATCATGCGCACGGCGCGCACGCGCATCGTAACGACCATGCCCATCATCACGACCATGACGATCACGCCGGCCACGCGCACGGCCCGGAGCCGGCCGAGCTGGCCGGCCCCGGCGGCTGGCAGCGCGGCCTCTCGGCCATCGTTGCGGTCGGATTGCGTCCGTGTTCGGGCGCGATCCTCGTTCTCGTCTTTGCGCTGGCGCAGGGCTTGTTCTGGGCCGGCGTCGCGGCGACCTTCCTGATGGGGCTCGGCACCGCGATCACGGTCGCGGCGATCGCCACGCTCGCCGTCGGAGCCAAGGCGCTGGCGCGCCGCCTTGCGTCGTCGCACGCGGGCCGGGGCATGCTCGTCGTGCGTGGCATTGAGGTGCTGGCGGCCGCGCTCGTGCTTGTGTTCGGGCTTGCGCTGCTCGCCGGCTACATGGCGAGCGAACGCATGTTCGTCTGACGCCTCGCCATCGGCGCCGTTCGCGCACGCCGAAGGCTTCCTTCAGCGAAAACGCATTTTCTTTATGCGCCTGCGCGCTAGCCTTATGAAGCTTGGGAGCGGCACATGCGCGGTCACCACAGGATACGGGCTTTCCTGCAATCGCTCGGGATCGAGCATCCGGTCCTGCTCTCGCCGATGGCCGGCGGCGCCGGCACGCCGGAACTGGTGGCGGAAGTCTCCAATGTCGGCGGGCTCGGGGCGTGGGGCGGGGCCTATGCCTCGCCGGAGCAAATCCTGCAGGCCGCCAAAACCATCCGCGCGCTGACGGACAGGCCGTTCGGCATCAATCTCTTTGCCGGCGGCTACGCATCGCAGTCGTCGGTCGATCCCGCGCCGATGCTCGCGGTGATGCGCGCCGTGCACGACGAGCTCGGCCTGCCGTCGCCGGTGCTGCCGTCTTTGCCCGCAAGTCCGTTCGCCGAACAGCTCGACGCGGTGATCGAGGCGCGGCCGGCCAATTTCAGCTTCACGTTCGGCATCCCCGACGCGCAAGCGCTCGCACGCCTGCGCAAGGCCGACATCGTGACCGGCGGTACCGCCACCCATGTGGACGAGGCGCGCGCGCTCGAGGACGCCGGCGTCGATTATATCGTCGCGCAGGGCGAGGAGGCCGGTGCGCATCGCGGCACCTTCCTGAAGTCCTTCGACGAGGCGATGGTGCCGATGCGCACGCTCGTGCGTGAGATCGCGGCGGCGGTAAACATCCCCGTCGTCGCGTCCGGCGGGATCATGGACGGCAACGACATCGCCGAAACGCTTCAGCTTGGCGCCGTGGCCGCGCAGCTCGGCACCGCCTTTCTGCCCTGCCCCGAATGCGGCACGCCGGACGTGCACAAGCGGCTGATCCTCGAGGCGCGCGACGACACGACCATGATCACGCGTGTCTTCTCGGGCCGGCATGCGCGCGGCATGCGCAACGATTTCATCGACCGGGTGCCGCCCGACACGATCCTGCCGTTCCGCCAGCAGAACGATCTGACGCGCCCGATGCGCGTTGCGGCCGGCGCGCAGGGCAAGGCCGGCTACCTGTCGCTGTGGGCCGGGCGCGGCGTGACGCGGGCGCGCGCGATGCCGGCGGGCGAACTCGTGCACACGTTAGTTGCCGAAATCGCCGGGGCGTAGCTCGATCGGCTTGCCGTGCGGCGTGCGCTCGCAGGCATGCTCCCAGGCGTCCCGGTAGCGCGCCTGCATCTCGGCGGCGGCGACGCCTTTCTCGGCCACGATCCGTTCCAGCGCCGCGAGCCAGTGCCGGTAATAGGTGGTGCCGGTGTCCGGATCGCCGGCCGCCTGCGCACGCCTGATTTCGGCGGCGAGCGTCTGCGTCCATTCCTCCCAGGTGAAGACGCCGCGTTCGTGCAGGGCGAGCGCGATGGCGAAAGCATGCGCCTCCCAGGGCTCGCGGAAGACCGGACCGTCGGCGTCGCGCGGCACGTCGGGAACGGCGTCCACCGCCTGCCGCGCCGCCTGCGGATCGAGCGTCATGTCAGGCCGGCTCCAGATACGATTCCCAGGCGTCGACCGAGACGCTCACGCGCGGATCGCTGCCCGCTCCCCACAATTCGCGGCCCTCGAACCGCACGGTGTAGAGCCATTGCGGCTCCTCGCCGCGTCCGGCTGCGTGCGCATCGGCGAACACGTGACAGCCGTGCGTCAGCTCGATCTCGCCGACATGGCCGCGCACATAGCGTGGCAGGCGCGTATGCGTTGCCGGATGCATGTTCCTGGTGCGCACGCGGTCGCCGATCCTAAATCTGGCCGGCGCCGACGGCTCGCGCCCGGTCGGCGCGCCGCGATAGAGAACGTTGGCGACGTCGTCGGGCGAAAGCGTGCGCGCACCCTTTTTCGCCGGATGCAGCACGCGGCCGGCGGCCACCTCGTCGGGCGTGATGAGTCCGCGCTCGAGCATCAGTTTTTCCAGCGCGGCGATCCAGATTTCGTAATAGCTGCTGGCGAGGTATTCGGCCGGCGGCAGGCTCTCGCGCGCCGAACGCGACATGTCGAGATTCCAGCCGCCCGGCATCGCCATCGCAAGCGTGAGCGCGAAGGCGCGCCGTTCCCAGGCGGCATGGAAGGGCGGCTCGTCCTGCTCGGGCACGACCGGACCGAAGCCGTGCATGCCGCCCATGTCGTGGACGCCGTTCATCGCGCGATCTCGTCGGACTTCTTCGGCAGACCGGTGCCGATCATGCTGTCGCGCGTCACAAGCTCGGCGAGCTGTTCCTCGCTCCAGCCCTCGGTGCCGGCCGGCCGCATCGGCAGCACGAGATAGCGCACTTCGGACGTTGAATCCCAGACGCGGATTTCCGTCTGCGCCGGCAGTGCGACGCCGAAGTCGCGCAGCACGCCGCGCGGATCGACCACCGCCCGCGAGCGATAGGGCGCGGACTTGTACCAGACCGGCGGCAGGCCGAGCACCGGCCACGGATAGCAGGAGCACAGCGTGCACACGACCATGTTGTGGCGCTCCGGCGTATTCTCCACCACCGTCATGTGCTCGCCCTGCCGGCCGGCATAGCCGACCGAGGCGATGGCGGCGTTGGCGTCGCGCATCAGCCAGGCCTTGAATTGCGGGTTGCTCCAGGCCCTGGCGACCACGCGCGCACCGTTGCGCGGGCCGACTTTCTTCTCGTAGGTCTCGATCAGGACGTCGAGCGCTGCCGGATCGACATAGCCCTTCTCGGTCAGGATCGATTCCAGCGCCCGCACGCGCAATTCCGTTTCGGACAATTCCGAGTGGTCGTAATCGTGTTCGTGCTGGTGATCGCTCATAGTGCGATCATAGCGGATATGGCGGGGGGCCCCGCAAGTCTGGCATAAAGCGCCGCATGACCGCGCTCGCCGACCGGATCGACCGCCTGACTGCCGCCATCGGACGCACGTCCGCCTGGCTCGCGGTTGCCATCGTGGTCACGCAATTCGCGGTGGTTGTGCTGCGCTATGCCCTGAGCACCGGCTCGATCTGGCTGTCCGAATCGATCCTCTATGCGCATGCTGGCCTGTTCATGCTGGCGGCCGCCTGGACCCTGCGCGAGGGCGGTCATGTACGGGTCGATATCTTCTATGCCGACGTCGCGCCGCGCCGCAAAGCGATGATCGATTGTGCCGGCGCGCTCCTGCTGCTGATCCCGTTCGCGCTGGCGCTGATCGTCCTGTCGCTGCCCTATGTCGCGCGCTCCTGGTCGATCCTTGAGCGCTCGCGCGAGACCAGCGGCCTGCCGCTGGTCTTCCTGCTCAAGACGCTGATCCCCGTGTTCGGCGTTCTGCTGCTGCTGCAGGGCGTCTCCCAGGCGATCCGCGCCGCAGTCCTCCTGCGCGGGGGCGCGCCGCGGCGATGACTGGAGCCGAATTTCTCGCGATCGCGCTTGTCGTTGCGGTGTGCGCCGCGCTGCTCGTCGGCTATCCGGTGGCGTTCACGCTCGGCGGGGTGTCGCTTGCGTTCGCGGTCGTCGGGCACGCGTTCGGGCTGTTCGAACTGTCGTTCCTGGCGGCGCTGCCGCAGCGCGTGTTCGGCGTCATGACCAACGACGTGCTGCTCGCCATCCCGCTCTTCATCTTCATGGGCGTGATGCTCGAACGCTCGCGCGTCGCCGAGGACCTGCTGGAATCGATGGGCCGCCTGTTCGGTCCGCTGCGCGGCGGGCTCGGCATCTCGGTCGTGCTGGTCGGTCTGCTGCTGGCCGCGGCCAAGGGCGTGGTCGGCGCGACGGTGGTGACGATGGGCCTGATCGTGCTGCCGGCGATGCTGCGCTTCGGCTACGATCCGCGCCTGGCCGCCGGCACCGTGGCGGCGACCGCGACGCTCGCGCAGATTTTCCCGCCGGCGACCGTGCTCGTGCTGCTCGGCGACCAGCTCTCCAATGCCTATCAGGCGGCGCAACTGGGCAAGGGCATCTTCGCGCCGCAGACCGTGTCGGTCGCCGACCTGTTCGCGGGCGCGATCGTGCCGGGCTTTTCGCTCGTTGCCCTCTATATCCTGTTCCTGATCGCGGTCGCCGTGTTCTGGCCGCAGGCCTCGCCGGCGATCGCGCGCGAGCCCGATGCGCCGCGCGGCCTTGCTCTTTTGCGCCGGCTGAGCGTGGCGCTGGTCGCGCCGCTCGCGCTTATCATGGCCGTTCTCGGATCGATTCTTGCCGGCATCGCGACGCCGACCGAAGCCGCCTCCATCGGCGCGGTCGGCGCGACATTGCTGGCGGCGCGGCGGACGGCGCTCCGCGAGATCATGCGCCCGGTGATCGACAAAACCGCTCAGATCACGACGATGATTTTCGTAATCCTGATCGGCGCCACGCTGTTCAGCCTCGTCTTCCGCGGTTTCGGCGGCGACGATCTCGTGCATCGCGGCCTCGGCCAGCTTCCGGGCGGGGCGGCCGGCGCGATCCTGATCGTGATGGTCGGCATGTTCCTGCTCGGCTTCGTCATGGACGCTTTCGAGATCATTTTCGTGGTGGTGCCGATCGTGGCGCCCGCGCTGCTGGCGATGCCCGGCGTCGATCCGGTCTGGCTCGGCGTCATGATGGCGGTCAACCTGCAGACCTCCTACATGCATCCGCCGCTCGGGCCGACCTTGTTCTATCTGCGCGGGGTCGCGCCGCCGGAGATCACGACGGCGCATATCTATGTCGGCATCATCCCGTTCGTTATCATCCAGCTTCTTTGCCTCGTGATCCTTTGGTTCGTGCCGGCGCTTGCGACGGCGCTGCCGCACGCGCTCTATGGCGGGTGACAAGCGCGTCGCCGCGCCCTAAGACAGGGCCGCGAAACGGCAGAAGAGGAATTGCAGGGATGGAGCGCGCCATGAAGGCAGCGGACGTGTTCGACATGAAAGGCGAGGTCGCCCTCGTGACGGGAGCGTCGAGCGGGCTCGGGCTGCGCTTCGCCGAAGTGCTGGCGGCCAACGGCGCGCGCGTGGTGCTGGTCGCGCGGCGCGCCGAGCGCCTGGATGCGCTCAAGGACAAGATCGCGGCGGCGGGCGGACAGGCGATGGCCGTGGAGGCCGACGTGCTCGACCGGCGCGCTATGGAACGGGCGTTCGACGCGGCGGAGAAGGCGTTCGGCACGGTCAGCGTTCTCGTCAACAATGCCGGCATCGCCCATACCGACCGCGTGCTCGACCTGAGCGAGGACATATGGCGCAGCGTGCTCGCCACCAATCTCGACGCCGTCTTCTTCTGGGCGCAGGAGGGCGCGCGCCGCATGGTGGCGGCGGCAAAACCCGGCGCCATCATCAACATCGCCTCGGTGGTCGGCTTCGGCGTGAGCAAGGGCATTGCCGCCTATGCGGTGGCCAAGGCCGGCGTCGTGCAGGCGACGAAGGCGCTCTCCGTCGAACTCGCCGCACGCGGCGTGCGCGTCAACGCGATCGCGCCCGGTTGGTTCATAACCGAAATCAACGAGGACTTCCTTCGGAGCGAGAAGGGCGAGGAAATCCGGCGCGGCATCCCGCTGGGGCGCTTCGGCGAGAGCGGCGATCTCGACGGCGCGCTTCTGTTGCTCGCCTCTAAGGCGGGTCGTTTCATGACCGGCGCGACGGTCCTGGTCGATGGCGGGCAGGTCGTGCAGTTGCGCTGAGGGACGCCGCGATGGATTTCACGATTCCAGCCGAGCTTGACGATCTGCGCCGGCGCACGCGCGCCTTCATCGACGAGCACGTCATTCCGCTTGAGGCCGATCCGAAGAATTACGACGTCTACGAGAATATCCGCCTCGATCTGCTCGAAACCGTGCGCGCGAAGGCGAAGACCGCGGGCCTGTGGGCGCCACAGGCGCCCAAGGAGTTCGGCGGCATGGGGCTGCCGATGGTGGCCTGGGCGGTGATCTACGAGGAAGCCAACCGCTCGATTTTCGGCCCCAACACGATGAACTGCCACGCTCCCGACGACGGCAACATGAACCTGCTGGCCAAGGTCGGCACGCCCGCGCAGAAGGAGAAATGGCTGCGTCCGGTCGTCGAGGGGCGGATGCGCTCGGCGTTCGTGATGACCGAGCCGCATCCGGGCGGCGGCTCCGATCCGTCCATGATCCGCACGCGCGCCGAGCGCCGCAACGGCAAATGGGTCGTGACCGGGCGCAAATGGTTCATCTCGGGCGCCGCCGAGGCCACGCATTTCATCCTGATCGCGCGAACCTCCGACGACGCGCGCAGGGGCCTGTCCGCGTTCATGTTCCACAAGGACCAGCCGGGCTGGACGTTCGAACGCCGCATCGGCAATCTCGGTCCGGAGGAGCATGGCGGCACCGGCGAACTGAGCTTCGACGGGCTGGAAATCCCCGACGAGAACCTTCTGCTCGATGTCGGCGACGGACTGCGGATCACCCAGATCCGGCTCGGGCCGGCGCGGCTGACGCATTGCATGCGCTGGCTCGGCCTCGCCAAGCGCTGCATGGAGATCGCGCAGGATTATGTGAAGGAGCGCGAAGGCTTCGGCATCAGGCTTGCCGACCGCGAGAGCGTGCAGATCAAGCTCGGCGAGGTCGCCCACCAGATCCAGATCGGCCGCCTGCTTACCATGCACGCCGCCTGGAAGTTCGATCAGGGCGCCCGCGCCCGCAAGGAAGTGTCGATGGCCAAGATCCATGTCGCCGACACCCTGCATCTGGCCGCCGACGTTGCGATCCAGCTCAACGGCGCGCGCGGCTATTCGAAGGATACCGTGCTGCAATGGATCTATCGCTGGGCGCGCGCGGCGCGCCTCGTCGACGGCGCTTCCGAGGTCCACAAGATGGTGCTGGCGCGCTTCATGCGCGAGGAAGGCGGCGACTTCTGGCGCTGGGACAGGGCGGACTGACCCGGCCATCCGCGCGTCGTGTGCGGCCATGAACTTTCGTTGCAAGTTTTTGCCGCAAGCCTTCGCGCTTGAACCTTTTGCCGGCGCGGGCGACCAAAGCTTCGGGATGCTATTGTATGTCGCCGCCTGAAGCGGCGCGCCATCGGCGCAAGGGGTGGCGGGTGAAGGATATCTGGTACGTCTATCTGTTCGCAGGCGCGTTTCCGGCGCTGCTCGTTTTCGCCGCGGTCTACAAATACATCGAGGTGCTGCAGGTGCGTTCGTGGTCGAGCGTGCCCGGACGCATCGTGACGTCTGCGACCGAGTCGCGCGCGGTCAAGACCGGCGGCGTCGATACCAGCGACACCGAGCTGCGCAACTTCGCCAGGGTCGAATACGACTATACGGTTGCCGGCCGACAATATCGCGGCAACCGCGTGAGTATCGGCGAAGACCTCGGCGATTTCGAGATCGAACAGACGCTCGCGCGCTATCCGGTCGGCCGGAACGTGACCGTCTATTACAATCCCAACCGGCGCGAACAGTCGATGCTCGAGCGCGAATTGCCGTCCACTCTGTGGAAGGGCATCGCGGTCGTTGTCCTGGTTCTGGTGGCGCTCATCGTCGGCGCCGCGGTCGGTTTCCCCAAGCTCGCCGGATGGATGCGCGCGGTGGTCGGCAATCCGGACCGCGCCCCGCTGGTCACCGCGCTGCTCGCCTTCGCTGCGTTCGCTTTGCTCATCGTCTATGCCGTGCACAAACAGGCGCGCGCCACGCGGCGCTGGCCGACGGTGCCGGGCCGCATCGAATCAGCGGGGGTGCGCGCCTACGAGGTGCGCAAAACCGGCAACAGCCGCATCCGATGGAAGACCCGCTATCGCCTCGACGTCGTCTATAGTTATGAGGTTGCGGGCGTCCGTTATACCGGCGACCGGGTCGGCACCGGCCAGGTCGGCTCCTTCAGCGAGGCGTTCGCCGACAAGGCCGCCGCGCGCTATGCGCCGGGCAGCGCGGTCGCGGTGCATTACAATCCGGAAAATCCGGCCGAATCGATCGTGCAGCCGGGCGGCAACGGGCTGCTCGCGCTCTGGCTCTTTCCGCTCGCCTTGGGTGCCCTGGCGTATCTTGTCGGGCGCTGAGCGCCGAGCCGGGGCCGGGTGCTGCGCCCCGGCCGGCGGGCGATGCATGTCGGGCGCTTATTCCTGCCATTCGCAAAGATTGTTATCGCCGTCCTCCACACTCCTCTAGGATGCTGCCGATGAATGCCGGGACGGATTCTTATTCGCAGGATCACCTCGATTCTGCGGCCTCGTGGATGCGGCTTGCGGTCAGCGCCCTCGTCGGCGCGGTCGGCAGCGTGGGCATGTGGTCGGTGGTGGTCGTGCTGCCGGCGGTGCAGGCCGAGTTCGGCGTCACCCGCGCCGACGCATCGCTGCCTTTCACCTCCGCCATGATGGGTTTCGGTCTCGGCAATGTCGTCATGGGCCGGCTCGCCGACCGGTTCGGCATCACCTTGCCGGTCATCTGCGGGGCGTGCGCGCTTGGTCTCGGCTATGCCGCGGCCGGGCTGTCGCCGAACCTGTGGTTCTTCGTTGCCGCGCATTTTCTGGTCGGGATGGGCGCCGCCGCCGGGTTTGGTCCGGTGGTAGCGGACGTCTCGCACTGGTTCCTGCGCCGGCGCGGGATTGCGGTCGCGGTCGCGGCCTCCGGCAATTATCTCGCCGGCGCGATCTGGCCGCCGCTCCTGCAATATTTCGTCTCGACGTCGGGCTGGCGCCTGACCCATTTCGGCATCGGCGTGGTCTGCGTGGTGATGCTGGTGCCGCTGTCGTTGCTGCTGCTGCGCCGGCAGCCGGGCCACGACCATGTCGCGCAATCGGCGGCGCCGGCCGGTTCGTTCGCGCGCATCGGTCTGTCGCCGCGCGCGCTGCAGGCTTTGCTGTGCGTGGCCGGCATCGCCTGTTGCGTCGCGATGGCGATGCCGCAGGTCCATATCGTCGCCTATTGCGGCGACCTCGGTTATGGCGTCGCGCGCGGCGCCGAGATGCTGTCGATCATGCTCGCGTCGGGGATCGTCAGCCGGATCGCCTCGGGCTTCATCGCCGACCGCATCGGTGGGCTCGGCACGCTATTGATCGGCTCGTTCATGCAGATGGTGGCGCTCGCGCTCTATCTGCTGTTCGACGGCCTGATGTCGCTCTACATCATCTCCGCTTTGTTCGGCCTGTTCCAGGGCGGCATCGTGCCGAGCTATGCGCTGATCGTGCGCGAATTCTTTCCCCCGCGCGAAGCCGGCATGCGCGTCGGCGTCGTCATTTTCGCGACCGTGATCGGCATGGCGCTCGGCGGCTGGATGTCGGGCCTGATTTTTGATGTCACCGGCTCATATGCCGCGGCATTCGTCCACGGCATCCTTTGGAACATGCTCAACCTCGCAATCGCGGGCTGGCTGCTGCTGCGCGTGCGCGGCGGCGGCTATCGCATGGCGCCTGCCTGAAGCGCGTCTGCGGCGCGCAAATTTTGCGGCCGCATAAATGAAATCGATAAGCAATTTGTGATCGCGGCCGCGGGCTTCCGGCTCTCCGCGCTGACCGTAGTTAACCGATTCACAAGAAAACTCTGTCTTTTTGAGCGACAGTGCCCATCCCTGACTCGAAAGCCCGCTGCAGGCCTGCTCCTGAATTTCGCCTGGCGCTGTTCTCTGCGCTTCAGGCGCTTTTTTTGTCGGCCGCTGCCGCGCTTCCTGCATCCGCTTCCGACATCGCGGAACTGAAGAAACAGTATCGCCGTCCGGCCGATATCCCGTTTCCGAAAGACAATCCCTATACGCCGGAGAAGGCGGCGCTCGGAAAGGCGCTCTATTTCGATCCGCGCCTGTCCGGTCACCAGAACATGAACTGCGCGAGCTGCCACAACCCGTCCTTCGGATGGGAGGTGCCGCTGAAGGGCGCGATCGGTTCGCAAAATACCATGCTGCACGCAATGCCCCGACCATCCTCAATCAGGCCTGGGGCGATAAGCATTATTTCTGGGATGGCCGCGCCCCGACGCTGGAAGAACAGGCCAAGGGGCCGATCGAGGCCGATGTCGAAATGAATCTCCCGCTCGGCGAAGCGGCCAGGCGCCTGAACGGCATTCCCGAATACCGGAAATGGTTCGACATCGCCTTTCCCGGAAGCGGGGTCACCGGCGAGAACATCGTACGCGCGATCGCGACCTTCGAGCGCACGGTCGTGTCCAGTTTCTCGCCGTTCGATACCTGGATCGAAGGTGATGAGAAGGCGATCTCCGATTCCGCCAAGCGGGGGTTTGCGGTCTTCAACGGCAAGGGCAATTGCGCCTCCTGTCGCAGCGGGTGGAATTTCACCGACAACAAGCTCCATGACATCGGTCTCGACACCACGGATATCGGCCGCGGCAAGCTCGCGCCCGCAAACCCGAAGGCCCGGCATTCGTTCAAGACGCCGAGCCTGCGCGACATCACCCAGCGCGCGCCGTACATGCATAACGGCTCGATTGCGGATATCGAAAGCGTGATGATCCACTATGCCGCGGGCGGTATCGAGCGCCCCTCCTTGTCGGAAAGATGAAGCCCCTGTCGCTGACGGCGCAGGAGATCGCCGATCTGGTCGAGTTCATGAAGACATTGACCGGAACCAAGCAGATCGTGTCGCTGCCTGTACTTCCGAATTGAAGGATTGTCGAATGTCGACGCTGCAACGATTGATGCTGGCTTTTGCCGTGGTCGTGGCCGTTGGCGCCGCGCAAAGCCTGATGACGCTGTCCAGCTTGAAGCATCTCGGCGAGAAATCTCCTTCGTCGCGACCAAGCCCATTGCCGGCGTCGACAATGCGCGCGCGGCCTGGTCGGCTTATCGCGACGTGCAGGCCTATCTTGCGAATTTCCTCGAACTGACGCGTCCGCAAGAGTCGAAAGAGGCGATCGCGGCGTTCGAATCGCAGATCAAGGCGCTGGAGACCCATCTCGCCCGGCTCGGCGAGGCCGTCACCTCTGCCGAGCCGGGCGAGAAGCTGCAGGCCTTGAAGGCCGACGTCGCCAACTGGCGCGAGAAGGCGCTGGTCCTGCTCGGCGCGAGTCCGGCGATCAGCGTGCCGGCGTCCTTCGCGCTCGCCAGGATCGAGGTCGCGATCCGCAACAATCTCGACGGGCTCGTGACGCTGGCACTGCAGGATGCGGGCGCGATGCGCGCCGATGTCGAGGCGTCGATTTCGCGCGCCATGGACCTGAGCCTTCTTTTCATCGCGCTCGGCGTCCTGGCCGGAGCGGCGCTTGCGCTCGTCTCCGCGCTGATGATCACACGGCTGCTGCTGCGGCTCGAAGGCGCGATGCGGCGTCTGGCCGCCGGCGATCTCGCAGTCGAGGTGACCGATGGCGGTCGCAAGGACGAGATCGGCCGCATGGCTGCCGCGCTCGACGTGTTCCGCGCGAACGCCGTGGAAATGCGCCGGCTCGAAATGCAGGGCCGCGAGAACGAGAAGATCACGGCAGACGAGCGGCGCCGGCTGATGGAAGACGTCGCCTCGCGGTTCAAGAACCAGGTCGCCGGCATCGTCGAGCGCGTGTTCGGCACCGTGTCGATCGTGGAGCAGTCCGCCGAGCGCATGCTCTCGCTCGCCAACGAAACCAGCAAGCGCGCAGATCGCGTCGTCGGCGAATCCGACAGCGCCACCGGCAGCATCGGCTCGGTCGCCGCTGCCGCCGAGGAAATGGCCGCGACCTCCGGTGAGATCGCCGACCGCTCCGGCCAGTCGCACCAGGCCGCCTCCGAGGCGGTGGTGAAAGTGGATTCGTCCGGCAAGGTCATCGCGTCGCTGACGGAAGCCACCGACAAGATCGGCGAGATCGTAGACCTGATCCGCGACATTGCCGCGCAGACCAATCTTCTGGCACTGAACGCCACGATCGAGGCGGCGCGGGCGGGTGAGGCCGGCCGCGGATTTTCCGTGGTCGCGTCCGAAGTCAAGACGCTCGCCGACCAGACCAGCAAGGCCACAGGCGATCAGATCGCGCATGTGCAGGAGACCACCCGACAGGCCGCGGAGGTCATCGGTGCGGTTCAGCAGACGATGCGCATGATGGACACCGTCGCCGGTGAGGTTGCCGCCGCGATCGACAGCCAGAAGCTCGCCATCACTGAAATCTCGCAAAACACGAATCGCGCGTCCGACAGCGCCGTGCAGGTCTCCGCGGAACTTCAGGCCCTGCACAAGACCTTCGCGCAGGTCGGCGAAGCTTCGGGCGACATCCGTGCCAAGGTGACGTCGCTCGGCCAGGATGCGCAGGCGTTGCGCATGCAGACCGATAGTTTCCTGCGCGACATTCTCGCAGCCTGATTGTCGCGGTCGCCGTCACTTCAGTTGCCGCTGTCACCGGCGCGGCACGCGGCTCTGCTTGCAGCCGCGGAACTTATTGCGGTGCGCCAAATTTCGCGCGTCTCCTGCCGCTCGTAATTTCCTTCTCTCGCCCGGGGCCAAAAGGAAATTGACCCGTCGGAAGTAAAGTGTCAGCATTACTGACATATTTGTGAAGCCTTTGGCCGTTATGCACAATCCGCCTCTGGCGCGGGTGCCTTCGGTAACGCACATTGTTCGGTGACGCATATTGGGGGCCTGGAGACTTACGATGACTCTGCGGCCGGTCAGTCTCGACGACAAATACGATCTCGCTCAGAGCCCGGTCTTCGTGACCGGCTATCAGGCCATCATTCGCCTGTGCCTGATACAGAAGGAGCGTGACCGCCACGCCGGCCTCAACACCGCAGGTTATGTCACCGGCTATCGCGGCTCCCCGCTCGGTGGGCTCGACCAGCAGTTCGTGCGGGCGGCGCGGCAACTGGCCGCAGCCGACATCAAGTTCCAGGCCGGCATCAACGAGGACCTGGCCGCGACCGCTCTGTGGGGGAGCCAGCAGGCGGAGCTGCGTGGCGAGGGCCGCTTCGATGGCGTGTTCGGCATCTGGTACGGCAAGGGCCCCGGCGTCGACCGCACCGGCGACGTCTTCCGCCATGCCAATCTCGCCGGCACCTCGAAACATGGCGGCGTGCTCGCGTTGATGGGCGACGATCATACCGCGGAGTCGTCGACGACCGCGCATCAGTCCGAATATCACTTCGTCGACGTGATGATCCCGATCCTCAATCCGGCCGGCGTGCAGGAGATCGTCGATTACGGCCTCTACGGTCTTGCGATGTCGCGCTTCTGCGGCACCTGGGCAGCGCTCAAGTGCATGCACGAGACGGTGGAATCGACCGCCGTCATCGACGGGCGTCTTGACCGTGTGCAGATCGTGACGCCTTCGGACTTTGTCATGCCCGAAGGCGGGCTGAACATCCGCCTGCACGACACCATTCTCGGGCAGGAGGCGCGCCTCTACGACCACAAGCGCGACGCCATGCTCGCCTTCATCCGCGCCAACAGGCTCAACCGGATGATCACGTCGGGCGGACCGGACGCGAAGATCGGCATCATCACGACCGGCAAGGCCTATCTCGACGTTCGTCAGGCGTTCGACGAACTCGGCATCGACGAGGTGCGCTGCAACGATCTCGGCCTTCGCCTGTTCAAGATCGGATGTCCGTGGCCGATCTCCCGCCAGGAATTGATGGATTTCGCCAACGGTCTCGACCTGATCATCGTGGTCGAGGAAAAGCGCTCGCTGATTGAAGTCCAGGTGCGCGAGGAATTGTACGGCACCGCCAACCAGCCGGTCTGCATCGGCAAGAAGGACGAGCGCGGCGAATGGCTGTTCCCGGTCAAGGGGGCGCTCGATCCCAACGAGGTCGCGATCGCGATCGGTGATCGCCTGCTGGCGCGCCGCCATGACGATGCGATCGCCACGCGCGTCTCGCGCCTGAAACAGGCGCAGCATGCGCTGCGCGAAATCCAGGACGTCGCCCAGCGCACGCCCTATTTCTGCTCGGGCTGCCCGCACAATTCGTCGACCGTCGTGCCCGAAGGCATGCGCGCCTATGCCGGCATCGGCTGCCATTACATGGCGCAATGGATGGACCGCTCCACGCTCGGCTTCACGCAGATGGGCGGAGAAGGCGCGAACTGGGTCGGCGAAGCGCCGTTCTCCAGGCGCGCGCACGTGTTCCAGAATCTCGGCGACGGCACCTACAACCATTCCGGCTATCTAGCGATCCGCGCCGCCGTCGCCTCCGGCGTCAACATCACCTACAAGGTGCTGTTCAACGACGCCGTGGCGATGACTGGTGGACAGTCGAACGACGGCGGCCTCACCGTGCCGCAGATCGCCCGTCAGGTCGCGGCGGAAGGCGTGCGGCGCGTCGTCGTGGTCACCGACGAGCCGTGGAAATATCCGAAGGACACCGACTGGCCGCGCGGGCTCAGCGTGCATCACCGCGACGATCTCATCGCCGTGCAGAAGGAGCTCGCCGCGATCCCGGGCGCGACCGTGCTGATCTACGACCAGACCTGCGCCGCCGAGAAGCGCCGCCGCCGCAAGCGCGGGCTTTATCCGGATCCCGACAAGCGCATCATCATCAACGAGCTGGTCTGCGAAGGATGTGGGGATTGCGGCGTAAAGTCGAACTGCGTGTCGGTGCAGCCCTTGCAGACCGAATGGGGCCGCAAGCGCACCATCGACCAGTCGAGCTGCAACAAGGACTATTCGTGCGTGAAGGGCTTCTGTCCCTCGTTCGTGACGGTGCACGGCGCGCGGCAGAAGCGCGGCAAGGGCGTCGCGGAGGGGGGTGACATGCCGCCGCTGCCCGATCCGGCGCTGCCGTCGATCGGCGCGCCCTACGGCATCATCGTCACCGGCGTCGGCGGCACCGGCATCGTGACCATCGGCGGCGTGCTCGGCATGGCGGCGCACCTGGAGGGCAAGGGCGTCGGCATCATCGACATGGCCGGCCTCGCGCAGAAGGGCGGGGCGGTCTACAGCCATATCCGCATCGCCAACCAGCCGGAGGACATCCACGCCATCCGCATGGCGGCGGGCGGTTGCGATCTCGTGCTCGGCGGTGACATCGTGGTGGCCGCCAACAAGAAGGTGCTCGCCACCGTCAAGCACGGGACGACGCAGGTCGTCGCCAATCTGGCCGAGTTCCTGCCGGGCGATTTCACCCGCAATGCCGATTTCTCGCTGCCGACCGAACGGCTCAAGCGCGCGCTTCTGACCGCGGCCGGGCGCGACAATGTTTCGTTCGTCGATGCCGGCCGGCTTGCGACCGCTTTGCTTGGCAATTCGATTGCCGCCAATATTTTCCTTGTCGGTTATGCGTACCAGAAAGGCGCGCTGCCGCTGTCGGCGGAAGCGATCGAGCAGGCCATCGAGCTGAACGGCGAGGCGGTCGCCATGAACCAGGCCGCTTTCCGCTGGGGCCGCCGCGCCGCGCTCGATGCCGCGGCGATCGAGGCGCTGATCGCGCCGGCCGTGCAGGACGACAACGAAAACCGCCGCCTCTCCCGGTCGCTCGACGAGATCATCGCGCGTCGGGAGGCTTTCCTCGCAGGCTACCAGAGCCGCCGCTATGCCGCGCGCTATCGCCGGCTGGTCGAGCGCGTGCGTAAGGCGGAGGCCGCCACGGTACCCGGCGAGACCGGCCTTGCGGAAGCGGCTGCGCGCTACCTGTTCAAACTGATGGCCTACAAGGACGAATACGAGGTCGCACGGCTCTATACCGACGGCACGTTCCGCAAACAGGTCGCAACGACCTTCGAGGGCGACAATCTGCGCTTCGAATTCCATCTTGCGCCGCCGCTTCTGGCGCGCCGCGACAAGGAAACCGGCCTGCCGCGGAAAATGTCGTTCGGGCCGTGGGTGTTCACGGCGTTCGGCGTGCTCAAGCGGCTCCGGTTCCTGCGCGGCACCCCGCTCGATCCGTTCGGCCATTCGGCCGAACGGCGGACCGAGCGGCGTCTGATCCGCGATTATGAACGGCTGCTCGAGGAGATCGCCGAGGGCCTGACCCCCGAACGCCATGCGGTGGCGGTGGCGCTGGCCGCGATCCCGGAAAAAATTCGCGGCTTCGGCTACGTGAAGGCCCGCCATCTGGCCGCCGCCAAAGCCGACGAGGCAGCGCTGCGTGAGCAATTCCGCAGTCCGACCCCGCCTGTGCTCAAGGCGGCCGAATAGCGCGCGGGTTATATTGTTCGGTCTGAACGGCCGGGCCGGCGACAATTGCTTGAGAATTGGGCACTGGCACGGCCATAATGACCACTGCTTTTCACTGACAGCCCTCTGCCGGGACCGGCCCCTTGATTTCGCCCGAGTATTTGCGCCGTATCGCGTTCTGGTCGCGCAGCCTCAATGCAGACGAATTCGAGCGGGCGCGCCGCGGCATCGCCGAAAAGGCCTACTCGCAGGGCGACTATATCTGTCATCGCGGCGACCGCCTGGATTTCTGGACCGGCCTGTCGAGCGGCCTGATCAAGCTCAGCACCACCTCGCGGACCGGCAAGACCGTCACGCTTGCGGGGCTGCGCGAAGGCGGCTGGTTCGGGGAGGGGTCGCTATTAAAGGACGAGCCGCGGCATTACGACCTCGTGGCGCTGCGCGACACCCGGCTCGCCTTCATGAACAGGGGAACTTTTTTCTGGCTGTTCGAGCACAGCGCCGCTTTCAACGGCTTTCTGGTGCGGCAGTTCAACGAGCGGCTCGGCCAGTTCATCGCCCTCGTGGAATACGACCGCACGCTCAATGCCACCGCGCGTCTGGCCCGCAACATCGCCTGGCTGTTCAATCCGGTCCTCTATCCGGACGGCGGGCGCCATCTCGAAATCAGCCAGGAGGAACTTGGCCTGCTGTCGGGCCTGTCGCGCCCAGTGACCAACAAGAGCCTGAAAGCACTTGAAGGCATGGGTCTGCTGCGCGTGGAACGCAACGGCCTCACCGTCCTCAACATGGACCAGTTGCGCGAATTCGGTGACTGAGCGGGATGGTTAATGCCGCCGGCTGCGGATATGCGGCGGTCGGCGCCGCGCCGTCAAATACGGGACGGCATTTTGTCGCTGTCGGCTGTGTCGTTGGTTTGGTCGGCCGGCTGTCGCGAAAGGTGGAGGCGTTTGGCGCGCATCGGCTGCAGGCGCGCAAACAGACCGGCACACCTAGCGAACAGGGCGGCATTCCGTCTGTCAAGTCTCGTCTTGTCCCGGCATTTTTTTGCTGCGATTTAAGGTATAAGACTGTTTCCCGGGGATTGGCCGTTTCGGGGCGGCGCCAACGAAAAAAATGCGCGATCAACGCGCAATGAGCATGAGGGAGGACGGCGCCGTGGCAAGTCATGCCCCCGCCGAGGCAAATACATTTCCGAAGCTGCTGGTCCACAACGCGCAGGCCCGTGGCCACAAGCCTGCCTTGCGTCACAAGGACCTCGGCATCTGGCAGACCTGGACCTGGGTGCAGGTCCTCGACGAGGTGCGCGCGTTCGCCGTCGGCCTCGCCGAGATCGGCGTCAAGCGCGACGACAAGATCGCGATTATCGGCGCCAATAAGCCGCGCCTGTACTGGGCGATGTGCGCGGCCCAGTCGCTCGGCGCGGTGCCGGTGCCGCTTTATGCGGATTCGGTGGCCGAAGAGATGGCCTTCGTGCTCGAGCACGCCGAAGTCACCGTCGCGGTGACGGAGAACCAGGAGCAGGTCGACAAGATCATTTCGGTGTCGGACCGCCTGCCGCGTCTCAAGCACGTCATCTATGACGAGCCGCGCGGGCTTCGCGACTACGATCATTCGCGCCTGACCTGGATCGACGACGTCCAGCAGAAGGGCCGCGAGAAGCTCGCCGATCCGGCGGCGCTTGCGCAATGGGAGAAGTCGGTCGCCGACGGCAGGGGCGGCGACCTCGCCATCATCCTTTACACTTCCGGCACCACCGGCCGGCCCAAGGGCGTGATGCTGACGCAGGACAACGTCCTGATCTCCGCGCGCAACGGCAACCTGTTCGACGATCTCGGCGAAGACGAAGAGGTGATCGCCTATCTGCCGCTGGCCTGGGTCGGCGACCACATCTTCTCCTATGCGCAGTCCTACGTCGCCGGCTTCTGCGTCAATTGCCCGGAATCGGGGGAGACCGTCGTCGAGGATCGCCGCGAGGTCGGCACTACCTATGCCTTCGCCCCGCCGCGCATCTACGAGAACCTGCTGACGCTGACCATGGTGCGCATGGAAGATGCCGGCACGCTCAAGCGCCGCATGTTCCATTTCTTCATCGGCTTCGCCCGCAAATGGGGTGAGAAAATCCTCAACAAGGAGAAGGTGCCGCTCCATGCGCGTCTGATCTATTGGCTCGGCGAAATCCTGGTCTATGGCCCGCTCAAGAACCGCTACGGCCTGTCGCGCGTGCGCGTCGGCTACACCGCCGGCGAGGCGATCGGTCCGGAAATCTTCCGCTTCTATCGCGCGCTCGGCATCAACCTGAAGCAGCTCTACGGGCAGACCGAGGCATCGGTTTACATCACTGCCCAGCCGGACGGCGAAATCTACGCCGACACTGTCGGCAAGCCCAATATCGATGTCGAGGTCAAGATCGACGACAGCGGCGAAGTGCTGTTCAAGTCGCCGGGCGTGTTCGTCGGCTATTACAAGGACCCCGAGAAGACGGCCGAGGCCAAGACGCCGGACGGCTGGGTGCGCACCGGCGATGCCGGCTTCTTCGACGCCAGGACCGGCCATCTGAAAATCATCGACCGCGCCAAGGATGTCGGCCACCTCACCGACGGCACGCTGTTTGCGCCGAAATACATCGAGAACAAGCTGAAATTCTATCCCAATATCAAGGAAGCGGTCGCCTATGGCGACAAGCGCGACTATGTCGCGGTGATGCTCAATATCGACTTGGTCGCGGTCGGCTCGTGGGCGGAGCGCAACAACGTGGTCTATGCCTCGTATCAGGAGCTGGCCGGCCACCCGCTGGTCTATGCCATGATCGAGAAGCACGTCGACGAGGTGAACCGCTCGCTCGTCGAGGAAGGTGCGATGGCCGGCGCGCAGATCAAGCGCTTCCTCATCCTGCACAAGGAACTCGATGCCGACGACGGCGAGCTGACGCGCACGCAGAAGGTGCGCCGCGGCTTCATCGCCGAACGCTATCAGCCGCTGGTCACCGCGCTCTATGACGGCTCGACAGAAGCAGACATCTCCACCGAGGTGACCTTCGAGGACGGGCGCAAGGGCGTCATCGCCGCGCGCGTCAAGATCAGGGACATGACGCCGGTGCCCTACCAGAAGGCGGCCATGGAGAAAGCGGCATGAGGGCCCCGAGCCAGAGCGACATCGCCGCCGGCGAAGTCCTGCTTTCGGTCGAGAATGTGTCGCTGTCGTTCGGCGGCGTGCGCGCGATCCGCGATGTCTCCTTCGACATTCGCAAGGGCGAAATCCGCGCCATCATCGGACCGAACGGCGCCGGCAAGACCTCGATGCTGAACGTGATCAACGGCTTCTATACGCCGCAGCAGGGCAAGATCACGTTCAAGGGCGCGACCCGCAACAAGATGCGTCCCTACGACGCCGCGCGCGGCGGCATCGCGCGCACGTTCCAGAACGTGGCGCTGTTCCGCGGCATGACCGCGCTCGACAATATCATGGCCGGCCGCACGCTGCGCATGCATCGCGGGCTGTTCTGGCAGATGCTGCGCTTCGGGCCGGCGATGCAGGAGGAGGTCGAGCACCGCCGCCGCGCCGAGGAGATCATCGACTTCCTGCATATCGAGCACATCCGCAAGGTGCAGGTCGGCCGGCTGCCCTACGGTCTGCAGAAGCGCGTCGAGCTGGCGCGCGCGCTGGCCATGGAGCCGGAACTGCTGCTGCTCGACGAGCCGATGGCCGGCATGAATCTCGAAGAGAAGGAAGACATGTCGCGCTTCATTCTCGACGTGAACCAGCATTACGGCACCACGATCGCGCTCATCGAGCACGACATGGGCGTGGTCATGGATCTGTCGGATCGCGTCGTGGTGCTCGATTACGGCCAGAAGATCGCCGACGGCACCCCCGACGAGGTCAAGAGCAACCAGGCGGTGATCGACGCCTATCTCGGCGTGGCGCATTGAGGACGGACCGTGGACCTGCTGTACAAGATATTCATTGATCCGTTCCTGCAGATGGGGGGCGCGCCTGACCTCCTGATCCAGACGCTGTGGGAAGGCCTGGTCGGCGGCATGCTCTATGCGCTGATCGCGCTCGGCTTCGTGCTGATCTTCAAGGCGTCGGGCGTGTTCAATTTCGCGCAGGGCATCATGGTGGTGTTCGCCGCGCTCACGCTCGTGGGCCTGCACGCGACCGGCATCCCGGCCTTCGTGGCGCTCGCGCTCACCGTCGTCGTGATGTTCGCGCTTGCCTGGACGGTCGAGCGCGTGGTGCTGCGGCCGCTGGTCAACCAGCCCGACATCATCCTGTTCATGGCCACTTTCGGCCTGACCTATTTCCTGATCGGCTTCGGCGAGTTGATCTTCGGCGGCGATCCGAAAGTCATGATCACCGACGAACTGTTCCTGCCCAAGGGCCGCATCAACATCCCCGCCTTCGGCGGCGTGGTCAGCCTGCAGAAACTTGATATCGCGGCCGCGATTATCGCGACCACCATGGTCGCGGTGCTGTCGGTCTTCTTCTCCAAGACCCGCATCGGGCGTGCGTTGCGCGCGGTCGCCGACAGCCACAAGGCCGCGCTCTCGGTCGGCATCTCGCTCGAGCAGATCTGGGTCATCGTCTGGTTCGCCGCCGGCCTCGTGGCGCTGGTCACCGGCATCATGTGGGGCGCGCGCTCCGACGTGTCGTTCGCGCTCGAAATCATCGCGCTGAAAGCGCTGCCGGTGCTGATCCTGGGCGGCTTCACCTCGATCCCCGGCGCGATCGTCGGCGGACTGATCATCGGGGTCGGCGAGAAGATCGCCGAATTCTACTGGGGCCCGCTGATCGGCGGCGGTACCGACAGCTGGTTTGCTTTCGTGATCGCGCTGATCTTCCTGCTGTTCTGGCCGCACGGGCTGTTCGGCGAAAAAATCATCGAGCGTATCTAGGACGGCCAAGGATGTTTTATCGCGAAGTCGGTCAATACAAGACGAGCTATTCGGCCGATCAGGCGATCTTCCCGATCGTGCAGGATCGCTTCGGGATCGCCGTGATCATCCTTTGCGCCTATGCGCTGGTGTTCAGCAACAACGACTTCCTGCTTAACGCGATGATGACGCCGTTCCTGATCTTCACGCTGGCGGCGATCGGGCTCAATATCCTCACCGGCTATACCGGCCTTCTGTCGCTCGGCACCGGCGCCTTCATGGGGGTCGGCGCCTATGCCTGCTACAAGCTGACCACGCTGTTCCCCGGCGTGAACATCATCATCTGGATTCTGTGCTCGGGCTTTTTTGCCGCCTTGATCGGCGTGGTGTTCGGGTTGCCGTCGCTGCGCATCAAGGGCTTCTATCTCGCCATCGCGACGCTCGCGGCGCAGTTTTTCCTCGAATGGTGCTTCATCCGCATCCCGTGGCTCTACAACTACAACACCTCGGCGGCGATCGAGGTGCCCACGCGCACCATGTTCGGCATTCCGGTGACCGGCGCGACCGCGACCGCCGAGACGCGCTATCTGATCGTGCTGACGATCGTGATCGTCATGACGGTCATCGCCTCCAACATCGTTCACGGGCGCATCGGACGCATGTGGATGGCGGTGCGCGACATGGACATCGCCGCCGAACTGATCGGCATCCGCCTGTTGCCGACCAAGCTCCTGGCCTTCGCGGTCTCCTCCTTCTATTGCGGGGTGGCCGGCGCGATGCTGGTCTTCCTATGGTACGGCGGCGCGGAATCGACCGTTTTCTCCATCAACCAGAGTTTCTTCGTTCTGTTCATGGTCATCATCGGCGGCCTCGGCAGCCTGCTCGGTTCCTATCTGGGCGCGGCGCTGATCTTCATGCTGCCGATTATCCTGCGGCTGGCTCCGCCTTATTTCGGCATTCCGGTCCATGCCGCGACCGTCGAGCACGTCACGTTCATGCTGGTCGGCGGCCTGATCGTCTTTTTCCTGATCGTCGAGCCGCACGGGCTCGCCCGGCTCTGGCAGGTCGCGAAACAGAAATTGAGGGTGTGGCCATTTCCGTATTAGGAGCGCACACTCGATCCAATTCCGCGTGCGAAGATGCGAATGTCCGCGCACACGGCCGGCCCCCGCGGGGGCGAATGAAGCCCGGCTCTCGAAAGTCGGTCGTATAAAGGAGTGAAACGATGCGCCTGAAAACTTTGATCGTCGGCGCGGCTATGGCGAGTCTCGTGGGTTCGTCCGCGCTTGTCTCGATGGCTGCCGCCCAAGATGCGAATTACGTTCCGCTGTTTACCTACCGGACAGGACCGTTCGCCAGTTCCGGCATTCCGATCGCAAACGGGATGCATGACTATTTCACGATGCTGAATGAACGCGACGGCGGCATCGGCGGCGTGAAGGTCAATGTCGAGGAATGCGAAACCGGCTACGATACCAAGAAGGGCGTCGAATGCTGGGAAACCGTGAAGGGCAAGAACCCGACGGTGGTCGGTCCGTGGTCGACCGGCACGACCCTGCAGGTGATCCCGAAGGCCGCGGTCGACAAGATTCCGATCCTGTCGATGGCCTATGGCCTGTCGGCGTCCGCGATCGGTGAGAAATTCCCCTGGGTGTTCAACCCACCGGCGACCTACTGGGACGGCCTTTCCATCATCTTCCGCTACATCGGCGGCAAGGAAGGCGGCCTCGACAAGCTCAAGGGCAAGACCATCGGCTTCATCTTCCTGGAAAGCGGCTACGGCCGCGAGCCGCTGCCGCTGCTCAACCAGCTTGCCAAGGATTACGGCTTCAACGTGAAGGAATATTCCGTAGCCGGCAAGGAGATGCAGGATCAGTCGGCCCAATGGCTCGCCGTGCGGCGTGACCGTCCGGACTGGATGATCATGTGGGGCTGGGGCGCGATGAACCCGACCGCGGTGAAGCGCGCTTCGGAGAACGGCTACCCGATGGATCGCTTCATCGGCGTGTGGTGGTCCGGCGGCGACGACGATGCGCGCGCCGGCGGCCAGGCCGCCAAGGGCTATCTGACGCTCAACTTCAACGGTCTGGGCGCCAACTATCCGGCGATCCAGGACATCAAGAAGCACGTCGTCGACAAGGGCAAGAGCCAGGTCGCGGCGGAGAAGTTCGCGGAAAACCTCTATAACCGCGGCGTCTACAATTCGGTGCTGGTCGCCGAGGCGATCCGTAATGCCCAGAAACTGTCCGGCAAGAAGGTTGTGAGCGGCGAGGACGTGCGTCGCGGCCTCGAGACCCTCACGATCACCGAAGCGCGCTGGAAGGAGCTCGGCCTGCCGGGCTTCGGCGCGCCGATCACCGGCGTGAACTGCAATGACCATAACGGTCATGCGCCGGCCTACATGCAGCAATGGGACGGCGCCAAGTGGGTGAAGATCTCCGACTGGATTGCGCCCATGAAGGACAAGGTGCGTCCGCTGCTCGAGAAGGATGCCGACGACTACGTGACCAAGAACGCCGGCTGGCCCAAGCGGACCGAAGCCTGCGACAAGGCCTCGTAAGACAGGCCGTCCTGTTCGTCTTCGCAAGAAAGCTGACGAATACCCTCTCCCCTGCGGGGGAGAGGGCCTTCTGCGAAAGTCCCGCGCGGCTGCCGTGTGACGTCGTGCGGCCATAAAAAATTGCGGTGAAGATTTGCGTTGGAGGAGACCGCGATGTCGGTTGTGGAATGCGACGGCTCGCAGGCGGCGCCGGCTGCCGGCAATATGCTGTCGGTCAACAATATCGAAGTCGTCTACGACCACGTCATCCTCGTGCTCAAGGGCGTGTCGCTGGAAGTGCCGGTAGGCGGCATCGTGGCGCTGCTCGGCGCCAACGGCGCCGGCAAGACGACGACGCTGAAGGCGATTTCCAACCTGCTGCATTCGGAGCGCGGCGAGGTCACCAAGGGCTCGATCGAGTTCGACGGCCATGAGGTCCAGTCGCTCTCGCCCAACCATCTCGTGCGGCGCGGCTGCATCCAGGTCATGGAAGGCCGCCACTGCTTCGGCCATCTTACGATCGAGGAGAATCTCCTGACCGGCGCCTTCACCCGCCGCGACGGCAAGGGCGCGATCGCGGCCGATCTCGAGGCGGTCTATACCTATTTCCCGCGCCTGCGCGAGCGGCGCGACGCCATGGCCGGCTATACGTCCGGCGGCGAGCAGCAGATGTGCGCGATCGGGCGCGCGCTGATGTCGCGCCCGAAGATGATCCTGCTCGACGAGCCGTCGATGGGCCTCGCCCCGCAGATCGTCGAGGAAATCTTCGAGATCGTGCGCACTCTGAACCAGAAGGAAGGCGTGTCGATCCTGCTCGCCGAGCAGAACACCTTCATGGCGCTCAAATACGCGCGCTATGGCTACATCCTGGAGAACGGCCGCGTGGTGATGGACGGCGACGCCAAATCGCTGACCGAGAACGAGGACGTGAAGGAATTCTATCTCGGCATCGCGGAGGGCAAGCGCAAATCCTTCCGCGAGGGCAAGCATTACAAGCGGCGCAAGCGCTGGCTGGCTTGAGCGGCGGCCGCGCGTTTTCCGTCATGTCCGAGCATTTCGATACCCTTGAGACCCGCGCCGGCGCGCAACGCGAAGCCGACCTGTTCGGCCGGCTCGCCGAGCAGGTCGCGCGCGCGATGGCCGCGCCGGGCTGGGCGAAGCATCTGGCCGGCATCGATCCGAAAATCGTCACCTCGCGCGCGGCACTCGTCAAGCTGCCGGTGCTGCGCAAGTCCGGTTTCATCGCGCTGCAAAAAGAGAATCCGCCGTTCGGTGGCTTCAATGTCGTTGCGCCCGGCAAGGCGCGGCGGCTGTTCATGTCGCCGGGCCCGATCTTCGAGCCCGAGGGGCATGGCGAGGATTTCGCGGGCGTTGCGCGCTCGATGTTCGCCGCCGGCATGCGCCCCGGCGACATCATTCACAATTGCTTCTCCTATCATCTGACGCCGGGCGCCTGGATGTTCGAGGCCGGTGCCGAAAAGCTCGGCTGCGCCGTCATTCCCGGCGGCGTCGGCAATACCGAGGCGCAGGTCGATGCCATCGCCCACCTCAAGCCGACCGCCTATACCGGCACGCCGGACTTCCTGAAAATCCTGCTCGATGCCGCGCAGAAGGCGGGCAGGGACGTTTCCTCCTTCAAGCGCGGGCTGGTGTCGGGCGCGGCGCTGCCGCCCTCGCTGCGGCAGGAATTGTCGGCGCGCGGCGTCGACGTGCTGCAATGCTATGCGGTCGCCGAGACCGGCGTGATCGCCTACGAAACGCCGGCGCGCGAAGGTCTTGTCGTCAACGAGAACATGATCGTCGAGATCGTGCGCCCGGGCACCGGCGATCCGGTTCCCGAAGGCGACGTGGGCGAGGTCGTGGTTACCACGTTCAACCCGGATTATCCGATGATCCGGCTGGCGACCGGCGACCTGTCGGCAGTCATGCCCGGCGTCTCGCCCTGCGGCCGCACCAACATGCGCATCAGGGGCTGGATGGGCCGCGCCGACCAGACCGCCAAGGTCAAGGGCATGTTCGTGCGGCCCGAGCAGATTGCAGAAATCGCGCGCCGTCATCCCGAGCTTGGCCGCGTCCGGCTCGCGGTCGGGCGCGACGGTGAGCAGGACGTCATGGTGCTGCATGCCGAATGCGCGCAGGGCGATGCCGCTTTGTCGGACGCGATCGCGCTGACGCTGCAGGCCGTCACCAAGCTCAAGGGCGGCGTGCGGATCGTCCCGCCCGGCTCGCTGCCCAATGACGGCAAGGTTATCACCGACGAGCGGCCGGTCGGCTGAACCGCATCGGCCGGTTCAGGTCGCCGTTCCGGTGATCCTGTGGGCCGTATTGTTGCAATAACCGCGCGGATTCCAGGGCGCGCTGCCGAGCGGCTGCGTGCGGCCGCGTTCGTCGCGCGCGCGTGCGAGGATCTCGATGCGGCCGGACACCTGCGGCGTGATCCTTGCGCGGAAACGCCGCCAGGCGAAGCGATCCCGCGTTGGCGCCAGCGCAGCCTCCTGCCAGGTTGCGCCGCCATCGGCCGAGAGCGCGACATCGCGCACCGGACAATGCCCGCTCCAAGCGAAGCCGCGCACCTCGACCGGCGCGTCCGCATGCGCCGCAAATCCGTCGGCGGGATAGGTGATGATGGAGCGCACCGGCATGTCGGTGATGACCTCGAACGTCTCGGGATTGATCGGCTCGCCGGGCCGGAGCGGCGTGCGCGGCAGGCGATAGTGCAGGTCGCCCATCCGCTCGCCATCATGTTCGCGGTCGCGGATCTCGATCCGGCTCAGCCATTTCTGCCAAGCGGAGCCGGGATAGCCCGGTGCGACGATTCGCAGCGGACTGCCGTGCAGCAGCGGAAGCGGCCGGCCGTTGATCGCCCAAGCGACCATGGTCTCCGGTGCGAGCGCCTTGTCGATCGGCAGCCCGCGCGACAGCGCCGGCCCCGCGCCATCGATCGCCAGATCGGGGGCGTGATGCCCGGTATAGACCGCGCTCGCCTGCAGGGCGCACTGATCGAGGAGATCGCGCAGGCGCACCCCGGTCCATTCCGCGCAGCCGGCCGCGCCATGCGTCCAGCGCGGCACGCCGGTGTCTTCTTGAAAGAAGGCGCGCCCGTTGCCGGCGCATTCGATCGTTGCGGCCTGCGTCACCGTCTCGAAATCGCGCTGCAACGAGGCGACCGTCCAGGTCTGCGGGCGGCGCACCGCGCCGTCGATGCGCAGCGTCCAGCGGGCGAGCGCGTCGGCGTCGATGTCCGGCAGCCGTCCGGTATTGCGGACGAACAGCCGCTCGACCGGCGTGATCTCGTCGTCGAGCAGATGGGCCGGCGTCTCGACATTGATTTCCGGCGTTTCAAAGCGAAACAGACCGGGCTTCTCTTGCGCAAGGCGTGCGTGTTCGTCCATACCTTCAGTGTCCGCATCGATCCTGACGGTGAGGTCTGATACCCTAGCATGGGTCTCGGGGTTCGAAGCGAACAGCGCGTGTTCCCGTCTGCATTGTGCCGGATGCCATGACTGACGCCCTGAAGGCCCGCGACAGCAAGGACGTCGAGGACGCGATCGCCTGGGCGCTGGCCGAGAGCAAGACTCTCGACGTGGTCGGCGGCGGCTCCAAGCGCGCGCTCGGGCGGCCCAACCAGTCGGACATGACGCTCGACCTGTCCGGTCTGTCCGGCATCACGCTCTACGAGCCGGAAGAACTCGTCCTGTCCGCGCGCGCCGGCACGCCGCTGTCGGAGATCGAGGCGGCGGTCGCCGCGAGCGGCCAGGAGCTCGCCTTCGAGCCGCCGGATTATTCGGTCGTTCTCGGCACGCCGGCCGGCCGCGCCACGATCGGCGGCGTGCTCGCCACCAACCTGTCGGGCCCGCGGCGGGTCAAGGCCGGCGCCGCGCGCGACTTTTTCCTCGGCGCCACGGCGGTGTCGGGCCGCGGGGAGACCTTCAAGACCGGTGGCCGCGTGGTGAAGAACGTCACCGGCTACGACCTGTGCAAGCTGCTCGCCGGCTCCTACGGTACGCTGGCGGCGATGACCGACGTCACCATCAAGACGCTGCCGCGCGCGGAGACCGAGGAGACGCTCGTGCTCGCCGGTCTCGACGACGAGGCGGCGGCGAAGCCGCTGGCGCTCGCAATGGGCTCCTCCTGCGAGGTGTCGGGCGCGGCGCATCTGCCGGCGCACGTCGCCAGCCGGTTCGAGGCGCTCGGAGCGGCGCGCGCGGCCACCGTCCTGCGCATCGAAGGCGTCAAGCCATCCGTGATGCACCGGCGCGAGACGCTGCGGAAGCTCCTGGCGGGTGTTGCCGATGCAGCCGTTCTGGACGAAACGGCCTCGCGCGCGCTCTGGCGCGCCATCCGCGACGTCCGGCCTTTTGCTGCCGCGGCGGAAGGGCATGAGCGTCCGCTCTGGCGCGTTTCGACGGCCCCGCGGGAAGGACTGAAGCTCGCCTCCCGGCTCTCGTCCGGCGCGCAGATGTTCTACGACTGGGCGGGCGGGCTCATCTGGGTCCTGATGCCGCCGTCCGACGATGCCGGCGCGCGCGCGATCCGTGAGGCGCTGGCGCCGCTCGGCGGTCATGCCACGCTGATCCGCGCGCCGTCCGCCGTGCGTGCGGCGGTCGATGTGTTTCACCCGCAGCCGCCCGGCGCCGCGGCATTGACCAGGCGGGTCAAGGACAGCTTCGATCCGAAAGGAATTCTCAATCCCGGCCGGATGTGGGCGGGGGTCTAGTCGATGCAGACCAATTTCACGCTCGCCCAGCTGGCCGACCCCGATATCGCCGAAGCCAACAAGATATTGCGCGCCTGCGTGCATTGCGGCTTCTGCACCGCGACCTGTCCGACCTATGTGCTGCTCGGCGACGAGCTCGATTCTCCGCGCGGGCGCATCTACCTGATCAAGTCGATGCTCGAGAGCGGTGCCCCGGCGGATGCCGGGGTGGTGCGCCATGTCGACCGCTGCCTGTCGTGCCTGTCCTGCATGACCACCTGCCCGTCGGGCGTGCATTACATGCATCTCGTCGATCACGCCCGCGCCTATATCGAGCGCACCTACCGGCGGCCGGTGTTCGAGCGCCTGCTGCGCGCGGTGCTGGCTGCGATCCTGCCCTATCCGGAGCGTTTCCGGCTCGCGCTCTATGCCGGCGCTCTGGCCAGGCCGTTCGCGCCGGTCCTCGCGGCGCTGCGGCTCAGGCCACTCGCGGCGATGCTGCGCCTGTCGTCATGGCCCCGCCGCCCGGCGCTGCCGGCGCAGCAGGTCTATCCGGCCGCCGGCGAGCGGCGGGGCCGCGTCGCGCTCCTGACCGGCTGTGCCAACCAGGTGCTCAAGCCTTCCATCAACGATGCCACGATCCGCGTCCTCAACCGGCTCGGCATCGAGGTCGTGGTGCCGCCGAACCAGGGCTGCTGCGGCTCGCTTGTCCATCACATGGGCTGGGAGGACCAGGCGCACGCGCAGGTCAGGGCCAATATCGATGCCTGGACCGCCGAGCTCGGCGAGGGCCTCGACGCGGTCATCATCAACGCCTCCGGCTGCGGCACGACGGTCAAGGACTATGGCTTCATGCTGCGCACTGATTCGGCCTACGCGGCCAAAGCGGCCCGGGTCGCGTCGCTCGCCAAGGATATTTGCGAGTTTCTCTCCACATTGACGCTGCCCGCGGCGATCCGCGCGACGGGCCTCTCGGTCGCCTATCACGCCGCCTGCTCGCTTCAGCACGGACAGAAAATCGTACGGCAGCCCAAGGAATTGCTGACGAAACTGGGGTTCGCCGTGCGGGACGTGCCCGAGGGTCATCTGTGCTGCGGGTCCGCCGGCACCTATAATATCGTGCATGCCGACATTGCGCGGCGCTTGCGGGATCGTAAGATCACACGTATCGAACAGCTTGCACCCGACGTGATCGCTGCCGGCAACATTGGTTGCATCACGCAGCTCGCGACGGGAACGGCAGTCCCGGTCATCCATCCGGTCGAACTGATCGACTGGGCGACCGGAGGGCCGGCCCCGGAAGGGGTTGTAGAGCGCGGTCGAGGGGCGTCCGTCCGAGAGGGGCAGTCGGCATCGGAGACGGTCGCTATGGGTGCGAGATCTTAGCCGATGAATCCGGAGGAAGGTCATGGCGAAGAAGTCGAGGAAGTCGAAGACGAAAAAAGTAAAGAAGAGCAAAAAGAAATCGCTCCTGAAGCGTAAGAAGAAGTCCGCGCGCAAGGCGTCGGCCCGCAAGGGCGCAGCCAGGAAGACGGCCAAGAAAGCCAAGACCAAGAAAGCCAAGAAGACCAGGAAGGCTTCGAAGAAAAAGGCGAAGGCGAAAGCGGCAGCCCCGAAGGCGGCTCCAATGATGGCGCCAAAGCCGGCCGCACCCACTCCCATGGCGCCGCGTCCGGCGATGCCGTCGGGTGGTTCATCCATGGGCAGCTCGGGATCGGGCATGGGCTCCGGCGGCTACAGACCGTTCGGCAGCGACAACGGCAACAAGGGATAACGTGGCAAAGTCCGGAAAGGGCGGAGGACGGGGCTCGAAAGCCAAATCGAAAGCCAAGCCGTCCAAGCAAGCCAGGTCAAAATCCTCATCCAGCCGGGCCGCGCAAAGTTCGCGCGCGGCCCGCGCAACGCCCCCGGCGTCCGAGGGTAGCGTTTTCTCGCGCCTGAGCGCGGCCTTTGCGTCCGTTTTCGGATCCGGCCCCCAATCGGGTGGAACCGAACGCGGCGCAGGCGGCCGTGCGGGCGGCAAGTCCGCGTCCTCCAAAGGACGCGCATGAAGCGATCGAAGTCGGGGGCGACACGGAAGGGTCGGGGGCGGCGCGGGACGGCACGTTCGAAAAAGACGTCCGTCACGCGCCTTGCCTCTCGCCGCAAGGGCAAGGCCGCGCGTTCCGTTTCCGCTCGTGCAAAGGTGTCGCGGCCGGCGCGACGGCGGGTTACGTCTGCGGTCGCCCTCAAGGGCCGGATCGGCCCGCGCTACCGCGAAATCCTGACTCCCGAGGCGCTGGATTTTCTCGCCGCCCTGCATCGCGCCTTTGAGGGCCGCCGCAGGCGCCTGATCGCCGCGCGCGCCGTGCGCCAGAAGCGTTTCGATGTCGGCGAACTGCCCGATTTCCTGTCCGAGACACGAGCCGTGCGCGATCACGAATGGCAGATCGCGCCGATTCCCGCCGATCTGCAGGACCGGCGCGTGGAAATCACCGGGCCAGTCGACCGCAAGATGGTGGTCAACGCGCTCAATTCCGGCGCCAACGTCTACATGGCCGACTTCGAGGACGCCAACGCGCCGACCTGGGCCAACAATATCGAAGGCCAGATCAACCTGAAGGACCGCTGGGCGGGAACGCTCGATTTCACCGACAAGGAAAGCGGAAAGCGCTACGTGCTCGGCAGGAAGCCGGCCGTCCTCATCGTGCGTCCGCGCGGCTGGCACCTCCTGGAAGAGCACCTGACGGTCGGCGGCAAGCCGATCTCGGGCGCGCTGTTCGATTTCGGCCTGTATTTCTTCCATAACGCCAAAGCGACGCTCGCCCAGGGCACAGGGCCCTATTTCTATCTGCCCAAGCTCGAGACGCACGAGGAAGCGCGCCTGTGGAACGACGTCTTCATCTTCGCGCAGGACAAGCTCGGCATCCCCAAGGGCACGATCAAGTCCACCGTGCTGATCGAGACGCTGCCGGCCGCCTTCGAGATGGACGAGATTCTGTGGGAGCTGCGCGACCACATCACCGGCCTCAATGCCGGCCGCTGGGACTATATTTTCTCGTTCGTCAAGAAGTTCGCGAAGAACAAGAATTTCATCCTGCCCGACCGCAGCCAGGTGGTGATGGGCAAGGCCTTTCTCGGCAATTACGCGGCGCTCCTGGTGAAGACATGCCACCGTCGCGGCGCGTTCGCGATGGGCGGCATGGCAGCGCAGATACCGGTGAAGAACGACGAGAAGGCCAACCGGGAAGCCTTCGCCAAGGTCCGCTCCGACAAGGAGCGCGAGGTGCGCGAGGGTCATGACGGCACCTGGGTCGCCCATCCCGCGCTCGTGCCGGTGGCCAGGGAGGTGTTCGACCGCCTGATGCCGCAGCCCAACCAGCTCGACAAAATCCCCGCCGTGAAGGTCACGCGCGACATGCTGCTGCAATTGCACGAGGGGCAGAAGACCGAAGAGGGATTCCGTCTCAATATCCGCGTCGGCGTGCAATACATCGCGGCCTGGCTCGACGGCCGCGGCGCGGTGCCGATCTACAATCTCATGGAAGATGCCGCCACGGCCGAAATCTCGCGCGCGCAGATCTGGCAATGGCTGAAATACGGTGCGACGCTCAGCAACGGCCGCAAGGTCACGCCGGCCTTTTTCCGCAAGGCGCTGAAGGAAGAGATGCAGCGCGTGAAGCAGGAACTCGGCGCGCGCGCCTATGGCCGCGCGCGTTTTCCCGAGGCGATCAAGTTGTTCAGCAGCCTGTCGCTGTCGAAGAATTTCGCGGAATTCCTGACGCTGCCCGCCTACAAGCTCATCCGCTGACAGCCCGACACGACCGTTATCAGCGGCCCGTCGCCGGCGCGCGGGGCGCTGCAATTCGCCGTCCTTTCTTTGCAGAAAACGTTTGAGAGCAAAGCGGCGACGTTGCCGATGCGCCGTTTGCAAGCTGCGCACTCCTCCATGTGACATTGCCGCAACAGAATAAAGGAATGTCGTTTGCGCGGTCTGATCGGGCCGCGAGAAAACTGGATTCGCTCAAAAAGGCAGCAAGTGCCTTTGCTTTCGTCTTGCTGGCATGGGGTGTTTCGCTACGTTTTCAGCAAGTTAAGACCGATCGAAATTGGCATTCGGGGACCGGCGGAACACCGCTGCTGAAAACTGGGGCCGCCACAGGCGTCAAGAAACAGGGGCAATCAATGAAGAAGTCCATCATTCCGGCGGCACTGGCGCTCGCCGTTACTGCCGCTCCGGCGCTCGCCGCCGATCTTTCCAAGCCGGTTTACAAGGCCGCGCCTGCTCCGGCTGTCACGCCCGCCTGGGACGTCGCATTCGGCGGCGTGGTCATGAGCGACTACAATTTCCGCGGCGTCTCGCAGTCGAATAAGGGGCCGTCCGGCGGCGCCTACTTCGAGCCGCAATTCACCACGGCAGCCGGCACCTTTTACGTCGGGGTGGCGGGCGTCGGGATCAATTGGCCGTCTGCCTTTTCGGATGGGTCGGTCGGATTGAGCAGCCCGTCCGCCGAAATCGACTTCTACGGTGGATGGCGCAACACCTGGGGCGCGCTCTCGCTCGATCTCGGCTACTGGTACTATTACTATCCGAAAGAGCAGTTCAACATCGATAGCGACTTCTGGGAAATTTACGCCAAGGTCGCCTATGCCGTTACGCCGGATTTCACGATCGGCGCCAACATCTTCTATACGCCGGACATGCTGAACTACGGTGCCGTGTTCGCGAACGCCGGGTTCACGGACAAGGCCGAAGCGATCTACGCTTCGGCGACCGCGAAGTGGACCCTGTCGTCTGCAGCGAACGGCGTCGGCGCGTTCCTCTCCGGTGAACTCGGGCATTGGTGGATCGAGGATGGTGGCTTCATCAATATGAGCTTCAGTGATCCGAGCTATACTTACTACAATGCGGGTATTGGCTTTACCTATAAGGCGCTGACGCTCGACCTGCGTTATCACGGCACGAATATGAATCAGACGGATTGCGGCGCTTACCTGCTTGTCGGCACCCCGCATGCGACGAACAACTGGTGCAACGATACGTTCATCGTCTCGCTCAAGGCCGACACCTCGATTAACGCTCTGAAGTAATCAGGGTTCCGGTGAGATCGTAGCGGACGGGCGGCGCCACAAGCGTCGCCCGTTCTGTTTCCGGGGTCTGCAATCTTCGCCATCGTTTCGGGATGCCCCGGCGCCCGTTGCCGCAGCCCTTCAAATCGGGCACGGGATGGCGGGACGCGGGAAGGAATTGAGGGGATCGGCGATGCGGCAGTCTGCGGCCGGACGGGAGCGTGACGAACGCGAGAACCGGACATTGCGGCTGTGGGCGCGCCTTGTGACCGGTGCGCTCGGTGGAGCGGTCGCGATCGGGATCATGGAATGGTTCTCCGCCTTTTCCGAATTTCCGCTCGCCTCCATTCCGTTCGCCACCTCGATCGTCCTCGTCATGGGCTCGCCGCAGGCCGTTCCCGCGCAACCGCGCGCGCTCGTCGGCGGACATCTGATCTCGGCGCTGGCCGGGTTCGCGGTGCTGCAACTGACCGGCCCGGAATCCTGGGCGGCCGCGCTCGCCGTCGGCGTCGCCATCGTCGCCATGCATGCGACCGGCACGTTTCATCCGCCCGCTGGCATCAATCCGCTCCTGATCGTGACCGGCAACATGCCCGCGATATTCCTCGTCGTCCCGGTCGCCGTCGGCGCGCTGTTGTTGGCGGCCTTCGCTTTCGTCTGGCACAATATCGGGGCTGAAAAATCTTGGCCCGAAAGCTGGTGGTGAACGCCCGCGCCGGCGCGCGAGCGCCTTGCGGCGGCAGGGCGTTCCGCCTCAGATCGCTGGCGCCGTTCGGCCGGCCAGACGATGGCCGTCGCCCTCGGGTTGCAACGCGAGATGGCGGCGATGGAAAGCCGCGAGCGTGCTGCGATGGCCGATCGAGATGATCGCGGTGCCCGGCAGCCGCGCGTTCAGTGCGCGATAGAGCGCCTCCTCCGCCGCTTCGTCGAGCGAGGCCGTCGCCTCGTCGAGGAACAGGAAATCCGGCCGCTGCAGGATCGCGCGCGCGACGGCAAGGCGCTGTTGTTCGCCGAGCGAGAGCGTTGCGTTCCAATGTGCTTCCTCGTGCAGGCGAACCTTGAGCGCCGGCAGTCCGACGCAGTCGAGCACCTCGGCCAGCGCGGTGTCGGAAAAGGCGCCCGGCTCCGCCGGATAGCTGATCGCGGCCGCAAGCGATCCGATCGGGAAATAGGGCCGCTGCGGCAGCATCAGTACGCGCGCCTGCCGCGGGACGGCGATGTCGCCGTCGGCGAACGGCCAGATGCCGGCGATGGCGCGCAGCAGGGTCGATTTTCCCGCGCCCGAAGGTCCGGTCAGAAGCGTCGACTCGCCGCGGGGGAATTGCGCGTCGGCCGCGCTCAGGAGCGCGGTCCGGTCGGGCAGGCGCACCGACAGGCCGTGCACGGCGATGCCTTGGTCGGCGCTTGTGGCGGAGATCGTCGGGCCGGCCTGTGCTGCCGCGCGCGCCTGCGCGATCGCGGCATTGAATCCGGTCAGGCGCTGGATCACCGCCCCCCATTCGGCAAGCTCGCCGTAAGCGGTGACGAAGAAGGACATCGCGCCCTGCACGCTTCCGAAGGCCGAGGCCGTCTGCATCAGCGCGCCGAGCTGGACGGTGCCGGCGAAATAGGCCGGGCTGACCACGATGAAGGGAAACACGACAGAGACCTGTTCGAAGCCCGCGGTGAAAAAGGTCAGGCGCTTCTGCCGCGACATGATGTCGAACCAGTTCATCACCACGTTCTGGAAGCGTTGCAGCAGGCGCCCGGATTCCGCCTGTTCGCCGCCGAGCAACGCGATCTGCTCGGAATTCTCCCGCGCGCGCACCAGATTGAAGCGGAAGTCCGCTTCGTAACGCTGCTGCGTGAAGATCAGCCGGATCAGCGGGCGCCCGATCAGATGCGTGAACAGCGTGCCGAGCACCGAATAGATGAGCGCCGCCCACACCAGATAGCCCGGAATGTCGAGCGCGACGCCGAACAGCGTGAGCGGGGCGTCCTGCGACAGGCCCCACAGAATGACAACGAACGACAGGATCGTGACCACGGAATTGAGCAGGCCGAGCCCGAGCCGCAGCGTGCGCATGACGAAGAGCTGGATGTCTTCGGCGATGCGCTGGTCCGGATTGTCGGCGGCCTCGCCGAGGAGCTGCATGCGGTAATGGGTCGAGCCCGCGAGCCAGTGCTGCAGATAGTCGCGCGTCATCCAGCGGCGCCAGCGCATCTGCAGCCACTGGTTCAGGTAGAGTTGATAGACCTTGAGCACGATGAAGGCCGTCGCCAGCACGCAGAAATAGCCGAGCTGATAGACGAAGGCGTTCCAGTCGCGCTCCTGCAGCGCGTTGTAGAAAACGTTGTTCCAGCGGTTGATGAGGACGGCGATGCCGACCACGCTGAGTTCGATCGCCACGATGGTGACGAGCAGCACGCCGCCGGCCAGCCGGTCTTCCGAGCGGAAATAGGGCAGTGCAAGCTGCCAGACCGCCGCAAGCGAGGGTTTTGAACCATTCAAGGGACGTTCTCCTGTCTCGGCTCCGGTCGTTGGGTGGGCAGCCGTATGCGAAATCGCTGCAAGAGTGGGCGACATCCGCGCCGGATTGTTTGAATGACCGGTGGGAAGCGCTGGCGGATCGTATCGACCTGACAAAAATGCTGCACTGCGGTTGCGACGTTCCGAGACTTGTGGAATGTCGCCAACCCGTCCAAACTATGGCAGAACCACTGGAATACGGTATACGTCCAGGGGTTATTGACAGAACCGGCGCAACAAGAACGCCGGGCCTCAAGGGTCGCTAGGGAGGATTCTCATGACCGTAAAATCCGAAAACACAAAGACCTCACGCCGTAAATTCCTGATGACTGCCGGCGCCGCGGGCGCCGCGACCGTTGCCATGCCGCAGATTTCCCGCGCGCAGACCGTGACCCTGAAGATGCAGGGTTCGTGGGGCGCCAAGGACGTCTTCAACGAAATGGCGCAGGACTATGTCGATCGCGTCAACACGATGGCCGGCGGCCGTATGAAGATCGACTATCTGGTCGGCGGCGCGGTCGTGCACCCGTTCCAGGTGCTCGACGGCGTGCATGGCGGCCAGATCGACGGCGCGCACACCGTGACCGTGTACTGGTACGGCAAGCACAAGGCTGCCTCGCTGTTCGGCACCGGCCCGGTGTTCGGCTTCAACGCCAACGAAGGCCTCGGCTGGATTCACAATGGCGGCGGCAAGGAGCTTTTCGAAGAGCTGCAGACGCAGATCATGAAGATCAACGTCAAGAGCTTCTTTGCGATGCCGATGCCGACCCAGCCGCTCGGCTGGTTCAAGAAGCAGATCACCAGCGCCAACGACATCAAGGGCCTGAAGTACCGCACCGTCGGTCTCGCCGCCGACCTGTTCCAGCAGATGGGCGCCTCGGTCGCGCAGCTGCCGGGCGGCGAAATCGTGCCGGCGATGGAACGCGGCGTGATCGAAGGTTTCGAGTTCAACAACCCGACCTCCGACCGTCGCTTCGGTGCGCAGGACGTCGCTAAGAACTACATGATGGGCAGCCATCACCAGGCGACGGAGTATTTCGAAATCATGTTCAACCGCACCAAGTTCAATGCGCTGCCGAAAGAGCATCAGGCGATCCTGCAATATGCCGCCGAAGCCGTTTCGTCCGCCAATGAATGGAAGGGCATGGACTATTATTCGAAGGACCTGCAGGAACTAATCTCGAAGGACAAGGTCAGCGTTCATCGCACTCCGAAGGACGTGTTCGACGCCCAGATCAAGGCGTGGGACGTGCTGATCAAGGACCTCGAGAAGGATGCCTTCATGAAGAAGGTGATGGAGTCGCAGAAGGCCTGGGTGCGCCGCGTCGTGTACTACAACATGTACAATGCGACGGACTACAGGGGCGCCTTCGACCATCACTTCCCGGGCGTGCTGAAGATCTGATCAGCCGGCAGCAAAAAGCTACACAGAATAAACGGGCGGCGTGTATCCCACGCCGCCCGGACCTGCTATAGCAACCAGAAGAAACCGGCATGGGGAACGGGAACTGCGGGCCATGAAAAAATTTCTTTTCTTTATCGATTCGCTCAGTCTGTGGGTCGGCAAGTGTTTCGCCTGGCTCATCCTCGTGCTCACGCTCGGTATCAGCTACGAGGTGCTCGTGCGCTACGTGTTCCGCGCGCCGACGACCTGGGCTTTCGACTTCAGCTACATCAATTACGGCGCACTGTTCCTGATGGCCGGCGCCTACACGCTCTCGCGCAACGGCCATGTCCGCGCCGACGTGCTGTACCGGTTCTGGCAGCCGCGCACGCAGGCGATCATGGACCTGATCCTCTACATCATCTTCTTCCTGCCGGCGGTGCTGGCCTTCATGTATTCCGGCTACAAGTTCGCCGAGATGTCGGTCCGTTTCCGCGAGGTGAGCATTTTCAGCCCGGCCGGCGTGCCGGTCTTTCCGCTGAAGACGCTGATTCCGGTCACCGGCGCGCTGCTCTTCATCCAGGGCGTTGCCGAAATCGTCCGCTGCATCCTGTGCATCAGGACCGGCGCCTGGCCGCAGCGCCTGCACGACGTCGAGGAGACCGAATCGGTCATCCTGCGCGAACAGCAGCATCTCGCCGAACAATCCAAAAAAGCATAAGCGCGTCGTGAAGCGACACGAAACGCGCATCCGGGGTATGAGGGGACGCAAGTATGACTGATCCGCAAGTTGGCATGCTGATGCTGGGGCTTTTCATCTTCATCATCATGCTCGGATTTCCCATTGCGTTTACGCTGATCGCGATGGGCGTCGGGTTCGGCTATTACGCCTATTACACGGTCGGCCAGGATATCGTCGAAAACCGCATTTTCACCTTGCTCGTACAGAAGACGTTCGAGGTCGCCTCCAACGACGTTTTGGTCGCGGTCCCGTTATTTCTGTTCATGGGCTATCTGGTCGAGCGCGCGAACATTCTCGACCGGCTGTTCCATTCGCTGCAGATCTCGATGAAGAACGTGCCCGGCTCGCTTGCGGTGGCGACGCTCGTCACCTGCGCGATGTTCGCGACGGCGACCGGCATTGTCGGCGCGGTGGTCACCTTGATGGGCCTGCTCGCGTTTCCGGCAATGTTGCGCGCGGGCTACGACGTGAAGCTCTCAGCCGGCGTCGTCTGTGCCGGCGGCTGCCTCGGCATTCTCATCCCGCCGAGCATCCTCTTGATCGTCTATGCGGCGACCGCCGGCGTATCGGCGGTGAAGCTCTATGCCGCCGCGTTCATCCCGGGTTTCATCCTCACCGGCTTCTACGTCATCTATGTCATGACCCGCGCGGTCCTCAATCCCGCGCTCTGCCCGAAGCTGCCCAAGGAGGAAACGGACATTCCGTTCAGCCAGGTGGCCTGGGCGCTGCTGACCTCGTTCCTACCGCTCGCGGCGCTGATCGTGTCGGTTCTCGGCGCGATCCTGTTCGGTCTGGCGACTCCGTCGGAGGCCGCCGGCATCGGCGCGCTCGGCTCCATCGTGCTGGCGGGCGCTTATGGCGCGCTCAATTTCGGCATGCTCAAGGAATCGGTCTTCCTCACCGCGCGCGCGACCGCGATGGTCTGCTACCTGTTCATCGGCTCGTGGACCTTCTCCTCGGTGTTCGCGCTGCTCGGCGGACAGGCGGTGGTCGAGCAGTTCTTCCTCGGCCTGAACCTGTCGCCGACCGGGTTCCTGCTACTGACGCAGGCAATCATCTTCCTGCTCGGCTGGCCGCTGGAATGGACGGAAATCATCGTGATTTTCGTACCGATCTTCCTGCCGCTGCTCGACGATTTCGGCATCAACCCGATCTTCTTCGGCATCTTGGTTGCCCTGAACACGCAGACGGCTTTCAACACGCCTCCGGTTGCGATGGCGGCCTTCTATCTGAAGGGCGTGGCGCCACCGCACGTGAAGCTGACCGACATCTTCTCCGGATCGCTGCCGTTCGTGTTCATGGTCTTTATCACCATGGCACTGGTGTACATTTTCCCCGGCCTCGCTCTGTGGCTGCCGGACTATCTGTACACGCCGCGCTGACCGGTCCGGTCATCCGGTGGCGGAGTGCCGAGACATGAGCCTGAGCGCATTGGGTCTCACGCAGGCAGCCGAGGAGATACGCGAGGGGCGGATCAAAAGCGCCGAGCTCGTGACCGACTGCCTGCGGCGGGTGGCCGAGGCCGACGAGGCGATCGAGGCCTGGGCGTATCTCGATCCTGAACTGACGATGATGCAGGCCGAAGGCGCCGACCTGCATCGCCAGAAAGGCAACGCGATCGGGCCGCTGCACGGCGTTCCGGTCGCGATCAAGGACATCTTCGACACCGCCGACATGCCGACCGAGTTCGGTTCTCCGGTCTGGGCCGGTCGCACGCCGCGGCGCGATGCGGCGTGCGTGGCGAGGTTGCGCGCGGCGGGCGCGGTGATCATGGGCAAGACGGTTACGACCGAGTATGCCTATTTCCAGCCCGGCAAGACGAAGAATCCGCACGATCCGGCGCGCACGCCGGGCGGCTCCTCGAGCGGGTCGGCTGCGGCGGTGGCCGCCGCCATGGTGCCCGGCGCCGTCGGCTCGCAGACCAACGGCTCGGTGATCCGGCCGGCTTCCTTTTGCGGCGTGGTCGGGTTCAAGCCGACGCACGGCCTCATCCCGCGTTCCGGCGCGCTCGAATTGTCGCGCGCGCTCGACCAGATCGGCGTCTTTGCGCGTACGGTCGAGGACGCCGCGCTGCTCGCCGAAGTGATGGTGGGGTTCGACGAGGAAGATCCCGATACGCGTCCGCGTGGTCGCCCGCCTTACGCGGCGACCGCCCGCAGCGCTCCGCCCTTGCCGCCGCGCTTTGCCTTCGTGCGCTCGCAGGTCTGGGAGCAGGCCGAGCCGGTGACGCGCGAGGCGTTCGGCGAGCTGGTCGACGCGCTTGGCGAACATGCGACAGCGGTCGATCTCGGCGGCAGCTTCGCGGGCGCGGTCGATCTGCACCGCGTCGCGATGGAAACCGAAATGGCGCACAATCTGCGCCGCGATTACGACAAGGGCGGCGATCAGCTGAGCGCGGTCCTGCGCGCGCTGATCGAGCGCGGCCGCACGCACCGGGCGGTCGATTACATGGCGGCGCTGGCCGGCATCCAGACGCTCAACGGCGCGCTCGATTATGTGTTCGACGAATACGACGCCATCCTGACACCGTCGGCTCCCGGTGAGGCCCCGGCCATCGATACCACCGGCAATCCGATCTTCTGCACCACCTGGACCTATCTCGGCACACCGGCGGTCTCGCTGCCGCTGCTCTCCTCGGAGCGGGGGTTGCCGATCGGGGTGCAGCTCGTCGGCAGGCGGGGAAACGATGCGCGCCTCTTGCGCACCGCCCGCTGGCTGGTCAACTATCTCGAAGAACAGGGCTGAACGGCCGGTCAGGCCCGTTTCGCGAACGGCACGCACATGGAAGGACAGGGATCATGGGCATAACGATCATCACCGGCATCATCGGCATTGCGCTGCTGTTCGCCTTCGTCGGATTCATGCTGATCTGGGTCAAGGCACTGCCGCTGATCATTATCGCCGTGATCACCGGAGCGATGGTGGTTTACGATTTCGTGCAGACGGTACGCGCCGGCGAAAGCGGCGTCTGACGCCCGCCTGCCGCCCCGCCGTCACACCCGCGGCGGTGCGCCGAGATTCTGCCGGAAGAAGTCGAGCGTGCGGCTCCAGGCGAGATCCGCGGCCGCCTCGTTGTAGCGGGCTGCGCTCGTGTCGTTGTTGAAGGCGTGCTGCGCGCCCTCGTACATGTGGATCGTGTAGCGCTTGCCGTTCGCCTTCAGCGCGGCCTCGTAGGCGGCAATGCCGGCATTCACGCCGCTGTCGTTTTCCGCATAGTGCAGCAACAGCGGCGCCTTGCTGGCGGGCACCGCGTCGGCCGCGATCTGCCGCCCGTAATAGGCAACGCCCGCGTCGAGCGCGGGGCTCGCCGCCGCCAGCCGGTTGACCATCAGGCCGCCGAAGCAGAAGCCGACCGCGCCGACCTTGCCGGTCGATTCCGGATGGCTTTTGAGGAAGTCGACGGCGGCGACCAGCGCCGTGACGGCGTCGTCCTGGTTCAGTCTGCCGGGCAGCTCGCGCGCGGCGTCCTCGCTCGCCGGCATCCCCCCGACCAGCGACAGGAGATCGACGGCATAGGCCAGGAAGCCCTCCAGTGCGAAGCGGCGCGCGACGTCTTACAGATGCGGGTTGAGGCCGCGGTTCTCGTGGATCACCAGGACGTCCGGTCGTTTGCCTTTGACCTTTCCGCGCGCGAGGTAGCCGCCGATGCGGCCTTTGGGTGAATCGAACTGCACACGCTCGGTCGCGAGCCGCGTATCGTCCGCCGCCACGATCGCGGCCTTGGCGTAGTCGTTCTGCAGCAGCGGGAGCAGGGCGGCGGCCGCCGCCGTGGAGCCGGCAAGGTCGGTAAGCCGGTCTAGGAAGTGCCGGCGCGTGATGCGCCCGTGCGTGAAGCCGTCGTAAAGATCGATGATGCGCTGGTCCATGGGCGTCCTCCGAACTCAATATACACCGCGGCAAACGGGTTCTTCCCCGCGATCGTTCCGTGCGACGTTTTTGCGCGTGCGCGCCGCCCGTGCATGTCTTCTTTGCGCCGCCTGTGACCTCCGCCTCCGCGCGACGCAAATCTCGCCATTGCTCAAACCAGATCGCCGCGGCTAGGATTGATCACGTCTTCCGTTCGCCCCGGCGAAAGCCGGTCCGGAGGATTCTGGTCTCACGCCGGAGCCCACGTCCGGGCGCGGAGCGGAACGGAGCACGTCGACACGCATGCCGCACATCACCCGTCGCGATTTCTTCAACGGCATGGCGCTGACGGTGGCCGCGGGGCTGACGCCGGCGGCGCAACTTGCGGCGGCCGGTCGCTATCCGCCCGCGCTGACTGGCCTGCGCGGCCATCACGACGGCTCGTTCGAGACCGCCCATGCGCTGCGCGACGGTAATCTTGCCGCTTTCGATACGCTTGCGGTGCAGGAGCGCTACGACCTCGTCGTGGTCGGCGGCGGCATCAGCGGGCTTGCGGCGGCCTATTTCTACCGCAAGCGCCATCCGCAGGCGCGCATCCTCGTCCTCGACAATCACGACGATTTCGGCGGCCATGCCAAGCGCAATGAATTCACCGTCGGCCGCCGCCTGCTGCTCTCCTATGGCGGCAGCGAGTCGCTGCAGTCGCCCAAGGCGCTGTTCAGCGACACCGCCAGGGGATTGCTGAAGGACCTGGGCGTCGATATCGCTCGCTTCGAGACCGCCTTCGAGCGCAAGCTCTATCCCTCGCTCGGCCTGTCGCGCGGGGTGTTCTTCGCGCGCGAGACCTTCGGGCAGGATAAGCTCGTGACCGGCGACCCGTCGCTGATGGTGGCCGACGATCTCGGTCCCGGCCTGCTGAACGCGCGCCCGCTTGCCGATTTCGTCGCCGATTTCCCGCTTTCGGCCGAGGGCGAGGCGCAAATGCTGGCGCTCTATGACAAGGCGCGCGATCCGCTGGCCGGCAAGTCGCCCGAGGAGAAAACCGCCATCCTCGAAAAGACGAGCTACACCGATTACCTGACCAAGATCTGCGGCTGCGGCGTCGAGGTCGCCCATTGCTTCTATGGGCGTACGCTCGATTTCACCGGGCTGCCCGCCGAGCAGGTGCCGGCCTCGTTCGCACACGAGATGGGGCTGCCCGGCTTTGCCGGCCTCGGCTTGCCGGAAGAGCACAATCCGGAGCGCGAGGAGCCCTACATCTATCATTTCCCGGACGGCAACGCCTCGATCGCGCGCCTTCTCGTGCGCGCGCTCGTTCCGGGCGTCGCGCGCGGCGAGACCATGGACGACATCGTGCTCGCGCGTTTCGATTACGGCCGCCTCGATCGGCCGGACCAGCGCGTGCGCATCCGTCTCGAGTCCACTGCGGTCCAGGTCAGGAACGGCGCCGGTGCCGTCGACGTCACCTATCTGCGCGGCGGCAAGCCCCATCGCGTGCAGGGCAAGCATGTCGTGCTCGCCTGCTTCAACATGCTGATCCCCTATATCGCACCTGATCTGCCGGCCGAGCAGGCGCGCGCCCTGCAGGAAAACATCAAGGCGCCGCTTGTCTATACCAAGGTTGCGATCCGCAACTGGCGCGCGTTCAAGGCGCTCGGCGTGCACGAGATCACCGCGCCGCGCTCATTCCATTGCCGCATCAAGCTCGATTATCCGGTCAGCCTCGGCGGCTATCGTCATCCGCGTGATCCCGCCGAGCCGATGTGCCTGCACATGGTGCATGTTCCGCACGATTCCAACCCGGAGCTCGACGCCCGCAGCCAGTTCCGCATCGGCCGCATGAAGCTCCTCGACATGACCTTCTCCGATTTCGAGACGCAGGTGCGCGGCGAGCTTGACCGCATGCTCGGGCCGGGCGGGTTTTCGTCGGCGCGCGACATCGTGGCGATCACCGTCAACCGCTGGTCGCACGGCTATTCCTATGCGGCCAATCCGCTATTCGACGAGCCGGGCTATGAAGCGACCATCGCGCAGGCCCGCCGCCCGGTCGGGCGCATCGCGATCGCGAATTCGGATTCGGCGTGGGAAGCCTATGCGCATGCCGCCATCGACCAGGCCGAGCGCGCGGTGCGCGAAGTGCTGGGCGCATAGCGCGCGGACACGCGCCGGCGGCGCCTCTTCAGCGCGCGTCTTTGGCGGCCAAGAGCGCGTTCACGTTGGCGTCGAACATGGCGATGTAATCGTCGGTCTGCGGCAGTTCGCCGACCGAGCCGGCCAGCAGCACGACCCTGGCGCCGGTCTGCTGCGCGAGCCGGTTGGCGTGGCGCTCGGGCTGGTTGGCTTCCGCCAGGATCAGCTTGATGCCGCGTTCGCGAATGAGCTTGATCAGCTCGGCCATCTTGGCGCGCCGCGGCGGTGCGCGGTCGCGCGTGGCCATGTAGTCCACGATGTTGAGCCGGAAGCGGCCGGCGAAATAGCGCCAGTCGTCATGGAACGCGATCATTGGCTCGTCGCGCAGCGCGATCAGGCGGCTCTGCCACTCGTTGATCTTGGAATTCAGACGCACGAGGAAATCGCGCCGGTTCGCCTCGTAATAGGTCGCGTTGGCCGGATCGATCCGAGCCAGCGTCGTTGCGATCATGGCGGTGATGGCGTCGGCGCTTTTCGGATCGAGCCAGTAATGCGGATTGGGTCCGCCGCGCGAGGCGCGCCGCGTGCGCGCGAAGCCGGCACTGACCGCGAGCGGATCGTTGGGCGCGACCGCGAGCGAGGCGTCGAGATGGCCGTCCTCGCCGCGCTCGATCCCGGTACGGCCGTTCCTGGCGGCCGAGCGGGTCAGGAGCTTGTCGAACCAGGGATCGATGCCGGAGCCCGCGCGCACCACGATGACCGCGCCCTTGAGGATGCCGACATCCTGCAGCCGCGGCTGGTATCCTTCCGGGCTTTCGCCGGGCGGCACGAGGTTCGACACCACGACCCGTTCCGCGCCCACCACCTTGGCGAGGCTGCGCAGGTCGCTGGTCGTGGCGACGATGCGCACGCGCTCCTGCGCGTGCGATCCCAACACCAGGGCCGCATAGATTGCGGCCGCAACCAGCCACCGTTGTTTCATTGTGAAGCCCCGCAATTCATTATAGACAGACGCCGTTTGATCTTCCAAGCCATTGTCGGGGACCATCGGAGCGGAGCGTCGGGAAATCATGCGTCTGTCACAATACATCGTGCCGTCCTGCATTCGCCGCCGCGCGTTCCATGCGGCCTGCGCCGCGCTTGCGCTGCTCGCGCTTTCATTGCCGCAAGCCGTGCGGGCGTCCGGCCCGGGATTTCCGTACGATCACGAATTGCGGTTCGACGGCGATCCGGTGCGCGGGTCCAAGCGTGTGCCGGGTCTGCAGATTTCCGCGCGCGGGGCCGCCGAGATCGATCTGTGGTGCGCAAGCGGCAAGGGCCATGCGGTGATCATCGAGAATTCCATCACCATCGTGCCGATCTCGATGCAGGACAATCAGTGTCCGCCCGACCGGCTGCGCATGGACGAGGAGCTGCTCAATAGGCTGACCGAGGTGACGAGCTGGCGCTGGGACGGCCATGTGCTGGTTCTGGTCGGCCCGCGGCCGCTGCGCTTCCGTCCGGCGTCCAACTGAGCAGCGCGACCGGCGGGCGACACTCCCATGCGACGGCCGCTGCAGATTGGCTTGATTGGGGGCGGCATCGGCGGCCTTGCGGCAGCCGTTGCGCTGTCGCGGCGCGGTTTTGCGGTGCGGGTATTCGAACAGTCCGACGCGCTGCGCGAGGTCGGCGCCGGCATCCAGATGGCGCCCAATGCGGTCAAGGTGTTCCGCGCGCTCGGGCTCGAGGCGCCGCTGCACGGGATCGGCTTCCAGCCGCAGGCGATCGTGGTGCGCGACTGGGACGACGGCCGCGAGAAGCGCCGCACGCCGATGCAGGACGCCGAGGGCCGCTACGGCGCGCCTTATTATCAGGTGCATCGCGCCGACCTTCTGGACATGATCTCCGCCGCGCTTGGCGATACGCAGCTTGAACTCGGCACGCGCGTGACCGCGGTGTCGTCGACGCCGGACAAGGCCGTCGTGACTTTCGAGGGCGGCCGGCAGGAGGCGTTCGATCTCGTCGTCGGTTGCGACGGCATCCATTCGCTCGTGCGTCGCACCTTGCATGGTGCGCAATCGCCGCGCTTCACCGGCACGATGTGCTGGCGTGCGCTCACGCCGGTCGAGGTGTTCCCGTCCGGCTTCGTGCCGCCCGAGATGACGATCTGGATGGGCCCGCTCGGCCATATCGTGATCTATTACGTACGCGGCGGCCGCCTCGTGAACATGGTGGCGGTGCGCCGCACCAAGACCTGGGTCGAGGAATCCTGGTCGGTGGCGTCCTCCGCGCAGGAGCTGGGCGAGGCCTTCCCGCACGTCAATGCCGATGTCCGCATGCTGCTCGAGCGCGCGCAGAACGCGTTCAAATGGGGCTTGTTCGATCACGACCCGCTGCCGTTCTGGAGCCGCGGGCGCGTCACGCTTCTGGGCGATGCTGCCCATCCGATGCTGCCGTTCCTGGCGCAGGGCGCGGCCATGGCGATCGAGGACGCCTTCGTGCTGGCGCAGGTGCTGGCCGACGAGCCGGACGTCGTGCGCGCATTGCAGCGCTACGAGGCCGCTCGCCTGCCGCGCACCGCGCAGGTGCAGCTCGCCGCCCGCGCGCAGGGTGAGATCTTCCATCTCACGTCGCCGCTCGCCCGTCTCAAGCGTCGGCTCGGCCTCGATCGGCTCGCCGGATCCGACCCCAGGCTCCTCAACCGCGACTGGCTTTACGAGTTCGACGCGACCGCCCCCTTGCCGCGCGGGGCGTAATCGAAACGACAACGAAAAAGGCGCGGCTCCTGCCGCGCCTTTTGTGTGTGGTCCGGATGGCAGGCGGGCCGGTCAGAAGCCCATGCCGCCCATTCCGCCCATGCCTCCCATGCCGCCGCCGGCGGGCATGGCCGGCGCGGCCTCCTTCGGCAGCTCGGCGACCATGGCTTCCGTCGTGATCAGGAGGCCGGCGACCGAGGCCGCATCCTCCAGCGCCGCGCGCACGACCTTGGCCGGGTCGATGATGCCCTTGGCCACGAGATCGACATAGGTCTCGTTCTGGGCATCGAAGCCGAACGTCTCCGACTTCTCGTCCATGATCCTGCCGACCACGATCGAGCCCTCGACGCCGGCATTCTCGGCGATCTGGCGCACCGGCGCTTCCAGCGCCTTGAGCACGATATTGATGCCGGCCTGGATGTCGGGATTCTCATTATGCAGGCGGCCGATCGCCTTCTTGGCGCGCAGAAGCGCGGTGCCGCCGCCCGGCACGATGCCTTCCTCGACCGCGGCGCGGGTGGCGTTGAGCGCGTCCTCGACGCGGTCCTTCTTCTCCTTCACCTCGATCTCGGTCGCGCCGCCGACACGGATCACCGCGACCCCGCCCGCGAGCTTGGCGAGGCGTTCCTGCAGCTTTTCCTTGTCGTAATCGGACGTGGTCTCTTCAATCTGTGCCTTGATCTGGGCCACGCGTGCCTCGATGTCGGCCTTCTTGCCGGCGCCGTTGATGATGGTGGTCTTTTCCTTCTCCATCAAGATCTTCTTGGCGCGGCCGAGCATCTTCAGCGTGACGTTCTCGAGCTTGATGCCGAGGTCTTCGGAGATGAGCTGGCCGCCGCTGAGGATCGCGATGTCCTCGAGCATGGCCTTGCGGCGGTCGCCGAAGCCCGGCGCCTTCACCGCCGCGACCTTCAGGCCGCCGCGCAGCTTGTTGACCACGAGCGTCGCCAGCGCTTCGCCCTCGATGTCCTCGGCGATGATCACGAGCGGCTTGCCGCTCTGCACCACCGCTTCCAGCACCGGCAGCATGCCCTGCAGCGCGGAGAGCTTCTTTTCATGCAGCAGGATGTAGGCGTCTTCCAGCTCGGCGGTCATCTTCTCGGCGTTGGTGATGAAATAGGGCGAGAGATAGCCGCGGTCGAACTGCATGCCCTCGACGATATCGACGTCGGTGTCGAGCGCCTTAGCTTCCTCGACCGTGATGACGCCTTCGTTGCCGACCTTCTGCATCGCCTGCGCGATCATCTTGCCGATGGTCTGGTCGCCATTGGCCGAGATGGTGCCGACCTGCGCCACTTCCGAGGACGAGGCGACCGGCTTGGCGCGCTTTTCGATGTCCTTGACGACGGCGGCGACCGCGAGATTGACGCCGCGCTTGAGATCCATCGGGTTCATGCCGGCGGCGACCGCCTTGGCGCCCTCGCGCACGATCGCCTGCGCCAGCACGGTCGCGGTGGTGGTACCATCGCCGGCGCGGTCGTTGGTCTTCTGCGCCACTTCGCGCACCATCTGCGCGCCCATGTTCTCGAACTTGTCGTCGAGCTCGATCTCCTTGGCGACGGTGACGCCGTCCTTGGTGATGCGCGGGGCGCCGAACGACTTGTCGATGACGACGTTGCGGCCCTTGGGGCCGAGCGTCACCTTCACGGCGTTAGCGAGAACATCGACGCCGCGCAGCATGCGGTCGCGCGCGTCGGAGGAAAATTTCACGTCCTTGGCGGCCATCTGGAAACAGCTCCTATGGATTCTGAACGATGTCCTCATCCTGAGGAGCGCGCCGGAGGCGCGCGTCTCGAAGGATGAGGCCTGTGATTTTGTGCCTTCGCCCTTCGAGACGGCCGCTGCGCGGCCTCCTCAGGACGAGGGTCGGCGACATCAGGCGATCACGCCCATGATGTCGGACTCCTTCATGATCAGTAGCTCCTCGCCGTCGATCTTCACGTCGGTGCCCGACCACTTGCCGAACAGCACGCGGTCGCCGGCCTTCACGTCCAGCGGTACGAGCTTGCCGGCTTCGTCGCGTCCGCCCGGGCCGACCGCGACGATCTCGCCTTCCTGCGGCTTCTCCTTCGCGGTGTCGGGAATGATGATGCCGCCCTTGGTCTTTTCGCTGGCATCGATGCGGCGCACGACGACGCGGTCGTGCAGCGGGCGGAATTTGGTTTTGGCCATGGCGTCCTCCGGGCCGCGCGCGGCGGCGGTCAGGATTAATATAGAGTTTACAGTTGCTTAGCACTACGATCAAGTGAGTGCCAAACCCCGGTCGAGATACGGAAAGCCCCTGTCTCTGTCAAGTTGTCCCTGTTTCAGGCGAGGGGCCGGCCGCATGCGCGCAGGCCCGCGCGGGCGGCTGCTGCGTGCGCCCCCGGCGTCCATTCGCATCTTGCGCTCGCCATTTTGCGCCCCCAGAGTGGCCGTGTGACCGGGGACATCGCATGACATTACACGTCCGACGGCGGCAAACCGGCTTGGCCGGCCTCGCCGGCACGGCCTTGGCCGGCGCGGTGGTCTTGCTCGTGACCGGCTGCGCAAGTCCGGGACCGGCGCCCATCGCCGCCACGCCCCCGCCGCCGCCCGAAATCCCGTCCAGGATCAAGGCGGCCGAAATCGCCGGCCGCTGGGGGCTTGCCGCCTATCACAAGCCGGAAGACCGCCCGCGCACCGAAGCCGCCGCGCGCAACCAGTGCCGCCAGCCCTATGTCATCAGCCTCGGGCCGAACGGCGGGGTCATGATGCATCTGGCCGATTCCTCCAAGATCGAGGAATTGCGCATGAAAGGCGCGCCCGGCGATCGTACCTTCATCGGCCCGGCCGGCGAGGCGGGGGGGCCGCAGGACCGTGAAATCGTCTCCTTCGACGGCCGGGTGATGATCACCCGCTTCGTCGACAAGGAAGTCGAGAGCCGCTACGGCACCTCGGTCTATGTGCGGTGCGCGCCGCGCGCCTGAGCGCTGTATCCGCTGCCGCGCCCGCCTGACCGGTCCGCAGAATTGCATGTCAGCCGCGTGCTGCGGACGCCGTCGCCTGTGCTAGGCTTATACGCCTTCTAATGCCGCAGCTCCGCGATTTCATCTTCGGTCCCTGGCGCGCCGTCCTTGTTCTCGGCGTGACGCAGATTCTGACCTGGGGAATCCTCTTTTATCCGCCGGTGCTGATGATGCCGCTGATCGCCGCCGAGCGCGGCTGGTCGCTGGCCTTCTCGATGAGCGGTTTTTCGCTGGCGCTGCTGACGGCGGGCTTCTGCGCGCCGACGATCGGCAGCCTGATCGACCGTCACGGCGGGCATACCGTGATGCCGTTCGGCTCGCTGCTCGGCGCGGCCGGGGTGGTGGCGCTCGTCTATGTCACCCATCCGCTCGCCTATCTCGCGGTCTGGATGGTGCTCGGGGCGGCGATCGCCGCCAATCTCTATGATCCCGCCTTTGCCACGCTCGGGCGCATTTTCGGGGTCCTCGCACGCAAGCCGATCACCGCGCTGACGCTCGCCGGCGGCTTCGCCTCCACGGTGAGCTGGCCGGTGACGCAGGCGCTGCTCACGCAGACCGACTGGCGCGGCACTTATCTGATCTATGCCGGCGTCCTCGCCTTCGTCGTCGCGCCGCTGCATGCCTTCGCGCTGCCGCGCATGCGCGTGGCGTCGGTCGCCGCGACCGAAAGCAGGGCGCTGCCGCCGACGCCGACGCTGCCTCCGCACGGCCTGCCGTTCATCCTAGTCGCCGCCGGTTTCGCCGTCTACGCCTTCGTGCCGTCGGGGCTTGCCGCGCACATGCTTGCGTTCTTCGGCCGCGCCGGAATCGATCCGGGCACCGCCGTGCTGCTCGGCGCGCTGTTCGGTCCCGCGCAGGTCGCCGCGCGCGTGCTGGAATTCGCCTTTGCCGGCAACATGCACCCGCTCAGCATCGCGCGCTTTGCGCTTGTGACGCTGCTGTGCGGTTTCGTGCTGATCGCGGTCGCCGGCCTCACGGTTCCGGCCGCCGCCGCGTTTGCGCTCCTGTTCGGCGCCGCCAACGGGCTCGTCACCATCACGCGCGGGGCGGTCCCGCTCGCCCTGTTCGGTGCGCAGGGCTATGGCCGCCTGCTCGGGCGGATCGCCAAGCCGTTTCAGGTGATGCAGGCGCTGGCGCCGGTGCTGCTCGCCTTTGTGATCGAGCGCTTTTCCGACGCCGCGGGGCTTGCCGTCACCGCCGCCTGCGTGCTGGTCGCGCTCGCCTGCATGGCCGCGATCCGGCGGCCGCGGGTGTGACGCGCGCGGTCAGTGGAACAGCGAGTCGATGTCGTTCTGCGAGGCGTGGCCCTCGTCGCCCTCGAGCTTGGGACCGTTGAGCATCGAATTGGCATCGGCCGGCGAGAGGCGCGCCACATAATTGGTGAAGCGCTCGATCGCGCTCCAGATCTCGATCATCTGCGCGATGTGCTCCTCGACCTGGTTGAGCGTGCCGAGCACCTTGGAGATGCGCTGGCTGGTCAGGTCGTGGAAGTTGCAGGCCTCGAAAATCTGCGTCACCTGGTCCTGGATATCCTGCGCGAGGCCCTGCTCGTGTTCGCTTTTGAGCGCGGCGCCGAGCATGCCGGCGGTCTGCTCGATGGTCTCGGCCGCCTTGAGGATCCGGTCGGTCGCCTCCGTCGTGCCGTTGACGACGGCATTAAGTTCCTGATTGACGCGCGCGATCTGGCCGCCGTCGAGCCCATGGTCCTGCAGCGAGACGATCTCGCTCTTGGTCTTCTTGATCGCCTGATCGATGACGTCGAGCTCGATTTTGAACTTGCGCGCCTCGGCGATATGGGCCTGGAAGGCTTCGGCCTGCGCCTTGAACGCTTCCGCCGCGAGATCGGGGGAGCTCTGCGGCTGCGTCTGCGGGGCGGACGACATCGCGCTGCGCAGCGCGCGCAGCTCGGTCATGACCTCGTTGTGGAGCCGCTCGTATCCCGGATCGAAGGCCGACAGGTCGGGATCATCCCCGTTCGAGAAAAGCTCTTCGACGCGAAAAATCTTACGCTGTACCGGCATTAACGCCCCCGCTTGTTTGCAGGCTGTGTACCGGATTGGAATTAAAATGAGGTTCACGGGGCGGTGTTTGCCGACGGTTAACCATGACCGCTCCGCATTCACCCAAAATAAACGCTAATCGAAAGTAAAGCCGCCCGCATATGCCCGCGGGAACGCTGCGCGCGCGGATGTTTACCATTCGGTCGATCCTTGCCGACATCATCGGACGCGAAATGGAGAGCGGCGTGTTGCGCTTTCCGTGTCCGGCGATCAGTAAACGAGTACGTCCGATGAAGCGTTGTGTCCTGCTTGCGCTCACCGCCAGCGTATTCGGCGCGGGTGCCCCGATGGCGCAGCCCCTGCCGATCACTCCCGTCTATCAGTCGGCGCCCGTTCCGCAGGCGTTGCCCGTGGCCCAGCAATATCAATATGCCGAGCCCGATCTCGGCGGCGGGTTCATCGAATTCCTGTTCCGCGGCGGCCAGCCGCGCGGCCACCGTTACGAGGGCGGGCCGGCCATGCAGCCGATGTCGGCGCCGCCGGTGCTGCAGCCGCACGTGCTCGAACAGCCGGCCATGATGCCGCCGCCTCCGCCGCCCGCCATGCATGTCTATGGCGATCCGCGCGCGCTGCCCGGTGTCGCTGCCGAGCCCGCGCGTCCGGCTGTCGATCCGCGTTATTTCAAGCAGGTCGTGGCCTATGATGGCCGCGAGAAGCCCGGCACCGTGATCATCGATACGCCGCGGCGTTTCCTGTTGCTGGTCCAGCCGGGCGGCAAGGCGATCCGCTACGGCATCGGCGTCGGCCGCCCGGGCTTCACCTGGGCCGGCGTCAAGTCGATCACGCGCAAGGCGGAATGGCCGGACTGGCGTCCGCCGGACGAGATGCTCAAGCGCCGCCCCGACCTGCCGTCGTTCATGGCGGGCGGGCCGAACAATCCGCTCGGCGCGCGCGCGATGTATCTTGGCTCCACGCTCTATCGCATCCACGGCTCGAACGAGCCCTGGACGATCGGCCAGGCGGTGTCGTCGGGCTGTATCCGCATGCGCAACGAGGACGTCGTCGACCTCTACGAGCGCGTGAAGGTCGGAACGAAAGTCGTCGTCATCTGAGCGCAGGCTTTCGGTCGCGAGACGATCGCAATGAACAAGGCCGCCGCGCGATTCGTGCGGCGGCCTTTTACGTTTAGAACGCAATCCGGCGAAGCAGCGTTGCGGCCTGCTCAGACGTCGTCGAAATCGAAGTCGCCGCCGTCCTCGTCCCCGTAATCGTCGTCGCTCTCTTCGTCGTCGTAGGACGCGTTCTGGAACGCACCCTGACGCTCGGTGCCGCCGCCGCGTCCGATGTCCGGTACGCCGGCTTCGCGCGAAAGCGCGTTGTCGGCATTGCTCCAGGGCATGCCGCCCGCGCCGGAGGAATCGAGCGCGCCTTGCTGCGGGCTGCCGCCGAACATCGAGCGGAACGAACTGAGCAGCAGTGATCCGCCGATCACGCCGGCCGCGGCCGCCGCCGCGGTGCCCAGGAACGAGCCGCCGCCCGTGCCGGGCTGCTCGCGCTGGTAAGGCGGGGGCGCGTCCGCGCCGCCGCGCACGGAGGGCACCGAGCCGCGCCGCTCCCCGGCCTGCCCGAAAAGCGCCCCGCGCATAGAGTCGAGGAAGCTGCCGGAGCCGCCGATCGCGCCGCTGCCTTCCAGTTCGCGGATGCGGGCATCGGCCTGCCGCAGCGCCTCGTCCTGGATGAGAACCGTCTGCACCAGCGCGTAGACGGCATTGGGCGCGCGGCGCAGGCCGTCCATGATCGTGCGTTCGGCGTCCGGATCGCGCGTGACGTCTTCCAGCCGCGCGAGACGGTCGAATAGGTCGGCAACGAGCTGCCGTTCCTGCGGTGTCATCGTGATGTCCTCCCGTATTGGACGCCCGAACATGTGGGGACAAAACCGGGCGGCGGAATGACCGTGGCGGAATTATTTTTCGTCGGCGGCGCCGCAGGAGCGGTGCACCGCGCTCAGGCGAGCGTCACCCCGTTCGCCTGCAGCACCTTGGGGAAATTGTCGCCGGCGAAATAGGCGTATTCCTTCTCGCGCAGGTCGGTCAGCGGATCGAGGCGGCGCAGCGTGTCGTCGACATGGCCGGGATGGCACATGACGACGCTGCCGTCCGGCAGGTCCTTGAGGAAGCGGGGAAAGAGCGCGGCGTAATCGGCCGACGCCTTGAAACTGTAGGTGCCGGCAAAGGCCGGGTTGGTCTTCAGGCCGGCTATGGCGGCGCGCCGGCGCAGGCCGCGGCTGAGCCGGTCGATCAGGAGCCCCTTCGGATCGGAGAAGGCAGCGCCGAGCCAGGGGCCGCGGCTGCACTGGCGCAGCCAGGCCTGCGGCGCGGCCTGTTTGACGGCCGCAATCACCGCGTCGCGCACCTGCGGAAAGACGTGCACGTGCTGATGGCCGTCGACGAAATCGGGCGCATGCCCGAATGCGGCGATGAACGCCTTGATCTGCGCGCCGACCTCGACTGCGATGCGCTCCGGCTCCAGCCGGCGCAATAGCGCGGCTGTGAGCATCGTCTTCAGCGGCGGGAAGGCGCCCGCGCGCAGCGGCGCATAGATCGGCGACAGCGGGCGGAACGGCGCGGTCAGCGTCAGGTGCAGGCCGAGCGCTGCGCGCTGCGAGCCCGAGCGGAAGATCGACAGCGGCAGGGTTTCGGCGCGGCTGAAGGCGGGTGCCACCACCATCGCCGAGGTCGCATTGATGCGCCCGCGCAGGATGAGGTCGCAGATCGCTTCGTTGACCTTGGGCGAAAGTCCGAAATCGTCCGCGCACAGCCAGATTTTCTGCGTGGTCTGCGGCGTGGCTGGCGGCGACGCGGCTTGTGCGGGCACCGCTTCGCCGGCCGACTTTATCGCTGCCACAGGCGCAGCCGTGCCGGCCGGCGTCGGTTCGGGCGGTGGCGGATTTTCGTGTTCGCTCGTCACGCGCGCTGCCCGGTCTGGCCTTACTCGGCGGCGTCCTGCCGTTCGCGTTCGGCGGTTTTGAGATTGTGCTCGGCCACGAAATAGGACGGCCGGCCTTTCTGCTCGGCGAGGATCTTTCCGATATATTCCCCCACGATGCCGATCATGATGAGCTGCACGCCGCCGATCACCATCAGGCCGACGACGAGCGAGGGATAGCCGGGCACGGATTTGCCGTACACGACCGTCTCGTAGAGGATTGCCGCGCCGAACAGCAGCGCGATCGCCGCCAGCGCCACGCCGAGCAGGCTCGCCATCCGCAGCGGTGCGACCGAGAACGAGGTCAGCCCGTCGATCGACAGGCCGACCAGCGCGGCATAATTCCAACTCGACTTGCCGTGCGCGCGCTCCTCCGGTTCGTAATCGACGCGCAATTGCTTGAATCCGATCCAGCTCGACAGCCCCTTGAAGAAGCGCGTGCGCTCCGGCAACTGACGCAGCGCGTCGGCCGCACGCGGGGAGAGCAGCCGAAAGTCGCCGGCGTCCTCAGGAATACGCTGGCGCGCGCGCCAGTTCATCAGCCTGTAGAAAAGCTTGACGCCGATCCGGTGCAGCAGCGCCTCGTTCTCGCGATGCGCCTTGGCGGTGTAGACGACGTCGTAGCCGTCATCGCGCCAGTGGCCGACCAGCGTCTCGATCAAGGCCGGGGGGTGCTGGCCGTCGGCGTCGATGAACAGCACCGCGCCGTAGCGCGCGTTGCGCAGGCCGGCGAGGAGAGCGGCCTCCTTGCCGAAATTGCGCGACAGCGCGATCGCCTGTACGTCAAGGCCGCGGGCGGGCAGGTTGGCTGCGACCGCATAGGTCGCGTCGCGTGAGCCGTCGTCGATATAGACCGCCTCGACCGCGAGCCCGCGCTTTTCGCGCAGCATCTGGGCGATATTGATCAGCTTCTCGTGCAGTTGCGGCAGCCCGGCCGCCTCGTTGAAGCAGGGCACAATGATCGACAGTCCGGCCAGGCGCGGTTCCGCCCGCTGGAAGTCTGCCGCCGCCCGGTCCGCGAGATTAACCATCGATCGCCTCGTCTGCGCTCCCGCGTCGTCTATAGCTCACCGCGTGCGCGGTGTCGCGCCCCGCCCCGATCCACACTTAAGGCTCAACAGCCCGCTCCGGACGTGCTAGGCGAACGCGCGATGTCGGATACCCCGAAAAACGGCAGCTTCGCCGAACGCACGATTTTGCGCCTGCGCCGGCAGGTGGTGATGCTCAAGGCGATCAGCTTCGCGCTGATCGGCGTCGTCAACGCGCTCGTCGATTTCGCGGTCTTCCTGTTCGCGCTCAATTTCATCACGTTCCGGCTGCCCGGCGAGCGGCTCGACCTCATCGCGGCCAATGTCATCGCCTGGCTGGTGGCGGTGTCGGGCTCCTATGTGATGAATTCCTATGTCACCTTTGCGGCCGAATCCGGCCGCAAATTGCGCTGGCGCTCCTATCTCATGTTCGCCGCTGCCGGCATTTTCGGCGTCATCGTCAATACCGGGACGCTGGTCGTGGCGGCCGATTATGTCTCGGTCGTCATCGCCAAGGTGTTGGCCATCGGCGCCGGCTTCCTGGTCAATTTCTCGATGTCGCATTTCGTGGTGTTCCGCCCGCGGCGCTAGGCTCGCGCGGGAATGAACGGAAAATGCATTCGGCGGCGACGGTTCACAGGCCGCCGGCCAGCCGGTCGTAGAGCGGGTTGTCGCGCTCGAAGACGTAATCGAGTGCCACGATCGACACCGCCTGCGCGCCCTGCTCGCGCAGGAAGTTGGCGAGTGCATAGATCTGGCCGGGCGGGCAGTGCAGCGTGAGCATCCCCGACGAGGTCGGCCCGCCGAACGGCGTCACGATGCCGAACTTCTCCTTCGCCTGCGCCAGCATCGCGTCGTTGCAGCCGGGAAAGCGCGTGCGCACCTCGCGGAAACCGCGTGCGCGCTCCTGCGCAGTGATGCGGTCGAACACGTCGCGCGCGATCGCCAGCCGCTCCGGCGTCCAGTCGGCATTGCGTGCGGCAACCAGATTGGCTTGCGACCGTAGCATGACGCCGTCCTCGACGATTTTGAGCGCATTGGCCGCAAGCGTCGAGCCGGTCGTGGTGATGTCGACGATCAGCTCCGCGGTGCCGGCCGCGGGCGCGCCCTCGGTCGCGCCGAGGCTCTCCACGATGCGGTAGTCGGCGATGCCGTGCGCGCCGAAGAAGGCGCGCGTCAGATTGACGTATTTCGTCGCCACCCGCATTTTGCGGTTGTGGCGCAGCCGGAAGGCGGTCGCCACGTCGTCGAGATCGGCCATGCTGCGCACGTCGATCCAGGCCTGCGGCACGGCGACCACGACATTGGCATGGCCGAAGCCGAGCCCCTGCAGCAGGATCACGCGTTCGTCGGCCTGCGGGATCATCTCGCGCACGAGATCCTCGCCGGTGATGCCCAGATGCACCTGCCCCTGCGCGAGCTGGCTCGTGATTTCGGCGGCCGAGAGATAGGCGACCTCGATGCCCTCGAAGCCCGCGACCGTGCCGCGATATTCGCGCGCGCCGCGCGGCTTGACGAGCGGCAGGCCCGCGCGCGCGAAGAAGGCTTCCGCATTCTCCTGCAGGCGACCCTTGGCCGGAACGGCGATGATCAGTGGCGCGCTCATCGGTCCGCTCCGCAGGCGGCGAGCCGCTCGATCCAGGCCGAGAAGCCGACCGCCGGCATCGGCGTTGCGGCGCCGAGCCGCGTCAGCATGCCGTCGTAGCGTCCGCCGGCGATGAGCGGGCCGCTCACGCGCGCCTTCGGGTCGTGCAGCTCGAAGACGAAGCCGGTGTAGTAATCCATGCCGCGGCCGAACGCGCCCTCGAAGCGGATGTGGCGCACGTCGATGCCGCGCGCGGCGAGGAAGCCGGTGCGGCTTTCCAGCCGGTCGAGCGCGCCCGACAGCGAGATGCCGGCCTCGTCGGCGATCTTGCGGATGGCTGCGGCGGCCTCGTCGGGATCGCCGCTGATCGCAAGGCAGCGCTCGATCAGGCTGCGCGTGCCGTGCGGCAGCGAGGGCGTCGCCCCGAGCGCGGCCTGTTCGAGGAAGCGGTCGGCGATCTCGCCCACCGTGCGGCCGCCGACGGTGGTGATGCCGGCGATCGAAAGGAGGTCGGCCACGAGCGCGCGCGCGCCCTTGGGATCGGAGCCGGCAAGGGCCGCGAGCACGCCCTGATAATCGGCCTTGCCGCCGTTCGCGGCACCGAGCGTGAGCCGCTCCAGATCGTGCGCGAGGTCGGCCTTGCGGTTGAAGTCCTTCACCAGCCGCCGCTTCCAGGCCGGCGTGAGGTCGAGCGCCTCCACGAGCGCCGAGAACACGCCGATGTCGCCGACGCGGATCGACGGCGCGGTGATGCCGTAATGGGCGGCGGCCTCGATGCCGAGCGCGAGGATTTCGGCGTCGGCGGCAGCGATGTCGGTGCGGCCGAAGGATTCGATGCCGGCCTGCACGATCTCGCTCGGCGCGCCGCCGCGGTCGCGGAACACCGGGCCGAGATAACAGAAGCCCTGCGCGCGGCCGGCGGCGGGGGAGGCGAGGTAGGTCTGCGCCACCGGAATCGTGAAGTCCGGCCGCAGGCAGTATTCGCGCCCCTCGCGGTCGGTCGTCAGGTACATGCGCGCGCGGATGTCCTCGCCCGAGAGGTCGAGGAAGGCGTCGGCCGCCTGCAGGATGGCGGGCGCGATGCGCGCGTAGCCGGCGCGCTCATAGGCCGCGACCAGGCTCTGCGCCCGCGCGTCCGAAATCGAAATTGTCGCCGGGGCGGCACTCATGGCGGCGGGCCTGCGTTCGCTCGTTCGTTTGATGGCGGGGGCTTTAGCACGCACCGGTAAAGGTTTCGACGACAACGCACGCGCGGCCTTAACGGCAGTCCGGCCGGGGTCGGCGCATCTCTTCGTGGATCGCGAGCCAAAAGGGTCTTGTGATATGATATGTTATAACATAACAATTCCTCCAACCATGTTTCAGGATGGAGGGCAGCAGGATGGTCAGGACAGGACCGCTGGCAGCGGCCGCAGCAGCGGCATTTGCGGGATTTGCAGGCGGAACGGCTCACGGGCAATCGCAGAGCCTGCCGCTGATCGTGGTGAGCGCGCCGAGCCCGCTGATGACCGCGGCCACCGCCATCCCGCCGGGGGGCCTGATCGTGGTCGAGGATGCGTTCGCGCCGGTGACGGTGCTGCCCGAAGACGAGATCCAGCGTCTCACCGCGAAGACCATCGGCGACCTGCTCGCCGGGAAGCCCGGCCTTTCGGCCTCAACCTTCGCGCCGGGCGCGAGCCGGCCGGTGATCCGCGGCCTCGACAATTTCCGCGTCCGCATCCAGGAGAACGGCGTCGGCGTGCACGATCTCTCCGACCTCGGCGAGGACCATGCGGTGGCGATCGATCCGCTGGCGGCGCAGAAGGTGGAAGTCGTGCGCGGCCCGGCGACCCTGCGTTATGGCTCGCAGGCCATCGGCGGCGTGGTCGATGTCGGCAACAACCGCATCCCGACCATGTTGCCGCAGCGGGGCATCGCCTTTGTCGGCAAGGGCGCGCTCACCTCGGTCGATCGTGGGCAGGAGAGCGCGGCGCTGCTCGATATCGGCGGAAGGAATATCGCGCTGCATGTCGATGCGTTCGAGCGACGCGCGGGCGACTACACCCTTCCCTCCGGCGACCGGCAGGCCAATAGCTGGGTGGACGGCAAGGGCCATTCGGTCGGCGCGTCGTTCGTGTTCGATCAGGGCTTTGTCGGCGCGTCGGTGACGCGCCTGCTCGCCCGCTACGGCATTCCGGGCGAGGAAGCCGCCGCCAATGGCAACAATATCGATCTCGATCAGACCCGCCTCCAGGCCAAAGGCGAGTATCGCCCGGATGCGCAGGCGATCGCCGCGGTTCGCTTCTGGTTCGGGGCGACGCAATACCAGCACGACGAGCGCGGCACCGAGGACGGCGTCACCGGCATCCTCTCGACGTTCAGGAACCGCCAGCAGGAAGGCCGCGTGGAGATCGAGCACGCCCCGCTCGCCTCGCCGTTCGGGATGTGGAGCGGCGCGCTCGGCGTGCAGGTCGGCCGTCAGCGCATCGCGACGCAGGGCGAGGCGGAGGAATTCCTGCTGCCGGCGCACAGCAATTCCGTCGCCGCCTATCTGTTCGAAGAGCTCAAGCTGACCGAAACGCTGAAATTCCAGGCCGCCGGCCGTATCGAAAGCGCAAAGCGCGACGGCACCGCCGGCATCTTTCCCGGCGACTATGTCTATGCCGGCGACGATCCCGGCCTCGAACAGCGCAACCGCGCGTTCAGGCCGGCGAGCATGAGCGCGGGCTTCCTGCAGCGGCTGCCGCAGGGCGTCGTCGCGAGCCTGACCGGACAATATGTCGAGCGCGCGCCGACGGCGCCCGAGCTTTTCTCCAAGGGCGCGCATCACGCTTCCGAGACCTTCGAGATCGGCAATCCCGACCTCGGCAAGGAGAAGGCGCGCACGGTCGAGTTCGGCCTGCGGCGCAGCAGCGGCGACTGGCGCTTCGACGCCAGCGCCTATTACACGAAATATTCCGGCTTCATCTACAAGGCGCTGACCGGAAATACCTGCGGCCACGAATTTGCCGACTGCATCGCGGGCCCGGGCGAGGAACTGACCCAGGTCGTCTATTCCCAGCGCGACGCCACCTTTCGCGGCATCGAGATCGCAACGCAGCTCGATCTGTTCGCGCTCGGCAACGGCACCTTCGGCATCGAGGGGCAATACGACATCGTGCGCGCCACGTTCGCGGACGGCAGCAACGTTCCGCGCATCGCACCGCAGCGGCTGGGCGGGGGCCTGTTCTGGCGCAACGAGAACTGGCTCGCGAAAGTGGGACTGCTGCACGCCTACGCGCAAAATCGCGTCGGCGACAACGAGACCCCGACCGCGGGCTACGACAACCTGAAGGCGGAGCTGAGCTATACGCACCGCTACCGGCCGTCGGATTTCGGTCCGCGGGAGCTCGTGCTCGGGGTCTCCGCCAGCAACCTGCTCGACAACGATATGCGCAACCACGTCTCGTTCAACAAGAACGAGGTCCTCTTGCACGGCCGCAGCGTCAAGGGATTCGCGACGATGCGCTTCTGAGGGCCCCGGAGCGCGGTCATGGTTAACGCAAGGTAAAATATGCGGCGCGCGCGGCCCCGGCGACCGGCGCGCCGCCTGCGTCCTCACCGATTGGTAGGAACTTCTGCCCGATATTAAGGCAGGGGACGGAGAGGTGAGGATGACGCAGCCCGTATCGCGCCGCGTCGTGCAGGCCTTCTATCAGGCCTATTCGGCGCGCGATGCCGTGCGCATGGCGGATTTTCTCGACGACGACATCGAGTGGCTGATCAGCGGCCCCAAGGTGCTGCTGCCCTATTGCGGCATGCATCGCGGCAAGGCGGCGGTCGTCGATCTGTTCCGGCGGCAAATCCCGGCGGTGTTCGAGTTGCGCGCGTTCGAACCGGAATTGGTTCTGATCGACGGCGATTGCGCGGCGCTGTACGGCTATCTCGGCGGCATCCAGTGCAGCAGCGGACGCCGCCTGCGTTACCGCCATGCGCAGTTCGTGCGCTTCCGCAACAACAAGGTGGTGTCGGTGCGCGCCATGCTCGACAGCCTGGATTTCGCCGAGCAGTGGCTCGGCCATCCGCTTTATCTTGGTGCGCCGCCGGTGGCGCCCGACGAGCCGGAAAGCGACATCGTCGCGGTATGAGAGGCGGCGCGCTGTCGCAGCCGGACGCGTATGCGGGCCGATGAGCGGGACTAGTCCAGTCCGTGCCGCGCCAGCACCTCGCGCACCTTCTCGACCAGCTCCGATTCCTTGCAGGCGAACTGGGCAGGGCGCGTCTCGCGCCATTCTTCGTTGGAGGCGATGGCGGCGGCGGCTTTGGCGCCCTCGATCAGGTCCTTGATCTGCACTTCGCCTTTCTCTTTCTCGTCGCCGCCCTGGATGACGACGCAGGGGGCGTTGCGGCGGTCGGCATATTTGAGCTGGTTGCCGAAGTTCTTCGGGTTGCCGAGATAGAGCTCGGCGCGGATGTTCGCCGCGCGCAGCTTTGCGACCATCTGCTGATAGTCGGCGATGCGCTCGCGGTCGAAGACGGTGACGACGACGGGACCGGTCTCTTTCTTGGCGCCGAGCTTGCCGATCAGCGTGAGCGCGGCCTGCAGGCGCGAGACGCCGATGGAGAAGCCGGTCGCCGGCACCGGCTGTCCCATGAAGCGCGAGACGAGCCCGTCATAGCGCCCGCCGCCGCCGACCGAGCCGAAGCGCACGGGCCGGCCTTTTTCGTCTTTCGTTTCGAGCAGGAGCTCAACTTCGTAGACCGGGCCGGTGTAGTATTCGAGGCCGCGGACGACGGCTGCATCAATTCTCACGCGATCAGACGCATAGCCTGCAGCAACTAACAGGTCATTGATTGCTTCTAATTCGTCCAAGCCATCATTAAATCGCGGTCCCAAATGCCGATTTGCGCGCAAGTACCGCAAAGCTCGGTCGCTAGTTTCTACCGCCCGTCCCTCCACTGCGTCGACTGTAGGAGCATTGATGATGGCCCTTACAATTGTATCGATCTGACTTTCATTCAATTCGGCGCCTTCGGTGAAGTCCCCGCTCTCATCTTTGCGTCCTGAACCTAACAACTGGCAGACACCGACAACGCCGAGCCGGTCCAGCTTGTCGATGGCGCGCAGCACGGTCAGCCGCCTGCCGGCATTCTCCTCGCCACCGATGCCGATGGACTCCATAATGCCATCGAGCAACTTGCGGTTGTTCACCTTCACCACATACTGCCCGCGCGGGATGCCGAGCCGCTCCATCGTGTCGGCGGCCATCATGCACATCTCGGCATCGGCGGCCGGCGAGGCGGAGCCCACCGTGTCGGCATCGAACTGCATGAATTGCCGGAAGCGTCCCGGCCCCGGCTTCTCGTTGCGGAACACCCAGCCGTAGCGGTAGCTGCGATAGGGCAGCGCGAGGTTCTGGAAATTCTCCGCGACATAGCGCGCGAGCGGCGCGGTCAGGTCGTAGCGCAGCGACAGCCACTGCTCGTCGTCGTCCTGGAACGAGAACACGCCCTCGTTCGGCCGGTCCTGGTCGGGCAGGAACTTGCCGAGCGCGTCGGTATATTCGATCGCGGGCGTCTCCACCGGCTCGAAGCCGTACAGCTCGTAGACCTGCCGGATGGCCTCCACCATCTCGCGCGTGGCGGCGATCTCGGCGGGGCCGCGGTCGGCGAGGCCGCGCGGCAGGCGGGCTTTGAGTTTCTGGGGCTTGGCCATTGGTGCGTCGCGGTTCCGGCAGCGTGAGACTTGTGCCGTCATCCTGAGGTGCGAGCTGCTTGCGGCGAGCCTCGAAGGATGACCGGCATTCACGGGCCGTCGCCCTTCGAGGCCCGCCTGCGGCGGGCTCCTCAGGGTGACGGTGACAGGCTTGCGCGGCTTGGTACCAGCCGCCCCCTCTTTTGTCATTATCCGCAAAAGCGGATAATCCCTGCCACGCAGCCTTTCCCCGCCCTCATCCTGAGGAGGGCGCGAAGCGCCCGTCTCGAAGGATGAGGCCGGGAGAGGGCGGCACATGAGACAGCAAACCGAGGCACACATGGCGCAGGCACAAAAGACATCCACCGCGGCAATCCCCAACGACCTCGCCGGCTTCTGGATGCCGTTCACCGCCAACCGCGCCTTCAAGGCGCGCCCGCGGCTGATCGCGCGCGCCAAAGACATGCACTATTACACCCCCGAGGGCCGCGCGATCCTCGACGGCGCGGCCGGGCTTTGGTGCACCAATGCCGGGCACAACCGCGACTCGATCGTCGCCGCCATCCAGGCGCAGGCGGCCGAGCTCGATTTCGCGCCGACCTTCCAGTTCGGCCATCCGCGCGCCTTCGAACTGGCCAACCGCATCGCAGCGCTCGCGCCGGGCGATCTCGACAGCGTGTTCTTCTGCAATTCCGGCTCGGAGGCCGCCGACACGGCGCTGAAAATCGCGCTCGCCTACTGGAACGCGCGCGGGCAGGCGCAGCGCGTGCGCTGCGTCGGGCGCGAGCGCGGCTATCACGGCGTCGGCTTCGGCGGCATGGCGGTGGGCGGCCTTGCCAACAACCGTAAGGCGTTCGGCGTCATGCTGCCGGGCGTCGATCATCTGGCCTCGACCTATAACCGCGAGCAGCAGGCCTTCTCCAGAGGCGAGCCGGACTGGGGCGCGCATCTCGCCGATGAACTTGAACGTATCGTCGCGCTGCATTCGGACACGACGATCGCTGCCGTCATCGTCGAGCCGATGGCCGGCTCGACCGCCGTGCTGCCGGCACCCAAAGGCTATCTGCAGCGCCTGCGCGCGATCTGCGACAAGTACGGCATCCTGCTCATCTTCGACGAGGTCATCACCGGCTTCGGCCGCCTCGGCCATGCCTTCGCCGCCGAGCGCTACGGCGTCGTGCCGGATATGATCACCTTCGCCAAGGGCGTGACCTCCGGCAGCGTGCCGATGGGCGGCGTCATCGTGCGCAAGGAAATCCATGACGCCTTCATGCACGGCCCCGAGCATGTCGTGGAATTCTTCCACGGCTACACCTACTCCGCGCATCCGCTCGCCTGCGCCGCCGGTCTCGCCGCGCTCGATCTCTACCGCGACGAGGATCTGTTCGCGCGCGCAAAGAAGATCGAGCCGGCCTGGTACGACGCGGCGATGTCGCTCAAAGGTCTGCCGAACGTGCTCGACATCCGCTGCGTCGGGTTGACCGCCGGCATCGATCTGGCGTCGAAGCCCGACGCGGTCGGCAAGCGCGGCTACGAGGCGATGGAGCGCGGCTTCCACGACGAGAGCATCATGTTCCGCATCGTCGGCGACTCGATCGCGGTGACTCCGCCTCTGATCGTGAGCGAAAGCCAGATCGGGGAAATCTTCGACAAGGTCGGTCGCGTCATCAAGGCGCTGGCCTGATCGGCCGCCGTTGCGCGCTATTTCATCTCGTCCGGCTGCGGCGGGATGATCGCCCAGCCGATCGACAGGAACGCCCGCGTGCGGTGATAGGGCACCTCGAAGCGCGGCTGGTAGATCGCGCCGTCCATCAGGTGCAGCAGACGCAGCGGCCGCGGCACGTTGCCGAAATCGGTCTCCCAGATCACGACCGCGCCCTTGCGGCGGACGTCGGCCATGTCGATCCAGGGCGCGCGCGCCGGTTGGCCGTCGATCAGGAGCCGCACGTTTTCGCGTGCATAATGCACCACGTTGCCGCCTTCCCACATGTCGGCGACGAGATAGTCGAGCGGGCGTCCGGTCGCCTCGCGGTAGCGGCGGGTAAGTTCGGCAGCGAGCACGCGGCCGGGATAGAGCGGCGCGATCTTCTTGGGCGCCAGCAGCGGACGCACGCCGTATTGCACCGGGAAGGCGACCGCATAGCACAGCGCCACGATCGCCCAGCCGGCGACGATGCGCGCCAGCGCCTCGCGCAGCGAAGCCCGCGACAGCATGACGATCCACAGCCCCGCGAACAGCCACAGCGGATAGCCCCACATCGCGATCAGCCCGCGCCCGGTGACGAGCGAGATCAGGACGGTGCACAGGCCGGGCCCGAATGCGAGCAGCGTGACGATGCGCCATTCGAAATCGCCGGAAGCGCGGGCGCGCAGATGCTGGCGCGGATAGAGGAGGGGCAGCGCGATGAACAAGGCCGGCAGGAACCAGCCGATCTGGCCGCCGGCGAAGATCGCCGGCGACACGATATGGTCGCGCAGGCCGCGATAGGCGCCGAGCCGCGCATCGGCATAGCCGAGCGGCAGGAAATCGTTCTGCACCAGCCAGACCAGATGCGGGGCGGCGATGAGGAGCGCGACGCCCGCGGCGAGATAGGGGCCGGGTGTCAGGAGCGCGCGGCGCGCCTGCGGGTCGAGCAGGAGGAACAACGCGAAGGGAAGCGCGAGCACGACGACGAAATATTTCGCCCATAGTGCGCCGCCGAAGGCGATGCCGAGCAGCAGCCAGTCGCGCAGCCGTGCCCGCGTCAGCGCGCGGTGGAAGGCGAAACCCGCCAGCGCCCAGAACGGCAACTGCACGACGTCGTGATTGAATTTCGGCGCGGTGAAATTGAAATAATGCAGCCCGTCGACGATCGCGACCGCGACCAGCGCCCCGAGCGGGCCCACGACCGGCAGCGCCGTCGCCCATACGAACGCAAAGGCCGCCGCCACCGTCGCCTGCGCCAGCAGGTAGAAGGCCGCATCGATACCGACGACGCGGTTGATAATCTCCGCCGTCCACCAGGGCAGCGGCGGCAGCTTGTCGTGGCCGAGCTGCCATTCGCGGCCGTAGACCATGGCCTCGATCAGGTCGAGCGGCAGGTTGACGTAGAAGACGGCCGGCAGCAGCGTCCAGAGTGCGACATGGAATGCAAGGAACCAGCCGAAGGCGGCTTTCGGGTTCCTGGCAATGCGGTCGGCGAGGGACGCGATCATCCGGCAAACGGGGTCAGAAGCGACCGTTCATGCGTGTCCGGCGTCGGGCGCGATCCGTCCTGCTTGCGATTTTGCATGCGGAACCTCCAGACGCTTGCGCGCGGCCGCGCGGTCATAGACAGTATTGGCGGATTTGGCGAATCGCGGCCCCCGGCCGGCGAGCGGATGACGTGATGTTGCGCCTGACAGCCATTTTCGTTGCCGCCTGCATGGTCGTGATCGCGGCCTCGGTCGGGGCGGTGGTCTTTCTCGCGTTCGGAGTGTCGGGCGCGGAATCCGCGATCGTGGGCATCGCGGTCCTCACCGCGCTCGTCCTCTACAACACCGTCGCCACGCGCATGCGCGACCGTAGCGATGTCGGCGACCAGATCGCCGACCTGTCGCGCGGCACCGCCGATCTTGCGCGCCAGGTGGCGGAGCTCGGCCGCAAGCTTGCCGCGTTCGAGACCGAGGCCGGCGGCATCGAGCGCCGCGTGAAGGCGGTGACCGGCCCGCTCTCCGTCGAGATCGGCGAACTGGGCACCCTCGTGAAGAATCTGGCGGAAACCGTCGCCGCCCATGAAACGCAACTTGAAACGCAACTTGAGCACCGGCAGGAGGCGCGGCCTGAGGCGCGCCCCGAAGCCGCACCCGAGCCGCGGCGCGAGGAACACGGGCTTGCGGACGACAAGGAGGCGGCGGCGTTGGCTGTCGCCGCCGAAGCCGCGGCGACGCCTGCCGCCTCGCCCGAGCGCGCGCCGGACATCAGAAAGGATGTCGGCACCGGTCCCTTCAAGGGCAAGACGGCCGAAGAGATCGTCGCCATCGTGCGCGCCGCGGTCGAGGCCAACCGGCTCGACCTCTATCTGCAGCCGGTGCTTACGCTGCCGCAGCGCAAGGTGCGCTATTACGAGGCGATGACGCGCATGCGCATGGCGGACGACACGCTCGTCCTGCCCGGCGATTTTCTCGCCCATGCCGAGAAAGCCGGCCTCATGCCGCGTATCGACAATCTCATGCTGTTTCGCTGCGTGCAGGTGTTGCGCCGTCTGCTGATGAAGAACCGCGAGATCGGGCTGTTCTGCAACATCTCGGTCAACACGCTGAGCGATCCGGAATTCTTTCCGCAACTCTCGCAATTCATGGACGCCAATCGCGCCTTGTCCGGCTCGCTGATGCTCGAATTTCCGCAAAAAGCCTGGCAGGATATGGGTCCGATCGAGCATGAAAGCCTTGCCGCGCTCGCCGAATGCGGCTTCCGTTTCTCGATGGACCAGGTCACCGATCTGCGCATGGAGCCGCGCGAATTGTCGGAGCGCGGCATCCGGTTCGTGAAGGTCAATGCCGCGCTCCTGCTCAACAAGATGGCGGCGCCGGCCGACATCCATGCCGCCGACTTGTCCGATCTCCTGGGCCGTCACGGCATCAGCCTGATCGCCGAGCGCATCGAGACCGAGGCGGTGGTGGTCGATCTGCTCGATTACGACGTGCGCTTCGGCCAGGGTTTCCTGTTCTCGCCGCCGCGCCCGGTCCGCCCGGAGGCGCTGCAGGGCATCCCGAGCCGCAACGACGTCGTCGTGCGCGAGGACAATGCGGCCGGGAAGGCGCCCGCGCCGGCCTCTGCGCCTTCGCCGGTGCCGGTCGTGCTGCGGCCGGCGGCGGAGGCAAATCCGGCCCCCGGTGGCGGGCCGGACCGCGCCGTCGCGCGGGGATGACGGGACGCGCGCTTTCGTCTAAACGGAACGCCCCGGGCCGTCCGTCGGCGGCCGTCATTTCCCTGCGCAAGCATGCTGACCGAGTCCTTCTCCGCGCTCGCCGCGAACTACGACGTCGTCTTGTCCGACGTGTGGGGCGTCACCCATAACGGCGTCACTGCCACCCCCGAGGCATGCGAGGCGCTGGCGCGCTTTCGTGCCGCCGGCGGCACCGTGATCCTGATCACCAATGCGCCGCGTCCCGGCGTGGCGGTCAGCCGCCAGCTCGACCATTTCCGCGTCCCGCGCGAAGCCTATGACGGCATCGCCTCGTCCGGCGACGTCACCTGCCGCATCATGGCCGACCGCCCCGGCCAGACGGTGTTCCATCTCGGCCCGGCCCGCGACCTGCCGATCTTCGCGCAACTCGACGTGCGCTTCGCGCCGGTGGAGGACGCCGACTACGTGGTCTGTACCGGCCTGTTCAACGACGATCACGAGACCGCGGAAAGCTACCGCGACATGCTCGAGGTCATGCGCGGACGCAGCCTGTATATGCTGTGCGGCAATCCCGACATCGTGGTCGAGCGCGGCGACCGGCTGGTCTATTGCGCGGGCGCCATCGCCGACCTCTATGCGCGCATGGGCGGCGAGGTGGTCTATGCCGGTAAGCCCTACCGGCCGATCTACGACATGGCGGTGCGCGAGGCGGAAGCCGTGCGCGGGCGGCCGGTCGCGCACGCGCGCGTGCTCGCGATCGGGGATTCGGTGCGCACCGATCTGAAAGGGGCCGCGGCCTACGGCATCGATTGCCTGTTCATCACCGCCGGCATCCACGCGCACGAACTCGGCGGGCGCGACAAGCCCGAGCACGCGGCGCTGGAAAAGATCTTTGCCGAGGCGGGGGTTGTGCCGAAGGCGGTCATGCGCCAGCTCGCCTGGTGAGGCGAGCGGCTTCGCGTCAGCCTGCTTCGGTGAAGACCGCGTCGATCTTGGTCTTGAGCGTCTGGGCGTTGAACGGCTTGACGATGTAGTTGTTCACGCCGGCCTTCTTCGCCGCGATGACGTTCTCCGTCTTCGATTCGGCGGTGACCATGATGAACGGCGTCGTCTTCAGTTCGGGATCGGAACGGACTTCCTTGAGCAGGTCGTAGCCCGTCATCGGCTCCATGTTCCAGTCCGAGATGATCAGACCATACTTCTTCTCGCGCAGGCGCTCGAGCGCGGATGAGCCGTCGGACGCTTCATCGACATTCTCAAAGCCGAGTTGACGGAGAAGATTGCGGATGATCCGGATCATCGTGTTGTAGTCGTCGACGACCAGGATCGGCATCGAGATATCGACAGCCATACTAACCCCACTTCATGAACCGGCTGACGGGGAGCTGGAACTTCGGCGCGCGGCCCCCGGTGCCGGACTTTCGACAGGGCGAGAATTTAGCTATGCCCATTGAACATCCGGTTAACCGGGAACAGCCGCATTGCCCACCAAATGGCCAATTGTGGTCGGTTTTCGCGTCCGCCATTATGATTTTGTTAACGATCGCAGCCGGTTTGCAATGACAGTCACCACACCCGCCGCCCCGCCGCGTCCCCCGGTCGATCCGCGCCGCGTGCGCGCGCTCACCTTCGAGGATCTCGCCGTCGGCATGCGCGAAGTCCTCATGAAGACGGTCATGGACACCGACGTGATCGGCTTTGCGCAATTGTCGGGCGACAACAACCCGATCCATCTGTGCGACGACTATGCCGCCGGCACCAAATTCGGCCAGCGCATCGCACACGGCCTCTATACGGCGAGCCTGATTTCGGCGGTGCTGGGCACCCGGCTGCCCGGGCCGGGCGCGGTCTATCGCTCGCAGACGCTGAACTTCCACGCTCCCGTGCGCATCGGCGACGTGGTCACCGTCATCGTCGAGGTGGTGGAACTGGTGGCCGAGGGCCGCAAGGTGCGCCTGCATTGCGAGGCGCTCGTCGACGGCAAGGTGGTGCTCGACGGCGAAGCCATCGTCTCGGTGCCCGGCCGCAAGCGCTAAAGCATGATCCCGAAAAGTGCAAAGCGGTTTTCGGAAAAGATCATGCTCAAACAAAGCGCTAAAGCAGGATGGCGATTCAAGGAAAACTCATCCCGCTTAGCGGCGGGGCCCCGCTCTCGGCCGGCGGCCGCCGCACAGGCCGGCTTGTCCGCTTCGCTTGACATGCGGGGTTCCCCGGACGACACGGTTTGCCGCAGACGATGCCGGGTTTCCCATGATCGCTCCTGTCAAAGCCGCACCGTTCGTGGTCGTGCGCGACGACGCGCCCGAGCGCGCGCGCCTGCGCGGCGCGGTGGTGGCGATCGGCAATTTCGACGGGGTGCATCGCGGCCATCGCGCCGTCATCGAGACCGCCAAAGCGCGTGCCCGCGCGGCCGGCATACCGGCGGCGGCGCTGACGCTCGAGCCGCATCCGCGCAGCTATTTCCGGCCCCACGATCCGCTTTTTCGCCTCAGCGACGAGCGCCAGAAACTTCGCCTGCTGGCCGGCACAGGCCTAGACGGGGCGATCGTGCTCACCTTCAATGCCGCGCTCGCCGGCCTACCGGCCTCGGCCTTCATCGAGACCATCCTGCTCGGCCGCTTCGCCGTCACCGGCGTCGTGACCGGCTTTGATTTTCATTTCGGCAAGGATCGTGGTGGCTCGCCCGCCTTTCTCATGGAGGAAGGCCGCCGGCATGGCTTCGGCGTCGATATCGTGCCCGCGCTCGAGGACGAAGGCCGGCCGGTCTCCTCCGGCACTATCCGCACAGCGCTCGCCGCCGGCCAGGTGATCGAGGCGGCCGAGCTGCTCGGCTATCCCTGGTTCGTGTCGGGGGAAGTCGTGCACGGGGAAAAGCGCGGCCGTGATCTCGGCTTCCCGACCGCCAATCTGCGCCTCGATCCGGCCTGCGCGCTCCAGCACGGCATCTATGCGGTGCGCGTGCGGCTCGACGGCCGCTATCACGACGGCGTGGCGAGCTTCGGCCGCCGGCCGACCTTCGACAACGGCGCGCCGCTGCTCGAAGTGTTCCTGTTCGATTTTGACGGCGACCTCTATGGCCGCACCGTCGACGTCGCCTTCCATGCCTGGCTGCGGCCGGAACTGCGCTTCGAATCGGTCGATGCGCTGATCGTGCAGATGAAGGCGGATGTCGAACAGGCACGTGCCGCCCTGGCGCGGACCGGTAACGTCACCCTGCCGGTCGCCGACTGATTTTGCGGGCCGGACGATCCGAAAAACGCCATACAACTGCCGGGTGTTTGGGCAGGAAGCCGCCCTTAATGAGATAGTAACCACGAGTACGCAAAATAATTACACGTACTCAATGTGCTTGCAGTTACGAATCTCACCCAAAGCGGTCTCATGACAAAAATTTTCGGCGGACTGAGCCTGGTCACCCGGGCGCTCATCCTGATTGGCTTCGTCGTTGTCCTCACCACGAGCTGCGTCATCGGCGCCGGCTATTGGGCGCTCAAGGACCAGTTCCAGGCCAAGGCGCACAACGATATCGAGACGACGCTGCGCACGCTCATCCTGACCTATGCCGAGACCTATCCCGATACGAAGGTCAGTGTCGCGGGCGGCCAGATCGCGCGGGTGCAGGTTTCGGCATTTCCGGATTTCGCCACTCACGACGTCGTCGACAAGGCGGCGGCCAAGGCTGGCGGCACTGCCACCGTCTTCCAGTGGGACGAGGCCAGCAAGGAATTCGTCCGCCGCACGACCAACCTGAAGAAAGAGAACGGCGAGCGCGCGGTCGGCACCAGGCTCGCGCCCGACCATCCGGGGCAGCCGTTCGTGCGCCGCGGTGAAATCTACAAGGGTCCGGCGACGCTGTTCGGGCGCAAATTCTATACCGCCTATCTGCCGTTCGTGGATGCCGGCGGCAAGACGCTCGGCATTCTCTATGTCGGCATGCCGATCGAATCCTACGGCGCGATGCTCACCACCGCCATCGAGCGCATGACGCTCGTGGCGGCGAGCGGCGCGCTCGTCATTCTCGTGCTGAGCCTGCTGCTCGTGCGCAAGAACCTCGATCCGCTCGGCGACGTCACCGCCACCATCACCGATTTCGCCGAAGGCAAGCTCGACAGCGAAATCCGCCACACCGGCCGCGGCGACGAAATCGGCGCGATTGCGCGCGCGCTGGCGGTGTTCCGCGACGCCGCCGGCCGCACCCGCGGGCTCGACGATACCGAGCGCCGCAAGGCCGAGGAGGACCGCCGCCGCGCGGCGGCCGTCACCGAATCGATCCGCGATTTCGAGGCCAAGGTCGCCGCCGTTCTCGGCGAGGTCGGCAACACGATCGCGGCGCTCGAGCAGGACGCCGCGACCATGCGCGCGCATGCCGCCACCACGCGCGAGCGCGCGCAGAGTGCCGCCCAGTCCGCCGGCTCGGCGAGCGACAATGTGCAGTCGGTCGCCGCCGCCACCGAGGAAATGGCCGGCTCGGTCGGCGAGATCGGCCGCCAGGTCTCGACCTCGTCCGAAATTGCCGCGCGCGCCGTGCGCGAGGCCGAAAGCACCAACAAGCAGGTGCAGGAATTGTCGGCCGCTGCCGTCAAGATCGGCGAGATCGTCAGCCTGATCCAGACCATCGCCGCGCAGACCAACCTGCTGGCGCTCAATGCCACGATCGAGTCCGCGCGCGCGGGCGAGGCCGGGCGCGGCTTCGCGGTGGTCGCCTCCGAGGTCAAGTCGCTTGCGACCCAGACCGCGAAAGCGACCGAGGACATCGGCTGCCAGATCGAGGAAATGCAGAAGGCCACGAGCGGCGCCGTCGCCGCGATCGCAGGTATTTCCGAGACCATCGCCGCCATTGACCGCATCACGGTCGCGATCGCGACCGCGGTCGAGGAACAGGGCTCGGCGACGCAGGAGATCGCCCGCGGCGTCGGCGGGGCGAAAAGCGAGGCGGAAACCGCGCGCATCTCCATTTCCGACGTGGAGGATGTGGCCGCGGAAACCGCGCGTGCCTCGGATGCGGTGTCGACGGCCGCCGCCGGAATGGCCGGCGCGGTGCGCAGCCTCGACGACGAGGTCAAGCGATTCCTGTCGCAGATGCAGGCGGCCTGAGAACGCGCCGCCCGAAAAACAGACGGCCCGCCGTTCGGCGAGCCGCTTCGTTTCAGGTACGTCTCAAGTGCGGCGGGCTTGCGATCCGCCGCTTTGACCGAACCATTCCCGGCTGCCGAGCGCGGCCAGGAAGCCGATCGCGGCGATCGGCAGCAGCCGGCGCACGCCGACGCTGCGGCCAAGCTCAAGCGCGATCAGCAGCAGTTGCGGATCGATGCGGAACGGCAGGCCGCCGTCATCGTCCGCCGCAAGCGCCGCCTGCGCGCGCTTCGTTAGCCGCCGGTGATGCGCCATGCATACCGTGAGACTGGTGACGGATACGCTCAGATAGGCGACGGCCAGCACGAGCCCGGCAGTCGCCGTATCGGTATGGGCCGCAAGCCAAATGAAGGCCGCGACCGTCGCAAAGGCGAGTGCGGCCAAGCCGGCCACGGCGCCGATCAGCGACAAGGCGAGCACGCTGCCGTCGAGACCGAGCGCGGCCTGCGTGCGCAGGCCGAACTGACGCATAAAGGCGGTAAGCATGGCGGCGCCGTCAGCGGCGCCAGGTCGCGCCGAACACGAAGCCGAGCGCCAGCGCCATGGCCAGCGTCGTGTAGGGCCGGTTAGTGATCGATTCGTCGACCGCGTTGGCGAGATTGTCGCGCACGTCACGCACCGCCTCGGCCGCTTCCCGGCCCTTGGCGCCGGCCTCCGACACGACGCCGTCGATATTGGCGCGCGCGATGCGCAGCGCATCGGCACCCTTGGCGCCGGCGAGCTGGGCCAGTTGCGCGGCAAGCTTGCTTACGTCCTGCTGCAGCGTCTGCAGGTCCTTCTGGATGTCCTGCGACGCATCGTTCGCGCCTTCGTAGGCCCGCTTCTCCTTCATCGAGTTTGCGGACTTGGCTGCGATATCGGTCATGGTGAGACTCCCTCGTTCAAGACTGTGGGGAGAACGCGCCGCGCGCCGCAAGGTTCCGGTCAGCTCGGCAGCTTCGGATCGCTGTCCGGCAGGAGGTGATGCAGCGTCACGAGCGCGATGATCGACAGCGGCACGGCGAGAAAGGCGCCGACCGGGCCCCACAGCCAGGTCCAGAACGCGAGGTTGAGCACGACCATGACCGGACTGAGCGTGAGCTTGCGGCCGAGTATGCTCGGCGTCACGATGTGGCCTTCGATCGTGGTCATGACGACGAACAGAAGCGGGCCGAGGAACGCCTGCGTCAGCGTCGGGAAACTGATGAGTCCGATCGCAGCGAGAACAAGCAGCATCAGGCCGGAGCCGAGATAGGGAATGAAATTGAGCACCGCGGCCAGGATCCCGAGGAGGAGCGGGCTCGGATAGCCGAGGGCCCAGGCGAGCGCGGCCGTGCCGGCGCCGAGGGCGGTGTTGATGGCCGCGACCACCCCGACATAGCCGGCGAGATTCTGCCGCACGTCGCTTTCGATCCGCAGCATGCGCAGCTTGGCCTCGCGGCTCGGCATCAGCGCCACGAGCGAATTGCGCATGTGCTGCTGGCCGGCCAGGAAGAAGATCAGCGTGATCAGGAACAGGAGGATCTGGGTCGCCGCCGGCGTCAGCAGCGCGAGCAGCGGGGTCAGCAATTCGGTCATGCCGGTATTGACCGTCACCGAGTTCAGGTCCGGCGGCGCGATCGTCTGCTTGAGCGCACGCAGTGCTGCGAGCGGCTGGTCGAGCACATAGAGCTTTTCCTTGAGCTGGGCGCCGATTTCCGGCGCGCGGGCGATCCATTCGCCGGCTGGCTCGGCGAGCAGCGTGATCGCGCTGCCGGCTGCGGCGAGGATCGCGCCCACGATGACGGCGGCGGAAATCGGGGCCGGCAGACCGATGCGTTCGCCCGCGCGCACGAGCGGGGAGAGGGTCAGCGCCACGATTGCGGCCGCCGCCACGGGCAACAGCAGGGCACGGCTCAGGTAAAGCACGGCGCCGAGCACAAGGACGAAAATGCCGACGGTCGCGATCTGCGCGGCCTGCGTCCACGATCCGGCGCTGCTGAGCGGTTGCGGATCGTTGATGACGAGCGCGAAGCGGCTCTCGTGCGGGACGCGGATGAATTTCAAAGGCGGCCTCCCCTGCCGGCAACGGCGCCGTCGGTTCAATGCCGCAGCCGGGGGCGGGTTCCGCCGCCCGGAATCCGGCTGTCTTTCCAGAGACATGGCGGGGCGCCATGCGGCGGTTTTTCGCGCCGCGGGCCTTTGCGTTGCGCAGCCTGCCTGCTAGTAAGCGCGCGACCAAGCGAGCCCGCCATGTCTCCCAAGACCGAACGCGATTATTCCGAGACCCTGTTCCTGCCGCAGACCGATTTCCCGATGCGCGCGGGGCTGCCGCAGAAGGAGCCGGAGCTGCTCGCGCGCTGGCAGAAGGAGGGCCTCTACCGCAAGCTGCGCGAGGCGGCGAAGGAGCGCGTAAAGTTCGTGCTGCACGACGGCCCGCCCTATGCCAACGGCAATATCCATATCGGACACGCGGTCAACAAGATCCTGAAAGACGTGGTGACGCGCAGCCAGCAGATGCTCGGCTTCGATTCCAATTACGTGCCGGGCTGGGACTGCCACGGCCTGCCGATCGAATGGAAGATCGAGGAAGAGAATTACCGCGCGAAGAACAAGCCGAAGCCGGACCTGTCCGACCCCGCGGCGATGATCGCGTTCCGGCGCGAATGCCGCGCCTATGCCGAGCACTGGCTCAATGTGCAGCGGGAGGAATTCAAGCGGCTGGGCGTCGAGGGCGACTGGGATCATCCCTACACCACGATGAGTTTCCCGGCCGAGGCGCAGATCGCGCGCGAGATCATGAAGTTCGCCAAGAACGGCACGCTCTATCGCGGTTCCAAGCCCGTGATGTGGTCGGTGGTGGAGAAGACCGCGCTGGCGGAAGCGGAGGTGGAGTACGAGGACTACACGTCCGACACGGTGTGGGTGAAGTTTCCGGTTGCGGCTAGAGCTCAGAGGGGCGGATTTCGAGCCGTCAACGAGAAGGCGCCGATCAATCCCGTAGTAAAAGAGGACCGATTAGAAGCAGGGCACTGGCCGAGCTATGAATGCGTCAGCGTCGTTATTTGGACAACCACTCCCTGGACCTTGCCCGGGAACCGCGCGATCAGTTTTTCTCCAAAGATCGCTTATAGCATTTACGAAGTCATCGAAGCGCCAAATGATAATTGGGCAAAGGCAGGCGACAAATTCTTGCTCGCCGATAGCCTTGCTGAAGCGGTTATGAAGCAAGCGCGCGTTGATCGCTTCTCAAAGGGGGCAACAATCGCTCCTGACGATCTTGAATTGTTGGTCTGTGCTCATCCGTTGAAGGTTAAAGGCGGATATGACTTCGCCGTCCCCCTCCTCCCCGGCGAGCACGTCACCGCCGACACCGGCACCGGCTTCGTGCACACTGCGCCCGGTCACGGCCGCGAGGACTTCGACATCTGGACCGCGAATGCGCGCGCGCTGGAGGCGCGCGGCATCGCGACCGCCATCCCCTATACGGTGGACGAGAACGGCGCCTTCACCGAGGCCGCGCCCGGCTTCACCGGCAAACGCGTTATCACCGACAAGGGCGAGAAGGGCGACGCCAACGAGGCGGTGATCGGGGCGCTGATCGAGGCCGGGATGCTGATCGCGCGCGGCCGCCTCAAGCATCAATATCCGCATTCGTGGCGGTCCAAGAAGCCGGTCATCTTCCGCAACACGCCGCAATGGTTCATCGCGATGGACAAGGCCATCGCCGATTCAAAGGGCGGCGCGAAGACGGACGACACGCTGCGACAGCGGGCGCTCTCCGCCATCCGCGCCACGCGCTGGGTGCCGGCGGCCGGCGAAAACCGCATCACCGGCATGATCGAGAGCCGGCCCGACTGGGTGATCTCGCGCCAGCGCGCCTGGGGCGTGCCGATTGCGGTATTCGTGAAGGAAAAGGGCGACGGCTCGGTCGAAATTCTCAAAGACGACGCCGTCAACCAGCGCATCGCGGCCGCCTTCGAGCAGGAGGGCGCCGACGCTTGGTACGCCAGGGGCGCGGCCGAGCGTTTTCTCGGCGCGCGCGCGCAGGAAGGCTGGAAGAAGGTCGACGACATTCTCGACGTCTGGTTCGATTCCGGCTCCACGCACGCCTTCGTGCTGGAGGACCCGAAGCATTTTCCGGGCCTCGCCAGCATCCGCCGCCGGAAGGACGGCGGCGACGACACTGTGATGTATCTGGAAGGCTCCGACCAGCATCGCGGCTGGTTCCATTCCTCGCTCTTGGAAAGCTGCGGCACGCGCGGGGTGGCACCCTATGACGTCGTGTTGACGCACGGCTTTGCGCTCGACGAGCACGGCCGCAAGATGTCGAAGTCGCTCGGCAACGTGGTCGCCCCGCAGGACGTCATGAAACAGTCCGGCGCCGACATCCTGCGCATGTGGGTGTGCGCCACCGACTATGCCGACGACCTGCGCATCGGCCCGGAAATCCTGAAGACCAATGTCGAGACCTACCGCAAGCTGCGCAACACCATCCGCTGGATGCTCGGCAACCTCGCGCATTTCCGCGAGGAGGACCGCGTCGCCGTCGAGAGCATGCCCGAGCTCGAACGCCTGATGCTGCATCGTCTGGCCGAGCTCGACGGCCTCGTGCGTCAGGCCTATGCCGATTTCGACTACAAGCGCATCTTCGCCCAGCTCAACGCCTTCATGACGAGCGACCTGTCGGCCTTCTATTTCGACATCCGCAAGGACGCGCTCTATTGCGATCCGATCTCTTCGCACAAGCGCAAGACCTGCCTCACCGTGCTCGATCACCTGTTCCGCTGCACCGTGACCTGGCTCGCGCCGATGCTGTGCTTCACCGCGGAAGAAGCCTGGCTATCGCGCTTCGGCGAGGGCGCGCCCTCGGTGCATCTGCAGGCCTTCCCGATCGTGCCCGCCGGCTGGCGCGACGAGGCGCTGGCCGAGAAATGGCGCAAGGCGCGTCAGGTGCGCCGCGTGGTCACCGGCGCGCTTGAGCTTGAGCGTGCGCAGAAGCGCATCGGCTCCTCGCTCGAGGCCGCCCCGATCGTGCACGTCGCCGACAAGGAACTGTTCGCCGCTCTGGTCGATATCGATCTCGCCGAATTGTGCATCACCTCGGCGGCAACGCTCGTTGAGACCGATGGCCCGGCGGAAGCCTTCCGCCTCGACGAGGTGCGCGGCGTTGCCGTCGTTCCGCGCCGCGCCGAGGGCCGCAAGTGCGCGCGCTCCTGGAAAATTCTCGACGGCGTCGGTGCCGACCCTGCGTACCCGGACGTGTCACCGCGCGATGCGCAGGCGCTGCGCGAATGGGACGCCGTGCGCCGGGCGGCGGAATAGCCGCCCGCCCGCCCATGAAGAATCTTCGCAACTACATCCTTGGCCCCCACACCCGCGACGGCCTGTCGGCGGCGCTGCTCGTGGCCATGTTCGATCAGGCGCTCAAGCTGTGGCTCCTGTACGGCTTCGACATCGCGGCCAGAAGCCCGGTCCGTGTCCTGCCCTTCTTCGATCTCGTCCTGACCTGGAACAAGGGCATCAGCTACGGCCTGTTCCAGCAGGATGGTCCCTGGGGTCCCTGGATCCTGCTCGCCTTCAAGGTTGGTGCGGTGCTGCTGCTCTGGGCCTGGCTGGCGCAGGCGTCCGGCCGGCTCACCGCGCTCGCGCTCGGCCTGATCATCGGGGGCGCCGCCGGAAACGCCATCGACCGGGCCGTCTACGGCGCCGTGGTCGATTACGCCTACCTGCATCTTCATGCCGCAGGTCTTAATTTCGGATGGTACGTCTTTAACTTAGCCGATGTGGCCATCATTGTCGGGGTGGCTATCCTGTTGTATGAAGTCCTGTGGGGCGAACGCGCCGCAAAACAGCCCTGATTCCTGCTCAGCGTGGCAGGCGAAGGGCGACGGCACCCAAGCCGGGAGACCGGAATACCGGTCATCCGGAGCGCGCGGGACACCAAATATCGCACGGGACCATCGTGCACGGAACATCGTGTTCGGGACAATGATGCACCGATCCAACTCCATCTCTGACCCCCGCTTCCTTCGTCGCCGTCTGGCGCGCGCCGCGGCCGCGGCGGTGCTGGCCTTTGCCTTCGCCGTTGGCGGTGCCCTGCATGCCTCGGCGGCTGATGACGAGGAGGAGGAGCCGTTCGAGACCAAGATTCTGAAGGGCATCTTCGGCATCAAGGATACGCCGCCGATCGACTATCGCGAGCGTTCGCCGCTGGTCGTTCCGCCGAGCCGCGATCTGCCGCCGCCGCAAGCGACGAGCGTGGTCGCCGATCCGTCCTGGCCGAAAGACGCCGATCGCCAGCCCAAGAAGAAGTCCCGCGCGCCGCGCGATCCCAACGAGGCGGAGACCGCCGGCCGTCCGCTGTCGCCTTACGAGCTTGAGCGCGGCCGCAAGGCCGGGGCCGGGCTGACGCCGACCAACTCCACGCGCGAAGAGCAGGGCGCGCCGCTACGCCCGGACGAGCTCGGCTACCGCGGCGGGATACTCGGCGCCCTGTTCAAGGGCGGTGGAGAAAAAGACGAAGTCGGCGTCTTCCGCGGCGAGCCGCCGCGCAGCTCGCTGACCGCGCCGCCGACCGGTTACATGACGCCGTCGCCGAACCAGCCTTACGGTCTTTCGGCCAAGCGCGAGGCGCCGAAGCCCTACAATCTCCAGGATCGCGGGACGGGCAAAGACTATTGAGCTCGATGCGCGGCCTCGTCCCAGCCGGCTTGCGCGATGGCGCCCGCTTGAAGATCGGACACGACTTGATGACACCCCTCCCGCGGCTTGCAGTGCGGGCTGCCGCTCCCGCTCTCGTGCTCGCCGCGCTCGCCGGCCCGCTACCGGCGGCGGCCGCGCCCGACGTCTCCACCTTCACGCTCGGGAACGGGCTCGAGGTCGTGGTCATTCCCGACCGGCGCGCGCCGGTCGTCACCCACATGCTCTGGTACAAGGTCGGCGCCGCCGACGAGGAGGCGGGCAAATCCGGGCTCGCGCATTTCCTCGAACACCTGATGTTCAAGGGCACGAAGAAAAATCCCGCCGGCCGCTTCAGCCAAGTCGTGGCGACCATCGGCGGACAGGAGAACGCCTTCACCTCGAGCGATTACACCGGTTATTTCCAGCGCGTCACCCGCGACAATCTCAAGGCGATGATGGAGTTCGAGGCCGACCGCATGACCGGCCTCGTGCTCACCGACGACGTCGTGCGTCCCGAGCTCAATGTCGTGCTCGAGGAGCAGAACCAGCGCGTCGCCAACAATCCGTCCGCGCGGCTCGGCGAGGAGATCGAGGCGGCGCTCTATCTCAATCATCCCTATGGCCGGCCGGTCATCGGCTGGCGCAACGAGATCGAGGCGCTCACGCGCGACGACGCGCTCGCCTTCTACCGCAAATACTACACGCCCAATAATGCCGTTCTCGTCATCGCCGGCGACGTTTCGGCTGCCGAAGTCAAGGCGCTGGCCGAAGAGACCTATGGCAAGGTCGCGCGCCGCTCCGAATTGCCACCGCGCGTGCGGCCGAAGGAGCCGCACCAGCGCGCGGTACGCACCGTCACGCTCGCCGATCCGCGCGTCGCCCAGCCGAGCCTGCAGCGCAGCTATCTCGTGCCCTCGCATCACACCGCCGCCCCCGGCCAGGCCGAGGCGCTGGAAGTGCTGGCGCATATCCTTGGCAACGGATCGAACAGCCGCCTGCATCGCGCGCTGGTCGTCGAACGCCAGATCGCAGTCAGCGCCGGCGCTTGGTATCAGGGCTCGATGCTCGACGACACGCGCTTCGGCGTCTATGGCACGCCGCGCCCGGACATCAGTCTACCCCAGCTCGACGAGGCGATCGATACGGTGATCGCCGAGCTTGCCGAGCGCGGTGTGACCGCCGAAGAGCTAGAGCGGACCAAGACGCGGCTCGTCGCCGACACGATTTTCGCGCAGGACAACCAGTCCACGCTCGCGCGCTGGTACGGCACGGCGCTCACGACCGGCATGACCGTCGACAGCATCCGCACCTGGCCCGACCGCATCCGCGCCGTCACCGCCGACCAGGTACGCGACGCCGCGCGCCAGTGGCTCGACAAGCGTCGCTCGGTGACCGGTTTCCTGATCAAGGAAGTGGGGCGCGAGGAGAAGAGATCATGATCGCGGCGTTCGTCAGGCCCCTCGCGGCGGCGGCCGCGCTCGCCGTTTTCGTCGCCGACGCTCAGGCTGCGACCCGCATCGAGCGCGTCGTCAGCCCGGGCGGCATCGAGGCCTGGCTGGTGCAGGACCAGTCGGTGCCGCTCGTCTCCATGAATTTCGCGTTCCGCGGCGGCGCCACCCAGGACCCGCCGGAAAAGCCGGGCGTGGCCTACATGACCGCGGGCCTGCTCGACGAAGGCGCGGGCAATCTCGACGCCCGGGCTTTCTCCGAGAAGGTGGAGCAGAACGCCGTCGAGCTGCGCTTCTCCGCGCAGCGCGACGAGGTGAGCGGCGCGCTGCGCGTGCTGCGCGACCGCATGGATGTCGGTTTCGACCTGTTGCGGCTCGCGCTGACAGCGCCGCGCTTCGATGCCGAGCCGATCGAGCGCGTGCGCGCGCAGATGCTCACCGCGCTGCGGCGCGAGACCACCAATCCGAACAATATCGCAAGCCGGCTGTGGTGGCGCACGGCATTCCCCGACCATCCCTATGGCCGGCCGGCGAACGGCACGCTCGAGTCGGTTCCCCTGATCGGGCGCGACGACGTCGCCGCCTATGCCCGCCGGGTGTTCGCGCGCGACCAGCTCAAGATCGCCGTCGTCGGCGACATCGATGCGGCGACGCTCGCGCCGCTGCTCGACACGGTGTTCGGCGCGCTGCCGGCAAAGGCCGATCTCGTCGCGGTCAAGCCCGCGGCGGCGGTCGGCGGCGGTCGCCGCCTTTATGTCGATCTGAAGGTGCCGCAGGCCGTGCTCAGCTTCGGCGGCAACGGCATCGCCCGCAAGGACCCCGATTTCATCCCCGCTTTTATCGTCAATCATATTCTGGGCGGCGGCTCGTTCTCCTCGCGTCTCTATCGCGAGGTGCGCGAGAAGCGCGGGCTCGTCTATTCGGTCTATTCGTATCTGCTGCCGCTCGATCGCACGGCCCTGGTGCTGGGCGGCACGCAGACACGCGCTGATCGCGCCGACGAGACGCTCGATCTGATCGAAAGCGAAATCCGCCGTATGAGCGAGAGCGGCCCGATGGCCGATGAACTGGCCAAGGCCAAGTCCTATCTGAAGGGATCGTATGCGCTCAATTTCGATACCTCGGCCAAGATCGCCGCGCAGCTCGTGCAGATTCAGCTCGAGGATCTCGGCATCGACTATATTGAGCGGCGCAACGGCCTGATCGAGAAGGTGACGCTCGACGACGTCAGGCGCGCGGCGAAGCGCCTGCTCAATACCGGCGTGCTCTATTCGGTGGTCGGCCGGGCCAGCGAGACTCCGGCCGGCAAGCAGGGCGGTTGAACCGGATGCGGCCGGCCGCGTTGACGGGCCGGACGGGGGACGGATCGGGGCGGCAATGACGTTTGTTCAATCCATCGATATGGCGCGGGCCGAACGCATCGGGCCGCACGGCGTCGTGCGCGAGGCTTTTGAAGAGGCGCTTGCGCGCAGCGCGCAGGCGCTCCAGTCGTTGCGCCGCAGGCATGCCGACGCGTCGCTGCGTCTCTTGCACGTGCCGGCCGAGCGCGGCGATCTCGCGGCGATCGGCGAGGCGGCAAAACGCCTGACCGCCGGCGCGAGCGATCTTGTGTTTCTGGGTACCGGCGGATCGAGCCTCGGCGCGCAGGCACTCGTGCAGCTTGCCGACTGGGGCGTGCCGGGGCTCGGGCTGTTGCGCGCCGGGCCGCGCGCGCATTTCATGGACAATCTCGACCCGCTGACCTTCGGCCGCCTGCTAGAGAGGCTGCCGCTTGCGACGACGCGCTTTGTCGCGATCTCCAAGTCCGGCGGCACCGGCGAGACGCTGATGCAGACGGCCGCCGTGCTCGCCGCGCTGAAGGCGGCCGGGCTCGAAAAGCGGATCGGCGAGGTTTTTCTCGGCCTGAGCGAGCCCGCCAAGGCTGGCCGCCGCAACGGGCTTCGCGAATTGCTCGCGCCCGGGCAGGTGCCCTTTCTCGATCACGACACCGGCGTCGGCGGGCGTTTCTCGGCGCTCACCAATGTCGGGCTGCTGCCGGCGGCGATGCTTGGCCTCGACATCGCCGCGGTGCGGGCCGGGGCGGCGGAGGTGCTGGCGCCCGTGCGCGACGGTCGCGCGGCCAAAGACGTGGCACCCGCGGTCGGGGCCGCGCTGTCGGTCGCGCTCGCCGCGCACAAGCCGGTCGCGGTGATGATGGCGTACGCCGACCGGCTGGAAAAATTCGTCAAATGGTATGTGCAGCTCTGGGCCGAGAGCCTCGGCAAGGACGGCAAGGGCACGACCCCGCTCGCCGCCCTCGGTCCGGTCGACCAGCACAGCCAGCTTCAGCTTTTCATCGCCGGTCCGCGCGACAAGCTGTTCACGATCGTGACGACCGATTGCGCCGGGCGCGGGCCGGTCATCCCCGCCGATCTCGCATCGCGTGCGGGCGAGCCCGATTTCGCCGGCAAGGCGATCGGCGATCTTGTCGCAGCGCAGGGGCGCGCCACCGCCGAGACGCTTGCGAAGAACGGCTGCCCGGTGCGCACCCTCCATGTCCCGCGCCTCGACGAGCGCGCGCTCGGCGCGCTCATGATGCATTTCATGCTGGAGACCATCATCGCCGCCGATCTGCTCGGGGTCGATGCCTTCGACCAGCCGGCGGTGGAGGAGGGCAAGATTCTGGCGAAGCAATATCTCGCGGCGAATTAGCGCGCGCGTCACCTGATTGCGGCGCGGCCGGCTCTTTGCCTGCCGGGCGCGGCGGGTTACATCTTCTGCATGATCCGTGTCACCGACCATATCAGTCTCGACGACGACGAGTTGCAGGAGAGCTTCGTGCGCTCCTCGGGGCCGGGTGGGCAGAATGTCAACAAGCTGTCCACCGCCGTGCAACTGCGCTTCGACGTGCGGCGCTCGCGCTCGCTGCCGAACGACGTGGCGATCCGGCTGATGCGCATCGCCGGCAGCCGTCTCACCAAGGACGGCGTGCTGGTGATCACCGCGCAATCGCACCGCACCCAGGAGCGCAACCGCGAGGACGCGCGCGAGCGCCTGTTTGCGATGATCCGCGAGGCGGCGGTAAAGCCGATCCCGCGCCGGGCCACCAAGCCGACCCAGGCATCCCGGCTCAAGCGCGTGGAAGGCAAGAAAATCCGCTCGAATATCAAGAAGATGCGGGGAAAGTCGTTCGATGACTAACGGCCGTCCGGGGCGAATCTGGTAGAAGCGGAAGCGCCAATCCGCCTCTGTCGTCCTAAGATGCGAGCGAGCTTCGAAGGGCGACGGGCAATGGATCGGCTGCACTGCTCGAAGCCGCCGGCGCGGGCATCTCAGGGTGACGGACCGCGTCACAGGTGCTTGGTAGCGATTCATGCCCGTCCGCCAATTGTCCGAAAGCCTCGTCAACCGCATCGCCGCCGGCGAGGTGGTGGAGCGGCCGGCGAGCGTCGTCAAGGAGCTGGTGGAGAATGCGCTCGATGCCGGCGCGCGCCGCATCGAGGTCGTGACCGACGGCGGCGGCCGCCGGCTGATCCGCGTCTCCGACGACGGCGCCGGCATGACGCGCGCCGATCTCGCGCTTGCGGTTGAGCGCCACGCCACCTCCAAGCTCGCCGACGACGAGGACCTGCTCGCCATCCATACGCTCGGCTTCCGCGGCGAGGCGCTTCCGTCCATCGGCGCGGTGGCGCGGCTGACCATCACCACCCGCCATGCCGGTGAGCCGCACGCCTGGGCGCTCGACGTCGAAGGCGGCGTCAAGTCGGCGCTGCGTCCGGCCGCGCTCGGCGAAGGCACGCGCGTCGAGGTGAGGGATCTGTTCTTTGCGACGCCCGCGCGGCTGAAATTTCTCAAGAGCGACCGCGCCGAAGGCGAGGCCGTGCGCGAAGTCGTACGCCGGCTCGCCATGAGCCGTCCCGATGTCGCCTTCACGCTGGCCGGCGAGGAGCGCGCCGCCGTCACCTGGCCCGCGGCGCTGCCCGACGGACCTGGACGGCTGGCCCGGCTCGGCGACATTCTCGGCGCGGAGTTCCGCGCCAATGCGATTGCGGTCGCGGCCGGGCGCGAAGGTCTGCGCATCGAAGGCTATGCGGCGCTGCCGACCTTCACGCGCGCCAATGCGCTCGGCCAGTACCTGTTCGTCAACGGACGGCCGGTGCGCGACAAGCTTCTCATCGGCGCCGTGCGCGCCGCCTATGCCGATTACCTGCCGCGCGACCGCCACCCGGTGCTGGCGCTTTTCGTGGCGCTCGATGCGCGCGAGGTCGACGTCAACGTCCATCCAGCCAAGACCGAGGTGCGCTTCCGCGACGCCGGCCTCGTGCGCAGCCTGATCGTCGGCGCGCTGCGCGAGGCGCTGGCGCGCGAGGCGGGCCGCGCGGCGAGCACCGGCGGCACCGCGACGCTGTCCTCGTTCCGCCCCGCGTCGGGGCCGCGGCAGAGTTGGGACTGGCGGGCGTCGCCGGCGCG
>JABARS010000014.1 GCA_019187085.1 Pseudorhodoplanes sp. | reverse complement strand
GACCGTCAGGCCGCACGCCGGAACACGCCGTGCAGAAACGAATGGGACAGACTGAGGCCGCATGCGGCGCGAATCCGGACGCTCGAAAAACGTTAAGCCGGATTAACGCCTTTTATGGTTAACAAAGGTTGAGCGGGCGTGCACTGCGCGGGTTTGGCGCGCGGCAATTAACCGGGGGGAAACCATAATCGGCGTTAACTCCGCGCAGTGATGGCGTGCGCTTGGAGTGACGTGATGCGCGTTGGTAGCGATCGTAGTGTGAATGGCGTGTCGTCCCGCGGCAACGACCTCGATCTGCGGCTTCTCGGGCTCGCACTCTGGCGGAAAAAATCGCGTGTCCTGATCCCGGCCGCCGTGGTCGCGGGCCTCGCCATTGTCGCCGTCAACATCGTCACGCCGCGCTACGAATCGGAAGCGCGCCTCCTGATCGAGGGTCGTGAGAACGTTTTCCTGCGGCCGGGCAACGACCGCAACGCGACCGAAGACACGCGCGCGGCGATCGACGCCGAAGCCATCACCAGCCAGGCGCAGGTGCTGCAGTCGCGCGACATCGCGCTGCAGGTGATTAAGGAGCTCAAGCTCGGCGAGCGGCCGGAATTCGATCCAGTGCGGGGCGGGCCTTCGCTCGTCGGCACGATCCTCTCGCTGTTCGGTCTCGGCAAGGATACGATGCGCCTGACGCCGGAAGAGCGCGTGATGACGAACTACTTCCAGCGTCTCAGCGTCATTCCGATCGAGAAGTCGCGCGTCATCCAGATCAAGTTCCAGTCGTCGGATCCGGAACTGTCGGCGCGCGCGGTCAACGCCATCATCGACACCTATTTCGTTTTCCAGCGCACCAGCAAGATCGAGCAGAACCGCAATGCCAGCGTCTGGCTCGAGCAGGAAATCGAGAAGCTGCGTCCGAAGGTTGCCGAAGCCGAACGCAATGTCGAGAACTTCCGAGCCAAGGCCAACCTGTTCGTGGGCACGAACAATGCCGGCCTGACCAACCAGCAGCTGGCGGACGTGACCACCCAGCTTGCGGCCGCGCGCAGCCAGAAGGCCGATCTCGACGCGCGCGCGCGCATGATCCGCAATATGCTGCGCAGCGGACGTCCGATCGAGTCGTCCGACATCACGAATTCCGAACTGATCCGCCGGCTGGTCGAGCAGCGGGTGACCCTGCGCGCGCAGCTCGCCGAGCAGTCGTCCACGCTCATGGACCAGCATCCGCGCATCAAGGAACTGCGCGCGCAGATTTCGGCGCTCGACGCCCAGATCCGCGCCGAGACCGTCACGCTCGTCGAAAGCATCGAGAACGACGCGCGCATCGCGGCGGCCCGCATCGAGACTACCATGGCGGCGGCCGATCAGCTGAAGAACCAGATCGCCGGCCTGAGCACGCAGGACGTCCAGTTGCGCGCGCTCGAACGCGAGGCGAAGGCGCAGCGCGACCTGCTCGAATCCTATCTGGGCAAGTATCGCGAGGCCACCACGCGCGACTCGCTGGGAGCCGCGCCTTCCGACGTGCGCGTGATCTCGCGCGCCATCGCGTCGAACTCGCCGGCTTTCCCGAAGAAGCTGTCGATGGTGGCGCTCGCAACGCTTGCAACCCTGTTCATCGGAGCGACTTTCGTCGTCACGGGTGAGCTGCTCGACCCGTCCGGGCAGCGCCCGGCGCCGGGACCGCGCAAGACACCGATGCGCGTCTTCGGCCTGTTCGGGCGTAAAGGTCGGAAGGGTGCCAAGGGCGCTCCGGCAGGAGACGTTGCCGATCTCAAGGTTCCGCCTACAGCGGCGGCAAAGTCTGCGGGTCTTTCGGTCGATACGCTTGCGGCTGCATTGCGGCGCGCGGGCGATGCCGGCCGGCGGGTGGCCGTGATCGGAACCGCGCGCAATGCCGGCACGACCACGGCGGCGCTTGCTCTCGCGCGGGCGCTGGCACGCCAGGGCGCGCGCGTGGTGCTGGTCGATATGGCGTTCAGCACTCCCAATCTCTCGGTTGCGTCGAGCGATCCCAGCGCCCCCGGCATTGCCGATGTCGCGCGCGGCAGTGCTTCGTTCGGCAGCATTGTGACGCGCGACCGCTTCTCGCCGGTGCATGTGATCGCGACAGGCCATCTCGGCGGCGATCATGCCGCGATCCTGGCTTCGCCGCGTCTTGCCATGACCTTCGACGCGCTCATGCACAGCTACGATCACGTTCTGCTTGACAGCGGCTGTGTGGCGGACGCGACGGTCGGGATGCTGACCCGGTTTGCGCCGCGCGCCGTGCTGGTCGTGGGCGAGGCGGATACGGCGGATGCCGCACGCGAGCGCCTGCTGGGCGCGGGCTTTATCGAAGTGACGGTGATCCCCGGTCGGACCGATACCGACCGGCCGGCTGCAGCCTGATCAGGACGTGGGAGCTTGCGTTGGCCGTAGAACGCGGCGGACGCGCGAGGCGATCGCCCATAGAACAGAGTTGCGCTTGATCGCGCTCTTGGCGGCGAGCGTCAGGCGCAGCGGCCAGGCAATGAGGCGGCCGCGCGGCGACAGCGGGATGACGCTGTCGAACAGCGGTTCCAGCGTCTTGCAGAAGAACGACTTGTAGTGCGCTTCGCCCGGGCCGATGTCGAAGGACTCGAAGCCGCGGTCGGCGACATTGGCGATCATGTATTGCATGAGGATGAGGCCCGGCGAGAAGCGGGCATGCTCGCTCATGGTGTGCGAGTTGAAGTTCGAGGTGAAACGTCGGCCGTCATTGATTCCCGAGAAAAGAGCGAGGATCTCGCCGTCGGCTTCGAGGGCGTGCAGTTCTATGAGCGCGCGCCCTTCGCCGAGGCCGTCAAGACAGGCGGCGCGGACGAAGTCCTCAATGCCGGGCCCGGCGAAAACGTTCTGCACCCCCATTGCCGCGAGCTTGGCCGATTTCTGTGCAAAGAAAGCGTCGAGCTGGGCCCGCACGGCGTCGGGCGTCTGCGCGCGCACATAGCGATAGCCGGGCAGCTTGCTGAGCTTGCGCTCCTTGTTGCGCAGGCGGCTGCGCATGGCGGACGAAATCTCGCGCTCGACCACCTGCGCGCCTGGCAAGCCGAGCGGGGCCACGAAATTGTCCTCGGTCGCGCGGAAATGCGGCAGCAACGCGAACGGATTGGCGGTCCCGTGCCACGCGAAAGGCTGGTTGCACAGAATAATGAGATCGAGGTCGGGAACTCGCGCGGCGATCGAGCGCAAGACGTCATGAAGATCGGATGCGGTCCAGGCTTGCGCCACGTCGCGCCGCCACAGCGGCATGTTGATCGTTGCGTGCTTGCCGCCGACGAAGGCGGCGATCCGCAGCGGACCGAGACGGCCGCGCACAAGCGGCCACACAAACAGCGGGGCGCCGGTCGCGTCGCGTCCGACGAGAATGAGCAGGTGCCCGCCGGACCGGGGCAGCACATGGCTTTGCCACAGCCGGACCCATTCGCGGGACTGGTAGGGCGAGGCGACGCTGTCGGCCGTGGCGAGCTCGTCCCAGGCCGGGGCTGCGCTGTCGACGTCGTCGAAGACATCGATCCGCGCCAGCGCGCTCCCGGGCAGGTCTCGGGTCGGTACGAGCGGAGGCGACATCCGGAGCGCGATATTCATGAGGGCAGGCCCTGACGGTTGCGGCGCCCGGGCAAACTGGCAAAGAAATCTCAATAAAGCGTTGGCAGGATCGGCCGGTTATAGAAGGGACGTTCGTGTCGCATTTGAAGCAAAATATCATTCGGGCCGGCCTCGAAACGCTTTATTTCAGCGGGGCGCACCTCGTCATGCAACCGTTCGTGCGGGGGGTCGGCGTCATCCTGACCCTGCACCATGTCCGTCCGCGCCGCCGCGAGCGGTTCCAGCCCAACCACCTGCTCGAAATCACCCCGGAATTCTTTGCCAAGCTCCTGCGTCGGCTGCGCCGCTCGGGGCTCGATCTGATCTCGCTCGATGAAATGCATCGCCGCATGACGGAACGGGATTTCAGCAAACGTTTCGCCTGCATCACATTCGACGACGGCTATCGCGACGTGAAACAATGGGCGCATCCGCTGCTGCGCGAGCACAACGTGCCGTTCGCGATGTACATCGCGACGAGTTTTGCGGACCAGATCGGCGAATTGTGGTGGGCCGCGCTCGAGCGCGTGATCGCCGGCCAGAAGCGCATCGGCCTTGTCATGGACGGTCACGAAATCCGCTTCGATTGCGCCTCCGCTGCGGAGAAGCGCGAAACCTACGACCAGATCTACTGGTGGCTGCGGCAGCGCAAGAGCGAAGACGAGTTGCGGACGGCGGTACGCGATCTTTGCGCGCGCTACAGCGTCGACATGAAATCGATCTGCGAAGAATTATGCATGACCTGGGAGGAGATCGCCGAAATGGCCAAGGACCCGCTGGTCACAATCGGTGCGCACACGGTCAATCATGTTATGCTGAAGAAGACGAGTGAGAGCGTCGCGCGCGCCGAACTCAATATGAGCCGTTCGGTGATCGAGGCCGCGATCGGGGTGCGGCCGGTGCACATGTCCTATCCGGTCGGCGATCCGACCTCGGTCGGCGCGCGCGAGGTGCGTCTTGCCGCCGAAGCCGGCTACAAGACTGCGGTGACAACATTCCCCGGCGTGCTGTTTGGCGAGCACGACCGGCATCTGCTGGAATTGCCGCGCATCTCGATCAATGGCGACTACCAGCACATGCGTTATGTGCGCGTGCTTCTGTCCGGTTCGGCGACCGCGGTCTGGAACGGCTTCCAGCGCGTGAAGGCGGCCTGATCAGCGCGCCGCATCCGGCTTGAGCATCCATTTGACGAGCGGCATCGCGGGCAGCACCCAGCCAAGACCCGCCAGCGGATAATAAATCCACATCAATACCGGCCGCGGCTGGGTGAAAATGACTTGGGCGACAACCATTGCCGCCAGCGACCACACCGCGACAAGCAGCAAAAGCAGGATTGCTCCGGTCAGTTTGCGCATGCGCAGGGACATGGGGACTTCCGGTTGCGGGGGCGGGACGGGCGGACTATACGGAACGCCCGACCACGTGCAAGGCAGTTCCATGGCGCACGCCTCTCTGCCGGCCGACTTTTCGGCCGTCGCATTCCGTTCCGTCCGCGTCTGGCTCGTCATCGTCGCAGCTTTGGTCGTCGCAACGCTGTTCGTCGGCGGTGCCACCCGGCTCACGGAATCGGGCCTTTCCATCGTCGAATGGCGACCGGTGACCGGCACGCTTCCGCCGCTGTCGGAGACGCAATGGCAGACGGAGTTCGAGAAATACAAGACGATCCCCCAATACCGCGAACTCAATCGCGGCATGACGCTCGATGAATTCAAGACCATCTATTGGTGGGAATGGGGGCACCGCCTGCTGGGCCGTCTGATCGGTGCTGTATTTCTTTTGCCGTTCCTCTTTTTCCTGTGGCGTGGCTGGATTCCGGGCCGGCTCAAATGGCCATTATGGGGCGTATTCGGGCTCGGTGCGCTGCAGGGCGCGATCGGCTGGTGGATGGTGTCGTCGGGCCTGTCCGAGCGCGTCAGCGTTTCGCAATACCGGCTTGCGTTCCATCTGACGCTGGCATGCGTGATCTATGCCGCGACGGTGTGGATCATCCTGCGCATGCGCGATACGATGCGCACGCGTGCGCCGCTGACGGCGGGGCGCATCGTCACAGGCGTCATCGTGGCGATGATCATCGTGCAGATCTATCTCGGCGCGCTGGTCGCCGGCATCGATGCCGGGCTTGCCTACAATACCTGGCCGCTGATCGACGGCGCCTTTATTCCCGCTGCCGGGCGCCTGTGGTTCGAGACGCCGTGGTGGCGCAATCTGTTCGAGAATACCTTGATGGTGCAGTTCGTGCACCGGATGATGGCGTATCTCCTGGTGATTGTCATTCTCGGCTACGCTGTGACCTGGCTTGCGGCATCGAAGCGCCGCGGAACGAACTCCGCCCTCCTGCTGGCGGCAACGATCCTCATCCAGGTGGTGGCCGGGATTCTGACGTTGCTGCACGCCGTGCCGATCACGCTCGCGCTGCTGCACCAGGTGCTCGCGATCGCGGTGCTGACGGTGGCGCTCGTCCATCTCAACGACGTCGGCGCGGCGCCGGCTAACGCGATGGAAAGCGCGCCGGCCAAGCGGCGTCCGCCAAGCGCAAAGCGCGCCTGAGACATTCGCGGCGCCGCCGAACCCGGCGCGCCGCATAGCCGGCAAATCAGCCGACGAGGGCCTGTTCGAGGTCGACGATGATGTCGTCCTTGTCCTCGATCCCGATCGACAGGCGCACCACGTCGGGGCCGGCGCCGGCCTGCGTCTTCTGCGCGTCCGACAATTGCCGATGCGTGGTCGATGCCGGGTGAATGATCAGCGAACGCGTGTCGCCGATATTGGCGAGATGCGAGAACAGCTTCACGTTCGAGACGAGCTTCACCCCGGCTTCGTAGCCGCCCTTGAGGCCGAACGTGAACACCGCGCCCGCGCCCTTGGGCGCGTATTTGCGGGCGAGATTGTGATAGCGGTCGCCGGAGAGGCCGGGATAGCTGACCCAGGCCACCTTGTTGTGGTTGGCGAGCCATTCCGCGACCGCCATGGCGTTGTCGCAGTGCCTCTGCATGCGCAAGGGCAGCGTCTCGATACCGGTCAGGATCATGAACGCGTTGAACGGCGACAACGCCGGACCGAGGTCGCGCAGGCCGAGCACGCGGCAGGCGATCGCGAAGGCGAAGTTGCCGAACGTCTCGTGCAGGACGATGCCCTGATATTCGGGCCGCGGCTCCGACAGCATCGGATAGCGGCCCTCGCGCGACCAGTTGAAGGTACCGGCATCGACGATCAGGCCGCCGATCGAGTTTCCGTGCCCGCCGAGAAACTTGGTGAGCGAGTGCACGACGACGTCCGCGCCATGGTCGATCGGACGGCACAGATAGGGCGTGGCGAGGGTGTTGTCGACGACCAGCGGCACGCCGGCGCGGCGCGCGACATTGCTGATCGCCTCGATGTCGGTGATGACGCCGCCTGGATTGGCGATGGACTCGATGAAGATCGCCTTGGTCTTGGGCGTGATCGCGCGCTCGAAGCTGGCGATGTCGTCGGGGTCGGCCCAGACGACGTTCCAGCCGAAATTCTTGTAGGAGTGGTTGAACTGGTTGATCGAGCCGCCATAGAGCTTCTTGGATGCGACGAATTCGTCGCCCGGCGTCATCAAGGCGTGCATGACGAGCACCTGCGCGGCGTGGCCCGATGCCACCGCAAGACCCGCAGTGCCGCCTTCGAGCGCCGCCACGCGCTCCTCGAGCACGGCGCAGGTCGGGTTGCCGATGCGGGTGTAGATATTTCCGAACGCCTGCAGGCCGAACAGCGAGGCGGCATGGTCCACGTCGTCGAACACGAACGAGGTGGTCTGGTAGATCGGCGTCGCGCGTGCGCCGGTCGTGGGATCGGGTTGCGCGCCGGCATGGATGGCAAGCGTCGCGAATCCGGGAGTGCGTTCGGTCATGGCAGAAGTCCTCGTTGGGCCGCGTCTGCAGGCTTGATAATCGATTTGGTTTATCGAAGCGCCGACAGGCGTCAAGGCACGAGGAAATTAATGCGTTAACCGCAACAGAATGCCCGGCAGCCGCCGGTCGCGTGGCATAATCGTCTGGCGACGGTCCGGCGGACGTTATTCCTGTTCTCGCGCGGCGCGCTCGCTGGCGCCGGTCGAACCGCCGCCCGTGGTCTGGCGGTCGAGCGACATGCGCTGCACGCCCTTGCCGAGCAGGGGCGCGCGCCTGGACGAGAGGGTGCGCGAATTGACGCCGATCCACGAGATTTCGGAGGACAGGCGGCCGTATTCGATCTTCGGACAGCGATTCATCACGACCTTGACGCCCGCAGCTTCCGCGCGCGCGGCGGCCGCGTCGTCACGCACGCCAAGCTGCATCCAGATCACGCGTGGCCGCGGCGCAAGAGCGAGCGCCTCGTCGACCACGGCGGCGGCAAATTGCGAGGCGCGGAAAATGTCGACCATGTCGACAGGTTCCGGGATGTCGGCAAGGGTCGCATAGACCTTCTGGCCGAGTATGTCTTTTCCGGCCTGGCCGGGATTGACTGGAATGACGCGGTAGCCGCGTTCGAGCAGGTATTTGAACGCGAAATAGCTCGGTCTGTTCTCCCTGGGCGAGACGCCGACCATCGCGATGGTCTTCACCGTGTTGAGAATGCCACGGATATATTGATCGGAATATGTATCGTGATTCATGTCGGGGCGCGGGCTTTCAGGTCTTCACCTAATCGGTGGAGCGCCCTTCGACAAGAGCGCGACGCGGATGCGATGCCGGATCAACGGTCTTCCCAGGACGGCGTGCGCTTGTCGATGAAGGCGCAGATGCCTTCCTGCGCATCGCGCGCCATCATGTTCTCCGTCATCACCGCGGCGGCATAGCGGTAGGCGTCGGCGAGGCTCATTTCCGCCTGGCGGTAGAAGGCTTCCTTGCCGATCTTGAGGACATGGGCGGATTTAGCCGCAATCCTGCTGGCAAGCGCAAACGCTTCCTCGCGTTCCCGGCCCAGGGGGACGACCGTATTGATCAGGCCGATATGTCTTGCCTCTTCGGCGGTGACCGGCTCGCCGGTCATGAGCATGTGCATTGCCTTCTTGCGGCCGATATTGCGCGTGAGCGCAACCATCGGCGTCGAGCAGAACAGCCCGATATCGACACCCGGCGTCGCAAAGCGCGCCTCGGATGAGGCGACGGCAAGGTCGCAGGTCGCGACGAGCTGGCAGCCGGCGGCGGTTGCAACGCCCTGCACGCAGGCGATCACCGGCTGGGGCAGGGTTACGATCGCCTGCATCATCGTGCTGCAATTGGTCATGATGTGCTGGAAATAGGCGCGGCCGCCGTCGGCGTCCGCCCGTCGCGCGGTGAGTTCCTTCAGGTCATGGCCCGCGCAAAACGCCGATCCATTGGCCGCGATGACGACCGCGCGGATGCCGCGGTCGCTGCGAATGCTCGCAAGCGTTTCGTTCAAGGCCGCGATCAGCGCCTCGGACAGGCTGTTGCGCGCGGCCGCGCGGTTGAGCGTAAGAACGGCAACCGGCCCCTGGTCCTCGCGCAGCAGGATGGCCTCCGCCGGTGCCTGCGATCTGGTCGGGGCATTCATGCGAGCCTCGTCACGGTGTCATGCAATCGCTTTGCGTCGGATCGACGCCAGTGTATCCGATTTGGCGACCCGTGGGGGAGGCCACGCGACATGGCGCACGACTTGGCAGACCGCAAGCCGACGATGGACATCGCGGCGCTTGAGGCGTTTCTCTCAAGCGAGTTTCCGCAGGCTTTCCACCCGGGAAGCGGTCTGTCGATCGAGAAGGTCTGGTTCGGCGGCGGCCGCGTGCGGCAGGCGTTTCGCGAAGAATTCATCCGGCCGGGCGGCACCATTTCCGGCCCCACGATGATGATGCTGGCCGATTTCGCGCTCTATGTCGCGGTATTGGCGGCGATCGGGCCGGTCGGGCTTGCGGTGACCACCAATCTCAACATCAACTTCCTGCGGCGGCCGGAGCCCGGCGACATTATCGCCGAGGCGCGGATTCTCAAGCTTGGCAAACGACTTGCGGTCCTCGAATGCAGCATTTTCTCAGACGGGGTCGAAGAGCCGATCGCGCATGTGACGTCGACCTATTCAATCCCTCCTGTGGTCAGCTCTTAATGACAGGTAATATAACACCTTTTTTATATCGCATTGAATTATATAGATAATTATAGAATTTGAGCGTTGACGCTCCGCCGCTGCTCGCGTAGAAGCGCGCCACCTCAAATTTTCCGGGACATCCCATGAGCACCTATTCGGCCAAGGCTGCCGACATTGAGAAGAAATGGGTGATGATCGATGCCAAGGGCCTGGTCGTCGGCCGTCTTGCCACGATCGTCGCCATGCGCCTGCGCGGCAAGCACAAGCCGACCTTCACACCGCATGTCGACGACGGCGACAACGTCATCATCGTGAACGCGGCGAAGGTCGTCTTCACCGGGCGCAAGCGCGAGAAGAAAGTCTATTATCATCACACCGGCTATATCGGCGGCATCAAGGAGCGCACCGCGAAGGCGATCTTCGAGGGACGTTTCCCCGAGCGGATCGTCGAGAAGGCGGTCGAGCGCATGCTGCCGCGCGGCCCGCTGGGCCGTCGCCAGCTCGCCAATCTGCGGGTCTATCCGGGATCCGAGCATCTGCATGAGGCGCAGAAGCCCGAGACGATCGATGTCGGCGCCATGAACCGCAAGAACAGGAGCGCCTGATGGTCGAAACCGTTCAATCGATGGAAGGCCTGTCCGCGCTCAAGGCGAGCGCGCCCGAGCAGCCCAAGCATGTCCAGAAGCTCGACGCGCAGGGTCGCGCCTATGCCACCGGCAAGCGCAAGAATGCGGTGGCGCGCGTATGGATCCGTCCGGGTTCCGGCAAGATCACTGTCAACACCCGGCCGGTCGAAGTGTTCTTCGCGCGGCCGGTGCTGCGCATGCTGATCCAGCAGCCGCTCGTCACCGCCAACCGCAACGGCCAGTATGACATCATCTGCACGGTATCCGGTGGTGGTCTTTCGGGGCAAGCGGGCGCGGTGCGTCACGGCATTTCGAAGGCCTTGACCTATTTCGAGCCGGACCTTCGGACGCCGCTCAAGCGCGGCGGCTTCCTCACGCGCGATCCGCGCGTCGTGGAACGCAAGAAATACGGCAAGGCGAAAGCGCGTCGCTCCTTCCAGTTCTCCAAGCGCTGAGCCGGTTACCATCGGCAAGGAAAAGGGGCCCGATCGGGTCCCTTTTTATTTTTACTCGGTGCTTTTTTGTGTGCGATTTTCCTGAAAATCGCCGCGCGTCGCGCAACGCTCCGCAAACATCCACCCGCTATTTGAAGTCGCCACATGGACGGGGCGAGGTGCGGCTGTGGAAGGCAGAATGCCTTTGGATGTGACGACGCTGTTCATCGTCGCGACCTGCGTCACCGCCTTGCTCGGATTGTTTCTGCTCGCGCTGTGGCTGCAGGACCGCACCGTGCGCGCACTCGGCTGGTGGGCCGCAGCCTATATCATCGGCGGAACGGCCGTTGCCCTATGGCTGATCGGGCCGCTCCTCTCGGAACGCGTTTCCGAGGTGGTGGCGCCGGCTTTGCTGTTTGTCTGCTGCGGCATGATCTGGACCGGCGCGCGCAATTTCCACGGTCGTCCGGCGTTGCCCTTTGTCGCGACGGCCGGCGCGCTGGCCTGGCTCCTGTTCGGGACCTGGATCGACCTGCAGACGCATAACGACCTGCGTGTGGTTGTCAGCTCGCTGATCATTGCAACCTATGCAATGCTGACGGCGATCGAGCTCAAGCGCGAACGCCGCAAGCCCAAATGGGCATCGCGCCGCGCCTATGCCCTCGCCATCCTGCACGGGACGCTGTTCCTTTCGCCGATCGCGACCATGCATTTCATGCCGGGCGACCTGCGCGGCCTCAATCAGGGGACGTTCGCGCTGTTTGCGCTGCTGACGCTTCTCTACGTCGTCGGCACGGCCTTTATCGTGGTCGTGATGGCGAAAGAGCAAAGCGTGCTCGTCCACAAGACCGCGGCGATGACCGATCCGTTGACCGGCCTGTTCAACCGACGCGGCTACGAGGAGGCGGCGCAGAAGCTGATGATCAGGCAGATCGCCAGCGCGGAGCCGGTGACGGTCCTGATGTTCGATCTCGACCATTTCAAATCGATCAACGATCGCTACGGTCACGATGCCGGCGATGCGATGCTGCGCGATTTCGCGACGACGATGAACCGCAGCATGCGCGCGGACGACATCGTGGCGCGTCTCGGCGGGGAGGAGTTCTCGGCAATCCTGGCCGGCGGACTGGAGGCGGCAATGGTGGTTGCCGAGCGCGTGCGCGCGGCGTTCGAACGGGCAAGCATTCAGGTCGCCGGGTGTCCGGTCGCAACAACCGTCAGCATCGGCGCGTTTTCCGGCCCGCCTGGCCTCTATAGCCTTACCGAGCTGCGGGCCAGAGCCGACGCCGCGCTCTATCGGGCCAAGCAGGAGGGGCGCAACCGGATCGTCGGGGAAGCCGCGATCCCGGGCGGGCTCGGTACCATCGTTGCGACGTCCGCGCCGTCGCGTGCGCCCGCGGGGCCGACGCGCTGCGCGACGGCGGGCTGAGCGCAGCAACGTTTCGTTTACCATTCGGGGGCACCATTCGCAGCGCTACGAGGTTCGTTCGCCGAGGTTCGTTCGCCATGTCCGCGATCAATGCCGAGACACTCGAACCGAGCGTGCAGGGGGCCCGTGCCGCGTTCGCCTGCGCATTCGCCAATTCCGCCGAGTACGAGGCCGACCTCATTCGCGAGCGCCGCGCGGCGGGCGCCTACGGTCCGACCGTCCGGGAGCGTGTCCTGGCTTGGACCTTGATCTCGGGCTTCCTCCTCGCCGCAGCCGGGTTGGTTTTCTTCGCGATCCTGTGAACGCAGGCGCGATGCGTCGCGAGCCGAAAAGAAAAAGGGCGCCCTGCAGAGCGCCCTTCAAGTTTATCGCTTGTGCGATCGGGAGGAACGTCGACTACGCCGAATAGTACATATCGAACTCGACCGGATGCGGGGTGTGCTCGAAACGGATCACTTCCTGCATCTTCAGTTCGATATAGCTGTCGATGAAGTCGTCATCGAAAACGCCGCCCGCCTTGAGGAAGTCGCGGTCCTTGTCGAGGCTTTCGAGCGCTTCGCGCAGGCTGCCGCAAACGGTCGGGATCTGCTTGAGTTCCTGCGGGGGCAGATCGTACAGATCCTTGTCCATCGGGTCGCCCGGATTGAGCTTGTTCTTGACGCCGTCGAGACCGGCCATCAGCATCGCGGCGAAACCGAGATACGGATTGGCAAGCGGATCGGGGAAACGCACCTCGACGCGCTTGGCCTTCGGCGACGACGTGTAGGGGATGCGGCAGGAAGCGGAACGGTTGCGCGCCGAATAGGCGAGCAGCACCGGTGCCTCGTAGCCGGGAACCAGACGCTTGTAGGAATTGGTCGTCGGGTTGGTGAAGGCGTTGATGGCCTTGGCGTGCTTGATGATGCCGGCGATATAGGACAGGCAGACTTCCGAAAGATCGGAATACTTGTTGCCGGCGAAAACCGGCTTGCCGTCCTTCCAGATCGACTGGTGGCAATGCATGCCCGAGCCGTTGTCGCCATAGACCGGCTTCGGCATGAAGGTCGCGGTCTTGCCGTAGATGTTGGCGACCTGATGGATGCAGTATTTATAGACCTGCATCTGGTCGGCCATGTAGGTCATCGGCGAGAATTTCAGGCCGAGCTCGTGCTGGGCGGACGCGACCTCGTGGTGGTGCTTCTCCACCTTGGCGCCCATTTTCGCCATCGCCGCGAGCATCTCGCCGCGCATGTCCTGCGCGGAGTCCTGCGGCGGCACGGGGAAGTAGCCCTTCTTGGTGCCGATGCGGTGGCCGAGATTGCCGGCTTCGTAGTCGGTGTCGGAATTGGTCGGAAGCTCGACGGAGTCGAGACGGAAGCCGGTATTGTAGGGATCGGCCTTGAAGCGCACGTCGTCGAACACGAAGAATTCGGCTTCCGGACCGAAATAGACCGTGTCGCCGATGCCGAGCGACTTGACCATCGCTTCGGCCTTCTTGGCGATGCCGCGCGGATCGCGGTTGTAGGGCTCGCCGGTGGTCGGCTCGAGCACGTCGCAAACGAGCACGAGGGTGGTCTCGGCGAAGAAGGGATCGATGCAGGCGGTTGCCGGATCCGGCATCAGGCACATGTCGGACTCGTTGATCGCCTTCCAGCCGGCGATCGAGGAGCCGTCGAACATGACGCCCTCGGCGAAGGTCTCGTCTTCGATCATCGTGATGTCGAACGTGACGTGTTGCCACTTTCCGCGCGGATCGGTGAACCGGAAATCGACGTACCTTACGTCGTTGTCCTTGATCATCTTCATTACGTCTTTGGCGGTCGTCATAAAACGCGTTCCCTTTTTCTCACGGGATAGAGTGTGTCAGCCCAACGATCATCGATCAGATGGCGTCCAATCCGGATTCCCCCGTTCTGATCCGGATTGCTTCCTCGATATTGGAAAGGAAAATCTTGCCGTCGCCGATCCGCCCCGTCTGAGCAGCGCGGCGGATGGCGTCCACGGCCTTGTCCACCATGTCATCAGCCAGCACGATTTCGATCTTCACCTTCGGCAGGAAATCGACCACGTATTCGGCGCCCCGATAGAGTTCGGTATGGCCCTTCTGGCGGCCGAAACCCTTGGCTTCAGTGACCGTGATGCCCTGGAGTCCGACTTCCTGCAGCGCCTCCTTCACTTCGTCGAGTTTGAACGGCTTGATGATGGCCTCGATCTTCTTCATTGCGCTTCCTCTCCAGCCTCGCAGATGGCACGACCAACGAGACGCCTTGGCGGTTAGCAGGTCTCATGCCAAACCGATGGACAGATGAAAAATAAAGATTCCTCAGTATGTTAGAACCTTATCGCCCATTTTCGCGGCGATTTTTCCTTCCATATGTGAGTAGAAAATAATCAGTTCGCCTATTTTGAAGGCATGGCCCCGAGCAGGCAATGTTTGTCTGGAGCGGAACCCGGTTCTAGCGTTGGCCGGAATGATCGAGCTTCTCTCCACGGCTGAAATGTCGCGTGCGGATGCGCTCGCGGTTGCGCGCGGAATTCCCTCGCTGCGGCTGATGGAAAACGCCGGGCGGGCGGTCGCGGATGCGGTCGCCGCTTCTGTTCCATCAGGCGCACCGGTCTGTATCGTCGCCGGGCCCGGCAACAATGGTGGCGACGGCTTCGTCGCTGCCCGGATCCTGATGGAGCGCGGATACTCCGTAACGGTCGCGACGCTGGGCGATCTGTCCGCGCTCAAGGGAGATTGCGCCGTCATGGCCGGCCAATGGCGCGGGCCGGTGACACAGGCCGCTGATCACGATTTTAAGCTCTACGCGATCCTGGTGGATGCCCTGTTCGGAGCCGGCCTCGACCGTCCGCTGGAAGGAGGCGCGCGCCAGGTGGTCGAGCGCATGAATGCGACCGGGATCCCGATCTTCTCTGTCGATCTACCGAGCGGGATCAACGGCACGATCGGGCAGGTGATGGGAATTGCCGTACGGGCACGGCGGACGATCACGTTTTTCCGGCGCAAATGGGGGCACGTCCTGATGCCCGGCCGGGCGCATTGCGGGTCGGTGAGCGTTGCCGATATCGGCATTCCGGCCGATGTGCTTGGCGACATCGCCCCCCGCACGTTCGCCAACGAGTGTGCGCTGTGGATCGGGACCTTCCCGGTGCCGGCGGCGGACGCCCACAAATACCGGCGCGGTCATGTCGTCACCGTTGTGGGACCGCTCTCCCATTCCGGTGCGGGCCGGCTCGCGGCGCTTGCGGCGTTGCGGGCGGGGGCGGGCCTTGTCACCATGGCCTGTCCGCGGGAGGCGCTGGCGATTGCTGCGTCCACCAGCCCCTCGCTAATGCTGCGCGCGGCGGACGATGCCACGGAGCTGCGCAGCCTGCTCGCCGATCCGCGCATAAATGCCGTCGTTATCGGCCCCGGCGGCGGCGTGGGGTCTGACATGCGAGCCAAGGTCGCCGCCGCGCTCGACGGCCCGCGGGCGGCCGTGCTCGATGCGGACGCCCTGACGAGTTTTGTGGACGAGCCGAAAAACCTCTTTACAATGCTTGCGACCCATCGTGATTCGGCTGCGATTCTGACGCCGCATGACGGCGAATTCGCCAGAATCTTCAGTAAGAAATCGCAAAAATCTCCAGTTAAACAAAAACTTGAGGAGACGCGCGAAGCTTCACATGAAGCAGCGGCCGTCATCGTGCGCAAGGGGCCTGACACGATCATCGCGGCCCCCGATGGTCGCGCCGCGATCAACGAGAACGCTCCGGCCTGGCTTGCGACGGCGGGCGCGGGCGATGTGCTGGCCGGGATCATCGCCGGACTGCGGGCGCAGGGAATGCCGGCCTTCGAGGCGGCCTGCGCCGGCGTCTGGATTCACGGTGCAGCCGGCCAGGCTGTCGGGCCGGGCCTGATCTCGGAGGACCTGCCGGGCGCGTTGCCGGGAATTTATCGTGACCTCTTTGCCATGGCCGACACTGCGAGAAATCCGTCGCGCAATTAAAGCGCGCTCGATCTTCGGCTAAAGCATGATCCCGAAAAGTGCGAAGCGGTTTTCGGAAAAGATTATGCTCAAACAAAGCGCTAAAGCGGGATGACGATTCAAGGAAAACTCATCCCGCTTAGCCGACCTCGAACCACGCCGCCATGCCGGTCTCCTGATATCCGAGCCTGCGGTAATCGATCATCCACTTGCCCGGATTGTCCGCGACAAAGGCGATCCGGGTCGTCCGCTCCGGCGCGATGAGGACGGTATCGAGCCAGAACGGTTTCCAGCCGTCGTCGAGATTGTCGAGCAGGCGGAAATGATGACCGTGCAAGTGCATGGCGTGTAGAAAAACCGTGCGGTTGGACATCGCAATCACCACGGTGCGGCCGCGCCTGACGCGGAACAGCGGCGGTCCGGCGGCGTCCGGGCCGCGGCGCATGACCATCGCGTTCGTCGCGGCGCCTTCAAGCGGGATCTCGACGCGCAGCGCGTCGGTGAAAGCCATGCGCGCAGGAAGCGGATTGTCCGGCAGCGGCCGCGGCGCCGGCAAAGGGTTCGCCCGCCGGCGCGCCTGTGCGTCGTAGACCAGCCGGGCGATCTCGACGTCGCGCTGTCCGTAGTCCTCGATCACGATCGGGGTGACGCTGCCCGGTTCGCTCGTGGCATCGATGAACAGATCGGCGCGGTTGCCGGGCGCAAGCACCACCCGTGACGCGTCGGCCGGAAAGGGTTCCGCCGGCTGGCCGTCGATCGCCACGACATAGGGCACGTGGCCCGCGATCCGGACCGGCATGATGCGCGCGCTCGCGGCATTGATCAGGCGCAGACGAATGCGATCGTTGACGGCGACCGGCATGTCGAGACGTGGGCGGCTGTTTGCGGTCAGATGAGCGGGGCCATCCATTGCGCCCGGGCTCGCTTCCTGGATCGCGCCGTTGGCGTCGAGCCGCCAGTCGTCGAGCACCAGCAGGATGTCTTGGTCGATTTCGGGCGGCGTGCGTTCGTCCACGATCAGCGGACCGTAGAGGCCGTGCGCGAGCTGCTCGGACGAGTAATGGTGTGCGTGATACCAGAAGGTGCCGGCATCGGGAGCTATGAAGCGATAATCGAAGCTCTTGCCGGACTCAATCAATGGTTGCGTCAAATGCGGCACACCGTCCATGGCATTCGGCAGGCGGATGCCGTGCCAGTGGATGACGGTTGGTTGCGGCAGCTCGTTGATGAGCCTCGTCCGCAATTCCTCGCCCTGCCGAATACGCAGGAGCGGGCCCGGGACGCGGCCGTCATAGCCCCAGATGGCGGTTTCGGTCTGTTCGCCTCCGCGCAGCGGCGCGTAACCGGGGCGGGCTCGCAGCATGGCAAAGCCATCACGGGAGTATTCAGCAGGTCCCGGCAGCACTGGCGGCTGGGTTTGGGCACGCGCACGACCCACGTGCAACTGGACGAGCGACGCCATGAATGCGCCGCTGGTGCCGAGGAAGCGTCGGCGGCTCCATGCGGATGTGACGGTAGCGGAATCGAAGATCATACGCGGGGGTGCGGCGGGAGATTCTCGGCACGCCAAGCCTGCGCCGTATGTCGCACCCGGGCAATGGCCGAAAAGCCCCGCTGATTTTGTGCAAACCGGACGACATTGCCAAATTTTATGGTGCAGCCCGAACGGCCCATGCTATAAGCCGCGCCGCTCGGCGATTGGCGGTGCCGCGCGATGCCTGTTCGGCGGGCGTGGCGGAATTGGTAGACGCGCTGGATTTAGGTTCCAGTGACGCAAGTCGTGGGGGTTCGAGTCCCTCCGCCCGCACCATGCCGGACATGCCGCACGAGCGGCCCTCATTCACCGCAACGGACCAGCGCCGATCAGGCGGCGACCAAGGATTGAACAAGTCATGCAAGTGACCGAGACGGCTTCGGAAGGATTGCGGCGCGAATACAAGGTCGTCGTGCCCGCGCAGGAACTCGACGCGAAGGTGGGCGAGCGCCTGAACGAACTCAAGGATCGCGTACGCATCAACGGCTTCCGCCCCGGCAAGGTGCCGGTGGCCCATCTCCGCCGTGTCTATGGGCGTGCTGCGATGGCCGAGGTGATCGAGGCGGCGATCCGCGAGAACAACTCGAAGATCGTCGGCGACAACAAGCTTCGTCTGGCCATGGAGCCGAAGGTGACCCTGCCGACCGACGAGGCGGAGGTCGAGAATCTCATTTCCGGCAAGAGCGACCTAGCCTACACGGTGGCCATGGAAATCCTAGCGCCGATCGAGCTGGCGGATTTCCGCACCATCGAGCTGACCAAGCTCGTTACCGACATTGGCGACAAGGACATCGACGAGGCGCTCGAACGCATCGCCAAGCAGAACCGCCCCTACAGCGACAAGGGCGAGGGCGCCAAAGCCGAGCAGGACGACCGCGTCACTATCTCCTTTGTCGGCAAGATCGACGGCACCCCGTTCGAAGGCGGCAGCGGCGAGGACATTGCCGTGCAGATCGGCTCGGGATCGTTCATCCCCGGGTTCGAGGAGCAGCTGATCGGGATCGCAGCCGGCGAAAGCCGGGTGCTGAAGGTCTCGTTCCCGGAAAACTATCTGAACGCCGAACTGGCCGGAAAGGCCGCGGAATTCGACGTCACCGCGAAGTCGATCGAGGCGCCGCGCGAGGTGACGACCGACGACGAATTCGCCAAGTCGCTCGGTATGGAATCGCTGGAGAAGCTCAAGGACGCGGTGCGCGAGCAGATCAAGCGGGAATATGACGGCGTCTCGCGCCAGCGCCTCAAGCGCGCGCTGCTCGACGCGCTCGACGAGCGCCATCGTTTCGAACTGCCGCAGACGCTCGTCGAACAGGAGTTCGAGGGCCTGTGGAAGTCGACGCTCGAGCAGATGAAGTCGGAGAACCGCACCTTCGCCGACGAGAAGACGACCGAGGAAGAGGCCAAGGCGGATTATCGTAAGATCGCCGATCGTCGGGTGCGGCTGGGTCTTGTTCTGGCCGAGATCGGCGAGAAGAACGCCATCAAGGTGACCGACGAGGAAGTGACCCGCGCCATCGTCGAGCAGACGCGCCAGATGCCGGGTCGCGAGCAGCAGGTGTGGGACTATTACCGCAGCAACCCGAATGCGCTGGCTTCGCTGCGGGCGCCGATTTTCGAGGAAAAGGTCGTGGATTTCATCCTTGCGCTGGCCAAGGTGACCGAGAAGCCGGTCTCGCGCGAGGACCTCTACAAGGTGGACGAGGACGCGCCGGCGGCCTGATCGGCGCCTGCGTTCGGGCCAACGACGACGGTCGTGCCCGGCCAAGCGGGCGGCCGGCGGGACGCTATTGTAATTCCGCTATTGTATTCTCATGTGATTCGCGGTTCGCCGCAGCCAAGTCCAGCGCGCGCAGAGGAATAAGCCAGCCAATGAGAGATCCGGTCGAAACCTACATGAACCTCGTGCCGATGGTGGTCGAGCAGACCAACCGCGGCGAGCGCGCCTACGACATCTTCTCGCGGCTGCTGAAAGAGCGGATCATCTTCATCACCGGCCCGATCGAGGACGGCATGGCGACGCTGGTCGTCGCGCAGATGCTGTTCCTGGAAGCCGAGAATCCGAAAAAGGAAATCTCGATGTACATCAACTCCCCGGGGGGCGTGGTGACATCGGGGATGGCGATCTACGACACGATGCAGTTCATCCGGCCGGCGGTGTCCACGCTATGCGTCGGGCAGGCGGCGTCCATGGGCTCGCTGCTGCTCGCGGCCGGACACAAGGACCTGCGCTTCGCCCTACCGAACGCCCGGATCATGGTCCACCAACCATCCGGCGGGTTCCAGGGCCAGGCGACTGACATCATGCTGCATGCCCAGGAAATCCTGAACCTGAAGAAGCGGCTAAACGAAATCTACGTCAAGCATACGGGCCAGCCGATCAAGAAGATCGAAGATGCGCTGGAGCGTGACTATTTCCTCACTGCCGAGGCGGCGAAGGAATTCGGAATCGTCGACAAGGTGATCGACAAGCGGGCGGAAGACCCGCAGGCCAAGGCGTGAAGCCGGCGGTCGGGAACCCGGTACGGCCGGCCGTGGCGCCCTGTTATCGTTAATGGATTCTTGATTGTCCCGCCGTTAGCATGTTTCGCTAGATTGAGGGGATAGTAGGGGATCGGGAGGAAATTCGGAGTATCTGTGCCTGTGACGCCACGGCGCCGCGGGACCGGAAATGGTAGCGTCGGGCGACGGCGTATCGGATACTGGACGATTTGACGGAGAATGGAATGAGCAAGGTTGGCGGCAACGATTCCAAGAACACGCTTTACTGCTCGTTCTGCGGCAAAAGTCAGCATGAGGTGCGCAAGCTCATCGCCGGGCCGACCGTCTTCATCTGCGACGAATGCGTCGAGCTGTGCATGGACATCATCCGCGAGGAGAACAAGTCCTCGCTGGTCAAGTCGCGCGACGGCATTCCGACCCCGAAGGAAATCCGCAAGGTCCTCGACGATTACGTGATCGGCCAGGATCACGCCAAGAAGGTGCTCTCGGTCGCGGTCCACAACCACTACAAGCGGCTCAACCATCAGGCCAAGCACAACGACGTCGAGCTCGCGAAGTCGAACATCCTGCTGATCGGGCCGACCGGCTCGGGCAAGACGCTGCTGGCGCAGACGCTGGCGCGCATCCTCGACGTGCCGTTCACGATGGCCGACGCTACGACCCTGACCGAGGCCGGCTATGTCGGCGAGGACGTCGAGAACATCATTCTGAAGCTGCTGCAGGCCGCCGACTACAACGTCGAGCGCGCCCAGCGCGGCATCGTCTATATCGACGAGATCGACAAGATTTCGCGCAAGTCCGACAATCCCTCGATCACCCGCGACGTATCGGGCGAGGGCGTGCAGCAGGCGCTGCTCAAGATCATGGAAGGTACCGTCGCCTCGGTGCCCCCGCAGGGCGGACGCAAGCACCCGCAGCAGGAATTCCTGCAGGTCGACACGACCAACATCCTGTTCGTGTGCGGCGGCGCGTTCGCCGGTCTCGACAAGATCATCTCCGCGCGTGGCCGCTCGACCTCGATCGGCTTCGGCGCCAAGGTGATTGCCCCGGAAGACCGCCGCACCGGCGAGATTTTCCGCGAGGTCGAGCCGGAGGACCTGCTCAAGTACGGCCTGATCCCGGAATTCGTCGGCCGCCTGCCGGTGGTCGCCACGCTCGAGGACCTCGACGAAAACTCACTCAAGAAAATCCTCACCGAGCCCAAGAACGCCCTGGTCAAGCAGTATCAGCGACTGTTCGAGATGGAATCGATTGATCTGACGCTCGCCGAGGAAGCGCTTGGCGCGATCGCCCGCAAGGCGATCGAGCGCAAGACCGGCGCGCGCGGCCTGCGCTCGATCATGGAGAGCATCCTGCTCGACACCATGTTCGACCTTCCGAGCCTGGAAGGGGTGGAAGAGGTGGTGATTTCCCGCGAAGTGGTCGAGGGAACCGCACGGCCGCTCTACATCTACGCCGACCGGGCCGGAGATGCCGGCGCGAGTACGGCCTGAACGGCCTTCGTTCGCGATCAGATTCGCGGCCCGGTTTCGGGTTGCCGGCTGTGCGCCGGCGGCCGAAAGGCTATCGTTTTACTGGATTTTCGACGTTACTTGACACCGGGCAACCTCACCGCCACCTAATTGGTGCGAAAGGTCAAGAGTACGAAGGTACGTCGATATCCGGGCGGGGTTCGTACACCCCCTCGTGCATGGCCAGCATTCCCGGCCGTGCTTCCCTTCCCGGCCCAACTGCACTTTGCCTGACGTCGCGCATCCCGCGGGCGCGGCAAAGGGGCACAAGAAGAAGGACAACGGGCCATGACAACCGCCAAGCCGCGCCCTCCGCTGATCCCCGGTGAAACCCGGGCCTATCCGGTTCTGCCGCTGCGCGACATCGTCGTCTTCCCGCACATGATCGTTCCGCTCTTTGTCGGGCGCGAGAAGTCGATCAAGGCGCTGGAAGAGGTGATGCGCTCGGACACGTTCATCCTGCTCGCCACGCAGAAGAACGCCTCCGACGATGAGCCGGCGACCGATTCCATCTTCGAAGTCGGGACGCTGGCGACGGTCCTGCAACTGCTGAAGCTGCCCGACGGCACCGTCAAGGTGCTGGTCGAAGGCGCGCAGCGGGCCAAGGTGCTGCGCTATACGGATCGCACCGATTATTTCGAGGCCGATGCAGTCGTCACCGACGACCATGCCGGCGAGCGGGTGGAAGCCGAGGCGCTGGCGCGTTCGGTGATTACCGAATTCGAAAATTACGTGAAGCTCAACAAGAAGGTTTCGCCCGAGGTCGTTGGCGTCGTCCAGCAGATCGACGACTATGCGAAGCTTGCCGACACGGTCGCCTCGCACCTGGCGGTCAAGATTCCGGACAAGCAGGCGATCCTGGAAACCGCGAGCGTCCCGCAGCGCCTGGAGAAGGTGCTCGGCCTGATGGAGAGCGAAATCTCGGTCCTGCAGGTCGAGAAGCGCATCCGCACGCGCGTCAAGCGCCAGATGGAGAAGACGCAGCGCGAGTATTATCTAAACGAGCAGATGAAGGCGATCCAGAAGGAGCTGGGCGACGAGGACGGCAAGGACGAACTCGCCGAACTCGAAGACAAGATCAAGAAGACCAAGCTCTCCAAGGATGCGCGCGAGAAGGCACAGCACGAGCTCAAGAAGCTGCGGCAGATGTCTCCGATGTCGGCCGAAGCCACCGTCGTGCGCAACTATCTCGACTGGCTGCTCTCGATCCCCTGGAACAAGAAGACCAAGGTCAAGAAGGATCTCAAGGCGGCCCAGGACATCCTGGACTCCGATCACTTCGGCCTGGAGAAGGTCAAGGAGCGCATCGTCGAGTATCTCGCGGTGCAGCAGCGCGCCAACAAGCTGACCGGCCCGATCTTGTGCCTCGTCGGCCCGCCCGGCGTCGGCAAGACCTCGCTCGGCAAGTCGATCGCCAAGGCGACGGGCCGCGAGTTCGTGCGCGTCTCGCTCGGCGGCGTGCGTGACGAGGCCGAAATCCGCGGTCACCGGCGCACCTATATCGGCTCGATGCCCGGCAAGATCATCCAGTCGATGCGCAAGGCCAAGTCGTCGAACCCGCTGTTCCTGCTCGATGAGATCGACAAGATGGGTGCCGATTTCCGCGGCGATCCGTCCTCGGCGCTGCTCGAGGTGCTCGATCCGGAGCAAAATCACACGTTCAACGACCATTACCTGGAGGTCGATTACGACCTCTCGAACGTGATGTTCGTGACCACGGCCAACACGCTCAACATCCCGGCGCCGCTGATGGACCGGATGGAGATCATCCGCATCGCCGGCTATACCGAGGACGAGAAGGTCGAGATTGCCCGGAAACACCTGATTCCGAACGCGATTTCGAAGCACGGCCTGCAGTCAAAGGAATGGTCGATCGACGACGAGGCGCTGATGACCGTCATTCGCCGCTATACGCGGGAAGCCGGCGTGCGCAATCTCGAGCGTGAGATTTCGACGCTGATCCGCAAGGCGGTGAAGGAGCTCACGATCTCGTCCAAGACTGCGATCAAGGTCGAGGCCAAGGACCTCGGCGACTATCTGGGCGTTCCGAAATACCGCTTCGGCGAGATGGAGGAGCAGGATCAGATCGGCGTCGTGACCGGCCTCGCATGGACCGATGTCGGTGGCGAGCTGCTCACCATCGAAGGCGCCATGATGCCGGGCAAGGGCAAGATGACCGTAACCGGCAACCTGCGCGACGTCATGAAGGAGTCGATCTCGGCGGCGGCGTCCTATGTCCGCTCGCGCGCGGTCGCCTTCGGCATCGAGCCGCCGCTGTTCGACAAGCGCGACATCCACGTGCACGTGCCGGAAGGCGCGACGCCCAAGGACGGCCCCTCGGCTGGCGTCGCCATGGTCACCGCGATCGTTTCGGTCATGACCGGCATCCCGGTTCGCCGCGACGTCGCCATGACCGGCGAGATCACGCTGCGCGGCCGCGTGCTGCCGATCGGCGGCCTGAAGGAGAAACTGCTCGCCGCGCTGCGCGGCGGCATCAAGACCGTGCTGATCCCCGAGGAGAATGCCAAGGACCTCGTCGAGATTTCCGACAACGTCAAGGGCGGCCTCGATATCGTTCCGGTCTCGCGCATGGACGAGGTTCTGGCGCGCGCGCTGGTGCGCAAGCCCGAGCCGATCACCTGGGAAGAACCGGCCGGCAAGCCGGCGGCCGATCCTAAGTCCGACGAGGATGCGTCCGGACTGACCGCTCACTGATCCCGGGAGACAAGGATCGCAGACGGCGGCGCGTAAGCGTCGCCGTTTGTTTTTGCCCCGAGCCGGGCCGCGGGGGCGCGCTTGTCCGGCCGGCGGGCTGGCGATATGCAGGGGCGAGGGCGGTTAGCTCAGCTGGCAGAGCATCTCGTTTACACCGAGAGGGTCGGCGGTTCGATCCCGTCACCGCCCACCAGCCTCATAAAAGGCTCCAGTGCCGTTTCCAAAATGCAAACGCCGGCACAACCGCGCCGGCGTCGCTACTTCCGCAAAGGCTGCTTCGGACTGCGGACGCTCCGCTTTGTCAGATGGCTTCCTTCAGCTCCTTGGCCGGGCGGAAGGCCACCTTTTTGGACGCCTTGATCTGGATCTGCTCACCGGTCGCGGGATTGCGGCCCATGCGCGCGGCGCGTTTGCGGACCTGCAAAATGCCCAAGCCGCCTATACGGATGCGGTCACCCTTCTTCAGATGCTTGGTGATGGCGGTCACGAGATCGCCGAGCATCGCCTCGCTCTGTTTCTTCGAGAGTTGGTGTCCTTCGGCCAGCTGAGCCGCCAGGTGCTTCAGCGTGATCGTGGGAGTCGCCGGCTTCTTGTCAGCCATGGGATGGCCCTCCTTTTCCTCAAGCAGCCTACGAGAAATATCGATAAATGGCTGATTAGACGATTCGGGCAAGGCCGAAAACGCCTTGTTTATTGGGCTGCGCGGCCCATCTGGGGAATAGACGGCGGTACGGACACGGCTTTTTCGGGGCGTCCTTGACTTGCCTGAAGGGGGCCTTTAAGTCCCGACCATCCCCAAAAAGGGGGCGTAGCTCAGTTGGTTAGAGCGCCGGCCTGTCACGCCGGAGGCCGCGGGTTCGAGTCCCGTCGCTCCCGCCATTTCCCGCCGATCGGCCGAATGGCTCATTGCCGAATGGCTTATTCCGGCCGCCGTTCGGCGTTCCAGTATCCCGAACATTCTCCCTTCGACGATTTCCAGCGACCGTTGCCGTTGTTGCGCGCAAGGCGTCCGGTCCCGTCGGCGCGCTGATTGCCACGGCTCACCGACACCCGGATCGAGCCGCCGGCGGTGACCCGGCCGTGGATACGGAATGAGGTTGCCGAGGGATCGGCATGATTGACGCGGCCGCGTGCGATGCGCACCGGATAACGATAGGCGCGGTCGCAGGTTCCTTTTTCGGTGACGATCAGGACGCTCCAGCGTCCGTCGAACACGCTTTGCGCTGCCGCCGGCGCGCCGACGATGCTTGCGGCCGCCGCCGCAATCATAACCCACGACATCCGCATCATGTCCTCCCCAGGAAATGCAGCCCTTCATTCTCGTGCGGCCCGAGCACAGCGCTGCGTCCGGCCGTCTCGTTTGGCGCTCGTGCATCAGGGCGCCATGCGAAATGCTAACCCATTCTTGCCCTGCTCGAAACCGAACGTGAACAGCGCCGTCATGTAATCCGGATCGAACGCGCCGCGGCTCGGCGTATCGAATTTCGGATCGATGACGGCGAGATGAAAGGGCACGTCGCTGCGCCTTGCGGCGGCATAGGTGATGTCGATCATCGCACGCGTGAGGGTGCGCACGCCTGCGGCGACGGCGCGGTTGAGGATCGCGATCGTGTCGCGCGGCGTCACGACGAAGGTCGGCGTGAGACTGGTATTGATGATCAGATAGATGGGGGCGGGCAGGCGGTAGCTGCTGGTGCTGGCCATCATCTTGGCGGGCGCAACGAAGAACTGATTGTGCAGCCCGCCGTCGCCATGCATTTCCCGGAACGTATGGCCATTGGCGCGCACTTCGATCAGGACCGGCGGGAAAGCGCCGGGAATGCTCGTCGCTGCAAGCAGTACCGCACGGAAGAGTTCGAGCGCGCGCCGGTCGCCGGCGGCGGCGATAGCGCCCATATTCCAGGCGACCGGCCGCTCGATGTCCAGATTGGTCGTCAGAACAAACAGTCTGCGACCTTTGCGGTGTTCGGCCGCGACGTCGGCAAGGAGCGCCGGAGTGACGCGCTTGGCGATGGCGTCTTTCAGCGGCCAGGTATCGAAGAAGCTCTCGCCCTGGCCGCCGAGTTCAAAAATATCGGCCGACGTTATCGTCGTGTAGGATTCTTTGAGCTGCGCGTCGTAGCGCGGGCCGGCGAAGACGAACGGCGCCATCAATGCTCCGGTGCTCACCCCGGTAACGAGCGCAAAGTCCGGCCGCTGACCGGCCGCCGTCAGCCCCACAAGGATGCCGGCGCCGAACGCGCCATCCGCGCCGCCGCTCGACAAGGCAAGCCACGGCCCTTGTGCAGACGGCAGAGCGGCGAGATAGGCGGTCTCGGAATCGGCCCAAAAGCGCGCGTCCGGGATACCCGGAATTGCGGCAGACTGCTGCTCGAACGCGGTAAACGACTCGCGCGGGGGCAGAGTGGGCTTTTCAGGTCTTGCGGGGGCGGGGCGGGTCTTCGGGGCAGCCTTGCGCGCCTGGCTCGACAGATCGTGGGGCGGGGACGGGTCTGCGGCCAATGAAGGCCCTGCGGCAACGGCGTTAGCCGCCAGCACGGCTGCGACGAAACGCGCGATCGGCCCCCTCGACACCGTCATGGCGGGAAATTTGGAGCAGGTCGGTCAGGTTGGCAATTCTGCACCGCGCAATCCTCCACCGATTCGATGACAGGCCCTTGTACGACCGGTCCACCGGTCCCGGTGGACGGCAGCAATGTAAGACTTTGGGGCGCTTGCTCCGCGCAATGCGCTGCGGTAAGGGTCGCGCGTTCCTGCCGCGTCGCCATTTTGCAACGTTTCATGGGCGTGATTCGTTCTGGCGCCGTCCGACCGGCTCTCGGTACTGGGGGTAGGGATCAGCCTTAGTCGCGGGCTGAGCCAGCCCGCGGATATCGAGGGTCAGGATGAGCGACCTGTTGCAGAACTATCTTCCGCTCGCCGTCTTTCTTGCCATTGCGCTGGGCTTGGGGCTGGCGTTGCTCGTGGCGCCGTTTCTGGTCGCCTACAAGAACCCGGACCCCGAAAAACTGTCCGCCTACGAATGCGGTTTCAATGCATTCGACGACGCGCGCATGAAATTCGACGTCCGGTTCTATCTGGTCGCCATCCTGTTCATCATTTTCGATCTGGAAGTCGCATTCCTGTTCCCGTGGGCGATTGCGTTCGGGAAGATCGGGGTATTCGGCTTCTGGTCGATGATGGTCTTTCTTGCCGTTCTGACGATCGGCTTTATCTACGAGTGGAAAAAGGGAGCGCTCGAATGGGATTGACAGCCGCGCCCCCTGCGGCGGTCGCGCCGCCCGCCAAAGGGATCATCGACCCCAAGACCGGCCGCCCCGTCGGGGCGAACGACCCGTTTTTCACCAGTGTGAATGCGGAACTTGCCGACAAGGGGTTCCTGGTCACCACCACGGACGACCTCATCACCTGGGCGCGAACCGGTTCCCTGATGTGGATGACCTTCGGTCTTGCCTGCTGCGCCGTGGAAATGATGCAGATGTCGATGCCGCGCTATGACGCGGAGCGTTTCGGCTTTGCGCCGCGCGCCTCGCCGCGGCAGTCCGACGTCATGATCGTGGCCGGAACCCTGACCAATAAAATGGCGCCGGCCTTGCGCAAAGTCTACGACCAGATGCCCGAGCCACGTTATGTGATCTCCATGGGCTCGTGTGCGAACGGCGGCGGCTACTACCACTATTCCTATTCGGTCGTGCGCGGCTGTGACCGGGTCGTGCCGGTCGACATTTACGTGCCCGGCTGCCCGCCGACCGCCGAGGCGCTGCTGTACGGCGTGCTGCTGCTGCAGAAGAAAATCCGCCGGGTCGGGACGATCGAACGCTGAGAGCGCATCTGCGATGGACGAAGCACTGGACAAACTCGGTCAGACAATCGCCGGCGCGTTGAAAGGCGCGGTCGACGGGTTTTCCACGGCTTACGGCGAACTGACGCTGCACACCAAGGCGGCCGACATCGTCGCGGTGATGACCTATCTGCGCGACGATCCGGAATGCCAGTTCGTCAACTTCATCGACGTCACCGCCGTCGACTGGCCGGCGCGCGAACGGCGCTTCGACGTTGTCTACCATCTGCTGTCGCCGAAAAAGAACCGGCGCATTCGCGTGAAGCTCGAGGTCGACGAGACGACGCCGGTGCCCTCGATCATTGGCGTATTCCCGGGCGCGGACTGGTTCGAGCGCGAAACCTACGATCTCTATGGGGTGCTGTTTACCGGTCATCCGGACATGCGGCGCATCCTCACCGATTACGGGTTCAACGGTCATCCGCTGCGCAAGGATTTCCCGGTCACCGGCTTCGTCGAGGTGCGCTACGACGACGACCAGAAGCGCGTCGTGTACGAGCCGGTGCGGCTCAATCAGGAATTCCGCAACTTCGATTTTCTGTCGCCGTGGGAGGGCGCGCCCTATGGCCTTCCCGGCGACGAGAAAGCCGGCAACGGAAAGGGTTGATGCGGTGAAGGACACGCTCAGGCTGGGCCTGACCCATCGCATAACGTTCACCGTCACCGAACGGCAAACGGTTCCGCAATTCTATCCCGAATCACCAATATTCCGGGCGATGCCGGCGGTGTTCGCGACCGGCTACATGGTCGGCCTGTTCGAGTGGTGCTGCACCGAACTGCTCAACCAGCATCTCGACCCGGGCGAAGGCAGCCTCGGCGTGCACGTCGATTTCAGCCATCTGGCCGCGACGCCGCCCGGGATGACGGTGACGGTCGATTGCGAATATACCGCCGTCGATGGCCGCAAGGTCAGCTTTTTCGTGCGCGGACATGATGGCGTGGACGTGATCGGCGAAGGCCGGCACGAGCGGGCTGTCGTCAATTACGAGAAATTCAACGCGCGCGTCGCCGAAAAAGGCAAGGCCGCGCAGGGGGCTGCGGCGTAGGGTCGGCGATGACAGAATCCGCAATGCGCAATTTCACGATCAATTTCGGTCCGCAGCATCCGGCCGCGCATGGCGTGCTGCGGCTCGTGCTCGAGCTGGACGGTGAAATCGTCGAGCGCGTCGATCCGCATATCGGGCTGTTGCATCGCGGCACCGAGAAGCTGATCGAACAGAAAACCTACCTGCAGGCGATCCCGTATTTCGACCGGCTCGATTATGTCGCGCCGATGAACCAGGAGCATGCGTTCTGCTTGGCGGCGGAAAAGCTGCTCGGCCTGCAACTGCCCAAGCGGGCGCAGCTCATCCGTGTCCTTTACTGCGAGATCGGGCGCATCCTGTCGCACCTGCTCAACGTGACCACACAAGCGATGGACGTCGGCGCGCTCACCCCGCCGCTCTGGGGGTTCGAGCCGCGCGAACAGCTCATGGTGTTCTACGAGCGCGCCTCCGGCTCGCGCATGCACGCGGCGTTCTTTCGCGTCGGCGGCGTGCATCAGGACCTGCCGCCCAAGCTGATCGACGATATCGACGCCTGGTGCGATCCGTTCCTCAAGACGCTCGACGACATCGACGTGCTGCTCACCGGCAACCGCATCTTCAAGCAGCGCAACGTCGATATCGGCGTGGTATCGCTCGATGACGCTTGGCGCTGGGGCTTTTCGGGCGTGATGGTGCGCGGCTCCGGCGCGACGTGGGACCTGCGCAAGGCGCAGCCCTACGAATGCTATGCCGAACTCGATTTCGATATCCCGATCGGCAAGAACGGCGACTGCTACGACCGCTACCTGATCCGCATGGAAGAGATGCGTCAGTCGGTGCGCATCATGAAGCAATGCATCGCGAAGCTGCGCAGCCCCGAAGGCCAGGGCAGCGTGACCGTCGACGACAACAAGATCGTGCCGCCCCGGCGCGGCGAGATGAAGAAATCGATGGAAGCGCTGATCCATCATTTCAAACTCTATACTGAAGGCGTTCACGTGCCGGCCGGCGAAGTCTATGCCGCGGTTGAGGCGCCCAAGGGCGAGTTCGGCGTCTATCTCGTCGCCGACGGCACCAACAAACCCTACAAGTGCAAGATCCGCGCGCCCGGTTTTGCGCACCTGCAGGCGATGGATTTCCTCTGCAAGGGCCACATGCTGGCCGACGTGTCCGCCATTCTCGGCTCCCTCGACATCGTGTTCGGGGAGGTCGACCGGTGACGTCATTTGTCCGCAACCTGCGAATCCGCCTTAGACAAGATCGCGACTGACCAACGAGGACCCGATGGCCGTCCGCCGCCTAGCGCCCGCCGAACTGCAGCCGAAGGATTTTGCCTTCACGGCCGAGAACATGGCGTGGGCCAAGAAGCAGATCGCGAAATACCCGGAAGGCCGGCAGGCGTCGGCGGTGATCCCGCTCCTGTGGCGCGCGCAGGAGCAGGCCGGCGGCTGGGTGCCGGAAGCTGCGATCCGGCACGTTGCCGATATCCTCGGCCTCGCGCCCATCCGCGTGCTGGAGATTGCGACCTTCTATACGATGTTCAATCTGGCGCCGGTCGGGCGCTATCACGTGCAATTGTGCGGCACGACGCCATGCATGCTGCGCGGGGCCAAAGAGCTGAAGAAAATCTGCCACAAGCGCATCGGCGAGCAGTTCGAGGTCACGAAAGACGGCACGTTCTCCTGGGTCGAGGTCGAGTGCCTGGGCGCGTGCGTCAACGCGCCGATGGCCCAGATCAATTACGATTTCTATGAAGATCTGACGCCGGAGAACTTCAGTCGCCTCCTGGACGATCTGGCCGCGGGCAAGAATCCGCCGTCCGGCCCGCAAATCGACCGCCAGTTTTCCGCCCCGGTCGGCGGCCCGACCACCCTGACCGATCCCGCGCTGCGCGGCACGCAACATCAAGGCGGTGCTGCATTGACGGATGCCAAGGCGAAGAAGCCGGGCGCTGCCGCCAATGTGCGCGAAGCAGCCGTACCGGCCGCGCCGGTTGGCGATGCGAGTGACAAGAGGCGCAAGTGATGCTGGCAGACAAGGACCGCATCTTCACCAATCTTTACGGCCAGCACGATTGGGGCCTTGCCGGTGCCCGCGCGCGCGGCGCCTGGGACGGCACCAAGGCGATCCTCGAAAAGGGCCGCGATGCCATCATCAACGAGGTGAAAGCCTCGGGGCTGCGCGGACGCGGCGGCGCGGGATTCCCGACCGGCATGAAATGGTCCTTCATGCCCAAGGAATCGAAGGACGGCCGGCCGAGCTATCTCGTGGTCAATGCCGACGAATCCGAGCCCGGCACCTGCAAGGATCGCGAGATCATGCGGCACGATCCGCATCTGCTCGTGGAAGGCTGCCTGATCGCGGGCTTCGCCATGGGCGCGGTCGCCGCCTACATCTATGTGCGCGGCGAGTTCATCCGCGAGCGCGAGCGCCTACAGGCCGCGATCGATCAGGCCTATGAGGCAGGGCTGATCGGCAAGAACAACATCCACGGCTACGACTTCGACATCTACGTCCATCACGGCGCCGGCGCCTATATCTGCGGCGAGGAGACGGCGCTGCTCGAAAGCCTCGAGGGCAAGAAGGGCATGCCGCGGCTGAAGCCGCCGTTCCCCGCCAATGTCGGCCTCTATGGTTGTCCGACCACGGTGAACAATGTGGAGTCGATCGCGGTCGCCCCCGACATCATGCGCCGCGGCGCCGCCTGGTTCGCCGGCATCGGCCGACCGAACAATACCGGCACCAAGCTGTTCTGCATTTCCGGTCACGTGAACAAGCCCTGCAACGTCGAAGAGGCGATGGGCATCCCGTTCCGCGAGTTGATCGACAGACATGCCGGCGGCATCCGCGGCGGCTGGGATAATCTGCTCGCCGTCATCCCCGGCGGTTCGTCGGTGCCGTGCATTCCCGCCCTGCAGTGCGACGAGGACATGTACATGGACTTCGACACGCTGCGGAATTTAAAGTCCGGTCTCGGCACCGCCGCCGTGATCGTGATGGACAAGTCCACCGACATCGTGCGCGCGATCGCGCGCATTTCCTACTTCTACAAGCATGAGAGCTGCGGCCAGTGCACGCCCTGCCGCGAGGGCACCGGCTGGATGTGGCGCGTCGTCAGCCGCATGGCCGAGGGCCGCGCGCATAAGAAGGAAATTGACCAGTTGCTGGAAGTCACGACGCAGGTCGAGGGTCACACCATCTGCGCGCTCGGCGATGCCGCCGCCTGGCCGGTGCAGGGGCTGATCCGGCATTTCCGGCATGAAATCGAGCGACGCATCGATGCGTATGCGGCCAATCCGCATCCTATTCCGGTGGCGGCGGAGTGACGGCGATGTTTCGACTACAGGAGCCGCCATCGGTGCCCAAGCGGATCGCGCCGGGACAATACGCCCCGATGGGGCTGGTCGCCGTGCCGGCTGGGCGCGGACGGATTGGGAATGGCGGCCAGCTATCTGTCAGCCTGCGTGGCCTTGTGCAGCCTGGCTGCTGCCTGGATTCTCGGGAAGTGAGACGATGACCAAGCTCATCATCGATGGCATCGAAATCGACGTTCCGCCCGAATACACGCTGTTGCAGGCGTGCGAGGCGGCGGGCGCGGAAATCCCGCGTTTCTGCTTCCACGAACGGCTGTCGATCGCCGGCAATTGCCGCATGTGTCTCGTCGAGCTGAAGGGCTCGCCCAAGCCGGTGGCGAGCTGCGCCTGGGGCGTGCGCGACTGCCGGCCCGGACCGAACGGCGAGCCGCCGGTCGTGAACACGCGCGGCCCGATGGTGAAGAAGGCACGCGAAGGCGTGATGGAATTCCTGCTGATCAACCATCCGCTCGACTGCCCGATCTGCGACCAGGGCGGCGAGTGCGACCTGCAGGACCAGGCCATGGCCTATGGCGTCGACAGCAGCCGCTATGCCGAGAACAAGCGCGCGGTCGAGGACAAGTATATCGGGGGGCTGGTCAAGACCTCGATGAACCGCTGCATCCATTGTACGCGCTGCATACGCTTCGTTACCGAGGTCGCGGGCGTGCCCGAACTCGGCGCCATCGGGCGCGGCGAGGACATGGAGATCACTACCTATCTCGAAGGGGCGCTGACTTCCGAACTGCAGGGCAACGTCGTCGATCTTTGCCCGGTCGGCGCGCTGACCTCGAAACCCTATGCGTTCGCCGCGCGCCCGTGGGAATTGAACAAGACGGAGTCCATCGACGTGATGGACGCGGTCGGATCGGCGATCCGCATCGATACGCGCGGCCGCGAAGTGATGCGCATCCTGCCGCGCACCAACGATCTCGTGAACGAGGAATGGATTTCCGACAAGACACGCCACGTCGTCGACGGCCTGCGCACGCAGCGGCTTGACCGGCCCTATGTCCGTGAGAACGGGCGGCTGCGTCCGGCATCATGGGCGGAAGCGTTCGCCGCGATCGCGCAAAAGGTGAAGGCGACGGCGGTCAACCGCATCGGCGCGATCGCCGGCGACCTGTGCGCAGTCGAGGACATGTTTGCACTCAAGGATCTCGTGACGCGGCTCGGCTCGCGGAATCTCGACGCGCGGCAGGGCGGCTCCGTGCTCGATCCGCGCTGGGGCCGAGCGACCTACATTTTCAACGCGACCATCGCCGGCATCGAGCAGGCCGATGCCCTGCTGATCGTCGGCGCCAATCCGCGCAAGGAAGCCGCCATCATCAACGCCCGCATCCGTAAGCGCTGGCGCGCGGGCCGTTTCCCGGTCGGGCTGATCGGTCCGCAGGCGGATTTGACCTATCCCTACGAGCATCTCGGCGCCGGCCCTGAAAGCGTCAGCGAACTCCTCGCCGGCAAGGGCGCGTTTGCCGAAACACTGCGTAAGGCGGAGCGGCCGCTGATCCTGATCGGGACCCGCGCGGCGGCTCGCGACGACGGTGCGCGCGTTGCCTCGCTGATCGCCAGACTCGCACTCGAGGTTGGTGCGGTAAAGGATAGCTGGAACGGTTTCAGCATGCTGCACACCGCGGCGGCGCGGGTCGGCGCACTCGACATCGGCTTTGTGCCGGGCGAGGGCGGCCACACCGCGCCGATGATGGCGAAGGGGGGCGAAGCCGATCTTCTCTTCCTGCTTGCCGCCGACGAGATCGACGTCGCGCCGGGCGCATTCGTCGTCTATATCGGCACGCACGGCGACAACGGTGCGCACCGCGCCGATGTGATCCTGCCGGGCGCAGCCTATCCGGAAAAATCCGGGCTCTATGTGAACACCGAAGGCCGCGTCCAGATGGCGGCGCGTGCTTCCTTCCCGCCCGGCGAGGCGCGCGAGGACTGGGCGATCCTGCGCGCCCTGTCGGAAACGCTCGGCCACACACTGCCGTATGACTCGCTGCCGCAATTGCGGCAGGCGCTCTTCAAGCTGTATCCGCATCTAGCACGGATCGACCAGATCGAACCCGGCGACCCCGCGGACATCAAGCGGCTCGCCGAAGTCGGCGGCACGCCCGAGCGCACGCCGTTTTCGGCGGCTGTCGAAGATTTCTATCTCACGAACCCGATTGCGCGCGCCTCCTCGGTCATGGCGGAGTGCTCGGCGCTGGCCGAAAGCCGCGCGGCGCAGGTGGCAGCGGAGTAGGCGGCATGGCGGAATTCTGGACCGGCTTTCTGTGGCCGCTGATCATCATGGTGGCGCAAAGCCTGCTGCTGATGGTGATCCTGCTGGTGGCGATCGCCTATGTGCTCTATGCCGACCGGAAAATCTGGGCGGCGGTGCAGATCCGGCGTGGTCCCAACGTGGTCGGTCCCTGGGGCCTGCTGCAATCGTTCGCCGATCTTTTGAAGTTCGTGCTCAAGGAGCCGGTGATCCCGGCCGGTGCGAACAAGGGTATTTTCCTGCTGGCGCCGCTGGTTGCCTGCGTTCTGGCGCTCGGGGCCTGGGCGGTCATTCCGGTGGCGCAGAACTGGGTGATCGCCGACATCAATGTCGGCATCCTCTATATCTTCGCGATCTCCTCGCTCGGCGTCTACGGCATCATCATGGGCGGCTGGGCGTCGAACTCGAAATATCCGTTCCTGGCCGCGCTGCGCTCGGCGGCACAGATGGTCTCGTACGAAGTCTCGATCGGCTTTGTCATCATCACCGTCCTGCTGTGCGCGGGCTCGCTCAACCTGTCGGCGATCGTGCGCGCGCAGGACGGCCCCTACGGCATGTTCAGCTGGTACTGGCTGCCGCTCTTGCCGATGTTCGTGATCTTCTTCATCTCGGCGCTGGCGGAAACCAACCGCCCGCCGTTCGACCTCGTGGAAGCGGAATCGGAACTCGTTGCCGGCTTCATGGTCGAATACGGCTCGACGCCCTACATGATGTTCATGCTCGGCGAATACGTCGCGATCGCCACCATGTGCGCGATGGGAACCATCCTGTTCCTCGGCGGCTGGCTGCCGCCGGCGCCGGTCGTGCCCTTCACCTGGGTACCCGGCGTGGTGTGGTTCACGCTGAAATGCCTGTTCCTGTTTTTCCTCTTCGCCATGGCGAAGGCGATCGTGCCGCGTTATCGCTATGACCAATTGATGCGCCTCGGCTGGAAAGTGTTCCTGCCGATCTCGCTCGCCATGGTCGCCATCGTCGCCGGCGTGCTGCAATACGCCGGCCTGGCGCCGAAATGAGGAGCGCGTCATGAGACTGGACCTCGCCGCCCGTTCGATCTTCCTGCACGAATTCATCCAGGCTTTCGTGCTGGGCATGCGCTATTTCTTCAAGCCGAAGCCGACGCTGAACTATCCCTTCGAGAAGGGCCCGATTTCGCCGCGCTTCCGCGGCGAGCATGCGCTGCGCCGCTATCCGAACGGCGAGGAGCGTTGCATCGCCTGCAAGCTGTGCGAGGCCATCTGTCCCGCACAGGCCATCACCATCGAGGCCGGACCGCGCCGCAACGACGGCACGCGGCGCACCACGCGCTACGACATCGACATGGTCAAATGCATCTATTGCGGGCTGTGCCAAGAGGCATGCCCGGTGGATGCGATCGTGGAGGGGCCGAATTTCGAGTTCGCGACGGAGACGCGCGAAGAGCTTTATTACGACAAGGAGCGCCTGCTGGCGAACGGCGACCGCTGGGAGCGCGAGATTTCTCAGAACATGCGCCTCGACGCGCCTTACCGGTGACAACGATGCTTTTGCCCGCGCTGTTCTTCTATCTCTTTTCGCTCGTCTGCATCGCATCGGCCCTGATGGTCATCGCCGCGCGCAATCCTGTGCATTCGGTGCTGTTTCTCATCCTGGCCTTCGTCAACGCCGCCGGGCTGTTCCTGCTGCTCGGCGCCGAATTCCTCGCCATGATCCTGATCGTGGTCTATGTCGGCGCGGTCGCCGTTCTGTTCCTCTTTGTCGTCATGATGCTCGACGTCGATTTCGCCGAATTGCGCGAGGGCTTCCTGCAATATCTGCCGGTCGGCGGGCTGGTCGGGATCGTCTTTCTCGCCGAAATCCTGCTGGTGGTCGGCGCCTGGACGATCGGCACGCAGCCGCCGCGCGTCGTCGCCGCCCCGATCCCGGGCGACATCACCAACACCGAGGCGCTCGGTCTCGTTCTCTATACGCGCTACCTGTATTTCTTCCAGGCGGCGGGCGTCGTGCTGCTGGTTGCGATGATCGGCGCGATCGTGCTGACGCTGCGCCACAAGCCCGGCGTCAAGCGCCAGAATATCGGCGATCAGGTGGCCCGCACGCCTGCGACCTCGATCGAGGTGCGCAAGGTCAAATCCGGGCAGGGGATTTGAGGGCGAGGGCGCAGCATGAGCATCGGACTTACCATCGGGCTTGGCCATTATTTGTCGGTTGCCGCGATCCTGTTCACGCTCGGGATTTTCGGAATCTTCCTCAACCGCAAGAACGTCATCATCATCCTGATGTCGATCGAACTGATCCTGCTTTCGGTCAACATCAATTTCGTGGCTTTTTCCAGCTTCATGGGCGATCTGGTCGGGCAGGTGTTCGCGCTGCTGGTATTGACGGTGGCGGCGGCCGAAGCCGCGATCGGCCTTGCCATCCTCGTCGTCTATTTCCGTAACCGCGGCTCGATCGCGGTCGAAGACATCAACCTGATGAAGGGCTGACGCATGATCCCGAAAAGTGGATACCGGTTTTCGGATCAGATCATGCGCGGGAGATAGGATCGATGTATCAGGCGATTGTCTTTCTTCCGCTGCTCGGCTGCCTGATCGCCGGCTTCTTCGGCCGCTTGATCGGCCCGCGCCCGTCCGAGCTCGTGACAACGGTGCTGCTGTTCGCCTCGATGGCGCTGTCATGGATCGCGTTCGTGCAGGTCGGGTTCGGCCATCACGAGGAGCGCGTCGTCATCATGAACTGGGTGACGTCCGGCGACCTGAAATTTGACTGGGCGCTGCGCATCGATACGCTCACCGCGGTCATGCTGGTCGTGGTGACGACGGTGTCGGCGCTCGTGCACCTGTATTCCATCGGCTACATGGAGGAGGATCCGCACCGTCCGCGCTTCTTCGCCTACCTGTCGCTGTTCACCTTCGCGATGCTCGCGCTCGTGACCGCCGACAATCTGGCGCAGCTCTTCTTCGGCTGGGAGGGCGTGGGGCTGGCGAGCTATCTCCTGATCGGCTTCTGGTATCACAAGCCGGAAGCCAATGCGGCTGCCATCAAGGCCTTCGTCGTCAACCGCATCGGCGACTTCGGCTTCGCGCTCGGTATTTTCGGCTGCTTCATGATGACGGGGTCGATCGACTTTGACATCATCTTCGCGCAGGCGCCTGCGCTCACCGGCAAGACCATCAATTTCTTCGGCTGGCACGCCGACGCACTGACCCTGATCTGCCTGCTGCTGTTCATGGGCGCGATGGGCAAGTCCGCGCAGTTCCTGCTGCACACCTGGCTGCCCGACGCGATGGAAGGCCCCACACCGGTCTCCGCGCTGATCCATGCCGCGACCATGGTGACGGCGGGTGTGTTCATGGTGGCGCGCCTGTCGCCTTTGTTCGAGCTTGCGCCGACTGCGCTCACGGTCGTGACTCTGGTCGGGGCCACGACCGCGTTCTTTGCCGCGACCGTCGGCCTCGTGCAGAACGACATCAAGCGCATCGTCGCCTATTCGACCTGTTCGCAGCTCGGCTACATGTTTGTTGCGATGGGCGTCGGCGCCTATTCGGTCGGCATGTACCACCTGTTCACGCATGCTTTCTTCAAGGCGCTCCTGTTCCTCGGCTCGGGTTCAGTCATCCACGCCATGCATCACGAGCAGGACATCCGCCACATGGGCGGCCTGCGCCGGAAAATCCCGTTCACCTACTGGATGATGGTCATCGGGACGCTCGCGCTGACCGGCTTCCCGCTCACCGCCGGCTATTTCTCCAAGGACGCAATCATCGAAGCCGCCTTTGCCGGCAAGAACCCGATGGCGCTCTATGCCTTCATCATGACCGTGGTCGCCGCTGCGCTGACCTCGTTCTATTCGTGGCGGCTGATCTTCAAGACCTTCCACGGCGAGCCGCACGACCGGCACCATTACGACCATGCGCACGAGAGTCCGCTGGTCATGCTGATCCCGCTCGCGGTGCTGGCGACGGGATCGATCCTTGCCGGCTACCCTTTCAAGGAATTCTTCGCCGGGCACCATGTCGCGGAATTCTTCCGTGACTCGCTGAAGTTTGCACCCGGCAACACGATCCTCGACGACATGCACCATGTTCCGCTGGCGGTCGTGCTGACTCCGTCGGTCATGATGATGCTGGGCTTCGTCGTGTCCTGGTATTTCTATATCCGGCGTCCGGACGTGCCGGTCGAGCTCGCGCGCCAGCACGACGTGCTGTACCGCTTCCTGCTCAACAAGTGGTATTTCGATGAAATCTACGACTTCCTGTTCGTGCGGCCGGCCAAGTGGCTCGGACGCGCGCTGTGGAAGGGCGGGGACGGCTGGCTGATCGACGGTTTCGGCCCGGACGGAGTTTCCGCGCGCGTGCTTGATGTGACCCGCAATGTCGTGCGGCTGCAGAGCGGCTTTCTCTATCACTACGCATTCGCCATGCTGATCGGCGCTGCGCTCCTGATCACCTATTTCATGTTCGCGGGAGCGCACTGATGGCAAGCTGGCCCGTTTTGTCCGTCACGACCTTCCTGCCGATCGTCGGCGCGCTGCTGATTCTTGTCCTGCGCGGCAGCGAAGATGCGGTGAACCGCAACGCGCGCTGGATCGCGCTGTGGACCACGCTCGTCACGTTCGCGGTTTCGCTCGTGCTCGTCTGGCGCTTTGATGCCGCGTCGGCGGAATTCCAGTTCGTCGAAAAGGCGCGCTGGCTCGGCGGCTTCGCGAGCTACCATCTCGGCGTCGACGGCATCTCGCTGCCGTTCGTGATCCTGACGACGGCGCTGATGCCGTTCTGCATCGTCGCAAGCTGGGAATCGATCAGCGTTCGCGTCAAGGAATACATGGTGGCGTTTCTGGTTCTGGAAACGCTGATGATCGGCACCTTCTCGGCGCTCGATCTCGTCCTGTTCTACCTGTTCTTCGAGGGCGGCCTGATTCCGATGTTCCTAATCATCGGCGTGTGGGGCGGTCCGCGCCGGGTCTATGCCAGCTTCAAGTTCTTCCTCTATACGCTGCTCGGCTCGGTGCTGATGCTGCTCGCCATCATGGCGATGTACTGGCAGGCCGGCACGACCGACATCCCGACGCTGCTCGGTTATCAGTTCACCCGCAACCTGCAGACCTGGGCATGGCTTGCGTTCTTCGCCTCGTTCGCGGTCAAGATGCCGATGTGGCCGGTCCATACCTGGCTGCCGGACGCGCATGTCGAGGCGCCGACGGCGGGTTCGGTCATTCTGGCCGCGATCCTTCTGAAAATGGGCGGCTACGGCTTCCTGCGCTTCTCGTTGCCGATGTTCCCGCTGGCCTCGGCCGATTTCGCGCCGCTGGTCTTTGCGCTCTCGGTAATCGCGATCGTCTACACGTCGCTTGTGGCTTTGATGCAGGAAGACATCAAGAAACTGATCGCCTATTCGTCGGTCGCCCATATGGGCTTCGTGACGATGGGGATTTTTGCGGCTAACGCGCAGGGCGTCGGCGGCGGCATCTTCCAGATGGTCTCGCACGGCATCGTATCCGGCGCGCTCTTTTTGTGCGTCGGCGTGATCTATGACCGCATGCATACGCGCGAGATCGCGGCCTATGGCGGGCTCGTGGAGCGCATGCCGCTCTATGCGGCGGCCTTCATGATCTTCACAATGGCCAATGTCGGCCTGCCGGGGACCTCCGGTTTCGTCGGCGAATTCCTGACATTGATCGGCACGTTCCGGGTCAATATCCCGGTCGCCACGATCGCGACGCTTGGCGTCATCCTGTCCGCCGCTTACGCGCTCTGGCTCTACCGCAAGGTGATTTTCGGCAAGCTCGAGAAGCCGAGCCTTGCCGGCATCCATGACCTCGGCTGGCGCGAGACGCTGGTGCTCGGACCGCTGGTCGCCCTGACGATCCTGTTCGGGATCTATCCGAAACCGATCCTCGACCTGTCGCAGGCCTCGGTGACTGCGCTCGTCAATAACTACAATCAGGCGGTGCGCGGCAGCAAAGCCGCGGCATTGCAGCCGAAACCGGAATGATGCCGCCATGAACGCAAACCCGGCGTTTCCTGATCTGTTGCCCGCGACCCCCGAATTGATGCTGGTCGGCGGCGCGCTTCTGCTGTTGATGTTTGGCGTCTATCGCGGTGAGCGTTCTGGCCCGGCGGTGAGCCTCGGCGCGATCCTGTTGCTCGTCGCGGCGGGCGGCCTGATCGTGTGGCTGCCGCGCGGGACGCTGACGACGTTCGATGGCAGCTTCATCCTCGACGACTTTGCGCGTTTCATGAAGCTTTTGGCTTTCGGCGGCTCGGCCGCCGCGATCCTGATGGCGCAGACTTATCTAATGCGCGAGAAGCTGCAGAAATTCGAGTTTCCGGTGCTGCTGCTGTTGGCGACCGCCGGTATGGGGATGATCGTCTCGGCCGGTGACCTGATCGCGCTCTATCTCGGGCTCGAACTGATGAGCCTGTCGCTCTATGTCGTGGCCGCGATCAATCGCGACTCGGTGCCGTCCACCGAAGCCGGTCTGAAATATTTCGTTCTCGGCGCGCTGTCCTCGGGCATGCTGCTCTATGGCTGCTCGCTGATTTACGGCTCGACCGGCACCGTCGCCTTCGGCGGTATCGCGCAGGCCGCTCCGCAGGGCGGGCTCGGCCTCATCGTCGGGCTCGTTTTCCTGTTCGTGGGCCTGTGTTTCAAGATTTCGGCGGTCCCGTTCCATATGTGGACGCCGGACGTCTATGAGGGCGCGCCGACCCCGGTGACGGCTTTCTTCGCGGCCGCCCCGAAGGTTGCCGCGATGGCTCTTTTCATCCGCGTCGCGATCAGCGCCTTTCCGACCATCGTCGTGCAATGGCAGCAGATCATCGTGTTCGTCGCGATCGCCTCGATGGCGCTTGGCTCCTTCGCCGCGATCGGCCAGCGCAACATCAAGCGGCTGATGGCCTATTCCTCGATCGGTCACATGGGCTTTGCCCTTGTCGGGCTCGCAGCCGGCACGGCCGAAGGCGTGCAGGGCGTACTGATGTATATCGCCATCTACATGGCGATGACGCTCGGCGCGTTCGCCTGCATCCTGTCGATGCGCCACAACGGCCGGATGGTCGAGGAGATTTCCGATCTGTCGGGTCTCTCGCGCACCAAGCCAGCGATGGCATTCTTCTTCGCGGTGCTGCTGTTCTCGCTGGCCGGCATCCCGCCGCTCGCCGGGTTTTTCGCGAAATATTACGTGTTCCTGGCAGCCATCAAGGCGAACCTGTTCACGCTCGCGGTGATCGGCGTCGTGATGAGCGTGGTGGGCGCCTATTATTATCTGGCGATCGTCAAGACGATCTATTTTGACGAACCGACCAAGAGCTTCGAGCCGATGCCGGGCGAGCAGGTCGTCATTCTGGCGGTGGCTGGATTGTTCAATCTTCTGTTCTTCGTTTATCCGGCGCTGCTGCTTGATGCCGCCTCGCTCGCGGCGCGGTCGCTGTATTAGCGCATGGCGTTCACGCTCGGCGCGCGGGCACGGCAGGCGGGCTTTAGCCTGCAGGTGCATGACGCGATCGATTCCACGAATGCCGAAGCGCTGCGGCGCGCGCGCGTCGGCATACGCGGACCCGAATGGATCGTCGCGCGCAATCAGAGCGCGGGGCGAGGGCGGCGCGGGCGCGAATGGATTTCGCCGCCGGGCAACCTCGCGGTCACGTTATTGATGAGCGTCAATATGGCGCCGAGGAGGGCGGCGTTGCTCGGCTTCGTTGCCGGTGTCGCGCTGCATCGCGCGGTTCGCGTCGCCGCGCCGGACGCGGACATCGCGCTCAAATGGCCGAACGATCTTCTGGCCGGCGACGCGAAGCTCGCCGGCATGCTGCTTGAATCCGAAGAGAATTCAGGACGGCTCACCGTGGCGCTCGGGATCGGGGTGAACGTGGCCGCCGCGCCGCAGGACCTGCCATATCCGGCCACCTCGCTTGCAGCGCTTGGCGTTGCAACAGATGCCGAGACGCTTTTCAGTGCGCTTTCGGACGAATGGGTGGACGCGGCACGCCTCTGGGACGACGGACGCGGATTCGAACCGATCCGCAATCTCTGGCTTGAGCGCGCGCGCGGCCGCGGCCAGCCGATCAGCGTGCACCTTGCCGATCGCGTCATCGCGGGTATCTTCGACACGGTCGACGAGACTGGCGCCCTGATGATCCGCGATACAGACGGCCGATCCGTCCGCATTACGGCCGGGGATGTTCATTTCGGCCAGCCGGCACGCGCCCTGGAGCCGTATTGATGGCTGCGACGCCTTCGCTCTATTTCGCGCCGCTCGGCGGCGTCGGCGAGATCGGCATGAATCTCGCGCTGTATGGGCTGGGCGACGAGCGCCGCCGCACCTGGCTTGCGGTCGATCTCGGCGTTTCGTTCGCCTCCGAGGAGCACTTGCCGGGCGTCGACCTGATCCTGCCCGACATCAGCTTTCTGATCAAGGAGCGCAAGAACCTCGCCGGTCTCGTCCTCACGCACGCCCATGAAGATCATTTCGGCGCGCTGATCGACCTTTGGCCGAAGCTCAAGTGTCCCGTCTATGCCACGCCGTTCACGGCGACGCTTCTGGAAGCCAAGTGCGAAAGCGAGCCCAATGCGCCGGAAATCCCGGTCAAGGTCGTCGCGCCCGGCGCGCGTTTCAATGTCGGGTCATTCGACGTCGAATTGGCGTCGGTCGCCCATTCGATCCCCGAATCGAATGCGCTGATGATCCGCACGCCCGCCGGCAACGTCCTGCATACCGGCGACTGGAAGCTCGACCCCACGCCGATCGCCGGGGAGCCGACTGACGAAGCCAAGCTCAGGGCTTACGGCGCGGAGGGCGTGCTCGCCCTGGTCGGCGACTCCACCAATGCCGTGCGCGAAGGCCGTTCCCCGTCGGAGACCGATGTCGCGCGCACGCTTGCCGAGATCATCGCCGGGGCGCGCGCACGCGTCGCGGTCACAACCTTCGCCTCCAACGTCGCCCGCATTCGCGCGGTGGCGGACGCCGCGCGCGCGGCCGGTCGCGAGGTCGTCGTCGTCGGCCGTGCCATGGAGCGCGTGGTGCAGGTCGCGCGCGAGACCGGCCATCTCGACGGCATCCAGCCGTTCCGCGGGCCGGACACTTACGGCTATCTGCCGCCGGACAAGGTCGTCGCGCTGTGCACCGGCAGCCAGGGTGAGCCGCGTGCGGCGCTCGCCCGCATCGCGCAGGACAATCATCCCGAGGTCACGCTCGGCAGGGGCGACTGCGTGATTTTCTCCTCGCGCACCATTCCCGGCAACGAGAAGGCCGTCTCCCAGGTCATCAATGGCCTGATCGACCAGAACATCACCGTCATCACCGACCGCACCCATCTCGTACATGTCTCCGGTCATCCGCGTCGCGACGAGCTGGCCGAGCTGATCGGTTGGATTAGGCCTCAGGTGCTGGTGCCGGTTCACGGCGAGCCGCTGCACCTGTCGGAGCATGCGGCGCTGGCGCGCTCGCTCGGCGTGCCGCGCGTGATTGAATGCCGTAACGGCGATCTCGTGCGTCTGGCGCCGGACCCGGCCGAAATCGTCGACGAGGTGCCGCACGGCCGACTCTATAAGGACGGCAGCCTGATCGTGGAGTCCGAGAGCCGCAGCTTCAGCGAACGCCGGCGCCTGAGCTTTTCCGGCTTCGTCACGGTGGCGCTTGCCATCAACGAGAAAGGCGCGCTAATGGCGGACCCGGAAATCGAGCTGCTCGGGATACCGGAGAAGGGCGCCAGGGGCGAAGTGATCGCCGAGGCGGTGGCCGAGGCGGTCCTTGCGACAGTCGAGACATTGCCGCGGCCGCGCCGGCGTGATCCCGACACCGTGGCCGAAGCGGTCCGCCGCGCGGTGCGCGCCGCCATCACCTCGCACTGGGGCAAGAAGCCGCTGTGCCACGTTCACGTTCTGACGGTTTGAAAGAAAGAGGCTCTCTATGATCGGCCGGCTCAACCACGTCGCCATCGCCGTACGCGACCTTGCCCGGGCGGCGCAGGTCTATCGCGATACGCTCGGCGCGGACGTCTCCGAGGCGGTGCCGCAACCCGACCACGGCGTGACGACCGTTTTCGTCGTCCTGCCGAACACCAAGATCGAGTTGCTGGAGCCGCTCGGTGCCCAGTCGCCGATCGGAAAATTCCTGGAGCGCAATCCAGACGGCGGCGTGCATCACATCTGCTACGAGGTCGCGGACATCCTTGCCGCGCGCGACCGTCTGGTGAAGGAGGGGGCCCGCGTGCTCGGCGACGGCCAGCCGAAGATCGGCGCGCATGGCAAGCCGGTCCTGTTCCTGCATCCGAAGGATTTCTTCGGTACGCTCGTCGAAATCGAGCAGGCCTGAGCGGCGGGGCGGGGCGATGTCGGTCACAACGGCACTCGCGATCTATTTCCTGATCTGGTGGATCACGCTGTTTGCGATCCTGCCGTGGGGTATCCGCTCGCAGGGCGAGGGCGGAGAGGTGACGCCGGGCACCGATCCCGGCGCGCCCACGCTGGCGCGGATCGGGATGCGGCTGTTGTGGACGACGCTCGTGTCCGGCGTCTTGTTCGGGTTGATCTATCTGGTCTACACGTTCGAGCTCGTGACGCTCGACGGGTTCCCGGGCATTCCCAACATGCCACGTACGACCATCCGCTAGGAACGGCCTCGGACCGGCCCCACGGGCAAAACACCAAAGCCAGCAGCAAAGTGTGGAACCAGGGTGGGAGCCACGGCGTTGGAAGGCAAGCGCCCATGCGACGGGCGCGCGCCGGACGGTCTTCACCCCTCCCCCGACACCCCAGGATCGTCCGGCGCCCTTTTTCACGGCGGGGCTGCGATCGACGCTGGTGCCAGACGGCCAGAATCTCGCGATAGCCCGCAAATCCTGACGAACAGGGGCCCACAAAAGAAAAGAGCAGGGCCGTATGCCCCGCTCTCAATGAAATGAAATGATTGTTGGTCTGACGCCGTTATTCTGGATATTGGCGGCGTCGGCGGGCACTTTTGCGCCCGCGTCCTCCCGAGACTTGGACCACGTCAGGGTAATGTGACCCCGAAGTGGCGGCACGCTACTCCATCCGCCCCCCGAACAGCAAGCCCTTGCCTCATTTTCGTTCAAGAGCGCGCGAAGCGCTTGTTTTTTAACAGGCAATCCGCTTTCACTGCTGATCCGTCCCGCTCACCGATTCTGGCGCCCCCATGCGATTATCGCGCTATTTCCTGCCCATCCTGCGGGAGACGCCCAAGGAGGCGGAAATCGTCTCCCACCGGCTCATGCTGCGCGCGGGCATGATGCGTCAGGAAGCTGCGGGGATTTACGCCTTCCTGCCGCTCGGGCTGCGGGTTCTGCAGAAGGTCTGCGCCATCGTGCGCGAGGAGCAGGACCGCTCGGGTGCGATCGAGATGCTGATGCCGACGATCCAGTCGGCCGATCTGTGGCGCGAGAGCGGACGCTACGACGCCTACGGCAAGGAAATGCTGCGGATCAAGGACCGGCACGAGCGCGAAATGCTCTACGGGCCGACCAACGAGGAGATGATCACGGAAATCTTCCGTGCCTATGTGCGCTCCTACAAGGATCTGCCGCTCAATCTTTACCACATCCAGTGGAAATTCCGCGACGAAGTGCGCCCGCGCTTCGGCCTCATGCGCGGGCGCGAGTTTCTCATGAAGGACGCCTATTCCTTCGACCTCGATCAGGACCGCGCGCGCCACGCCTACAACCGGATGTTCATTGCCTATCTGCGCACGTTCGCGCGCATGGGCCTCAAGGCGGTGCCGATGGTGGCCGAAACCGGCCCGATCGGCGGAAACCTGTCGCACGAATTCATCGTGCTCGCCTCCACCGGCGAGAGCGAAGTGTTTTGCCACAAGGACTATCTGGACTTTGAGGTCCCCGGCGAGAATGTCGATTTCGAGGATGTCGCGGGCCTGCGCACGCTGGTCGATAAGTGGACGTCGCTTTATGCGGCGACCTCGGAGAAACATGAAGCCGCCGCGTTCGCGAAACTGCCGGCCGACAAGCAGATTTCGGCGCGTGGCATCGAGGTCGGGCATATTTTCTATTTCGGCACGAAATATTCCGAACCCATGCGCGCGGTCGTGACCGGGCCCGACGGCACCGAGCACGTGATCCATATGGGCTCCTACGGCATCGGGCCCTCGCGACTCGTGGCCGCCATCATCGAGGCCTCGCATGACGACGCCGGCATCGTGTGGCCGGAGGCGGTCGCGCCGTTCAAGGTCGCGATCCTCAATCTCAAGCAGGGTGATGGCGCAACGGACGCAGCGTGCGAAAAGCTCTATGCGGCATTGCAGGCGAAAGGCGCCGACGTGCTCTATCACGATCTGGACGAGCGGCCGGGCTCGAAGTTCGCGACCGCCGATCTGATCGGGGTGCCGTGGCAGATTCTGGTCGGCCCCAAGGGGCTCGCCGCCAGGCAGGTCGAGGTCAAGCGGCGATCCGACGGCAGCCGGGAAATGATGGCCCCCGATGCGGCGCTGGCGCGCCTTGCCTGACGCCGCAAATTGTGTGGGTTACCCGCGCGTTCGGTATCCGGCGGTGGCTTGAATCCGCCAGAATCTGCTGAAATCGGGAAGGCTGGGACGGAATGATGAACGAGCCCACCGGAACGCGGGCGTTTGCGCCATTTGAGTGGATGTTGTCGTTGCGTTACCTGCGGGCGCGACGCAAGGAAGGTTTTATCTCGATCATCGCCGGCATCTCGTTCCTCGGCATCATGCTGGGTGTCGCCACGCTCATCATCGTCATGGCGGTGATGAACGGCTTCCGCAAGGAATTGCTGGACAAGATCCTCGGCCTCAACGGCCATCTGCTGATCCAGCCGCTCGAATCCCCGCTGACCGACTGGCAGGCCGTCGCCGAGCGCATTTCCGGCATCAGGGGCGTACGGCTCGCGGCGCCCATCGTCGAAGGACAGGCGCTGGCGTCTTCACCGTTTCACGCAACGGGTGTGCTCGTGCGCGGCATCCGCTCGGCGGATCTGTCCAAGCTGACCTCGATTGCGAACAACCTGCGCCAGGGGACGCTCGAGGGGTTCGACGAGGGGCAGGGCATCGCCATCGGCAAGCGGCTCGCCGACCAGCTTTCGCTGCGCGCCGGCGACAATCTCACGCTCGTGTCGCCGCGCGGGGCGGTGACGCCCATGGGCACGACCCCGCGGATCAAGGCCTACAAGATCGCCGCGGTGTTCGAGATCGGCATGTCGGAATACGATTCCGCCTTCGTCTTCATGCCGCTTATCGAAGCGCAGGCCTATTTCAACCGCTCCGGTGACGTCACCGCGATTGAGGTCTATACCGACAATCCCGACCGGATCCAGGATTTCCGCAAGCTGATCGCCGACGGCGCGCAGCGGCCGATCTTCATGGTCGACTGGCGTCAGCGCAATGCGACCTTCTTCAACGCGCTGCAGGTCGAGCGCAACGTGATGTTCCTGATCCTCACGCTGATCGTTCTGGTCGCCGCGCTCAACATCATTTCCGGGCTCATCATGCTGGTGAAGGACAAGGGTCGCGACATCGCGATCCTGCGTACGATGGGCGCCACCCAGGGCGCGATCATGCGCGTCTTCCTGATCACGGGCGCCGCGATCGGCGTGGTCGGAACCATTCTCGGTTTTGTCGTCGGCGTCGTCGTCTGCAGCAACATCGAGTCGATCCGCCGCTTCCTGTCCTGGCTGACCTCCACCGAATTGTTTTCGCCCGAGCTCTATTTTCTCTCGCGCCTGCCCGCGCAGATGGACACCGGCGAGACGACCGCCGTAGTCCTGATGGCGCTGTCGCTGTCGCTGCTTGCGACGCTCTATCCGTCATGGCGCGCCGCCCGGCTCGATCCGGTCGAAGCCTTGCGTTACGAATAGGCGCCGCCGATGACGGACGATCAGAAGCCGATCCTCTATATGAACGCGGTCGAGCGCCGTTATCAGCAGGGCGACAGCGCGCTCGAAATCCTGCAGGGCGCCGAACTGGGCGCCTGGCTCGGTCAATCGATCGCGCTCGTGGCGCCGTCCGGCTCCGGAAAATCGACCCTGCTGCACATCGCCGGACTGCTCGAACATCCCGACGCGGGTGAGGTCTATATCGACGGGGTGGCGACCTCCGGCTTGCCTGATGCCGAGCGCACGCGCATCCGCCGCTCCGAGATCGGCTTCGTCTATCAGGCTCACCACCTGCTGCCGGAATTTTCCGCGCTGGAGAACGTGGCCATCCCGCAAATGATCCGCGGGCTCTCGCGCAAGGAAGCCAACAAACGCGCGCAGGAGCTTCTCAGCTATCTCGGCCTGAAGAAGCGGTTGACGCACCGGCCCGTCGAACTGTCGGGCGGCGAGCAGCAGCGCGTTGCGATCGCACGCGCGGTGGCGAACGCGCCGCGCATCCTGCTTGCCGACGAGCCGACCGGAAATCTCGACCCGCACACGGCGGATCATGTGTTCAACATGCTCACGCAGCTCGTGCGCGCGTCGGGCCTCGCCGCCATCATCGCGACCCACAATCTCGAACTCGCCGGCCGCATGGACCGCCGCGTCACCCTGCAGGACGGCAAGATCGTCGAAATGGCGTGACCGGCTACCCATTCGGCGGGGCCGAAAAATAGAATCTCTGACCCGGCAAGGCGCCGAGCAACCCGGGAAAGCCCCTCTGGACCCTCGTTTTGCAGGCTTTTCTGGGGACCTTGACGACAAGAACAAATAATGAACTATGTTCTCTCTATGTTCTAGGGAGATTTCGATGTTTCGCGCAGTTGTCGAGGAAGCGGCCGCATTGGCCTCGGTATCCCTGTTTCTGGGGATGATTGCGATCTGGGCACAAGTGTTCGCCACAATCTGATACCCGCCGCGATCCGAACGGGCGGCTTTCTGGACAGGGCCATTCGATAAGGCCCCGAACAGGCCTTGGGGAAAACGCGGGTTTCGGCGTGGAGCGCGGCTGTCGGCATGGACATTTGCCGCTCCCGGGCCACCATCGGCCGAAACGCAGAATCGCGAGGATGCCCGTGGCCGGTCCCGGCTTTGTCCATCTCCATGTCCATTCGTCGTTTTCGCTGCTCGAGGGCGCGCTGACGATCGCGCGGCTCGCCGAGCTGGCCAAGGCCGACCGTCAGCCTGCGCTTGCGCTGACCGATACCGACAACATGTTCGGGGCGCTGGAATTCTCTGAGAAGATGGCCGGCTCCGGCATCCAGCCGATCGTCGGCTGCGCGCTTGCGATCGATTTCGGGGACGACAAGCGCGACCCGCGACTCGGCGGACACCTCCGCAAGCTCCCGCGTCTGGTTCTGCTTGCCGCGCGCGAGGACGGTTACCGCAGCCTGATGCGGCTCAATTCGCGCGCCTTCCTGGAATCGCCGGTCGGCGAGGCACCTCATCTGAAACTCGACTGGCTTGCCGGCGAGACCGACGGCCTGATCGCACTCACCGGCGGCCCTTCCGGCTGCCTCGATATACCGGTCGCGGCCGGACAAACCGAACAGGCGCAGGCGCGTCTCGAGCGGCTGGCAGATCTGTTCGGCGACCGGCTTTATATCGAGTTGCAGCGCCACGGTACCGCCGACGAGAAGCGTTGCGAGCCGGTGCTGATCGATTTCGCACACACGCACAGCCTGCCGCTCGTGGCGACCAACGAGCCATTTTTCGCCGGTGCGGAAGACTACGAAGCGCACGATGCCCTGATCTGCATCGCCGAGGGCCGCGTGCTCGCCGAGTCCGCCCGCCGTCAGCTCACGCCGGAACACCGCTTCAAGACGCGTGCGGAAATGAAGACGCTGTTCTCCGATCTGCCGGAGGCGCTCGCCTCCACGGTGGAGATCGCGCAGCGCTGCAGCTTCCGCCCGCGCACCCACAAGCCGATCCTGCCGCGCTTCACCGTCGGCGACGAGGCGGTCGACGAGGCTACCGAACTGAAGAAGCGGGCCGAGGAGGGCCTGCGCCAGAAGATCGTCCGCCACGGCATCGCGCCGGACACGAGTGAGGACGACTATCACAAGCGGCTCGCCTTCGAGCTCGATGTGATCGCGCGCATGAAATATCCGGGCTACTTCCTGATCGTCGCCGACTTCATCCAGTGGGCGAAGGCGCAGGGCATTCCCGTCGGTCCGGGCCGCGGCTCCGGTGCGGGCTCGCTCGTTTCGTACGCGCTCACGATCACCGATCTCGACCCGATCCGCTTCGGGCTCCTGTTCGAACGCTTTCTCAATCCCGAGCGCGTATCGATGCCGGACTTCGATATCGACTTCTGCCAGGATCGCCGCGATGAGGTGATCCGCTACGTGCAGGAGCGCTATGGCCGCGATCAAGTCGCTCAGATCATCACGTTCGGCACGCTGCAGGCGCGCGGGGTGCTGCGCGACGTCGGGCGCGTGCTGCAGATGCCCTACGGGCAGGTCGACAAGCTGTGCAAGTTCGTGCCGCAGAACCCGGCCCATCCGGTCACGCTGTCGCGCGCAATCGAGGGCGAGCCGCAATTGCAGGCCGCGCGCGACGCCGACCCCGTGGTACGGCGCGCCTTCGACATCGCCCAGAAGCTCGAAGGGCTGACGCGCCATGCCTCAACGCATGCCGCCGGCCTCGTGATCGGTGACCGCCCGCTCTCGGAGCTCGTACCGCTCTACCGCGATCCGAAATCGGACATGCCCGTCACTCAGTTCAACATGAAATGGGTCGAGCAGGCGGGCCTTGTGAAGTTCGACTTCCTCGGCCTGAAGACGCTCACCGTGCTGCGGCGCGCAGCCGATCTCGTACGCAGGCGCGACGTCGATCTCGATCTGGCGGCGATCCCGCTCGACGACGCCAGGACCTATGACCTTCTGGCCCGCGCCGAAGCGGTGGGCATCTTCCAACTGGAAAGTGCGGGCATGCGGCGCGCGCTGCTCGACATGCGCCCGGACCGCTTCGAGGACATCATCGCGCTCGTCGCGCTCTACCGGCCGGGGCCGATGGCCAACATCCCGACTTATTGCCTGCGCAAGCACGGCCAGGAAAAGCCGGATTATATCCATCCGAAGCTCGAGCCGATCCTGAAAGAGACGTTCGGTGTCATCGTCTATCAGGAACAGGTGATGCAGGCGGCGCAATTGCTCGCCGGCTACACGCTCGGGCAAGCCGACCTCCTGCGCCGCGCTATGGGCAAGAAGATCCGCAAGGAGATGCAGGAACAGCGCACGGTGTTCGTCGAGGGCGCGATAAAGAACGGGATTGGGCGCGAGCAGGCCGATGCGATCTTCGATCTGCTCGAACGCTTTGCCGAGTACGGCTTCAACAAGAGCCACGCGGCCGCGTACGCGCTCGTCGCCTATCAGACCGCCTATATGAAGGCGAATTATCCGGTCGAATTCCTTGCCGCCTCGATGACGCTCGACATGGGCAATACCGACAAGCTCGCCGAGTTCCGTGCCGAAGCTGAACGGCTCGGCATCAAGGTCGAGGCGCCTTCGATCAACCGGTCGGGTGTGACCTTCGACTGCACCGGCAACACCATCCATTATGCGCTGGCCGCGCTCAAGGGCGTGGGCGCGCAGGCGGTGGAAGCGATCGTCGCCGCCCGTGGCGAACGGCCGTTCCGCGACCTGTCCGACTTTGCAAGCCGCATCAATCCGCGCGCGGTCAACAAGCGTGTGCTGGAAAGCCTCGCCGCGGCCGGCGCCTTCGATGCGCTGGAGCCGAACCGCGCGTGCGCCTTCGCCGCCGTCGAGACCGTGCTGTCGGCGGCGCAGCGCGCGCACGAAACGGCGACGCTCGGCCAGAACGAATTGTTCGGCGGCCCCGGCGGCGCCGAGCCGTTGCGCCTGCCATCGGTCGAGCCATGGCTGCCGGGCGAACGGCTGCAGCGCGAATACGATTCCGTCGGCTTTTTCCTCAGCGGACATCCGCTCGACGACTATGCGGGCGCGCTCGCGCGTATGCAGGTGCAGACCTGGGCGGAGTTTGCGCGCTCGGTCAAGAACGGCGCGAGTGCCGGCCGCACCGCCGCGACCGTCGTCTCGCGCACCGAACGGCGCACCAAATCCGGCAGCAAGATGGGCATCATCGGCCTGTCCGACCCGTCCGGCCAGTACGAGGCGGTGATTTTCTCGGAGGGGCTGCAGCAATACCGCGACATCCTTGAGCCGGGCTCGGCAGTGCTTCTGTTCCTGTCCGCCGAGGCACAGGGCGACGAGGTGCGCGCACGCATCCAGACCGCCGAGCCGCTGGAAAAAGTGGCCGAGAAAATTCAGAAAAGCCTGCGTATTTTCGTGCGCGATCCGGCGCCGCTCGACGCCATTTCGCGCCGCCTCGAGGCGCGCGGCGACGGCGACGTCAGCATGATCCTGCTGATGGAGGGCGGCGCGGAGGTGGAAGTGAAGCTGCCCGGTCGCTTCCGCGTGTCGCCGCAGCTTGCCGGCGCGATCAAGGCGGTCCCGGGCGTGGTGTCGGTGGAGGCTCTGTAACGCCGCACTTGTACTGCGGGACGCGATGACTAATTCAGAGCCATGACACAGGTCGCCAACCCTTGCCGCCCGTGACCACGACAATCGCGCGTCTTGCCGATCAGGCGGCGCTGGCGGCGCGCGCGCTCGTCGAGTACGGCCAGCATCTCCTCCAGCCGACCGTCCGGCTCGGCATTACCGGCCTTTCGCGCGCCGGAAAGACCGTATTCATCACCGCGCTGGTGCACGGTCTTCTGCGCGGCGGGCGCTTTCCGCTGTTTGGCGCCTATGCTGATGGTCGCATCGCCAATGTGCGGCTGGCGCCGCAGCCCGACGACAACGTACCGCGCTTCGATTATGAAAATCACATCCGGGCCCTGGTCGACGAACGGCGCTGGCCCGACTCCACGCGCCAGATCAGCGAACTGCGCGTCATCATCGATTATCAGTCCGGAAGCGGCGCCGAGCGGACGCTGACGCTCGACATCGTCGATTATCCCGGCGAGTGGCTGCTCGACCTGCCGCTGCTCGGCATGTCCTACGAGCGCTGGTCGGCGGAAAGCGTGCAGCGCTCGCGCGAGACGCCGCGCGCGGCGCTCGCCGCCAACTGGCACCGGGACCTCGCCGCGACCGATCCGATGGCGCCGACGGACGAAAACCGCGCCATCGCCTCGGCGAAACTGTTCACCGAATATCTGCGCGCCTGCCGCGACGATCGCTTCGCCATGAGCGTGCTGCCGCCGGGGCGCTTCCTGATGCCGGGCGACCTCGAAGGCTCGCCCGCGCTCACGTTCGCGCCGCTCGAATTGCCGGAGGACGCAGTCCGCCCGCCGGATTCGCACTGGGCGATGATGGCGCGGCGCTACGAGGCCTATAAGGACTATGTGGTGAAGCCGTTCTTCGTCGAACATTTCCAGCGGCTCGACCGCCAGATTGTGCTTGTCGATGCGCTCGCCGCATTCAATGCCGGCCATCACGCGGTGCGCGACCTGCAGGCCGCGCTCACCGATATCCTCGACTGCTTCCAGATTGGCCGCCGCACCTTGCTGAGCACGCTGTTTCGCCCGCGTGCCGACCGGGTGCTGTTCGCCGCCACGAAGGCCGATCACCTGCATCATTCCAATCATGACCGGCTGGAGGCGATCCTGCAGACGATGGTGCAGGGCGCGACCGAGCGCGCGAAGTTTTCCGGGGCGCAGATCGACGTGATCGCGCTTGCCGCCGTGCGTGCAACCCAGGAAGCCATGGTCGGACAGGGCGTCGAATCCTTGCCGTCGATCCTCGGACGGGCGGCGGCCGGGGAGACATCGGGCGGCCGGGTGTTCGACGGGGAGACCGACGTCGTCGTCTTTCCGGGCGATCTGCCGACAGATCCCGGTGCCATCTTCGAGAACCGGGCTGCTGCTGGAAATACGGACGCGGCTCTGCGTTTTCTTCGCTTCCGGCCTCCGGCGCTCGAGAAGACCGATGCCGGGGGCGCGGCCTTGCCGCATATTCGCTTCGATCGCGCGCTGCAATTCATTATCGGGGACCGCTTGCAATGATCGCGTCGGACAGGGGCCGCGACCCTGCAACCTTTTCGCCCAGCGATCCGCGCGTGCGGCTCGAACGCGCCGAATTGCCGCCGCTTGCGCTCGCCGGCGAGGACACCGCCGGCACCGCTCTGGTGCTCCCCGAACCCGCGCCGCGCCGCCGGCTGCGCTGGGGCGGGCTGTTCTGGACGTCGGTCTCCGGCCTCGTTCTGCTCGGGCTTGCGCTTGCGATCGTGCGCCTGATCTCGGATTTGTTCAGTTATGCGCAGCCGGCCGGCTGGGTCGGCGTCGCGCTCACCGTCACCGCCGGCGTCGCCCTGACCGTCATCCTCATTCGTGAAGCGGTCGGCCTTGCGCGGCTGGCATCGGTCGATGCGATCCGCACACGCGCGGCGGCCGCGATTGCCTCCGACGACCGCAAGGAGGGGCAGGCGGTTGTCGCCGCATTGTTGTCGCAGACCCGCCGCATCCCGCGGCTTGCGCGCGGGCGGCGCCATCTGGAGGACCTGCGCTCCGACATCATCGACGGGCGCGACCTCGTCCAGCTTGCCGAACGCGAACTGATGGAGCCGCTCGACGCCGAGGCCCGCCGGATAATCGGCACCGCCGCGCGCCGGGTCTCGATCGTCACCGCGGTGAGCCCGCGTGCGGCCATCGACATGGTGTTCGTCCTGATCAATGCCGTCTCACTGATGCGCAGGCTTGCGAACCTTTACGGCTCGCGGCCGGGAGCGCTTGGCATGATCCGGCTCTTCCGGCACATGGTTTCGCATCTGGCGGTCACCGGCGGCATGGCGATGACCGACAGCCTGATCCAGCAGGTCATCGGGCACGGCCTCGCGGCCAAGCTCTCGGCGCGGCTGGGCGAGGGCGTCCTGAACGGTCTTTTGACGGCGCGGCTTGGCCTCGCGGCACTGGACATCACCCGCCCACTGCCGTTCGCGGCCCTGCCGCGGCCTTCGCTCAACGACATTGCCGGCAGCCTGCTGCGGAGCAGCCAGGGGACGGATCAGGGCAAGCCGGCCGCCCCGAAACACTCCGAACCGCCCCGCGCGGAGGCCGGCTAACCGACGAGCTTCCTGGGGGTCGATTCGGGTCTTGCGGCGTCGGCGTTTTGGGGCTGCGGGACCCTGACTGGCCGGGAAAACCCTTTTCCTTGCCTCGGCCGGCCCGCACGGCTATACAGCCGCTCAATCTCACACGCGGACTGTGGCTTTCGGCCCCGACAATGGGCCGATGAAGCCGTCCGGTGGCCTTCCAGTCCGGAAGGTCCACAGGTCCGCGGCGGCTCAACCGGAGAAGACGAATGGCGCTTCCTGACTTTTCGATGCGTCAGCTTTTGGAAGCTGGCGTGCATTTCGGCCATCAGGCCCACCGCTGGAACCCGAAGATGGGCAATTACATCTTCGGCACCCGCAACAACATCCACATCATCGACCTCGCGCAGAGCGTGCCGATGCTGCACCGCGCGCTGCAGGCGATTTCCGACACCGTCTCCAAGGGCGGCCGCATCCTGTTCGTAGGCACCAAGCGGCAGGCGCAGGACCCTGTGGCCGACGCCGCTAAGCGCTGCGCGCAGTATTACGTCAATTCGCGCTGGCTCGGCGGCACGCTGACCAACTGGAAGACCATTTCCGGCTCGATCCAGCGCCTGCGCAAGCTCGAGGAAATGCTCTCGTCGAACGAGATCGGCGGCTACACCAAGAAAGAGCGTCTCGACCTGCAGCGCGAACGCGACAAGCTCGATCGCTCGCTCGGCGGCATCAAGGACATGGGCGGCCTGCCGGACCTGCTGTTCGTGATCGACACCAACAAGGAAGATATCGCGATCAAGGAAGCGCAGCGCCTAAATATCCCGGTCGCCGCCGTGGTCGATACCAATTGCGATCCGGACGGAATCAATTTCCCCGTTCCGGGCAATGACGACGCCTCGCGCGCGATTTCGCTCTATTGCGATCTCATCGCCAAGGCCGCCATCGACGGCATTTCGCGCTCACAGGGCGAGCGTGGCTTCGACGCCGGCGCGCAGACCGCCCCGATCCTCGAAGAGCTGCCGAAGGTCGACGACGAGTTCGAGGCTTTGCCGGGACCGCGTGGCGTTGCCGACGATCTCAAGAAGCTCGCCGGCGTGTCTCCGGCGATCGAAAAGAAGCTCAACGATCTCGGCATCTTCCATTACTGGCAGATCGCCGACCTCAAGCCGGCCGCCGCCCACAAGATCGGCGAAGAGGTCGGTCTGCCGGGCCGTGTCGAGGGCTGGATCGCCCAGGCCAAGGGCTTCACCGCGGAAGCGGAGTAATGAGGCGCGCGCGGCCGCACAGGCCGTGCGTTCTTGTCAATTTATCGGGATTTGGATCGGATCATGGCTGAAATCACCGCCGCGATGGTCAAGGAACTGCGCGAGAAGACCGGCGCAGGCATGATGGACTGCAAGGCCGCGCTCAACGAGACCAAGGGCGACATGGAGGCCGCGGTCGACTGGCTGCGCAAGAAAGGCCTCGCCAAGGCCGCCAAGAAGGCCGGCCGCGTCGCCGCCGAGGGACTGATCGGCATCGCCATTGCCGGCACCAAGGGTGCCGTCGTGGAGGTCAATGCCGAAACCGACTTCGTGGCACGCAACGAGCAGTTCCAGGGTCTGGTGAAGTTGATCGCGGACGTCGCGCTGAGCGCGGGCACCGAGATCGACAAGATCAACGCCGCCAAGGCCGGCAGCATGACCGTGGCCGAGGCCCTCTCGGCCTCGATCGCAACGATCGGCGAAAACATGACGCTGCGTCGCGCCGCCGGCGTCTCGGTCGCCAAAGGGGCGATCGGCAGCTACGTGCACAATTCGGTGTCCGACGGCCTCGGCAAGATCGGCGTGCTGGTCGCGCTCGAATCCACGGGCAATGCCGCTGAGCTGACCGCGCTCGGACGGCTCCTCGCCATGCATGTCGCCGCCGCCAATCCGCAGGCGGTCGAAGCCGCCGGCCTCGATCCAATGGTGGTGCGGCGCGAGAAGGACGTCCTTGCCGACAAGTATCGCCAGCAGGGCAAGCCGGAGAATGTCATCGAGAAGATCGTCGAGTCCGGCCTGAAGACCTTCTACAAGGAGGTCTGTCTGCTCGAGCAGGCTTATATCCATGAGCCCGACAAGTCCGTCGCGCAGGCGCTCAAGGCCGCGGAAGGCAAGGTCGGGGCGCCGGTGAAGATCGCGGGCTTTGTACGCTTTGCGCTCGGCGAGGGCATCGAGAAGCAGGAGAGCGATTTCGCCGCCGAGGTCGCTGCCGCGGCGAAATCCTAGCAGGCCCAAAACCGGCGGGGAGGCCGAAACGTGACGTCCGCGCCCATTCATCGCCGCGTTATGGTGAAACTGTCCGGCGAGGCGCTCGCGGGCGCCGCCGGCTCCGGCATCGACCAGCCGACCATCGACCGCTTTGCCGCAGATCTCGTGTGCGCGCAGGCGCTCGGCTGCGCCGTCGCGGTCGTCGTTGGCGGCGGCAATATTTTCCGCGGCGTCGAGGTTTCCGCGCGCGGAGTGTCGCGCGAAACCGGGGACATGATGGGCATGCTGGCGACCGTCATGAACGGCCTTGCGCTCGAGACCGCGATCGCGCGGGCGGGCGCGCCGGCCCGTACGCTCTCGGCCATCGTCATGCCGCAGGTGTGCGAACCCTATTCGATCCAGCGCGCCCGCAAGCACCTCGAACTGGGCCGCATCGTGGTCCTGGCCGGCGGTACCGGCAATCCCTATTTCACGACCGACACGACCGCCGTCCTGCGCGCCGCCGAGCTTGGCTGCGACGCCGTCCTCAAGGCGACCAATGTCGACGGCGTCTACAGCGCCGACCCCAGGCGCGATCCGGCGGCCCGCCGCTACGACCAGCTGACCCACCGCGAGGCAATCGAGAAGGACCTCAAGGTGATGGATGGCACCGCGTTCGCGCTTGCCCGCGAGAACCGTATGCCTATCATCGTCTTCTCGATTGCCGGTGCGAACGCCATCACGGCGGTCCTGCGGGGAGAGGGCCGGGCGACGTTCGTCAGCGATTGACGCGCCGGCGGCGGTGCGGACGACGCGCCCTGGAGACTTCTGCGGACGCCTGCGCGGCCGCGACAGGAACTTGAGAGAAGCCAATGACCGCGACCACGCACGACATCAACGAAATCAAGCGGCGGATGCAGGGCGCCCTGCAGGTCCTCAAGACCGAGCTTGCGGGTTTGCGCACCGGCCGCGCGTCCGCCCATCTGCTCGATCCGGTGCAGGTCGAGGCCTATGGCAGCCACATGCCGCTCAACCAGGTGGCGACCGTCAGCGTGCCCGAGCCGCGCATGATCACCGTCTCGGTGTGGGACAAGTCGCTCGTGCATGCCACGGAAAAGGCGATCACCAACGCCAATCTCGGCCTCAATCCGCAAACCGAGGGCCAGACCATCCGTCTGCGTATCCCCGAACTGAACGAGGAGCGCCGCAAGGAGCTCGTCAAGGTCGCGCACAAGTACGCCGAAGCCGCGCGTGTCGCCGTGCGCCATGTCCGCCGCGATGGTCTCGACGTCGTCAAGAAGCTCGAGAAGGACCACAAGATCAGCCAGGACGACCACGAGCGGATTTCAGCCGAAATCCAGAAGACGACCGACCAGATGATCCACGAGGTCGATCAGTTTCTCGCGACCAAGGAAAAGGAAATCCTCACCGTTTGAGGACAGAACGACGCAGACGATTGGGATGTCAAAACCGGACGTCGTCACGAACGCGATTGGAGGGCTCGAAGTCCCCCGCCACGTCGCCGTCATCATGGACGGCAACGGCCGGTGGGCCGCGGCGCGCGGCTTGCCGCGCAGCGAGGGCCATCGCCGCGGCGTCGAGGCGTTGCGGCGCACGGTGCGCGCGGCCGGCGAGCTCGGCATCGGCTTCCTGACGATCTTCTCCTTCAGCACCGAGAACTGGTCGCGGCCCGCCAGCGAGGTCCGCGACCTGATGGGATTGCTGCGCCGCTTCATCCGCAACGATCTGGCCGAATTGCATCGGAGCGGCGTGCGCGTGCGCGTGATCGGGGAACGGGAAGGCCTCGACGACGACGTGCGGCGATTGCTTGAAGAGGCCGAGGAACTGACGCGGGCGAATACCGGGCTCACGCTCGTGGTTGCATTCAATTACGGCGCCCGGCAGGAGATTGCACGCGCAGCGCGCCGCATGGCCGAACTCGTGGCCGCCGGCAGCCTCGATCCGCAATCGATCAACGCCGACGCCCTGGCGCGCCATCTCGATGCGCCCGACATTCCCGACCCGGATCTGATCATCCGCACCAGCGGGGAGTCGCGGCTTTCGAATTTTCTGCTCTGGCAGTCCGCCTATAGCGAGCTGATTTTCGTTCCGACTTTCTGGCCCGACTTCGATCGCAATGCGCTCGAATCCGCGATCGCCGATTTCGGGCGCCGCGAGCGTCGGTTCGGCGGCCTTACTGCCAAAGTAGGGTCCTGACCGATGGCAGGAGGCAACCCGGCGACAGGGCCAGATATGGCGACAAGCCTGGGAGCCGCACACAATCTCGTCCTGCGCATCGTTTCGGGAATCGTGCTTGCGGCGGTCGCACTCGGCACCACCTATCTCGGCGGCGGCGCGTTTGCGTTGTTCTGGACTGCTGTCTCGCTGCTCGTCTGGTGGGAATGGCTGCGGCTGATCGAGCCGGCCGACCATTACGGATTGCTTGTCACCGGGCTTGGCGCGCTTGCGATCGGCGCGGTCCTTGCGATCGTCGAGCACAGCGGTTTTGCCTTGCTGATCCTCGTGCTTGGCGCGGTCGCCGCGGGCATCATCGCCGCGCGCAAGCCGGTCTGGACCGCCGCCGGCCTCGCTTATGCCGGCGCGCTGCTGCTTGCGCCGCCGCTGCTGCGCGATAACGACCAGATCGGGATGAGGGCGATCCTGTTCGTGTTCGCCGTCGTGTGGGCGACCGACATCCTGGCCTATTTCGTCGGCCGCGCGCTCGGCGGCCCTAAGCTCGCGCCCGCCATCAGCCCCAACAAGACCTGGTCGGGCGCCATCGGCGGCAGTCTTGCGGCGGTGCTGGCCGGCCTCGCCGTGCTCTGGCCCGATAATGTCGCGGCGGCCGGCAAGATCGCGGCGATTGCGTTCGTATTGTCGGCCGTTTCGCAGGCCGGCGACCTTTTTGAATCGCACCTGAAACGTCAGTTCAACGCCAAGGATTCGAGCGCGCTCATACCCGGGCATGGCGGCGTCATGGACCGCATTGACGGGTTCGTCACCGCGGTCACAGCCGCCGTTGTCATCGGCCTGCTGCGCTCGGGCGGACAGTCGCCAGCCGCCGGTCTCATCGCGTGGTGATTGCATGACGCGGAGCGTACTGCAGGAGCGGGCGGGCCGGGCCGATCTCGCACCCGTACGCTCGGTTACCATCCTTGGCGCCACCGGCTCGATCGGCACCAGCACGATCGACCTGATCCGGCGCGAACCGCATCGCTACCGGGTCGAAGCCGTCACCGCCAACAGCAACGCGCAAGCGCTTGCGCAATGCGCCCGTCTGCTCGGTGCGCGCATGGCGGCCATTGCCGATCCCGCTGCCTACGGCGAACTGAAATCCGCACTCGCCGGAACCTCGATCGAGGCCACGGCGGGACCCGATGCGCTCGTGGAGGCGGCTGAGCGACCGGCCGACTGGGTGATGGCTGCGATCAGCGGCGCGACCGGACTCAAGCCGACGCTCGCCGCGCTCAGACGCGGACCCATGCTCGCGCTGGCGAACAAGGAATGTCTGGTGTGCGCCGGCGCGGTCTTCATGCGCGAGGCCGCCGTCCGCGACGCGACCCTCTTGCCAGTGGATTCCGAACACAACGCCATCTTCCAGGCGCTTGGCGCCGGGCACCGCGACGACGTCGCGCGCATCGTGTTGACAGCGTCCGGCGGCCCGTTCCGAACCTGGCCGGTCGAGGCGATCCGCGCGGCGACGAAGGAACAGGCGCTGCGGCACCCGAACTGGTCGATGGGCGCGAAGGTGACGATCGATTCCGCCACGCTGATGAACAAGGGGCTGGAGCTGATCGAAGCGCACCATCTGTTTGGCATGCCGTCCGAGCGCATTGATGTTCTCGTCCACCCGCAATCGATCGTGCACGGGCTGGTGGAATTCAGCGACGGTTCGACCGTCGCGCAGCTCGGCCCGCCCGACATGCGCGTGCCGATCGCCCATTGCCTTGCCTGGCCCGATCGGCTTGCATCCTCTGCGGCCCGGCTCGATTGGACCAAAGTCGCACGTCTCGATTTCGAACAGCCCGATACCAGGCGTTTTCCCGCGCTGGCGCTGGCGCGCAGCGCGCTGGAAACTGGCGGCGCAGCCCCGACCGTGCTCAACGCCGCCAACGAGATCGCCGTGCGCGCGTTTCTCGACGCGCGCCTCGGTTTCGCCGCCATTGCCGCGTTGGTGGAGCGCACCCTTGACGCCGCCGCGCGCGATGGCGTTCTCGGGGAACCCGCCACAATCGACGAGGCGCTTGTCGTGGACCAGACCGCCCGCTCGCTTGCCACCGCGCTCCTGCCGGAAGTCGCCGCCAAGGATCGCTAGTCGGCCTCAAGAAGAACTGGGGAAGCTGCTGTCATGTTTGATTTTCTGGGCCCGCTGAATCTGTGGGGCGGAGGATTTACCGGCGCGCTGCTGCCGTTCCTGTTCGTTCTGACGATCGTCGTGTTTTTCCACGAGCTCGGGCATTTCATGGTCGCACGCTGGTGCGGGGTGCGGGTGCTCGTCTTCTCGGTCGGGTTCGGACCTGAATTGTTCGGCTTCACCGACCGGCACGGTACGCGCTGGAAAGTGTCCGCCATACCGCTTGGCGGCTATGTGAAGTTCTTCGGCGACGACAATGCCGCAAGCGTGCCCGACCAGGAGGCCCTGGCCCGCATGTCGGCCGCCGAACGCAGGGTCAGCTTTTTCGACCAGCCGGTCCGCAACCGCGCCGCGATCGTGGCGGCCGGGCCGATCGCGAATTTCATCCTGGCGATCGTGATCTTCGCCGCCATTTTCATGCTGGTCGGGAAAAGCGATACGACCGCGCGGATCGACGAGGTGCTGCCCGGCAGCGTCGCCGAACGCGCCGGATTCCGCGCCGGCGACACCGTCGTCACGATCAACGGCAGCGCGATTGAAAATTTTTCCGACATGCAGCGCACGGTATCGACGAATGCTGGCGAGGAGCTGCGCTTCGGGATCGAGCGCAACGGGACGCAGATCGAGATTACCGCCCGCCCGGAACTGCGCGAGGAAAAGGACGCATTCGGCAACGTCCACAAGCTCGGCATTCTCGGCGTGCGGCGGTCGCTCGCCCCGGGCGAGGCAAAGTTCAAGAAGGTCGATCCGTTTACTGCGGTGAGCATGGGTGTCGGCGAGACGTGGTTTGTGGCCAAGCAGACGCTGACCTATCTCGGGCGGATCGTGGTCGGCCGGGAATCCGCCGAGCAGCTCGGCGGTCCGCTGCGCATCGCGCAGGTGTCCGGGCAGGTTGCAACCATCAGTTTAAGCGCCGTCTTCCATCTTGCGGCGGTTCTTTCCGTGTCGATCGGACTGCTCAACCTGTTTCCGATCCCGATGCTCGATGGCGGTCACCTTTTGTTCTATCTGGTGGAGGCTCTTCGCGGCCGGCCCCTGTCTGATTATGCACAGGAAATGGGGTTCCGGGTCGGTGTTTTCCTTATTCTGGCGTTAATGATCTTTGCAACTCGCAACGACATAATGCACTTCCTACGGACCGTCGGCTCGTAATGCCCCAGATTTTGTGGCATGGCAGCAACGTATTGAGGGTAAAGGCGAACTAGACGATCAATGGGTTTGCATGAGGAAGCAAATCCTGTAGAAGAAGCGAGTCTTAACAAGGTCTTAAGATCACGCAGGGTGGCCTGAGGGCAGGATAAAGGGCGCGTGCGCATGGGAATTGGTGCGCGGTTAGTACGAGGGCTTGGCGTTGGCGCCTTTCTCCTCGGGGGAGCCGTTTTCGGTGTTGCGTCCAGCGTTGTGGCGCCAACCTATGCCTATGCCCAGTCCGCAAATGTCGTGGTCGAAGGCAATCGCCGTGTCGAAGTCGACACGATCCGCTCCTATTTCCGGCCGGGCCCCGGCGGCCGTTTCGATGCCGCCACGATCGACCAGGGCCTGAAGGGTCTCTACGCGACCGGACTGTTCCAGGACGTGCGTATCCGTCAGGCCGGCGGGCGGCTCATCGTCACGGTCATCGAAAATCCGGTCATCAATCGCATCGCCTTCGAGGGCAACAAGCGCGTCAAGGACGAGCAATTGACGCTCGAGGTCCAGTCGCGCGCGCGCGGCACCTTTTCGCGTCCGATCGTGCAGTCCGACGTGCAGCGCATCGTTGAAATCTATCGCCGCGCGGGCCGCTTCGACATTTCGGTGACGCCGAAGATCATCGAGCTTCCGAACAACCGCGTCGACCTCGTCTTTGAAATCGTTGAAGGCCAGAAGACCGGCGTCAAGAAGATCCGTTTCGTCGGCAACAAGTCCTATGCCGACCAGCGTCTGAAGGACGCCATCAAGACGAGCGAAACCAACATCCTGAGTTTCCTCAAGAACAGCGACATCTACGACCCCGACCGCATCGAGGCCGATCGCGATCTGCTGCGTCGCTTCTATCTCAAGCACGGCTTTGCCGATGTGCAGATCGTGTCGGCCGCCTCCGAATACGATCCGTCGGAGAAGGGTTTTATCGTCACGTTCACGATCGATGAGGGTGCGCGCTACCGCTTCGGTGCCGTCGACATCCAGTCGAACGTGCGCGCGGTCGACCCCGAGGTGCTGCGCAGCGCACTGCGCGTGAAGGCCGGGGACTTCTATAATGCCGAGGCGGTCGAGAAGAGCGTCGAGGAGATGTCGATCGCGATCGCCAAATACGGCTATCCGTTCGCGTCGGTGCGGCCGCGTGGTGACCGCGATTTTGAAGGCCAGCGCGTCAATATCGCGTTCGTGGTGGAAGAGGGCGCGCGCGCCTATATCGAGCGCATCCAGATTCGCGGCAATACCCGCACGCGCGACTACGTGATCCGCCGCGAATTCGATATTGCTGAGGGTGACGCCTATAACCGCGCGCTGGTCGACCGCGCCGAACGGCGCCTGAAGAATCTGAACTTCTTCAAGTCCGTCAAAATCACCAATGAGCCGGGCTCCGCGCCCGACCGCGTGGTGCTCAATGTCGAGGTCGAGGAAACCTCTACCGGCGAATTCTCGATCGGCGGCGGCTATTCGACCGCCGACGGCTTCATGGCCGAAGCCTCCATCGGCGAGCGCAACCTGCTCGGCCGCGGCCAGTTCGCCCGCGCCGCCGTCCAGTACGGCGAAAAGGCGCGCGGTGTCGAACTCAGCTTCGTCGAACCCTACCTGATGGGCTATCGCGTCGCGCTCGGGCTTGACGTCTTCGCCAAGGAGCGCGAGGCGAGCAACTATCAATCCTATGCTACCAAGACCTACGGCGGCGGCACGCGGCTCGGCTTCACGCTGCGCGAGGATCTCGCAATCCAGTTGCGCTACCAGGCCTATCAGCAGGAAATCACGCTGCCGAGCCAGTACAACAACTGCTCGACGACCTACACGCCGGCACAGGGTTGCTATTCGGACGGCGAGGCCTCGCTGCCGGTGCGCCTCGAACTGGCGCAGGGCCCGGTCCTGACTTCGCTCGTCGGCTACACGCTCGTCTACAACACGCTCGACAACAACAAGAACCCGACCCGCGGTATCATGATCGATACCAAGCAGGATCTAGCCGGCATCGGCGGCGACGTGAACTACGTCCGCAGCACGGTCGATGCGCGCTTCTACACCGAAATGATCCCAGACATCGTCACGGTGTTCCGCCTGCAGGGCGGCCACATTGCGGGCTGGGGCGGCAAGGAAGTGCGCATGCTCGATCACTTCAAGATGGGGCCGAATCTTGTGCGCGGCTTTGCCTCGGCCGGCCTCGGTCCGCGCGACCTGACCTCCGGCACGACGCAGGACGCGCTCGGCGGCACGATGTATTGGGGCGCGAGCGTCGAATTCCAGGTGCCGCTCTATTTCATCCCGAAAGACGTCGGCATGCGCGGCGCGGTCTACGCCGATGCAGGCTCGCTGTGGGATTACAAGGGGCCGGTTTCGAACCCCAGCAGCACGGAAACCATCCTGCTCGCCGATACCAACAAGGTCCGCTCCTCGGTCGGCGTCGGCCTGATCTGGGACTCGCCGTTCGGCCCGTTGCGGTTCGATTATGCGATCCCGCTGACCAAGGAAGGCTACGACCGGGTGCAGGAATTCCGGTTCGGCGGCGGTACCCGATTCTGATCGCGACGCGGTCGCAGGCCGCTATACTGATCGTATGAGCGAGCCGATCTTCTTCAAACCCGCGACTGGCCTGACCGCCGGCGCCATCGCCGCCCGCACCGGCGGTACCCCGCGTGGCGCGTTCGAGCCAGACCGGCCGCTCGGCGGCATCGCCGCGCTCGATCGGGCGGGTCCCTACGACCTGTGCTTCCTGGACAATCCCGCCTATGTCGAGCAGCTCGCCACGACCCGTGCCGGGCTTTGCCTGATTTCAGAACGCTTCGCCGCCCGCGCGCCCGCGTACCTGGCGCTGCTGGTCACGCCGCACCCCTATCGCGCTTTCGTCGCCATCGCACGCGAACTGTTTCCCGAGGCCCTTCGTCCAGCCTCCATGTTCGCCGCCGAAGGCATCGCACCGGGCTCCTTCGTGCACCCGGCCGCCCGCATCGAACCGGGCGTCGTGATCGATCCGGGGGCGGTGATCGGCCCGCATGCGGAGATCGGCACCGGCAGCGTGATCGGGGCGGGGGCGGTGATCGGTCCGCACGTCAAGATCGGCCGCGGCTGTTCGATCGGCGCGAACGTCTCCATGACCCACGCCATCATCGGGGACCGGGTGACCGTCCATCCCGGCTGCAGTATTGGCCAGGACGGCTTCGGGTTTGTGATGAGCCCGACCGGGCACGGCAAGGTGCCGCAAATCGGTCGCGTGATCATCCAGGATGACGTCGAGATCGGCGCCGGTACCACGATCGACCGCGGCGCCATCCGCGACACCGTGATCGGCGAGGGCACCAAGATCGACAATCTCGTGCAGATCGGGCACAACGTCGCGATCGGCCGTCATTGCGTGATCGTAGCGCATTGCGCGATTGCCGGTAGCGTGACGCTCGAGGATTTTGTCGCCCTCGGCGGCAAGATTGCGATCAACAATCACGTCGTGATTGCCGAGGGCGCGCAGGTGGCCGCGGGCAGCAACGTCAATAACAACATTCCGCGCGGCGCGCGCTGGGGCGGTTCGCCGGCCAAGCCGGCGAAAATCTGGATGCGGGAAATCTTCGCGCTGGAGCGTCTGGGCCGGCGCAGGGATCATGTGAATGCCGGCAAAGAAACCGACGAATGAGCGCCCCGATGAATGAAGCCCCGAGCGTGGTCGAAGCGGCCGACATCATCAAAATCCTGGAAGTCCTGCCGCATCGCTTTCCTTTCCTGATGATCGACCGCGTACACAGCATGCGGAGCGACGAATTTGGGATCGGCGTCAAGAACGTTACCGCCAACGAACCGCAGTTCCTTGGCCATTTCCCGGACAACCCGATTTTCCCCGGCGTGCTGATGATCGAGGGAATGGCGCAGACGGCCGGCGTTCTGTGCATATGCTCGGGCGCGACCGGCGGGCCGTCCAAATCGGTGTTCTTCATGACCATCGACAAGGCGAAATTCCGTAAGCAGGTTCGGCCGGGGGACACGCTCGAATATCATATGACGAAGAAGGCGCGGCGGCGGAACATCTGGTGGTACACCGGGGAAGCGCGCGTGCAGGGCGATATTGTTGCCGAGGCCGAAGTCGGCGCCATGATTGTGAACGGATGATTCCAGGATGACCATCATCGACCCCAGTGCGCGTGTCGCCAACGGCGCGTCAATCGGCAAGGACGTCACCATCGGACCTTATTGCGTGGTCGGTCCCAACGTGACGATCGCCGACGGCTGCCGGCTGATCGCCCATGTCCATGTCGACGGATACACGACGATCGGTGCGCGCACGGTCGTCTATCCCTTCAGCTCGCTCGGTACGCCGCCGCAATCGATGAAATATCGCGGCGGTCCTACCCGCCTCCTCATCGGTGCGGATTGCGAAATCCGCGAAAGCGTGACGATGAATACCGGCACCGAGGACGACCGCGGCGTCACCGAGGTCGGCGACAAATGCATGTTCATGGTCGGCAGCCATGTCGGCCATGACTGCAAGGTCGGCAACCACGTCACCATGGCCAACAATGCGGTGCTCGGCGGCCACGTCGTGGTCGAGGACAATGTCGTGTTCGGCGGCCATTCCGCCGTGCATCAGTTCGTGCGTATTGGCGAGTGCGCCATGATCGCCGGCATGACCGGCATCGGCGCCGATGTCATTCCGTTCGGATTTGCGATCGGCCAGCGCGGTGCGCTCGACGGGCTCAACGTGATCGGGTTGCGCCGGCGCGGCTTCTCGCGCTTCGACATCCAGCGCCTGCGGCAGGCCTACCGGAGCCTGTTCCTGACGCCTGGCCATCACAAGGATCGGATCGAGGCGGTGGCGCGTGAATTCGGATCCGATCCGGCGGTGGCCAAGATCATCGCCTTCATCCGTAGCGCCGGCTCGCGTCCGCTGATGAAGGCCTGGCAGAACGTCCCGGCCGCCACGGTTGCGGAGTCGGCCGGCGAGACCGCGTGACCGCGCCGGAGCCCGCGGATGCAGGCGAGGCCGTCGCGATCATCTGTGGCGGCGGCAGCTTCCCCTTTGTGGTCGCCGACGCGCTGATCCAGCAGGGCCGGCGCGTGGTCTTGTTTCCGCTGCAGCCATGGGCGGACCCCGAAGCGGTCAAGCGCTATCCGCATTACTGGGCGCGCATCGGCCAGCTCGGCCGCTTCATCCGCATCGCGCGGAAGGAGCGCCTGCGCGACGTCATCTTCATCGGCACGATCGTCCGCCCGGCCATCCGCGAAATCCGCCTCGACTGGACGACCTTGCGGCTGTTCCCGCGGATTGTGCGCCAATTCTACGGCGGCGACGATCATCTGCTGACCGGCATTGCGAAAATCTTCGAGGATCTCGGCTTCCGGATGCTGGGTGCACATGAAGTCGCGCCGGAAATCCTGATGCCCGAGGGGCCGCTTTCGAACACGGTGCCCGGCGCGACCGATCTGTCCGACATTGCACGCGGCCTCGAGGTGCTGCGGGCGACGGGCCCCTTCGATATCGGACAAGCGGTCGTCGTCGCCGGCAATCACGTGCTGGCCATTGAAGCGAGCGAGGGCACCGACCAGATGTTGGCGCGCGTCGCCGAACTGCGCCGCTCCGGACGCATCCGTTCACCGCTGGGAACCGGTGTGCTCGTCAAGGCCCCGAAACCCGACCAGGACCGACGCTTCGATCTGCCCTCGATCGGACCGAAGACTGTCACCGGGGTCGCCGAAGCGGGACTTGCCGGCCTTGCCGTGATTGCAGGCGGCACTATCGTTGCCGAGCCCGCCGCAATCGTCGAGGCCGCCAATCGCGCGAACTTGTTTGTCGTCGGGATGAAGGACGGGGAGCCGTGATGAAGGTCTTTCTCGTCGCCACCGAGGAATCCGGCGACCGGCTGGGCGCGGCTCTGATGAATGCCTTGCGCGCCCGGCATGGGGACGGCGTTGTGTTTCGCGGGGTCGGCGGCTTCGAGATGGCGGCGGCCGGCCTGCCGTCGCTGTTTCGCATTGATGACCTTGCGATCGTCGGCTTTGCGGCGATCCCCTCGCGCCTGCCGCTGATCCTCAGCCGCATCCGCCAGACTGCCAGGGCTGCGCTCGCGGAACGTCCCGACGTGATGGTCATCATCGACAGCCCGGATTTCACCCATCGCGTCGCACGCCGCGTCCGGCGCGCGAACCCGTCGATCCCGATCGTCGATTATGTCTCGCCAAGCGTATGGGCCTGGCGCCCGGGCCGCGCCCGCGCCATGCGCCGCTATATCGATCATGTGCTCGGCCTGCTGCCGTTCGAGCCGGAAGTCCATCGCAGGTTGGGCGGCCCACCATGCACCTATGTCGGCCATCCGCTGGTCGAGCAGGTCGATGAATTGCGCCCCGATGCAACGGAGGCGGCGCGGCGCGCGAGCGCGCCGCCGATCCTGCTCGTGCTACCGGGAAGCCGTAAAGGCGAGATCAAACGTCTGATCGAGCCATTCGAACGCACCGTCGAGCGTATCGCCAAAACTGTCTGGCCACTCGATATCGTGATCCCCACGACCTCGCATCTTGCCGACACGGTATTGCGCGCGACCGCGCACTGGCCGTTGCGGCCGCGTATCGCGGTCAAGCGCGAAGAGCGACGCGCGGCATTCCGCACCGCGCGGGCGGCGCTCGCAAAATCGGGAACCGTCACGCTCGAGCTCGCGATCGCCGGCGTCCCGATGGTGACGGCATACAAAGTGTCGCGGCTGGAGGCTGCGATCGCGCGGCGGCTGATCAGGGTTCCGTCCGCGATCCTGGCCAATCTCGTGCTCGGCGAGAATGTGGTGCCGGAATTCATCCAGCAGGATTGCACCCCGGACAAGCTGTCGGCGGCATTGCTGCCGCTGTTTGCGGACGGCCCGGCCCGCAGCCGTCAACTGGACGCCTTCCGCAAGCTCGACGCCATCATGCAGATCGGGAAGGCGGAACCGGCCGACCACGCCGCCGAGATCGTTCTTGAAACAGCCCGACGGGGCCGCACGCCCGGAACGGGTGTTGCAGGACGTGTTACAAATTGAACCGGCCCGGACTGGCATTCGCCGGGCGAACACCGTAATTTTGTTTCCGCAACGGCAATAAGAGCTTGACCGGCCTATGGGCGCCAACGGCCATACCGAAAAAAGACCTGCAATCACAGGCGTTTACGGATATCTTCCGGACCACGTCCTGACCAATGCCGAACTGGCGCGGATGGTGGATACCAGCGACACCTGGATCACCGAGCGCACCGGTATCAAGGAGCGCCGCATCCTCAAGGGCGAGGGGCTCGGCGCCTCGCACATGGCCGCCGAAGCCGTCCGCGGACTGCTGACGAAAACCGGCACCGCGCCGGCCGAGGTCGATCTTCTCATCTGCGCGACGACGACGCCGGACTTCGTCTTTCCCTCGACCGCCAATCTCATCGCCGACATGGTCGGGTTGGGACCGATCGGCAGCTTCGACATTCAGGCAGCCTGCTCCGGATTCATCTACGCGGTCAGCATTGCCTCGCAGTTCGTCGCGACCGGGCAATGCCGCAAGGTCGTGGTGGTGGGTGCCGACAAGATGTCGGCGATCATCGACTACACGGACCGGGCGACCTGCGTGATATTTGGCGACGGGGCCGGCGCGGTCCTGATCGAGCCCTCGCCCAACGGCGAGGGCATTTTCGACACCGTCATCCGCTCCGACGGTGCGGGCATGATCCACCTGCACCAGAAAGCCGGCGGCAGCCGCCTGCCACCGAATGCCGAGACCGTGGCGAAGCGGATGCACTATGTCTACCAGGAGGGCGCGGCGGTCTATAAGTTCGCGATCGCGAAAATGGCCGAGGTTGCCTCCGAAATCATGGTCCGCAACAATCTGCGCGCGGACATGATCCGGTGGCTCGTGCCGCACCAGGCCAACCGGCGCATCATCGAGGCGACGGCGGAGAAGATGGGCCTGCCGATGGACCGCGTGATGGTCACGATCCACAAGTTCGGCAACACGACCGCCGCCACGATTCCGCTCTGCCTGTGGGATTACGAACGCCAGCTGAAGACCGGCGATCGCCTGATCCTGGCCGCGTTCGGCGGCGGCTTTACCTGGGGCGCAAGCTATCTGACTTGGGCCTATGACGGCGCAGCCGCAGGCCAGAAGCACGGTCAGCGGCTGAGCTGATCGTGTCCTAACCCGTCCGGCATTTTACGTTTAGCCCTTGCATTACCCCGGCAGTCGCGTGACTTGCCCTTACGCCATGATCTGGCGTCACGCCTTGCGCGTCGAAATCGGCTGATAGTCGCGCCGGGCCGCCCCGGTATAGAGCTGTCGCGGACGACCGATCTTCTGGTTCGGATCCTCGATCATCTCTTTCCATTGCGCGATCCAGCCGACCGTGCGCGCGACCGCGAACAGAACCGTGAACATCGAGGTCGGGAAACCCATCGCCTTGAGCGTGATGCCCGAATAGAAGTCGATGTTCGGATAAAGCTTCTTCTCGACGAAATAGTCGTCGTGCAGGGCGATCCGCTCAAGTTCAACCGCCACTTCGAGCAGGGGATCGTCCTTGTGGCCGACTTCGGCGAGCACCTCGTGGCAGGTCTTCTGCATGATCTTCGCGCGCGGGTCGTAATTCTTGTAGACGCGATGGCCGAATCCCATCAGCCGGAACGGATCGTTCTTGTCCTTGGCGCGGCGGATATATTCGGGAATGCGGTCGACGGTGCCGATTTCGTTGAGCATCTTGAGCGCGGCCTCGTTGGCGCCGCCGTGCGCCGGTCCCCACAGGCAGGCGATGCCGGCGGCGATGCAGGCGAACGGATTGGCGCCCGAGGAGCCGGCGAGCCGTACGGTCGAGGTCGATGCATTCTGCTCGTGGTCGGCATGCAGGATGAAGATGCGGTCCATCGCGCGCGCGAGCACCGGATTGACCTTGTATTCCTCGCAGGGGACGGCAAAGCACATCCGCAGGAAGTTGCTTGAGTAATCGAGCGCATTCATCGGATACACGAACGGCTGACCGATCGTATATTTGTATGCCATTGCCGCCAGCGTCGGCATTTTTGCGATCATGCGGATCGAGGCGACGAGCCGCTGGTGCGGGTCGGAAATGTCGGTCGAGTCGTGATAGAAGGCCGACAGCGCGCCGACCAGGCCCACCATGACGGCCATCGGATGGGCGTCGCGACGGAAGCCCTGCAGGAAGCGGCTCATCTGCTCGTGGACCATCGTGTGGTTGGTCACACGCTTGTCGAAGTCCGCCTTCTGGCTCGCGGTCGGCAATTCACCGTAAAGAAGGAGATAACAGGTCTCCAGAAAGTCGCCGTGCTCGGCCAGTTGCTCGATCGGGTAGCCGCGATAGAGCAGGACACCCTGGTCGCCGTCGATATAAGTGATCTTGGATTCGCAGCTTGCAGTCGAGGTGAAGCCGGGATCGTAGGTGAACAGGCCCGACGATCCGTACAGCTTCGAAATGTCGACCACATCGGGCCCGATGGTGCCCTCGTAAACGGGAAAGGACCACGCCTTGTCCCCGACGCTGAGTTTCCCGACCTTGGCGTTGGTGCCCGTCTTTGCGTCCATGCTCAAATCCCCAATTCCGGAGGCTCCGCGCGGACTTCAGACGGCGGCTGGTGGGCCGACAGCGAGCCCCGGCAGGCTCACGAGGTCCGAGGGTGTTCTGGTTGGGTACCTTATACGATCTTGCACCGCAAGACATTGTCGCAAGCGGTCCGCGGGCTCCGGGTGCCGGCGGGATCGGCACGCAAATGTCGCAAGGGCGAAAGGAGCGCCTTCCGTTCGCCGCACCGCCCTGCGTGCGAAACGAAGGAGACTTATGCCGGCTCGGCTGCGCGGTCGTGCAGGCGCGCCAGGCTCTCGTCCTTGCCGAGCACCGCCAGCACATCGAAAATGCCGGGCGAGGTGGTCCGTCCGGTCAATGCCGCGCGCAGCGGCTGCGCCACCGAGCCGAGCTTGATGTTCTCGCTCTCCGAAAATGTGCGCACGCTCACCTCGAGGGCCGCGGCAGTCCACGGCTCGACCCGTTCGAGCGCCCCGATCAGCCGCGCGATGATCCTGCGCGCCTCGCCCGTCAGGAGCGCAGCCGCCTTCTCGTCGAGCGGTACCGGCCGGTCCGACCACAGGAAGCGGGTGCCGTCGAGGAGATCGATCAGCGTCTTGGCGCGCTCCTTGAGCGCAGGCATGGCGGCAAGGATTTTCGCCCGGAGGGGATCGGACATTTTTGCCGCGAGCAAATCGCCGCCCGCGATGTGCGGCAGGGCGCGCTCAAGCTCGACCAGCAGGTCCGTGTCCGTGGTGCTGCGGATATAGTGGCCATTGAGATGCTCGAGCTTGGCGAAATCGAAACGCGCGGGCGAGCGGCCGACCTGCGGCAGGTCGAAGAGGCGTACCATGTCCTCGGTCGAGAAGATTTCCTGATCGCCGTGGGCCCAGCCGAGCCGGACGAGATAGTTGCGCAGCGCCGCCGGCAGATAGCCCATGCCGCGATACGCATCGACGCCCAGCGCGCCGTGCCGCTTGGAGAGTTTCGAGCCGTCCGGGCCGTGGATGAGTGGGATATGGGCCATGGTCGGCACCGGCCAGCCAAGCGCCTCGTAGATCTGGGTTTGCCGGGCGGCATTGTTGAGGTGATCGTCGCCGCGGATGATATGGGTGACGTCCATGTCGTGATCGTCCACGACCACGGCGAGCATGTAGGTCGGGGTGCCGTCAGACCGCAGCAGCACGAAATCGTCGAGGTTCTCGTTCTGCCAGACCACGCGGCCCTGGACCTGGTCCATGATCGCGGTCTCCCCGGTCAGCGGCGCCTTGAGGCGGACGACCGGCTTGACGCCGGCCGGCGCGTCAGCCGGATCGCGGTCGCGCCAGCGTCCGTCGTACAGGCGCGTGCGGCCTTCGCTGCGCGCCTTCTCGCGCATCTCCTCAAGCTCCTGCGGCGAGGCGTAGCAGCGGTAGGCCCTGCCGCGGGCGATCAAGTCCTCCACCGCCTCGCGGTGGCGCGCGGCGCGCGGAAACTGGAAGACGACGTCGCCGTCCCAGTCGATGCCGAGCCATCTGAGCCCGTCCAGGATGGCGTCGATCGCTGCCTGCGTCGAACGCTCGCGATCAGTGTCCTCGATCCGCAGCAGCATCCTGCCGCCGCGGCCGCGCGCATAGAGCCAGTTGAAGAGCGCGGTGCGCGCCCCGCCGATATGCAGGAAACCGGTCGGCGATGGCGCGAAGCGGGTAACGACGGGTTTCGACATAGCCGGTTGGCGGGCTCGCGTGAGGATTCGACGATCCGCGACCTCTACCACAAAAGATCGCAGCGTTTCCAAGGCGACGGGAGCGCGCAGCAGGATTGCGGGCTACGGTAACAGGCCACACTGACAGGCCGCTTTCGACAGTCCACTTGGCGGGGACGGCCGGATTTGGCAGATAGGCCCGCGTGTCGCGATCCGCCGGCACGGACAATGGAACGACAGCATGGCGAACGGCGCAAAGGATAACGGCGACAAGCCGGACGTGGAGACCGGACGCGATTTCATCCGGGATATCGTCCGGGCCGACCTGGAAGCCGGCCGCCACAAGAATGTGGTGACCCGGTTTCCCCCCGAGCCGAACGGCTACCTCCATATCGGCCATGCCAAGTCGATCTGCCTGAATTTCGGGATCGCCCAGGAATTCGGGGGGCACTGCCATTTGCGCTTCGACGACACCAATCCGACCAAGGAAGAGCAGGAATATATCGACGCCATCGAGCGCGACGTGCGCTGGCTCGGCTTCGACTGGGGGCCTCATCTCTATTATGCGTCCGACTATTTCGAGCGCCTCTATGAATGGGCCGAGCACCTGATCAAGGCCGGCAAGGCCTATATCGACGATCAGTCGCCGGAGGAGATGCGCGCGGCACGCGGCACGCTGACCGCGCCCGGCACCAACAGCCCGTTCCGCGACCGCTCGGTGGGCGAAAACCTTGATCTGTTCAGGCGCATGCGCGCCGGCGAATTCCCCAATGGCGCGCGGGTCCTGCGCGCCCGGATCGACATGACCTCGGGCAATATCAATCTGCGCGACCCGGTGCTGTACCGCATCCTGCATGCCTCGCACCCGCGGACCGGAACACAGTGGTGCATCTATCCGAGCTACGACTTCGCCCACGGCCAGTCCGACGCGATCGAGGGCATCACCCATTCGATCTGTACGCTCGAATTCGAGGACCATCGGCCGCTTTACGACTGGTTCATCGAGAACCTGCCGGTGCCCTCGCGCCCGCGCCAGTATGAATTCGCCCGCCTGAACCTGACCTACACCGTCCTGTCCAAGCGCGTGCTCACCGGGCTTGTCCGCGGCGGCCATGTTTCCGGCTGGGACGATCCACGCATGCCGACCATTGCCGGACTGCGCCGCCGCGGCGTGCCGGCCGAGGCGATCCGCGATTTCGTGCGGCGGATCGGCGTCGCCAAGGCCAACAGCATCGTCGACGCCAACATGTTCGATTTCTCGGTGCGCGAGGTCCTCAACCGGACCGCCGAGCGCCGGATGGCCGTCCTGCGCCCCCTGCGCGTCGTGATCGAGAATTATCCGGAAGGACAATTCGAGGAGCTGGAAGCCGCCAATCATCCCGACGATGTGAATGCCGGCACGCGCAAAATCCGGTTCGGGCGCGAGTTGTTCGTCGAACGCGACGACTTCATGGAGAACCCGCCCAAGAAGTTCTTCCGCCTGTCTCCGGGCAACGAGGTGCGTCTGCGCTACGCCTATTTCGTGACCTGCCGGGATGTCGTGAAGAACGCTGCCGGGGACATTGTCGAATTGCGCTGCACCTACGATCCGGCGACGCGTGGCGGCAACGCTCCGGATGGCCGCAAGGTCAAGGCGACGATGCACTGGGTATCGGCGGTCGATGCGATCACCGCTGAAGTCCGTCTCTATAATCCGCTGTTCCGCAGGCCCGATCCCGACGCCTCGCAATTCCAGGACGACCTCAATCCGGATTCGCTCGAAGTGCTGCCCGACGCCAAACTCGAGCCTGCGCTGCGGGGCGCTGAGCCGGAGCGGCCGGTGCAGTTCGAGCGTCAGGGCTATTTCGTGCGCGACCGGGATTCGACCCCGGAGCGGCCCGTCTTCAACCGCACCGTCGGATTGCGCGACAGCTACGCCAAGGCCGGCAACGACTGACGATTGCGGCACGGTCGCCCGGCCTTTCGCGTCCCCATTGAAGCCATGTAGCATTGCGGCAGGGCAGGCGCGCGATCGGGATTTCCGCGCATGGGGGACGACCGGACAGGCAAGACGCGGGCGCGAACCTGGCCGTCCGCCGCGCCGGGCCGGGCAGGAGCGACGGTTCCCGTCTGGCTGCAGGGTGCCCGCGGTCTTACCGATCTCCTGTCCGGATGGCTGCGAGCCTGGATCGCGGCGGAGATCGCGCCCGGACGGCTCGTCATCTGGCTGCCGGTAGCGTTCGGGATCGGCGTCATTCTCTATTTCGCGGCCGACCGCGAGCCGTTCTGGTGGGCGGCGCTTCTCGCCACGGCGGCCGGCGTTGCGGCGGCGATCGGCCTGCGCAACCGCGCCGTCGGCTTTCCGGTCGCGCTCGGTCTGACCGCCGTCGCGGCGGGTTTTGCCGCGGCCACCATGAAGAGCCAGCGCATATCGCACCCGGTTTTGCCGGCTGCCGTCTATGTCACGGCGCTTTCCGGTTTTGTCGAAACGCGCGAGGAGCGCGAACGGACCGACCGCATCGTCATCGCCGTCCACACCATCGAAGGATCGCGCCTGCCGGTGCGGCCGGACCGCGTACGGCTGTCGGTGCGCAAAGGCACCGCGCCGCCCGCCGGCGCGTTCGTCTCATTGCGCGCGCGCCTGATGCCGCCGCTGCAGCCGCTGCGTCCCGGCGGCTACGACTTCGCCCGCGACCTTTATTTCCAGGGCATCGGCGCGACCGGCTTTGTGCTCGGGGCGATCCGCCGGATCGAGCCGCCCCGGCCGCCGGATCTGGCGCTGCAGATGACCGCAACGATCAGCGCCATGCGCGACGCCATCGATGCGCGCATTCGCACCGTGGTGCCCGGCGACCGTGGCGCGATCGCATCCGCGCTCATCACCGGCAAGCGGGATGCGATATCGGCCGAGGTCAACGACGCGATGTATGTCTCAAGCCTCGCGCACGTGCTCTCGATCTCCGGCTACCATATGGCCGTCGTGGCAGGCGTGATCTTCTTTGCCTTCCGCGCCGGGCTGGCATTGGTGCCCGCGCTTGCCAATCGTCGCGCGATCAAGAAATGGGCGGCGGTCGGGGCGCTCACGGCGGCCACGTTCTATCTTCTGCTCTCGGGTGCGGAGATCGCGACCCGGCGCGCCTATATCATGACCGCGATCGTCCTGATCGGCGTCATGTTCGATCGTTCGGCGCTGACGCTGCGCACGATCGCGGTGGCGGCCCTGGTTCTGCTGCTGGTCGCGCCCGAAGCGATCGTGCATCCGAGCTTCCAGATGTCGTTTGCGGCGACGCTGGCGCTCATCGCCGTCTATGAGCGGGGGCTGCCGTGGTTCTCCGCCGTCGGCGAAACACGGCTTGCGATGAAAGTGGCGCTCTGGGGCGGGCGCGAACTGCTTGCGCTGGTGGTCGCCTCCGCGGTCGCCGGCTGTGCGACCACGCTGTTCGCGGCCTACCACTTCCATCGTCTGGCGCCCTATGGGGTGCTTGCCAACCTCGCGGCGATGCCCATCGTCTCGGCCTGGGTAATGCCGGCCGGCCTGCTCGCGCTCATTACCGCACCGTTCGGCTTCGACGGACCGCTCTGGCAGTTGATGGGCGAGGGGATCGCGCGGATGACCGACGTCGCGCTCTGGGTCTCGCGCCTGCCCGGTGCAGTCGGTCGCATCTCGGCCTTCGGTGTTGCTCCGCTGTTGCTCGGCACCGCGGGCATCGTGGTCCTGTGTCTGCTGCGTTCGCCGCTCCGGTTCGGCGGTGCGGTTCTGTTGGCTGTGGCCTGCGGGTTTGCTGCAACGACCCGCCAGCCGGATGTGCTGGTCTCGGCGGATGCCCGCATGGTCGCGGTGCGCACCGATAACGGGCGTTACTCTGTCATGAGCGCCGCCGGCGGCAACGGCGATGCCTTCACGCTGCGCACCTGGCTTGCGGCGGACGGCGACGGACGTCAGCCCGGCGACGAAAGTCTTTCGCAGGATGTGCGATGCGACAAGGCCGGCTGCGTCGTGGCGCGAGGTAGAGGCATAACAATCGCCCAGCCGCACACGCCGGAGGCCGCTGCCGAAGACTGCGAGCGCGCGACGGTCGTTATCTGGTCGGGCGCGCCGTCGCCTGCGGGTTGCCGGGCGATGCTGGTCGACGCGGCGGAAATCCGCGCCTCGGGCGCAATCGCGCTCCTGCACAATGGCGAAAATGAAGAGGACAAAAACTACGAGGTCATCCGCGCGCGTCCGCGCGGGCAGGAACGGCCATGGATGCACAATTGGACCCGCAACCAAACCGCCGACCGTAAGGCGGGCGCCGGCACCGCCGCGCCCACGGCGCTTCCCGACGTCACGCCGCGCACGGACGACGTCGCTGTCGAAGACCCCTGAACGGATCAGTAGCGCCGGAACAACCCGACCAGCTTGCCCTGGATGCGCACGCGCGTTGGCGGCAGGATGCGTACCTCGTAAGCGCTGTTGGCGGGCTCGAGCGCGATCGAGGCGCCGCGACGGCGGAAACGCTTCAGCGTTGCTTCCTCGTCATCGATCAGCGCTACGACGATGTCGCCGGTATCGGCGTTCTCGGTCTTGCGGATCAGCGCCACGTCACCGTCGAGGATGCCGGCATCGACCATGGAATCGCCGCGCACTTCGAGCGCGAAATGTTCGCCCGCGGTCAGCATGTCCGGCGGCATGTTGATGGTATGGCTGCGCGTCTGAATCGCCTCGATCGGTGTACCGGCCGCGATGCGGCCCATGACCGGAACAGGCACCGGGCGGCCGCTTTCTTCCTCCGACCCCGTGCGCACGCGGCCGAGATTGCCCTCGATCACGCTCGGAGTGAAACCGCGCTTGCCGCCGAGCCCCTGGGCGACGGAGTCGGGCAGCTTGATCACCTCGATGGCACGCGCCCGGTTCGGCAGCCGCCGGATGAACCCGCGTTCCTCAAGCGCCATGATCAGGCGATGGATGCCGGATTTCGAGCGCAGGTCGAGAGCGTCCTTCATCTCGTCGAAGGAGGGAGGCACCCCCGTCTCCTTCAGCCGGTCATGGACGAAACGAAGAAGCTCGAATTGTTTGCGGGTCAGCATCGGCCTTGGGTCCCCCGGAGCGCGGCGAACGGGCGCCGCAGAAACAAATCATGAACGGACACTATCTGTTCGATATGTGTTCCGCAACCATTTAATTTGGCGTGAACAATCCGAAGCTTCCCTAAAGGGAAAGCTTAAGCACGGGGCACAGATCGCCGGCCTTTGCAGGCGGGGAATTTGGCGGACGGATGAGCAGGCAATCGGCTTTTGCCAGGGCCCGCATCACCGAGGAGTCCTGCGTCGGCCACGGGGTGACCACCTCCCGGCCATCGGGGGAGCGCGCAATCGTCGCCCGCATATAGTCGGCCCGCCCGTCGTTGCCCGGCATGTCGCAGCCGACCGGCAGCGATTCGATTGGGTGCTCGAAATCGACCCGGCCGGTCAGGACGCGGATGAGCGGAACAAGAAACAGGAACGCACACACAAAGGCCGAGACCGGATTGCCCGGCAAGCCGAGCGCCCGCATGGATCCTCTCTGTCCGTACATCAACGGCCGGCCCGGGCGCAGCGCGACCTTCCAGAACGACAGCGCGAATCCGTCGGTTGTATAGGCGCGGTGCATGAGGTCGTATTCGCCGACCGAGGCGCCGCCGGTCGTGACCAGCACATCCGCCCCGGCCTCGCGGGCCCGGCGCAGCGCCGCCATGGTCTCATCCATGCGGTCGGGGACCACGCCGAGATCGACGACATCGGCGCCTTCCGCACGCGCCAGCGCCATCAGGGCATAGCCGTTCGAATAGACGATCTGGCCGGGTCCGGGCTCCCGGCCGGGCATCACGAGCTCGTCGCCGGTCGCAAACATCGCCACACGCGGCTGCCGGTAGACCGGCAGCAAGGCGTGATTGCCGGCGGCCGCCAGCATCACGTCGCGGCCGGTCAGCCGCCGTCCGCGGGGGAGCAGCAGATCGCCCTTGGCGAAATCGATCCCGGCGCGGCGGATGTGTTTTCCGGCCGGAGCACCGGCCTTGACGACGACACGGTCGCCGTCGCGTTCGGTGTTTTCCTGGATGACGATCGTGTCGGCGCCCGCGGGCACCACGCCGCCGGTGAATATCCGCGCCGCTTCGCCCGGACGCACGGCCTCCTTGCCGGGATGGCCGGCGGCCACCTCACCGATAAGCGCGAGACTTGCGGGAGCGGAGCCAACATCGGCCGCGCGCACGGCATAACCGTCCATCGCCGACACGTCCGCCGGCGGCTGCGTGCGCAAGGCGCTGAGATCGCGGGCCAGTACCCGCCCGTGCGCCTCGACGAGCGGAACGTCTTCCGTGCCGAGCGGCTGTGCCTGTTCCAGAATGCGCGCAAGTGCGTCCGATACCGTGATCAGGGCCACCTGTTACTCCCTGACCCGGTAATGACCGGAGCGGCCGCCTTTTTTCTCGATCAGCCGGATGCCTTCGATGCGCATGCCGCGCTCCGCCGCCTTCACCATGTCGTAAACCGTCAGGCAAGCGACCGAGACGGCCGTCAGCGCTTCCATTTCCACCCCGGTCTGGCCCTTGAGCTTGACGGTGGCGCGCACAGTCAGGCCGGGCAGCTTGCGGTCCGGTGCGATGTCGAGTTCGACCTTCGACAAGGCGAGGGGATGGCAAAGCGGGATCAGTTCGTGCGTGCGCTTGGCGGCCATGATGCCGGCAATCCGCGCGGCACCAAGCACGTCGCCTTTCTTGGCGTCGCCGCTGAGCACGAGATCGAGCGTCTTCGCCGACATCAGCACCCGGCCTTCGGCCACGGCGACACGTTCGGTCGCGGCCTTGTCGGACACGTCGACCATCCGGGCTTCGCCGGAGCGCTTGAGATGAGTGAGGGTCTTTGCACGGGCCATGGCTATCCCGCCGCGTGGATGCCGGCGCGGTCGCGGGCGAGGATCGCGCGGGTGGCGGCGGTAACGTCGGCCTGCCGCATCAGGCTTTCGCCGATCAGGAAGGTCGAAATGCCGGCCCGGGCGAGCCGCGCCAGATCGGCCGACGCAAACAGGCCGCTTTCGCCGACGACAATCCGGTCGGCCGGGATGCGCGGCGCCAGACGTTCGCTCACCGCAAGCGATGTTTCGAAGGTGCGCAGATCGCGGTTATTGATGCCGACGAGGCGCGATCGCAGCCTGAGCGCACGATCGAGTTCCGCCTCGTCGTGGACTTCGACCAGCACATCCATGCCGAGATCGAACGCGGCGTCTTCGATGTCCTTCGCCGCGGCATTATCGAGCGCGGCCATGATGATCAGGATGCAGTCGGCGCCGTAAGCACGCGCCTCCAGCACCTGATAGGGATCGAACATGAAATCCTTGCGCAGGGCCGGCAGCGCAGTCGCTGCGCGCGCGGCTGTGAGGAATTCGAGCCGGCCCTGGAACGAGGGCGTATCAGTCAGAACCGACAGGCACGCCGCCCCGCCGGTTTCGTATGCGCGGGCGAGCGCCGACGGATCGAAGTCGGCGCGGATCAGTCCCCTGGACGGGCTCGCCTTCTTGATCTCCGCAATCAGCGCATAGTCGCCGCGACCGACCCGCGCCTCGATTGCCCGCAGGAAACCACGCGGAGGGTCGATATTGCCGAGATCGCGCACGAGCAAAGAGACCGGGCGTGCCGCCTTTGCGGCAGCGATTTCCTCGCGCTTGTAGACTTCGATCTTGGCGAGGATGTCGGCCATGGCGCGCGGGCCCTAGGAATTCGACACGGCGATGAGCCGCGCCACCCGGTCTTTGGCAGCGCCGGATTGCAGGGACTTGTGGGCGAGGGCGACGCCCTCCTTCAGGCTGTCGGCCGCGCCCGCCACAACGAACGCCGCCGCCGCGTTGAGAACCGATACGTCGCGATAGGCGCCGTCCTTGTTGTCGAGAACATCCTTCAGCGCGCGGGCGTTGACGTCGGCATCGTCGCCGCGCAGCGCTTCCGGCTTTGCCACCATGATCCCGCTGTCCTGCGGCGCGATCTCGAACGTCTTGATCTTGCCATCCTTGAGCGCGGCGACATAGGTCGGGCCGGACGAGGTGATCTCGTCGAGCCCGTCGGACCCGTGCACGACCCACACGCTGTCGGAGCCGAGATTCTGCAGCACCTGCGCGAGCGGCTCGATCCAGTGCCGCGAAAACACCCCGACAAGCTGGCGCCTGACACCGGCCGGGTTGGACAACGGGCCGAGCAGATTGAAAATCGTGCGGGTGCCGAGCTCGACGCGCGTCGGCCCGACATTCTTCATCGCCGGATGATGCGCCGGCGCAAACATGAAGCCGATCCCGGCTTCGCGGATGCAGCGTCCGACCATGTCGGGCGTAAGATCGATCTTGACGCCAAGCGAGGACAGGACGTCGGCGGCGCCCGAACGCGAGGACAGTGCGCGGTTGCCGTGCTTGGCAACCGGAATGCCGGCACCGGCCACGATAAAAGCCGCGCAGGTCGAGATGTTGTACGAACCGGAGGCGTCGCCGCCTGTGCCCACGACGTCGACGGCGTTCGGCGGCGCCTCGACCCGCAGCATCTTGGCGCGCATGGCGCTCACCGCGCCCGTGATCTCGTCGACCGTCTCGCCGCGCACGCGCAGGCCCATCAGCAGCGCGCCCATCTGCGAGGGCGTCGCTTCGCCCGACATCATGCGATCGAATGCGCTCGCCGCTTCCTCGCGCGAGAGCGTGGCACCGGTAGCGACCTTGGCAATCAACGCCTTGAATTCGTCGGTCACGGTTTTGGGTCCCCGTCAGGCGATCTGGCGGGCCTTGCCCGCGTCCTGGTGCGCCGCATTCCAGGCGGCGGCCAGTTCGAGAAAATTCTTCAGGATGAGATCGCCGTGCTCGGAAGCGATGCTCTCGGGATGAAATTGCACGCCGTGCAGCGGTCGCGAGCGGTGGGCCAGACCCATCACCAGTCCGTCGTCGGTCTCGGCGGTGACTTCCAGTTCGCCGGGCATGCTCACGCGGTCAACGACGAGCGAATGGTAGCGCGTCGCCATGAACGGACGGTTGAGGCCCCGAAATACGCTCGTGCCCCGGTGGCGGACCTCGGACAGCTTGCCATGGACGGGTATAGGGGCGCGGACTATGTGGCCGCCGAAAACCTGTCCTATGGCCTGATGGCCGAGGCAGACGCCGAGCATCGGAATCCTGTCCGACGCCTTTTCGATCAGTTCGAGGCAGATGCCCGCCTCGTTCGGCGTGCACGGGCCGGGCGAGAGCACGATCGCCTCGGGATTCATGGCGATCACCTCGTCGGCCGATATCTGGTCGTTGCGATACACGGCGATATCGGCCCCCAGCCCGCCCATGCAATGGACGAGATTGAAGGTGAAGCTGTCGTAATTGTCGATCAGGACGATCATGAGACCCGGTTTTTCGTGCGTATTTCGGGTCTTAGACGCGGGTTGGAAAGGGGTCAAGGGAGCCGGGGCCCGCAGGCCCGCTTATTGCCCGCGCCCGGACGAACTGGCGAAACGGCGCGCCTCGTCGGCGGCGCGAAACAGTGCTTTGGCCTTGTTGATGCATTCCTGCTGTTCGGAGGCCGGATCGCTGTCGGCGACGATGCCGGCGCCGGCCTGGACGTACATGGTACCGTCCTTGACGATGGCGGTGCGAAGGACGATGCAGGTGTCCATATTACCCGCCGCCGAGAAATATCCGACGGCGCCGGCATAGATCCCACGCTTTTCCTTTTCCAGCTCGTCGATGATTTCCATGGCGCGAATTTTGGGCGCGCCGGACACGGTCCCGGCCGGAAAGCCGGCTGCCAGTGCATCGAGGGCGTCACGGTTTGCGGCAAGGTCGCCCTCGACGTTCGAGACGATGTGCATGACCTGGCTGTAGCGCTCGATGAAAAACTGGTCGGTGACCTTGACACTTCCGATCCGCGCGACGCGCCCGACATCGTTGCGTCCGAGATCGAGCAGCATCAGGTGCTCGGCGCGCTCCTTGGGGTCGGCGAGCAGTTCCTTTTCGAGCGCGCTGTCCTCGTGCGGCGTCGCCCCGCGCGGACGGGTGCCGGCGATCGGGCGGATGGTGATGCGGCCCGCGCGCGTCCGCACCAGGATTTCCGGGCTTGAGCCGGCGATCGAAAACGCCCCGAAATCGAGGAAGTAGAGGAACGGCGCCGGGTTGACCCGCCGCAGCGCCCGATAAAGCGAGAAAGCGGGCAGGCCGAACGGCGCCTCGAAACGCTGCGACAGCACGACCTGAAAAATATCGCCGGCCAGGATGTATTCCTTCGCGCGCAACACCATCGCGCGGTATTCTTCCGCCGTCGTATTGGACTTCGGCGCTAGAACGATCGGCCCGGCACCGGCATCGGCCGTCGATTTGTCGAGCGGGCGGTCGAGCGCATCGACGACGCGCGAAATCCGATCGGTCGCGCGCGACAGCGCAACCTCCGCTGGCACGCTGGCGGCCGGGCGCACGGGCGTAATCACCGTGATCGAATCCTTCACCGCATCGAACACCACGACAAGCGTCGGGCGGATCATGATCGCGTCCGGCAGCCCGAGCACATCCGGATTGGGCTGCGGCAATCGCTCCATTTGCCGAACCATGTCGTAGCCGAGATAGCCGAACACGCCGGCAGCCATTGGCGGCAGGGCATCGGGCAGCGCAACGCGGCTCTCCTCGATCAGCGAACGCAAAGCCGTGAGCGGCGGCGCACTCAACGGCGAAAAGCCGCTCTCGCCGCGCGCCGGATCGCGATTGATCTGCGCCTGCGCACCGTGGGTGCGGAAGATCAGATCCGGCTCAAGCCCGATGATCGAATAGCGGCCCCGCACCGCGCCGCCTTCCACCGATTCAAGCAGGAAGCCCATCGGTTTCCCGCCGGCGATCTTCAGGAACGCCGACACTGGCGTTTCCAGGTCGGCGACGAGGGTGGTCCATACGACTTGCGGCTCGCCGCGCGCGTAACGCTCGGCGAACGTACTGGCCTCCGGTTCGACTTTCATCGGTTCAGTTCGTCGTTCCGGTCAGAATCTGGTTGAGCGCGCGCTCGTTGACCTGCATGCCGAGTTCGCCCTGCAGGTAAGCCGCATACTGCCCGAGCACTTCCTCGAACAGCGAGGTACGGACGAGTTCGCTGACGCGTTTGCTGTCGTCGGAAGCCGGGTCGAGCGTGGGCACGGTCACGTCGGTCACGCGAAACACAAAGCGGGTGGTCGGCTGATCGCCTTCGACATTGCCGATACCGTCCTTGGCGGTGCGGAACACCTCATCGACGATCTTTGCTGGAACGGCCGCATTGGTCTGGCCGCGCTTGAGCCCCCAGGTCGATTGCTGCCGCGCGCCCGCCGAGGCGGCCGCTTCCGCAAAGCCTGTATTCTTGAGCTTGTCGGCGAAGGCGTCGGCCTTGACCTTGATACGCTTTGCGATCTCGTCGTCGCGCCAGCGCTGCACGACGCGGTCCTTCACCTCGTCGAGGGTGCGTTCGCGCGAGGGTGTCACCGCCATCACCTCGATCCATGCATAGCCGCCGCCCGGAAGCCGCACAACGTCGTTCTCCACCCCGACGTCCGAGCCGAATGCGCGCGCGACCAGATCCGGGCTTGCCGGCAGGCCTTTTACCGGCTGGCCGTCGGGACCGCGTCCCGAACGGTCGACTGCGCCGATGCGGGTCGGAGCGTGCCCGAGTTTCTGCAGGATTTCCGCGAGCGGATGGCCGGCGCCGCGTTCGTCCTCGATCTTGTTGTGCTGGTCGGTGATGTCGGTCTTCGCACGTTCCGTCGCGATTTCGCGTTTGAGGGTGTCGGCGACTTCCTCGAACGGCTGCACTTTCTCCGGCTCGATCTTGACCGCGCGCACAAGCACCGAACCGAAGCGCCCTTGTACCGGCTCGCTCACCTGTCCGGCGGGAAGCTTGAAGGCGGCATCGGCCACGGCCGCGTCGAGCATGCCGGCCTTTGTGACCATGCCGAGATTGATGTCGGTGTCCTTGAGGCTGCGCTCGGCCGCGATCTGTTCGAAGGTCGAGCCGGCGGTGATCTTCTGGGCCGCGGCGCGTGCTTCCTCGATCGTCGGGAAGGGGATCTGCTGAACCTCGCGCCGTTCCGGAGTGACATAGCGGCTACGCCGGTCGGCATAGGCCTTGCGCGCTTCATCGTCGGAGACCGCGGCGACGCGCGCACTGTCGTCCGGGGAGAGCACGAACACGTCCAGCGTGCGATATTCCGGCGCACGGAAGACGGACTTGCGGTCGTTGAAATAGCGCGTCAGTTCGTCGGCCGACGGCTCGGGAATGTCGCCGGCCTGGCTTGCATCGAAGACGACATAGTCGATGGAGCGCTGTTCGTTGGCGAAACGATACTGGACGGCAACCGTGGTCTGCGGGACCGCGATCGAGCCGGCGAGCGTTTCGGCGACCTCGCGGCGCAGCAGCAGCTTGCGCTGCTCGGTGACGAAACGCGCCTCCGAATAGCCGGCCTGCCGGATGATCATGTCAAAGCGGCCGCGGTCGAACTGGCCGTTGGCGCCGCGGAAGGTCGGGTCCGCCATGATCTTCCTGGCGATATCGGCATCGGACAAGCGCAGGCCCATGCGCCGCGCGTCCTCGTCGAGGGCGTATTCGGCCAGCATCTGGCCGAGCAATTGCCGCGGCAGGCCGAGCGCATTCGCCTGATCGGGTGTGACCGGGCGGCCGATCTGGCGTGCAAGCTGCTGGAGACGTTCGTTATAGGTCGTACGGAACTGCTCGATCGTGATTTCGCTGCGCCCGATCGAGGCGACCGTCGATTGCCCGAACCCGCGAAAAATATCGCCGATGCCCCAGATCGCGAAGCTGATCGCGATCAGACCAAGAATAATTCCGGTAATGACACGTCCAAACCAATTGGACGTGGCCGTCCTGATACCTCGAAGCATGGTCTTGCGTTATCTCATTGTGGGGAGGGCAAAATCGCGCGCATCATAAGGATGCTGGTTGCGCACCGCAATATGACGGAAGCACTGGCATCGGGGCGGCCCGTTTGCTAACCGCAGCATCGTTGAGCCGGGAATGAGGAGCTGACATGGCAAGCACACCGCGTCCGCTGGTCGCAGGCAACTGGAAAATGAACGGGCTGTCCGCCTCCCAGGGCGAACTGGACGCCATCATCGCGGGCGCGACGGGAATCGCAGCCAGGACCGATCTGATGATTTGTCCGCCGACGACACTGCTGGCCCGCTTTGCCGCCAGTGCCAAGGGCACGCCCGTCCTTGTCGGCGCGCAGGACTGCCATGCCGAGGCGTCCGGTGCGTTTACCGGCGACATTGCCGCCGAGATGATCGCCGATTGCGGCGCCCAGGCTGTAATTGTCGGTCATTCGGAACGCCGCACCTGCCATCAGGAGACCGATGAGGCGGTCAGGGCCAAGGCGATGGCCGCGGCGCGTGCCGGCCTCACGGCGATCCTGTGTATCGGCGAAACCAAGCAGGAACGCGATGCGGGCGCGACCCTGTCGCGGCTGGAGCGCCAGCTCGGTGGATCGCTGCCGGACCGGCTCGACCCCAAAGGTCTCGTGGTCGCCTACGAGCCGGTCTGGGCGATAGGAACGGGCATTACACCCGGGCCCGCCGATGTCGAGGAGGTCCACGCCTTCATCCGCCAATTCCTGACCAAGCGCGACACGGCCGGGGCGGACATCCGGATTCTCTATGGCGGCTCGGTGAAGCCGTCGAACGCCCGGGAATTGCTCTCGGTGCCGAATGTGAACGGCGCCCTGGTCGGTGGCGCGAGCCTGAAAGCAACGGATTTTCTGGGAATTGCGGCGGCCTACGCCTGACATTCCGCCGGGGTGGAAATCGCGCCCCGGATCGTGTACAGAGCCGCCCGACTTCCTATATCAGCGGTTGAAGGACGTAGGCTTCCAGCGCCGCCGCGACCGGATTTTGGCCATGCATACCGTCGTTATCGTCATCCATCTCATGATCGTGCTTGCCCTTGTCGGGCTCGTCCTGCTGCAGCGCTCCGAAGGCGGCGGGCTCGGCATGGGAGGGGGCGGCGGCTTCATGTCGACGCGCGGCACCACCAATCTGTTGTCGCGGACCACGGCCATTCTGGCGACAGCCTTCTTCGTCACAAGCCTCATCCTGTCGATCGTGGCCGGCTACGACCGGCGGCCGAGCTCCATTCTCGGTACGGGCGCACCGTCGGGCGCGCCCGGCAGCCTGCCGACCGCGCCTCTGGGGACCGGCAGCGGCGGCGTTCTCGACCAGTTGCGCCAGCAAGGCCAGCCTCCGGCCCCGCAAGGGCCGCAGGTGCCGCGTTCGCAATAGGACGTCGGAGGGCCGGGAAACCGGCCCTTCGAATTTTTGGGATAGGGGCCCGTCGCAACGGCGGAAGCCTCGTCGAATCGAGACCGGTAGGTTAGAGGTTGAGCCCCATGACGCGGTACGTTTTCATCACCGGCGGCGTGGTCTCATCACTGGGCAAGGGACTGGCATCGGCGGCGCTCGGCGCGCTGCTGCAGGCGCGCGGTTACAAGGTACGGCTGCGCAAGCTCGATCCCTATCTGAACGTCGATCCGGGAACCATGTCGCCATACCAGCATGGCGAGGTGTTCGTCACCGACGACGGGGCGGAGACCGATCTCGATCTCGGCCATTACGAACGCTTCACCGGCCGTCCTGCCAACCGGCAGGACAACATCACCACCGGACGCATCTATCAGGACATTCTCGCCAAGGAGCGGCGCGGCGATTATCTCGGCGCGACCATCCAGGTCGTTCCGCACGTCACCAACGCGATCAAGGAATTCATCTGCGAAGGCAATGACGGTTACGATTTCGTCCTGTGCGAGATCGGCGGCACGGTCGGCGACATCGAGGGCCTGCCGTTCTTCGAAGCGATCCGGCAACTCGGCAACGAGCTGCCGCGCGGACACGCGGTCTATGTCCACCTGACGCTGCTGCCGTTCATTCCGAGCGCCGGCGAACTCAAGACCAAGCCGACCCAGCATTCGGTCAAGGAGTTGCGCTCGATCGGCATCCAGCCCGACATCCTTCTGTGCCGCACCGACCGCCCGATCCCGCCGGAAGAACGCCGCAAGCTCGGCCTGTTCTGCAATGTGCGCGAGAGCGCGGTGATCGAGGCGCGCGACGTCGACAACATCTATGCGGTGCCGGAAGCCTATCATGCCGCCGGGCTGGACACGGAATTGCTCTCGGCGTTCGGCATCGAGGTGCGCGGCGAGCCGGACCTATCGACCTGGCGCTGGATCAACGAGCGCATCCGCAATCCCGAAGGCCAGGTCACGATCGCCATCGTCGGCAAATATACCGGGCTCAAGGATGCCTACAAGTCGCTGATCGAGGCGCTGTCGCACGGCGGCATCGCGAACAAGGTGAAGGTGCATCTCGACTGGATCGAGTCGGAGGTCTTCGAGAACGAAGACCCGGCGCCGTTCCTCGAACACGTCAACGGCATCCTCGTGCCGGGCGGATTCGGCCAGCGCGGCGCGGAAGGCAAGATCCGGGCTGCGCGTTTCGCGCGCGAGCGCCATGTGCCTTATTTCGGCATCTGCTTCGGCATGCAGATGGCCGTGGTCGAGGCCGCGCGCAATCTCTGCGGCATCGAGCAGGCGAATTCGACCGAATTCGGCCCGACGCCGGAGCCGGTCGTCGGCCTGATGACCGAATGGCTCAGAGGCAACGAATTGCAGAAGCGCGCCGCGGGCGGCGATCTCGGCGGCACCATGCGGCTCGGCGCCTATCCGGCCATGCTCACGCGCGGCAGCCGCGTCGCCGGCGTCTATGGCGCGACCGAGATTTCCGAGCGCCACCGTCACCGCTACGAGGTCAACACCAATTATCGCGGCCGTCTCGAGCAGCACGGCATGCGCTTTTCCGGGCTTTCGCCGGACGGGGTGCTGCCGGAAATCATCGAGTACGAGGACCATCCCTGGTTCATCGGCGTGCAGTTCCATCCCGAGCTGAAGTCGCGGCCGTTCGAGCCGCATCCGCTGTTCGCCTCGTTCATCGAAGCGGCGGTGGAGCAGAGCCGGCTTGTGTAGGTCAACAGCCGCATTTGGCTTCGGCGAACATCCGCCGAGCCTAATTCCAGGCGCCATAAACGAAGTTCGGGCTGCCGGCGCCGGAGAGCGCGCCGCCACCGGTGGCGTCAAGCCCGAATTTCGGTTGTCGCTTGTCGCTTTGGAGCAGCGGATCGGCGTGGGCTGCTTCCTGGCTCGGCGAAAGCGGCAGGACGTAGCGCGATGCACCGAAGACCGTCAGGCGCGAGAGCTGCTGCGCCGTGGTGGCGACGCCAGGATTGACACATTTGCCGCCGACGGTGCCGGCGGTGCAGCGGACAGTATTTTGCGCCAGCGACGGCACGATGAGTACGAGCCAGAACAGCGAGGTGACGCAACCAGTCTTGACGTATCTCATTGCCGTCTCCTCAGAATGTCATCGTCACGCCGGCTGCGATCATCGTGCCGACATAGCTCATTGGCAGTCCACTCACAAAGCCGATAAACGGGTCGAAGTCGGGCTTGGGATATTCATCGATCCAGAACCGCTCGGCACGCGCCGAGAGGGTCCATCTCGAATTCGCGGCGTATTTCACGCCGCCGCCGACCGACCATTTCGTTTTCGCGGGCACGAATGACTGCGCCGTCGGCACATATTCGTTCGCGTCGCGACGCATATAGGCGACGTTCCCGCTGAACGTAAACGATTGCCAGGCAAGCGTCTGTGCAAACTCGACCCGCACCAGGTTGGAATTTGAGTTGAAAGGCTCGAGCAGGAGTGCGCCGGACGTTGGGTCTGCGAGATAGAGCTTGTCCGTGTGAACGTAGGAGGCCGTGACCGCCGATGTCCACATTTCGTCCCAGCGCCATGTCAGGTTGCCGGCGAGAAAATAGTTGCGCCCGCTTTTGAAAACATCGACGCTGTTAACCCGGTCCGGCTCCGAAAGCGTCACGGCGCCAGACACATAGAATCCGAGTTGTCCGACATTGCCGGCAACATTGGCGCTGAATGCGGTGGTGTTGCCGTGTTCGACGCGATCGAAGGGGAGCACGGCGCCGTTGAGCGTCGAAATGTCGCCGACCTCGCGATTATACGCGCCCTTTTCGGTGTAGCCGACGCTGAACGACGCTACGATGTCGGACGTGATCGGAACATTGGCGCCGACGGTATGCTCGTGGTTGAAGCCTTCGCCGAAAGCCGGAATGTCGACGAGATCCGGATCGGTGCGTGCGATGCCCTTCTTGCCGAGCAGCACGGTCTCCCCAGTCGGCAGGTTCAGGCTCAAGGTATAGAAGGGTTGCCAGCCGCTAAAACCGAGATACGTGACGGTCCCGGTGAGCAGCGTGTCGGTCGCGGTCGCGACCGTGCCCGTGGAATACGGCACGCCGAAAGGTGGCGCAAACGGAAGCGCAGAGCGGGTGGTACCGACATAGCCGCCGCGCGCCAGAAACTCGAATTTCCAGTTGTCGGCCGGCGTCCCGGTGGTTTGCAGCGAGAACGGGGTATAGCTCTGCGTTCCGTTCTGACGCGGCTGGCCAGGCCAGTTTCCTTTGGTGCGCTCCCACGAAAAATAGCGCGTCTCGAAATCGAGCACGGTGGTCCAGGCCGAAGTATCCTGCGCGGATGCGCCGTTGGTCAGGTAGAACGGGCACGCCGCGACAAGGCTCGCGCACAATGTCCTCAACCCGGCGTCCCGCTGGTTCTTCACCTTCAATGTCGCCCCCGCCAGTTACCGCCCTTTTGTTATCCATTAAGCCGCGAGATTTTATCGCAACGAGCCGGGGCGGCCACCATGGCCGCCTCGACTCACAGAATAAGTGTAGCGTATCGGAATATCCCGATCGAACGGCCGTGTGCCGCACGTTTGCACGCAAAAGAGCGCGCGTCCGGTAACGAACGCTGACGCCATTGATTTACCGGAACCGCGGTCGTCTGGCGCGATTGCGCATGGCACAACGGCCTGCGCGATCAGGGCTTCGGCTTCGAGCCGGTGTTCGGGTTCTTCGGGATAACGGTGCTCGGCTTCGTGTTGGTAGGAGTTGACGTCTTCGGGAGCTCCATTTTCGGCTTCTGCGGCGGCTTGGTGGTCTTCGTTGCCTGCGCCATCCGGATTGCGCCGCTCGCGCTGATCGCAGAGTCGCCGAACGACCGCGAGGTGGTGGCGTCGCTCGCAATGGGAACGAGCGCGGTGAAAACGATGATCGTGCCGATGTATAGGACTTTCATGCTTTCCCTCTGTCAGTAGAATGGGTTTATGATTCCGTTCCTATCGCGTAGGTCCTTTCTACGTATTGCGGGCAAATTATAGATCAGTCTCGATCAAATGACAGGGGGGCTTTGCGCCCACGCCGGCATTCGCGCGCGCAGCGGCGCTCGAATGCGATCAAATCGCCCATGCCGTCTGGAGCGTGAGAAGCGCGAGCGACTTGGCAGGCCGCCGGTATGCCGCTCACCTGATCCTGGGCAGCTTCTCGAACTGATGGAAGGGCGGCGGCGATGACAGCGTCCATTCGAGCGTGGTCGCGCCGGCGCCCCACGGATTGTCCGCAGCCCGCTGCTTGTTGCGGAGAGCGAGGAACATCGTCAGGAAGAACACGAGCAGGCCGCACGCGAAGACATACGAGCCGACCGAGGAAATCAGATTCCAGCCCGCAAACGCGTCCGGATAGTCGGCAATGCGGCGCGGCATGCCGGCAAGACCCAGGAAGTGCTGCGGGAAGAAGATCAGATTGGCGCCGATGAACGACAGCCAGAAATGCAGCTTGCCGAGCCGTTCGGAATATTCGTAGCCGGTGATTTTCGGGAACCAGTAATACCAGCCGGCGAAGATGCCGAAGGTCGCGCCGAGCGACATCGTGTAGTGGAAGTGCGCGACAACGTAATAGGTGTCGTGCAGCGCGCGGTCGATGCCGGCATTAGCCAGCACCACGCCGGTCACCCCGCCGACAGTGAACAGGAAGATGAACCCGATCGCCCACTGCATCGGTGTGCGGAAGTGGATCGAGCCGCCCCACATGGTCGCGATCCACGAGAAGATCTTCACGCCGGTCGGCACCGCGATCACCATCGTGGCCGCAACGAAATAGGCCTGCGTCGCCGTATTCATCCCGACCGTATACATGTGGTGCGCCCACACGATGAAGCCGATGCCGCCGATCGCGACCATCGCATAGGCCATGCCGAGATAACCGAACACCGGCTTGCGCGAGAAGGTCGACACGATCTGGCTGATGATGCCGAAAGCCGGCAGGATCAGGATGTAGACTTCGGGGTGACCGAAGAACCAGAACAGGTGCTGGAACAGGATCGGGTCGCCGCCGCCGTCCGGCGAAAAGAAGGTGGTGCCGAAATTGCGGTCGGTGAGCAGCATCGTGATCGCCCCGGCGAGCACCGGCAGCGACAGCAGCAGGAGAAATGCGGTCACCAGCACCGACCAGACGAACAGCGGCATCTTGTGCAGGGTCATGCCCGGCGCGCGCATGTTGAAGATCGTGGTGATGAAATTGATGGCGCCGAGGATCGAGGAGGCGCCCGCGAGATGCAGCGAGAGGATGGCGAAGTCCATGGCCGGCCCGGGATGGCCCGAGGTCGAGAGCGGCGCATAGACCGTCCAGCCGGCACCGACGCCGGGCTCCCCGGGCGGGCCTTCGACGAACAGCGAGATGACCAGAAGCGTCAGCGAGCTCGGCAGCAGCCAGAACGAGATGTTGTTCATGCGCGGGAAGGCCATGTCCGGCGCGCCGATCATCAGCGGTACGATCCAGTTGCCGAAGCCCCCGATCAGCGCCGGCATGATCATGAAGAAGACCATGATCAGGCCGTGCGCGGTGACAAACGCGTTGAAGGTGTGGGCACTGCCGAAAATCTGCATGCCCGGCTCCTGCAGTTCGAGCCGCATGCCGAGCGAGAGCAGACCGCCGACAACACCCGCCACGATCGCGAAAATCAGGTAAAGGGTGCCAATGTCCTTGTGGTTGGTCGAATAAAGGTAACGGCGCCACCCGGTTGGATGGTCATGTGAATCGTGGCCGGCATGTGCCGTAGTTGCTTGAGACATTGAAATCCCCCCTCCGGACGCGGAGCATCGGTTGCTCACGCAATCAAAATTGCGGGGAGGAGGAATAGGCGGTCGTTGATCTGGATCAATTTCGTGGAGCTGCCCCCAGACCAGCCCGCCCCGCGCGGGGCACCTAAGGTATTGGTGGCCAAGCGCTATATTTGCGCTCTCGCGGCCGGCATCGCTTTGCGGCATCGCACCTGCAAAATGGCACCTGCAAAATGAGGATCGAAAAGACGGTTGATGCCCACGGCCCGAATCGTCATGACGGAGCAGGGTTCTTCACAATCGGCGCAATAGGCGATGGCACGCGGCCTCGATCACCTCGTTCATGCGGTCCGCGACCTCGACGCGGGCGCCGCCCTTTACCGCCGACTCGGATTCACGGTCGGGGCACGCAACCGGCATTCCTGGGGCACCCACAATCACGTCCTGCAAACGCCGGGATTTTTCGTCGAAATCCTCACGCTCGCGGAGCCCGACAAGCTCGGCGAGGACGGCATCTCGCGGTTCTTCGGTCGTTTCAACGGGGCCTTCATCGAGCGTCATGACGGTCTTGCGATGATGATTCTGGAAAGCCGCGACGCCGCCGCCGACCGGGACGCCTTTGCCGCCGTCGATATCGCCGCTTCCGACGTGCTGCGCTTCGAGCGCGAAGGGCGGCGGCCGGATGGCTCGGCGGTCAAAGTTGCATTCTCGCTCGCGTTCGCGCGCTGCACGCCTGCGGCCGATGCGGGCTTCGCCGTCTGCCAGCAGCATTTCCCAGAAAATTTCTGGAATCCGGCCTTCCAGCAGCACACGAACGGCGTCACCGCCATCGCCGCGGCCGTGCTGGTGGCCGACAATCCGTCTGACTATCACATCTTCCTGTCGGCATTCTCGGGCGTGCGCTCGCTGCAATCGACGTCGAGCGGCGTGTCGGCTGCCACCCCGCGCGGGGACATCCAGATCATGGACCCGCAAGCCTACGAGAGCCATTTCGGGCATCGCCCGCCGTCCCTCGATCGCGGCCTGCGGATCGCTGCGATGCGCTTCAGGACCCGCGATCTCGGTGCCTGCCGGGAGGCGCTGACCGCGGGCGACGTTGCCTTTGCCGAACATATGGGACGATTGGTCGTTTCCGCCGGCGAAGCGCTCGGCGCGACCATCGTCTTCGAACCGGCATGATCACGGCGCTGCGCGGCCCGCTGGCCTATTGCACCGACGACCCGTTCCTGGCCGGCGCGACCGCCTTGCGTTACGAGCGCGACGGCCTCCTGATCTGCCGCGACGGGATTGTGGACGCGGTCGGCGCCTATCACGCGCTTCGCGGGCAATTGCCAGACGACTGCGCGGTTTCGGATTATTCCGACTGCCTCATCGTTCCGGGCTTCGTCGACACGCATATCCATTACGTGCAGACCGGGATCATCGGCGCGCAGGGCCGCCAGCTTCTCGACTGGCTGGAGCGCTACACATTTCCGGCCGAGATCGCGTTTTCCGATCCCGACGAGGCGAAGCGGACGGCCTCGACCTTTTGCGACGAACTGCTTCGCCACGGCACCACCACCGCGCTCGTCTTCTGCTCGGTGCACCCGGGATCGGTCGATGCTATTTTCGAGCAGGCAGCAAGGCGCAACATGCTGCTGATCGCGGGCAAGGTGCTGATGGATCGCAACGCCCCCGAACCGCTGCGCGACACCGCACAAACCGGCTACGACCAGTCCAAGGCGCTGCTGCGCAAATGGCACCGCAACGGGCGCTGCCGCTATGCCATCACGCCGCGCTTTGCCGCCACCAGTTCGCCCGAACAGCTCGAACTCGCCGGCGCACTATGGGGCGAATATCCCGACGTGCATCTGCACACGCACATCGCCGAGAACCGGAACGAGATCGCCTGGGTGCGCGAACTGTTTCCGGAGCGCGTCAATTATCTCGACGTCTACGCGCATTACGGGCTGACCGGCCGGCGCGCGGTGCTGGCGCACGGGGTTCACCTCGACGAGCCGGCTTTGTGCCGCTGTCACGAAACCGGAACCGCGCTGTCGCATTGCCCGACCTCGAACCTGTTCCTCGGCAGCGGGCTGTTCCGCATGCGCCATGTGCGCGATCCGCGCCGCCCGGTGCAGGTCGGGCTTGGAACCGATATCGGAGCGGGCACGAGCTTCTCGCTTCTGGCCACCATGGGCGAGGCCTACAAGGTGTCGCAGATGGTCGGCGAGCCGATCGATGCGATCGAGGCGTTTTACCTCGCGACGCTTGGCGGCGCGCGGGCGCTCGATCTCGCCGACCGGATCGGTACGTTCGCGTCCGGCAAGGATGCCGATTGCGTCGTGCTCGACCCCCGCGCAACGCCGCTGCTTGCCTTTCGCACCGCGCGCGCGGCCGGCATCGAGGAGATGCTGGCCGTGCTCATGACCCTTGGCGACGACCGCTGCGTGCGCGCCACCTATGTCGCGGGCTCCCCGGTCCATGAGCGGGACCGGCCGGGCGACCGTTGACCCGCAGGCCGCCGCGTCGCATGGTCCGCCCGCACAGGTCACGATTGCAATGAACGTCTCCCGCCCCAATCCCGTCGTCACCGTCGGCGCGGTCCGCTTCGGCAATGCTTTGCCGCTGTCGCTGATCGCCGGCCCCTGCGCGCTCGAAAGCCGCGCCCACGCGCTCGAAATGGCCGGCGCCCTGAGGGAGATCGCCGGCCGGCTCAAGATCGGTCTTGTGTTCAAGTCCTCGTTCGACAAGGCGAACCGCACCAGCGCCAAGGGCGCGCGCGGGGTCGGGCTGGACGCCGCTCTGCCGATCTTCGCCGAAATCCGCTCCAGTCTCGGGCTGCCGGTGCTGACCGACGTGCACGACGCCGCCCAATGCGCGCCGGTCGCCGAGGCGGTCGATATCCTGCAGATTCCGGCTTTCCTTTGCCGCCAGACCGATCTGCTGATCGCGGCTGCGCAGACGAGCCGCGCGATCAACGTCAAGAAAGGCCAGTTCCTCGCACCCTGGGATATGAAGAACGTGGTCGAGAAGATCACCGGCGCCGGCAATGCGAACGTTCTTGTGACGGAGCGCGGCGTGTCGTTCGGCTACAACACGCTGGTCACTGACATGCGCGCTTTGCCGCAACTTGCGGCCACCGGCGCGCCGGTCATTTTCGACGCCACCCATTCGGTGCAGCAGCCGGGCGGGCAGGGTACCTCATCGGGCGGACAGCGCGAGTTCGTTCCGGTCCTCGCGCGGGCGGCCGTCGCCGTCGGGGTTGCCGGCGTGTTCATCGAGACCCATCAGGACCCGGACAAGGCGCCTTCCGACGGGCCGAACATGGTCCCGCTGAAGGAGCTTGAAGGGCTCCTTCGCACGCTGATCGCGTTCGACAGGCTTGCAAAATCCGAGGCGGGCGCAGCCTAGCCGCGGCCGCGATAGGGGGCCACGCCCTGGTCGGGGACCCAGACCGCGCGCGGCAGCTTTCCGAACTGCCAGAACACGTCGATCGGCATTCCGCCGCGCGGATACCAGTAGCCGCCGATCCGCAGCCATTTCGGCTTGAGCAGGGCGACCAGCGCCTTGCCGATGGAGACCGTGCAGTCCTCGTGGAAAGCGCCGTGGTTGCGGAAGCTGTTCAGATAGAGCTTCAGCGATTTCGACTCGATCAGATGCCGCGCCGGCACATAATCGATCACCAGATGCGCGAAATCCGGCTGGCCGGTGATCGGGCATAGCGCGGTGAATTCCGGCATCACGAACCGTACGACGTAATCCGTGCCCGGATGGGGATTGGGGACGCGGTCGAGCCGCGCCTGCTCGGGCGAGGCCGGGACGGCCGTCGGCCGGCCGAGCTGTAAGGGCTTCCTGGTCATGGCGGACACCCTATAACGCAAACCGGGCCGTCCGTCAGGGCGGGACGGGTGCGCTCCCAAACCGGTCCGGCTTTTCCTTGCGGGACCGATCCTGTAGAAGCGGCGCCATCGTCAAACTTGGGACCGCCTGCCAATGACTGCCATTACCGATATCGTCGCCCGCGAAATCCTCGACAGCCGCGGCAATCCGACCGTCGAAGTCGACGTCATCCTCGAAGACGGATCGTTCGGACGCGCCGCCGTGCCTTCGGGGGCGTCGACGGGCGCGCACGAAGCCGTCGAATTGCGCGACGGCGACAAGGCGCGCTATCTCGGCAAAGGTGTGCGCAAGGCGGTCGCGGCGGTCGAAAGCGAAATCTACGACGCCATTGCGGGGTTCGATGCCGAGCAGCAGGTGCAGATCGACGAGACGCTGATCGCGCTTGACGGCACCCCCAACAAGGCCAGGTTCGGCGCGAACGCCACCCTCGGCGTGTCGCTTGCTGTGGCGAAGGCCGCAGCGGCGGCGAGCGCGCTTCCGCTCTATCGTTATGTCGGCGGCACGGCGGCGCGGGTGCTGCCGGTGCCGATGATGAACATCGTCAATGGCGGCGTGCATGCCGACAATCCGATCGATTTCCAGGAATTCATGATCATGCCGGTCGGCGCGGCCTCGTTCGGCGAAGCGCTGCGCACGGGCGCGGAAATTTTCCATACGCTCAAAGCCGCGCTGAAGGCGGCCGGTCACAACACCAATGTCGGCGACGAAGGCGGTTTTGCACCCAATCTGCCGAGTGCGGAAGCCGCGCTCGATTTCGTCATGCAGGCAGTGCAGAAAGCCGGCTACAAACCGGGCAACGACGTGCTGCTGGCGCTCGACTGCGCCTCAACCGAATTCTTCAAGGATGGCGCCTATCGCTACGAAGGCGAGGGCAAGGTCCGCGCGCCCGAACAGCAGGCGGATTACCTCGCCCAGCTCGTCGCTACCTATCCGATCGTCTCGATCGAGGACGGCATGGCCGAGGACGATTTCGCCGGCTGGAAAATGCTGACCGAAAAGATCGGCGCGAAATGCCAGCTCGTCGGCGACGACCTGTTCGTGACCAACGTGAAGCGGCTGTCCGACGGCATATCCAAAGGGCTCGCCAATTCCATCCTGGTCAAGGTGAACCAGATCGGTACCCTGACCGAGACGCTCGCCGCGGTCGATATGGCGCACCGCGCCGCCTACACCGCCGTCATGTCGCACCGCTCCGGCGAGACGGAGGACGCGACCATCGCCGATCTCGCGGTGGCGACCAATTGCGGGCAGATCAAGACCGGCTCGCTCGCCCGCGCCGACCGCACCGCCAAATACAACCAATTACTGCGGATCGAACAGGAACTCGGCGCGCAGGCGCGCTATGCCGGGCGGAGCGCCTTGCGCGCGCGGCGCTGAAAGGGCGTCTCTCCGCGACGATTGCCGATTCTGTTAAAGCGGCCTTAACGGCCCTTACGCATGGTGTCGCGATGGTCACGCGTAAACGCCTGCGTTCGGTTCTGACGGCGCTCGTCCTCTACACGATGGCGGCGCTGTTCGTCGGTTATTTCGGCGTCAACGCCTTTACCGGCAACCGCGGGCTGAAGGCCAAGCTCGCGATCGACACGCAGTTTGCGGAACTCACCGCCGACCTCGCGCGCCTGAAGGCCGAGCGGGAAAGCTGGCAGCGGCGCGCGGCGCTGCTGCGCGCCGATCGCCTGGATCCGGACATGCTGGACGAGCAGGCGCGGCTGTTGCTCGGCTATGCACATCCCGACGAGGTGACCATGTTGCTCGGCAAGCCCTGAGCGGCGTCGACACCTGCGACGACCAATCGCAACCTGGGCAATCACCTTGTGCAATATTGCCGCCGACCCCGTCCCGGCATCACGAAAATTGCGGCGCCGCGCTGGTATGCCACACGCGTCGCGGCTCGTTCTTCCGCCGCAAGCCGAATTCCGCTAAGGATTACAAGAATTCGGCCAAACAAATTGCCTGAGGAACGCCATGGTCGCGGCAAGAAAATCGCAGGCGGCGGGACCCGCACCGGCGCGGGCCCCATCCGGTGGAAACGGCGCGGCGCCGGCCGCGCTCTCCACTGAGGACGAACTGCGCGCCTATCGCGAAATGCTGCTGATCCGCCGTTTCGAGGAGAAGTCGGGCCAGATGTACGGCATGGGCCTGATCGGCGGCTTCTGCCATCTCTATATCGGCCAGGAAGCCGTCGTCGTCGGCATGCAGATGACCCTGAAGGACGGCGACCAGATCATCACCGGTTATCGCGATCACGGCCATATGCTCGCGACCGGAATGGATCCCAAGGGCGTCATGGCCGAGCTGACCGGGCGGCGTGGCGGCTATTCGAAGGGCAAGGGCGGCTCGATGCACATGTTCTCCGTCGAGAAGAAATTCTACGGCGGACACGGCATCGTCGGCGCACAGGTTCCGCTCGGCACCGGACTTGCGTTCTCGAACAAGTATCGCGGCAACGACAATGTCTGCGTCACCTATTTCGGCGATGGCGCGGCCAATCAGGGCCAGGTCTATGAGAGCTTCAACATGGCGGAGCTCTGGAAGCTGCCGGTCGTCTATGTGATCGAGAACAACCGCTATGCCATGGGCACGGCGGTGCACCGTTCGTCGGCGCAGACGGATTTTTCCAAGCGCGGCGTTTCGTTCAACATCCCGGGCGAGCAGGTGGACGGCATGGACGTGCGGGCGGTGAAGGCCGCCGGCGACCGCGCGGTCGCCTGGTGCCGGGAGGGCAACGGTCCCTACATCCTCGAGATGCTGACCTACCGCTATCGCGGCCACTCGATGTCCGATCCCGCCAAATACCGCACGCGCGAGGAAGTCGAGAAAGTCCGCGGCGAGCAGGATCCGATCGAGCAGGTGCGCCAACGCCTTCTCAAGAACAAGGCGGCGACCGAGGACGACCTGAAGAAGATCGACGCGGCCGTGCGCGACATCGTCAACGAAGCCGCCGAGTTCGCCACCAACGATCCCGAGCCGGATCCCGCCGAGCTCTATACCGACGTCCTGCGCTAGTCCGCGATCAAGAGCCCCAGAACCGGAACAGACGCGTCCATGCCGATCGAGATTTTGATGCCAGCGCTGTCGCCCACGATGGAAAAGGGCAACCTGGCCAAGTGGCTGAAGAAGGAAGGCGACGCCGTGAAGACCGGCGACGTGATCGCCGAGATCGAGACCGACAAGGCCACGATGGAAGTGGAGGCGGTCGACGACGGCACGCTCGGCAAGATCCTGGTGCCCGAAGGCACCGCCGAAGTCGCGGTCAATACGCCGATCGCGGTCCTGCTCGGCGAAGGCGAGGATGCGTCCGCGATCAGCGCGACGCCGGGTGCCGCCAAAAGCCAGAAAGCCGCTACACCTGCGCCCGCACGCGAGGAGAGTAATGCGATCCCGGCGCCCGCCATCATTTCCGCGCCGCAGCCCGAAATCGAGCAGGAGCCCGAACTCCCGGCCGGCACCGAAATGGTGACGATGACGGTCCGCGAAGCCCTGCGCGACGCGATGGCGGAGGAAATGCGCCGCGACCCGGGCGTATTCGTGATGGGCGAGGAGGTCGCCGAATATCAGGGCGCCTACAAGGTGACCCAGGGCCTGCTGCAGGAATTCGGCGCACAGCGCGTCGTCGACACCCCGATCACCGAGCATGGCTTTGCCGGCCTCGGCGTCGGTGCGGCGCTCGGCGGCTTGAAGCCGATCGTCGAATTCATGACGTTCAATTTCGCCATGCAGGCGATCGACCAGATCATCAATTCGGCCGCGAAGACGCTTTACATGTCGGGCGGACAGATGGGCGCATCCATCGTGTTCCGCGGCCCGAACGGGGCGGCCGCGCGCGTCGCCGCCCAGCACAGCCAGGATTATTCGGCCTGGTATTCGCACATCCCGGGCCTGATCGTGATCGCGCCCCATACCGCCGCCGATGCGAAAGGCCTGCTGAAAACCGCCATCCGCAACCCCAATCCCGTGATCTTCCTCGAAAACGAAATTCTCTACGGCCACTCGTTCGCCGTGCCGAAGATCGAGGATCATCTCGTGCCGATCGGCAAGGCCAAGATCGTGCGGCCGGGCCACAACGTCACCATCGTCTCCTTTTCCATCGGCATGACCTACGCGTTGAAAGCGGCCGAGGAGCTCGCCAAGCGGCACATCATGGCCGAGGTCATCGACCTGCGCACGCTGCGCCCGATGGACACCGACACGGTCGTGGAGTCGGTGAAGAAGACCGGGCGTCTGATCACCGTGGAAGAGGGCTGGCCGCAATCGGGCATCGGCGCAGAAATCTCGGCCCGCGTCATGGAGCAGGCCTTCGATTATCTCGACGCTCCTGTAACCCGTATCACCGGGAAGGACGTACCCATGCCTTATGCGGCCAATCTGGAAAAGCTCGCCTTGCCGTCGGTCACCGACATCGTCGCCGCCGCCAAGGCGGTCTGCTACCGGTAACGATTTCATGACCGCCGCCTACGATGCTCTGCAGCCTCCGCCCGGCGCACGCGACAAAGGCGGGATCGAAGTGCTGCGGGTCGGCGTTGTGGAAGGCGGTCTGCACCTCACGCTGCGGCGCGCCTTCAACGATCCGCGCGCATGGGGCATCCTGCTGGCCGACGTCGCACGCCAGGTCGCGCGCGTCTATGCGCAGGAGGGCAACGCCGCCGAGCAGCCGGTGGCCGAACAGATCCGCGACGCCTTCGCCGCCGAAATGAACGCGCCCGTCAATTCCGGGACCATCGGTCCGATTTCGTAAGCCGCGAGCCCGCAATGCCGACCAACATCCTGATGCCCGCTTTGTCGCCGACGATGGAAAAAGGCAACCTCGCAAAGTGGCTCAAGAAGGAGGGCGACAAGATCAAGTCCGGCGACGTCATTGCCGAGATCGAAACCGACAAGGCCACGATGGAAGTGGAAGCGGTGGACGAGGGCACGCTCGCAAGAATCGTAGTTCCCGCGGGCACCGCCGACGTGCCGGTCAATCAGGTGATTGCCGTTCTGGCCGCAGAAGGCGAGGACGTGAAGGCCGCGGCAAGCGCAGCGACAAGTGCAGCACCCAAGCCGCAGGCCGCAAAGCTTGCCGCATCGGTCGGGACGCCCGCTCCACAGCCTCCTCAGAATGAAGTGAAACAGCAAGCGCCGAAGTCCGCTCCTCGCCTTGGGGAAGGGCCGCCGGCCAACGCCTCAAAAAGCGAATCCCGAACCGGCAACCGCATCTTTTCCTCGCCGCTGGCGCGTCGTCTTGCCAGGGAATCGGGGATCGATCTGTCGCACGTGCAGGGTTCCGGTCCGCACGGCCGCGTGATCGCCCGCGACATCGAGGCCGCGCAATCGGGCGACGGCCTTCGCGCGCCGGCGGCAGCGCCGGCAGCCGCTCCCCTGCCGCGTGCGTCCGTGCCGCCGGCCGGTCCCTCCGACCAGCAGATCCGCGCGCTCTACGAAGAAGGGTCGTACGAGGTCGTACCGCACGACAATATGCGCCGCACGATTGCACAGCGCCTGACCGCCTCCACGCAGAACATCCCGCATTTCTACCTGACTGCCGACTGCGATATCGGCAAGCTGCTCGCCGCGCGCGAGGAGATCAATGCGTCGGCGCCCAAGGACAAGGACGGCAAGCCGGCCTACAAGCTCTCGGTCAATGATTTCGTCGTCAAGGCACTCGCGCTCGCCTTGCAGCGCGTGCCCGACGCCAATGTGAGCTGGACCGAAGCCGGCATGCTCAAGCACAAGCATTCCGATGTCGGCGTCGCCGTCGCCATGCCCGGCGGCCTGATCACGCCGATCGTGCGCCAGGCCGAGCTGAAATCGCTTTCGGTCATCTCCAACGAGATGAAGGATTTCGCCGCGCGTGCCCGCGCCCGCAAGCTCAAGCCCCACGAATATCAGGGCGGCACGACCGCGGTATCCAATCTCGGCATGTACGGCATCAAGGATTTCACCGCGGTGATCAACCCGCCGCATGCCACCATTCTCGCCGTCGGCGCGGGGGAGGAACGTGCGATCGTGAAGAATGGCAAGATCGAGTCCGCCTGGATCATGAGCGTGACGCTGTCCTGCGACCATCGCGCCGTGGACGGCGCGCTCGGGGCGGAACTCGTCGGCGCCTTCCGGACGTTGATCGAAACCCCGGTCATGATGGTGGTGTAGGACGCAACGGGCATGACGCGCTGGCCCTGGATCACTGCCTTGCTCGCGGCCGCGGTCATTGTCTCCCCGCCCGGGCAGGATGTCCTGCGCGGATTGTCCTCCAACGAATCGATCAGCCGCGATATGTCGCGGCTGTTGCTGTATTGCGGAGTCACGATTGCCGGCCTGCTGTTGGTCGTCGAATGGGGTATCCGGTCTGTCGTTCGGCGCCGGCGCGCGGAACAGTGAAATGGAGAAGTCAGGTGGCTGAGGCATTCGACATCGTCATCATCGGATCGGGTCCGGGCGGGTACGTCACCGCGATCCGCGCGGCCCAGCTCGGCTTCAGGACGGCGATCGTGGAACGGGATTTCCTCGGCGGCATCTGCTCGAACTGGGGCTGCATCCCGACCAAGGCGCTGCTGCGCTCGGCCGAAATCTTCCACTACATGCAGCACGCCAAGGACTACGGCCTCGCTGCCGACAATGTGCGCGTCGATGCCGCGGCCGTGATCAAGCGCTCGCGCGGCGTCGCCGGGCGCATGAATGCCGGCGTCGGCTTCCTGATGAAGAAGAACAAGGTGAGCGTGATCTGGGGCGAGGCGGTGATCGACGCACCGGGCAAACTCACGGTGAAAGCCTCCAAGACGCCCGCGCCCAAGGACGCCCTCGCGCCCGGCAGCTATCAGGCCAAGCACATCATCGTCGCCACTGGCGCGCGGCCGCGCGTGCTGCCGGGCCTCGAACCGGACAAAAAGCTCGTCTGGACCTATTTCGAGGCGATGAACCCGGACCGGATGCCGAAATCGCTTCTGGTCGTCGGCTCCGGCGCGATCGGCATCGAGTTCGCTTCCTTCTACCGCACCATGGGCGCGGAGGTGACCGTGGTCGAGGTGCTGCCGCAGATCCTGCCGGCCGAGGATGCGGAGATTTCCGCGCTCGCGCGCAAGCAGTTCGAGAAGCAGGGCATGAAAATCCTCACCGGCGCGAAGGTCACCAGGCTCGACAAGAAGGCCGACAGCGTCACCGCCACGATCGACGACGGCAAGGGTGGCACGCAGACGCTCACCGTCGATCGCGTGATCTCGGCTGTCGGCGTCGTCGGCAATGTCGAGAATCTCGGCCTCGAGAAGCTCGGCGTGAAGACCGACCGCGGCACCATCGTGATCGACGGCCATTGCCGGACCAACGTGCCCGGCATCTATGCCATCGGCGATGTCGCAGGCCCCCCGATGCTCGCCCACAAGGCCGAGCACGAGGGCGTCGTCTGCGTCGAGGCGATCAAGGGCCTCAACCCGCATCCGATGAAGAAGGAGCTGATCCCCGGCTGCACCTATTGCCACCCGCAGATCGCCTCGGTCGGCCTGACCGAACAGGCGGCGAAGGACAGGAAGCTCGACATACGCGTCGGGCGTTTTCCGTTCGTCGGCAACGGCAAGGCGGTCGCGCTCGGCGAGGACCAGGGCCTGGTCAAGGTGATCTTCGACAAGAAGAGCGGGCAGCTTCTCGGCGCGCACATGGTCGGCGCGGAAGTGACCGAACTGATCCAGGGCTTCGTCGTTGCGATGAATCTGGAGACCACCGAGGAAGAGTTGATGCACACGATCTTCCCGCATCCGACCATCTCGGAGACGATGAAGGAAGCCGTGCTCGACGCCTACGGACGCGCGCTGAACATGTGATGGCGATGCTCGCGCCGTTCGGCGGCGACGCCTGTACATGCAGGTGCCGGGTCACTATCTTCACAAAAGCCTCCCATGCCTGTACCTGAGGGGTGGGCGCCGACCGGCATGGCGGCGCAAAAGAGGACCGCATGGTCGTTGTGCTCGATACGACGAACCGCCCGCGCCACCCCGAGAAGGCGCACCGGCCGGATCAACCCCTGCTGCCGAAGCCGGCCTGGATCCGCGCCAGGGCGCCGGTGTCGCGCGGGCATGCGCAGACCCACGCCATCGTGCGCGCCAATGGCCTGCATACGGTCTGCGAGGAGGCCGGCTGCCCGAATATCGGCGAGTGCTGGGAGAAGAAGCACGCCACCTTCATGATCCTGGGCGACACCTGCACGCGCGCCTGCGCATTCTGCAATGTACGCACCGGCCTGCCGGGTCCGCTCGACGCCGAGGAGCCCGGGCACGTGGCCGAAGCTACCGCCAAGCTCGGCCTGTCGCATGTCGTGATCACGTCCGTCGACCGCGACGACCTCGATGACGGCGGAGCGGAGCATTTCGCCCGCACCATCCGCGCCATCCGCGCCCGCTGCCCGCGAACGACGATCGAGGTGCTGACGCCCGATTTCCTGCGCAAAGACGGCGCGCTCGAAACCGTCGTCGCCGCGCGGCCGGACGTGTTCAACCACAATCTCGAAACGGTGCCCTCGCTCTACCTGACGGTGCGGCCGGGCGCGCGCTATTTCCATTCAATCCGCCTGCTCCAGCGCGTCAAGGAGATCGACCCGGCAATGTTCACCAAGTCCGGCATCATGGTCGGGCTCGGCGAGGAACGGAACGAGGTGCTCCAGCTCATGGACGACCTGCGCTCCGCCGATGTCGATTTCCTCACCGTCGGTCAGTACCTGCAGCCGACCCGCAAGCATCACGCCGTCGCGCGCTATGTGACGCCCGATGAATTCAAGGCCTACGAAGTCACCGCCTATGCCAAGGGCTTCCTGAAGGTTTCGGCATCGCCGCTGACGCGCTCCTCGCATCATGCCGGCGAGGATTTCGCAGAGCTGCAGCGCGCACGCGCGGCCCGCACCGCCCGCTGAACCGCCATGCCGGAATTTTCCGCGCGCCGCCGCATCCGCCATTCCGCTGCGGACATGTTCGATCTTGTCGCAGACGTCGAGCGCTATCCCGAATTCGTGCCGCTGTGCCGTGACCTGAAGGTGCGCAAGCGGATCGAGGAGCCGGAGGGCGTTGTCGTGCTTGTCGCCGACATGACGGTCGCCTTCAAGCTCGTCCGCGAGACGTTCCGCAGCCGCGTCACGCTCGACCGCCCAAGTCTTCGAATCCTGGTCGAATATCTCGATGGCCCCTTCAGCCATCTGGAGAACCGCTGGGAATTCCATTCCGCAGGCGAACGCGTTTGCGACGTGTCGTTCTTCATCGCCTACGAGTTCCGCAGCCGGACGCTCGGTTTGGTGATGGGCGCCATGTTCGATACGGCGTTTCGCGGCTTTGCGCAGGCGTTCGAGAGGCGGGCCGATCGCATCTACCACACGCCCGCCGGCTGAGCCGGCAGGCGTTCACCGGGTCTCAGTGCGTTTGCGCCCTCACGCCGCCTTCGGATGATCCGAAAGCTCGCGCTCGGGTCGCCCGCCGTCCTGCACCTGATCGGATCCGGCGGGGCTCGTAGGCGAAGGGGCGAGGACGCTGCCGAACGTCATCCATTCGCGCTGGCAGGCAAGGCCGTCCGCAATCAGCCGCTCGCTCGCGCCGGTCAGCCATTCCTGATAGGCGCGCAGGGCTTCCACCGGCGTGTCGGCCTGACACATGCGCTCGGACGCCTCGAGCGCGGCGCGGGTGCCGCGGTGACGCCGCTCGAACCAGCCGCGCGAAAACGTCTCCATCGCGGCCAGCAGCTTTTCCTGGCTTTGCCAGAACTGGCAGGCATTCCTGGCGACGACCTCCGGCACGGCCGATGTCGGAAGCAACGAGCGTTGCAGTGTTTCGAACTGCTCATTCCAGTTCCAGCCGTTCATGACGACCTCCCTCTTATTTGGACTGAACGCCACTGATCTGCAACCGGCAACCGGCGTACCGCCGGATGTATTCATCGTTCGAGAACGTAATGGCCGGGCGCGTCGCACAACGGCGCGATGCCGCGCGCAGGTGCCCCCATCGACGGTGGGGCGACCGGCGCGGACGACTGTTCCTTCAACCATCTGCACCAGGCATCCCACCAGGAGCCGGCAACCGGCTTGTTGTTTTCGAACCATTGCTCGGGCGCGACATAGGGCGCGGTGTGGGGATGCGTTGCGATTCGGTATTCGCGCCGCGAATCATTCGGCGGATTGACGATGCCGGTATTGTGCCCGCCGCTGGTGAGCGCGAAGGTGATGTCGACGTCGGCCTGCAGATGAATCTTGTAGACGGATTTCCAGGGCGCGACATGATCCCACTCGGTGGCCACAACGAACATCGGCACGTCGATGTTCGACAGCCCGACCGGCGTGCCGTCGACCATGTAGCGGCCGGCGGCGAGATCGTTGTTCAAGAACAGACGTCGCAGATATTCGCTGTGCATGCGGTAGGGCATGCGCGTGGCGTCGGCATTCCATGCCATCAGGTCGGAAATCGCGGTGCGGCCGCCAAGCAGATAGTCGCGCACCACCCGCGACCAGATGAGATCGTTCGAGCGCAGCAAACGGAACGCGCCGGCCATCTGCCCGGATTCGAGCACGCCCTGCTGCCACATCAGGTCTTCCAGGAACGTGACCTCGCTTTCATCGATAAACAGCGTCAACTCGCCGGCATCCGCAAAATCGGTCTGGGCCGCGAGCAGGGTCAGCGATTTCAGCGCCTCGCCGTCCTTGCGGCCGCGCGCCGCCGCCGCGATCGCAAGCAGCGTGCCGCCGAGGCAATAGCCCATCGCATGCACACGCTGATCGGGGATGATAGTCCGCACCGTCGCCAGCGCCGCGTCGATGCCGCGGGCAAGATAGTCGTCCATGCCGAGATCGCGTTGGTCCGGGCGGGGATTGCGCCACGACACCATGAAAACGGTGTGGCCTGCGCCGACCAGATGCCGCACGAGCGAATTCTCCGGCGACAGATCGAGGATGTAATACTTCATGATCCAGGCCGGCACGATCAGGATCGGCTCGGGGTGGACCGTTTCGGTCGTCGGCTTGTACTGGATGAGTTCGATCAGGTCGTTGCGGAAAACGACCGAGCCCGGTGTGCAGGCGATCGTCTCGCCGACCTTGTATTTCTCAACGCCGACCGGCAGGCGTCCCGATATGGCGCGCTGCGTGTCTTCGAGAAGATTGGCCGCACCATCGACGAGATTCTTACCGCCGGTTTCCCAGGTCTTGCGCAGGACCACCGGATTGGTCGCGAGAAAATTGCTCGGCGCCCACAGATCGAGAATCTGGCGCGCGGTGAACGCCATCTCCTGCGCATTGTGACGCGAGACGCCGGGGACGTCGCTCGTGGCCTTCTGCCACCAGTCCTCTTGCATGAGAAACGCCTGCTGCAGGACGTTGAACGGCCAGGCCGACCATGCCGGATCGGCGAAACGCTTGTCCTGCGGCAGCGGCTCGACGCATTTGGATTCCGACGCCTTGCGGCCGCTGAGCGCGCAACGCGTCGCGTATTGTGCAAGTTCGATCGAGCGTTGCGCGGCAAGGCTCGCCAGACGCTGCTGCAGGCTCGGCGTCACTGCCAGATGCGCGATCCAGTCGACATAGGCCGTCAAGAGCGAAACAGGCGAACGACCCTGCGTCGCGCGCACGATCGACGAACGCACCAGACGGTCGAGATCGGAGCGGGCGGGTGCGCCGTCGTTCGGCGCGACCGGCGCAGGCTTTTCGATACGCGGCTGTTCGGATTTTGCAGGCGAAGCCTGAACGACGGGCGGAGTGATGCTCGGCGTCCCGCTTTCATCCGACGCATGCGGCTCGGTCACCAGAGCTAAATTCATCATAAATTCTTATTGCAGCCGGGCGGCCTGCAACCTTGATCTGGGTCAACGCCTTCGCAGATACAAGTCAGCGGGCTTGACCAATTGGCTGTCCGGCAATTGTTCTTTGCAAATCTGGCAAAATGAGGTTGCCGGGTCCGTTTGGACAATCAGTCGCGGGCCGGTTCGTTTTCCGCAAGATCGTGCAGCATCACGAGCGCCTGCAGCACGGAGCGCTTGCGGATTTCCGTGCGACCGGGATTTCCGTAATGCATTTCGCGATGGACAAGCTGACCGTTGCGCGAAGCTGCGGCAAAATGGACAAGCCCGACCGCCTTGCCGCCTTCGTCTCCTGTGGGACCGGCAATGCCGGTGACGGAGACGGCGAGATCGACCGGCGCATGGGCGAGGGCGCCTTTCGCCATCGCGATGGCGGTTTCGCGGCTCACGGCGCCGTGCGCTTTCAGCGTTTCGGCCGGCACGCCCAGCATGTCCTGCTTGGCCTGATTGCTATAGGTGATGAAGCCGCGTTCGAGCATCGCCGAAATGCCGGGCACATCCGCCAGCGTGCCGGCGACAAGGCCCGCGGTGCACGATTCCGCCGTTGCGACCGTCAGATTCTTGCGCACGCAGATGGCGAGCAATTGCTCGGCCGCTGCGACCAGTTCCTCATTTAGCATCGTTGCCGCTCCAGGGCAGGTGAATCAAGGCAGGCGAATGGTGGCCTGGGCAAAGGCGGCAATGCCTTCACCTCGTCCTGTAAAACCCAGTCCCTCGCTGGTGGTTGCCTTCACGGCGACCCGATCGGGCGCGAGGTCGGCGATCGCGGCGATCCGCCGCCGGATGGCGTCGCGATGCGGCCCGATCTTCGGAGCCTCGCAGACAATGGTAACGTCGAGATGGGTAATGCGTCCGCCGCGCGCGGCAACGCGCTGGACGGCGAAGGCAAGGAAGCGGTCGGAGGAGGCGCCGCGCCATTGCGGATCGGACGGGGGGAAATGACTGCCGATATCGCCGTCGGCGAGCACCCCCAGGATTGCGTCGACCAGCGCATGCAGCACCACGTCGGCGTCGGAATGACCGGTGAGGCCGCGGCTGTGCGCGATCGCGATCCCGCCGAGCATGACATGGTCGCCGTCGCCGAAGGCATGGACGTCGAAGCCCATGCCGGTGCGCATGTCGCCTTGCGCGGCCTGCGCGCGGGCGAAATCCTCGGCCGTCGTCAGCTTCACGTTTTGCGGATCGCCCGGAAACGTCATCACGCTCTTTCCTGCCCATTCGACCAGCGCGGCGTCATCGGTGAAATCGTCGCGGCCGGCCGCCGCCGCGCGGCGATGGGCCTCGATCAGCATCGAATAGCGGAAGGCCTGCGGCGTCTGCACCGCGCGCAGCGTGGCGCGGTCGGGCGTTGTCACAACCCGCCCGCCGGCATCGACCGACTTGATCGTGTCGGTCACCGCAACCGCCGGGATGGCGGCGGCGTGGGCACTACCTGCCGCAATCGCGCGATCAACCAGCTCCGTCGTTGCAAAGGGTCGCGCCGAATCGTGGACCAGCACGAGATCCGGTGCCAGCGGCACAAGGGCCTGCAGGCCCGCGAACACCGATGCCTGGCGGGTTGCCCCCCCCATAACCGGCGCGGCTACTGCAAGATCAGCTGCCGCTGTCTCGAACAGGGCCTCGTCGCCGGCGGCGATGACCGGCTGAACCACCGAGATGCCGCCATGCCCAAGAAATAACCGCAAGCTTCGGCGAACCATCGGCTCGCCGTCCAAGAGCCTGTATTGTTTCGGTATTCTGCCCCCGCTGCGCACGCCGCGGCCGGCGGCAAGCACAATGGCGGCGACGCGCGGGGCCATGCCGGGAGGCTCCTGATCATGTCTGCGGCCCTGTGCTTAGCCCGTCGGCCGACAGCACGGTAGGGGTTAAACAAATCGGTGATTGCTGCATTGCAGCACTTGTGCAGGAAGCATGGATTGGCTAAAGTCTATGCACTTTAATGATTGACTAATTGATGTGCAAATCCACGTGACTACGCGAACTACCCGCATAACGACGCCTCGCATCGGCGACATTGCCCTTTCGAACGGCGTCGTCCTCGCCCCCATGTCCGGGGTCACCGATGCGCCGTTTCGCCGCCTCGTCGCTCGCCTCGGGGCGGGTCTCGTCGTTTCGGAAATGGTGGCAACCCACAAGCTGATCAACCGCCGGCGCGACGCGCTGCTGCGCGCTGAGGGCGAGGGCGTCGACATCCATGTCGTGCAACTGGCCGGCTGCGAGGCACGCTGGATGGCCGAAGGTGCGCGCATTGCGGAAGCCTCGGGCGCAGCCGTGATTGACATCAACATGGGTTGCCCCGCCAAGCACGTCATCAACGGTCAGTCCGGATCGGCGCTGATGCGTGACCTCGATCATGCCTTGACGCTGATCGAAGCGACGGTCGGCGCGGTGTCGGCTCCGGTCACCCTGAAGATGCGGCTCGGCTGGGACGACGCTTCGATCAACGCGCCCGAGCTTGCGCGGCGCGCCGAAAATGCCGGCGCGCGGATGATCACCGTGCACGGGCGCACGCGCTGCCAGTTCTACAAGGGACGCGCCAACTGGGCCGCCGTGCGTGCGGTGAAGGACGCCGTGTCTATTCCTGTCGTCGTCAACGGCGACATCACGAATTACGACGACGCCGATGCCGCGCTCGACCAGTCCGGCGCAGACATGGTCATGGTCGGGCGTGCGGCGCAGGGCCGCCCCTGGTTTCCCGGACAGCTCGCCCGCTATCTGGCGACCGGCACGCGCGAACCCGACCCCGATCTTTTGACCCAGCTTGCACTGGTGTCGGAAGTCTACGAACAGATGCTCGCCCACCACGGCACCGAGATCGGACGCCGTCATGCGCGCAAGCATATCGGCTCGGCCCTCGACGTCGCCGCGGCAAATACCGGCGTGCCGGACGACTTGCTCAAGCGCGAACGCTTCGCCGTGCTCACCGCCGACAAACCGGCTGATACGCTGGCGCAGCTTACGCGCGCGTTCGCGCTGTTTGCCGGACACGAGACGGGCAGGAGGGCGGCATGAGCGTCGAAGCCGCCCCCATCGCATTCCCGTCGGAAGCCGTCATCAACGCGCTGCCGCTGCCGGTCATCGTGGTCGATGGGCACAGCCGCGTCGTCGACGCCAACGTGTCGGCCGAAGCGTTTTTCGAGGCCTCCGTGACGCTGCTGCAGCGCCATCACCTGCGCGACCTCGTTCCATTCGGCAGCCCGCTGCTCACCCTCGTCGAGCAGGTGCGCGATCGCGGCGCGCCGGTGAACGAATATCGCGTCGACCTTTCCACGCCGCGCAATCCCGGCGATCGTATCGTCGACCTGCATGTCGCGCCGCTGCCCGAGAAGCCCGGCCATGTCGTGATCATGCTGCAGGAGCGCACCATCGCCGACAAGATGGACCGCCAGCTCACCCATCGCGGAGCGGCGCGCTCGGTCATCGCGCTCGCGTCCATGCTCGCCCACGAGATCAAGAACCCGCTGTCCGGCATCCGCGGGGCAGCCCAGTTGCTCGAACAGGTCGCCTCCGACGAGGATCGCGCGCTGACGCGCCTGATCTGCGACGAGGCCGACCGCATCGTCAAACTCGTCGACCGCATGGAGGTGTTCGCCGACGAGCGCCCGGTCGAGCGCGAGCCGGTGAACATCCATGTCGTGCTTGAGCACGTGAAGCGCCTGGCACAGTCGGGCTTCGCCCGGCACATCAAGTTCGTCGAGGAATATGACCCCTCGCTGCCGCCGGTGCTGGCCAACCGCGATCAGCTGATCCAGGTCTTCCTCAATCTCGTGAAGAATGCCGCCGAGGCGATTGGCGAGAACGCCATCGACGGCGAAATCCACATGACCACGGCGTTCCGGCCGGGCGTGCGGCTGTCGTTGCCGGGCAGCAAGACGCGCGTCTCGCTGCCGCTCGAATTCTGCATTAAGGACAACGGACCGGGCGTGCCGAGCGATCTCGTGCCGCACCTGTTCGACCCCTTCGTCACGACGAAGCCGAGCGGTTCGGGCCTTGGGCTCGCGCTGGTCGCCAAGATTATCGGCGATCATGGCGGCATCGTCGAATGTGAATCACAGGCGCGGCACACCACGTTCAGGGTGCTGATGCCGATGTTTGCCGGGGCGGACGCCGCGGCGCGCGCCAGCATGTCGGGGCTGGCGAGCGAAGCGGGCGAGCCGTGAACGATGACAGCGGAGGTTGGATAAGAAGCGATGCCCGCGGGTAGCATTTTGGTCGCCGACGACGACGCCGCAATCCGGACCGTCCTCAACCAGGCGCTGTCGCGCGCCGGCTATGAAGTGCGCTCCACCAGCAATGCTGCAACGCTCTGGCGCTGGGTGAGCCAGGGCGAGGGCGATCTCGTCATTACCGACGTCGTGATGCCGGACGAGAACGCCTTCGAACTGATCCCGCGGATCAAGAAGATCCGCCCGGATCTGCCGATCGTCGTCATGAGCGCGCAGAACACGTTCATGACCGCGATCCGCGCCTCCGAGAAGGGGGCTTACGAATACCTGCCCAAGCCCTTCGACCTGAAGGAGCTTGTCGCCATTGTCGGCCGCGCGCTGTCGGAGCCAAAGGACAAACCGCAGGCGCCGATCCGCTCCGATGAGTTCGATTCGATCCCGCTGGTCGGCCGTTCGCCGGCGATGCAGGAAATCTACCGGCTGCTCGCACGCCTGATGCAGACCGACCTCACGGTCATGATCACCGGCGAGTCCGGCACCGGGAAGGAACTGGTCGCGCGCGCGCTGCACGATTTCGGCAAGCGGCGCACCGGCCCCTTCGTCGCCATCAACATGGCCGCGATCCCGCGCGACCTGATCGAGTCCGAATTGTTCGGCCACGAGAAGGGGGCCTTCACCGGCGCCAATACGCGCAGCGCCGGCCGCTTCGAGCTTGCCGAAGGCGGCACGCTGTTCCTTGACGAGATCGGCGACATGCCGATGGAGGCGCAGACGCGCCTGTTGCGCGTGCTGCAGCAGGGCGAATACACGACAGTGGGCGGACGCTCCCCGATCAAGACCGACGTGCGTATCGTCGCCGCCACCAACAAGGATCTGCGTATCCTGATCCAGCAGGGGCTGTTCCGCGAGGACCTGTTCTTCCGCCTCAATGTCGTGCCGCTGCGGCTGCCGCCGCTGCGCGAACGCACCGAAGACATCGCCGATCTCATCCGGCACTTTTTCCTGCAGGCCGAGCGCGAGGGCCTGCCGCCCAAACAGATCGACCAGGCGGCACTCGACAGGCTCAAGAAATACGCCTGGCCCGGCAACGTGCGTGAACTCGAAAATCTTGCGCGCCGGCTGGCCGCGCTCTATCCGCAGGACACGATCACCGTTGCGGTCGTCGATTCCGAACTAACGCAACCCGCCGCCATCCCCGAACCGGCCGCCGCGGAAGCCGACAGCCTGTCGGCCGCGGTCGAGCGTAATCTCAGCAAGTACTTTGCCGGCTTCCAGGGCAGCCTGCCGCCGCCCGGCCTCTATCACCGCATCCTGCGCGAGATCGAATATCCGCTCCTGAGCGCGGCTCTGGCGGCGACACGCGGCAACCAGATCCGGGCGGCCGACCTGCTCGGCGTCAATCGCAATACCTTGCGCAAGAAGATCCGTGATCTCGACATTCAGGTCATCCGAACCAGCAATTGATGGTTTGGTCTGAGACCCCGGCTTGTTGCGCCCCGGAATAGTCGCAATTTCGCAACATTGTTGTAGAATTACATCAGGCATCCGTTAAACGGCCGCCTGTCGTTATCTTCCTCCCGGCGCTCCCGCCTCCAAACAGCGTACCGAGCATGGCCAACGCCGATCAGACAGCATCCGCTGACGTCCTGGCCGGGTTCGCGGGCAACCGGCGGCTCAAGCGCTGGCTCGGACCGGTGGCGGTGCTGATCGCGCTGCTCTCGGCGCTGCTCACCTTTGTTGTCCTGACCGGGCTGACGCCGATCCTGCCGACCCACCAGGTGGTGGTGGGCCTGCTGCTGGCCGACGCCGTCGCCGCGCTGTTCCTTATTTCGGTCATCGGCAGCGAAATGTGGACGATCGTGCAGGCGCGCCGGCGCGGGCGGGCGGCGTCCGAACTGCACATCCGCATCATCGCCCTGTTTTCGGTGATCGCGGCTGCGCCGGCGATCATGGTCGCGATCGTGGCGAGCGTCACGCTCGACCGCGGGCTCGACCGGCTGTTCTCGACCCGCACGCGCGCGGTGATCGAGAACTCGCTGCATGTTTCCGAAGCCTATCTGCGCGAGCATGGGCAGTTGATCCGCAACGATATCGGCGCGATGTCGATCGACGTCGGCCGCGCCAAACCGCTGTTCGACCAGGACCGCGACCGCTTCCGGCAGTTCCTGACCGCGCAAATCTCGATCCGCGGCCTGCGCGCCGTCGCATTGATCGACAGCAACCTCACCATCATCGAGCGCAGCAACCTGAGCGGCACGGCCGATTTCGTGGTGCCGTCGAAATCCTTCATCGAGCGCATCACCGAGACCGAGCCGCAGATCGCGCTGATCCCGGAAGCCAATTACGTCGCCGCTATCATCAAGCTGCGCAATTTCGATGACACCTATCTCTACATCACCCGCAGCCTCGATCCGCGCGTCGTCGCCCAGTTGCGCGAGACGCGGGCGAACGTCGTCGAATACGCCAGTCTCGAGGCGCGCCGCCTTGGCGTGCAGATCGCCTTCGGCCTGATGTACACCGTGATCGCCCTGATCCTTCTCCTGTCGGCGGTCTGGATCGGATTGAACTTCGCCAATCGCCTGGTCGCGCCGATCCGGCGTTTGATCGGCGCCGCCAATGTGGTGTCGACCGGCAATCTGCACGTCCAGGTTCCCATCCGCCGCGCCGAAGGCGACCTTGCGCAATTGGGCGAGACCTTCAACAAGATGACGCAGGAACTACGCACCCAGCGCGACGACCTCGTGCGCGCGCGCGACCAGATCGACAGCCGCCGCCGCTTCACCGAGGCGGTGCTGGCCGGCGCCAGCGCGGGCGTGATCGGCGTCGATCATGACGGCCGCATCAGCATCCTCAACCGGTCGGCGGAAAAGCTCATCGGTTATGGCGAGACGGAGGCACTCGGACATATGCTGCTCGAAGTCGTGCCCGAACTCGCCGACCTCGTCGCGGCTGCCCAGGAGGGTAACCAACGGCTGGTGCAGGGGCAGGTCACGATCAGCCGCGCCGGACGTGAGCGCAATCTGTCGGTCTGTGTCGCCAGCGAACAGTCAGCCGACGCCGAGCATGGCTATGTGGTGACTCTCGACGACATCACGGAGCTTGTCGCCGCCCAGCGCACCTCCGCCTGGGCCGATGTCGCGCGGCGCATCGCCCACGAGATCAAGAATCCGCTGACGCCGATCCAGTTGTCGGCCGAGCGGCTGCGGCGCAAGTACGGCAAGACCATCACCGACGATCCGGCGGTGTTCCAGCAGTGCACGGACACGATCGTGCGCCAGGTCGACGACATCCGCCGCATGGTCGACGAATTCTCCCGCTTTGCGCGCATGCCCAAACCCGTGATCGCGCAGGAGGACGTCGCCGACACCGTCCGTCAGGCGACCTTCCTGATGCGCGTCGGTCATCCCGACGTTGATATCGAGCACACGATCGCCGAGGACCCGATGCCGGCGCGTTTCGACCGCCGGCTGATCTCGCAGGCGCTCACCAACATCATCAAGAATGCGGCCGAGGCGATTGCCGCCGCACCGATGAAAGGCGAACGGGGCCGCATCGACGTGGCCGCACAGCGTGCGGGCTCCGACGTCACGATCGATATTGTCGACAACGGCGTCGGCCTGCCGAAAGAGGGGCGGGGCCGCCTGCTCGAACCTTATGTCACGACCCGCGAGAAGGGGACGGGACTGGGCCTCGCCATCGTCGGCAAGATTCTCGAAGAGCACGGCGGCGGCATCGAGCTTCATGACGCCGCCGAAAGGGAGGCGGGGCGGCGAGGCGCGTGGATTCGCATGCGTTTCCAGGCCGATCCGCCGCCCACTATCGCAACGAACGAAGAGAAATCACTCGTAACAGGGCAATGAGCGTCACGCATGGCTGCCGATATCTTGATCGTCGACGACGAAGCCGACATCTGCGAACTGGTCGCGGGCATTCTCCAGGACGAGGGGTTTGCCACGCGAACGGCGCGCGACAGCGATTCCGCGCTCGCCGCGATCCAGGCGCGCCGCCCGAACCTCGTCTTCCTCGACATCTGGCTGCAAGGCAGCCGGCTCGACGGTCTGCAGCTTCTCGCTGCCATCAAGGAGCTACACCCGGAACTGCCGGTCGTCATGATTTCCGGCCACGGCAACATCGAGACCGCCGTCGCCGCCATCAAGAGCGGCGCTTATGATTTCATCGAGAAGCCGTTCAAGGCCGACCGGCTGCTGCTCATCGCCGACCGTGCGCTCGAGGCCTCGCGTCTGCGCCGCGAAGTCCGCGAGCTGAAGCAGTTCGCTCCGGTCGCCAACGCGATAGTGGGGCATTCGTCGGCGATCAATCAGCTGCGCCAGACGATCGAACGCGTCGCGCCCACCAACAGCCGCATCCTCATCGTCGGGCCCTCCGGCTGCGGCAAGGAATTATGCGCACGCACCATCCATTCGCTGTCGGCCCGCGCCGAAGCTCCGTTCGTCGTCATTAACGCCGCCGCGATCACACCGGAGCGCATGGAAAACGAACTGTTCGGGATCGAGCAGGCGAACGGCAGCCAGGGTCGCAAGATCGGCGCGCTCGAGGAGGCGCATGGCGGCACGCTCTTCATCGACGAGATTTCCGACATGCCGCGGGAGACCCAGAACAAGATTCTGCGCGTGCTGACCGACCAGACGTTCGAGCGGGTCGGCGGCAACAGCAAGGTGGCGGTCGATGTGCGCATCATCTCGTCCACGGCCCGCAATCTGGAATCGGAGATCGCTGGCGGCCGGTTCCGCGAGGACCTCTATCACCGCCTGTCGGTCGTGCCGATCCGCGTGCCTCCGCTCGCCGAGCGGCGCGAGGACATCGCCGAGCTGGTCGATTTCTTCATGGGGCAGATTTCGCAGGGCACCGGCCTGCCCAAGCGCAGCATCGGCGAGGACGCCATGGCCGTGCTGCAGTCGCACGACTGGCCGGGCAATGTACGCCAACTGCGCAACAATGTGGAGCGCCTGATGATCCTGGCGGGCGGCGACCCGTCCGCCACGATCAATGCCGGCATGCTGCCGCAGGACGTCGGCTCCATGATCCCGACCATGCCGAACGGTAATGGCGGCGAGCAGCTCATGAGCCTGCCGTTGCGCGAAGCGCGCGAAATGTTCGAGCGCGAATATCTGGTGGCGCAGATCAACCGCTTTGGCGGCAACATCTCGCGCACCGCCGAATTCGTCGGCATGGAGCGCTCGGCCCTGCATCGCAAGCTCAAGGCGCTTGGCATCAGCTAGCATCCCGGACCGCTGCCATGTCCCGCATCGCCTATGTGAATGGCCGCTACGTGCCGCGCGCGGCCGCCTGCGTGCATGTCGAGGACCGTGGCTACCAGTTCGCCGACGGCGTGTACGAGGTCTGCGAGGTGCGCGACGGCCGGCTGGTGGACGAGCGCCGGCACATGGACCGGCTGGTGCGTTCGCTCGGCGAGCTGCGCATTCCGCTGCCGATGCCCTTGCGTGCGCTCAGCGTCGTGCTGCACGAGGTCGTCCGGCGCAACCGGATCGGTTACGGCCTCGCCTATCTGCAGGTGACGCGCGGCGTCGCGCGACGCGACCATGCGTTTCCGCCGGCCGGCACGCGGCCCTCGCTGGTCGTGACGGCAACCGGCCTCGACGCCGCCAAGGCCGACGCCATGGCCGCGGAGGGGGTCGCCGTTATCACTTTTCCCGATAACCGATGGGACCGCGTCGATATCAAGGCGATCGCACTGTTGCCGAACGTGCTGGCCAAGCAGGCCGCGCGCGAGCACGGGGCACGCGAGGCCTGGTATGTCGACCGCGACGGCCATGTCACCGAAGGGGCCTCGTCCAACGCCTGGATCGTCACCCGCGACGGCAAGGTCATAACCCGGCCAGCCGAATTCGGCATTCTCAGGGGCATTACGCGGGCCGTGGTCCTGGAGGCCATCCGGGCGCAGGGACTCGCCCTCGAAGAGCGCCCGTTCACGGTCGCCGAGGCGCTTGCGGCACGGGAGGCGTTCCTGACTTCGGCCACCCAGCTCGTCATGCCGGTTGTGCGGATCGACGGCCACCCGATCGGGGACGGCACCCCAGGACCGCTCGCCACCGCGCTTAGGCGCGGTTTCCATGGCTACGCTGCGTTTACCTGACAGGACGACGCGGGGGCGCGATTAGACGAGTTGAGGCTTGCGCGCCAGCGTGGCCTGCCGTCTAATGATCGATCTTCAGCCCTCGTGGGGAACGCCGAACGAGAGACGAGGGCGACGAAGCGGGGAAAAATAGCTGCCGGATCATTGACCGCCGGCGGCCAAAAAACGGAAACAGCGTCAATGGCGGCCGAACGCGCACAAAACCTGCAAGACACTTTCCTCAATCATGTTCGAAAGGCGAAAATCCCCCTCACGATCTTTCTGGTGAATGGGGTCAAGCTGCAAGGCGTCGTCACCTGGTTCGACAATTTCTGCGTGCTCCTGCGCCGCGACGGGCATTCCCAGCTTGTCTACAAGCACGCCATTTCGACCATCATGCCCGGCCATCCGATCCAGCTTTTCGAAGGGGCCGAGGAGGGGGCTGCGACCGGAGAGAAGGTCTGATTGGAGCAGCGTCGCCGGGACAGGAACGCAGACAATCCGGGCGCGCGCAGTTCCAGCGCCGAGCCAACACGCGCCGTCGTGATCGGACCCTATCTGCGCCGCGGCCGCGGTGCGCAGGAGCCTGCGCGCGCACCGGAGGCACGCCTTGAGGAAGCGGTGGGGCTCGCACAGGCGATCGACCTGACGATCGTCCAGTCCGGTGTGGTTCTGCTCACTGAAATCCGGCCGGCGACCTTCATCGGCACCGGCAAGGCGGACGAGATCGCGGGCCTCGTCAAATCGCTGGAGGCCGGGCTCGTGGTGATGGATTGTGCGCTGTCGCCGGTCCAGCAGCGTAACCTCGAAAAACTCTGGAACGCGAAGGTGCTCGACCGCACCGGCCTGATCTTGGAGATTTTCGGCCAGCGCGCGCACACCCGTGAGGGCGTGCTGCAGGTTGAGCTTGCGCACCTGACCTACCAGAAGAGCCGGCTGGTGCGCTCCTGGACCCATCTCGAGCGCCAGCGCGGCGGCTTCGGCTTTCTCGGCGGGCCGGGCGAGACCCAGATCGAGGCCGACCGGCGCGTGATTGCCGAGCGCATCGCGCGCATCGAGACCGAGCTGGAAAGCGTCAAGAAGCGGCGCGCCCTGCATCGCGAGAGCCGCAAGCGCGTGCCGTATCCGGTTGCCGCCCTTGTCGGCTACACCAATGCCGGAAAGTCGACGCTGTTCAACCGTCTCACGCGCGCCGAGGTGCTGGAAGCCGACATGCTGTTCGCGACGCTCGACCCGACCCTGCGCGCGGTCGCGCTCCCGCATGGCGCAAAGATCATCCTCTCCGATACCGTCGGCTTCATTTCCGATCTTCCGACCATGCTGGTCGCGGCGTTCCGCGCCACGCTCGAGGAGGTGACCGAGGCCGACATCATCCTGCACGTGCGCGACGTGTCGCACGAGGACACCGAGGCCCAGCGCACCGACGTACAGACGATCCTCGAATCGCTCGGCATCGAGGCGAGCGACCGCCGCATCGTCGAGGTCTGGAACAAGGTCGACCGGCTCGATGCCGAAGCGCGCCGGCGGCTCGACAATTCGGCCGCGCGCATGAGCGCGCAGGAGAGGCCGGTCGCGGTTTCGGCGCTGACCGGAGAGGGAATCGGCGCGCTGATCGAGGCGATCGAGCACAGGCTCACGCAGGACCGCACGGTGATGCGCATCGTGGTCGCCGCCGAAGACGGCGCGGGGGCAAGCTGGCTGCATCGCCACACCGAAGTGCTCGAACGCCATGTGGAAACGGACGGACGCGTCGTCATGACCGTACGCGCCGATCCGGCCAATGCCGCGCTCGTGCGGGCGCGGTTTGCGCAAGACGGTGCCGTATCCGATACGGCGCGGTCGCTGTCTTAAGCGTCGCCGGCGCTCGACCCGCCGGCGCGCTCGGCGTGCTTGGCTTCGACCCAGAGCGCTTCCATCTCATCGAGCGACGCCTGGTCGAGCGTGCGTCCGCGCACGGCGAGCGCGCGCTCGATATGGCGGAAGCGCTGTTCAAACTTGGCATTGGTGCGCCGGAGCGCCGCGTCGGGATCGACGGCGAGGTGGCGTGCCAGATTGACCACGGCAAACAGGAGATCGCCGATTTCGTCTTCCGCCTCGGCCCGGCTCTGGCGCGCGATGGCATCCGCCATCTCGTCGGCTTCCTCGCGGATCTTGGCCAGCACGGCCATGGGATCATTCCAGTCGAAGCCGACTTCGCCGGCGCGCGCCTGCAGCTTGAGTGCACGCATCAGCGGCGGCAGCCCGGCCGGCACGCTCGCAAGATGCGGGGCGGCTGCGGATGCAGGCAGGCCCTTGCGGACGGCGCGCTCGGCCTTTTCCTGCGCCTTGATGCGGCCCCACAGGCCCTTGACTTCGTCCGGCGACAGGTCGCGCGTATCGCCGAAGATGTGCAGATGCCGCCGGATCAGTTTCTCGGTGATGGCCTGCACCACGTCGCCGAAATCGAACGCGTCCTGCTCCTGCGCCATGCGCGCATGAAAGACGACCTGGAGCAGGAGATCGCCGAGTTCCTCGCGCAGGTCGTCGCGATCGCCGCGCAGGACCGCGTCCGCGACCTCGTAGGCTTCCTCGATCGTGTAGGGCGCGATGGTCTCGAACGTCTGCTGCAGGTCCCACGGACAGCCGCTGCCGGGCGTGCGCAGCGCGGCCATGATCTCGATCAGTCGTGCAATGTCACGCGCAGGCTTCACGATTGGGTCTCGGGGTTCGGCGGAAGCGACGCTTGTCGTAGCAGATCGATCCCGGGCGGGCGAACGGGGCTGCACGCGGCACGCACGCACGATCGGAGGCAGCATGGAGACCGCATGGAGAGACAAGGCTCGAGACAATTCACGAGCGGGTCCATCGACAGATAGCCGGCCGGTTGTGGCCAGAGCCGGTTGACTCCTGGCCTTCAACGTTAACCGCTATTCGCATAAGACATATTATGGAATATTTAAGTGGAGCCGAAAGCTGAGACTTCAGATCAAATACAAATCCAAGCCAATTACGCTGAAAACCCATAAAATTATATGCATTTCCTGATCTGATATATCGCGCTGCTCAGAGCGTGATTTTCATGCCGTCATAAGCTGGCCGCACGTGTGCCGGCAGGTTCGCGGCCAGCATCGCGTAATCGAGATCGGAATGCATGTTGGTCAGCACCGCCTGCCGCGGCCCGATCCGCTCGATCCAGGCAAGCGCGTCGCCGAGGCTGAAGTGACTGGGATGCGGCGCGTGCCGCAAGGCGTCGACAATCCACAGATCGAGCCCCTGAAGCGCGGCGGCGCTGTCGTCGGGCATACCGACGAGATCGGCCGAATAAGCCGCGTTGCCAAACCGGAACCCGAGCGAGACGATATCACCATGGTCCTGCAGGAACGGCAGCGCCGCCAGCGGCCCGCCCTCGCCCTCGATGGTGACCGGCCGTCCGGGCACCAGCCGGTGCTCCTGCAGGATCGGCGGATAGTCGCTGCCCGGCGGCGTCATGAAACAATAGCCGAAGCGCGCATGCAGCGCGCGCGAGGTCGGTTCGTCAAGATAGGCAGCGATCCGCCGCCGCCGATGGATGAAGAGTGGACGCAGATCGTCGATGCCGTGGGTATGGTCGGCATGCTCGTGGGTGAACAGGACGGCATCGAGCGAGGCCACGCCGGCATCCAGAAGCTGCTCGCGCAGATCGGGCGAGGTGTCCACCAGCACGCGCGTCTTGCCGCCGCCCGCGGCGGCCTGTTCGACGAGCAGCGAGCAGCGGCGACGGCGGTTCTTCGGCTCGGCCGGATCGCACGCGCCCCAGCCGAGCGCCGGTCGCGGCACCCCGCCGGAGGACCCGCACCCAAGGATGGTCAGCGTGAGCGCCATGGTCCTTGTCAGGCCGCCGCCTGCGTGCGCGGCACTTTCGAGAACAGCCGGAAGAAATTGTCGGTCGTCTGCCGCTTTATCGCCTCGACGCTGACGCCGCGAACCTCGGCGAGCACTTTGGCGGTTTCCACCACATAGGCCGGCTCGTTGCGCTTGCCGCGATAAGGACCGGGTGCGAGATACGGCGCGTCGGTCTCCACCAGGATGCGGTCGGCCGGCAGCGCCGCAGCGATCGCGCGCAACGCATCCGATTTCTTGAAGGTCAGGATGCCACTGAACGAGACATAATGACCGAGCGCGACGCCGCGCCGCGCCAGATCGGGCCCGCCGGTGAAGCAATGCAGCACGGCGGGAAACGCGCCGCGCGCGCTTTCCTCCTCGAGAATGCGGGCCATGTCGTCGTCGGCGTCGCGCGAATGGATCACGAGCGGCAGCCCGGCCGCGCGCGCGGCCGCGATATGGGCGCGCAGGCCTTGCTCCTGCGCCGCACGCGGGCTGCTGTCGTAGTGATAATCGAGGCCGGCCTCGCCGATCGCCACTACCTTGTCGTGGCCGGCGAGCCGTTGCAGCGTCGCCGCGTCGATGTCGAGCTCCTCATGGGCGTGATGGGGGTGTGTGCCGACCGAGCAATAGACGTCGGCAAAGCGCGCGCAGATGGCGAGCAGCCGGTCGAGCTGGCGCACGCGCGTCGAGATCGTCACCATGCGCACAAGCCCCTGCGCGCGCGCCCGCGCCACGATCGCCTCAAGATCGTCGGCAAAGTCGGGGAAATCGAGATGGCAATGGCTGTCGACAATCATGGCGTCAGGCCGGCGTCGCCGCCGGCTCAATATAGCGCGGGAAGACCGGGCTCGGCGCCGGCAGCACGACCCCGCTCGCCAAGCGATGTGCGCCGCCGAGATGACGGAACATGCGCTCGGCTGCGGGCACGGCCAGAATGTCGAGCAACTTTGCGGCCGAATCCGGAATGAAAGGCTGCGCCAGAATCGCAACCTGCCGGATGGTCTCGGCCGTGACATAGAGCACGGTGCCCATGCGCTGCGGATCGGTCTTGGCAAGCGCCCACGGCGCCTCACCCGCAAAATAGCGATTGGCGTCGGCGACGACCGACCAGACAAGCGCCAGGATCTGGTGCAACTGCTGGGTCTTCATCGCCTCGCGCGCACCCGCGACCATGGCGTCGGCCGTCGCGAGCATGGTCCTGTCATTAGCCGAAAAGGCGCCGGGCACGGGCGTCGCGCCGGCAAGCTGCTTTGCGATCATCGAGAGCGAGCGCTGCGCGAGATTGCCGAGATCGTTGGCGAGATCGGCATTGATGCGCGCCACGATGGCCTCATGACTGTAATTGCCGTCCTGACCGAACGGCACCTCGCGTAGGAAGAAATAGCGCAACTGATCGACGCCATAGGCATCCGCGAGCGCGAACGGGTCGATGACGTTGCCGACCGATTTCGACATCTTCTCGCCGCGGTTGAACAGGAAGCCGTGGCTGAAAATGCGCCTGGGCACGGCGAGGCCGGCCGACATCAGGAAGGCTGGCCAGTAGACCGCGTGGAAGCGCACGATGTCCTTGCCGATCACGTGCAGGTCGGCCGGCCAGTAGCGCCGGTAGGACACGCTCTCGACATCGGGAAAGCCGACCGCGGTGATGTAATTGGTCAGCGCGTCGACCCACACATACATGACGTGCTTTTCGTCGCCGGGCACCTTGATGCCCCAGTCGAAGGTCGTGCGCGAGATCGACAGATCCTGCAGGCCCCCGCGCACGAAGCTCGCTACCTCGTTGAGGCGCTCCTTCGGCAGCACGAAATCGGGATGCCGCCTGTAGAGATCGAGCAGCTTGTCCTGATAGGCCGACAACCGGAAGAAATAGCTCTCCTCCTCTACCCATTCGACCGGCGTCCCGGTCTTGCTGGCGATGCGGACCTTCTGCTCGTTGAGGTGGGTTTCGCTCTCGGCGTAATAGGCCTCGTCGCGCACCGAATACCAGCCGGCATATTTCGACAGATAGATGTCGCCGTTGGCCTTCATGCGCTCCCAGATCGCCATCGAGGAGCGGCGATGACGTTCCTCGGTCGTGCGGATGAAATCGTCGTTCGAGCAGTTCATGCGCGCGACCATGGCGCGGAAGCGCTGCGAATTGCGGTCGACGAGTTCCTTTGCCGTCAGGCCTTCCTTCACCGCCGTCTGCTGAATTTTCTGACCGTGCTCGTCGGTGCCGGTGAGGAAGAAGACGTCGTAGCCGTCCAGGCGCTTGAAGCGCGCGATCGCGTCGGTCGCGATCGCCTCATAGGCGTGCCCGATATGCGGGGCGCCGTTGGGATAGGAAATCGCAGTCGTGATGAAGAACGGTTGCGGCGCGCCGGCAACGGTCGGCATCGAAACGTTCGTTGCAGCGATGGCCTCTTTCTTCTTCCCTTTCGCCGGCGACGTATTTGGTTTCGCAGTCTTTGTCTTCGCTTTGGTCTTCGTCGTCTTGGCTATCCTGGTCGCCTGCTTTTTGCGCGTTTTGGCGCCCCGTTTCGGTGTCTTGGTGCGCGAGGTCTTCGTCGCATCCGCTCGGGATTTTCCACGTTTGCCGGTGGAGCCTGCGCCGGTGCGCGTCTTGCTCCGCCCCTGCGTTTTGGATGCCGTCTTTTTCTTGCGCTTAACTTTTTTTGCCATAACTGCCTTCTCGGAAGACCCGCCGCGCCGGGCCCAAAGACCGATCAGCCGGGACATGCCCTGCCACACCCAGAGCTATCAACGGCGTGCCGCCTGGGCAAGCGCCGCGAACGAATCGAAAATCATCGGTCTTCGATCGAGATTATAGCCCTGCGTCAGCGCTGCTGCGCGATTGACGGCGTCCCACGCACCGGCGATTCGCGCGAACGTATCGCGGTCGCCGGCAACCCGCAGCCGCGCGGCGAGCCATCCATTGACGGTGTCGATGAAAGCCTCGAACAGGGACTGGTCGGCGACGGCCAGCGCGTCGCCGAGAGCATGGAGCGCGCGCGCATCGACGTCCGGAAGCCCGTCGAGCAGCGCAATCAGCCGCGTCCGAAATTTCGCGGTGTCGGCGTCCATCAATCCGATCGCGCGCGCCACGCTGCCTTCGGCGGCGCTCGCCGCCGCTGCAACCTCAGGATCGCCCGGTGTGCGGTCGATGGTTAGAGCCGCCGCCTTTGCAACGTCCGTTTCGGCCAGCGGTCGCAGCCACAGTTTGCGGCAGCGCGAGCGGATGGTGGCGCGCACGCGTCCGGGGGTGTGGGCAATCAGCAGGAGCAGCGCGCGCGCCGGCGGCTCCTCCAGAAGCTTGAGCAGCGCGTTCTCGCCGGCTTCGTTGAGATCGTCTACCGGATCGATGATGGCAACGCGCCAGCCTCCCGCTCCCGCGGTCGATCCGAAGAACGGCACCAATTGCCGCACCTGATCGACCGCGATCACCGTCTTCAGCTTGCCGGTATCGCCCAATGTGCGCTCGAGCGCGAGCAGGTCGGGATGGCCCTGCGCCACGATGCGCCGGGCGGTCTCGTTGGCCGGATCGACCGCAAGCGACGTCGCCTGCGCCACCTGCGGGGCAGCGGGATCGGGGTGCGCCAGCACGAAGCGCGCGAAACGATAGGCGAGCGTCGCCTTGCCGATACCCTGCGGGCCGCCGATCAACCAGGCATGGTGGATGCGGCTGCTGCGATAGGCACGCAGCAGCGCGGCTTCCGCCTCGGCATGGCCGAACAGAGCAAACGTGGCACGCGGATGCCCGATCCCGGAGGACGCGCGCTCGTCGTCACTCATCGTACGCCGCTTTGGACGTGGAGCGGCGCCATGGCCGGCTCGAGCCTGCGGTTGACCACGTCCCACACCGCGCGCGCAACGTCCGCCGCCGACGGCGACGCATCGATCAGGACGCAGCGGTCCGGCTCCTCCGCAGCGAGCTGACGATAAGCTTCGCGCAGCCGTTCGTGGAAATCGAGCGTCTCGGCCTCGAACCGGTCGACGTCCGCATCGCCACGCCGCGCATGCGCGCGTGCGAGGCCATCGGCTGCTGGCAGATCGAGAATGATGGTCAGGTCGGGCCGCGTCTCACCGACCGTCAGCTTCTCCAGACCGTGGATCAGCCGGCGGTCGACCTGCGCAATCGCGCCTTGATAGACGCGCGTGGAGTCGAGAAAGCGATCGGAGATCACCCATTCCCCGCGCGCGAGCGCCGGACGGATCGTGTGAGTCACGTGATCGTCGCGCGCGGCCGCGAACAGGACCGCTTCGGTCTCGGGACCGAGCGGCTCTGCCGCCCCCGACAAGAGCACGTGACGGATGACTTCGGCACCGGGCGAGCCGCCCGGCTCGCGCGTCACGCAGACCCGCAGGCCGTGCGCCCGCAGTCGCTCCGCCAGCATGCGTGCCTGCGTGGATTTGCCGGAGCCTTCGCCGCCCTCGAATGTGATGAATCGTCCCCGCATCGACCCGCCTAGAATTTTTTCAGGCCGGCACGGAATACACCGATCACGAGTTCGCCCGCCGCGTCGATGGCACGCTGGGCCACGTTGCCGGTATCGATATCGTCCATTGCTTCGAGCGGAGCTTCGAGCGCTACACGCTCGCCGCGCCAGATTTTCAGCACGCCAACCGGCTGACCGCGCCGCACCGGGGCGACCAGCGGGCCACGATAGACGATGCGAGCGATGATGCGGTTGGTCGTGTTGCGCGGCACCATAAGGCGGATCGCCTGGCGGCCCTGGCCGGTGAGCGCGACATAGCTCTGCGCTCCGCCGAACACCTTGGCGTGGCCGACGACCTGCTCGTCGGCGAAGAGCAAGCGCTGCTCGAAGCCGCTGAATCCCCATTCCAGGAGGCGGCGGGCCTCGTCGCCGCGTTCCTTGTCCGACTTGAGGCCGTTGACCACGACGATCAGCCGCAGCCCGTTCTGGATCGCCGATCCGACGAGACCATAGCCTGCTTCCTGCGTGAAACCGGTCTTCATGCCGTCGGCGCCGATGTTCAGCGATAGCAGCGGATTGCGGTTCTGCTGGCGGATCTTGTTCCAGGTGAACTCGCGCTCGCCGTACCAGCGGTAGAATTCCGGATAGGTCAGCACGATGTGCTGGGCGAGCCTGGCGAGATCGCGCACGGTGACGCGCATGTCCGGGTCGGGCAGCCCGGTCGCATTGGTGAAGTTCGAACCGGTCAGGCCGAGCTCGCGCGCACGCCCGTTCATGAGGCGGGAAAAATCGTTCTCGTTGCCGGCGATACCTTCGGCAAGGATGATGCAGCCGTCATTGGCCGACTGGATGATGACGCCCTGAAGCAGGTCGGCAATTTTGATCTTGCTGTGGACGGCCGCGAACATCGTGGAGCCGCCGGACGGCGCCCCGCCCTTGCGCCAGGCATTCGGGCTGACGACGAATTCCTCGTCGAGCTTGAGGTTGCCTTCCTTGATCTCGTTGAAGACCACCTCGGTGGTCATCAGCTTGGCGAGGCTCGCCGGCGCGACGAGCTGGTCGGCGCTCTTCTCGAACAGCACGGTCCCGGTCTGCGCCTCGATCAGGATGGCGTAAGGCGCGGCGGTCTGAAACTCGTCCTTGCGGACGGCCGTCGCCATGCCGCCCGACTGCGCGGTGGCGCAAACCGGCACGAGCAACAGGACCGCGGCAGCGACGACGGACGGAATGGCTTTTGCCGGTCTCACACTCACATCCCTGGCCTGCATGACTCTGCCGGCGCGCCGTTTTGGGCGCGCCGGACGCGGAGGCCGGATGGACCGGCAGTCCACGCCTACTTAACAGCGGAGGAGAATGGATCGCAATCTTGGCAGGATCGGGCCGCGGGCCCGAACAGTGTCAATACAGGCCCCGCCCGCTCATGAAAGCGGCCGGCATCGCGTCCCGCGAGCCGGCAAAGGCCGAAACCGGGCTCGGCAGCGCAGACGTCGGCCGGGCGGTCCGGGACGCCGTCAGGTCCGTTGCGGTGACGCCGGCCGGAGGCGCTGCGGGACCGTCGTCGTCGCTGCGGTCCTGGCCGAGCGTGTAGGGACGCCCCGCCGGGACCGGTGCGGTTGCCGGCAGGCGCCGGCTGTCGTTCGTGCGCCCGAGCATCGGCTGGGCGGACGCCAGGCGTACCGTCGCCGGAGCGGGCGCGGGATCGCCATGGCGCAGCGTGGCGAGGAGCTTGCGGTCGTCCGAGCCGTCGAGCGCGGCGCGGCCGACATATTCGACGCGCACACGGGCGATGCCGTTGCCCTTGAACCCGAGCAGATCGGCCGTCTTGTGCGACAGGTCGATGATGCGGTTGCCGTGATAGGGCCCGCGATCGTTGACCCGCACGATGATGGAGCGGCGGTTGGCGAGATTGGTCACGCGCACATAGGACGGCATCGGCAGCGTCGGGTGTGCGGCGCTGATGGCATGCATGTCGAAGACTTCGCCGTTGGCCGTCAGCCGGCCGTGGAAATCGTCCCCGTACCAGGATGCCAGCCCCTCGGCGCGGTAGTCCCGGTTCTCCTCCGGCGTATAGGACCGGCCGGCGATCGTATAGGGCTTGCCGACACGATAGGTCCCCCCGCCTTTCGGGACCGGCTGGCCGGCATCGACCACGCGCGGGCTCGACGTGACGCCGTATTTCGGGTCGACGTTGCGCACGAATTTATCCGAGGATGCGCAATTGGCGGTCAGGAGCCCGAGCGCGACCACGGCCAGCACGCGTCGAGTGCCGACGCAGACCGCATCGTCACGCCATCCAAACGGCGCCGCGCCGCGCTTGCCGCTCAAAAGCATTGATCGCCTGATCCGTCCCGTCCGCATCCTGCCGCGCCACGCCGTCCGATCGACGCCGTTCCGCGGCTCGGAAGCGCCGGCTGCGCGAGACGCAGCCCCTCCGCGATAGTCGCGTTCACCATAGCGCGCGAGCCCGCGCGCGCAAATGCCTTGCCTGTCAATGTGGTAAACGCCCGCTTCCGGCGGCGCTGTGACCCGGCCGCGGACCTGCGCAGCGCCGTGGGGCGCTTGCAAAGGCCTCCCGCATCCCCCATTGAATCACGCACCGGAAGGGTGGCCGAGTGGTTTAAGGCAGCGGTCTTGAAAACCGCCAGGGGTACAAGCCCCTCGTGAGTTCGAATCTCACCCCTTCCGCCATTGTTGCTCCCGGCCGGCCTCCAACCCCGCGCGTATGGCTCCGGGCTCAGGGTCCGCATCCGGTCTTGAAAGGAGCAGCTCCACGATTGCTTTAGCCATTCAGGCATGCCGGCGGAACGTCAGATGCCGCGGGCGCGTTCTCTATTCGTGGTCCACCATCGAGGCTGAATGTGAGGCGCATCCGGGTCTGTGGGAAACCGGACCCGAACCGGCTTCAGAAGCGAAAGGACAAGCAATGGCAATTGCCAAGAACACGATCTGCCTGTGGTACGACAAGGACGCCGAGGCTGCGGCCCACTTCTACGCCGAGATTTTTCCGAACAGCTCGGTCAAGGCCGTCCACCATGCTCCCAGCGACTACCCGTCCGGCAAGGCGGGCGACGTGCTGACGGTCGAATTCACAGTCGCCGGAATCCCGTGTCTTGGCCTCAATGGCGGGCCTGTATTCAAACATAACGAAGCCTTCTCGTTCCAGATCGCCACCGACGATCAGCAAGAGACCGACCGCTACTGGAACGCCATCGTCGGTAATGGCGGCCAGGAAAGTGTCTGCGGTTGGTGTAAGGACAAATGGGGCATCTCCTGGCAAATCACGCCGCGTGTGCTGACCGAGGCGCTGGCTGCCGGCGGCGATGAAGCAAAGCGCGCGTTCGATGCGATGATGGATATGAAGAAAATCGACGTCGCCGCGATCGAAGCGGCTCGGCGCGGCTGACGGTCACGCGGCCGTATGAGCCGCCCGCACCGCGCCAGAAGACGCTTTGCGTTCCGCGCACCATAGCGAGACTCCGACGGCATTGGACGGTGTTTTACGCCTGGTCCATATCGAAATCCTCCGGGCGCGGGCGCCGCGCCGGATGATGGCCGCGCCGGCGGGGTTCGCCGCAATTGCCCTGCGGTCTTGGATTATGGGGGATCGGATGCCTCATCTGACAACGGACGACGGCGTTAAGCTCCATTACGAGGAGGTGGGCGCCGGGACTCCGATCGTCTTTGTCCACGAATTCGCCGGCGACTGGCGCTCCTGGGAGCATCAGCTTCGCTTTTTCGGACGCCGCTACCGCTGCATCGCCTTCAATGCGCGCGGCTATCCCCCCTCCGACGTCCCCGACAGCGTCGAAAGCTATTCGCAGGAGCGCGCCCGCGACGACATCAGGGCCGTTCTCGATGGTCTGAAGATCGACAGGGCGCACATTGTCGGGCTGTCCATGGGCGGCTTTGCGACGCTGCATTTCGGCTTCACCTATCCGGAGCGCACCCGCTCGCTGGTCATCGGCGGCTGCGGCTACGGTGCCGCTCCGGACAAACGCGCGCAATTCGCGGAGGAAGCGGAGACAGCCGCCCGGCAATTTGAGGACATCGGCATGGGCAAGGCCGCGGCCGGCTATGCGCAGGCGCCCTCGCGCATCCCCTTCCTCAACAAGGATCCGCGCGGCTGGAAGGAGATGGCCGACCAGCTTGCCGAACACTCGACCAAGGGCGCGGCACTGACCATGCGCGGGGTCCAGAAACGCCGCCCGTCCCTGTTCGATCTCGTCGAGCGGATGAAGACCATTCCCGCTCCGACGCTGATCATGACCGGCGACGAGGACTGGCCGTGCCTGGAGCCGGCGCTGCTGATGAAGCGAATGATCGCGTCCGCCGGGCTCGTCGTTATTCCCAACACGGGTCACACGATCAATCTGGAAGAGCCGGCCGCGTTCAACCAGCATGTCATGGACTTCCTGCATGCGGTCGACGCCGGACGCTGGCCGGAGCGCGATCCGCGAACGATGGCCAACGCAATCCTCGGCAAATAATACCGGCCGCGGCGCGGCGGTGGCGCCGGAGCCCACGGAGGCAGGACGGCACGTGACCGCCCTCACCCATCGAATATCCCGACAATAAAAAACCCCCGGCGGAGGACCGCCGGGGGCTCTTAACGTCAGGCGATGATCAGACGATCACGGCCAGAAGTTGCGCTGGATGCGCAGGATGCCCGACCACACGTGCGTGTCGTTCACGATGAGCGTGGGCGGCAGACCGGCAGTAGTAGCGCCGTACTGGGCACCCTTCAGAGCGGAATCGACTTCCGAGTAGATGATGTCGAGACCGACGTCGAGGTTGGCAACCGGGTTCCACAGCGTGCGGGAACCGACCTGCCAAGCCGACCAGTCGGCGCAACCGGCACCGAGCGTGCCGCCGCCGACGCGAGCGATCGTCGTGCAACGGGCGTCGAGCGCAGCGGAGTTGGCTTCGAAGTCGAAGTAACCGCCATAGATCGAGGTGCGCAGGGTCGGGGTCCAGTAGTGTTCGAACGCGGCAACCGCGCTGAACGCATTCGACAGTTGCAGAGACGAGCCCACAGTGCCGCCGTCGAAATAGGCGTCGGCGATCCAGCCCACACCGATGTCGGTTTCGTTGACGAGACCGAAGCCGGAACCCGAGCCGAGCGTGGCAGACGGGTTGGAGCAGTAACGGGCCGCGCCTTCGCAGTACGTCACGTGACCCGAGAGGGTGTCCTTGGCATTCCAGGGCATCTTCAGGGTCAGGCCGGCGCCCACAGCCCAGCCCCACTTGTCGTCAGGATGAGCGGTCTGGTTGGCGGTGGGGTTGTAGTAGTTCGCCGCATTGTTATGCAGCGCACCCATGACCTGCGCGGAGCCCCAGGCCTGGTCGACGCGGATGTTACCCACGACGTCCGGGATGTTGTAGCCGCGGTTGCGGGAGGTCTGGCTCGCACCGGCCGGGAACAGGTTTGGCGTTGTTCCCGTCATCCCCAGCGTTGCCAGCGAGGTCGTCGTAGTGGTGTCGACGATCGGCAGACGCTGTTCGGTATAGTCCTCGATCGAGACCGTCGCGGTCACGCCGTTGCCGAGTTGCGCCGTATAGGCGAACACGGGCGTGCCCGAGCCGCCGGTATCGACCCACAGCTTGTTCGTCTGCAGCGAGTAGCAGCCGGTGCAGAAGAAGTCGAAGAACGACTGGGTCTTGCCGAAGGTGAAGCCGGCGATCTGGATGAAGGCGCGGTCGAGATAGACCGTGCCGGACGAACTGCCGACCGTGGGGTCCTGCGACGTCCACTGCCAGCCGGCGCGCAGGTACGAGCGCAGCGTGCCGAACTCGGTCTGCGAGCGGGTGTCGAACGTCACGACGCCGCGCGAGCGGTTGAGCAGCGTGTTGCCGTCACGGGTATAGAGGGCGTTGGTGCCATCCAGCATCGGCGCGAACGAGCCGTTGGCGTTGTGATTCCATTCCGTGCGGACGAAGCCACCGATCTTGATGCAGGTGTCGGTACCGGGGATGTAATAGAACCCGGCGCCATACAGGCTGCAGACCTTCACGTATTC
>JABARS010000013.1 GCA_019187085.1 Pseudorhodoplanes sp. | reverse complement strand
GCGCCCGCAGCGTGCGCCTTTTCCGCCCGTGCCCGGCGCTGACGAGGATGATGACGAGGACGATTATCCGCCGGAGCAGTACGGCGACCTGCACGGCGACCTGCCGCCGCGTGATCCGCCGCCGGTGATCACCGGGCCGCGCTCGTCCGCGACGCCGCCGCGTTCGGCCGCGCTCGATCGCGGCAACCCGCCGCTGCCGCGCGCAAAGCCCGCCCTCCCGGCAGAGCCGGACGCAGGCGCCGCGGCGCCGAACGAGAAGGCGGCGACCCGTCAGGTCGTGCCGCCGCCCGTGCCGCAGGGGCCGGTGCGCAGGATCGAGCTTTACAAGAAGCCGCAGGAGCCTGCGCCCGACAGCAAGCTTCCCGATGTGCCGGTGCAGCCGCTCGACGACACGCCGTCGGTGCAGCCCAATCTCTGAGCCGCCGCTGCAAAAACGAAAGCGCCCCGGCATGCCGGGGCGCTCCCTTCTTCATCGCTGGTGCGAAACGGTCAGGCCGCGTTCTTGGTCTCGACCTGGGCCTCGATCACCCGGCTGCCGCCGATCGGAATCTGGCGCGGCTTCTTGGCCTCGGGGATTTCGCGCACGAGATCGACGTGCAGCAGGCCGTTCTCGAGCTTGGCGCCTTTCACCTGCACGAAATCGGCAAGCTGGAATACGCGCTCGAACGCGCGCGCCGCGATGCCCTGATAGAGCACCTGGCCGGCTTTCTCTTCCGTCTTGCTCTGCTTCTCGCCGCGGATGGTGAGGGTGTTCTCCTTCACCTCGATATTGAGCTCGTTCTCGGCGAAGCCCGCGACCGCGACCGAGATGCGGTAGGCATTCTCGCCGGTGCGCTCGATATTGTAGGGCGGATAGGACGGGGCGGAATCGACGCCGCCGGCCTGATCGAGCATGTTGAACAGGCGGTCGAAACCGACGGTCGAACGATAGAAGGGAGTGAGATCGAAACGCATGGCATATCCTCCTGATGAGCGACATGACGTTCGGTCCGCCATGGGCCGGACCTGAGGTCTTGCGTAGCCGGATGGCCTACGCGATCAAACATGTGGGGAGCCGTTTTCCTCTTTCAAGGGAGAAAAACTTCATAATTATCAGTCCATTAGATGACCAGGCCGGCGTCGGCCCGCCGCCCGGCGCGGCGCGGGCGGCAATTGAGCCGTTGGCGCGGGCTGCTATAAGGCCGCGATCCGCCGTGAGCTTTTTCATTTTCTTCTTCCGCGCATGACGCTTGTTTCCATTCCCGCCAATCCGGTCCCCGAAGGGGCGAGCGCCGGCACGCTGAAGACCCGCGACGGCGCGACGCTGCGCTTTGCGCGTTTTGCGCCGCCGCCCGGCCGCAAGGGCACGGTCTGCGTCTTCCCGGGGCGCGCGGAATTCATCGAGAAATACTTCGAGACCGTGCGCGACCTGCGCGCGCGCGGATTTGCCGTCGTTGTCCTGGACTGGCGCGGGCAGGGCGGCTCCGGCCGCCGCCTCGAAGATCCGTTCAAGGGCCATGTGCGCAGCTTCAAGGAATACGAGACCGATCTCGAGACGCTGGTGCGCGAAGTGATGCTGCCCGATTGTCCGCCGCCTTATTACGCGGTCGGCCACTCGATGGGGGCGAGCGTGCTGCTGTGCGTGGCGCGCCGCGGCCATCGCTGGTTCGACCGCATGGTGCTGGCGGCGCCGATGATCGGCCTGCCGCCGGTCGGCCAGACGCGCTTTGCCCGGCCGGTGATCAAGACGATGCGGCTTGCCGGCCTGTCGGCGCGCTACATTCCCGGCGGCGACCCGTCCGTCAAGGCGCTCGGCCCCTTCCTCGGCAACAACGTCACCTCCGACCCGGTGCGCTATGCGCGCACGGTCGCGACCCTCGAAGCCAACCCTTCGCTCGGCATCGGGGCGCCGACGGTCGGCTGGGTGGCGGCGGCCTTCGACACGATGGACTGGTTCGCCGACGCGCGCTTCACCGCCGATCTGCGCCAGCCGATCATGCTGGTGGCGGCCGGCCGCGACGAGATCGTGTCCACGCCGGCGGCGGAGGAATTCGGGCTGCGGTTGCGCGCGGGCTCCCACCTCGTCGTGGCCGGCGCCCGGCACGAATTGCTGATGGAGCAGGACCGCTATCGCGCGCAGTTCTTCGCCGCGTTCGACGCCTTCGTGCCGGGTACGCCGCTCTATTGAGCAGGCGGCGCCGACGCGTTCAGGATTTCCATCGCCGCCTGATGCACGCGCCGGTCGCCGGCGGCGATGACGCGTCCGCCGCCGGACGCGGGTCCGCCTTCCCAGGTCGTCATGATGCCGCCCGCGCCCGCCACGATCGGGATGAGCGCCATCACGTCGTGCGGCTTCAACTCGGTCTCGATGACGAGGTCGGCGTGTCCGGCCGCCACCATGCAATAGGCGTAGCAGTCGCCGCCGTAGCGCGAGAGCCGCACTTTGTCCTCGACGGCGCGAAAGCGCGCGCGGTCGGGCTCCTGCATCAAGAGCGGGCTCGTCGTCATCGTCACCGCGTCGGCGAGGCGCGCGCAGGGGCGCGTGCGCAGGTCGCGGTTGCCGGCCGGGCCGCGATAGCGCGCCGCGCCGCCGTCGCCGGTGAAGCGCTCGCGCAGGAACGGCTGGTGCATCATGCCGAACACCGGCTCGCCGAGCCGCGTCAGCGCGATCAGCGTGCCCCAGGCCGGCATGCCGGTGATGAAGGACTTGGTGCCGTCGATCGGGTCGAGCAGCCAGACATATTCGGCGTCGGTGCGCTCGCCGCCGAATTCCTCGCCGATGATGCCGTGCGCCGGGAAAGTCTTCGCAATCAGCGCGCGCATGGCGGCCTCGGCGGCGCGGTCGGCGGCGGTCACCGGGTCGAAGCCGCCGCCCTTCGACTTGTCCTCGACCCCGAGCGAGGTGCGGAAGAAGGGCAGGATGGCCTCGCCCGATAGGGTCGCCAGCTCGTCGACAAAAGCTCCGAAATCGATGGCCGTCATCGCAAAGCGCTGCTCCCAGTGTTTGCGTTTCACCTATCCAAGAGTCGCATGGGGGGCAACCGCACCCCCGCCTTGCCCGGATGGGCCGTGCGTGCGACGGACTTTCAACCGTTTCCACCGCGCGCGTCAGGGGGCCGGGTCCATGACGATGTCCAGCGGGGCCGCGCCGCGGCCCGCCGTCCCTCTCGTTGCGACCGTCGTTCTGGTCGCCACGCTCGGCTCGATCTACATCGTCAGCCAGTTCCTGCGAAACTCGATCGGGGTTATCGCCCCCGATCTGGCCAGCGAGATGACGCTCTCGGCGGCCGAGATCGGCCTTCTCTCGAGCACGTTCTTCTTTGCTTTCTCGGCCGCCCAGATTCCGCTCGGCATCTGCCTCGACCGCTATGGGCCGAAAATCTGCATGATCGTCTGCGCGGGGATCGCCATCGCCGGCGCGATCCTGTTCGCGCTCGCCGCCTCGACCTCCTGGCTGATCGCCGGCCGCATCCTGATGGGCGTCGGCTCCTGCTGCTATCTGATGGCACCGCTCGCCGTTTATGCCCGCCGCTATGCGCCCAACCAGTTCGCGACGCTGGTCGGCATTCAGCTCGGGCTCGGCAGCATCGGCACGCTGCTGGCGACCGCGCCGCTCGCCTGGTCGGTGTCGTTCTTCGGCTGGCGCCACACCTTTATCGCGGTCGCCGGCCTGATGCTGCTGGCCGGCCTGCTGGTGGCCTTCGTGGTGCGCGAGGACGGTCCGGCGCAGGGCGCGGACGGCCGCCGGGAATCCTTGCGCGAAAGCCTCGCCGGCACGCTGCAGGTCTTTCGCACGCCGTCGGTCGGCAAGCTGTTCCTGATGAATCTCGCCGCCTATTCCAGCTTCGTGCTGGTGGTCGGACTCTGGGGCGGACCGTATCTGACGCACATTTACGGCTACGGGCTGACCGAGCGCGGCGACATGCTCTTCATCGCGGCGGTGGCGCAGATCGTGGCCGCCTTCGTCTATGGGCCGACCGACCGGCTGTTGCGCAGCTACAAGATTCCGGTCGTGACCGGCGCGCTCTCGACCGCGCTCGTACTCGCGGTCATGGCGGTGGCGGGCCGGGTGCCGACGGTGTGGCTCGTGGCGTGGTTCGTCGCGGTCGGCGCGGTGTCGGCCTATACGCCGGTGATGATCGCGCACGGCAAGTCGCTGTTTCCGCCGCATCTCGTCGGGCGCGGCATCACCGTGCTCAATATCGGCACCATGGGCGGGGTATTCCTTACCCAGACCGTCAGCGGATTTGTGATCAACCTTTTCCCGATCACCGACGGCGCCTATGCGCTCGATGCCTACCGGCTGGTGTTCGGGCTGCAGGCGCTGTTCGTGTTCGCGGCCTGCATTCCCTATCTCTGGGCGCGGGACTCGTGGGGACGCGATTGGGGACGCGATTCCTGACGCGATTTTCCGGGTCGCGATGTTTTGACCGCCGGTGCCGCGATCCGGAAACGCGATCGGAGGCCCGGTGGAAAGGTCAGTCAGGCTGACGTTTTGGCTTGCTTTTTGTGCGTCGCGATGCGATATTGCTGCAGCGCGGCAACGTGCTTCGCACGTTCCCGCCGCCCTCCTTGGGCGTTTCCTCCCTAGACTTGGGCCGCTTGCCAACGCAAGCGGCCCTTTTTTCTTATTATTTATCAGTAATTTATGAATCTACTGCCAAAGCCCGCGCCCCGCGGCGGGTTTCCGTCCCCTTTTCCGGGGGCAAGCCAGGAGCGCCGCCCGGACGGCTCGTGGACCGCCTTGCATGGAACGGGATGCTGCCATGCACAATGAATGAGGCTATTCCGCCGCCGACCGCCACGGCCGCAGCTCCTCAAGCGGGATCTCCGCGATGTTGGCGGCGAGGCATTCCAGGTCGGCCTTGAGCCGGGCGAACCCGGCCGCCCGCTCGTAGCGCTTCTCGTCCATGTAGAGGGCGCGGTTGATCTCGAGCTGGATGGTATGCAGTCCGGAGGCGGGGTTGCCGTAATGCTCGGTGATGAAACCCCCCGCATAGGGCTTGTTGCGGCTGACCGCATAGCCGCAGTCGCGCAGCGTGTCCTCGACGATTGCCGACAGGAGGCCGACGCAGCTCGTGCCGTAGCGGTCGCCGATCACGACATCGGCGCGCGGCCGGTCGTCGCGCGCGTTCGTCGTCGAGGGCATGGAATGGCAGTCGATCAGGATGGCGGCGCCGAAGTCCCGATGCAGGCGGGCGAACAGCCGGCGCAGGGTGCGGTGATAGGGCTTGTACAGGCTTTCGATGCGCTGCAGGGCGTCGTCGACGGAGATGCGCTGGTCGTAGATTTCCTGCGCGTCGCCGACCACGCGCGCGACCGTCCCGAGCCCGCCCGCCACGCGCATCGAGCGGGTATTGGCGAAGGACGGCAGGCGTCCCTCGAACATGCGCGGATCGAGCTCGTAGGGCTCGCGATTGACGTCGACATAGCAGCGCGGGAAGTGCGCGCGCATCAGCGGATAGCCGCGCTCGATCACCCCGGACACCAGCTCGTCCACGAACGTGTCCTCGGAGCGGCGCAGGGTGACGAGGTCGAGACGGGAGGCGTCGAGGAAGGCGCGCGGATAAATCCGCCCGCTATGGGGCGAATTGAACAGGAGCGGACCGCGCCAATGGGGCGGCTCGTGCACCTCGAAGGGAGGATTGAGTTCCTGGGCGGAATTCATCGGAGCGGATTATCGTGCGGCCGGCCGGCAGAAGCCTCTTGAAGCTCTACCCATATATGGCTTGAATTGTCCATGCAGGTGGGAGGACCGGCCGGTTTTCACGCGTTGTTTACCGGCCTTCGGTTTTATTGACCCGGGGGATCCTTCCGGCGAGTGCAGTGAAGGCAATGCCATCTGTCAGACCTCTCGTGCCGGGACGACGTCCGGGCGCGGGATTCCGGCAGGCCGTGAGTGTCGAGTGAGATAGTGGGCCGATGACCGAAGAATTGCCGAAAATCCTGCTGGCGGAAGATGACACCGATATGCGCCGTTTTTTGGTCAAGGCGCTGCAGAATGCCGGCTTCAAGGTCATTTCCTACGATAACGGGCTGTCGGCCTATCAGCGGCTGCGCGAGGAGCCGTTCGAGCTGCTCCTCACCGACATCGTGATGCCGGAAATGGACGGGATCGAGCTGGCCCGCCGCGCCTCCGAACTCGACCCCGATATCAAGATCATGTTCATCACCGGCTTTGCCGCGGTCGCGCTCAATGCCGACACCGCCGCGCCCCGCAACGCCAAGGTGCTGTCCAAGCCGGTGCATCTGCGCGACCTCGTCAACGAGGTGCAGAAGCTCTTGGCCGCGTGAGCCGCGTGCGGATCACGCGCCGCGCGCTTGTCGCTTTCCTCGTCATCGCCGGCGTGCTGTCCGCGCCGCCGCTGCAATCGCAGACCTCTCGTCCGGCCAGGCCGCCCGACACGCCCGACCCCGCGCGCATCTATCTGTTGCGCGGGCTGTTCGGCGTGTTCTCGCACGGCATCGACCAGCTTGCCGAAAGGCTGAACGCGCAAGGCTATTCCACGGTGCTGCTCGGCTGGAACGACGCCCAGAAAGTGGTGAGCGAGATCGAGGCCGCGCACCGGGCGGGCGATACGTCGCACATCATTCTGATCGGCCATTCGCTCGGCTCGAATGCCGCCGGCGGCATCGCCAACGTGCTCGACCAGAAGGATATTCCCGTCGATCTCGTGGTGACCTTCGATGTGACCGACCCGATGCAGGCCTCGGCCAATGTCGGGCGCTTCATCAATTTCTTCCAGTTCAACGGCTTCGGCAGGCCGGTGACGCCGGGGCCCGGATTCCAGGGCGATCTGCAGAATGTCGATCTGTCCGGCGACACAAGCCTCAACCACGGCAATATCGACGAATCGGCGCGGCTGCAGGCGATCGTGCTCGAGCGCGTGTTCGACGTCACGCACCAGCATGTGCAGACCGCTTCCTCGGTGCGAAAGGGCAGGCGGTCCTGATCCGTCCGGCCGGCGTCCGGCGTGCCCTCCTTTCTTGCTTCGGCTGCCTTGAGCCGATATAGGGAGCATCCCGACAGGATAGGGCGCGTAGCTCAGCGGGAGAGCACTACCTTGACATGGTAGGGGTCACAGGTTCGATCCCTGTCGCGCCCACCATCCGCCACTGATCCAGCCAGTCTTCGACGCATCTGCGGGCCGCCCAGACGGCCGCTTGCGGCACGGCGCCGGAGCGCGCCGCTGCGATCGCGGGCCAACCATGGAGAGAGGCGATGAGCATGCGACTGGCCGCCGGCCTGATTGCGCTCGGGATGGTTCTCGCCGCCCCGCCGCCGGCGCTCGCCGCCAAAAAGAAGCCGGCTTCGCCGAAGGCCGCGTGTCCGGGCGTCGTGCTTTGCACCGCGGCCTGCAACGCCGCCGGCTGGTGCAACGTGGCCGTCTGTCGGCCGCCGCGCAGTATCGTGCCGACCCTGGCCTTTTGCCAGAGCGGCACGTCGTCGTGCCCGCCAAAATGCTGAGCACGGCCGGAGCGCCTTGCGCCGGTTTCTGAATATTCCTTAAGCTTCGGCAACTATTACGTTTTTTGAGACGTTTGCCGAGCGACCGCTTGTCGCGGTACGGGCTCTATGCAATCCTTGATGACCGGGTTCAACCTCGATGATGCTGGGAGTACATTCATGCTGAAGATCATTGGAAAAGCCGCGACCGTTGCCGCTCTCGCGGTGGTGGCTGTCTCGTTCTCGACGCCGTCCCATGCCGCCAAGAAGAAGGCCGCTCCGGCCAAGTGCACCGCCGGGGCTTGGCAGAAGAGCGCCTGCGTCGGCCTGACCCGCACCGGCCAGCGCTGCGGCTTCGACGGCAAGTGGTACAAGTCGCTGGTGGTGTATTTCGATCCGTCCTGCGCGAAGAAGTAAGCTTCGCCATTGGATTTCAAGGTTCTGGCCCCGCTCTCAGGAGCGGGGCTTTTTCGTCGGAACCGCCGGTCCGGCCCGCGTTGACTTCGCAGCCGCCCCCGACTAGTTTCCCGCGCAATTCCGGACATTTCGGCGCCGCCGGCTCGAATTCAGGGTCAAAACGATGAAAATTCGCAATTCGCTCAAGTCGCTGCGCGGCCGTCACCGGGACAACCGGCTCGTCCGCCGCAAGGGCCGCATCTACGTGATCAACAAGACGCAGCGCCGCTTCAAGGCGCGCCAGGGGTAATCGTCCCTCAAGGGTGATTGCCCCTTAAGGCTTACGGCTCCGGCCGGTTTCGGCCGTCGCGCGGCTTTCCGGCATTCCTTGCAGTCAAAATCGTGGCAGCCGCTCGCGCGGCCGTGACCGGCTTCGGGCTTGCCGCGCCCCGGTCCGCCGCTAAACTGTTTTCATGCGCCTGCGATTCAAATCCGCCGCGATGGGCGCGCTCGCCGCGCTCGTGCTGCTCTCGCCCGGTCTCGCCGGCGCGCAGGAGGGACGCTGGATCGAGCCGCCGGAGGCGGCGCCGTCCCCCAAGCGCGCCGAGCGTATCGAGAATCTCGATTTCCTGTTCGGCGCCCTGAAGGTCGCGCCCGACGAGGACAGCGCCAAATCGATCGAGCAGAAAATCTGGGCGCGCTGGCTCGTCACCCGGAGCGACACCGCCAATCTCCTGATGGTGCGCGTCAAGAGCGCGGTCGACGGCAAGGACCTCGATCTCGCCGTCCGGCTGCTCGACGCGATCATCGCGATCAAGCCCGATTACACGGAAGCCTGGAACCGGCGCGCCACCATCTATTATCAGAAGAAGGATTACACCCGCTCGCTCGCCGACCTGCGGCAGGTGCTGGCGCGCGAGCCGCGCCATTTCGGCGCGATCATGGGTGTCGGGCTGATCATGCAGGATCTCGGCGAGGACCAGCGCGCGCTCGACATGTATCGCCGCGTGATCGAGATCTATCCGCGCCTGCCGCGCGTCCCCGATCTCATTAAGACGCTGTCGCAGAAGGTCGACGGCCGCGACATCTGACGTCGCGACGGGCGGTGCTTTTTTCGAGGTTCCCTGACGTGCCGCGCCATCTTCGGCTTGCGCTATGTCTGCGCCGCCCTGCCGCAATTCAGGTCCAGAATGAACGGCTCACAGGCAAGCTCCCCAATCGAACAATTGCAGGAGACGGACCGTGCCGAAATTCGTGACGATCGGATATGGAGATCAGGAGGGTTACGACCGGACCCCCGCGGCCATACGCGACGCAGCCCACGTGCACGACACGAAATTGCGGACGGCCCGCGCGGTGATGGGCATTGCCGGCGCTCCCGTTCAGGTCCGCAATCCCGACGCCGGTCAGGTCGAAACGACGGACGGTCCGTTCATGGCGTCTCCGTTGCCGGTGGCCGGCTTTGCCATCATTGAAGCGGCCAGTCTGGCCGAGGCCATCGACATGGTGTCGCGAACCCCGTGTGCGGTCGCGCATGGCGTCGTGGAGGTGTGGCCGCTGGAGCAGGCATCGTAGCCCGCGCGGCAGCCGGCGACGATGCCGCCGGGATCGGCATGCGGCCGCCGTCAGACCGGCGTTGCGTCGGCGTGATCGGCACCGACGAAAGCGATCCGCAGCATGTTGGTCGCGCCCGGTGTGCCGAGCGGCAGGCCGGCCAGGATGATCACGCGGCGGCCGGCCTTGGCGAAGCCTTCGGCGAAGGCGATGCGGCAGGCGCGCTCGACCATGTCGTCCTGGTTGCGCGCATCCTCGCCGATCACGCAATGCACGCCCCACACCAGCGACAGCTTGCGTCCGGTCGCCACGCTCGGGGAGATGGCGACGATCGGCGGCTCCGGCCGCTCGCGCGCCATGCGCAGCGCGGTCGAGCCGGAGCTGGTCCAGCAGATGACGGCGGACAGGTCGAGCGTTTCGGCGATCTGGCGCGCGGCGGCGGCGATGGCGTCGGCGCCGGTCGGCTCGGGTTCGGCGCGCTGGCCCTGGATGATCGTGCGGTAGGTGGGATCGGCTTCGACCTCCTGCGCGATGCGGTCCATGGTGGTCACCGCCTCCACCGGATACTGGCCGGCCGCCGATTCCGCCGACAGCATGACCGCGTCGGCACCCTCGAAGATCGCGGTCGCCACGTCGGAGACCTCCGCGCGCGTCGGCACCGGGCTTGCGATCATCGATTCCAGCATCTGGGTCGCGACCACGACCGGCTTGCCGGCGCGGCGCGCGGCGCGCGTGATCTGCTTCTGGATGCCGGGTACGCGCTCGAGCGGAAGCTCGACGCCGAGATCGCCGCGCGCGACCATGAGCGCGTCCGACAGGTCCATGATCTCGTCGAGCCGCTGCACCGCCTGCGGCTTCTCGATCTTGGCCATCACCGAGGCGCGCCCGCGCGTGATCTTGCGCGCTTCGGCGATGTCCTCGGGGCGCTGGATGAAGGACAGCGCCACCCAGTCGATGCCGGCTTCGAGGGCGGCTTCGAGGTCGGAGCGGTCCTTCGGCGCCAGCGCGGAGAAGGGCAGCATCGTTTCCGGCAGGCTCACGCCCTTGCGGTCGGACAGCCGGCCGCCGACCTCCACGCGCGTGACCAGCCGGCCCGGCGTTTTTTCCGTCGCCATGAGCCGGACCTTGCCGTCGTCGAGCAGCAGCGTCTGCCCGGGCTGCGCGGCCTCGAGGATTTCCGGATGCGGCAGGAAAACGCGGGAAGCGTCGCCGGGTGCGTCCTGCGAATCGAGCGTGAAGCTCGCACCCCTCGTCACCATGACCGGACCGCCGGCGAAGGTGCCGAGCCGCAGTTTCGGTCCCTGCAGGTCGACAAGGACCCCGATCGGCCGCCCGCAAGCGCGCTCGACGTCGCGCAGGATGGCGATCAGCTCGCGCATGCGGTCATGCGAGGTATGGCTCATGTTGATGCGGAACACGTCGGCGCCGGCCTGGAACAGGCGCTCGATCACGGCGCGGTCGCCGGAGGCGGGTCCGAGCGTGGCGACGATCTTGGTGCGGCGCAGGCGTCTCATCGTACGGGTCCGCCGGGTGCGGGAGAAATCGGTGCGGGCGAAGGCTGCTGGCGACCGTTCGGCGGCGCGGGCTGGGTCTGGGAGCCGGACGTGGAAGGCGGCTGTTCGCCGGTCTCGGTCAGTTGCACGGTCCAGGTCCGCTGTTCGCCGGTATCGACCTCGAAAAATCCGGTGCGGTCGAAGCCGCGCGCCAGACAATCGTGCGTGCCGCGGATGGTGAATTCCTTGTCGCGCGTGCACATGAAGGCCTGACCCGACCATTCGCCGCCGCGGTCATAGTCGATTCCGTAGATGTAATAGTACCGCGCCACAAGGCCGCCGCGCAGCAGCGTGTCGCAGCTGCGTGGATTGAGCGTCCACCAGCCCTCGGTAACCCAGCCTTCATTGTCCTTGTAGCCGAGTGAGATCCCCACGCGCGCGCTCGTATTGTTGCACAGGCGCAGATCGGCATAAGCGGGTTCCACGGCCGCGGTTGCAAGCAGGCCGGCCGCGAACGCCGGCAGCAGGAGACTGCGGCGGAGCGCAAGGATGGGGAACGATCGCCAGGACACGGTCAAGACAGGGTCAATTCGCAGGTTTGTTATGGCCGGGGCATCCGAACATGGCCCCGAAGCATGAGGATTTTACGGTCTGTCGACCAATATGGCACGGAAATCATTGACGTTTGTGAATGTTGGGCCGGGGGTGAGCAGGGCGCCCAGGGCTGTGAAAAAGCCGGTCGAATCATTGTCGGCGAGAAAGGCGGCCGGATCGAGACCGCGCGCGCGTGCGCGCGCGGCGGTTGTGCCGTCAACGCGGGCGCCGGCGGGGTCCTCGGCCGAGCCGCCGCCGCCGTCGGTGCCGTCGGTGTCGGCGGCGAGTGCAGCGATGCCGCGCGTGCCCTCGAGCGCGATCGCGAGCGCCAGCGCATATTCCTGGTTGGGTCCGCCGCGGCCGCTGCCGGTCATCGTGACGGTGAGTTCGCCGCCCGAGAGGATGGCGGCGCGCTTGCCCTGCGCCTGCAGCTCGCGGGCGAGGCGGGCATGGGCGGCGGCCACCTCGCGCGCCTCGCCTTCGACGCGCTCGCCGAGAAACACATATTCGTAGCCGGCGCGGCGCACGGTCTCCCCGGCGGCCGCGAAGGCGTCGGCCGGGCGCGCGGCGAGATGGAATTCGGTGTTGGCGAAGACCGGGTCGCCGGGCTTGGGCGTTTCGTTGCGCGGATCGGCGAGCGCGCGGTGCACCGCCTCCGAGAGATCGAGACGATAGCGCGTAACGATCGCGCGCGCGTCGGCGAGCGTCGAGCGGTCGGGCACCGTGGGTCCCGAACCGATCGTGTCGGGATCGTCGCCCGGCACGTCGGAGATCGCGAGGGTGACCACGCGGGCGGGGAACGCCGCGCGCGCGAGCCGTCCGCCCTTGATGCGCGAGAGATGCTTTCGCACGGTGTTGATCTCGCCGATATTGGCGCCCGAGCGCAGCAGCGCGCGCGTGACCGCCTGCTTCTCGGCGAGCGCGAGCCCCTGTGCCGGCGCGATCCAGTTGGCCGACGCGCCGCCCGACATCAGCACCAGAACGAGGTCGGAGATGTCCGCCGTCTCCGCGAGCGCGAGGGCGCGCGCGGCGGCGGCGAGGCTTGCTTCGTCGGGCACCGGATGGCCGGCTTCGATCATCGCGGCGACGCGGGTCGGTCGTGCGTAGCCGTGGCGCGCCACCGCGATGCCGGCCATGCGGCCGGGAGCAAGGCCGAGCGTGTCGAGATAATGGTTCTCGGCGACTTCGGTCATCGCGCCCGCCGCTTTGCCGGCGGCCAGCATGACGAGACGTCCGCGCGCGGGCGGCGGCGGCAGAAGTTTCGGCAGGCGTCCCGCCGGGTGGGCGGCCGCGACTGCGTCCGCGAACAGACGGTCGAGCAGTTCGCGCTGCGCGTCGCTCATAGCGCCACTCCGGTTTCCGCGCGCCGGCGCGGGCGTGCCACATAGATGCCGCCGAGGATGAGCAGGCCGCCGAGCCATTGCAGCGGCCCGAGCGCTTCATCGAGAATGAGCCAGGCGAGTGCCGCGGCGGCGATCGCTTCGAGAAAGATGACGAGCGAGGAGAACGTCGCCGGCAGGGTGCCGAGCGCGACTGCGAGCAATCCCTGTCCGCCGACCTGCGAGACGAGCGCGAGCGCGAGCAAGGCCAGCAGGCCCTGCAGCGATTGCGGCAGGATCGTCGGTTCGAGCGCAAGCGCGACGACGAACAGCACGCCGGTCGTGATCGCGGTCGACACGAAGGCGAGTTGTCCCGCGCCGAGCCGCGCGCGCGCGGCGCGGATGGTCAGCATGTAGCAGCCGAAGAAGATCGCCGTGATCAGCCCGAACAGGTCGCCCTGCAGGCGCTGCGGCGCAAAGCCGACCGACTGGCCGACGAGCGCGAAGCCGCCCAGGATGCACAGCGCGATGCCGCCGAGCGTGCGGGCGCGGATCGCTTCGCGCAGAAACAGCCATGCTCCGAGCGCAACCCAGATCGGTGCGGTCGTCGCGAAGAAGGTTGCATTTGCAACCGTCGTCGCAAGGATCGACAGGTGCCAGAAGAACAGGTCTCCGGCGAAGAACAGGCCGGACAACAGCACCGCCTTGTCGACGCCGCGCGCCGCCGCCGCGATCCCGCCGTTCTCGCGCATCGCCCAGAGCGCCAGAAACGGCAACGCGAGCGCGCAGCGCCAGAATGCGCTGGCATAAGGCCCGACATCGGCCAGACGCACGAAAATCGGCGATGCGCCCATCGCCACGGCGCCCAGCACGAGTGCTGCCGACGCGAGCACCATAGGACGTTGCGGGTTGCCGGCAGACGCTGCGGTCGAAGTCATTGCGCGATGGAGACCGTCCATTCGAAGCGGTCAAGATAGTAGAAAATTTCTCCCGGCGTCACTTTGTCTCAAGGGTGAGAGCCGGCGCGCGGCGGCGGCGCCGGGGGAATATAGTTGGTAGTCCGACTATTATGATCTAGGCTGCCTGCAAGGAATAAAAATCCGGACCGAAGTCCGGACGCCTGGGAGGATCGAGAATGCGCGCTCGCCGCAGCGGCCGTATTTCACTGACATGGAACGCTCTGATCGCGCGCCGGCCTTTGCGCACGCGCGTTTGCAGCGGCGTGGCAGCAGCACGCCAATAACCGCGACCGGCACGACGGACCGTTGACGGTCTGGCGCGATCGTCCCGCATGCAAGCCGCGGGCAGGTCGCCGGCAGATCGGACGACGGCGCTGGCGAACGCCGGAATCACCAACCAAGGGAGGACGACGACAATGCGACTGAAACGTTTTGCCGGACTGGGCGCGACCGCGCTCGCGGCGGCCGCGCTCTGGGCCCTGCCCGGAAGCGCGGACGCCCAGGATATCAAATCGATCCGGATCGGCTATGCGATTTCCAAGACTGGTCCCTATACCGGCGGCGCCAGCATCACCACGCTGCCGAATTACCAGCTCTGGGTGAAGGACGTGAATGCCGCCGGCGGCATCATGCTCAAATCGATCGGCAAGAAAGTGCCGATCGAGATCGTCGAGTATGACGACCGCAGCAATTCGGAAGAAGCGGTCAAGGCGATCGAGCGTCTGGCGACGCAGGACAAGGTCGACTTCATCCTTCCGCCCTGGAGCACCGGCCTCAATCTCGCCGTCGGCCCGACCTTCAACCGCCTCGGCTATCCGCACCTCGCGGTGACCGCGGCGACCGACCGCGCGCCCGAGCTCGCCAAGCGCTGGCAGAACAGCTTCTGGTTCCTCGGCACCTCGAAGCCTGGCGGCGACTCGCTCGTCGAGGTGCTCGACAAGCTGCGCAAGGACGGCAAGATCGGCTCCAAGGTTGCCATGGTCGCGGTCGCCGACCAGTTCGGCGTCGAACTGTCGAGCGCCGCGCGCGACAGCTTCAAGAAGGCGAACTTCGAGCTGGTCTACGACAAGTCCTATCCGATCGGCACGCAGGATTTGCAGCCGATGATCAAGGAAGTGCAGGCGCTCAATCCGGATGCCTTCGTCGCCTTCAGCTATCCGCCGGACACGATCGGCATCACCGAGACCGCGCGCGTGCTCAACTTCAATCCGAAGGTGTTCTACACCGCGGTCGGCACCGCCTTCCCGCTCTACAAGCAGCGCTTCGGCGCCAATGCCGAGGGCGTGATGGGCGTCGGCGGCTGGAACGCGGATTCGCCCGCGCTCAAGGACTATCTCAAGCGTCACGTCGAGGCGACCGGCAAGGAGCCCGACCGCTGGGCGAGCCCGGTCACCTATGTCAGCCTGCAGATCCTGCAGCAGGCGATCGAGCGCGTCGGCAAGATCGACCGCGCGGCGGTGATGAAGGAAATCCAGACCGGAACCTTCGACACGATCATGGGCAAGATCAAGCTCGAGAACAACATCATGCCGGTGGTGTGGTGGGTCGGGCAGTGGCAGAACGGCGAGTTCTACGGTCTCGCGCCGACCAGGTATGACGGCGCGCGCCAGCCGGTCGTGCCGAAGCCGACCTGGAAGTCGCCGAGCTGACGGCATCCTCCGCGGCGGCGAGAGCCGCCGCGGATTCTCTCCCATGATCTGCGTCGAACGAGTGGCGTGATGGATTTGTCGATCGACATCGTCCTGTCGGGGCTGATCCTCGGCGGCATGTATGCGCTGACCGCGCTCGGGCTCACGCTGCAATACGGCGTCGCCCGCATCATGAACCTGTCGTACGGCGAGTTCCTCATCGCCGCGGCCTTCAGCACGCACTGGCTGTTCACCGGCCTGATGGTGAGCCCGCTGATCGGCCTGCTGGTGATCGCGCCGCTGGCCTTCGCTATCAACTGGGCGGTCTATATCCTGATCCTGACGCCGCTGGTGCGGCGCGCGAAGAACCGCGACATGCTCGAGGTCGATTCGATCCTTGCGACCTTCGGCCTCCTCTTCGTCGTGCAGGGCGTCATGCTCGTCCTGTTCGGCGGGCAATATTACAGCTTCTCCTATCTCTCCATCCCGCTCACCGTGCTCGGCTCCACGATCGCGCTCAACCGGCTGCTGGCGCTCGTGTTCGCGGCCGCGATCGGGCTTGCCATCTATCTTGCGCTCACGCGCACCCGCGCCGGCACCGCGATTCGCGCGGTCGCGGTCAATCCGGTCTCGGCGGAATTGTGCGCCATCGACGTGCGCATGGCGTCCGCCTTCGCCTTCGCGCTTGGCGGCGCGCTGGTGGCGGCGAGCGGCGTGCTGGTCTCGATGTTCCTGACCTTCAATGCGGCGATGGGCGTCATGTTCACGATGAAGGCGCTGATCGTCATCATCATGGGCGGCGTCGGCAATCTGGTCGGCGCGCTGGCCGCCGGGCTGCTGCTCGGCCTGGCCGAGACCTTCGTCGCCCGCCTCGTCGATCCGGGGCTGACGCTTGCGGTCACCTTCGCGCTGTTCCTGATCGTGCTTCTGGTGCGGCCGACCGGCCTGTTCGGGAGGCCCGCGCGTTGAACCTGCACCGCGTCAGATGGCCGGCGGCCGGCGCGGCCGTGCTCGCGCTGGCCGCGATCTTCCCGTTCTATGCCAGCGGCTATTATCTCGCGCTCGGCATCACGCTGCTTTATTTCACCGTGCTGGCGACCGCCTGGGCGCTGTTCTCCGGGCCGACGCGCTATATCTCGCTTGCCACCGTGGCGTTCTTCGGCATCGGCGCCTACACCGTCGCGGTGGTCGGCGAGATTTTACCGTGGCCGCTGGTGCTGCTGACAGCCGCCGCGATCGGCGTTGCGATCGCGCTCGTCGTCGGGCTGTCGACGCTGCGGCTGTCGGGTATCTATTTCGTCATCTTTACCTTCGGCCTCGCCGAACTCATCCGTCAGCTCGTGACCTGGTACGAGGTCAATATTCACCGTTCGGTCGGCCGCTACGTCTTTGTCGACATCACGCAGAACCAGATCTACTGGCAGTTGCTGGTGCTGGCGGTGCTGGTGTTTGCGGCCGGCTGGCTGATCGGGCGCTCGCGGCTTGGCCTTGCGTTGCGCGTGATCGGCGAGGACGAGACCGTCGCCCGTCACGCCGGCATCGACACCACGCGCGCCAAGCTCACGCTGTTTGCGGTCTCGGCCTTTTTCATGACGGTGACCGGCGCGGTGATGGCGCCGCGCTGGACCTATATCGATCCGGCGATCGCGTTCAATCCGATGCTGTCGTTCCAGGTCGTGATCATGGCGCTGCTCGGCGGCGTCGGCACGCTGTTCGGCCCGCTCTTCGGCGTGGTGCCGCTGGTCTTCCTGTTCGAAATCCTGTCGGCGAATTTTCCGAACCATTTCAGTATCCTGCTCGGCCTCGCCTTCATCGTGATCGTCTATTTTCTGCCGCAGGGCGTCGCCGGTCTTGCCTGGAAATACTGGCACCGCCCGACGCTGACCGAAACGCTGTCCGATCCGCAGATGCAGGATGCGCTGCTGGTCGCCGACCGGCTGCGCAAGAATTTCGGCGGGCTCGTCGCCGTCGACGATCTGACATTCTCGATCAGGCCGGGCGAGATTGTCGGCCTGATCGGCCCCAACGGGTCGGGCAAGACCACGGTGCTCAATCTGGTCTCCGGCGCGCTGCAGCCCGACGGCGGGCGGCTGTTCTTCAGGGGCCAGTCGATCGCGGGTCTCAATCCCTACCGGATCGCCCGGCTCGGCGTCGCGCGCACCTTCCAGCTTGTGCGCGTTCTTCCGACGATGAGCGTCGCCGAAAACGTCACCGCCGCGCTCGCCCATCGCGAGCGTCCGCTCTGGGGCGCGGAAGCGGCGGAAGCCGCCGAGACGCTGCTCGGACGCGTCGGGCTCGGCGGCAAGGGTGGCCTGAACGCGGACCAGCTCACCTACATCGACCAGAAGCGGCTCGAGCTTGCGCGCGCGCTCGCGCTTGAACCGGGCCTGCTGCTGCTCGACGAATGGCTCGCCGGCCTCAACCCGACCGAACTCGGCGAAGGCATCGCGCTGATCCGCTCGCTGCAGGATTCCGGTCTTACCGTCATCCTGGTCGAGCATGTGATGGACGCGATCCGCTCGCTGTGCGGGCGCTGTGTCGTCATGAATGCCGGCCGCAAGATCGCCGACGGCCCGCCCACGACCGTGCTGGCCGACCCGGAAGTCGTGCGCGCCTATCTCGGAGAGGCCGATGCTTGAGATCGAGCGCCTCTCCGTCGCCTACGGCAAGCACCGCGCGCTGTCCGACGTCGCGCTTTCGATCGGGCGCGGCGAGATTGTCACCATTCTCGGCGCCAACGGCGCGGGCAAGACCACGCTTCTGAAAGCGCTTGCCGGCCTCGTGCAGCCGCTGCCCATGGCGCGGCGCACGCTCGACGGCCGCGATCTCGGCGATCTTTCGCTGCGCGAAATCGTCGAGGCCGGGCTTGCGCTGGTGCCGGAGGGGCGCGGGATTTTCGGCGAGCTCACCGTACGCGAAAATCTCGCGATGGGCGCCTATGCGAAGCGCGCCCGCGCCGCCGAAGCCGAAAATCTCGATTATCTCGTCTCGCTGTTTCCGCGCCTGAAGGAGCGTTTCGGCCAGCAGGTGCGCACCATGAGCGGCGGCGAGCAGCAGATGGTGGCGATCGGCCGCGCGCTGATGACGGCGCCCGAAATCCTTCTGCTCGACGAGCCTTCGCTCGGCTTGGCGCCGATCATGTGCACCGAATTGTTCACCGCGCTCGCGCGCATCCGCGAGCGCGGCGTCGGCGTGCTGCTGGTCGAGCAGAATGCCAAGCAGAGCCTGAAAATCGCCGATCGCGGCTATCTGATCGAATCGGGACGCATCGTCGGCGAAGGCAGTGCCGCTGTGCTGCGCAACGATCCGGCCGTGCAGCGCGCCTATCTCGGCGGCGAAATCCACATCGCGCCGCCGGCGGCGGCGGCCACGAACACATCCCGACAGGAGAGTGTCATGAAGCATGTCAACCTGATGATCGGCGAGCGCGAACCGGCCGCTGCGGGCGGGCGCACTTATGACCGCATCGATCCGTTCACCGGCGAGATCGCCACGCGCGCGGCCGCCGCATCCGTCGAGGATGCCGTCGCCGCCGCCGATGCGGCCGCCGCGGCCTTCCCGGAATGGTCGGCCAAGGGTCCGACCGAGCGGCGTATGCTGCTGCTCAAGGCCGCCGACCTGATGGACGCGCGCGGCGCGGAATTCTCCGAGCTGATGACGGCGGAGTGCGGCGCCATCGGACCCTGGGGGCATTTCAACACGCACTTCGCCGCAAGCCTGCTGCGCGAGGCGGCCGCGATGACGACGCAGGTCGCGGGCGAGGTGATCCCCTCCGACAAGCCCAACAGCTTCGCGATGGCGGTGCGCCAGCCGGCCGGCGTGTGCCTCGGGATCGCGCCGTGGAACGCCCCGGTCATTCTCGGCGTGCGCGCGATCGCCATGCCGCTCGCCTGCGGCAACACGGTCGTGCTCAAGGCGTCGGAGACCTGTCCCGCCACCCACAGCCTGATCGGCAAGATCATGCGCGAGGCGGGCTTGCCCGCCGGCGTCGTCAATGTCGTGACCAACGCGCCGGCCGACGCGGCGAAGATTGTGGAGACGCTGATCGCGCACCCGGCGGTGCGGCGTGTGAACTTCACCGGTTCGACCAAAGTCGGCCGCATCATCGCCGGGCATGCCGCGCGTCATCTCAAGCCGGTGCTGCTCGAACTCGGCGGCAAGGCGCCGATGGTCATCCTCGACGACGCCGATCTCGACGAGGCGGTGAAGGCGGCCGCGTTCGGCTGCTTCGCCAATATGGGCCAGATCTGCATGTCGACGGAACGCATTATCGTCGACGAGAAGGTCGCCGACGCCTTCATGGAGAAATTCGCCGCCAAGGCGAAGTCGCTGCCGCACGGCGATCCGCGCGGGCATGTCGTGCTCGGCTCGCTGGTGAGCAAGGAAGCGGCCGCGCGCAACAAGGAACTGCTCGACGACGCGGTCGCCAGGGGCGCGCGCGTTGCGGTCGGCGGCGAATTCAAGGGCACGGTGGTGAGCGCCACCGTCGTCGATCGCGTCACTCCGGCGATGCGCATCTACACGGAAGAGTCGTTCGGCCCGGTGAAGCCGGTCGTGCGCGTCAAGAATATCGAGGAGGCGATCCGCGTCGCCAACGACACCGAATACGGCCTCTCGGCCTCGGTGTTCGGCCGCGACGTGGTGCGCGCGCTCGCCGTCGCCAAACGCATCCAGTCCGGCATCTGCCACATCAACGCGCCGACCGTGCACGACGAAGGCCAGATGCCCTTTGGCGGCACCAAGGCGTCGGGCTACGGGCGCTTCGGCGGCAAGGCGGCGATCGACGAATTCACCGAGCTGCGCTGGATCACGATCCAGACCGGACCGCATCCCTATCCGTTCTGATCCCGGCCATCTCGCCTTGGGGAGAGGGTGGCGAGCGCCACGCGTCGCGCACAGGATGCTCAATCCGCCTCATCCCGAGGAGCGGACGCAGGCCGTGTCCCGAAGGATGAGGCCCGTGCGCCGCGCTGATCGTCGTCCCGGCCGAGCGAATGCCGGGACTGCTTTCCGAATTGCAGTCGAATGCGATCCCGTTACGTTTGAAAGCGACCCCGGCTCCTTCGCTTTTGCGAACGGCCGGGATGACGTGCGGCCCGCTCGCGGGCTTCGCCTGCGGCCGGGACGGCGTCGTGCGGCCTCGGCCTATGGCAAGGCGGGCATGGCGCGCCTATCTTCCCCGCAACGACAGGAGCCCCGGCATGGACGAAAAAACCCAAACCGAACTCGAAGCCGCCGTCTTCCGGCGCCTCGTCGCACACCTGCGCGAGCGTAGCGACGTGCAGAATATCGACCTGATGAACCTTGCCGGATTCTGCCGCAATTGTCTGTCCAACTGGATGAAGGAGGCCGCCGACGCGAAAGGCCTCGCCATGAGCAAGGACGAAAGCCGCCAGATTGTCTACGGCATGCCCTACGACGAATGGCGCGCGAAGTTCCAGAAAGAGGCGACGCCGGCGCAGAAGGCCGTATTCGACAAATCGCGCCGCCACTGAACGCCCCCCGGCCGGGGCGGAGGAGAGCATGTGAAAGCACGGACGCGCGGCCTGGCGGCGGCTGTCGCCGCGCTTGTTTGCACGCTGTCGTTTCCACTCGCAGCGGCGCCCTGCGGCGGCGATTTCGCAAACTGGATCGAAACCTTCAAGCGCGAGGCGTCCGCCCGCGGCGTCTCGCCACGCGCGCTCGCGCGCGCGGATAGACGCAAGCTTTGCACACTTCGATCGCTGACCATCGGTCCGCCTCAAACCGGATAGCGCAGGATGGCGGCCAGATCGCCGCGTTCCGGCAAATCGCTCTTGCGCACGGCGAGGACGCGGGCATGGGTCGCCAGCGCGCGGCCGGCAATCTCGTCGACGACGCCGTAGGAATCGGCGCCCGCACGTTCGGCAAAGGTGACCGCGCCGCTCTCCTCGTCGACTTTGCCCGGCACCACGTTGTCCATATCGACGAGGATCGTCTGGATCGCGCCGAAGGTGGCCGCGCGCGCCGCACTGGCGATGTCGGATGTAGCGCGCCCCTGCTTTTTGCGGACGTCGTAAAGCTTGTGAAATTCCGCGATTTCGCTCGCATAATGAGCATCGAGAACGGGGCGCGCAGCGTCCGCGAGCTCCTTTTCGGTCATTCGGTCGGGGCTCGTTGCAATGGTACCGGGGAGCAGGGTGTGCGCCGAGCAAAACGACCGGAAGATCGATGCCATCGGTTCGGTCGCCGCGATGAGCAGCGGCGCGTTGGCCGCGCGCAGGACCGGCTTGAGGGCGGCGTCGACCTTGCGGGCATACTGGATGAGGCGCATGTTCTGACCTTCGGCGCCCTGCACGCGCCGCATCGGCGCTGAGTCGTTCAGGCTGGATTTGCCGGCCGCGCTCGCCGCACTGCGCGGCAGGTCGGGCACTTTTACGGCCTGCGGGGGAAGCTCGGCGGCAAATTCCACGAGGCGCACGGCGTTTTCCGAGATTGCAATCACGAACGCGTGGTGCGGAAACGTGACCGCGCGCAACAGCGGCTTGAGCAGGAACCGGTCAGACACTTCCACGATGCCGGACAATTTGTTCGCAAGCCGGAACGAGCGCATCGAATCCGGCGTTGCCAGCACGGCGAGGCTGTTGGCCTGGAAGCGCCAGAACTCGTCATCGTCGGCAAGCTCGTCGAGCGGAGCCAGCAGCGCTGCGAGCCGGCGCTTGTCCAGGCCGGCCTCCTGCAATTGGCCGCTCGCTTCCGTGACGGCGTTGCGGAAGGCGATTTGGCTGGCGCCGACGTGCTGCGTCAAAGGCGTGGTCGGAAGGTAGATTGATACGCAAGCGTCCGCGCGGATTGAATTGAGTAGCGAAATATCCTGCGCCGTCGGCATGTCGATCCAAAGCATATTTTTTCGCTCCTGGCCTGCGGGTGTGCCCGCGATCCCGGTTGCGCGGCAGTCGATGCCGCGAACGTTGTCTTTCCTGGATGAAGTCCGCCGGACAATCCAGGTGCCAATTGTCTCACGCTGGCGTCCCGGGACTCAAGTCGGCGGCGACAATACGGGCGCCCCGGTCGTCAACCTCGCGCCGCCCGGATCGGCTGTCGCCTCGAAACACATTGCGAATCTCGATTGGCCGCTTACATTGATTTTCATCGTCAACAACCGAAAGGAGGTGATCCAGTGTCTCATTGTCTCTCGCCGCAGGCGCGGAGCTTCGGAACTGGACCCTCGATCGAGGGCCGTCTCGCGTGATCGTGCGCGGGCCGTGACGGTCCGAAATCCGGGCTGCGGTCTGACAATGGAAGGGCTGCCCGGCGGGCAGCCCTTCTTTGCGTGAACCTGCACCGGAACGGGATCTCCACCATGCCGCAAGCCGACGCCGTGCGCATTTTCGTCGATGCCGATGCGTGCCCGGTCAAGGACGAAGTCTACCGGGTCGCCGGGCGTTGCCGCGTGCCGGTTGCGGTCGTGGCGCAGGGCTATCTTCGCATTCCGGCCGATCCAATGGTCGAACGCGTGGCGGCAGGCAATGCGCCCGACGCGGCCGACAACTGGATCGCCGAACGCGCCGGCGCCCGTACCATCGTCGTCACCGCCGACATTCCGCTGGCGGCGCGCTGCGTCAAGGCGGGCGCCGTTGTGATCGGCCCCGATGGCCGCGTGTTCACCGCCGACAGCATCGGCGCCGCGCTCGCAATGCGAAACCTGATGAGCGACTTGCGCTCCGCCGGCGGCGAGACGTCGGGGCCGCGTCCGTTCGCGACGAAGGATCGTTCCACGTTCCTGTCTGCGCTCGACGCCGCGATCCGCCGCCTGCAGCGACGCTGAAGCACCGACGCCGCCGGTGCATGACGCTCTCGGAATGAATGCCTGCTCCGGCAAAAGGGATACGTCACCGAAGTTGAGGCTGGGGTGCCACTGCGCCTGTCCTGTCCGCTCGTGGTTGCCGGCGGTGGGGAGCGTGTCGCGGGCGACAAGTCCGCGATCGCTGGACCGATGACCGGCGCAAGGTTCCCCCGGAACAGCATCGTACCGCAGGAACGCCACGACATCGCTTTCGTTGTCGGGTATGCGCCGCGCCCCCGTTGCGGCGACGGACATGCAGGAGGCAGACATGGCAACGCGAAACCCGGATCGGAACCGGACTAGGAATGTCGACCATTTCACCCGAGGCTCCTTCACCTTCCGCGGCATGGAAGCCTGGCAGGTATGGGCGATCTCGGCCGTGGCGGTCATCGTGCTCGCGCTTCTGATCGGCAGCTACGTGACGTAGCGGGCAGAGCCGCTTGCAAGCGTTTTCTACAGGCAGGCAAACGGCCTGTGAATGACGGGCGCTTCGGCGCCCGTCTTCTTGACGCAGCGGCCCTCAGTTACGAAACCTCTGACCGCGAGGTGCGACGCGCCCGCCGTCATGAGGAGTTTCGTTCAATGCCCGCCACCGCCGAAGCCAAGGAACAGCCCGCGACCCGGTTCGCCAAGGATCAGCTCAAGGCGATCATCGAGCGCGTGGAGCGGCTGGAGGAGGAGAAGAAGGCGATCGCCGACGACATCCGCGATGTCTTCGCCGAGGCCAAGGTGAACGGCTTCGACGTCAAGGCGCTGCGCACCATCGTCAAGCTGCGCAAGATGGAGAAGACCGAGCGCGAGGAGCAGGAAGCGATCCTGGAGACCTACATGCACGCACTCGGCATGCTGAAGAACTAGAGCCTTTCCTGCTTTGATGGAATCAAAGCAGGGGCTCCAGCTTTTTGTTTTGACGCGTTTTCTGTGGATACCGTCTCGGGCGATAATCAGCGCAGCGCGGTCTGCGCCGGCGCGAAAGCCGACGCCAGGAACACCACCGCCGGGCCCGTGAAGCGGGCATGGCTCATGCCCTGATAGGGATCGGCCGAGAACGACATCGCAACCGGCGCGGCCGGCGGCGCGAGCAGCGGCTGCAGCGCGCGATAGTCGGGCGCGCCGTAGATCGTGGTCGTCATGTAGGCCTGCACGCTCGGGGTCGCGATCAAGGCGCGCAGCCAGGGCTCGTCGGCGGCGCGGCCAGTGACGGTCTTCGGCAGCGAGGCATGGGCGACGACGGAGGGCTGCTCGGGCGTGCCCTTGAGCGCGACCGTCTGGCCGGCGGCGACGGCGGCCGAGCGCGGAACGGCAAGACCGGCGGGGGCGGCGCGCGCGGCCGGCGCGGTGCGCGCGGGAGCCGCCGTGGCTTTCGGTTCGTAGGGCGAGGCATAGGCGATCGCGACCTCGCCCGGCGGCTGCTCGCGTGTCCAGGGACCGATTGTGCCGATCGTGCCGGTCGCGAGCGGCGCGGCCGTCTCGTTGCGGCGGCGGGCGGCGGAGCTTTCGATCGGCGCCTCGGGCTGGCCCTGCCAGTAGCCGCGCTGCTCGATGACGGTGTTGGGCGTGGCGGCGGCGACCGTATAGGTGGCGGGCCGCGCGGGTTTCGCAGGCGAGAGGGCGGGAGCCGCGGGCGCCACCGCGGTCTGGACCGGGGCGGCCGGGCGGATTCTCGGCATCGGGATCATCGCCGTCTGGAGCGGGGCGGGCGCTGCGGCCGGCTTCGGTGCGGCGGCGACGGCGGCCGGCGGGATGGGCCGCGCAGGCGCAGCCGGAACGCTGGCGAGTTCGTCCTCGTCGCGCTCCTTCGCCTTGCCGAAGCCGAACAGGCCGGCGACCGCCATGGTCCTCGGCGCAGGCGCGTTGCGCATGCTGGCGCGCTTTTCGAGATCGGCGAGCGCCAGCGCGTAATTCTTCAGCGGCTGGCCGTTGCTCGGGACATGGACGGTGCGCCCGTCCGGGAACACTTTCGCAAGCTGCTCGTAGGTCATCCGCGGCCAGTGGCGCACGCTGCCGACATCCATGTGCACGAACGGCCAGCCGGAGCCGGGATAGAAGCCGACGCCGCCGCGCTGCAGGCGAAGCCCCGCCGCGCGCAGGTCGTCGAGATTGGCGCCGGCGATATAGAAGTCGATCGCCTTGCCGGTGGTGTGCAGGCTGTTCTGCGCGACGCCGCTGGAGCGCCGCCGCAGCATCGAGTTGGTCGCCGGCGCGCGATAGCCGCACACGATCCTGATCGCGCCCTTGCCGCCGACGTCGCGATGCACCTCCCAGATCAGGTCGATCAGGTGCGGCTCCATCGTGATCGATTCGTTGCGCCGCCAGTCGCGCATCAGCCAGTCGATCTTCTTCAGCGCGGCCGGGTCGTAGCGGCCGTTCACCTTGAAGGTGACGGTGATCTCCTCGCCGGTGTGCAGGTGATGAAACGAGATGGTGCGGGTGTCGCCGTTGGCGATCGCGTTATGGGTATGGCGCGCGCCGACCAGCAGCACAAAGGCGGCGAGACCGATCCGCGGGACCGCGCGCAACAGCAAACGCGAATGAGCTTTGCGTGCGGTCCGAACTGGCACGTCTGTTCCCGTAGCTGGAGGCTCGACTGGAACCCGCGGCCCCGTCCGCCGCGGGAAAATCCCTAATGCAGTGTTACCGGGATCGGTTAAGGGTGTGTTAGCGCCCCCTCGCAAACCGGCGCAAAATTGTTAGGCGGGGAGTATGGCGAAATGACGCCGCGCGCCGTCATCCGTTAACGCGGTGGTTAACGGATGGCGGCGTGCCGGTATCGGGGGAGGTGCCGGCCGCGCGGCCGGCCGGCGGACCGCCGTCAGCGGAACATGCGCTCGAAGAAGCTCGGCTCGTTGCGCACCGTGACGCGGCTGCCGCGGCGGTCGGTTGGGCGCGCCGGTGCCGGGCGCACTTCCTGCCGCGGGGCGAACAGCGCCGCGAACGGGTTGACGAACTCCGAGGAGCCGCCGGGCACGTTGTACTTGAGCGCGTCACGGCTGACGCCGCTGCCGGTGTGCGAACGCTCGACCGGCATGTCGGCCATGCGGCGCTCGTCGCCGCGCAGGATCGCGATCAGGCGCGCGTCGCGGCCATAGACGTCGTCGCGGATCTGCAGCTCGCCGGCGTCGTCCACGAAGGCGCTCTGGTAGGTGAGGTGCACGGGGATATGGACCGGGAAATCGATATTGATTTCCGCTCCGCCGAACATGCTCTGCAGGCGCGCGGCGGTGTAGCCGTCGTTCGGGCGCACGATCGACAGGAGCTTCTCGCCGTACATGAGCGGGTTCTCGACGCGCATGCAGCCGTGGCTGTAGGCGCGCCTGTCGTGCGCGAACAGGTGCTTGTCCGGCGTGTCGTGCTGGTAGACCAGGAACTTGTTGGGGAAGTTGAAGCGGATGCGGCCGAGCGCGTTGCGGTCTCCCGGCGGCTGATAGATGCGGACCGTGCCGTCCGGGTTCTGCTGCACCTTCAGGCCGATGCGGTCGAGGGCGTTGGGGTCCGCGCGCAGCGCCGGGATGTATTCGTTGGCGATGATCGAGGGCGGCACGTTCCAGGTCGGGTTGACGGTGATGAACTTCATCGTCGCCGAGGTGATCGGCGTCGGCTGGCTCGGCTTGCCGACGACGACTTTTGTCGTCCAGTAGAGCTTGCCGTCGCGGATCAGCCGCAGGCGGAAGTCCGGGATGTTCAATATGACGTGGGTCTTGCCGAGGTCGTGCGGCATCCAGCGCCAGCGTTCGAGATTGGCGAGAATGATGTCCTCGGTGCGCTCGCGCTTGGGCCCGCCGTTGAGCGCCTTGAGCGTGCCGGGGCCGGCGATGCCGTCGGCATTGAGACCGGCGGACTTCTGGAACGCCTTGACCGCGTCGGTGACGGTGTCGTCGAAGAGGTCGGGGTTTGCGCCGGCGGCGACTTTCAGCCGCTCGCGCAGCAGCGCGACGCGCGCGTCGGTCATGCCCGGCTTCAGCGACGGGCCGTCGGGCACGCGCACGACTTTCTCCGGCTCGCCGGCCTGCTTGCGCACTTCGGCGAGCTTGGCCTTGAGCGCCTTGTAGCCCGGATGCTGCGGCAGATAGCCGTCGAGCGCCTCGGCGACGGTGCGCGCATTGACGATCGTATCAAGCACGGCGGCGGGTTCGGTGGCGTCATGCGGATAGCTGATGTCGCCGGAGACGCGGCTCCAGTGCACGCGGCCGACTTCGGCGTGGCGCACGAAGGTCAGGATGGTCGCGGTGTATTTGAGCTCGGCGTCCGCCTGCGAGTCGGGATCGGACGGACTGGCCTGCGGGCCCGGATATTCCGTCGGCTCCAGGCCGTCGGCATCGACGCCGCGCAGATAGGCGACCGCCGAAGTGCCGCGCGCGGACGGCGCGCCGTCGCGCAGCCACACCGGCGCGAAGCCGCGCTCGCGATAGAAGGCTTCGGCCGCGCTCTTCTCGCCGCGGCGGCCGAAATAGCGGTCGCCCTTGGTGGCGAGGAGGTCGCGCACCTTCTCGGCGACGGTCGTGTCGAACGTGCTCAGATTGATCGCCAGCGGCGCCTTGACGAGATCGCGGCCGGACAGGGTCTTCACGTCGACGCCTTCGGGCGCGGGGCCGACCACCGGCTTGGCGGCGGGGGCGGCGGCCGGCGGCGTCGATGCCACGACGGGCGGGGCTGCCGGGGGCGCGGCGACGGACGGCGCAACGACGGGAGCGCTCCCGGCGATGTCGGCGGCGGTGGGCGGCGGGAAGCCAGACAGGTCCGGCACCGGCACGCCGGTCTCGACGGCGGGGGCCTTGTCGGAGGTGGCGTATGCCTGGCCCGACAACGTCAGGACGAGCGCCAGGGCAGTCCCCGTAAGAATGCGGTCGAGAGAGAGGCCGCGCATCGAATATCTCCTGATCGGTGACGTTATCGGGCGTCGCACGCCCTCGTGTCCGACAACGGACATAGTGACTTCAGGTGTCACAGAACAGACGATAATTTCGCGCAGGATGCAATCTGCCGCACCCAAAATTCAGGGTGTTTCCGCCTGCATTTGGAGGCTATGTCACCCCTGCGCCACGGACGCGGCGCCGTCTTTTCGCCCTGATTCGCTCAGGCCGAGGCTTTCCAGCTTGCGATAGAGCGTGGAGCGGCCGATCTGCAGCCGTCGGGCCACTTCCGACATCTGTCCGCGGTAATGGTTAATGGCGAAGCGGATCAGCTCTTTTTCCAGCTCCTCCAGCGAGCGGACGTGCCCTTCCGAATCGAGCAGCGGCATCTGGTCGGGGGCGAGCGCCGGGACGAGCGGGAAGGCCTCGCCGGCCGACGGGGCGGTGGGGGCATCCACCGCGATCACCGTCGGCTGTTCGAGGGCTTGGATCGGGTCCGCATGCTCCTGTCCGGCATGCAGCGCCGCCAGTTGCGGAAACTCGGAAAGTCCGATCACCGGACCTTCGGCGAGGACGACGGCGCGGAACAGCATGTTCTCGAGTTGGCGCACATTGCCCGGCCAGCGATAGGCGGACAGCGCCGCGAGCGCGTCGGCGGCAATGCCGCGCAGCGTCTTTCCCTCCTCGGCGCAGAAGCGGGCGAGGAAATGCCGCGCAAGCCCCGGCACGTCTTCCAGCCGCTCGCGCAAGGGCGGCACCGCGATCGGGAAGACATGCAGGCGATAGAACAGGTCCTCGCGGAAGCGTCCGGCTTTGACGTCGGCGATCAGGTTGCGGTTGGTGGCCGAGATCAGCCGCACGTCGGCCCTGACCGTGCGGCGTCCGCCGACCGGCTCGATTTCGCCGTCTTGCACCGCGCGCAGGAGCTTGACCTGCGCGGCCGGCGGCAGTTCGCCGACCTCGTCGAGAAACAGCGTGCCGCCCGCGGCCTCCGCGAACTTGCCGGCATGCTGCTCGGTCGCGCCGGTGAAGGCGCCCTTCTCGTGCCCGAACAGGATCGATTCCACGAGATTGTCGGGAATGGCGCCGCAATTGACCGCGACGAACGGCTTTGCGCGGCGCTCGCCCGAGCCGTGGATCGCGCGCGCGACGATTTCCTTGCCGACGCCGGATTCGCCCTCGATCAGGACCGGGATGCCGGAGGCGGCGGCCTTCTCGGCGTTGCGGGTGACGGCGGCCATCAGCGGCGAGCGGGTGACGATGTCGGCGAACGTCAGCGTGCCGGACTGGCTGCGCTTGAGGCGCCGCAATTCGCCCGCGAGCGCGCTCGCGGCGAGCGCGTTGCGCAGCGAGACCTGCAGCCGCTCGGCGCCGACCGGCTTGACCACGAAATCGGCGGCGCCCGCGCGCATCGCCGAAATCACGTTGTCGATGCCGCCGTGCGCGGTCTGCACGATCACGGGTGCCGCGATGCCTGCCGCGCGCATGCGCGTCAGCACGCCGAGCCCGTCGAGATCGGGCATGACGAGGTCGAGCACGACGCAGTCGACGGGGCGCTCCGCGCCGGTCAGGAGCCGCATCGCCTCCTCGCCGGTCTCCGCCAGGAGCGGCTCGTGGCCGAAGCGGCGCACCATGTTTTCAAGCAGCCGCCGCTGCACCGGATCGTCGTCGACGATGAGGACGCATTCGCTCATGACTTCACTCCCGGCGCTTGAGGGCGCGACGCGGCGACGGACGGTGTGCCGATTCGGGGCATTAGGCGCCGATTGCCTTAACGGGGTGTAAACGGCCCCGCGGCGCCGGGCGGCCTCAGCGCTTCTGCAGCCACATATTGTACATGCTGGCGAAGGTGTCGGGGTTCTCGCTCTCGAACACGTGCCAGTTGGCGAGGCTGGTCATCGCCGGATCGTCCGGGAAGCGGCGGGCATAGGCTGCGCGCACCGGCGCATCGACCTGCAGGCCGATGACAGCAAGCCCGTTGTCGGTGAGGAATTTTTCGATCTCGGGCAGGCTCGTGCGCTGCTCCTGCACATGGAAGACGAGATCGCGGCAGCCGCTGATGCTGTAGAAATCGATGAAGCGGGTCATTGAATGCAGCGCGGAGCCCTCGGGCTGCCGAATGACGGCCTGCCGAAGCGCGCGTACCCCCTGGACGTCCGGCTGATAGTTTCCGCTTTTCACGTATTGGCGGGCCGCCGCCACGTTCCGCCGCGCGAGGTCGCTGTAGAGTCCGACCAGCATAAATCCGCGCGGACGCAGCAGATGGATCAGCGTGCGCCAGCCTTCCCACGGATCGGCGAGGTGATGCAGCACGCCGACCGCCTCGACGATGTCGAACGTCTCGTCGATGTCCGCGAGGTTGAGGATGTCGGCTTGCGCGAAACGGATGTTGTCGAGCGATAGTTCGCGTGCCTTGCGTGCCGCATAGGCGAGGCTCGCCCGGCTGATGTCGACGGCGAGGACGCGTGCGCCCGGGTGCCGGCGCGCGCTTATGGTCGGATGCAGGCCGGTGCCGCAACCGGCAACCAGGATATCGACACCGTCCTTGGGTGCGAATGGATCGAAACGGGCCTGCGGAAAATTCCGTTTCAGGAAATCGTCAACGGACAGCGGCGCGGGCGGCGGCGATGTCTTGACCCATCGCGGATAGGGATTCTGCTCGTACTGCTCCCGGACATCGCTCGACACGCCGGAGCTGATCGCAGTCAGCACCGCAAGCGTCTTGCTCAATTCGTCTTCTTCGCGCGGTTCCACAATCTGCTGCACCAGGAGGGCGCGCACCGGTTCCGGCCATTGTCGTTGCAGCATGGCGTCCGTATCCGCAAGCGTGCGCAGCGGCAGACAGGAGGCGACGGCGGCGATCCAGACGGGCGCAATGGCATCGCCGCTTCTCAGCGCAGACGAAATGCGCTCGCGCAACTCGTTCGCTATCGCCTCCTCGGGCGCGTTGAAAGCAAACACGTATTCATTCGCGAAACATTGCCTGGCGATGGCGCAATAGAACGCAAGTTCGGCGGCAGGCGGTCCGGCTTCCGGCGTGGCGCGGCGGGCTTCGTCGAGCAACGCATGCCTCAGCGCCGTCACGTAGCATTCCAGCGCGGTGTCCGTCATCGGACCGCTTTCGAGAAAAGCGATCAGAAGCGGGTTCGAGGCAAGCGCGGCCACGCCCTTCTCGGCCGTCAGCATCGTGATCGGCAGCATCTGCGGCCAGTATTTCAGGGTTTGCTCGATACCGTCCCGAATGAGCGGGTCGGCCTTGAGTATCGCCGCGGGAACGGGCTCGAAACTGAGCGGTCGCAGCCACGGTTCCGACACTGCGCGCGCGACGATGTCGCGCAGCGGCAGAGCGTCCGCGCTTTTCCCGAGCGCGACGAGGAGCGTCGTAAGATGCAGCGCCGCCTCGTTGTTGTCGGGCTTGAGCCGCACCGCCTGGCGCAGGCTCGCCTCGGCGGCGGGAAGATCGCCGCGCGCCTTGTGCGCGAGGCCGAGATTCATGTGCGCGAGGTGATAATCGGGACGCAGCGCCGCCACGCGCTGCCACTGCGCCAGCGCGTCGTCGGCCTTGCCGAGTTCGCGCAGCGCGAGGCCGAGATTGTTCAGATATCCGGGATGATCCGGATCGATGGCGGCAGCCCGTTCGAAGCTCGCCGCGGCCTCGGCGAACTTGCCCTGCGCCGCCTTGAGGTTGCCGAGCTCGAAATGCGCGTCGGCATAATCGGGCTTGAGCGCGGCCGCTTTCGCATACGCGGCTTCGGCTTCCGGCAGGCGGCGCATGGCGCGCAGTACGGCGGCCAGATTGAAATGGAAATCCGGCACGCGCGGATCGATGCCGATCGCCTTCTGGATCAGCCTGACCGCATCCTCGTTACGGCCGGTCTGATGCAGCAGCACGCCGAGCAGATGCAGCGCCGACACGTTGCGCGGCTCCGTGGACAGCACGTCGCGATAAAGCATTTCGGCGTCGGCGAGCGAGCCGGCTTCGTGGTGGCGGAACGCCGTGCCGAGCATCGCGGCGGAATGCGGGCTGGTCGGCTGGCCCCGCTTGGCCGCGGCGCGCCGTTCCCTGCGGTTCATGATCGGTCCCTGATTGACGTCCGAGGGCCGAGGGAGACGGCCGGCCCGGAACGATGGCGCCGGAATTTACGCGATCGTGTGCCGCTTTAGAAGCCGCCTGTCGCCTGACGGCTCGGAGCGCGCACCTGACACCGATTGCCATTCCCTCGCCACACTGAATCCGGCATTAGTATCGGAAAGCCCGCAACCGATTTGCCCGACGAACAGCACATGCCCCGAACAGCGACGGCCGCGACCCGCAGGAAACCCTCCACCCGGCCGAAATCCGGCAAGCCCGTTAAGTCCGCAAAATCCGCGACGCCCGCTAGGCGTGCCGCCGATCTCGGGGCGTTGCCGGAATGGAATCTCGCCGATCTGTATGCCTCCATCGACGCCCCCGAGATCGGGCGCGACCTCGACCGCGGCGAGGCGGAGTGCCTGGGGTTCGAGAAGGACTACAAGGGCCGGCTCGCCGAGCATGCCGCGACGCCCGCGGGCTGGCCCGCGCTCGCCGAGGCGATCCGCCGCTACGAGGCGGTGCAGGATCTGCTCGGCAGGGTGATTTCCTATGCTTCGCTGGTCTATGCCGGCAACACGAGCGATCCGCGCCACGCCAAGTTCTACGGCGACGTGCAGGAGCGCATCACCGCGATCTCGCTGCACCTTTTGTTCTTCACGCTGGAGCTCAACCGCATCGACGATGCGCTGATCGACAAGGCGATGGCCGATCCGGTGCTGGCCTATTACCGGCCCTGGGTCGAGGACGTGCGCAAGGAAAAGCCCTATCAGCTCGAGGACCGCATCGAACAGCTTTTCCACGAGAAGTCGGTGAGCGGCTACGCCGCCTGGAACCGGCTGTTCGACGAGACCATCGCCGCGCTGCGTTTCGAGGTGCAGGGCAGGACGCTGGCGATCGAGCCCACCCTCAATCTGCTGCAGGACCGTTCCGGAAAGGTGCGCAAGGCGGCCGCGCAGGCGCTGTCGAAGACCTTCGCCGAGAACCTGCGGCTGTTCACGCTCGTCACCAACACGCTCGCCAAGGACAAGGAAATCTCCGACCGCTGGCGCGGCTTTGCCGATGTCGCCGACGAGCGGCATCTGTCCAACCGCGTCGAGCGCGAGGTGGTCGAGGCGCTGGTGTCGGCGGTGCGCGCCTCCTATCCGCGTCTGTCGCATCGCTATTACGCGCTGAAGGCGAAATGGTTCGGCAAGAAGGCACTTGCCTCCTGGGACCGCAATGCGCCGCTGCCGCAGGTGGAGATGAGGACGTTTCGCTGGACCGAGGCGCGCGACACCGTGCTCTCGGCCTATGGCGCGTTTTCCCCGCGCATGGCCGACATCGCCCGGCGCTTTTTCGACGAGCGCTGGATCGATGCGCCGGTGCGGCCGGGCAAGTCTCCGGGCGCGTTCGCGCATCCGACCGTGCCGTCGGCGCATCCTTACGTGCTGCTCAATTACCAGGGCAAGCCGCGCGACGTGATGACGCTCGCGCACGAGCTCGGCCACGGCGTGCATCAGGTGCTGGCGGCGCCGAACGGTCCGCTCATGGCGCCGACGCCGCTGACGCTGGCGGAGACCGCGAGCGTGTTCGGCGAGATGCTCACCTTCCAGCGCCTGCTCGCCGCCACCACCGACTGCAAGCAGCGCAAGGCCATGCTCGCCGCCAAGGTCGAGGACATGATCAACACGGTGGTGCGCCAGATCGCCTTCTATACGTTCGAGCGCAAGGTCCATACCGAGCGCAAGACCGGCGAGCTCACCGCCGCGCGGCTCGGCCAGATCTGGCTCGAGGTGCAGGCCGAAAGCCTCGGCCCCGCGATCGAGCTCAAGCCCGGCTACGAAGTGTTCTGGGCCTATATCCCGCACTTCATCCATTCGCCGTTCTATGTCTATGCCTATGCCTTCGGCGATTGCCTGGTGAATTCGCTCTATGCGGTCTACGAGCATGCCGAGCGCGGCTTTGCCGACCGCTATCTCGCAATGCTCGCCGCCGGCGGCACCAGGCATCATTCCGAACTGCTGCGGCCGTTCGGGCTCGACGCGCGCGATCCGGATTTCTGGCAGACCGGGCTGTCGCTGATCGGACGCATGATCGACCAGCTCGAGGCGCTGGACCGGACCTGAGCCGGCGTTGTACGGACCGTATAACTGTGTTATACAGTTTGTATAACGGAGCGTGAGGTTCGGCCATGAAGATCGAGATCAAGAAAATCGGCAATTCCGACGGGCTCATTCTGCCGCGCGAACTGATGCAGCGGCTCGACCTCAAGCGCGGCCAGTCGCTGCATATTACGGAACTTGCCGGCGGCGGATTTCAGGCCCTGCCTTACGATCCCGATTTCGAGCGGACGATGGAAGTCGCCGACGAGATCATGGAAGAGTATCGCGACACGCTGGCAACGCTGGCGAAGTGATCGGGTGAGATATGGCCGAGCCGAAAGAGCCGGCGTGGATCACCTACGAGCAGGCTATCGCCATCCACAGCATTCAGTTGCGCCGTTTCGGCGGTGCTGCAGGATTGCGGGACGAAGGGATGCTGGCATCCGCGTTCGAGCGCCCACGCAACAAGTGGCAATATGAGCACGCAGGTCTGCATGAGCTCGCGGCTGCATATGCTTTTGGGCTCGCGAGAAATCACGCTTTCGTGGACGGCAACAAGCGCATCGCATTCATGGCGATGATGGTCTTCCTGCGCAAGAACGGCGTGCGGTTCGCGCCTGATCCGGCGATCGCAACCAAGATGATGATCGCGTTGGCGGCCGGGGAGGTGAGTGAGGAGAGCTTTGCCCGGTGGATCGGCGACAACCTGCCCGCGCGAAAGAGACGGCCGGAGAAATGAAGAAAATCTGGATCGAATGCGCGCTCAACGGCGCCTGGACGCGCGAGCGCCAGCCGGCGATCCCGGTCGCGCGCGCGGAGATCATCGCCGACGGCATCGCAGCCGCCAGGGCCGGCGCGGCCATCATCCATCTGCATGCCTATGACGAGACGACCGGACGCCAGAAGGACGATTACGACCTCTACGCGCCGCTGATCGAGGGCATCCGCGCCAGGGTTGACGCCATCGTCTATCCGACGCTGCCGATCACCGGCTCCGGGTATGCCGGCGAACTGCGCCCGGCGAAGGAGCGCTACGCGCATCTGGACAGGCTTGCGCGCAACGGCCTCGCGGAATGGGGCGTCATCGATCCAGGCTCGGCGGTGTTCACGCGCTTCGACGAGGTGGCGCGCGGGCAGGCGGGCTACACCTATTACAATCCCGACGACCATTTCCTCGAGGGCATGCGCATCGGCGCGCAATATGGCGTGCGGCCGAGCTATGCGGTCTACGAGGCCGGCTGCCTGCGGCTCGGCGCCGCCGCGGCGAGGGCGATGCCGCGCGTTCCGACGCCGGTCTATCGCTTCATGTTCGCCGACGAATTCTGTTTCGGGTTTCCGCCGCGCCCGGCCTATCTCGATGCGCACCTGCAGCTTCTCGCCGAATCCGATCCCGGCGCGCCCTGGATGGTGGCGGGGCTCGGCGTCGATATCCGCCCGCTGATCGCGCCCGCGGTCGCGCGCGGCGGCCACATCCGCATCGGTCTCGAAGACCGGCCGTGGGGCGTCGAGGAGACCAATCGCGGACTGGTCGAGGAAGCGGCGCGGCTCGTGCGCGCGGCCGGCGGGGAGCCGGCGACGGCGGCCGAGGTGCGCGCGGCCTGTGCGCAAATCGATGCCGCGCTCGGACGCGGCGGCGCATTGTCGCCGACGCATTGATGGCGAGGCCGCGTGCAAGCCGCCTGCCGTGATCGCGCGCGGGAATAGGAGTTCCGGCAAAATGCATCGGCGGCGGCGCGCGGCCCGGATTGCCGCACCGGCGCGCCTTCACTATTGCCTGCGGGACCGGCCGGACTATCTGTAAGCCTGACAGCGACAAGGATTCATGACCGACAGCGAACGCAACCGCTTCTCCGCCCGCGCGGCGCGCTATGCGCGGGTGGGCACCAATGTCGGCGCGGTTGCCGCGCGGCTCGCCGCCGCGCGCTTTTTCGGCATGGGGCTCGATCGCGGCGAGAATGCAGCCGCCCTCGGCGCGGCGCTCGGCGGCCTCAAGGGACCGATCATGAAGGTGGCGCAGCTTCTCGCCACCATCCCCGAGGCGATCCCGGCCGAATACACCGCCGAACTCGCCAAGCTGCAGAGCGAGGCGCCGCCCATGGGCTGGGCCTTCGTCAAGCGGCGCATGATCGCCGAGCTCGGGCCCGACTGGCAGGCGAGATTTGCGAGCTTCGAGCACCAGCCGACCGCCGCCGCCTCGCTCGGCCAGGTGCACCGCGCGGTCTCGCTCGACGGCCATGCGCTCGCCTGCAAGCTGCAATATCCCGACATGCAGTCGGCCGTGGAGGCCGACCTCAACCAGCTCCAGATGCTGTTCGCCATGCACCGGCGCATGGAGCCGGCGATCGACGCGACCGAGATCGCCAAGGAGATCAGCGAGCGCATCCGCGAGGAGCTGGATTACCGGCGCGAGGCGCGGCACGTCGCGCTCTATCGCGAAATCCTCGGTGGGCTCGACCTCGTGCGCGTGCCGCGGGTCTGGCCGGATCTGTCGACCGGGCGGCTTTTGACGCTCGACTGGCTCGACGGCACGCGCATGCTCGAACACAGGGAGGCGCCGCTCGCGGTGCGCAATCGGCTGGCGACCGCCATGTTCACCGCCTGGTGGCTGCCGTTCAGCCATTACGGCGTGATCCATGGCGATCCGCATCTGGGCAACTACACGGTGTTCGCGCGGGACGGCGCGCCGGACGGCATCAATCTTCTCGACTATGGCTGCATCCGCATCTTCCCGCCGACCTTTGTCGGCGGCGTGGTCGATCTCTACCGGGGCCTTCTGACCGGCGACGACGAGCGCGTCGTGCATGCCTACGAGACCTGGGGCTTCCGCAATCTGACCCGCGAGCTGATCGACGCCCTCAATATCTGGGCCCGCTTCATCTACGGGCCGCTGCTGGACGACCGGGTGCGCTCGATCGCCGACGGGGTGAAGCCCTCCGAATACGGGCGCCGGGAAGCCTTCCGCGTCCATCAGGAGTTGAAGGCCAGGGGACCGGTCATGGTGCCGCGCGAATTCGTCTTCATGGACCGCGCCGCGATCGGGCTTGGCGGGGTCTTCCTGCACCTGAGGGCGGAATTGAACTGGTGCCGCCTCTTCCAGGACATGCTCGGGGACTTCTCCATCGCCGGCGTCGCGGCACGCCAGTCGGCGGCGCTCGCCGGAGCCGGCCTGCCGGCGCCGCATTAGCCTTCTGTTGACGGCGACCGTCTGCGTCGAATTGGCGATACGCTGAGCCGTTGCAAGCGCGGCCCGGTTGCGCTAACCCGTTTGGCCACGAAGATCGCGTTTCTGGGGGCACGACGATGGCCGACCACGGCGAAATCCAGTACAGCACTGCTGACGGCAACGATTATCAGGAACACGAGCACACCTATCACCTTTTCCTGCAGCTCGCGAAATGGGGCGTCATCATCACGGCCGCCGTTCTCGTGCTGATGGCTTATTTCCTCGTTTGACCTGACGTCCGGACATCGGCGCTGAGGCCCCCAATGAAAATCGCAGTCGCCGCCGAATCCGACCCCGCCGAGCCCCGCGTCGCCGCAACCCCCGAAACGGTCAAGAAACTCATCGCGCTCGGGGCGGCGGTCGCCGTCGAAGCGGGCGCGGGCGTCCGCTCGGGAATCCCGGATGCCGAATTTGCCGCCGCCGGCGCAACCGTCGGCGCCAAGGTGGCGGCCGATGCCGACATCGTGCTCAAGGTGCGCCGTCCCTCCGCCGACGAAGCGAAGGGCTACCGCAAGGGCGCCCTCGTTCTGGCGATCATGGACCCTTACGGCAACGAGGCCGCGGTGAAGGCGATGGCCGACGCCGGCGTCGTCGCGTTCGCCATGGAATTGATGCCGCGCATCACGCGCGCGCAGTCGATGGACGTGCTGTCGAGCCAGGCCAACCTCGCCGGCTATCGCGCCGTCATCGACGGCTCCGCCGAATATGGCCGCGCGCTGCCGATGATGATGACGGCGGCCGGCACGGTGCCGGCGGCCAAGGTGTTCGTCATGGGTGTCGGCGTCGCCGGCCTGCAGGCGATCGCCACCGCGCGCCGGCTCGGCGGCATCGTCACCGCCACCGACGTGCGTCCGGCGGTGAAGGAGCAGGTGCAGAGCCTGGGCGCGAAATTCATCGCGGTCGAGGACGAGGAATTCAAGCAGGCGGAGACCGCCGGCGGCTACGCCAAGGAAATGTCGAAAGAGTACCAGGCCAAGCAGGCCGCGCTGATCGCCGAGCACATCAAGAAGCAGGACATCGTCATCACCACCGCGCTCATTCCCGGCCGTCCGGCGCCGCGGCTCGTGAGCAGGGAGATGGTGGCGTCGATGCGGCCGGGCTCGGTGCTGGTCGATCTGGCGGTCGAGCGCGGCGGTAATGTCGAGGGCGCCAAGGCCGGCGCGGTGGTCGAGGTCGACGGCGTGAAGATCGTCGGCCACGAGAACGTGGCGGGCCGGCTCGCGGCGTCGGCGTCCGCGCTCTATGCCAAGAACCTGCTCGCCTTCGTCGAGACCATGATCGACCGCAAGGAAAAGAAGCTCGCGCTCAACTGGGACGACGAGCTGGTCAAGAGCACCGCGCTGACCCGCGATGGCGCCGTCATCCATCCCATCTTCAAGCCCAAGAGCGCCGCCTGATGCCGCGCCGCCTGATGCCGCCATGCCCGCGCCCCGACGCGCATTACGGCCGCAGGTGAAGACAGACAGAGGACGCTGGCCATGGACCATATCGCAAACGCCGTCGATCCCTTCGTATTCCGGCTTTCGATCTTCGTCCTTGCCGTGTTCGTCGGCTATTACGTCGTGTGGTCGGTGACGCCGGCTTTGCATACCCCGCTGATGTCGGTGACCAACGCGATCTCCTCGGTGATCGTGGTCGGCGCGCTGCTCGCGGTCGGGGTGTCGCTGGTCGCCGACGAATCCGGCCCGATCTGGTCGCGCGCGCTCGGCTTCGTCGCGCTCGTGCTCGCCTCGATCAACATCTTCGGCGGCTTCCTCGTCACCCAGCGCATGCTCGCGATGTACAAGAAGAAGAAATGAAGCGCGCGATGACGATCTTATCGTGTTCCGGATGCGGTGCAGCGCGCAGCGATGCGCCGCTGATCCGGGACCGCCACAAATCGAACGGCCCCGGTTCTGCAGCGCACCGCCGTGCGCTGTGCTGCGCCCGGGACACGGCATGAAGGTTCGTCCATGAGCGCCAATCTCGCAGCCCTGCTTTATCTCGTTTCCGGCGTCCTGTTCATCCTGGCGCTGCGCGGGTTGTCGAGCCCGGAAACCAGCCGCATGGGCAACATGTTCGGCATCGCCGGTATGGCCATCGCGGTGCTCACGACGCTCGCCTCGCATCCGCCGGCCGGCTTCGGCGCCTGGCTGCTGGTCGTTCTCGGGCTCGGCCTCGGCGGCGGCATCGGCGCGGTGATCGCGCGGCGCGTGCCGATGACGGCGATGCCCGAACTGGTCGCCGCCTTCCATTCGCTGGTCGGCCTTGCCGCGGTGCTGGTGGCGGCCGCCGCCTTCTACGCGCCCGCCGCCTTCGACATCGGCATCCGCGGTGCCATCCACAAATCCAGCCTCGTGGAGATGGCGCTCGGCGTCGCCATCGGCGCCATCACCTTCACCGGCTCGATCATCGCCTTCCTCAAGCTGTCCGGGCGCATGAGCGGCGCGCCGATCATCCTGCCCGCGCGCCACGTCATCAATATCGGGCTGGCGCTGGCGCTGGTGTTCTTCGTCTACGGCCTCGTGGTGTCGCAGAGCCAGCTCGATTTCTGGCTGGTGACGGTCATCGCGCTCGTGCTCGGCATCCTCATCATCATCCCGATCGGCGGCGCCGACATGCCGGTCGTGATCTCGATGCTCAATTCCTATTCCGGCTGGGCGGCCGCCGGCATCGGCTTCACGCTCGGCAATTCGGCGCTGATCATCACCGGGGCCCTCGTCGGCTCCTCGGGCGCGATCCTGTCCTACATCATGTGCAAGGGCATGAACCGCTCCTTCATCTCCGTCATCCTCGGCGGCTTCGGCGGCGAGGTGGCAGCGGCGGCCGGGGCGGCCGAGCAGCGTCCGGTCAAGCTCGGCTCGGCCGAAGACGCCGCCTACATCATGAAGAACGCCTCCAAGGTCATCATCGTGCCGGGCTACGGCATGGCGGTGGCGCAGGCCCAGCACGCGCTGCGCGAGATGGCCGACCATCTCAAGAAGGAAGGCGTCGAGGTCAAGTACGCCATCCACCCGGTCGCCGGCCGCATGCCCGGGCACATGAACGTGCTCTTGGCGGAAGCCAACGTGCCCTACGACGAGGTGTTCGAGCTCGAGGACATCAACTCCGAATTCGCGCAGGCCGACATCGCCTTCGTCATCGGCGCCAACGACGTCACCAACCCGGCCGCCGAGGAGGACAAGACCTCGCCGATCTACGGCATGCCGGTGCTGCAGGTGTGGAAGGCCGGCACCGTGATGTTCATCAAGCGCTCGCTCGCCTCCGGCTATGCCGGCATCGACAATCCGCTGTTTTACCGCGACAATACGATGATGCTGCTCGGCGACGCCAAGAAGATGACCGAGAGCATCGTCAAGTCGATGTAGCGGCGGCCGCGCCGTCTTTGTCGGACCGCGCCCGAATCTGTCACTGTGCATATCCCGACGCGTAGGTCTGTGCGTAAGCGCGGGGCGCGCTGGTGCGCCCCCTCACGGCAAGGAGAAACACATGGCTGACAACAAGAAGAAGCGCGGCGGCTCGGATCGTGCGCTGATCGCACTGAAGGAGCCCTACGAGGTCCGCTACTGGTGCAAGAAGTTCAAGGTGACGCCGGCCAAGCTGAAGGCGGCGGTCAAGGCGGTAGGCCGTTCGTCGCGCAAGGTCGAGGCCTATCTGAAATTCCAGAAGCAGAAGGACCGCGACCGCGCGCTGATCGCGGTCAGCCAGCCCTACGAGCTGCGCTACTGGTCGAAGAAGTTCAAGGTGACGGCGGCCAAGCTGAAAGCGGCGGTCAAGGTCGCCGGCCGTTCGTCGAAGAAGGTCGCGCTCTATCTCTCCGCGCAGAAGAAGCCGCGCAAGAAGAAGAAGGCGAAAAAGGCGGCCTGACCCTCGTGTCGTGCCGGCGCGGGATGGCGGGCGTGGCCCGTCATGCCCCGCCGGCCGGCGGGCCCGCGCGGCGCAGCACCGCGCGCAGCGCCAAAGCCACCGAAAGTCCCGCCACCATCACCCCGACAAACAGCAGCGGCGCGCGGTCCCAGCCGTAGCGCTGCACGAAGGCGGCGAGCGCCGCCGGGCCGAGAAGCTGGCCGAGATTGCTGCCGTTCATTGCAAGCCCGATCGTGATCGACAAGAGCGCCGCGCTCGCCGCAAGCCGCGGCGCGGCGGCGAAGATCGAGGCCGGGATCAGCCCGCTCACCGCCAGCGTCGCGGCGGCCGCGAGCGCGATGACGGCGACCGGCAACTGGTCCGAGAAGATCGCAAAACCCGACGTCCCGATCACCGTGAAGCCGGCCGTCGCCACCGCCCAGAGCGGGACGCCCATGCGGATGAGCACGCCGGCGGTGAGATTGCCGATGCCGTTGGCGAGCACCGTCAGCGCGCTGACGACGCCGGCGGCGGCGATGCTGAGCCCGAGCCGGTCGACCAGCAGCGTCGGCAGCAGGCCGGTCAGCGCGAAATAGTGGAACGTGTAGATGCCGAATATCGCGGTCAGCAGCAGCGGTCCCGGCGAACGTAGCACCTGCGCGATATTGAGAAGCGCGCGCGAAGCTTCCGCGGCGCCGGGCTGGGCTGCGATCGTGCGCGCGATCACCCCGGCATAGGCGAGCGCCGCCACGCCGTTGACCAGCCACAGGACGCGCCAGCCGGGCGCGGCGATCAGCGGGCCGAGCAGCATCATCAGCGCCGAGCCGGCGGGAAGATAGACGCCCCAGAAGGCGAAGATGCGGTCGCGCTCGGCGGGGCCGGCGATGGTGCGCAACAGGCGCGGCACCGAGAGCACGATGGCGAGGAAGCCGCAGCCTTCGGCGACGCGCGTCGCCAGCAGCACCGCGCCGTTGGGCGCGAGCGCGCCGGCGATGCTGGCAAGGCCGGTCAGGCAAAGCCCGACCAGCAGTGTGCGGCGCGGCTCGAACATCGAGACGATGGTGCCGGCGAAGATGCCGCCGAACGCGCCGAGCGCCCCGAAGGCGCCGACGATCCAGGATGCGAAGACGAGGCTCAGGCCCAGATCCTGCTGCAGCAGCGGCACCGCGATCGCCGCCTTTCCGATCTGGAAGGCGGCGACCATGCCGGCGGCAATCAGGATGACGACCGCGCTCCAGCGCGTCTGTGCGGACATAGGATCGATCGCTGAGGGTCAGTCGCCGGTCGGCGAGATGCGGAAACCGATGATCTCGGACGATTGGCGCAATTGTCGCGACAGCGCCTCGGTGGCGTCGCGGGCGCGGGCGCGGATCATCATGCGGTACTCGAATTCCTTGCCGGCATTGGTCAGCCGCGACGACAGGTTGGCGATGGTGAAACCGTGATTGCCGACCATCTGGCGCAGCCGGTCCTCGGTCATCACCTTGCGGCGCGGGAACGCCACGATCAGGTGCGCGTAGTATTCTGACGGCAGCCGGTTTTCGATCCAGCGGAACAGCGACAGGATCGCGATCGCCGCGACGGCCCCGAATCCGGCGGCGAAATAGAAGCCGATGCCGACCAGGATGCCGATCGCCGAGGTGATCCAGATCGAGGCCGCGGTGGTGAGGCCGCGCACCGTCAGGCCTTCCTTGAAGATGACGCCGGCGCCGAGAAAGCCGATGCCGGTCATGATGCCCTGCGCCATGCGGGTCGGGTCGGTGCGGATCGCCTCGGTCGGCACATGCGTCATCCAGACGTCCTGGTAGACGGTGACCAGCATCAGAAGCGCGGAGGCGACGCAGACCAGCGCATGGGTGCGGAAACCCGCGGGCCGGCCATGGAAGGTGCGCTCGAAACCGATCATGGCGCCGATCGCGAGCGCGGCCGTGATGCGGACGAGAATCGTGAGTTCTTCGGGCGCCAGCATGGTATCGAGACTTAACCGGAAACGCCGGCTGTCACAATATGGCGATCCGGATGAGCGAGCATGCCCGGTCCGCATGCTGGCTGTCTGACCGGGGGACATTGTCGCGCCGATGGCTGCTTTCAAGTCGATCGCATTCTATGTCGTGGCTGGATATATCGGCTTCGTCGCCGTCATGTATTTCGCGCAGCGCTGGCTGATGTATTTTCCGGAGACGGTGCGCACGGCGCCGGCCGAGGCGGGGTTTGCGCAGGCCGAGGAGATCGCGCTCACCGCGGCCGACGGCGAACGGCTCCTCGCCTGGCATGTCGCCCCGCACGCGGGGCGCTTCGTCGTCGTCTATTATCACGGCAATGGCGGCGCGCTGCGGCACAGGCCATGGCGCTTTGCGCCGCTGACGTCGGACGGCACCGGTCTTGTCGCGCTGTCGTACCGCGGCTATGGCGGCTCGAGCGGGCATCCGAGCGAGCAGGGCCTGATCGCCGACGGCCGGGCGGCCTACGATTTCGCCGCCGCGCGCTACGGCGCGGAGCGCATCGTGCTGTGGGGCGAATCGCTCGGCTCCGGCGTTGCGATCGCGGTCGCTGCCGAGCGGCCGGTCGCCGCCCTCGTGCTCGAAGCGCCTTATACTTCGACCGTCGATATCGCGGCGGCGATCTATCCGGTCATTCCCGTCCGCTGGCTGATGAAGGACCAGTTCCGCTCCGACGAGCGCATCGGGCGCATCGATGCGCCGCTTCTGGTTCTGCACGGGGAGCGCGACCGCGTCATCCCGATCCGCTTCGGCGCGCGGCTGTTCGCGCTGGCGCCTGGCCCTAAGCGCTTCGTGCGCTTTCCCGGTGCCGGGCACGAGGATCTCGGCGAGCACGGCGCGGTCGAGGCGGCCCGCGCGTTCCTGTCCGACGTGGCGCAGCGGCGGCCGCTCAAATGAAATCGCCGGGCAGGGGCCCGGCGACCGTGGTCGTCCCGTTGGGGAAATTCGTCAGTTGCGGGTGAAGCCGCCGCGGCCCGCGCCGCCGCGTCCGCCGCCCGCTCCGGCCGTGACCGGCTTGGGCTTGGAGGGCAGCAGGCCTTCGCGCTGCGCGCGCTTGCGGGCGAGCTTGCGCGCCCGGCGCACCGCTTCCGCCTTCTGGCGGGCTTTCTTCTCGGAGGGCTTCTCATAATGGCCGCGGAGCTTCATCTCGCGGAAAATGCCCTCGCGCTGCATCTTCTTCTTGAGCGCCTTGAGGGCCTGGTCGACGTTGTTGTCGCGAACGAGAACCTGCACGTGTCTTCCTTCTTGGGCCGTCTGAGGCCCGGTTGCGGGTCTGATTTCGGCTGAAATCCCGCGCGGCGCGGGCACTTCAAGTCGCGCGCCTGTACCAGAAAGCCGGTCAAGAGTCTACTCGCGCGGTGGCTTGGGGGTGCGGCCGCCTTCCGGGCTGACCCGGGTGACATGGCCCATCTTGCGACCGGGGCGGGCCTCCGCCTTGCCGTAGAGGTGGACCGAGGTTCCGCCCTGGCGCAGCCAGCGCTCGACCTCGTGGACCTCCTCCCCGATCAGGTTGGTCATCTCCACCCGGCCGTGGCGGACCGGCTTGGCCAGCGGCCAGCCCGCCACCGCCCGGATATGCTGCTCGAACTGGGAGACGCTCGCCCCGTCGAGGGTCCAGTGCCCGGAATTGTGGACGCGCGGCGCGATCTCGTTGACCAAGAGAGTACGCGCGCCGCCGCGCCGCACCACGAACATCTCCACCGCCAACACCCCCACATAGTCGAACGCGCGCGCGATCCGCTCGGCGATGCGCACGGCGTCTTTTGCGAGCGCGGGCGGGATGCGCGCGGGCGCGCGGGAATGGTGCAGGATGTGGTGGCGGTGGTCATTCTCGGTGACGTCGAAACACATGACCTTGCCGTCGCGGCCGCGGGCGGCGACGACGGAGACCTCGCGCTCGAAGGCGACGAAGCCTTCCAGGATGCAGGGCACCTCCCGCAGCGTCCGCCAGGCGGCGGCCGGATCGCCGTTCCTTGCGATCGTCGCCTGGCCCTTGCCGTCGTAGCCGAGCCGGCGCGTCTTGAGCACGGCCGGGCGGCCGACCGCCTCGACCGCGGCCTGCAATTGGGCGGCGCTATGAACCGGCGCATAGGGCGCGGTCGGGATTTTAAGCGCGCTGACGAAGTCCTTCTCGATCAGCCGGTCCTGCGTGCGCTCGAGCACGGCCGGGTCGGGCAGCACCGGCTTTCGGCTCTTGAGGAAGGCCGCGCACTGCGCCGGCACGTTCTCGAACTCGTAGGTGATGACGTCGCAATCGGCGGCGAAGGCGTCGAGCGCGGCGACGTCCGAATAGTCGGCGATGGTGGAGCGGCGCACGACTTCGAACGCGCAGGAATCGCTCTCTGGCGAGAAGATATGGCAGTGCAGGCCGAGCTTGGCGGCCGCCTGCGCCAGCATGCGGCCGAGCTGGCCGCCGCCCAGGATGCCGATGGTGGCGCCGGGCTTCAGCGGCGGCGGGGCGTGCTCGGGCATGGCGGCGTCAGTCTTTCGGACGCTTGCCGACGCGCGCGGTCTGCCGGCTGCGGAAGGCGTCGAGCCGCCGCGCGAGCGCCTCATCCGACAGCGCGAGCACAGCGGCGGCGAGCAGCGCCGCATTGATCGCGCCGGCCTTGCCGATGGCGAGCGTGCCGACCGGGATGCCGGCCGGCATCTGCATGATCGACAACAGCGAATCCTTGCCTTCGAGCGCGTGCGTGTTCATCGGCACGCCGAAGACCGGCAGCGGCGTGAGCGAGGCCGTCATGCCCGGCAGGTGCGCGGCGCCGCCGGCGCCCGCGATGATCGTCTTGTAACCCTTGTCGCGCGCCGAGCGGGCGAAATCATAAAGCCGCTCGGGCGTGCGGTGCGCGGAGACGATCAGCGCGTCGTGGCCGATCTTAAGTTCGCGCAGCGTGTCGGCGGCGTGCTGCATCGTCGCCCAGTCCGACTGGCTGCCCATGATGATGGCCACCGGCTTGCGGCTCCTGCTGCCCGGCTTTTTCGCCGCGGCGCCGGCGGACTTGCGAACGGATCTGGCCGCCATGCGCGGATGCCCCCGAAAAGGAAGCGGCGGATTATAGGGAGAGAGAAAAGCGGGGCAAGGCGAAATGCCGGCCATGCACCGTGAATCGCCGCGGTGCGCATGAGCGGATAGCGCTTGCGCATGTATCGGTTATCGTCGCCGCGGACCAACCGGAGCAGGAACGAAATCGCCGGGGCAGGGCGGGAGGGCTGGAAATGCATGCAGGGAGCGCGATCGGCTTCGAGGGCGGGCTCGTGGAATTCTGGAACTATCTGATCCAGAACGGAGAGATATGGGGCTATCTCGGCGCCGTCGTTACGATCGGCACCTATTCCATGCGCACCATGATCCCGCTGCGGGTCGTCGGCATCTGCGCCAACATCCTTTTCATCATCTACGGTCTGGTCGCGGAGGTCTATCCGCAGTTCGCGCTGCACGTCATCCTGCTGCCGCTCAATATCGGCCGCCTCTACCAGATGGTCCGGCTCGTCGCGCAGGTGAAGGAGGCGTCCGGCGGCAGCCTGTCGATGGACTGGATCAGGGGCTTCACGCACCGGCGCGTCTGCCGGGCGGGAGAGACGATCTTCCTCAAGGGCGATACGGCCGACGCGATGTTCTATCCGGTCAGCGGACGCTATCGGCTCGAAGAGATCGATGTGCCGATCGGGCCGGGCGAGGTCGTCGGCGAGATCGGGCTGGTGACGCCGGACAACAAGCGCACGCAGACCTTCCGGTGCGAGGAGGACGGCGAATTGCTGGTCATCGGCTACAATCAGGTGAAGCAGCTTTATTTCCAGAATCCGAAATTCGGCTTCTTCTTCCTCAAGCTCATCACGCAACGGCTATTGGCCAATCACCGCAATATGCAGGAGCGGCTCGAGCAGGCGCTCGCCGCCGCGCGGTGATGGCGCTTACGCGATGATGTCGGGGGTGAGCTGGTCCTCGATATAGGAGATGCGGTCGCGCAGCACGAGCTTGCGCTTTTTCAGCCGTTGCACCTGGAGCACGTCGGCGCCGGGCGAGCCGACCAGAGCGGCGATGGCCGCGTCGAGGTCGCGGTGCTCCTGCTGCAGGCGCGCCAGCTCGGTCCGCAGTTCGCGTTGCTCGTCGTTGGTCATGGCCGCCACCGCCCCGGATGCCGCCCTGGGCCGCCCCGAGGCGCCGCCGCGTTCGGGCGCTGCGCCGTGCCGGGGCCGGACAGGGTCCGGCGAATTCGCCGAAAACACATCGAAAAGCGATTCTTTTGACGGTTCCGTTTCGAATTATCCGCCCAACACGGGGGGCGTTCAAGGCGGGCCGAAAAGCGCGGAAAACGGGGATTTGTTGCGCCGCACAGAGCCCCCCAATCGACTTGCCACAATCGTCGTGTCAAACTTCATCGCCTACTCCAACGCATCGGAGGAGACCGTCATCCATGGCCATTCAGTCGCTTGTGGAACTTGAGGCGCGGCACCGGGCGCTCGAAGCGGAAATCGACGAAGCGCTTTCCCATCCGTCGGCGGACGACTTGAGGGTTGCCGAGCTGAAACGGCGAAAATTGCAGGTAAAGGACGAAATCGCGCGCTTGAGACAGACCGAAAGCGTGCACTGACAGACAGGATTGACGGCCGGCATGGCGCTCGCGGGGCCGGCGGCCCCGGCGAGAAAGATTGATGTCTGCGCATCGGGCGCACGGCGCCGACCGGCGACCGGCATGAGGATCAGGCGTCGCCGTGCAATCGCGGTCCGGCGCGGGGCGGTTCTGGCCGCTGCCGCTCTGACGGTGGCCGTGCTTGCGGCGGGCGAACGTGCCGCCGCGCAATCGCCCGGCACCGATGCCGCCGCATCCGCGCCGGCGGGTGCGCCGGCCGCCGAAATCGCTCCCGAGACGAAAGAGGCAAAAGACGCCCTTCTGCCGCTGCCCGACTGGAGCGATCCGCAACTGCATGAGGTGCGTCCGGCGGCCGAGGGACGGGAACGATGGTGGCAGGCACTGCGGCGGGAGATCCCGGCCTGCGCGACCTATACCGACGGCTGCCATATCTGCCACATCGACGACGGCGGCGCCGCCTGCTCCAATACGCCGGTCGCCTGCCAGCCCACGCCATGGCGCTGCGGCGCGCAGCCATAGCGGGGCGGCCGTGAGCGGACTTCGTCTTTGCGGACTTTGTCTTTCCCGTGTGCCGGCGGCATGCGTTGCCGCCATCCTCGCCGTTGCGCTGGCCTCGGCGCCGGTCTTGACGCCGGCCACGGCGCAGGACGTGCGCGGGCTCGAAAACTGCATGGTGGAAAAGCAGGTCGAGCGCCGCACCGGATGCCTGCAGGCCAATATCGAATACCTGCAGCAGGCGCTGCAGAAGAATGTCCGCGAGACGCAGCGCAGGCTCGACGCGGCCAGCGCCGAGATCACGGCCCTGCGCGCCGAAGCCGCCGGTCTCGCGAAGACGATCGGCGAATTGCGCAGGACGCTGGACGGGATCGCAGCCCGCGCCCCGCCGGCCGAGGCGAAGAAATAAGAGAGGGCGGGTCGAGTAGTGTGCCGGCGGGCGCCCCCGTGCGCCGGCATGATCCGCCGGACCGGAGCGGATCATGCCGGCAACTCTCGCGCCCCGCGCCCTAAGGCTCGGCCCGCTTGCGGCCGTCGATCATCGCTTTGACCAGATTCTCGCGATGCTCGAAGCTCGCAAACACGACGCCGAGCACATGCAGGAACACGAGGCCGAGCGTGCCGTTGGCCAGCACTTCGTGGACATTCTCCATCCACTTCGCCCCCCAATAGGCGTCGGTCGTCATCAGAAAGCCGGTCAGACAGGTCGCCGACAGCCCGACGAGGAGTGCGATCACCATGGCGCCGCCGGCCGGATTGTGTCCGAGATGGCGCGGCGCGCGCAGCAGCATCGCCTCGCGCAGATAGGCGATCACCGCGCGCGGCGAGCGTACGAAGTCGCCGAAGCGCGCATGCCGGGGGCCTGCAAACCCCCAGACGATGCGCAGCGCCAGCAGGCCGGCGATGAAATAACCGGCGGCGATATGCACCTTCTCGATCTCGTCGCCGGTCGCATAGGCGAGCGCAAAGGCGGCCACCAGCGACCAGTGGAAGACGCGCACGAAGGGGTCCCATACCTTGACCGTTGCCGGTGGCGTTGCGCCACCGGCTTCGATCGTTTCGTTGACAATTGTCATGTCGGAATCCGGTCTGCCGTCAGTTCTGGCCGACGATTTCGCCGCTGGAGGGGTCGACGAACAGCTCGACGCGGTTGCCGCTCTTGTCGATCGTGTAGATTTCGCCGCACGCCGCCTTCAGCTTGGTCTTCTGCACCTTGTAGCCGAGCGCCTCGACCTTGGCCTGCAGGGCCTGCATCGGCAGCCACTGGCTTTCGGGCGTGTTGGTGCAGGGGCGCCCGAAGCTGGACGCGTTCGCGGCGGCGACGAGGCCCAACGTTGCGGCTGCGGTGGCAATGATCGTGATCTTGCGCATGGTCTGCTCTCCTTGATGTGACGTCCGCCGCGCAATGCGCCGGACGCAGGCGAGATTGCCCGAACGCGGCTGACGGCAGGCTGTGGCCGCGTGTCAGTGAATTGTCAGGCGCCGCGATCGGCGCCGCTGCGGGACGCGGGGCGGGGGCACTGGAATGGTTGATCCATGTCAGCAACCTGTCAGCCTTGTTCTGGCAGACAGCCGGCATGGGACAATTGCAACGCATATCCGGCGCTGTCGCGCGGCGGACCGCGCTCGCCGCGCTCGTTGTTCTGGCCGGCACGTTCTACGCGCAGGCCGATCCGCAAGATCACGAGGCCGCGCGCCTTGCGGTCAAGCGCGGCGAAATCCAGTCGCTCGCCGACATCCTCAATCTGGTCGCCGGCAAGCTGCCGGGCGAAGTCACGGCCGTGAAAATCGAGCGCAAGGCGGAGCGCTGGCTCTACGAGTTTCGCGTCGTGGACGGCCAGGGCCGCCTGTTCGAAGTCTATGTCGACGGCAGGAGCGGCGAGATCGCCCGCATCAAGGAAAAGTAATGCGCGTGCTCGTTGTCGAGGATGACCGGCGGATCGCGGCCGACATTGCGCGCGCGCTGCAGGCGGCCGGCTATATCGTCGATGCGGTGCGCGACGGCGAGGAGGCCTGGTTCCGCGGTGACACCGAGGACTATGGCGCCGTCGTTCTCGATCTCGGTCTGCCCGGCATGGACGGCCTGTCGGTGCTCAAGCGCTGGCGCGCCAACGGCCGCCACATGCCGGTCCTGATTCTGACCGCGCGCGGAAGCTGGAGCGAGCGGGTGGAAGGCATCGATGCCGGCGCCGACGATTATCTGCCAAAGCCCTTCCGCATGGAGGAATTGCTGGCGCGCCTGCGTTCGATCGTGCGCCGCTCGGCCGGCCATGCCTCGTCCGTTTTGCAGGCCGGCGCCGTCACGCTCGACGAGCGGCAGATGAAAGTGACGCTCGACGGCGTGCCGGTGGCGCTGTCGCCGCTTGAATACCGGCTCATTGCCTATCTGCTTCATCATCGCGGCCGCGTGGTGTCCCAGCTCGAATTGAGCGAGAACGTGTACGGCCATGACGAGATGCACGACTCGAACGCGGTCGAGGTGCTGATCGGCCGCCTGCGCAAGAAGATCGGCGCCGAGCTGATCGAGACCCGCCGCGGCTTCGGCTATCTCATTCCGGAGAAGGTGGCGTGAAGCGCACGTCACTGCGGCTGCGGCTCGTCGTCGGCGGGCTTGCGGCGATCGCGGTTGCGCTTGCGATCGCGGGCTTCGGCCTGACCGTGCTGTTCGAACGCCATATTTCGCGCACCGTCGCGGAAGGGCTCGACGTCCATCTGCGGCAACTGGTCGGCGGTATCGATGTCGACGCGCAGGGCCGCATCGTGGTTGGCCGCGCGCCGGCTGATCCGCGCTTTGCCGATCCGCTGTCGGGGCTCTACTGGCAGATCGGCGACGACGGCGCGCAATTGCTGCGTTCACGCTCGCTGTGGGACGCGACGCTTGCTTTGCCGGAGGACGATCCGGCGCCGGGCGAAATCCATCATCACGAGATTGCGGGCCCGGCGGATGCGCGGCTTCTGGTCGCCGAACGGCGGGTGTGGCTGACCGTCGCCGATGGGCGCACGCCGGTGCGCATCGCGGTCGCAGTCGACCTGTCGCAGGTGGCGGCGGCGCGTCGCGCCTTCGCCGCCGATCTGTGGCCGGCGCTCGGCCTTCTGTGGATCGTGCTGGCGGCGGCGACGACGGTGCAGGTCAGTCTCGGGCTGCGGCCGCTCGCGGCGTTGCGCCGGGGTGTTGCCGATATCCGCGCCGGGCGCAGCCGGCATCTGGCGGCTGCCGGTGTGGCAGAGGTCACGCCGCTCGTCGAGGAGGTCAATGCGCTTCTGGATGCGCGCGAGCAGGAACTGGCGCGTTCGCGCAACCGCGCCGCCGATCTCGCCCACGGGCTGAAGACGCCGCTCGCCGCGCTGGCCGCCGACAGCCGCCTCTTGCGCGGGCGCGGTGAAAGCGCGGTCGCCGACGAGATCGATGCCGTGATCGATACCATGCGCCGGCATGTCGATCGCGAACTGGCGCGCGCGCGCATCCGCGGCGCGCGTCCGGCGGGCGGGGAGGCGACCGAGGTCGCTCCGCTCGTGCGCTCGCTGATCGCGACGCTCGCGCGCACCGAATCCGGGCGCCCGCTCACGTTCCGCCATGAGATCGTGGAAACGGCGAGAGCGCCGCTCGACCGCGCCGACCTTGCCGAAGTGCTCGGTAACCTGATGGAGAACGCCGCCCGCCACGCGCGGAGCTGCGTTCGCGTCCATGTGATGCCGGACGGCGCGGGTATCTGCGTGGAGGACGACGGGCCGGGCATCGCCGAGCAGGACCGCGCGAGCGCGCTCGGGCGCGGGGTTCGTCTCGACGAGCGCGGCGGGGGTGCGGGTCTTGGACTTGCCATTGTCCAGGACGTGCTCGACGCCTATCGCTGGCAACTGCAGCTCGGCCGTTCGGAGATGGGCGGCCTGAAGGCGACGATCGGGCCGCGGCTTGCGCCCGATCAGGTTCGGTAATGACAGGGATACGCGCACCTCTCCCAGCCTCTGCCGGGGAGCCCGCCGACGCATCGGCGGCGGGCGTCTCGAAGCATGGGCCGCCCCGTCCTTCGCGACGGGCGCCTTCGGCGCCTTCCTCAGGATGAGGGCGGAGCGAGAACGCCGGTATCGCCTCACACCCCCTTCGCCATGTCGCGCAGCTTGAACTTCTGGATCTTGCCCGTGCTCGTTTTCGGCAGCTCGGTGAACACGACATGCTTGGGCACCTTGTAGCCGGCGAGATTCTTCTTGCACCATTGCACGATCTCGTCGGCGCTCGCCTCCTGGCCGGGCTTCAGCTCCACGAAGGCGCACGGCGTCTCGCCCCATTTGTCGTCGGGCTTGGCGACCACGGCGGCGGCCTGCACGGCCGGATGCTTGTAGAGCGCGTCCTCCACTTCGATCGAGGAAATGTTCTCGCCGCCGGAGATGATGATGTCCTTGGAGCGGTCCTTGAGCTGGATATAGCCGTCCGGATGCATCACGCCGAGATCGCCGGAATGAAACCAGCCGCCGGCGAACGCCTTGTCGGAGGCGGCCTTGTTCTTCAGATAGCCTTTCATCACCACGTTGCCGCGGAACATGACCTCGCCCATGGTCTTGCCGTCGCGCGGCACCGGCGTCATCGTCTCCGGGTCCATGACGTCGAGCGCTTCCAGCGCGCCGTAGCGCACGCCCTGGCGCGCCTTCTTCTGCGCCTGCGCGGTCTTGTCGAGACCGTCCCACTCCGCGTGCCAGTCGTTGACCACGGCGGGGCCGTAGGTCTCGGTCAGCCCGTAAAGGTGCGTGACGTTGAAGCCCGCCTCCTTCATCGCCGCGAGCACGGCCTCGGGCGGGGGCGCCGCGGCGGTGAAGAACTCCACCACATGCGGCAGCGGCTTCTTCTCGTTCGCCGGCGCGTTGAGCAATGTCGCCATCACGATCGGCGCGCCGCACAGATGCGTGACCTTGTGACCGGCGATGGCGTCGTACATGGCCGGCGCGCGCACCCAGCGCAGGCAGACATGCGTGCCGGCGACGACCGAGATCGACCAGGGGAAGCACCAGCCGTTGCAGTGGAACATCGGCAGCGTCCACAGATAGACCGGATGCTTGGCCATCGAACAGGTGATGACGTTGCCCTGCGCCAGCAGGGCGGCGCCGCGATGATGATAGACCACGCCCTTGGGATCGCCGGTGGTGCCCGACGTGTAGTTGAGCGAGATCGCGTCCCACTCGTCGCCCGGCATCGTCCAGGCGTAGGCGGGATCGCCTTCTTTCAGGAAATCCTCGTAGTCGATGCTGCCGAGCTTCTCGCCCTCGCCGGTGAATTCGGGATCGTCGTAATCGATGACGAGCGGCTTGACCTTGCAGCGCGCGAGCGCCTCCTTCATCACTTTGGAGAATTCGCGGTCGATGATCAGCACTTTGGCTTCGGCGTGGTCGAGCGTGAAGGCGTTCACCGCCGCGTCGAGCCGCGTGTTGATCGTGTTGAGCACGGCCCCGCACATCGGCACGCCGTAATGGCATTCCAGCATCGCCGGCGTGTTGGCGAGCACGACCGAGACGGTGTCGCCGCGCCTGATGCCGCGCCTGGCGAGCGCGGAGCCGAGCCGGCGCGCCCGCGCGTAGAAGTCGCGGTAGGTGCGGCGCAGCGGCCCGTGGATGATCGCGACGCGGTCGGGAAACACCGCGGCCGCCCGCTCCAGGAAGGTGAGCGGCGTCAGCGGCTGGAAATTGGCCGGGTTGCGGTCGAGATCGATGTCGTAAGGCGTTTTCGCCATGATTATTCCCCTCGCTTCTTCACACGTTAGCGAAGGAAACGGCCGCCGATCAATCGCAATCAGGCGCCCGCCGCGTAGAGTTCGACCGCGCCCTGCCACATCAGCGCCAGCGAGACGAACAGCACCAGCACATAGGCGAGATCGTAGAACAGCTTCGTCGGCGTCAGGCGCACGAGCCAGATGCCGAGCGCGTTGGTCGCTACCGCGAGCGGCAGCAGCGCCACCGAGGTCGAGAAATTCGAGAACGAGAACTGCCCGAGCGCGAAATAGGGTCCGATCTTGAGCGCGTTGACGACCGCAAAGAAGATCGTCGTGGTGCCGACCAGCGTCAGCTTGGGCAGACGCTGCGGCAGGATGTGGATCTGGAACGGCGGTCCGCCGCCCTGGGTAAGCAGCGAGGTGAAGCCGGACACCGCGCCCCAGAACATGCCGCTCGCCGCCGACATTTTCCGCGGGCCGGCGGGACCGCGCTTGCGCAAGGCGTTGAAGGCGGCGACGCCCCAGGCATGCGCGACGAACGCGACGCCGATCGCCCCGACCACGAGCCGGATGGCGGCGTCCGACACCTGCGCGGCGTAGAACCAGCCGATCCCCATGCCGATCACCGCGCCGGGCAGGAGCACCTTGAGGTTCCAGGCGTCCCAGTCGCGCCGGTACCACCACAGCGAGATCGCGTCCTGTATGAGCAGGATCGGCAGCAGCAGGGCGGCGGCCTCCAGCGGCGGCAGATAGAGCGCGAGCAGCGGCGTGGCCAGCAGGCCGACGCCGGCGAAGCCGCCCTTGGCGAGGCCAATCGCCAGTACGGCCGGGATGGCGATGAGATAGAAGATCGGGTCGTTGATCACGGGGCGGGGTGCGGGAGGGTGGCGCGCCGCGCGCGCCTTGTTTGAAATCAAAGCGCATGCGCGCGGCCTGCGCCAGTGTTTTCCGCCTGCGGGTGGATTTCCGGGCCCGCTCCCGGGCGACGTTCTTGGATACGTTTGTGGGTACGTTCTTGGGCCGGTTCTTGGGCGAATTGACGAGGGCCGAACGCTTGCAAAACGGGCGGGCGGGAGCAGAATTGAGCGTAAACAACGACGATCCGTCGTCCTGATCCGGCTGCGCCCGGAGCCTGTCCGGGAGCGTAGCGCGGATGCGAAAGCCGCCGGGAGCCTGTCCGCGGGCGGCCGCGCAGGAGGGCGGACACAACCGGCCGTTGCCCGTCGGGGGCGACTGCCGCCGCCACCTGCGGGTGACGGGCTTATCGGGAGGACTGACTATGGACGCGCGCACGAGCCGCTATCACGACATTTATGCGCACTGGCAGCGCGATCCGCAGGACTTCTGGGGTGAGGCCGCGCGCGAGATCGACTGGTTCGAGCCGGCGAAGAAGGTGTTCGATCCCGATGCCGGCATCTATGGGCGCTGGTTCACAGGAGCCGTCTGCAACACCTGCTACAACGCGCTCGACCGTCACGTTGCCTCCGGGCGCGGTGCGCAGGCCGCGCTGATCTACGATTCGCCGATGGCCGGCACCAAGCAGGGCTATTCCTACGAGGAGGTCCTGTTCGAGGTGAAGACGCTCGCCGCCATGCTGAAGGATTTCGGCGTGGAGAAGGGCGACCGCGTCATCCTCTACATGCCGATGGTGCCGGAGGCGGTGTTCGGCATGCTCGCCTGCGCGCGCATCGGCGCGGTGCATTCGGTGGTGTTCGGCGGCTTCGCGGCCAAGGAGCTCGCCACCCGCATCGACGACGCCAAGCCCAAGCTGATCCTCTCGGCGAGCTGCGGCCTCGAGCCCGGCCGCGTCGTGCAGTACAAGCCGCTGCTCGACGAGGCGATCAATCTCGCCAAGGCGAAGCCGCAGGCCTGCGTCATCCTGCAGCGCCCGCAGGCGCAGGCCGGCATGATATCGGGCCGCGACCATGACTGGCGCGACCTGCGCGACGCCGCCATCGCGGCGAAGAAGTCCGCCGACTGCGTGCCGCTGCTCGCCACCGATCCGCTCTACATCCTCTACACGTCGGGCACGACCGGCATCCCCAAGGGTGTGGTGCGCGACAATGGCGGCCACATGGTCGCGCTCAAATGGTCGATGAAGAATCTCTACGGCGTGGAGCCGGGCGAGGTCTATTGGGCGGCCTCCGACGTCGGCTGGGTGGTCGGCCATTCCTACATCGTCTATGCGCCGCTGTTCCACGGCTGCACGACGATCCTCTACGAAGGCAAGCCGGTTGGCACGCCCGATGCCGGTGCCTTCTGGCGCGTGATCGCCGAGCACGGCTGCTCGACCATGTTCACCGCGCCGACCGCCTTCCGCGCCATCAAGAAGGAAGACCCGCAGGGCAAGCTGCTCGCGCAATACGACCTGTCGAAATTCCGCGCGCTGTTCCTGGCCGGCGAGCGCGCCGACCCCGACACGCTGCAATGGGCGGAAAATCTGCTCAGGCGGCCGGTGCTCGATCACTGGTGGCAGACCGAGACCGGCTGGTGCATCGCCGGCAATCCGCTCGGCCTCGGCGCGCTGCCGGTCAAGCACGGCTCGGCCACCGTGCCGATGCCGGGCTATCACATCGACATCGTCGACGAGGCCTGCAAGCCGGTGGCGGCCGGCACTATCGGCTCGATCGTCGTGAAACTGCCGCTGCCGCCCGGCTGCTTCCCCACGCTCTGGCAGCAGGACGAGCGCTTCAAGGAAAGCTACCTCAACGAATTCCCCGGCTACTACAAGACGGCCGACGCCGGCTACAAGGACGCCGACGGCTATGTCTTCGTCATGGGCCGCACTGACGACATCATCAATGTCGCCGGCCACCGCCTTTCGACCGGCGGCATGGAGGAGGTGCTCGCCTCGCATCCCGACGTTGCCGAATGCGCGGTGATGGGCATCAGGGACGAACTGAAGGGCGAGGTGCCCTGCGGCTTCATCGTGCTGAAAGCCGGCGTCAACCGCGAGCCGGCCGAGATCGAGAAGGAGATCGTGGCGCTGGTGCGCGAGAAGATCGGCCCCGTCGCCGCCTTCAAGCTCGCGATCATGGTCAAGCGCCTGCCCAAGACGCGCTCGGGCAAGATCCTGCGCGGCACCATGAAGAAGATCGCCGACGGCGACGAATGGAAGATGCCCGCCACCATCGACGATCCCGCGATCCTCGAGGAGATCGGCGCGGCGCTGAAGGGCAAGGGCGTGGGGGCGTAGGCGTAGCAGCGCCAGCATCCGTTATCCCGGACACATGCACAAGGTGGATTGAACGCAGCGAAACCCGTCGTGTTTCTCACGCGCGCAAACCTCCATCCGCCTCATCCTGAGGAGCGGCCGTAAGGCCGCGTCTCGAAGGATGCAGGCGGCCCATGCTGGGCCTCATGGTTCGAAACGCGCTGCTGCGCAGCGCTCCTCATCATGAGGAGCAAGGTCGCGCGCGCCACACTCACGCCGCCCTTGGCCTGATCGCTTTCAGCTTGTCGCCGATCTGCCGCCGCCGCGCCATCAGGTCGTGGTCGGCCTGAAGCTGCAAAAAGAATCCGTCGCTCATCCCGAAATAGCGCGCCAGCCGCAGGTCGGTGTCGGCGGTCACGGTGCGCTTGCCGAGCACGATCTCGTTGATGCGCCGCGGCGGCACGCCGATCGCGCGCGCAAGCGCCGTCTGCGACAGGCCCATCGGCTTGAGAAATTCCTCGAGCAGGATTTCGCCGGGCGTCGGATTTGGCAGTCGCTCAGTGGTAGTCCGTGATCGAGACATGCTCGGCTCCTCCTTCGGTCCAGCGGAAGACGATCCGCCACTGCTCGTTGATGCGGATGCTCCAGTACCCGGCGTGATCGCCTTTCAGCCGCTCCAGCCGGTTGCCGGGCGGCACGCGCAGATCGTCGATTTTCTTCGCCGCATTGACCAGACGAAGCTTGCGCAGCGCCGTTGCTTGAATGTCGCCCGGGAGGCGGGAGCTGCGCTCGCCATGCCAGATTTTCTCGGTCTCGCTGTCAGCGAAACTGACAATCATGACGCTCTATAACGCATAACGTTATGAGGATCAAGATTACAATGCGCAGCGCGCCTCACATGAGGAACAAGGCAACACTGATCCGTCATCCCGGACGCAGCGCTGGTCGTCGCCCCGGCCGAGCGAAGCGAGAGCCGGAACCGTTTTCCGAATTGCGGTCGAATGCGACATTTGCAAACGATGCCGGCGCCTTCGCTTTCGCGAAGGGCCGAGATGACGTGCAGCCGGCTCGCGCGCTTTGCGCCCGGCCGCGGCCGTTCGAGAAAAGACTTGATATTCTTCCCGGTCGGGATTATATTCCTATCACCTGAACCCACCGAGGGGCGCTTCTAGAGGCGTTCGCGAAGCGGGGATCGGGGCGGCGCCTGCGGGCGGGTTTCGCAAACCCGCACCCGGGCGGCGTCGGGGCTCCGCCCGCGGCCACTATGAGCCGCCGCCGGGAGCCGGCTGACACGCGCGCGAATGCGCGGGAAAGCGCGGCCCGACGCCGCACCTGAAGCGACAGCTTCGGGGACGAGCCGCGGTGGAGCGCCGGACGGCGCGGCGTCTCTTCGCCGGAGACGCCCCGCGCGGGGCGCGGACGGGCGGCGCGGATCGCGTCCATCCGTTTGCGTCAGGCGCGGAACGAAAGTGGTGCGCCGCCCGGCGCTCCGCTCCCCTCGCCGCGTGCGCGAAGGGAAAAGACGAAGGCGCCCCCGCGCCTTGCAAAGAACAGGGGCGCATGCGCGCGCCTGCTGCAAGGACGGGAAGCCGCAAGTGAAGCCGTAGGCGAGGTTGCAAGTGAAGCCGCGAGTAAAAAAATCAGGGCTCGCTTCCGTGCGCGCGCGTCGCCGCCCGCAATGCGCAGCGCATGTAGACGGCGTGCGCGCCGTAGCTTGCGAGCTTGCCGGCCAGCGCGGGCACGGCGCGCGCGGCAAACTCGTGCCGCGTCCAGAAGGCGGCCGAATCGTTGACCGCGATCAGGCTCACGCACGCAAAGCCCCCGGCGCGGGCATGCGTCTTCAGGCGTTCGACGATCGCGGACGCCGCGCCGTGGCCGCGCGCCTCCTGCAGCATCGCGACGTCGTGGATGTAGTAATTGCCGGCCTCGCGCGGTAGCGCGCCGATGAGCGTGTCGAGCGCGGGCGCGCTGTCAGCGGGGAAGGGATGCGAGAGCGCGTATCCGCAGAGCCTGCCTTCGCGCACGAGCGCGAAACAGCCCTGCGGATAAAGCTGGTGGCGCTCGGCGAAGACCGCGCGTGCCTCCGGATAGCCGGGATGCACGGTCTGCGAGAGCGCGTGCGCGGCCGCGACATCGTCCGCCGTCATCGGCCGCCACGCGGGACGTGTCATCGGCGCGTCCTTCAGAAACGACGATGGCCGGGCATGCGCCCGGCCATCGCGCCCACCCCTGTAAAGTCCGTCCTCAGCGCTGCACGATCACCGTCGCGCCGAGCCGCGTGCGGTTGTAGAGATCGACGATGTCGTCGTTGCTCAGCCGGATGCAGCCCGACGACACTTCCTCGCCGATCCGCCACGGCTCGTTGGTGCCGTGGATGCGGTACATGGTGGCGCCGAGATAGAGCGCGCGCGCGCCCATCGGATTGGCCGGCCCGCCTTCCACGAAGCGCGGCAGGTCGGGCTGCTTGGCGAGAATGTTCGGCGTCGGCGTCCAGTCCGGCCATTCGCGCTTGTCGGAGACGCTCGAGACGCCGGCCCAGGCCGCGCCTTCGCGTCCGACCGCGATGGCGTAGCGGATCGCCGTGCCGTCGCCGTTCACGTAATAGAGCCGCTTCTCGCGCTGGCGCACGATGATGGTGCCGGGCGCGTGCTTCTCGCGGAACTGCACCGTCTCGCGCGGCGTGACGCGGTAGAGGCCGAAGCCGAGCGCGTTCGAGGACGTCGAATAGCTCGAGGCGGCGCGGCGCAGCATGACCTCGTTGGCGTTCGCGGCCGACGGGCGTCCCGTTGCGCGCGGGGATGCGGCCGGCGCGCTCGCCGGCGTCGCGCGGAAGAAATCGGCGATGCGGTCGGTGATCGAGGGTTCGGGCGCGGCGGTGCGCTTGGGCCTCGGCTTTGCTGCGGGTTTGGGCGCGGCAGCGGGCTCGGCCGACTGGGCGAGCGCGGAATCGAAGACGGGACAGACGGCAAGCGACGCGGCGACAATCAGTGCGGACAGTTTCACGGCAGTCTCCGGAACCATGGTTCCGACCGATGGACTCGGATCGGTGTTTTTGGGCCCCCCAGCCGGGCGCAAAATTACCGGTCCGCGGCCGCGTGCCCTAGTGCCGGGAAGCCACACTCCGCGTCCGAACGTCGCCGGGCCGGTTGTCGGCGAAGTCGGGGTGCGGAGGGCGCCGCAACGCTTATTCGTCGGTCTGCTCGCCCTTGCCGCCGATCTGCTTGAGCTTGGCGAACACGGCGTCGACGTCCATGTCCTCGCGCTTCTTGGTTTCGGCCGGCGTGGGCTCTTCGGGCGCCGGCGCGGTCGTAACCGAGGCCGGCAGCAGCGTGGTGCCGCTCTCGATCGTGGCCGGCTTCTCCTTGGCCGCGCGGCTTACCTCGAGGTCGAGATCGATCTGCGAGCACAGGCCGAGCGTCACCGGGTCGAGCGGCTGCAGGTTGGCGGAGTTCCAGTGGGTGCGCTCGCGGATGCCCTGGATCGTCGACTTGGTGGTGCCGACGAGGCGCATGATCTGGCTGTCCTTCAGCTCGGGATGGTTGCGCACCAGCCAGAGGATGGCGTTCGGCCGGTCCTGGCGGCGGGAAACGGGCGTATAGCGCGGGCCGCGCTTGGTCTTCTGCTCGGGCAGGCGCACCTTGCGCTCGGCGAGCTTGAGCTTGTAGCGCGGCTCGGCCTCTCCGCGCTCGATCTCGTCGCGGGTGAGCTGGCCGGTCTGGATGGGGTCGAGGCCCTTGATGCCCTGCGCCGCGTCGCCGTCGGCGATGGCTTTCACCTCGAGCGGATGCAGCTTGCAGAATTCGGCGATCTGGTCGAACGAGAGCGCGGTATTCTCGGTGAGCCAGACGGCGGTCGCCTTGGGCATCAGCGGAACGTTCGACATCGGGGGTCTCCGGGCAAAAGGGTTTTGCGCTCCGCCCGCCCTTCGGGCGAAGCCTCTCCTTCATCGGGGATAAGGGAAAGTGGCCAGAATATAGGGATTGGCCGGCCCGGTGTCCAATGGCCCGTGGGCGCCTTTTTCGCGCCGAAAACGCCGTCCTGCGGCCCATTACCCGCTTTTCGGGCGCACCTTGACAGGGGTGGTGGGTGCGGCCCATGTCGGGCTTGTCGTCGCCATCGGGTCGTTCTGCCATGTCCGCCGATAAGGGCCCTGCCAAGCCGCGCCTGAAGGTCGTCCTGTGTTCCCCGCGCGGTTTCTGCGCCGGGGTGGTGCGGGCCATCGATTCGGTGGAGCGGGCGCTCGCCCTCTATGGGCCGCCGGTCTATGTCCGCCACGAAATCGTGCACAACCGCTACGTGGTCGACGGCCTCAAGGCCAAGGGCGCGGTGTTCGTCGAAGAGCTCGACGAAATCCCCGACACGACCGCCCCGGTCATCTTCTCCGCGCACGGTGTCGCCAAGTCCGTGCCCGAGGAGGCGCAGCGGCGGAACTTCTTCGCCCTCGATGCCACCTGTCCGCTCGTGACCAAGGTGCACCGCGAGGCCGAGATCCATTACCGGCGTGGCCGCGAGATCGTGCTGATCGGCCATGCCGGCCACCCGGAAGTGGTCGGCACCATGGGCCAGTTGCCGGAGGGCGCGGTGAGCCTCGTCGAGACGCTCGAGGACGCGCGCGCCTTCACCCCGCGCGACGCCGACAGGCTCGCCTACGTGACCCAGACCACGCTCTCGCTCGACGACACCGCCTCGATCGTCGAACTGCTCAAGCAGCGTTTCCCCGCCATCGTCGGCCCGCACAAGGAAGACATCTGCTACGCCACCACCAACCGCCAGGAAGCGGTGAAGGCCGTGGCGCCGCAGGTCGATGCCATGATCATTGTCGGCGCGCCCAATTCGTCGAACTCGCAGCGGCTGCGGGAAGTGGCCGAGCGCGCCGGCTGCCGCCACGCCGTCCTCGTGCAGCGCGCCGCCGACATCGACTGGACGATTTTCGGCACGTTGTCCTCGCTCGGCATCACCGCGGGTGCCTCCGCGCCGGAAGTGCTGGTCGAGGAGATCATCGACGCGTTCGCGCAGCGTTATGCCGTCGAGGTCGAGACGAAATCGGCGGCATATGAAGGCGTCTTCTTTCCGCTGCCGCGCCCGTTGCGGCAGAACGAGGCGGCGGAGTGAGGGATGGCCGTCTATACCGATGTTTCGGCCGACGAGCTTGAAGCTTTCATCGAGGGATACGACATCGGGAAACTGCTCTCCTACAAGGGCATCGCCGAGGGCGTCGAGAACTCGAACTTCCTGCTGCACACCGAAGCCGGCTATTACATCCTCACGCTGTACGAGAAGCGCGTCGCGGCCGCCGACCTGCCGTTCTTCCTGTGCCTGATGGAGCATCTGGCGAGCCGCGGCCTCACCTGTCCGCAGCCGGTCCATACCCGCAAGGGCGACACGCTCGGCACGCTTGCCGGCCGGCCGGCAGCGATCGTGACCTTTCTCGAAGGCATGTGGCTGCGCCGCGCCGACGCCAGGCATTGCGCCGCGGTCGGCGAGGCGCTCGCCCGCCTGCATCTGGCCGGCGCCGATTTCGCGATGACACGCGCCAATGCGCTGTCGGTTGCCGGCTGGCGCCCGTTGTTCGAAAGCTGCCGCGAGCGCGCCGACGAGGTGCAGCACGGCATGGGGGCGACCATCGGCGAGGAACTGGCGCTGCTTGAACACTGCTGGCCGCGAAACCTGCCGCAGGGCGTCATCCATGCCGATCTTTTTCCGGATAACGTCTTCTTTCTCGGCGACCGGCTGTCCGGGCTGATCGATTTCTATTTCGCCTGCACCGACACGCTCGCCTACGACGTCGCGATTTGCCTGAATGCCTGGTGCTTCGAGCCGGATTTTTCCTACAACGTCACCAAGGGACGCGCGCTGATCCAGGCCTATCGCAAGACGCGCGCGTTGTCGGAGGCCGAGCTTGACGCCATGCCGCTGCTCGCGCGCGGGGCTGCCCTGCGCTTCCTGCTCACGCGGCTGGTCGACTGGCTGAACGTGCCATCCGGCGCGTTGGTGAAGCCGAAAAGCCCGCACGAGTATTTCCGCAAGCTGCGTTTCCACCAGCGGGCGAAAAGCGTGCGCGACTACGGCGTCGAGATCGGCGAGCTTGCCTCGTGAACACGATCGTCGCGATCTATACCGACGGCGCCTGCTCGGGCAATCCGGGACCGGGCGGCTGGGGCGCGATCCTTGTGCACGGGACGCGCCACAAGGAGATCAAGGGCGGCGAGCTGCACACGACCAACAACCGCATGGAGTTGACGGCCGCGATTTCCGCGCTCGAGGCGCTGACCAGGCCGTGCGAGGTCGATCTCCACACCGACAGCCAGTATCTGCGCGAAGGCATCACGAGTTGGATCAGGAAGTGGAAGACCAATGGCTGGCGCACCGCCGACAAGAAGCCGGTCAAGAATGTCGATCTGTGGCAGCGGCTCGATGCCGCGCTCGCGCGCCATCAGGTGCGCTGGCATTGGGTCAAAGGCCATGCCGGTCACGCCATGAACGAGCGCGCCGACGAACTCGCGCGCGAAGCGATCGCGGAGCTGCGCGATCGCCTCACCCGCGGCGTGAAGCCGTAACGCTCAGAGTTGCTTGAGCAGGGTGTCGCCGCCCGATACCTCGAATTTCCCCGGCTGCTCGACGTTGAGTTGTTTCACCACGCCGTCCTCGACGAGCATCGAGTAGCGCTGCGACCGGGTGCCGAACCCGATGTGCGAGCCATCGAAGGTCAGCCCGATGGCGGATGCAAATTCGGCATTGCCGTCGCCCAGCAGCAGCAGTTCGTTTGTCCCGATTGCTTTCTGCCACGCTCCCAGCACGAACGGGTCGTTCACCGTGGTTACCGCGACGGTATCGACGCCTTTCGACTTGAGCGCACGGATATTCTGAAAAACGGTCGGCATGTGCTTGCCATGGCAGGCGCCGGTAAAGGCACCCGGCATTCCAAACAGCGCCACCTTCTTGCCCTTGAAAACGTCGTCGGTAGTCGAGGTTTTCGGGCCCTCGTCGGTCATGATGCGGAACGTTGCATTGGGCAGGCGATCGCCCACTTTGATGGTCATGTGCCGTTCTCTCCTTGTATCTCGGTGTTTGCAATTCCAGGTAGCGTGGTGCTGCTATAATTTCAAAGCTGTTTGAGCAGATTTTCGGCGCCCGAAATCTCCGCTTTGCCCGGAGCCTCTTCGATGTTGAGCGATTTGACCACGCCGTCTTCGACGATCATCGAATATCGGCTGGAGCGAATTCCGCGCCCGGCAGAAAAGTTGTCGACATCGAGGCCGATCGCCTTGGCAAACTCGGCATTCCCGTCCGCCAGGAAGTAATCGATTTTTCCCTCGGCGCCGCTATCTTTTTTCCAGGCATCCATGACGAAAACGTCGTTGACGGAGGTTACCGCAATAGCGTCGACGCCCTTTGCCTTGATGGCTTCCGCATTCTTGATGAAACCCGGCAGATGGTTCTTGTGGCATGTCGGCGTGAATGCGCCCGGCACGGCGAAAAGGACGATCGTCCTGCCCTTGAAAAATTCACCGGTGGCCAGCGGCTTGGGACCGCTCTCCGACATGACGAACAACTTCGCGTCCGGCAGGCGGTCGCCGACCTTGATGGGCATGGTGTCCTCTCCGCTTGGGGTCTCGTAATTCGGGCGAGCAAAATAGGCGCGGGCTGCACGTTAGTCGAGACGGATCACGGTCTCGACGGCCCGCTCGCCCGACACGGCGGTCAGACGCAACGCGGCGCCATTGTATGCGGCGCCGGCGGGCAGGCCGTCGAGCACGATCGAAAAACGCCGGATGCCGGGACCGGTTGCGTCCCTGAGCGGCTCGGGCAAGGGCAGCGCCCATTCGGGCGTGGGGCCTTCGGCGAACAGGGTGACCGGGCTGCCTGCGGGTGCGGCAATATCGACCAGCACGCGCGGTGGCTTCGAAGCGGCATCGACGACCGTGCGCCCGACCGAGAGCGGCGACGCGGCGTTCTGGGCTTGCCGCACGGGGACGCGCTTTTCGGCGGCTGACACCGCTTCGTCGGTCGTCTTCGGTGCGCCGTCGAGCGTCAGCGCGGCCTTGGCCCGGACCGGGACGCACAGCCGTTCGCAGATCGCATAGTCGAGCGTCATGCGCAGCGCGACCGGCTTGCCCGCGTCCGCCGGCACGACATGCAGCGGCAGCACGACATTGGTCTTGTAGCCGATGGTCACGCCCTCGGAATCGGCGATCTTCCGCGGCGCCGGCCACAGCACGGCGACGGATTTCACATTTTCCGATCCGGCGAAATCGAAGGACGGCGGAATGCCCGCGTCGCCGGGATAGCGCCAATAGGTCTTCCAGCCCGGCGCCAGCCGGATTTCGACGCCGGCGCGATAAAGGCGCGCACCATCCGCATGGGTTGCTGCCGCCGCGATCAGCCGGGCGGCGGAATGCTCGTCGCCGTCCCAGGCCGAGACATCGGCCGCCTGCACGGCCGGCGACAGGCCGAGAATCGGCAGGGCGACAATTGTGGCGAAAAGCGGAACGCCTCTCATGCACGCGCGGGTCATGTCGTCCGTTTAAGCGCAGCGCTCTGAAATCGCCACTGAATTCGTCGTGAAGGCGCGGTCAAGTTTCGTTTGCAAGAGAAAATCTACGCGCTAACCTTCACCCATGAAGATGCTACGCAAGAACCTCGACAAGACCGCCGGCAGGAAACCGGGGCGCGGCTATCTCGATGGCCAGATGCTGGTCGCGATGCCGAGCATGAACGACGACCGGTTCGCGCGCACGGTGGTCTATGTCTGCGCGCATTCCTCGGAAGGCGCGATGGGCATCGTGGTCAACCAGCTCGCGCCCAACATCAATTTCCCCGACCTGCTGGTGCAACTGCAGGTGATCCCCGAGTCCGACCTGATCCGGGTCGAGGCGCACGACGAGATCCGCATCCTCAAGGGCGGGCCGGTGGAGACCGGGCGCGGCTTCGTGCTGCATTCGGCGGATTTCTTCATCGAGAATTCGACGCTGCCGATCGACGAGGGCATCTGCCTCACCGCCACGCTCGACATCCTCAAGGCGATCGCGCGCGGCCGCGGCCCGGCGAATGCGGTGCTCGCGCTCGGCTATGCCGGCTGGGCGCCCGGCCAGCTCGAGAACGAGATCCAGGCCAATGGCTGGCTGCATTGCCCCGCCGATTCCGAACTGATTTTCGGTTCCGACACCGAGACGAAATATTCGCGCGCGCTGCGAAAGATCGGCATCGATATCGCCAAATTGTCGAGCGAAGTCGGCCACGCCTGACATTTTCGGAAATTCCGCTCATTCCCGCGACAGCGGGAATCCGTTCCGGGCCCGCTACCGCACCATTTCGAGCTGGTCGCCGAGCAGAAGCTTGCCGGCCTGTTCCGCCGTCATTGGCTGGCCGAACACGAAGCCCTGCGCATATTCGCAGCCGAGCTGGTAAAGCTCGACCGCGTCCGAATCCGTCTCCGCGCCTTCGGCCACCACTTCCATGCCGAGATCGTGCGCCATCGCGATGATCGAGCGCAGGATGACCGGGCGCGTGCCGCGCGCGGTGGTGCGCACGAACGACTGGTCGATCTTGATCGTGTCGAAGGGAAAGCGCTGCAGATAGGCGAGCGAGGAATGGCCGGTGCCGAAATCGTCGAGCGAGAGGCCGGCGCCCAGTTCGCGGATGCGCATCAGCATCTGGGCGGCGTGCTCGGGATTTTCCATGACGAGCGACTCGGTCAGTTCCAGCTTGAGCGTTCCGCGCATCACCGACGAGCGCAAAAGCACCGAGCGCAAATCGTGCAGCAGGTCCTGCCGCAGCAGCTGGCGCGAGGAGACGTTGACGCTCGTGAAGATCGCGTGATGCGCGCGCATCGAGCGCTGCCACAGGTGCAGCTGGCGGGCGGCGCGTTCGAGCGCGAACATGCCGAGATCCACGATCAGGCCGATCTCCTCGGCGATCGAGATGAATTCGGCCGGCGACATGCGGCCCATCTTCGGGTGGTCCCAGCGCGCCAGCGCCTCGAACCCGGCGATGGTGCGATCCTCCAGCCGCACGATCGGCTGATAGAGCAGCGTCAGCTCGTCGCGCTCGAGCGCGCGGCGCAGCTCGGCTTCCAGCGTCAGGCGGTCGGTCTTGCGCGTGCGCATGGCCGCCTTGAACACCTCGATGCGGTCACCGCCGATGCGCTTGGCGTGATACATGGCAAGCTCGGCGTCCTTGAGGATTTCCTCGCTGCGCACGGTCTGCTGGTCGGCGAGCGCAAGCCCGATCGAGGCGGTCAGGAATATCTCGCGGTCGTTGAAGGCGATCGGCGCGCGCAGCGTGCGGCGGATGGTTTCGGCGAACCCGATAATGCGCGCGGGATCGCGCTCCGACAGGAGCAGCAGCGCGAACTGGTCGCCGGAGACGCGCGAGAGCGTATCCTGCGGCTTGAGCAGGCGGGCGAGCCGTCGCGCCAGCGTGAGCAGGAGCGAATCGCCGACCGCGGTGCCGACCGAGTCGTTGACCTGCTTGAAGCGATCGATGTCGATCACCATGATGGTCGGGCGCAGCGTGGGATCGGATTTGGCGAGCCCGAGCACCGCCTCGAAACGGTCGAGGAAGAGCTGGCGGTTCGGCAGCCCGGTCAGGTTGTCGTGCACGGCGTCGTGCAGCAGCCGCTCTTCGGCATTCTTGAAATCGGTGACGTCGGTGAGCGTGCCGACGATGCGCACCACCTCGCCGTCGGAGCCGACGACGGGCCGCGCCTTGAGCGCGAGCCACACATAATGGCCGTCCTGCATCCGCAGTCGGAATTCCTGCATCAGGCGTCCGCGCCGCTGGTCGATCATGCTGTCGAGCGAGGCGCGGAAACGGTCGCGGTCGAGCGGGTGCAGGATTTCCAGCCAGGTTGCGGCCGGACCTTCCAGCGCGCCGCGCTTCAGCCCGAGCAGGTGCTCGGTCTCCGGGCTGGTGAACACCTTGTCGGCGGAGACGTCCCAGTCCCAGATCATGTCGCCGGCGCCGGTCAGCGCCAGCGCGCGGCGCTCGACATCGGAGACGATGCCCTGCGTGATCGAGCCGGCGAAGGCGTGCTGCATCACCGTGAAGCCGATCAGCATCACGATCAGCACGAGGCCGCCGAGCAAGGCGGGGCCGACAATGTCGTTGGTGATCAGGCCGAAAATGGTTAGGCCGGCGGCGAAGGCCCAGACCACGAACAGGAACCAGGTCGGGATCAGCAGCACGGCGCGGTCGAATCCGTGCGTCGACAGATAGATCACGATGCCGAAGCCGAGGAACGCCACCGCCGCGAGCGAGAAGCGCGCGATGCCGGACGCCACCGCCGGATCGAACAAAGCGAGCGCGACGAGCGTGGCCAGCCCGCCGAGCCAGCCGATGGTGATATGCGCATAGCGCACGTGCCAGCGCGCGAGATTGAGATAGGCGAACAGGAAGACGAGCAGGGTCGCGGCGAGGATCGCCTCGCCGATCGCGCGCCAGACGCGCTCGGCGCCCGCCGACATGTCGAACACCTTGCCCCAGAAACCGAAATCGATGCCGATATAGACGAGCACCGCCCAGCCGAGTGCGGCGGCGGCGGGGAACATCACGCTGCCCTTGACCACGAACAGGATGGTCAGGAACAGCGCGAGCAGGCCGGCGATGCCGATGACGATGCCGTAATAGAGCGTGAAGGAATTGATCTTGTCCTTGTAGGCGTCGGGTTCCCACAGATAGAGCTGCGGCAGCTTGTCGGTGCGCAGCTCCACGACATAGGTGACGACCGAGCCGGGATCGAGCGTGATGCGGAACACGTCGGCGGTCGCGCTGTCCTGGCGGTCGGGGCGCTCGCCGGAGCTCGGCGTGATGCCGACCACGCGCGAGAGGCCGAGATCGGGCCAGAACATGCCGGAACCGACCATGCGGTAATGCGGCACGACGATGAGACGGTCGATCTGCTCGTCGCCGGTATTGGCGAGCGCGAACACCGCCCAGTAGGTGCTGTTCTCGCGGCCGCGCCCCTCGATGCGGCGGATGATGCCGTCGGGTCCCGGCGCGGTGGAGACCTGGATGCGGTCGGTTTCGGTGCGCTGGCGGTCGAGCGCGCCGGTCAGGTCGATGGCGGCGGCGTCGATGCGCACATTGACGGCCTCGACCGCGCGCGCCGGCGTGCCCGTCCATGCGAGCATCGTGGCCAGCACCGCGACCGCGGCCGAAAAGCGCAAAATCCGCAAACCACGCCCTCCGGCTTTCAGTGTCCCCGACGATGGCGCCGGACCGTGCGTCCGCGCGGTCCGGCCTCTCTACAAACGGGCCCCATTTGCGCCAATTTGACGGCAGCGGGGGCGGTTCCGTCCGGCCAGGCCATCGGGCCGCGTCGCGGCCGGCTGCAGGCGAAGGGGAGCGGCCGCATCGCGCCTCACACCGTCAGAACGATCTTGCCGATATGGACGCTCGATTCCATGCGGGCATGGGCGGCGGCGGCCTCGCGCAGCGGGAAAGTGGAATCCATCACCGGGCGCACCGTGCCGGCCGCGACCAGCGGCATCACCTTCTCCTCGACCGCGCGCGCGATCGCGCCCTTGTCGGCGACCGAGCGCGCGCGCAGCGTCGATCCGGTATGGTGCAGGCGCTTGAGCATGAGGCGGCGGAAATCGACCGTTGCTTTCGGACTTCCCTGGAAGGCGATCTGCACGATGCGCCCTTCGACCGCGGCAGCCTCGTAATTGCGCTCGATATAGTCGCCCCCGACCATGTCCAGGATAACATTGGCGCCGGTCCCACCGGTCGCTTCCTTGGTCGCCTTGACGAAGTCTTCGCGCTTATAGTTAACGGCGAGATCAGCGCCGAGCTTGCGGCAGGCCTCGCATTTTTCGTCGCTGCCGGCGGTGACGATCACGCGCGCGCCGAACGCCTTGCCGAGCTGGATCGCGGTGGTGCCGATGCCCGACGATCCGCCGTGCACGAGCAGCGTTTCCCCGCGCGCGAGCGCGCCGCGTTCGAACACATTGTGCCAGACCGTCAGGAACGTCTCCGGCATCGCGGCGGCGTCTGCCATCGCGTAGCCTTTGGGGACGGCGAAGGCGTGGCTCTCGTGCGCAACGCAGTATTGCGCATAGCCGCCGCCGATCACGAGAGCCGCGACACTGTCGCCGATCGACCAGCGCGTCGCATCCGCGCCGCGCGCGACGACTTCGCCGGCGATTTCGAGACCCGGAATGTCGGGCGCGCCGGGCGGCGGCGGATAATGGCCCTGCCGCTGCACGACGTCGGGGCGGTTGACGCCCGCGGCCGCGACCTTGACGAGGATTTCGCCGGGACCGGGCGCAGGCACCGGCCGCTCCTGTGGCACGAGAACGTCCGGCCCGCCGGGCGCTTTGATGCCGATGGCGGTCATGGTGGCGGGCAGGCTTGTCATTGCGGGTCCTTGGCGCGGCGTATTCTCGATGGTTCCGCCTCTGTTTAGTCGCGGGGCGCGGATGTGACAACCCGCGCCGCCGCCGCTAGATTCGGGGCGTTTTGCGAGGTGAACCATGCCGCCATTCGACGACGACGACCGCCCCAAGAAGAAGATCACGCACGAGATCGGGCAGGACCTGTCGTTGATCTCGGTTGCGGAATTGCGCGAACGCATCGCGCTGTTGCGCGAGGAGATTGCGCGGCTGGAAGCCGACATCGCGAAGAAGGAAAGTTCGCGCAGCGCGGCCGACCAGTTTTTCAGGAAGTGACGATCGTCGCGCGGCTGCGTTAACGATTGCGGCGGCTTGCCGTCCGGTGCGTACGAAACGAGTGCGCGATGCGTGCAATTGTTGCCGGCGCGCTTACAGAATATTTTTCATTTAACTTAAAGTTAAGCTTTCCCGATTATTAGTGGCATTGTCCATCTTCTGGACATCGAGTGGCTCCTGTCCACTCTGTTTGACGCCTCCCTGTTATTAGACTTGAGCCGCCGTTTTCCGGCGGCTCTTTTTTTGTCCCGATTTGGGTCAGTTCCATCGACATGGCGTGAAACCATGTCGTGAGGTTTTCCGGTTCGTTTACTTTACCCCTCGCTCGGCCCGTGCCTATCTTCCGGCCAACGAGTGGGTAGGGCGTACCGCAATGTCAGAACAGTCGCTTTCGGGACCGGTATCCTTCAAGGAACGGCTCGCCGGTTCGCCGGCATTTACGATCCTTTTCCGTGACGGCATGGCGCTGGTCGAGGAGACCGCGGCCTATCTCGACGGCCCCGGCCGCGAGGAATCGCGCGGGCTCAAGCGCACTGCCGCGCTGACCTACGCGACCGAGAGCATGCGTCTGACGACGCGGCTGATGCAGCTTGCGTCGTGGCTGCTGCTGCATCGCGCGGTCAAGGAAGGCGAGATGTCGCTCGCGCAGGTCAATCAGGAAAAGACCAAGGTGAAGCTGTCGGCGGCCGACATCGCCGATGAGGAGACGCTGAAGGTCCTGCCCGAGAAGCTCGTGGCGCTGATCCATCGTTCGCGCCGGCTGCAGGACCGCGTGCGGCGCCTCGATGCCACCATTCACGGCCCCGACAAGCCGACGACCGGCCGCGCCAATCCGGTGGAGCGCCAGATCGATCTTCTCAAGGCCGCCTTTCACAGCATGGACGATCGCTGAGGCGCCGGGAGCATCGCGGGGTCGTGTTCGGCCACCGCAAGACAGAGGCCGCCCAACAAAAAGCCCCCGCGGGTGCGGGGGCTTTTTGCTGTTGACGCCCAACAGGCCGGCTTATCGGACCTATTTCTTTTCCTTGATGAAGCCGGAGAATTTCTTCTGGAAGCGCGACAGACGTCCGCCGCGGTCGAGGAGCTGCTGGGCGCCGCCGGTCCAGGCCGGATGCGACTTCGGGTCGATGTCGAGGTTCAGCGTGTCGCCTTCCTTGCCCCAGGTCGAGCGCGTCGTGAACTCGGTGCCGTCGGTCATGACGACCTTGATCGTGTGGTAGTGCGGGTGGATATCGCTTTTCATGACGGGGTTCCGGCGCGGGGACCGCGCGCTACAGGCCTTCGATGCGGTTGAATTCGCGCGCTCTATAGCGCACCCGCCGGGGTGAGACAAGCGCGGCCCGGACGGTTGCAGCCGGGGCCGCACCGGGCCATTGTCCGGCCGCGCCCGGCCGGCGGCGCGAAGGAGAAACCGGGGTCATGGCGGCATTTTTCGGCGATCGTACCGACGCGGGCGGGGGCTCCGGCCAGCCGGCCGCGGGGTCGCAGCGCGGGGCGCGCGACGGGGCGGCCCTGCGGCCTCTCGTCCTCCTGATGCCCTATGTCCTGCACTACAGGATGCGCGCGCTGTTCGCCCTGGCCGCCCTCGTGCTGGCGGCGCTGGCGACGCTCGCGGTGCCGATCGCCGTCCGCCGCATGATCGATTTCGGTTTCTCCGGCGAGCGCTCGCTGATCGACGATTATTTCGCCGTCATGGTGCTGGTGGTGGCGGTGCTCGCGCTGGCGAGCGCGCTGCGTTTCTATCTCGTGACTACGCTCGGCGAGCGGATCGTGGCGGACCTGCGCGCCGCCGTGTTCGGCCACCTGACGCGCCTGTCGCCGGCCTTCTTCGACCGCGCCCAGACCGGCGAAATGATGTCGCGGCTCACCGCCGACACCACCCAGATCAAGGCGGCGGTCGGGGCGGCGGTGTCGATCCTGCTGCGCAACGCGGTCCTGTTCCTCGGTGCGGCCGCCATGATGATCGTCACCAGCCCGCGCCTGTCGGCGTTCGTGCTCGGCGTCATCCCGGTGATCGTGCTGCCGCTGGTCGCGTTCGGCCGCGCGGTGCGCCGCCGCTCGCGTCTGGCGCAGGACGAGCTTGCCAACGCCTCTGCCTATGCGTCCGAGGCGGTCGGCGCCATCCGCACGCTGCAGGCCTATACCAGCGAGCCCTACGTCGCCGGCCGCTATACCGGGGCGGTCGAGCAGGCCTTCGAGGCGTCGCGCCAGTCGACTTTGTCGCGGGCGGTGCTGACGGCGGTTGCGATCTTTCTCGTCTTCGCCAGCGTGGTGCTCGTGCTGTGGATCGGCGCGCAGGACGTGCTCGACCAGCGCATGACGGCGGGCCGGCTCGGCCAGTTCGTGCTCTATGCGGTGTTCGCGGCCGGCGCGCTCGGCGAGCTGAGCCAGGTCTGGGGCGAGATCGCGCAAGCGGCGGGCGCGGCCGAGCGGCTGTTCGAGATCCTGAAAATGCGTCCGGCGGTCGAGGCGCCGGCAAACCCGGCGCCGCTGCCGCAGCCCGCGCGCGGGGAGGTTGCCTTCGCGCATGTCACGTTCAGCTATCCTTCTCGGCCCGAGCATCCGGCCTTGCACGAGGTCTCCTTTCACGTGCGCGCGGGCGAGAAAGTGGCCATTGTCGGTCCTTCCGGCGCCGGCAAGAGCACGATTTTCCATCTGATCCTGCGCTTCTACGATCCCTCGTCCGGCCGCGTGCGCTTCGACGGCGTCGATATCTCCGACGCCGATCCGGCGGCGCTGCGCCGGCGCATCGCGCTCGTACCGCAGGAGAGCGCGATCTTTGCCACCAGCGTGCGCGACAATATCCGCTTCGGCCGCCCGGACGCCGCCGACGAGCTCGTCGAGCGTGCGGCGCTGCTGGCGGCCGCCGACGAGTTCATCCGCAGACTGCCGCAGGGTTACGACACCCAGATCGGCGAGCGCGGCATCACGCTGTCGGGCGGCCAGCGCCAGCGCATCGCGATCGCGCGTGCGATCCTGCGCGACGCGCCGTTGCTGCTGCTTGACGAGGCGACGTCCTCGCTCGATGCCGAAAGCGAGGTGCTGGTGCAGGAGGCGCTCGAACGCCTGATGCAGGGGCGCACGACGCTCGTGATCGCGCACCGGCTGGCGACCATCCTGTCCTGCGACCGCATCCTCGTGCTCGACGAGGGACGCATCGTGGAGGAAGGCACGCACGAGACGCTGGCCGCGGCCGGCGGCCTCTATGCGCGGCTGGCGAAGCTCCAGTTCGGCGTCAGCTAGAGACGGTCTCGAAGTCCGCTTCCCGCTTTCGGGATCATGCCCCAGGATCGGTGGCTCCGCGCCAGCGCATCAGAAACACCGGCGCGCCCGAGTGCGGATTGACATCCTCGCCCGCGATCGCAAAGCCCGAGCGCTCGTAGAGGCGGATCGCCCGCGCATTGTCCTGGTTGACGTGCAGTTCGATGCCGCGCGGCGAAAGGCGCTTGGCCTCGTCGAGCAAGGCGCGTGCGATGCCCCGGTTCCACTGGTCGGGCGCGACCGCGAGCTGGTCGAGATAGCCGCTCGTGCGGTCGATGGTGACGAAGCCGGTCATTGCGCCGTCGCGCTCGGCGACCACGATGGCGGCGACCGGAACGAGGTCGTCGCGCCAGCGCCCGCGCCACCATTCCACGCGCCTGGCAAAAGCAATCTGCGGATAGGCGACCTGCCAGGCGCGCTGCCACAGATCGATGGCGGCCGGCTCGTCGTCGGCGCGATAGGGGCGCAGCGTCAGGCTCACCGCTCGGTCAGCTTCAGTTCGATGCGCCGGTTGCGCCGGTAGGCGTCGTCGGTCTGCGCCGGGTCGAGCGGCTGGAATTCGCCGAAGCCGGCGGCGACTAGGCGCTGCGGCGGGATGCCCCGCGTCATCAGATACTGCACGACCGCGATGGCGCGCGCCGCCGACAATTCCCAGTTCGAGGGGAATTGGGCGCTTGCGATCGGGCGCACGTCGGTGTGGCCGTCGACCCGCAGCACCCAGGCGATGTCCGGCGGGATCTGCTTGATCAGTTCGTCGAGCACGGTCACGAGCTTGTCGAGCTCGGCGCGGCCTTCCGGCCGCAGCGCATTCTGGCCGGGATCGAAGAAGACTTCGGACTGGAACACGAAACGGTCGCCCACGATGCGGATGTCCGGCCGGTCGCCGAGGATGTTGCGCAGCCGGCCGAAAAAGTCCGAGCGGTAGCGCGACAGTTCCTGCACGCGCTGGGCGAGCGCGGTGTTCAGCCGCTGGCCGAGATCGGTGATGCGGGTCTGCGATTCCTTGTCGCGCTTCTCCGACGCTTCGAGTGCGCCTTCCAGCGCGGTGAGCTGCCGGCGCAAGGCTTCGATCTGCTGGTTGAGCAGTTCGACCTGAGCCAGCGCCCGCGCGGTGACGCCCTTTTCGCTTTCCAGCGCCTGCGTCAGTTCGTTGACGCGTCCCTGCGCGCCTGCCGCGCCGCTGCCGACGCCTTCGGCCTGGCTCTTGTAGCGGTCGCGCTCGGCCTCGGTGGCCGCAAGGTTGGAGCGGAACGTGGTCAGCAGCGATTCCAGATTGGCCTTGCCGGTGCGCTCGAGCGCGAGCAGCTCGTTGAGTTGGGCGATCTGCGCGTTCAGGCGCGTGAGCGCGGTGTCCTTGCCGCTCATCTCCTGCGTCAGGAAGAACTGCATCACCGCGAACACGGTGAGCAGGAAGATGATACCGAGAATCAGCGTCGAGAGGGCATCGACAAAGCCCGGCCAGTAATCGACCGTTCGTTCGCGGCGTGTGCGCACCAGTGCCATGGCCGATCAGGTCTTCTCGCGCGCGATGACTTCCAGCACGCGGCGGATTTCCTGGTTCTGCCCGGCCTGCGCGTCGGCCCAGTCCCGGATCATCTGCTGTTCGGAGCGCATGTGTTGGACGAGACCGTGGATGGCGTCGGCGAGATTGGCCATCGCGGCGGTCGCGGCCTTTCCGCCGGCGCCTTCGGAGACCGTTTCTCTCAGGCGTTCGATCGCCGCGCGCAGGTCGCCGGTCAGCGCCGGCGACAGCGCGCCGGGTCCGCCGCTCTCCGCGCTGATGTCGCGCACGGTGGTGGAGAGCCAGTCCTCCAGGTCGGTGTAGAAGCGGTTCTGCGCCTGGCTCGTCTGCAGGTCGAGGAAGCCGAGCACGAGCGAGCCGGCGAGCCCGAACAGCGAGGACGAGAAGGCGATGCCCATGCCGCCGAGCGGCGCGCCGAGACCTTCCTTCAGCGTCTCGAACATGGAGGCGGCATCGCCGGTCGGGCGCATGCTTTCGAGCACGCGGCCGACCGAAGAGACGGTCTCGATCAGGCCCCAGAAGGTGCCGAGCAGGCCGAGGAAGATGAGCAGGCCGGTCATGTAGCGCGAGAGGTCGCGCGCCTCGTCGAGCCGGTTCGCGATCGAGTCGAGAATGCCGCGCATCATCTGCGCCGAAATCGTCATCCGTCCGACGCGGTCGCGCAGGATCGCCGCCATCGGCGCGAGCAGGACCGGCGGCCGGTCGACGGCGATGCCGGGGTCGGCGAGGCGGAACCCGTTGACCCAGGAAACTTCCCGGAACAGGCGGATCACCTGCCGGAACGACAGGATGATGCCGACCGCGAGCACGCCGAGGATCAGTCCGTTCAGGCCGGGATTCGCCAGGAACGCGGTCACGATCGGTTTGTAGAGGATGACGGCGAGCAGTCCGCACAGGATCAGGAACACCAGCATCCGGACGAGGAAGATGCGGGGCGATGACAGTTTGAACGGATCGGTGTCGCGAGCCATGGCGCGTTCCAGCGGAATTCTGCAATTCAAACGGCGTACAATGGCCCTTACAGGCCGAACATCCCTTAAATATGGCACAGACCCGCCGAAATGACACATCCGGCGGTGACACATGTCCGCCGCGCCGCGCGGTCGCGGGTTGTAGCGTTTCCAGCCTGTGGTGCGTTCCGTCGGGCCGGCGCGTTTATTATGCAGCACCGGGCCGGGATTTGCGGTCGGCGGAACCGGCTCAGCCCTTGAGCGCCTCGCCCTTCGCCGCCTGTTTGAGGGCCTGCAGCAATTCGCGATGCAGCGTTTCGTTGCCGGCGATGACATGGCCCTTGGCGAACATCGCGTCGTTGCCGTCGAGATCGGACACGTAGCCGCCCGCCTCGCGCACGAGGATCGCGCCGGCGGCGATGTCCCAGGGGGAAATGTTGCGTTCCCAGTAGATGTCGAGGCGGCCGGCCGCCACATAAGCAAGATCGAGCGCCGCCGAACCGAACCGGCGCAGGCCGGCCACGCGGTCCTGCACCTGCGCGAATTCCTGCCGGAACAGTTCGAGCCCGCCGCGGCCGTGATGCGGCAGGCCGCAGGCGACGACGGCCTCGGTCATGGTCTTGCGGGCGGCCACGCGGATGCGCTGGTCGTTGAGGAAGGCGCCCTTGCCGCGCTCGGCTAGGAACAGTTCGTCGCCGATCGGCTTGTAGATCAGGCCGGCGACGATGGTGCCTTCGCGTTCGAGCGCGATCGAGATCGAGAAATGTGGAATGCCGTGCAGGAAGTTCGTCGTGCCGTCGAGCGGATCGACGATCCAGGTATGCGTCTTGTCGGGTCCCTCGGTCTTGCCGCCTTCCTCGCCGAGGAAGGAATAGCCCGGGCGCGCGTTCGCCAGCTCCTCGCGGATGGTCTGCTCGGCGCGCTTGTCGGCGAGCGAAACGAAGTTCGCCGGACCCTTGAGCGAGACCTGCAGCTTCTCCACCTCGCCGAAATCGCGCACGAGCCCGCGCGCCGCCTTGCGGGCGGCCTTGATCATGACGTTGAGGAGAGCGGAATGGACCATCTTGTCCTCTGGCGGCGCGGCGGGCGAGCTTCACCCCGCGCACGCCCAATGCAAAGTCGTGAACACGCCGCCCGTCCCCCGTCGCCGATGGCGCGACTGCGCCGCCGTGCAAACGCGACGAGTAAGCTTAATCGGCGCGCCGCACGTAGGTGACTTCGTTGGTGTCGACGATAATCTTCTCGCCGGTGGTGATGAAGGGCGGCACCATCACGCGCAGGCCGTTCTCCAGCTTGGCCGGCTTGTAGGAGGAGGCCGCGGTCTGGCCCTTCACCACGGGATCAGCCTCGACCACTTCGAGCGTGACCTGATCGGGCAGCTTGATGCCGATCGGGCGCTCCTCGTGCATTTCGAGCGTGACCGTCATGCCGTCCTGCAGGAAGGCGGCGCGCTCGCCGACGAAATCTTCCGGCAGCTCGATCTGGTCGTAGGTATCGGTGTCCATGAACACCAGGCTGGCGCCCTGCCTGTAGAGGAACTGATAGTCCTTCTGCTCCAGCCGGGCGCGCTCGACGCGTTCGTCGGAGCCGAAGCGGTTGTTGAGCTTGCGCCCGTCGATCAGGTTCTTCAGTTCGACCTGGTTGTAGGCGGGGCCCTTGCCGGGCTTCACCGCCATGGTCTTGACCGCAGCCCAGAGTGAATTCTGGTACTCGATCACCATGCCCGGACGAATTTCGTTGCCATTGATCTTGGCCATAAGCGGCTCTGCCGTTCGAGGAAGTCGTTGTGGGGATTATGCCGGCGCTGGTGTGCCTTGCCGGCCAAGCCGCCGTCAAGAGCGCGATTCGGCAATCCGTTCGAGCCAGGGCTTGGCGGCCTTTTCCGCCGCTTCGCGGACGTTCGGCGGCTGCTGGCGCATGAAATCGTCGAGATAGAGGTCGGTGGCGCCGCCGGCCTTGGCGATAATGTGCCATTTGCAGGCTTCCATCGCGTCGGCCGGCAGGCCGCGCCCGGCGGCGTAGATGCGCGCCAGGCGGTTCTGGGCCACGACGCTGCCGCGGCGCGCCGAATCCAGCATCAGGCGGGCGGAGGCGGCTTCGTCCTTCGGCACGCCGGCGCCGTTGAACAATGCGATGGCGTATTCGGTCTGCGCGGCGACATTGCCGCCGCGGGCCGCCTGTTGCATCAGGCGCGCGGCCTGCGCCTCGTCTTTGGCGACGGCACGACCCTCCTTGTAGAAGGTGGCGAGCGCATATTGCGCTTCCGGGCTGCCGGCGTCCGCGGCCTGGCGCAGCAGTTCGGCCGCGCGCGCGAAGTCCTGCGGGAACTGCACGCCCTCGATATGGAGAAGCGCGAGATCGTAGGCGGCCGCGGCATGGCCGAGCTTGGCCGCCGCCGTCAGAAGCTTGGCGGCCTCGTCGCGATTCTTCTCGCCGCCGCGTCCGCCGAGACGGAACATGGCGAGCGCGAACATGGCTTCGCGGTTTCCGCGCTCGGCGGCGAGCCGGTACCATTCCGCGGCTTTCGCGTCGTCCTGCTTGACGCCGAAGCCGTTGGCATAGAGTTCGCCGAGCAGCGTCATCGCGTTGGGATCGGCGTGTTCGTCGACGCGCTTGGTCGCCTCGTAGAAGGCGGTCAGATAGAAGCCGCGCTGATAGGCGCCGAAGGCGAGATCGACACTGTCCTGGCCTTTGGCCGTCGGTGTCTGCTGCTTTTGCGCCGGCCTCGACTGCGCATGCGCAGACGCCGACAGCGCCGCGAGCGCCAATGCGGTCAGCAAGGCGCGCGCCGCTGTCATGTCACGCGCTCCGCGCCGGTCATGTCGCGCGCGACCGCAGCGAGGAGGGATGTGGTCCGCTCCGGATCGGCAAAGACAAAATCGCCGACGGCGACGAAATCGGCGCCGGCCTGCAGGAGCGGGACGACCTCGTCGGGCGCGCCGGCATAGCCGACGCAGGGCGGCTCGAACAATTCCGCCCACCAGTTCACGCGCTCGACGATCGCCGTGAACGGCGGCCGCCGGCCGGCTTCGTCGGGCTCGCCGAACATCACATAATCCGCGCCCTGCTCGGCGACGACCATCGCGTCGTGGCGCGTGAGCAGGCCGCCCGCGCCCGCGATGAATTTCGGCCGCAGCGCGGACGCGCTGTCCTCGAATGCGCCGGGGCCGCTCAGGTGCGCGCCGTCAGCGCCCGATTTTGCAACGATCGTAGGATGGCCGTCGAGCAGGACGGCGACGCCCGCCTGCTGCAGGCCGGGCGCGATCGTCTTGACGTAGTTGATCTGCGCGCGCTCGTCGGTGTCGGGCAGACGCAGCAGCACGGCCGCGCAGGGAGCCGCCGCCACCGCCGCGCGCAATAGCGCCGCACCGGCGCCGGCTGCATCGAAGGCCGGCGCGACCAGATAGAGCTGCGGCGCGCTGCGGTCGGTACCGTTCGACGATCGTGGCGTCATCGGCCGTGAGATGCCGTTCCAATTCGGCGGAATGACGACGTCAGGCCGCCTTCTTTTCGAGATCCTGCTTCCACTGCCCGAGCGAGGCGAGGCCGTTCATCATCGCGCGGTGCGCGAAGGCGCGCTGCGCGGCGGCGACGTTCTCGGCCTTGCCGCTCCACGCCTTCTGCGGCGCGGCCTGCAAGGCGCGACCATAGGAGAAGGTCAGCTTCCAGGGCAGGCCGCCGATCTTGTTCATGGCGTCGAGATGGGCGGTCGCTTCCTCGTCGGACTGTCCGCCGGACAGGAACGCGATGCCCGGCACCGCTGCCGGCACGCAGTTCTTGAGCAGGCGGACGGTCTTTTCGGCGACGTCCTGCACCGAGGCGCGCTTGGCGCTCTTCTTGCCGGCGATCGCCATGTTCGGCTTGAGCACGATGCCTTCGAGCGCGACCTTCTGATAGTAGAGCTGCTGGAAGGTCTCCTTGAGCACCCACTCGGTCACCCGATGGCAGGTGTCGATGTCATGGTCGCCGTCCATGAGCACTTCCGGCTCCACGATCGGCACGATCTGCGCCTCCTGGCAGAGCGCCGCGTAGCGCGCGAGCGCATGCGCATTGGCCATGACGCAGGTGTGGCTCGGCTTGCCGCCGCCGATGTCGATCACCGCGCGCCACTTCGCAAAGCGCGCGCCCTGCGCATAATATTTCGGCAGCCGGTCGGCGAGCTTGTCGAGGCCGATCGTGACGAGTTCGCCCGGGCAATTGTGCAGCGGCTTGGTGCCTTCGTCGACCTTGATGCCGGGAATGGCGCCGGTTTTGGCGATGACCTCGACCAGCGGCGTGCCGTCTTTGGCCTTCTGCCAGATGGTCTCGTCGTAGAGGATGACGCCGGAAATGTAGTTCGACATGGCCTCGGTCGAGCGGAACATCAGCTCACGATAGTCGCGGCGATTGTCCTCGGTCGATTCCACGCCGATGGCGTCGAAGCGCTTCTTGATCGTGCCCGACGATTCATCGGCGGCCAGGATGCCCTTGCCGGGCATTACCATGGCTTCGGCGATCTTGTTGAGGTCTGCGAGATTCATGCCTCTCTCCCGTATGCGGCATGCCGGACTTCCCGGCCGTTTGCTGCCAAATCTATATCGCTCCGGCATGCGCCGGAATGGGGCGCCTCAGCGCGCCCGCAACACCTCAACTCCCGGCAGCGTCTTGCCTTCCAGCCATTCCAGGAAGGCGCCGCCGGCCGTGGAGACGTAAGAAAACTGTTCGGCGACCCCGGCCGCGTTGAGGGCGGCGACCGTATCGCCGCCGCCGGCGACCGACAGGAGCTTGCCGGCCTTCGTGCGCTCGGCCGCGTAGCGCGCGGCGACGACGGTGGCATGGTCGAACGGCTTGAGTTCGAAGGCGCCAAGCGGGCCGTTCCAGACCAGGGTCGCGGCGTCGTCCATGGCCGCCTTCACGCGCTCGATCGACTGCGGGCCGAGATCGAGGATCATGCCGTCGGCGGGAATGGCGTCGAGCCCGTAGGCCTGCGCGGGCGCGTTGTTTTCGAAATGATAGGCGACGACGGCATCGACCGGCAGGATGATCGCGCAGTTCTTCTGCTCGGCGCGCGCGATGATGCGGCGCGCGGTGTCGGCCATGTCCTTCTCGGCGAGCGACTTGCCGATGCCGACGCCCTGCGCATGCAGGAAGGTGTTGGCCATGCCGCCGCCGATGACGAGGGCATCGACCTTGGCGGCCAGGTTTTCGAGCAGGTCGAGCTTGGTCGACACCTTGGCGCCGCCGATCACCGCGATCACCGGTTTCTTCGGAGCCTCCAGCGCCTTCGACAGCGCCTCGATCTCCGCCTGCATGGTGCGGCCGGCAAAGGCCGGCAGCCGGTGGCCGAGACCTTCGGTCGAAGCATGCGCGCGGTGCGCGGCGGAGAAGGCGTCGTTGACATAGACGTCGCCGAGCGCGGCGAGCTTCTCGACGAAGGCCGGGTCGTTCTTCTCTTCTTCCTTGTGGAAGCGGGTGTTCTCGAGGCAGAGGATGTCGCCCGGCTTCATTGCCGCGACCGCCTGCTCGGCCGGCGCGCCGATGCAGTCGTCGGCAAAGGCGACCGGCCGCCCGACGATATGCGCCAGCGCCTGCGCCACCGGCTTCAGCGATTCCTTCGGGTCGCGGCCCTTCGGCCGTCCGAAATGCGCGAGCAGGATGACCTTGCCGCCCCTGTCGGCGATCTCGGTGATGGTGGGGACCACGCGCTCGATGCGCGTGGCGTCGGTCACCCTGCCGTTCTCCATCGGCACGTTGAGGTCGACGCGCAGCAGAACGCGCTTGTTCTTGAGGTCGGCGTTATCGAGGGTGCGGAACGAACTCATGGCGGCTTTCGCTTCGCCCTCATCCTTCGAGACGCCTCGCTGCGCTCGGCTCCTCAGGATGAGGGCCAATTCTGAAATCCTCGTCCTGAGGAGGCGGCGAAGCCGCCGTCTCGAAGGACGAGGCTCGTGATCAGATCAGCTTCCCCATCACCACCGCCGTGTCGGCCATGCGGTTGGAGAAGCCCCATTCATTGTCGTACCAGGTCATGACGCGCACCAGCGTGCCGTCCATCACCTTGGTCTGGTCCATGTGGAAGACCGAGGAACGGGCGTCGTGATTGAAATCGATCGAGACGTTCGGCGCGTTGGTGTAGCCGAGAATGCCCTTGAGCTGCTGGTCGGCGGCGCGCTGGATGGCGCCGTTGACCTCGTCCTTGGTCGTGGCCTTCTTGGCCACGAACTTGAAATCGACGACCGAGACGTTGGGCGTCGGCACGCGGATCGCGACCCCGTCGAGCTTGCCGTTCAGCTCCGGCAGCACGAGACCGACCGCCTTGGCGGCGCCGGTCGAGGTCGGGATCATGGAGAGGGCGGCCGCGCGCGCGCGATAGAGGTCCTTGTGCAGCGTGTCGAGGGTCGGCTGGTCGCCGGTATAGGCGTGGATCGTGGTCATGAAGCCCTTGTCGATGCCGATGGCGTCGTTGAGGACCTTGGCCACCGGCGCGAGGCAGTTCGTCGTGCAGGAGGCGTTGGAGACCACCTTGTGGTCCTTGGTCAGCTTGTCGTGGTTGACGCCGTAGACCACCGTGAGGTCGGCGCCGTCGGCGGGGGCGGACACCAGCACGCGCTTGGCGCCGGCGGTGAGGTGCGCGGACGCCTTGTCCTTGGCGGTGAAGATGCCGGTGCATTCGAGCGCGATGTCGACGCCGAGGTCTTTCCACGGTAGCTTGCTCGGGTCCCTCTCGGCGCTCACCTTGATGGCGCCGTTGCCGAAGCTGATCGTGTCGCCCTTGACCGTGACTTCGCCGGGGAAGCGGCCGTGCACGCTGTCAAAGCGCAGCAGATGGGCATTGGTCTCGACCGGGCCGAGATCGTTGATGCCGACCACTTCGATGTCCTTGCGGCCCGTTTCGGCGATGGCGCGCAGGACATTGCGGCCGATACGGCCAAACCCATTGATGGCGACGCGTACTGTCATGATCGGAGGCTCCGGCGGTGAGGATTGGGCGTTCTTCTACGGCTCCGTGCCGCATTTCTCAACCCGAGCCGTCAGTTCTGCGTTCGGTAATTCGCAACGTTGGAAACGGGTGCCGGGCGAGGCGATAAAAATCGCGCGTCGGCGGACCGGACGCAACCTCTGATTGCATAAGCCGCCGCCTGCCGTATTCATTCGCCGGGCCGCTTGCGCGGCGCCCGGTAGATCGCGCGGATGCAGGCATGGGTCTGCCTGATCTCGCGCTTGCCGATATTGCGGAACGGATAGAGGGCGGCGTAGGTGCCGAAAAACAGCACCGCCAGGCCGTAGAGCGCGCGGCGGACCGCGCCCGGCCCGTAGGCGCGCAGCGCAGTCTCGGCGAGCGGCACGTGCGGCTCGAAGAAGGCGGCCGAATGTCCGAGCTGCCACAGGTCCCAGAGCCTGCGCACCGGCAGCGGCAGCCAGATATCGACCCGGTTTTCGAGATCGATGAAGCCGATCCTGCCTTCCGGTGTCAGCGTCATGTTGTGGACGCGCGCAGCCCCATGCCAGCGGCCGCAATCGTGTAGCCTGCGCAGCGCCTCGCCGGCCAGGCGCACGATGCGCTCGCGCTCGGCCGCGTCGCCCCGATGCAGCGCGGTTTCGAGGCTCGGTCCGATGTCGGAGAGGATGAAATAGTGCGGGTTGCGGAACACGACCTCGGGCGTCGTGAAGCCGTAGCGCCGCAGCGCGGTCAGGCTCTTGATCTCGTGGTCGGCCTCGGCGGCTTCGTCGCGCCGGAAGGCGATGCGCACCGCGTGATAGATGAGTGCGGCGGCCGGATTGGGCAGGTTCTTGCGGATGCGCTTCACCCACAGCCGCCGGCCGCCATACTCGATCGGGAAGACGCGGTGCGGGTTTTTGCGGAAGGGGCAGGCGAGTGCTGCGATGTCGATCGTGTCGACCGGTCCGGATGATGTCGGAGCGGATGCGGTGCCGATATCGTCGTCAGTCTTTGCCAAGCTGCTTCAGGGCCAAATCCGCCACCGCCTCCGGGGTGATGCCGAAATGCCTGTATAGTTCCTTAAAAGGCGCGCTGGCGCCAAAGCTTTTCATGCCGACAAAGAGGCCGTCGGCGCCGATCAGTTCGTCCCATCCCTGCCGCACCGCGGCCTCGACGCCCACCCGCACGCGCGAGCGGCCGAGCACGCTCGTACGATAGGCCTGCGGCGCCTCGCGGAACAGCTCGAAACAGGGCACGGAGACGACGCGGGCCGACACGCCTTTTGCGGCGATCAGCTTTGCCGCATCGACGGCGAGCGGCACTTCCGAGCCGGAGGCGAAAATCGACACGTCGGCCTCGCCGTCGTCGGGGCCCGCGATCACATAGGCGCCGCGGGCGCAGACATTCTCGGTGTCGAGGCGCGTGCGCAATTGCGGCAGGTTCTGGCGGGTGAGCGCCAGCACGCTCGGGCGGTCCTTCTGGCGCAGCGCCAGCTCCCAGCATTCGAGCGTCTCGACCGCGTCGCAGGGCCGGAACACGAGCAGGTTCGGCATCGCGCGCAGCGCCGCGAGATGCTCGACCGGCTGGTGGGTCGGGCCGTCTTCGCCGAGCCCGATCGAATCGTGCGTCAGCACATGGATCACGCGCTCGCCCATCAGCGCGGCGAGGCGGATCGCCGGCCGGCAATAATCCGAGAAGACGAGGAACGTGCCGGAATAGGGGATGATGCCGCGATGCAGGGCCATGCCGTTCATGGCCGCGGCCATGCCGTGCTCGCGGATGCCGTAATGGATGAAGCGCCCGGCATAGTCCGCGGCCGACAGCGGCTTGGTCGCCTTGGTGCGCGTATTGTTGGAGCCGGTGAGGTCGGCCGAGCCGCCGATCATCTCCGGCAGCGTCTGGGTCAGCGTCTCCAGCACGAATTCCGAGGACGAGCGTGTAGCGATGTCTTTCGGCGTGGCGGCGAGCGTTTCCTTCACCGATTTGACGGCGGCCGCGAGCGCGGCTTCCGGCAACTCGCCCTTGATGCGGCGTTCGAACTCGGTCCGCGCCGCGGCCTCGAGCCCGGCGAGGCGCTTCTGCCAGGCCGCGCGATCCGCGCCGCCGCGCTGGCCGGCTTTGGTCCAGAGCGCGCGGATGTCGTCGGGAATTTCGAACGCGGCATGGGTCCAGCCGAGCTTCTGGCGCGCGCCGGCGATCTCCTCGCTGCCGAGCGGAGAGCCGTGCGACTTCTCGCTGCCGGCCTTGGTCGGCGCGCCGAAGGCGATCGTGGTCTTGCAGGCGATCAGGCTCGGCCGGTCGGAATCCTGCGCGCGCGCGAGCGCGGCGGCGATGGCGTCGGGATCGTGGCCGTCGATGCGTTCGGCACGCCAGCCGGCGGCTTCGAAGCGCTTGATCTGGTCGACCGAGTCGGAAAGCGACAGCTTGCCGTCGATGGTGATGCCGTTGTCGTCGAACAGCACGATCAGCCGGTTGAGCTTGAGGTGTCCGGCAAGCGCGATCGCTTCCTGGCTGACGCCTTCCATCAGGTCGCCGTCGGAGGCGAGCACATAGGTCCGGTGATCGACGATGTCGCCGAAGACGCCCGCGAGGTGGCGCTCGGCGAGCGCCATGCCGACCGAGGTCGCAATGCCCTGGCCGAGCGGGCCGGTGGTCATCTCGACGCCTTTGGTGACGTGGTTTTCCGGATGCCCCGGTGTGGTGGAACCGATCTGGCGGAAACGCCTGATCTGGTCGAGCGGAACCGACTTGTAGCCGGTCAGGTGCAGCAGCGCGTAGATCAGCATCGAGCCGTGGCCGGCCGAGAGCACGAAGCGGTCGCGGTCCGGCCAGTGCGGGTCGGCGGGATCGAATTTCAGGAAACGCGAGAACAGGACGGTGGCGATGTCGGCGGTGCCCATCGGCATGCCGGGATGGCCGGATTTCGCCTGTTCCACCGCATCCATGGCGAGAGCGCGAATGGCGTTGGCCATGCGGTCGTGATCGGCGCGCGAAATAGCTGTCACGGGAGGCGCTTGGAGGTTGCGCGGCGGCAGGGCGCCGCTGATGGGCGTTGGTGCGCGGACATAACATGCGGATACCGGGAGTCCAAACCGCGATCCGCCCTGTGCACAGCGCTGAACGGACGCTGCCCCGCAAGCGTTGACGCCGCTCAACGCGCCTTTTAAGCTTCCTGTCTTAAATCCTTGCGCAAGCACATATTTTTGAGGCCGGGCGAGCATCCATGTCCGACGCAACCGCAATCGAGGCGGCGACCAGGCGTCTCGCTCTGGCGATGGACGCGCTTGAAGCCGCGATCGAGCGGCGGCGGGACGCGGACCGGACCGAGGAGCGGCTTGCCGCGCAGGTGCAGGCGCTCGGCGTCGATCGCTCGCGCCTGGCCTCCGATCTCGATGCCGCCGCCGCGCATTCGCGCCGTCTCGAAAGCACCAATCGCGAAATTGCCCGCCGGCTCGACGCGGCGATCGCCACGATCCGCTCCGTCGTCGAAGCGTACGACCGCTGAGAATCCGCAGGCTGGCCCATGGCGCAAGTGACGGTGACGATCAACGGGCGGGAATACCGGATGGCCTGCGAGGACGGGCAGGAGAGCCATCTGATGAAGCTCTCCAAGATGCTCGACGACCGCATCCATCAGTTGCGCGGCTCCTTCGGCGAGATCGGCGACACCCGGCTCACCGTCATGGCCGCGCTCACCGTCGCCGACGAGCTGTCCGAGGCCGGCCGGCGCATGCGCCGCCTGGAGGAGGAGATCACCGCGCTGCAGGACGCCCGCGTCGTCGCCGCCGACCGCACGCAGGCGACGCAGGCCGCCATCGTCGCCGCCCTCAACGCCGCCGCCGAACGCATCGAGAGCCTGACCCGCAAGCTCAACCAGACCGTCGGCAATGGCGGCGTGCCGATCGGCTGACGGGTAGCGGTTTTCGTCCGCGGCCATTACATTGCCGGGCGGAGCTGCGTGGTGCGACGGCATCATACTCCCGGGGCCTTACGATCCTGAAGGGAGCTGTCCCTGACCGGGCCCGTGGGCTCGGACATATGGCGCCCACCTACTTCTGTAGGTTCCCGGGGTCGAAAACCGAAACGGCCAACGCGGCTCCGCTCGTTTCCTCATATACGCATTTACGCATTGCGTTTTTGCGCGTTGCGCGGCGTGCCGTCCGCCGTCACCCTTTACGGCCCGGCTTTCGCCCTCGCACTACAGGATGCGGATCGGTTGTGTCGCTCGACCTGATGGACAAGGATTCGCTTCGCCGCGAGGCGCTGGCGCGGCGCGACATGATCCCCGCCGCCGAGCGCGCCGCCGCCGCCGAGACGGTTGCCGCGCGGCCTTTTCCGCTGCCGGTGCGCGAGGGCGATGTCGTTTCCGGCTTCGCGCCGATGCGAAGCGAGATCAATCCCTTCCCGCTGATGCGCAGGCTCGCCGAAGCCGGCGCCCGCCTCGCCCTGCCGGTGGTGCAGAAGCGCGGCCTGCCGCTCCTCCTGCGCGCATTCTCGTTCGGCGACGAACTGGCGCGCGGCCAGTGGGGCATCCGCGAGCCGCTGCCGTCCGCGCCGGAAGTCTTTCCCGACGTCATGCTGGTGCCGCTCGCCGCCTTCGACCGCGCCGGCCACCGCATCGGCTACGGGGCGGGTTATTACGACATGACCATCGCCCGCATCCGTGCGATGAAGTCCGTCACCGCCGTAGGGATCGCCTTTTCTGCGCAGGAGATCGCGCGCGTGCCCGCCACCGAACGCGACGAACGCCTCGACCTCGTGCTAACGGAGAAAGAAGTCATCGATCTGCGGAGTCGTTAAGTGCGCATTCTCTTCATCGGCGATGTGGTCGGCCGCTCCGGGCGCACGATCGTCAGCGAGCGCCTGCCGGGCCTCGTACGCGACTGGAAGCTCGATCTCGTGCTGCTCAACGGCGAGAACGCGGCCGGCGGCTTCGGCATCACCGAGGCGATCTTCAACGAGTTCCTCGATGCCGGCGCGGACGCGGTGACGCTCGGCAACCATGCCTGGGACCAGCGCGAGGCGCTCGTCTTCATCGAACGCGCGCCGAGGCTCGTGCGGCCGATCAACTTTCCGAAAGGCGCGCCCGGGCGCGGCGCCGCCATGGTCGAGGCGCGCAACGGCGCGCAGGTGCTCGTCATCAACGCCATGGCCCGCATCTTCATGGACCCGCTCGACGATCCGTTCGCGATCATCGACCGCGAGCTGACCGCGTGCGCGCTGAAAAGCGGCGCCGACGCCATCGTCATCGACTTCCACGGCGAGGCGACGAGCGAGAAACAGGCCATGGGCCATTTCGTCGACGGCCGCGCGAGCCTCGTCGTCGGCACGCATACGCATGCGCCCACCGCCGATCACCAGATTTTGCCCGGCGGCACCGGATTCATCTCCGATCTCGGCATGACCGGCGACTATAATTCCGTCATCGGCATGGTGAAGGATGAGCCGCTGTCGCGGTTCCTGCGCAAGATCCCTTCCGAGCGCTTCGAGGCGGCGGGCGGTCCGGCCACGCTGTGCGGCGTTGCGGTGGAAACCGATGATCGGACCGGGCTCACGGTGAAGATCGCGGGCGTCCGTCTGGGCGTGCGGCTGGAGGAATCGGTGCCGAAGTTCTGGACCTGATCGCCGATCCGGCCGCTGCCGCCGGGCCGCCGCGATCCGGCCGGGCAACAAAGAGGGACGACATGAACGCAAAGTCCGTCATTTCCCGCCGCAGTCTGCTCGCCGGCACCGCCGCAGCGCTGGCGGCGAGCCCGGTCGCGTCGTCGGGCGCCTTCGCCCGCGCGCCTTTGCTCAACACCCAGGCGCCGGCCTATTACCGCTTCCGCATCGGCACGATCGAGGCGACCGCGGTGTCCGACGGCCCGCTCGATCTCGGCGCGCCGCAGCCCGACATTTTCAAGGGCGTCAGCAAGGACGATTTCAGCAAGGCGCTGGCCGACAATTTCCTGCCCACCGAAAAGGTGAAGCTCGAGCAGAACGCGCTCGTGCTCAATACCGGCGACACGCTGGTGCTGATCGATACCGGCACCGGAGCGCAGAAACTGATGGGTCCGGACACGGGCCGCCTGCTCGGCAATCTCAGGGCCGCCGGCATCGATCCGAAAGACGTCGACGCGGTCGTGCTCACCCACGCGCATCCCGACCATTGCTGGGGCCTCATCGGCACCGGCGGCCAGCAGCATTTCCCGAACGCGCAGATCTACATGTCGCAGGAGGATTTCGAGTTCTGGACCGATCCCGCCAGGGCGACGAACGACATGCTCAAGGGGTTCATCGAGAACACCCGCCGGCAATTGCTGCCGCTGCGCGAGCGCATCGTGTTCTTCAAGGACGGCCAGCAATTCCTGCCCGGCGTGCAGGCAATCGCCGCGCCCGGGCACACGGTCGGCCACACCGTGTTCATGATCTCCTCGGGCGACCGGAGCCTGTGCAATGCCGGCGACCTTGCCCATCATCACGTTATGTCGTTGCAGCGCCCGCAGGCCGAGTTCGCCTTCGACACCGACGGCGCGCAGGCCGCGCGCACGCGCCAGCGCCTGTTCGGCATGCTGGCAGCGCAGCGCATCCCGCTGCTGGCCTATCATTTCCCCTGGCCGGGCCTGGGGCATCTGGCGACGCAGGGCGGCGGCTACCGCTTCGTGCCCTCGCCGTTGCAGACCGTGCTGTGACGTCCGGCGCGCGGCGCGGGCATCACTGCCCGCCGTCGCACTTTGTGACGTCCACCTTGCAGAACTTGTCACGGCTGGGGCCGGCGGTCGCGACGCAGCGCGACAGCGCGTCCTTCTCGGCGAGGTCCTTGGTTTTCGCGATCGCCCAGCCGAAGCCCGGCGTGCCGACCTGCGGGTCCATGGCGATGCTGATGCATTGATCGCGGAACGTGGAGACGATCTTGCACAGCCTGGTCGTTGCCTTCGGCTCCATCGCGAATTCCCTGCACTCTTTCAGCGCCTGCGCCCGTGCCGCCTGGGCGTCCGGATGGTTGACCGCATAGCCGGCGGCCACGCCCTGCCGGACGATGTCCCGCGGCAGGCCGAGCGCCAGCGCCCCTTCGGCGCACGCCGGGATGGCCGGGCCGAGCGCAAGGAGGGTGAGCGCCAGGCCAGCGGTCAGCGGCTTTCGGGCGCTCGTCCGGGCATTCCGATCGGCAATCATGGCGTCTCCCGGTCTGCGAACGGGGGAAATGCTAGCCTCTGCCATGGCCGCTTGTCAGCGCCGCCGGACGCCTTCCGCCCGGTTTTTTGCCCGCCTGCGGCGTCTTCCGCAGGTCCCGCGCTTGTCAGATTCGAAGCCGCCATCTTATAAGGCTGCCACTCCAATCTTCGGCGATGAAGCGCGGCTCCCATGGCAGGCCATTCACAATTCAAGAACATCATGCACCGCAAGGGGCGCCAGGATAAGCTGCGCTCCAAGATGTTTTCCAAGCTGGCGCGCGAGATCACGGTCGCGGCCAAGCTCGGACAGCCCGACCCCGCCTTCAATCCGCGTCTGCGCGCCGCCATCATCGCCGCCCGCGCGGAGAACATGCCCAAGGACAATATCGAGCGCGCCATCAAGAAGAGCCTGGGCGGCGATTCGGAGAATTACGACGAGGTGCGCTACGAGGGCTACGGTCCCGGCGGCGTCGCCATCATCGTCGAGGCGCTGACCGACAACCGCAACCGCACCGCCGGCGAAGTGCGCGCAAGCTTCACCAAGAGTGGCGGCAACCTCGCCGAAACCGGCGCGGTGTCCTTCATGTTCGACCGCGTCGGCGTCGTCGAGTTCGAGCCCAGGGTGGCGAATGCCGACGCCATGCTCGAGGCGGCGATCGATGCCGGCGCCGACGACGTGGTGTCGGACGACGGCGGCCACGTCATCTACGCCGCGCAGGATTCGCTTGCCGAAGTGGCCAGGGCGCTGGAAGCGAAATTCGGCGAGCCGCGCAAGGCGGCGCTCACCTGGAAGCCGCAGAACACGCTGCCCGTCGACGACGAGCAGGGCGAGAAGCTTCTGCGCCTGATCGAGACGCTCGAGGAAAACGACGACGTGCAGAACGTCTATTCCAATTTCGAAGTCTCCGATGCCCTGATGACCAAGATGAGCGCATAACGGACCCGATCGCGTGGCGCTGGAAAAGCCCGTACCCCTGCCGGAGCGGCCGCTGGCCGATTTCGGAAGAGCTTATGCGGCGAGCGCCGTCGTCGGGTTTTTGTTTGCGGCGTCCGGCCCGGTGGCCATCATCCTGTCGGTCGGCTCGCGCGGCGGCCTGCCGGAATCCACCATCGCGTCGTGGATTTTCGCGGCCTTCTTCATCAACGCCTTCATCACCATCGTCTTCTCGTTCCTCTACCGGCAGCCGCTGGTGTTCTTCTGGAGCATTCCGGGCACGGTGCTGGTGGGGCCCGCGCTTCGCATCTGAGCTTTCCCGAAGTGGTCGGCGCGTTCCTCGCCACCGGGCTGTTGATGTTCGTGCTCGGCCTTACCGGCTGGGTGCGCCGCGCCATGGAAGCCGTGCCGATGCCGATCGTCATGGCGATGGTCGCCGGCGTGTTCCTGCGCTTCGGCATCGACCTCGTGCTGGCCTTTCGCGACGGTCTGTGGATCGCGGCGCCGATGGCGGCGGCCTTCTTCCTTCTGTCGGCTGTCGCGCGCGCGGGCCGCGTGCTGCCGCCGCTGATCGGGGCGCTGATCGTCGGCGCGGTCGCCGTCTGGCTGCGCGGCGAATTCAATCCGCCGGCCGGCGTCCTGTTTGCGTTCGCCGATCCGCAATTCTTCGTGCCGCAATTCTCATGGGCGGCGATGTTCGAACTGGTGGTGCCGCTGGCGATCACCGTCCTCGTCGTCCAGAACGGACAGGGTTTCGCGGTGCTGACGGCGGGCGGCCATCGTCCGCCGATCAACGCGATCACGGTGGCCTGCGGGCTTGGTGCGATGGTGACCGGGCTGTTCGGCGCGGTGTCGACCTGCCTGACCGGGCCGGTCAATGCCATTCTCGCAAGCGCGGGCGAGCGCGACCGTCAATATACCGCGGCATTATCCGTCGCGCTGCTCGCGCTTGGCTTCGGCGCGATGGCGCCGTTCTTCACGCGCCTTCTGCTCGCCACGCCGCCGGCCTTCATCGCGACATTGGCCGGCCTTGCGATGCTGCGCGTGCTGCAGAGCGCGTTCCAGATTTCCTTCCGCGGGGCGTTTAGTTTCGGCGCGCTCGTCTGCTTCCTCGTGACGGTAGCGGACGTCCCGATCTTTCGCATCGGCGCGCCGTTCTGGGGTCTGCTGCTGGGGCTTATGGCCTCGCATCTCCTGGAGCGGGCCGACTTCAGGCGCGCCAAGGAACAGAACCCCTGACCCACCGCCCGAGCGTCACCGGATGAACCGGCCCCACAGCGGCATCGCGACGATCGCGGACGCGGCGATGATGACGAAGGCCACGCGCCGATAGGCCGCGGAGGAGGCGAGGCTGAAGGTCTTCGAACCGGCCCACATCGACAGCACATGCATCGGGCCGAGCAGCACCGACAGCGCCACGAGCTTGACCGTGATCAGCCCGTGCGCCGCATAGGTGATGACGGAGCCGGCCGAGAACAGCCCGAAATACGCGATCAGGTTGGCGCGCACGATCGCCACGTCCTGCATGCTGCCGAGCCAGTAGATGATGATCGGCGGCCCCGATATCTGCGCCGCGCCGCCGAGCACGCCCGCGAACAGGCCGACCGCCACCGTCACCGCCAGGTGCGGGCGCCCGTGATAGCGCCAGCCCGACGCCAGGATCGCGACGATCAGCCCGACGAGCGCGCTGATCGCCCAGCGCAACACGACCGGGTCGGCATATTGCAGGATCAGCGCGCCGAACTGCGCGGCGAGGATCGCGCTTGCGGCCAGCGGCAGCACTTCGCGCCAGACCGCGCGCCGCCAGATGCCGAGCATGAAGGCGATGCCGGTCGCAACATCGATCATCACGAACGTGACGGCGGCGGCGAGCGGTTCGTAGACCGCGGCCATCAGCGGGATATAGATCAGCGCCGAACCGAAGCCGGAGAAGCCGCGCACGATTCCGGAAATGACGGCGATTGCGGCCGCCGCGATGAAGCAGCGGTCGGAGACGAGTTCGATGATGGCGGACGGGAAGTCGGGATTGTCGATCACGGCGGGATACCAGACCCGAATGCTAGACCATTCCGGCGCAAAAGGCGCAGGCGGATCGCGGCGACCGTGCGGGAATTGACATGCGGAAGGGGCTTTGGCCCATTGCGGTGATGGAAATGCCCACGCCCGCCGCCCTCGCTTCCCGCCGCAATATCCTGATCGGCTCCGCCTCCGCGCTTGCCACCGTTCTCATCTGGGCCGGCTGGGTCGTGGCGACGCGGCACGCGGCGCAGCGGCTCGACGTGTCGGTGGTGGGGCTGTTGCGCTTCGGCATTCCCGCACTGCTGCTGGCGCCGGTCTGGTGGCGTACGGGGTTGTGGCCGCGCGGGATGTCGCGCCGGGTGCTGATCGCCATCGTCGCGGGCTCGGGCGTGCCTTTCTTCCTGATCGTCACGCTCGGCCTGCGGTTTGCGCCGGCGGCGGAAGTCGGTCCGCTCTTGCCCGGCACGATGCCGCTCTTTGTCGCCGTCATGGCCTATGGGCTCGATCGCGAGCGGCCGAGCCTGTTGCGCAAGGCCGGGTTCGTACTGATCGCTATCGGCATCGCGGTCATCGTCGGGCATGAGATCGCGTTAGGCGCGGGGGCCACGGGGCCCGGCCATTTGCTGGTCCTGACCGGGGCGCTGCTCTGGGCGATCTATACCATCGCCTTCCGGCGCAGCGGTCTGTCGGCCGTCGAAGGCGCTGCGGTGATTGCCGCCTGGTCGACGATCCTTGTGCTGCCGTTCGGCGTCCTGCCGCTGATCGAGGCTTTGGCGCACGGCCGCGGCGGCGAGGTGGCCGTGCAGGCTCTCGTGCAGGGCGGGCTGTCCGGCGTGGTCGCGGTCGTGCTGTTCGGGGTTGCGATCCTGCGGCTCGGGGCGTCGCGCGCGGCGGCGTTCGCCGCGCTCATCCCTGCGCTCGTGGCGATGCTGGCGATTGTGTTTCTGGGCGAGGTGCCCTCCGGCGCAGCGCTGATGGGAATCGCGGCCACCTCGGCCGGCGTCGCACTGGCGAGCGGGGCCTTCGAGCGGCGGTCGCGGGCCGCCTAGCCCTCGGCGGCGGGTGGGATTATCAAGTCCGGGTGGACAGACGCGCGATTCGCATCCTGGGCATCGATCCCGGCCTCCGCCGCACCGGCTGGGGGCTGATCGAATGCGAGGGCAACCGCCTCGTCTTCGTCGCCTGCGGCTCGGTCGAGACGAACGATCGCGACGATGTCGCCGCGCGGCTGGTCGTCATTCATGACGGGCTGTCGCGGGTGCTCACCGACCATTGCCCGGACGAGGCGGCGGTGGAGGCCACGTTCGTAAGCAAGGATGCGAGCGCCACGCTCAAGCTCGGGCAGGCGCGCGGTATCGCCATGCTGGTGCCCGCGCGGGCGGGGCTCCCCGTCGCCGAATATGCGCCGAACCTCGTGAAGAAGACGATCGTCGGCGCGGGGCACAGCGAAAAATCGCAGATCCGCATGATGATCGGCGTGCTGCTGCCCAAGGCCGATCCGCGCTCCGACGACGCGGCCGATGCGCTCGCGATCGCGGTGACCCATGCGCATCACCGGGCCAGCGCGCGGCTTGCGCGCATGCTTCTGGCCGGCGGCTGACGGCGTGCGGCCCTGCGCCGACTCGTGATAACAACGCGCCATGATCGGAAAGCTCAAGGGCATCGTCGATTCGTACGGCGAGGATTACGTGATCCTCGACGTGCAGGGCGTCGGCTATGAGGTGCATTGCTCGGCGCGCACGCTGCAGGCGCTGCCGTCGCCGGGCGAGGCGGTGACGTTGTCGATCGAAACCCATGTGCGCGAGGACCAGATCCGGCTGTTCGGCTTTCCGGGCGATGTCGAGCGGCAATGGTTCCGCCTGTTGCAGACCGTCCAGGGCGTCGGCGCCAGGGTCGCGCTGTCGGTGCTCGGCACGCTCTCGCCTGCCGATCTTGCGACCGCGATTGCCACGCGCGACCGCGCCGCGGTCTCGCGCGCGCAGGGGGTCGGCGCCAAGGTGGCCGAGCGCATCGTGACCGAGCTGAAGGACAAGGCGCCCGCGTTCACCGATGTCGATCCCGCCGTCATCCGCCTGTCGGGCGCGCTCGAAGACAACAGGGCGCCGCAGTCGGTGCGCGAGGCGGTCTCCGCCCTCGTCAATCTCGGCTATGGTCAGCCGCAGGCGGCGGCCGCGATTGCGGCGGCATCGCGCAGCGCCGGCGAGAATGCCAATACGCCGAGCCTGATCCGGCTCGGCCTCAAGGAACTGGCGAAGTAAATGACGGAACTGAGTGACGGCGATCAGGCACTCGTGCATGCGGCCACAGAGGCGATCAGGAGCCGCTATCGCAACGACTGGCAGGAGGTCGGCGCGGCCCTGCGCACGCGCGACGGGCGCGTCGTGACCGGCGTCAATATCGACGCCTATATCGGGCGCATCGCGGTATGCGCGGAGGCCGTCGCCATCGGCCGCGCGATCACGGAGACCGGCGACAAGGGCATCGAGGCCATCGTCGCGGTCCGCCATCCCAAGCCGGCGGAAAGAGACCAGACCATCCGCGTCGTCTCGCCCTGCGGCATCTGCCGCGAGCTGATTTACGACTACGACCCCAAGGCGCACGTCATCGTTCCGGGGCCGGACGGGCCGGTGGTCACCACCGTCGGAGAATTGCTGCCGAACAAGTATAATCGCGGGACCGGATGAACGGAGATTGCCGGTGAGCCCTGCGCGCACGCTCCTGTCTGCCGAACGCCGCGACGATGACGGCACCGACGCTTCGCTGCGTCCGCAGCGCCTTGCCGATTTCATCGGCCAGGAAAAGGCGCGCGCCAATCTGGAGGTCTTCATCCGCGCCGCGCGCGAACGGAAAGAGTCGCTCGATCACGTCCTGTTCGTGGGGCCGCCCGGCCTCGGCAAGACCACGCTGGCGCAGATCGTCGCGCGCGAGCTCGGCGCGAATTTCCGCGCGACGTCGGGGCCGGTGATCGCCAAGGCCGGCGACCTCGCGGCGCTGCTCACCAATCTCGAAGACCGCGACGTCCTGTTCATCGACGAGATTCACCGGCTCAATCCGGCGGTCGAGGAAATCCTCTATCCGGCGATGGAGGATTTCCAGCTCGATCTGATCATCGGCGAGGGGCCGGCGGCGCGTTCGGTCAAGATCGATCTGGCGCGCTTCACCCTGGTCGGGGCGACGACGCGCGCCGGCCTTCTGACTAATCCGCTGCGCGACCGTTTCGGCATTCCGGTGCGGCTGAATTTCTATACCGAGAGCGAGCTGGAGGAGATCGTCACCCGCGGCGCGCGCGTGCTCGGCGTCAAGATCACCAAGGACGGGGCCAACGAGATCGCCCGCCGCGCGCGCGGCACCCCGCGCATCGCCGGCCGCCTGCTGCGCCGGCTGCGTGACTTCGCGCATGTCGAAGGCAACAGACCGATCGACCGCGCGATCGCCGACAAGGCGCTCGGCGCGCTGGAGGTCGATGCCGCCGGGCTCGACGCCATGGACCGGCGCTATCTGACGACGATCGCGCTCAATTACGGCGGCGGGCCGGTCGGCGTCGAGACGATCGCGGCCGCCCTGTCGGAGCCGCGCGACGCGATCGAGGACATCATCGAGCCGTATCTGATCCAGCAAGGCTTCGTGCAGCGCACCCCGCGCGGACGCCTGCTGACGCCGCATGCGTTCCGCCATCTCGGCTTGGCCGAGCCCGCGCGCGATCCCGGGCAGTTCCAGATGTTCGATGCGCAGGAGGATGATTGATGGCCTCCGATCTGCTGGCGCGGATGCGCAACAATCCGGCCGGCGACTGGAGTATTCAGGGTGTGGAAGCAGTGTGCCGCGAATATGGTCTTCTGTTCCGCCTCGGGAGCGGCACCTCACACTGCCACGCAAAACACCCGGCGGCCCGCGAGATATCGACGATTCCGGCGCGCCGGCCGATCAAGCCGGTCTACATTCGTAAGCTCGTGCGCTATATTGAAGCTCACGGAGAAAACAATGAAACTGGAATACGCAGTCCGCATCGAGCGGCTGGCCGAGAGCGATGGCGGTGGCTATCTGGCGCTTGTTCCGGATTTGCCGGGCTGCATGTCCGACGGAGAAACTCCCGAGGAAGCGCTACGCAACGTACAGGAAGCGATCAGATCCTGGATCGAGTCCGCCAAGGAGTGGAAACAAGATATCCCGAAGCCGTCGCCGCCTATGGCGCGGGCGGGGTAAAGCGGCGGGGCGGGCTTTGCATTTCTCTCTCGACGGCGAGCTTCGCGACGGCCGCCACACCCAGGTCGTGCGCGTCTATTACGAGGACACCGATTTCACCGGCATCGTCTATCATGCCAATTACCTGCGCTACATGGAGCGCGGGCGCACCAATTATCTGCGCCTGATCGGCGCCGACCATCGCGCGCTGTTCGAGCAGACCGAAAAGGAGGCGCCGGGCTTCGCCTTCGTCGTGCGCGCGATGGGCATCGACTTCCGCAAGCCCGCGCGCATGGACGACATCCTCCACGTCGTCAGCGAACCGGTCGAGGTCAAGGGCGCCTCGGTCACGATCCGCCAGCGCGTGATGCGCGACGACGAGCTTCTGGTCGAGGCGCAGGTGCGCGTGGCGTTCGTCTCGGGCGGGCGGGCGCGGCCGATCCCCCGGCCGCTGCGCATCGCGATGAAGGCCGACCAGGACGCGGCGGGCGAAGGTTGACGCCGCGCCGGGCGGCCGCGGCCGTCATTGCCGGCGCGAGAAGAAATCGAACCCGAGGTCGATCGCGATTTTCAGTCCGATCAGGATGATCAGCGGCGCGATGGTGCCGAGCTTCTGTGCCAGCGCCGCGCCGGTCAGAATGGTCAGATGCATGGTGACGATGCGCGCATAGAAGGCGTGAATGCCGCTGTCGCGTCGCGCGGTCTCGTACGGAACGGCCTCACCGGTGAACCAGGCCTGCAGCCTGCGCATGTCGAGCAGCGTCGTGACGCCGCGGCCGATGAACATGGCGATCATCGGCAGCCACAGCCCGCTGCCGATAACGATCAGGCGCACGAAATCGTCCGGATTGTGGATGCGCTGCGGCCAGGTGCCGGAGAACAGGGTCCACAGGAACACCATGTGAACCGTCATGAACAGGCCGCCATGGGCGGTGAAAAAGAGAATGTTCGCTGCAACCGCTGCGCGCCCCTTGCCGTCGGGCGGTTCGCGCAGGGAGCGTATCGCCATCCAGAAGCCGACGATCGCGGTCTCGAACCAGTAGAGGATCAGCAGCAGGAATATGTCCCAGCTCCAGAACGCAACGCCGGCCAGCGGGATCAGGTTGGTGGCAAGGAGGATGAGGGCGGAGAGAGGCAGCAACGGCGGCTCGAATCAGCGGTGTGATCTGCCAACGACTATAGCAGCGCCGCCGGTATGGCCCGTCGGCGGAGCCGCCCGCCAACGGCGGCGTAACGTTTCCTTAACGATAATCACCGCTGGTTAGCGGCGTATCAGCCGCCAGGTGCCCTAGTTTGGACACGTTTCGGGGGATTTCGTACCTTGCCGTGGTGGGCGGTCAGAAATTCCCTTGAAAACTCCGATCCGGGCGAGGTGTGTGTGCCCGCCTTTGACCCGTTTCCGGTCCAGCGACGGCGCCCCCGTGGCCTTGCAGTCAGTGATCGGAGCCTGAAGAGGACCTGTTTATGACTCCTGCCGAACTTGTGCCGGCGGTCTCACCCGACCTGTCGATCTGGGGTCTGTTCCTGCAGGCCCACTGGGTGGTGAAGTCGGTCATGCTCGGACTGCTCGCCTGCTCGATCTGGGTCTGGGCGATCGCGATCGACAAGACCATCCTCTATGCGCGCACCAAGCGCGCCATGGATCGTTTCGAGAATTCCTTCTGGTCGGGGCAGTCGCTGGAGGAACTCTACCGTTCGCTGTCGTCGCGGCCGACCCATTCGATGGCCGCCCTGTTCGTGGCCGCCATGCGCGAATGGAAGCGCAGCTTCGAAGGTCAGGCGCGCTCCTTCGCCGGCCTGCAGATGCGCATCGAGAAGGTGATGGACGTCACCATCGCGCGCGAGATCGAGCGTCTGGAGCGGCGGCTTCTGGTGCTTGCGACCGTCGGTTCGGCCGGGCCGTTCGTCGGCCTGTTCGGCACCGTCTGGGGCATCATGAACAGCTTCCAGTCGATCGCCGCCTCCAAGAACACCTCGCTCGCGGTGGTGGCCCCCGGCATCGCCGAAGCGCTGTTTGCGACCGCAATCGGCCTCGTTGCCGCCATCCCGGCGACGATTTTCTACAATAAGTTCGTCGCCGAGGTGAACCGGCAGGCCGCGCGGCTGGAAGGGTTTGCGGACGAATTCGCAGCCATCCTGTCGCGCCAGATCGACGAGCGCGGGTAGGAGAGCCGGCATGGGCATGGCGGGCAGTGCGCAAGGCGGGGGGTCTGGCAGGCGCCGGCACGGACGCCGGCCGGTCATGGCCGAGATCAACGTCACCCCGATGGTTGACGTCATGCTGGTGCTGCTCATCATCTTCATGGTGTCGGCCCCGTTGCTCACCGTCGGCGTGCCGATCGATCTGCCGCAGACCCAGGCCAAGAGTCTCGACCAGGACAAGGAGCCGCTTGCCATTTCGGTCGACGACAAGGGCAAGGTGTTCCTGCAGAATACCGAGATCGCGCTCGACGAGCTGGTGCCAAAGCTCAAGGCCGTCACCGACGCGCGCGGCGGTTTCGATGAGCGCATCTATGTGCGCGGCGACAAGAAGGTCGATTACGGTACCGTGATGCGGGTGATGGGACGGCTTTCCGCCGCCGGCTTCAAGCGCGTGGCGCTGGTCACCGAGGTCGAGCAGGGTTCCTGAACGGAGCGATGAGGAAGGGTCTGGCCATATCGGCGGTGCTCCACGCGATCGTCCTGCTGTGGGGGATGCTGACGTTCAACGTGTCGCCGTTCGAGACGGCGACCGCGGAATCGGTGCCGGTCGATTTCATCTCGGAGCAGGACTTCTCCAAGCTCACGGCCGGCACCAGGGACGCACCCAAGCCCGAGACCCCGAAGCCGCTCGTCGAGAAGGTCGCCGAGAAGAAGCCCGCCCCCGAGCCGGCGGAGAAGATCACCGAGAAGAAGGAAATCGTCACCGCCTCGACCGCCGAGCCGCCGCCGCCCGCCGAGGACAAGAAGCCCGAGAAGGCGGACAAGAAGCCGGAGCCGAAGGTCGATCCGATCGCCGAGGCGCTGAAGAAAGAAGAGAAGAAAGAGAAGCCGGAGCCGAAGAAGGCCGAGACCACGCCGCTGCCGCCGCGCAAGCGCCCGCCGACGCCGCAGCCGAAATTCGATCCCGCCAAGGTCGCGGCCCTGCTCGACAAGCGTACCCCACAGCGCACCGCCGCCACCGGCGAGGAGATCAACCGCGCACCTTCGCTCGGCGCGCCGTCGGGGAATGCGCCGCAGCTCTCGCAGAGCGAGCTTGATGCCCTGCGCGCGCGCCTGATGCAGCTCTGGAATCCGCCGGTCGGCATCATCAATGCCGGGGAGATGATCATCCGTATCCGCGTGCTGGTCGGCCGCGACGGCCGGCTCACCGCCCCGCCGACGGTCCTCACCAGCGGCCGCGGAACGATGTTCGAATCCGCGCGCGACAGTGCCATCCGCGCCGTCTTCCGCGCCCAGCCCTTCGACATGTTGCGGCAGGAGACCTACGAGACTTGGCGCGACATGGAAATCACCTTCGATCCGCGCGATATGTTCCGCGGTTGATATTCGCCCCCCTGTTCTGAGACAATCACACCATGATCGAGCATTCGAACGGCCATTCGGCGCGCCTGACGCGGCGGCGCATCCTGACGCTGGGCGCGGGCGCCGCATTCGGCGCCGCCGCCGGTCTGCGTCCGGCCGCGGCGGTGCTGCGTATCGACGTGACCCAGGGCAATATCCAGCCGATGCCGGTCGCGCTGCCCGATTTCGCCGGCGGCGCGCAGGGCGACGTGGAGGTGGCGCGCAACGTCACCCAGATCATCACTGCTAATCTGCGCCGCTCCGGCCTGTTCGCCCCCATCGATCCGGCTGCCTATATCGAGAAAATCTCGAACCCCGACGCCGTGCCGCGTTTTCCCGACTGGCGCGCGATCAATGCGCAGGCGCTGGTCACCGGCCGCGTCACCCGTCAGCCCGACGGCCGGCTGAAGGCGGAGTTCCGGCTGTGGGACGTGTTCGCCGGCCAGCAACAGGCGGGCCAGCAATATTTCACGACGCCGGACAACTGGCGACGCATCGGACACATCATCTCCGACGCGATCTATGAGCGGCTTACCGGCGAGAAGGGCTATTTCGACACGCGTATCGTGTTCGTGGACGAATCCGGCCCGCGCGAGCGGCGCGTCAAGCGCCTGACCATCATGGACCAGGACGGCGCCAACGTGCGCTACCTGACGCGCGGCGACGAGCTCGTGCTCACGCCGCGCTTCTCGCCGACGACGCAGGAAATCACCTACATGTCGTTCGGCCAGGGCGACCCGCGCGTCTATCTGCTCAATATCGAAACCGGCCAGCGCGAGATCGTCGGCAATTTCCCGGGCATGACGTTCGCGCCGCGCTTTTCGCCGGACGGCCAGCGCGTGATCATGAGCCTGCAGCAGGGTGCCGCCTCCAATCTGTTCGTGATGGACCTGCGCTCCAAGCAGACGATGCGGCTCACCCAGACGCCGGCCATCGACACCTCGCCGTCCTATTCGCCGGACGGGGCGCGCGTGTGCTTCGAATCCGATCGCGGCGGCTCGCAGCAGATCTATGTCATGAGCGCGAGCGGCGGCGCCGCCCAGCGCATCAGCTTCGGCGAGGGCTCCTATTCGACGCCGGTCTGGTCGCCGCGCGGCGACTTCATCGCGTTCACGAAGATCGGGCAGGGCCGCTTCGGCATCGGCATCATGAAGCCGGACGGCACCGGCGAGCGTCTCCTGACCGAAGGCTTCCACAACGAGGGGCCGACATTCGCCCCCAACGGACGCGTGATCATGTTCTTCCGCGATCCCGGCCAGGGTCCCGCGCTCTATACGGTGGATATCACCGGCCGCAACGAGCAGCGCGTGCCGACGCCGAGCTTCGCCTCCGATCCGGCCTGGTCGCCTTTGTTGTCGTGACCCTATTACCGCCACATCGGTGTGGCGTTTACCGTGCGTTAACCGTTACGAAAAGGTTTCCGGAAAGACCGGCCTTTTCCGCGGTCCTGCAAGGGACGATCAAGGTTGACGGAACGTTCGCTTAACGATCGGCGGTTAGACCGGAAGCATGCTCCGGTAACGACGTGAAAATGGAGGCACCGGAAAGATGCCTGTCAGTAATGTCATCCGCGCCGCCCGTTTCGCGGCTCTTCTCGTTGGCGCGCTCGCGCTGTCCGCGTGCGCGCAGAATACGGCCAACCAGACCGGTGCGGCCGGCGTTGCCGCGCCCGGCAGCCAGCAGGATTTCGTGGTCAATGTCGGCGACCGCGTGTTCTTCGAATCCGATTCCTCGACGCTGAGCCCGCAGGCGATCGCCACGCTCGACAAGCAGGCGCAGTGGCTGAACCAGTACAGCCAGTATTCCTTCACGATCGAAGGGCACGCCGACGAGCGCGGCACGCGCGAATACAATATCGGCCTCGGCAGCCGGCGCGCGCAGGCGGTGCGCGAATATATGACCTCGCGCGGGGTCAATCCGGGCCGCATGCGCACGATCTCCTACGGCAAGGAGCGCCCGGTCGCGGTCTGCAACGACATATCCTGCTGGTCGCAGAACCGCCGCGCGGTCACCGTGCTCAACGCCAGTTCGTGATGCGCGTCCGCCACGGGCTGCAGCATTTTCGTTCACCGGCGCCGTGAGGCGCCGGTCTGCGTTTGCGGCCGCCCGCGCGCGCGGGCGGCCGCCAGTCACAATTTGGACGCAGGCTCGCACGATGCTAAAATTCTGCGATCGCCCGGGCCGGAAGCGGCCCGATCCAGAGCCGCCAGATTCGCCGCCATATCCCATGTGTACAATGCGTCTTCGTTTCCCGGCCGCCCTGCTGGCCACTCTCGCAGTCTGCGCCGCCGGTTCGATGCCGGCAGCGGCCCAGATGTCGGCCTCCGACGTCGTCGTGCGCCTCGAGCAGATCGAGAACCAGATGCGCATGCTGACCGGCCAGCTCGAGCAGCTTCAGTTCCGCAATCAGCAGCTCGAGCAGCAATTGCGCCGCATGCAGGAGGACAACGAGTTCCGCTTTCAGCAACTCGGCGGCGCGTCCGCCCTGCGCGCGGGAACGCCGGCGCAGCCGGCCGCGCCTGCCCGTCCGCAGGGCCAGGCGACCATGCCGCCGGCCGCCGATCCCTCGGCAGGCCCGAGCCCGGTGCGCCCGGTCGCGCCCGGCCGCCGCGGCGACGCTTTCGATCCCGCCGCCAATCCGAATGCGCCCGGCGCGCCCCGCACGCTCGGCGCGTTGCCGCCCGGACAGCCGTCCGCACAACCCGGTCCGATCATGCAGGAAGAGGGAGCGCCGGTTGAGACGCGCGGCGCGCGCGCGCCCGGCTCGCCGCTCGATCTGTCCACGCTGGCGCAAAATCCCGCCGGCGCCCCGCCGCAGGGGAGCGCGCCCGGTCCCATGGCGTCGCTCGGTCCCGCTCCGCAAAGCCCGAGGGACGAGTTCGAGGTCGGCTACGGCTATCTGCAGCGCAAGGACTTCGCGACGGCCGAAAGCAGCTTCCGCGAATTCGTGCGCCGCTATCCGAACGACCGCCTCGCGCCTGACGCGCATTTCTTTCTCGGCGAGAGCCTGTTCCAGCGCCAGCGCTATCAGGACGCCGCCGAAGCCTTCCTGACAGTGACGACGAAATACGAAACCGTCGCCAAGGCGCCCGACGCGCTGCTTCGCCTCGGCCAGTCGCTCGCCGCGCTCGGCCAGAAGGAGATGTCCTGCGCGTCCTTCGCCGAGATCGGGCGCAAATATCCGCGCGCGAGCCTTTCGGTCAAGCAGGGCGTCGAGCGGGAAATGAAGCGTGTGCGCTGCTGAGCCGGTCCTGCCGCTTGCCCCGACCGAAGACGAACGGCTGTTTGCCGGTCTTGCCGAAGCCTCCGCGCTGATCCTTGCCGTATCCGGCGGTCCGGATTCGACCGCGCTCATGATGCTCGCCGCGCGCTGGCGAACTGCGCGCGCATCCGGGCCGAAGCTCGTCGCGGTCACCGTCGATCATGGCCTGCGCGCGCAATCGGCGGCCGAGGCGAAGGCGATCGGCGCGCTTGCGCGCAAGTTCGGCGTCACGCACCGCACCGTGCGCTGGACCGGCAAAAAGCCGCGCACCGGATTGCAGGAGGCCGCACGCCACGCCCGTTACCGTCTGCTTGCGGCGGAAGCCGCAAAAGCCGGCGCGCGTCATGTGCTCACCGCCCATACGCTCGACGACCAGGCCGAGACCGTGTTGCTGCGTCTTGCGCGCGGCAGCGGCCTGTCCGGCCTTGCCGCCATGACGCGCGAGAACGCGCTGTTCGGCATCACGGTCGTGCGTCCGCTGCTTGCGGTATCCAAGGCGCGGCTGATCGCCACGCTGCGGCGCGCGCGCATCGCCTATGCCGACGACCCCTCGAACCGCGATCCACGCTTTACGCGTGCGCGCCTGCGCACGATCCTGCCGGCGCTGGCGCGCGAAGGGCTGACGGCGGAGCGTCTTGCCGTGCTCGCGCGGCGGGTGCGGCGCGCGGAGACCGCGCTTGAACGCGCGGTGGATGCGGCATCCGCGCAGCTTGCGGTCCGGCGCGAGCCGGCGGGCGCCGGCATTGCCCTCGATGCCGCGGGATTTGCCGCCCTGCCGGAGGAGATCGGTCTGCGCCTTCTGGGGCGTGCCGTCGCCGAACTGGGCGACGAGGGTCCGGTCGAGCTTGCGAAACTCGAAAACCTGCACGCCCTTGTCCGCGAGCATGCGCGGACGGGATCGCCGGTTCGCCGCACCCTGGCCGGGGCAGCGGTTGCCTGCCGGGGAAGCCTGGTTCTGGTCGAGCGCGCGCCCCCGCGCCGGGCGGCCGGAGGGGGTCGAATTTCGGCCTTAACCAAGGGACAAACTGGTTCAAACGGCCGCACGAGGTCGGGGTAAAATGATTAAAATGGACTATTCCCTCGGGGGGACGCCGAACCTACATTCGTTAACGGGACGGGGGCGCTTGCGCCCGCCGGGTCGGGTATTTTTCGGCATTCGCCCCGCGATTGAACGGGCGCAGAGGACACCGGATGAACGCTAATCTTCGTAATTTCGCCCTGTGGGTGATCATCGTCCTGTTGCTGCTGGCGCTGTTCACGCTGTTCCAGAATCCGACCCAGCGTACCCCCACGCAGGACATCTCGTTCTCCCAGCTCCTGACCGAGGTCGATCAGGGCCGGGTGCGCGACGTCGTGATCCAGGGTCCGGAAATCCACGGCGCGTTCACCGACGGCCGGCCGTTCAATACTTACGCCCCCAACGATCCGAGCCTGATCCAGCGTCTCTACGGCAAGGGCGTCTCCATCACCGCGCGCCCGCCCGGCGACAATGTGCCGTGGTTCGTGTCGCTGCTCGTCTCGTGGCTGCCCTTCATCGCGCTCATCGGCGTGTGGATTTTCCTCAGCCGCCAGATGCAGGGCGGTGCCGGCAAGGCGATGGGCTTCGGCAAATCGCGCGCCAAGCTGCTGACCGAGGCGCACGGCCGCGTGACCTTCGAAGACGTGGCCGGCGTCGACGAGGCTAAGCTCGATCTGCAGGAGATCGTCGAGTTCCTGCGTGATCCCGGCAAGTTCCAGCGCCTGGGCGGACGCATTCCGCGCGGCGTGCTCCTGGTCGGCCCTCCCGGCACCGGCAAGACGCTGCTGGCGCGCGCGATCGCGGGCGAGGCGAACGTGCCGTTCTTCACCATTTCGGGCTCCGACTTCGTCGAGATGTTCGTCGGCGTCGGCGCGAGCCGCGTGCGCGACATGTTCGAGCAGGCCAAGAAGAACGCGCCCTGCATCATCTTCATCGACGAAATCGACGCGGTCGGCCGCCATCGCGGCGCCGGCCTCGGCGGCGGCAACGACGAGCGCGAACAGACGCTCAACCAGCTGCTCGTCGAGATGGACGGCTTCGAGGCGAACGAGGGCATCATCCTGATCGCCGCCACTAACCGTCCCGACGTGCTCGATCCGGCGCTGCTGCGTCCGGGCCGCTTCGACCGTCAGGTCATCGTGCCCAATCCGGACGTGGTCGGCCGCGAGCAGATCCTGAAAGTGCACGTGCGCAAGGTGCCGCTGGCGCCGGACGTGAATCTCAAGACCATCGCGCGCGGTACGCCCGGCTTCTCGGGCGCCGACCTGATGAACCTCGTCAACGAGGCGGCGCTGATGGCGGCGCGGCGCAACAAGCGCATGGTGACGCAGATCGAGTTCGAGGACGCCAAAGACAAGGTGATGATGGGCGCCGAGCGCAAGTCGCTCGTCATGACCGAGGAAGAGAAGATGCTGACCGCCTATCACGAGGGCGGCCATGCCATCGTCGCCCTCAACGTCAAGGCGACCGATCCGGTGCATAAGGCGACCATCATTCCGCGCGGCCGCGCGCTCGGTATGGTCATGCAACTGCCCGAGCGCGACAAGCTGTCGATGAGCTTCGAGCAGATGACCTCGCGGCTTGCGATCATGATGGGCGGCCGCGTCGCCGAAGAGATGATCTTCGGCCAGGACAAGGTGACGTCGGGCGCACAGAGCGACATCGAGCAGGCCACGCGCCTGGCCCGCATGATGGTCACGCGCTGGGGCTTCTCGCCGGAACTCGGCGCGGTGGCCTATGGCGAGAACCAGGACGAGGTGTTTTTGGGCATGTCTGTTGCGCGTCAACAGAATATCTCGGAGGCGACCGCCCAGAAGATCGACGCCGAGGTTCGCCGGCTGGTTGAGGCCGGGCATTCGGAAGCGCGCCAGATTCTCGACGAGAAGCGCGAGGACCTTGAAACGCTCGCCAAGGGCCTGCTTGAGTTCGAAACGCTCTCCGGCGACGAGATCAAGGACCTGCTCGACGGTAAGAAGCCGAACCGTGAATCGGTGATCGAGCCGCAGGCGCCGCGTTCTTCGGCGGTGCCGACCACCGGCCGCGGCCGTCCGCGTCCGGAACCGGGCGGGCTGGAACCGCAGCCGTCTTGAACGAAGGTTGAACGACCGGAAACGCCCGCCACATGGCGGGCGTTTTTGTTTGTGCTGATACGCATGACTTAGGTCAAAGCGTTCGCGTCCGCCAATGGGCAGCGTGCAATGACTTCTGACGTCTCTTGCGGCGAAAGGGAGTGATGATGTCCATACCTGCGGCGCTTGCGCGCCGCCGCGAATATTGCGGTCCGGCGCTGTTCTCTTACGGATTCCGTCCGTTCTTTCTCGGAGGCGCCGCATGGGCGGCGCTGTCGATCCTTCTGTGGATTCCACAATATGTCGGCGCATTGACCGTGCCGACGGCGCTGGCCGCGACCGACTGGCACGGCCACGAAATGATCTATGGCTATGGCAGCGCGGTGATCGCGGGCTTCCTGCTGACCGCGATTCCGAACTGGACCGGCCGTCTGCCCGTATGCGGCCTGCCGCTCGCGGGGCTCGCGGCGCTCTGGCTTGCCGGACGGATCGCGATCTTCTGCTCGACCCGGGTCGGGCTCGGCGTTGCCGCCACGATCGACACCGCTTTTCTGGTTCTGCTGGCGCTCGTCGCGATGCGCGAGATCGTGGCCGGCCGCAACTGGCGCAATCTGCGCGTGCTCGGCGTGCTCGGCGTGCTGATCGCTGGCAACATCGTCTTCCACGTGGAGGTGATCCGCACCGGCGCGTCGACCTATGGGCTGCATCTCGGCATTGCCGCGATCGTCCTTTTGATCACGCTGATCGGCGGGCGCATCATACCGAGCTTCACGCGCAACTGGCTGGTGCGGCAAAATCCCGGACGCCTGCCGCAGCCGTTCAGCCGCTACGACGGGCTCTGCGTCGTCGCCTCTGCGCTCGCGCTTGCGTTGTGGGTCTTCGCGCCCGCTTTCGCCGCAACGCCGTTTGTCCTCCTCGCCACCGGTCTGCTGCAGGCTTACCGGCTTGTGCGCTGGGCGGGCGACCGCACTTTCGCCGACCGGCTCGTGCTCGTCCTGCATGTCGGCTATGCGTTCGTGCCTCTCGGTTTCCTGCTGACGGCCCTGTCGGGCCTGTGGCCCGATCATGTTCCGCCGAACGCGGGCCTGCATGCCTGGAGCGCGGGCGCCATCGGGATGATGACGCTTGCGGTCATGACGCGCGCCAGTCTCGGCCATACCGGCCGCGCGCTTGCCGCGACGCCGGCGACGCAGGCGATCTATGCGTTCGCCTTCGCCGCGGCCGTGCTGCGGATCGTGTCGGCCTGCACCGGCGACATGACATCTCTCTATCTCGCCGCCACGCTGTGGGTGGCGGCCTTCGGCGGCTTTGCCGCCGTTTACGGACCGTGGCTCGTGCGGCGTCCGCCGGCCTGGTCGGCGGCCCACTGAAGTTATCGGCGGGGCAAATCCTTTGCCCCGCGCATTCGCTTAAAGCGTTTTCGAGCGAAGTGGGTACCGGTTCGCGCGAAGAAAACGCGTCAAAACAAAAAGCTGGAGCCCCTGCTTTGATTCCATCACAGCAGGAAAGGCTCTAGAAATTGCAGGCGCCGTCGGACGTCTGCTCGAGCCTGAACAGGCGGTCGTCGCTGCCGAGCGTCGTGTCGAACATCGTCTGCATGACGCCGCGCCGGTCGCGCAGCATAACGTGGCCGTCGCCCGCGCGCGAGAGAAAGAATTCGCGCGGGCCGTCGGTCGCCGTGTCGTTCGTGCATAGGAAGGCGTATTGTTCGGCGTGACAGGCGATCTTCCGTTCGAAGTGGCCGCCGCTCTTCAGTTCGATCCGGAATGTCAGTTCGTAGGAGGGGAATTCGCCGGGATCGAGCCGCTTGCCGGCGGCCTTGCGGACCGCGATGCGGCGGACCGTCTGCCGGGGATGCTTCGCCAGATGCGCGTCGTCGTAATGGCGCGCGAAGCAGACCGGATCGCTGGTGTCGAGGCGCACGCGCAGCGGCGCGCCGAGCTTCGCCCAGGCCGGCCGGCGCGCGTCTTCGAGCGCGCGGCATTCGGCAACCGGCTTCGGATCGAGCCGGAACACCTTGTCGTCGGCGCCGGGGGCGACGAAATCGGCCTGCGCGGAATCCTCCTCGCTCGCGCCGCAGCCGCCGACCACCACGAAGCCCTCGTTCTCCACCAGCAGCGTCTCGCCGCGGCCCCTGAGCGCAAAGCCGCCGCCGTCGCAATCGATGCCGCAGCGGACCGTGCCGGATTCGGTGCGCGTGCAGTTCAGGCCGTTCCAGAATATCCCCGGCCGGTTGCGGAAGCGCACATAGGCGGACACGATGATGCCGCCGTCGCCGTCGGCCTCGCGCAGGTTACCGGCCGAGTAGGAGGGCGATTCCGCGCTCTCGTCGGGCGTGAAGTCGCGGAACAGGTGGAAGCTCGTCACGCGCTGTCTGGGATGGCTCGCGAGATGGTTCCTGTCGTAGGTGCGGCCGTAGCAGACTTCCTTGCCGAGCGGCATGTACGAAGGCAGCGGCGAACTCTTCTCCTGCGCCGGCGTGGACGCGGCGCTCAGCGCCAGAATGACGAGACCCAGCATGGTCAGCGATGCCGGCCGCATCCGCGCCTCCCTTTCGGGCGCCGATATTATCGGCGTTCCTGCGGCCATGCCAGCCACACGGTCAGGGCCATCGCGGCCTGCATCACAAGCACGAAAGCGGCCGTCGCCGCCCAGCCGCCCGATTGCCAGCCGAAGCCGGGCACGATCGCGCCCGCGCTGCCGCCGATATAGAAAGCCGTGACATAGAGCCCGATGGCCGAGGAAATTCCGGTCTGCGCGCGCGTGGCGACATAGCTTTGCGAGCAGGCCTGCACGAAGAAGCCGCTCGCCGCCGCCAGCGCAAGCCCCGCGATGATCGCCGGCAGGGACGGCACGAGCGTCAGCAGCACGCCGCCCGCCCACACCGCCAGCGCGCCGACCACGACCTGGCGGCGTCCGAAACGCGCCACCGCCCGCCCGACAAGCGGCGTCGTGAAGGTGCCGAGCAGATAGACCGTGAAGATCAGCCCGAGCGCGGCCGCCGACAGATTGTAGGGCGGGGCGGCGAGATGGAAGCTGACAAACGTGAAGATGGCGATGAAATTGAACAGCACGCCGAAGCCGACCGCAAAGGTCGCGAGCAGGCGCGGGTTGCGCAGGTGCGCGAGCATCTGCCGCAGCGAGGCCAGCAGGTTGGTCGCGCGCACGAAATGCTTTTCGCGCGGCAGCAGCGTCACGACGCCGATCGCGCACAGCGCGGTCAGCCCGGCATCGACCAGGAACGCATTGCGCCAGCCGATCGGCTCCGCCAAGAGGCCGGTGAGCAGCCGCCCGAGAAAGCCGCCGAGGCCGGCCGCTGCGGTATAGAGCCCGGTCACGCCGGTCGCCTCGTCCGCCGGCCATTCGCCGCCGATATAGGCGACCGTGACGGCGAAGATCGGCGGCAGCGCGAGGCCCTGCATGAAGCGCCAGAACACGAGCGCATCGAGGCTCGAGACGAACGCGATCATCACCGTCGGGATGACGAGGGCGGCGAGCGCGGCCGCGATCACGCGCTTGCGCCCGACCACGTCGGCGATCACGCCGGTAAACGGCGCAGTGAAGGCGACCGCGAACGTCGATGCCGACATGATCATCGCGATCTCGGCCGCGCTGGCGCCGAATTCGTCGGCGAGCAGCGGCAGCACGGCCTGCGGCGCATAGAGATTGAGGAAGGCGCCGGCGGCGGCGAACGACACCGCGATATGCCGGCGGTCGGAGAACATCGGTGGGATCCGGGGGAACGAGGGGCGGAACGTGCGTCCAACATTGCCCAGCTTGCGCTGCTTTGCTAGTGCTCCCGGCCCGTTGGATGCCATGAATTCCATGCATAGCGAAACCGCCAGAGGCGCTGGCGCGCCCTATTGGAGCATTGCCGGCCTGTGGCTCGGCATGCGCTATGCGTTGCCGCTGCTGCCCGGCTCGGCCGTTTTCGGAGCCGCGTTCGGAACGGTGGCCGCACAGAAGGGACTGTCGCTGACTGACGCCGCGCTGATGAGCGCCTTCGTGTTTGCCGGTGCCTCGCAGCTCGTGGCGATGGAAATCTGGAAGGACCCGCTGACCTTCGGCACGATCGCCACGCTCGCGCTCGTCACCGGCGTCGTCAACATGCGCATGCTGCTGATGGGTGCTTCGCTGCGGCCGTGGCTCGGACCCCTGCCGGCGGCGCAGGTCTATCCCGTGCTGCTGATGAATACCGACGCAAGCTGGCTGATCTCGATCCGCCACCGCGCCGAAGGCGGCAGTGACGCCTCCGTGCTGCTCGGTTCCTCGATCGCGCTCTGGATCATTTGGGTGCCGGTCACCATGCTCGGTTATGTCGCGGGCGCGCTGATCGCCGATCCGCGCCGCTTCGGCGTCGACCTGATCCTGCCGATGTTCTTCGTCGCCATGCTGGTGCCGCTATGGCGCGGACCGCGCCATGCGGTGCCGTGGGCGGTGGCTGGCTTCGTCGCGCTCCTCGTGCAGGCGCTCGTGCCCGGTTACTGGTTCATGATCGCCGGTTCCCTGTCGGGAGCCATTGCCGGAGGCTTCATCGATGACCGCCGGTGAGACGTTTCCGCATGCTCCGCTGCTCGCCATCGCTGGCATGGCGCTGATGACCTATGGCATGCGGGTCGGCGGCTTCTGGCTCATGGGCCGCGTGACTCTGACCGGCCGCGCGCGCCGCATGCTCGAAGCGCTGCCGGGATCGGTGGTCGCGGCCATCGTGCTGCCGGTGATGGCGTCGAGCGGGCCGGCAGCGTTTCTGGCAGTCGGCGCGGTGGTGCTGTCGATGTTCGTGCGGCGCAACGAATTCATCGCGCTCGGCCTTGGCCTTGCGGTCGCGATTGCGGTGCGCGCGGCGGGTCTCTAGTCCGGTTTCAGGCCGAGCGCCGTGCGCGCTTTGGCTAATGTCTCCTCCGGCGTGCCGGATGCGTCGACTTCGGTCCAGCCGATCGTGCCGAGCCTGTAGCTTTCCTGACGATGCGCGACCGCGGCATCGGCATCCGACGCATCGGCCGTGCGCGCGCCGACGCGCGCGATGCGCGTCTTCAGGTCGGCGGTCAGGAACAGCCCGTGGAAGGCCGCGCCTGCGTTGTGCGCGACGCTCTCGATCGCATGGCGTTCGGCTTCGGTGGCGTAAACCGCATCGGCGATGGTGGAATGGCCGGCGGCGAGAATGCGCGTCGCGCGTTCGATCAGCGTCGCGTAGACGGCGCGCGTCGCCTCCGGCCGGTATGCCTCCCCGGGCAGGCGTTCGGTCTCCTGCCGCCCGTGCAGCGTCTTGCGCACGACGTCCGAGCGCAGCAACACCGCGCCGGGCGCGGGCGCAACGAATGGAGCGAGCGCCCGCGCGAGCACGGATTTCCCGGTGCCGGACAGGCCGCCGACCGCGATCAGGGTCGGCGTGCAGGGTGCAAGAAAACGCACCGCCCAGTCGAAATAGGTGCGCGCCGAGCGGGCGATCGCCTGCGCCTGTGTGCTGCCGGCGGCTGCGGGTTTCGCCGCCGTCACCTTGGCGCGGATCGCCGCGCGCAGCGACAGGAAGAGCGGCAAGGCCGCGAGCGCATCATAATCCTCGGGCCGGCCGGTCTCGGCGAGATAGCGGTTGAACGCGATGCTGGCGGCCGCCGGCAGGGCGCGCTCGACCAGGTCCATCAGCAGGAAGGCGAGGTCGTAGAGCACGTCGCCGGACGCCACGAGCGCGTTGAATTCGAGCGCGTCGAACAGCACCGGCCGGCCGTCGATCAATACTATGTTGCCGAGATGCATGTCACCGTGCCCGCGGCGGATCAGGCCGCGCGCTCCGCGCGCGTGCAGCAGCGCGGTGACGTCGGTGAGCTTTCGGCGCGCGCGCGCGGTGAGGTCGTCGATCGGGCCGGGCGGAAAAATGTCGGGCCGCTCGCGGAAGGCGCGCTCGTTCTGCGCGATATAGTCGCCGAGGGCGGCGATCCAGGGCGCGGCCTCCACCGCCGGCGCTGCGGCATGGGCAGCCGCGACCGCGCGCCCGAGCGCGTCGGCGAGCCCGGCATCGATCTCCTTGCGGTCCGCCAGACGGTCGAGCGTCGCATTCTCGTCGAAGCGGCGCATCTCCACCGCCCATTCCACCGGCTCGCCCGCGCCGCCGAGCGAGAGCCGGCCGCTGTCATCCTTCGTGATGGCGACCACGCCGCGATAGAGGGCGGGGGCGAAGCGGCGGTTGATTTCGATCTCCGCCTCGCAGGCCGCCTTGCGTTTCCCCAATGTCGAGAAATCTAGAAACGGAAATTTTACCGCCCGCTTGATCTTGATCGCGCGCTCGCCAGCCAGAAACACGGCGGCGGCATGTGTGTCGATACGCTCGACCGCCGGTACGCCAAATGTGTCGGGCCGGCCCAGAAAGGCGAAGACGGCCGCCTGGTCGTCGGTCGGATCGCGGGTCATGGGGTCGTTTGCCCGGCCCGGGCGTCGGCGGCTTTGCGCAAGGTCAAAGGCGGATTGCTATCGGCACTGCAAATATGTGAAACCATACCGGAATCGTCGCACCACGGAGTTTTGCTCATGACGAGTTTGCCGCACCAGTTCAAGCGCATCCGCCTCAACCTGGCGCGTTCGAAACAGTTCCCCAACGGGTCGGCCCAGCACGGCTATGAGTTCGTCGCCCCGCTCGACGATACGGACCATATCGACGTCGAGCTCTGGCGCAAGCACCGGGCCAATTGCGGCGTGCGGCGCTTCTGGAGCGGGGAGGCCGACGAGATCGGCAAGCTTGTGCACAAGGCCGGCGGCGCCGAGCATGCGCGCTGGATTTTCGATTACGACGACACCGCCGAGGAAGACGACGAGGCCGGCTACCGTTTCGGCAGCCACCCGTTCCGGGTCGGCGAGTATGTCTCGATTCGCGACGAAGACGGCGAGATGCACACCTTCGTGGTGGCCTCGGTCCAGACCGCGACCTGACGGCGGCGGGGCCGTTGCGGCCCTGCGATCCCGCGCGGACATCGACGCTCCGGCGGCGGGGCTATTGACGGCGCGTGCGCCTGCGGAAACAGTGCGCCGCCGGCCGCCATCGCGCCGTACGGGAGTCCGCGCCGCACAGGAGATTGACGTGCTCATCGATCATCGCACCTACCGCACCAAACCCGGCAAGCTGCAGGCCCATCTCGACCTCTACGAGCAGCACGGCTATGCCGCGCAGGTGCGTCATCTCGGCAAGCCGTTCGCCTACATGGTCGCCGAGAGCGGCGAGCTGAACACCATCGTGCATATCTGGGTCTACGAGGACGCCGCCGACCGCGCCCGCCGGCGCGCCGCCATGCAGGCCGATCCCGAGTGGCAGGCCTATCTCAAGATGAGCGCGGATGCCGGCTATCTCGACAGCCAGACGACCAAGCTGATGCTGCCGACGAAGTTCGCGCCGATCGGCAAGCCCTGAAGAGCGTGCCACCACACGGAGCCGCACATGCGCGCCAATGACGGATCGAGGACGGGCGGGGAAATCCTCGTCGATCAGTTGGTCGCGCATGGCGTGCAGCATGTCTTCTGCGTGCCGGGCGAAAGCTATCTTGCCGCGCTCGACGCTTTCCACGACCGCAGCGTTTCGATCACGGTCTGCCGGCAGGAGGGCGGGGCGGCGATGATGGCGGAGGCGGTGGGCAAGCGCACCGGCCAGCCCGGCATCTGTTTCGTCACGCGCGGCCCGGGCGCGACCAATGCCTCGCCCGGCATCCATATCGCGAGCCAGGATTCCACGCCGATGATCATGTTCATCGGCCAGGTCGCGCGCGAGATGCGCGGGCGCGAGGCGTTCCAGGAGCTCGATTACCGCGCCGTGTTCGGCTCGGTCGCCAAATGGACGACCGAGATCGACGATCCCGCGCGCATTCCCGAGCTTGTCTCGCGCGCCTTCCACACCGCAACCTCGGGACGGCCGGGACCGGTAGTCATCGCACTGCCCGAGGACATGCTGATCGAGCGCGCGATCGTGCCGGACGCGTTGCCGTTCGCGCCGGTCGAGACCTGGCCCGGCCTCACCGACATGTCGCGGCTGCAGAAGCTGCTCTGGGCGGCGCAGAAGCCGGTCGTGCTGGTCGGCGGCAGCCGCTGGTCGGAGAAGGCCTGCGCCGCCTTGCAGCGCTTTGCCGAACGCTTCGACCTGCCGGTGATCAATACCTTCCGGCGCGGGCATCTGTTCGACCAGACGCATCCGAACTATGCCGGCGATCTCGGCGTCGGTCCCAATCCGAAGGTCGTCGCGCGCATCAAGGCCGCCAACCTGCTGCTGCTGATCGGCGGGCGGCTCGGGGAGATGCCGAGCCAGGGCTATTCGCTGATCGATATCCCGACCCCGAAGCAGACCTTCGTGCATGTGCATCCCGGCGCCGAGGAGCTTGGCCGCGTCTATCGTCCGCATCTGGCGATCAATGCTTCGCCGACCGCGTTTGCAGCGGCCCTCGAAGGCCTGCAGGCGCCGCCGGCAATGCCATGGTCGGCGGAGACGAGAACGGCGCATGCCGACTATCTCGCCTTCAGCGAGAAGGCGACCGAGGTGCCCGGGGCGGTGAATGTCGGCGAGATCATGGTATGGCTGCGCGGCCAGCTCGCGCCCGACGACATCATCTGCAACGGGGCGGGAAATTTCTCCGCCTGGATCCACCGCTTCTATCGCTTCCGCAGGTTCGGCACGCTGCTCGCCCCGACGTCGGGCTCGATGGGTTACGGCGTGCCGGCCGCAGTCGCGATGAAGAAGCTTCATCCCGAGCGCACCGTGTTCTGCCTTGCGGGCGACGGCGACTTCCTGATGAACGGGCAGGAATTTGCGACCGCCGTGCAATACGAGTTGCCGGTCATCGTCGCGATCGCCGACAACGGCATGTACGGCACCATCCGCATGCATCAGGAGCGCGAATATCCTGAGCGCGTCGTGGCGACAGCCCTGAAGAATCCCGACTTCGCCGCTTACGCGCATGCCTTCGGCGGCTTCGGCGCGACGGTGGAGAAGACCGCCGATTTCGCCCGGGCCTTTGCCGACGCCAAAGCCTCCGGCAAACCGTCGATCATCCACCTCAAGCTCGATCCGGAGGCGATCACGCCGGCCACCACGCTGACGGCGATCCGCAGCAGGTCGCTCGCCGGCCGCGGGTAAGCGCGGCCGCATGCAAAAGTTCGTCGCGGGCTATTGGCGGCAGGAATGAATGATGGTTCATTCTTTGAATGCCTTACCGGCGCACCGATAACGTCATCCGCAAGCAGGCCGCCCGGCATCGGGCGATCGTCGCCGCCGCGCGCGAGATCGCGGGCGAGGGTGGCATGGCCGCGGTGCAGATCGCGGCCGTCGCCGGGCGAGCGGGCATTGCGGCCGGCACGGTCTATCGTTACTTCCCGTCCAAGACCGAGCTGGTCGGCGCACTGGTGACGGCGGTGTCGGAGGCGCACATCGGCGCGGTGCGGCGCGCCGCCGAGACCGCGCCCGGTCCGATGTCGGGGCTTGCCGCCTCGATCACGACCTTTGCCGCGGGCGCGCTGCGCAACCGGCGCCTCGCCTGGGCGGTGCTCGCCGAGCCGGTCGAGCCGGACGTGGAAGCGCTGCGCGTCGCCTTCCGCCGGACCCTGGCGGCGGAGTTCCGCAAGCGCATCGCCGCCGCCATGGCGCTGACCCATCTGCCGCAACAGGATGCCGACCTCACCGCCGCCGCGCTTGTCGGCGCGCTGATCGAGGCGCTGCTCGGCCCGCTCGCGCCGGCGCCGGCGGACGATCCCGCGCAACTGCGCAACGCCGTGCAGACGCTGACTTTGTTCTCGCTGCGCGGGCTCGGCGTCGTCGACGCGCGCGCGCGCGGGCTTGTGGTGCAAACCGTAATGCCGGTGCCCGACGAGGGATAAGCGGACATCAGCGCAATGTCTGCTCGGTCACCCAGGCGATGACCGCGCGCAGCGCCGTCTCCGGATCGTCGGCCAGCTCATCGTAGATTGCGAGCTGGTTGTCGGCCGAGGTGCCGCGCTCGATGATGCGCAGGCAATGCTCCACTTCCGCCGCGCAGCCGAGCGCCTGCGCGTCGCCGGCAATCTCGTTGACCACCTGTTCGGTGAATTCGCGCACGCTGATCGCGCCGTCGCCTTCGATGCGCACGAAGCTGCCGTTGATGCCGTAGCGCTGCGCCCGCCACTTGTTTTCGACGATGATCGCGCGCGAGACGCTCGATATGTCCCAGTGCAGCCAGGGATTGCGCGTCAGCCGGCGCGCCAGCGCGCGGTAGAGCGAAGCGATGGCGAGCGTGTCGTCGAGCCAGGTGCAGCAATCGGGTGCGCGCAGTTCGAGCGTCGGATGATTGTGCGAGGGCCTGATCGCCCACCAGATATAGCTCGCGTTCGGCATCACCCCGGCGCGCACGAGCGCATCGATATAGGCCTCGTAATCGGCTTTGGTGCGCAGCAATTCCGGCACGCCGGTGCGCGGCAGCTCGTCATAGGCGGCGAGCCGGTAGCCCTTCAGCCCGCTCTGCCGCGAGCGCCAGAACGGCGATGACGTCGACAGCGCGATGAACAGCGGCAGGAACGGCAGCATGCGGATCATCATGTCGACGCGCTGGTCGGGGTCCGGCAGGGCCACATGCACATGCAGGCCGCAGAGCATGTTGCGCTGGCCGATCATCTGCAGGTCGTCCATCACCGTGTCGTAGCGCTTGCCTTCGGACTGGCGCGAGCGCTCCCAGTTCGCGGTCGGGTGCGTGCCGGCGGCGAAGATCGCAAGCCCGTGCGCGGCTGCGATCGTTGCGAGCGCGCGCCGCAGGCGGCTCAACTCGGTGCGCGCCGCCGCCATGTCGGTGAACGGCTGCGTGACGATCTCGATCTGCGACTGCAGGAATTCGCCGGTGACGCAGGGGCCGAGCTCGCGCTTGGCGGCGTCCAAGAAATCCTGCGGCATGCTGCGCGCCACCAACCCGGTGCGCGCATCGACCAGGAAATATTCTTCTTCAATCCCGAAGCTGAAATCACCGGGCATGGACCAGTCAAGACCTCGATCTGGAAAAAAGGGCCAGGGGATGAAATGGGCTGGCGCGATAAAACGCGCATGCCCCGTGCGGGTTCCCTGCCGGCGGGCGAATTATGCGACGCGCAGGGGCGCCGTAAGCGACAGGGTCACGACCTTGAGGCCATGCTCTTCAGGGTCGTCGGCGATGTGAAATCCGAGCTCGGCGCACATCGATAGCATGGTCGCATTCTCGGGCAGGACTTGTCCATGGATTGTTTCGAGGCCGAGGCTGCGCGCATAATTGATCATTTGCTGCATCAGCAGCCAGCCGAGTCCGTGGCCTTTCAGCGCCGAACGCAGCAGCACGGCATACTCGCCGCCTTTGCCGTCGGGATCGCGATGCAGTCGCACGACGCCGAGCGGTTCGTCGGTGTCCTCGTCGAAGGCCACGAACACCATGACGTTACGGTAATCGACCGCCGCGAGCTTGCGGACGAATTCGTCGGAGAAGCGGCGGATCGGTGCAAAGAAGCGCAGCCGCAGATCCTCGTCCGTCACGCCGCGGAGGAATTGCGGATAAAGCGCGACATCCTCGGGCCGGAACGGGCGGATGAAGACGCGCCGCCCGTCCCGCAGCCGTTCATGCCGCTCCCATTCCGCCGGATAGGCTGGCGCTGGCGCATCCATGGCGCGCTCCATGGTTTGCGAAACCACGCCATGGTGCCGCCCCGGCGCGTCCGGATCAATGCGACATCAGGACCGGAATCGTCATCGTGCGGATGATGTCGCGCGTCGTCCCGCCGAGGATGAATTCGCGCAGCCGCGAATGGCCGTAGCCGCCCATCACGATCAGGTCGGCCTCGAAATCTGCGGCATAGGACAGGATCACGTCGGCGACCTCGATGTTGGACGAGGAGAGCTGCTTGACGGTCACGTTCAGCCCGTGCCGCGCCAGGTGATGGCCCATGTCGGCGCCGGCCACGTCGTCGGGGGCGATCTTGCTGGTCGCCACCACGATCAGGTCGATCGACTTCGCCTTCTTCAGGAGCGGTACGGCGTCGCCGATGGCGCGCGCAGCGGTCGCGCTGCCGTCCCAGCAGCAGATCGCGCGGTTGAGCTTGAGCCCGCCCCTCTGGATATAGGGCACGGTGAGCATCGGACGCCCGCTCTGGAACAAAGCGGCCTCCAGGATAAGGTCGGGCCCGACTTTCTCGTCGGGCTCGGGCTGGCCGAGGATGGTCAGGTCCGCGCGCCGGGCGGCGAAGGCGAAATCGCGCATCGCCTCGGAGGGCGTCGCCTGGCAGATGCGGGTGTCGAACGAACGGCCGGCAAGCTTGGCGGCATTCTCGAACTTCGCGATCGCGTTCTGCGCGGCTTTCATGCAGGCGGCGCGGTCGGCGGCGATCACGTCGGTCGCGATCGTGCCGATGACCGGCCCGGGAATGATCTGCTCGTAGGCATAGGCCACCGCCGAGACGTGGGCCTCGAACGCATCGGCGACCGACAGCGCATAGTCCGCGGCGGGGTCCTTGTCGGAATCGACTGATAGGTTGAGGAGGATATCCTTGTACACGGGGCGCTCCACGATTATCCGGTTGGCGACGGGGCTGGCTGAAAGGGCAACGACGGTAACCTAGTCGCGAAGGCTGCGCCTTCGTTGACGCAGATCAACCGATCGCGCATTCCAGGGTGGCCCGGCCGGGACTGTCAATCCGAACTGCCATTTTGTCGCCGTCGGACCTATAATAATTCTACCCCGTTCGGAGCGCAGCCGCCATGTCCCTGACCATGCCCCCGCTCGACCAGGCGATCCTGTCGCGCCGCGCCGACATCGTGCGCGCCCTGCGCGCGATCGTGCCGGGCGAAGGCGTGATCGATTCCGAGAGCGAGATGCGCCCTTACGAGTCGGATGGCCTCACCGCTTACCGGCAGCTTCCGCTCGTGGTCGTCCTGCCCTCGACCACCGAGCAGGTCAGCCGGGTGCTGCGCTATTGCCATGAGAACGGCGTCAAGGTGGTGCCGCGCGGCGCCGGCACCTCGCTGTCGGGCGGCGCGCTGCCGCTCGGCGACGGCGTCCTGCTCGGCATGGCCAAGTTCAACCGCATCCGCGAGATCGATTACGACAACCGCGTCGCCGTGGTCGAGCCGGGCGTCACCAATCTCGGCGTCACCAGGGCGGTCGAGGCGCAGGGCTTCTATTACGCGCCCGACCCCTCCTCGCAGATCGCCTGCACCATCGGCGGCAACATCGCGGAGAATTCCGGCGGCGTGCATTGCCTCAAATACGGCATGACCACCAACAACGTGCTCGGCCTCGAGATGGTGCTGATCACCGGCGAGGTCATCCGCGTCGGCGGCAAGCATCTGGATTCGGAGGGCTACGACATTCTCGGCGTCATGACCGGTTCGGAAGGCTTGCTCGGGGTGGTGATCGAGGTCACGGTGCGCATCCTCAGGAAGCCGGAGACCGCGCGCGCGGTGCTGATCGGCTTTTCCAGCTCCGAGGACGCCGGCATGTGCGTGAGCCGGGTGATCGCCGCCGGCATCATCCCGGGCGGCATGGAGATGATGGACCGGCCGGCCATCCACGCGGTCGAGGAATATGTCCATGCCGATTATCCGCTCGACGTGGAGGCGCTGCTGATCGTCGAGCTCGACGGCGGGCAGGCCGAGGTCGATCACCTGATCGCCCGTGTGGAGGCGATCGCGAAGGAATGCCGCGCCACGACGCTGCGCGCCTCGACGTCGGAGGACGAGCGGCTTCTGTTCTGGGCCGGGCGCAAGGCGGCGTTTCCGGCGGTCGGCCGCATCTCGCCGGATTATCTCTGCATGGACGGCACCATTCCGCGTGCCAGGCTGCCGTTCGTGCTCGCGCGCATGCGCGAGCTGAGCGAGACTTATGGTCTTCGCGTCGCCAATGTTTTCCATGCCGGCGACGGCAACCTGCATCCACTCATCCTGTACGACGCGAACGAGGACGGCGAGCTTGCGCGCGCGGAAGCCTTCGGCGCCGACATTCTCAAGTTGTGCGTGGAGGTCGGTGGCGTCTTGACCGGCGAGCACGGCGTCGGAATCGAGAAGCGCGATCTGATGCCGGTGATGTTTTCGGACATCGATCTCGCCCAGCAGCAGCGTCTCAAGTGTGCGTTCGATCCCGACAGCCTGCTCAATCCCGGCAAGGTGTTTCCGCAACTGCACCGCTGCGCGGAGCTTGGCCGCCTGCATGTACGTGCCGGCAAGGTGCCGTTTCCGGATATTCCAAGATTCTAGCGTGCAATCCCGAAAGCGGTCTGCGGTTTCGGGATACGGCCGCGCATAAAATTAAAATACAGCGCCGGCGCGGATTACCGGCGGCGAAAAAATCGTCGTGCTTCTCCTGAATACTTGATCCATCGCAAGGTCGCGGGCGCATCGGTTTGCGACATGCGCGGCGGCGGTTGCGGGGCGCGCGCATGTCGAAATCTATCGTCGTGATCGACGGTCATCCCGATCCGGACCCGGCCCGGTTCTGTCATGCGCTGGCGGCCGCCTATTGCGAGGGCGCGCAGGCGGCCGGCCACCGCGTCGCGCTCCTGACGCTGGCGCGGATCGCCATCGATCCGGTGCGCACGCGCGCGGACTGGGAGGACGGCGTGCCCGGGCCCGCGGTGCGCGATTGTCAGCACGCCGTCGGCGCGGCCGATCATCTCGTCATCATCTATCCGCTCTGGCTCGGCTCGATGCCGGCTTTGCTGAAAGCGTTCTTCGAGCAGGTATTCCGCCCCGGCTTTGCGATCAAGCACGACCGCATGCAAAGACGACCGGGGCTGCTGCAGGGCAAGTCGGCGCGCATCGTGGTGACCATGGGCATGCCGGGCTTCGTCTATCGTTGGTTCTTCCGCGCGCACAGCCTGAAGAACCTCAAGCGCAACATCCTCGCCTTCAGCGGGATCGGCCCGATCCGCACGACGCTTGTCGGCAATATCGAAGGCCGCTCTGCGACAAATCGCGCGCACCTGATCGAGACCATGCATGCGCTCGGACGTGTCGCGAAATAAGGTACGCGCGCATCCGCTAATGCAGTACGTTTAAATCGAGGCGCGGCCGCGAGTACGGCCGCTGCGTATGCATCGCACGCGCCTGTGCGTGTCGTGCGTGCGCGAGTGTGCTTTTTTCTGCACAGGACGGCGCCATTTTCCTTCGCGCGCCCAAAATGGGTACGCGACCTCATATTGGATACGGGCCGCATGGCTCACTGCGTCTGCGATCAGACTGTGATTCTGACATCGACACGCGGGGGCCGGAATGTCGCAACAACGTTTTTTGCGCTCGACGAGCATGTTCTACGGCCTCGTCGGGTCGTTATTTTTTTCGACGCAGGCGGCATACGCGGCCGATGCAGGATACAAGCCGGGTGAGGTCCGCTCGACGGCCGCGGTCGATGGCGTCAATGCCAAGATCGACGGGCTTGGCGGCACGTTCGCGAACAAGGACATCTATGGCGGTCGCGGCGTGCTGACGCTGCCGCTCGGCCACCAGTACGGCCTGCAGCTCGACGGCGCGGCGGGCAATTTCGACAGCCGCTTCTTCGGCAGCACGGCCGCGCACCTGTTCTGGCGCGATCTGTCGCGCGCCCTGTTCGGCATCTATGCCGGTCACACCTACTGGAACAGCCGCGTCGGCGGCATCCATGTGAACCAGGTTGCCGCCGAAATGGAAGTCTATTACGGCCAGTGGACGCTGCAGGGCATCCTCGGCGTCGAGTTCGGCAATTCGCGCACCGCCACCGTCGGCGACATGGTGCAGACCTACAATATCGAGACGCGCTTCACCGACCAGGTGAACCTGAACTATTACCTCAACGACAACTGGAAGATGTTCGTCGGCCACCGCTATCTCGGCGGGCAGCATGCACTGGCGCTCGGCACCGAGTTGGGCTTTGCGCTCGGCAACGGACAGATGGGCGCGCTGTTCGTCGAAGGACGCGTCGGCGAAGGCGACTTCCACGGCATCTGGGGCGGCCTGAAGCTCTATCTCGGCCAGAAGGACAAGACGCTGATCCGTCGCCACCGCGAGGACGACCCGATCGACTGGGCGCCGGCGACGCTGTTCTCGCTCACCAATTCGGGCAGCTCCACGCCTGTCGGCCCCTCCGCTACCGAATGTCTGCCTGACGGTCCCTGCGGCGATGGCGATGGCGATGGCGACGGAGATGGTGATGGCGACGGTGATGGTGACGGTCCGGAATAATCACGGTCCTGACCGCCCCGTGCTCAGGCACGGGGCGGCGTGACCAGGGAGATGAAGTGCTCGAATTTCCCACCGGGCCCCTTCTCGACCTCCGGCACCGCAATGATCCTCGTCGTGACGGACGCATGCAGATGTGTCGCAATGAAATTCCGCAGCCCCGCGAAATCCGCGGGGCTTTCTTTTTCGTCGGGCACGTAACGGAACTCGACCGTCTCGAAATCCGTCTGCACAAGCTGGAATTCGCGAAACGGGACGAACGCGCGCATCTTCCTGGCGTGCCAGAAGCGCGGCCAGACGCGGGTGCCGTCGCGGAACAGGAATCCGCTACGCGTGCGCCCGTGCACTTCGGCGAGCACCGGCAGCGCGCGTCCGCAGGGACAGGGTTCGTCGGAGCGGACCGCGACGTCGCCGATCGCATAGCGGATGAACGGCGTCGCGTAATTGTAGAGACTCGTCAGCACGACCTGCCCCAGTTCGCCGGGCGGCGTCGGCCTGCTTGCGTCGTCGAGGATTTCCACCAGCATGTTCTCGGCAAAGACGTGGTAATGCCCGTGCTGCGGGCATTCATGCGCGATATGCCCGACCTCCTGGCACGAATAGATGCCGGCGATGCGCGCGCCCATGCGCTGCGCGACGATCTCCCGGGCATGCGCAGTGATCGTCTCGGCGATCCCGAACACAAGTTTGATGTTCAGCGCCCGGGCCTGCGCGGGCGACATGATGTGCGCGATCCCCGCGAGGTTCGAGGCGCTCGACATGAGGTAGGGTGCGCGCCGGCGCATGAGCCATTCGAGCTGCCGGTCGGTCGGCGTCAGAAGATCGAGGTCGTAGACCTCCGCTTCCGGGCTCGCGCGCGACCAGCCCTTCGACGTCGCGCCTTCCGGATACCGGATCTCCTCGGCATCGCGATAGACGCGGATGCGGGCGAGCGGCTTGCTCGTGTCGGCGCCGAACCAGGCGGCGAGTCGCGTCAGGCCCGCATTGGAGGTCGTCAGCACCATGCCGTTGGCGCTGAAATCGAGCGGCACGCCGCTCGAGCCCGTCGTCGCGTAATCTACGATCGGGCCGTAATAGTCCGGCAGTTGCGTCACCCGCATCCGCGCGCTGTCGGCTGCGGCCTCCTTGCGCCGCAGGACCGGCACCTCGTCCCAGCGCGCAAGATCGACCGCGCCGTCGGCGCCGATCAGGCAGGCGAGCCGTTCGCGGTAGAACGGCACGTTGTCGTAGGCATGCCGCACGACGCGCGCGACGAGGCTGCGCTGATACTGCTCGAGCTTCTGCTTCGGTAACCACTCAGTCTGTCCGAGGGCCGCCATGTATCCGGCAAACAATCCGTCCACCCTTCGCTCCGATATCGCCGACGCCGGCGCCGCGCCGTCAGGCCGCAACCATCTCACGCGCTATTTCGAGGTCTGGAAGCATCTTCCGCCTCCGTTGCGTCCGGCGCGGACGGTGGTGGAGCTGGTCGAGCGCCATATCGAGGATCGCGACGCGCCCGCCTTTCTGATGGGCGTGACGCCGGAGCTCTCCGCCGTCACCACCGACCTGACCGCGATGGACTACACGCCGCAGATGATCCGCCACATCTGGCCGGGCGACACGGCGCATCGCCGCGCGCTGCTCGGCAACTGGCTGGATACGAAGCTTCCCAACGCTTCGTTCCGCTATGGCGTGGGCGACGGCTCCTTCAACATGCTCGACTATCCGGGCGATTTCGACGCGCTGTGGTGTGAGCTGACGCGCATCCTGCGGCGGCGCGGGCGCATCCTGTGCCGCGTCTACCTGACGCCCGATCGGCCCGGGACGATGGCGCAGTTGCGTAAGGCCGTCATGAAAGGGGAGATCGCGGGTTTCCCCGCCTTCAAGTGGCGGCTCGAAATGATCATGGCGCGCGAGAGCGGCAATCCCAACGTGGTGAAGGACGATCTTTACCGCATGTTCATCGCGCAGTTTCCCGACCGCGACGAACTGGTGCGGCGCACCGGCTGGCGGCGCGAAGAGATCGACACTGTCGATTATTACAAGGGTTCGGCCAAGGCAGCGAATTTCCCGACGCGGGCGCAATTGCAGGCAACGATGCCGCGGAGTTTCGCCGCCGTGCGTTTCGTCCCGACCACGGGCTACGAATTGTGCGAGCGTTGTCCGATGCTCGTGATCGACATGTGAGGCGTCCTTCACGCGGCGATCTCCGAGACCACCGGCTCGTGCTTGCCGCCGCTCGATCGCGCGAGGGCCTCGACCGGCGACGGCGTCACCCGGATCGGGCTGCGCAGCAGGCGCGCGAAATACGCCTCGATCGCGATGCGGTCCGGTGCATAGCCGGCGGCCTCCGGTCCCCAGGTGAGTTCGATCTGCGCCGGCGCGGTCTGGCGGATCTGGAAGCGGCCGCGCGGCATCAGCGCACTCAGTTCCGGCGACAGCACGGTGCTCGGCCAGACCGGGCGGCCGCGCGAATCCGTGAGCGCATTGCGTCGGCGCCCCTCGATCCGCTTGAGGGCGGCATGCGGTAGGTGCGGATGGGAGGTCTCGCTGCGGGTGGCGTAATCGCCGATTTCGTAGCGGATGAACGGCGTGGCATAATTGTAGAAGCTCGAGAGCACGACGCGGCCGGTCTCTCCGGGGCCGACTGCGTTGCCGTCCTCGTCGAGGATTTCGACGAAGACCGATTCCTCGCAGACGAGGCTGTCCGCGCTGTTCGGCCATTGCAGCGCGATGCAGCCCATTTCGGCGCAGGCATAGATTTGCGCGATCTCGCAACCGAAGGCCTCGCGCACGCGCTGCCGCGCCTTCGCGGTGACGATCTCGCTGATGGCGATCACCGCCTGCGGCGACGCTTGGGCGCGGATTTCGTCGGCGTGATGCAGGGCGAGTTCCTCGGCGAGCGAGGGGAAGGTGAGCAGGTAGCCCGGCTTGCGGCGGCAAAGCCATTCGGCAAGCTGGGCGAGCGGATGGCGGATGTCGATCATGTGATGCTCGGCCGGCGGCCCTGGAAACGACCATTGGCGCATGGTCTCGCCCTCGGGATAGGTGCGCCGGCCGGAGCTGTAATAGCGGATGCTGGCGAGCGGGGCGGACAGGTCGAGGCCGTGCCAGCGATACATCCGGTGCATCATGCAGGAGGCGGCGATGCGCGCGAGCGCGCAGGTGCGCATGGCAAGACGCGACCCCGACGTGCCGGACGTGCGGATGATCGTCGGTGCGCCGAGGTGCGCGGGCACATGCTCCGGATTGATGCGGTCGATGTGCGCGGCAAGATCGGCACGCCGCAACAGCGGGATCTCGCTCCAGGCCGACAGGTCGGGCGCGTCGCTCTTGCGGAACAACGGTTTGAGGCGCTCGCGGTAGAACGGCGAATGGGCGTAGGCGAAGGCCGCAAGATCGCGCCGCAGGCTGTCGCAATGGCGTGTCAGCACCGCGCGCGGCAGCCGCTCGCACCCCGCCAGTGCCGCCGCATAATCCTGATAGATCCGATCGGAGGAGGTGTTGCCTGGCGGCGGCATGGACGCGTTATTCATGATTACCGAAACGGACAGTCTGTCCTGCCGTCCTGCACAGGATGCGCACGGTTCCCCAAAATGGGCAGGCCATGCCGCATCCGCCGGTGCGGTCGCGAAATCGAGCGAAAGCAAAGACTTGAGGGAAAATTGGCGCACGGCCGTGCAGCGTCCTTTCAGGTTGCCCGCACCATGCCCTTGCCATCGCCACTTTAGCCTGAGACGATTGGATCACCGGCGTCACAAATGGCCGGACGAAGACCGGCCGTACGACGCCGAGGGAGGCGTCGATGGCGGTCGCGAACGGCAATGGCAATACGTCCAAGGGCAATCGATCCAGGGGGTCGCGGTGCATCGCGCTGGTCGGCCCCTTCCAGAGCGGGAAGACCACCCTTCTTGAAGCGATACTGGCGCGCACCGGCGCGATCCAGCGTCAGGGCTCGGTGGATGCCGGCAACACGGTCGGCGACGGCTCGCGGGAAGCCCGCGATCACCGCATGAGCGTCGAACTGTCGGTCGCCACCACGACCTTCATGGACGAAAGCTATACCTTCATCGATTGCCCGGGTTCGGTCGAGTTCATCCATGACATGCGCGCGGCGCTGCCGGCGGTCGATGCCGCCGTCGTCGTCTGCGAGGCGGACGAGAAGAAAATCCCGCAATTGCAGCTCATCCTGCGCGACCTCGAAGAGCAGAAAATCCCGCGCTTCCTTTTCCTCAACAAGATCGACAAGAGCGACAAGCGCCTGCGCGATACGCTGAAGCTCCTGCAGCCGGCCTCGCGCGTGCCGTTGCTGCTGCGCCAGATCCCGATCTGGAAGAACGACATCGTCACCGGTTTCGTCGATCTCGCGCTCGAGCGCGCGCATGTCTACAAGGAGCACACCGCTTCCGAAGTGATCGAATTGTCCGGCGAGGACCTCGAGCGCGAGAGGGCCGCGCGCTTCACCATGCTGGAGACGCTCGCCGACCACGACGACGAATTGATGGAGCAGTTGCTGGAGGACATCCCGCCGCCGCGCGACCGCGTGTTCGACGATCTCGCGCGCGAATTGCGCGACGGTCTCGTCTGTCCGGTCCTGATCGGGGTCGCCGCCCGCACCAATGGCGTGCTGCGCCTGATGAAGGCGCTGCGTCACGAGGCGCCCGATATCGAGGCGACCGCGGCGCGGCTCGGCATCGAGGCCAAAGGCGAGTCCGTCGCCTATGTGCTGAAAACCATCAACACCGCGCACGGCGGCAAGATTTCGGTCGCGCGCGTGCTCGCCGGCCAGATCGGCGACGGCATGACGCTCAACTCCGAGGAAGCGGAAGCCGGCCGCGTGTCGGGGGTGTTCAAGCTGATGGGACAGGCGACCGAGAAGCGCGGCGCGGCCGGTGTCGGCGAGGCCATCGGTCTCGGCAAGCTCGATCATGCCAGGACCGGCGACACGCTCTCGTCCGGCAAGACGCCGCACCGCCGCATCGCCGACGTCAGGCCCTATCCGCCGGTGCTGGCGGTGGCCATCGCCGCCAGGGAGCGCAAGGACGACGTCAAGCTCGGCCAGGCCCTCGCCAAGATGGTCGAGGAGGATCCCTCGATCACCGTCGTTCACAATGCCGACGCGCACGAGGTGATTTTGTGGGGGCAGGGCGAGATGCACCTGCGCGTGGCGGTCGAGCGGCTGACCGAGCGCTTCGGCGTCGCGATCGAGAAGCGCAAGCCCTCGGTCGGCTATCGCGAGACCATCCGCAAGCCGGTCACCCAGCGCGGCCGCCACAAGAAGCAGTCGGGCGGCCACGGCCAGTTCGGCGACGTCGTCGTCGAGATCAGGCCGCAGCCGCGCGGCACGGGCTTCGTGTTCGCCGAGACCATCACCGGCGGCGTGGTGCCGCGCAATTACATCCCCTCGGTCGAGGAAGGCGTGACCGACGGGCTCAGGCAGGGTCCGCTCGGTTTTCCGGTGGTCGATGTCGCGGTCACACTGACCGACGGCTCCTACCACACCGTCGATTCCTCGGATCAGGCGTTCCGCACCGCCGGACGCATCGCCATGACCGAGGGACTGCCGCAATGCCAGCCGGTTCTGCTCGAACCGATCCACGAGGTGGAGATCGTCTGTCCGAGCGAGGCGACCGCGCGGATCAACGCGATCCTGTCCGGCCGACGCGGCCAGATTCTCGGCTTCGACACCCGCGAAGGCTGGCCGGGCTGGGACACGGTGCGCGCGCAGATGGCGGAAGCCGAGATCGGCGACCTGATCATCGAGGTGCGTTCGGCGACGGCCGGCGTCGGCACCTTCACCTTCAAGTTCGACCACATGGCCGAGCTGACGGGCCGCACCGCCGACCAGATCGTCGCCGCGCGGCGGGCGGCGGAATAGTCATCGCCGGACCGCTGCCGGCGGGTCCGCGCGAAGCGCGGGCCGGCCGCACGTCATCCCGGCTCTCGCTTCGCTCGGCCGGGACGATGGCCAGCGCTGCGTCCGGGATGACGGACTATGTTTGCTTCGCTCCTCATGGTGAGGAGCGGGCCTCGCCTGAAAGGCGAGGTCCGCGTCTCGAACCATGAGGGTTTATGCGGCAATTGCCGTCAGGCGAGCGCCGGATAGTCGGTGTAGCCCTTGTCCTCGCCGGCATAGAAAGTCGCGCTGTCGGCCGCATTGAGCGGCGCGCCGGTGCGGTAGCGGGCCGGCAGGTCGGGATTGGCGAGGAACGGCACGCCGAAGGCGACGAGGTCGGCTTCGCCCGCGGCGATCGCCGCGTTCGCGCTGGCCGCGTCATAGCCGCCATTGACGATCAGCGGCCCCTTGAAGGTCTTGCGCAGCGTCGGCGCGAGACGGTTCTCCGCGTTCACCGGATCGGTGACGTGCAGGTAGCCGATGCCGAGCCTGTCGAGCTCTGCGGTGAAATGGGAAAATGTCGCGCGCGGATCGGAATCCGACATCGAATTGAACGCTCCGGTCGGCGAGATGCGATAGCCGACGCGCTCCTTGCCCCACACCCCGATCACCGCCTCGGCGACCTCAAGCGGGAAGCGGGCGCGGTTCTGCACGCTGCCGCCATAGGCGTCGGTGCGGCGGTTGCTGCCGTCGCGCAGGAACTGGTCGAGCAGATAGCCGTTGGCGCCGTGCAGCTCGACGCCGTGGAAGCCGGCGGCCTTGGCATTCTCCGCCGCCTTGCGGAACTGCGCGACGATGCCGGGAATTTCCGAAAGTTCGAGCGCGCGCGGGGCCACCATGGCCTTCGGACCCTGTTCCGTGAACACCGTGCCTTCGGCCGCGATCGCCGATGGCGCGACCGGCAGCGCCCCACCGTGGAAATCGGGATGCGAGATGCGGCCGACATGCCAGAGTTGCAGATAGATCTTGCCGCCGGCGCGATGCACGGCATTGGTGACCTTCTTCCAGGCCGCGACTTGTTCGGGCGAATGGATGCCGGGTGTGCGGATATAGCCGACGCCCTGCGGGCTCACCTGCGTCGCCTCGGTGACGATCAGTCCGGCACCGGCGCGCTGCACGTAATAGATTTCCGCGAGTGGGTTCGGCACATTGCCCGCGAGCGCGCGGCTGCGCGTCATCGGGGCCATGACCATGCGGTTGGCGAGATGCAGGCCGTGCAGGTCATAGGGTGAGAACAGGGCGGAATAATCGGAGGCGATTCTGGTAGAGGCGGCGGAAACATGGGCGGTCATGGTGGGTTTCCTTTCGGATCGTTCCGGGAAAAAGGCCGCGCCGGGTCTGCTCTCTGCGTTGGAGGGGGCCTGCGGAGCCGGGCCCGGCGCGGGCGACGCGGTGTGGAAGTCTCCGCGTCGATCTGAAGGGGTCAGCACAGCGCCGCGCAGCGGCTCTGCGTGGGGAAAGGCGGGCGGGTCCGCGCCAGCGTCGCGGCCATGCCGGCGAGGCAGCGTTCGAGTTCCGCCGGATCGACGCCGTCCGCGCGCATCACGGTGCGTACCAGCGGATCGGAAAGGATTTCGGGAAACGAGAGTCGGCGGCCCTGCTGCGGGCTACCGTGCGGGGCCGACTTGCCGTAGAGGGTGTCCTGCATGAAAAGATCCTTCCCGGTAAACTGACAAAGCGATTCCGACCGGGGCATGAGCATTTGGGCATTGCGGTACCGACCGGTAACATTTATCTAGTTACTGACCGGTAACACCCCTGTCAAGAGCTGAACCTGTGACCGAGACCAAAGGACTGGCCAGGAACGAGAGTCCGGATCGCATCCCGCCGCGGGACCGCATCGTCGCGGCGGCGCGCGAGCTGTTCTACCGCCAGGGCATCCGGGCGGTCGGCGTGGACGCCATTGCCGAGGCCGCCGGCACCAACAAGATGACACTGTACCGCCACTTCGCCTCCAAGGACGAGCTGGTGGCCGAATGCCTGCGCCGGCTGTCCGTGGAGAAGAATGAGGTCTGGGCGCGGCTCGAAGCCGAGCATCCGGGCGACCCGCGCGCTCAACTTCAGGCCTGGCTGCGCGAGGCCGCCGGCAATGTCAGCGACCCGCGCTCGCGCGGCTGTGCGCTTGCCAACGCGGCGGTGGAACTGCCCGAGAAGGACCATCCGGCGCGCCAGGTGATCGAGCAATGCAAGCAGACCACGCGCGAGAATCTCGTGGCTTTGTGCCGTCGCGCCGGTGTCGCCAGGCCGGAACTTCTGGCCGACCAGCTTTTCATGCTGCTGGAAGGTGCGCTCGTGTGCACCCAGAGCACCGGCCATGCGGGCCCGGCCTGCCAGTTCGTGACTGCGGGCCAGGCGATCATCGACGCGCATTTGCGCTGACGCGCACGCCGTCCGTCTTTCGAGATTTCGTCACCCGCAGGTTGCGCATCCGCGGCGCCACCCGCATCGCAGCATGCTGTTTCGCAATTTGAAAACCATGTTCGCGGCCGCGCCCGCATGCTGACGTGCTTGTTAACTGTGGCGCGCTACCTCTTTGCGACGATAGGGGACGATAAGGGCCAGACAAACCGGCCCGCGGGTGGCGCAATGCTGGGTGCAATCCGGAATCTTTTTGCGTCGGGCGAAGAGGACAGGCAGCCGGAACCGGTGTGCTTCCTCGCGGGCGCGGCCGCGCGCGTTGCGCCGGTCCGCGATGCGCTCGCGATCTACAAGGTCAACGGCGAGCCTTTCGCCGCGATCCCGCCGATGCTCGAGGCCACCGCCGCGCGCAATCCCGATCTCGTCTTTCTCGACCTGACGCTGTCGGTCGCCGCCTGCCATGAGGCGCTCGCCGCGCTTGCCGCGTTGCCGCGCCGTCCGGCGGTGCAGCTTCTCAGCCCGGCCGAGACCCACACCTACGAGCAGGTCTGCGCGATCGGCCAGTTGCGTCTGGCCGGCGAGCAGAAAGGATTGAAGATGATGGCGGCGCTGCAGCCGCCTTATCCGGCCGATGCCGTCTGCAGGACCGTGCAGGAGCTCGGCCTGCGCCGCGACGAAGCCGGGCGTCCGAAAGTGACGCTGTCGCAGGCGCTCAAGCACGACTGGCTGCAGCTCTGGTACCAGCCGAAGATCGATCTGGCGAGCAAGCGCCTGTCCGGCGCCGAAGGCCTGATCCGCGTGCACCATCCCAAGCACGGCATCATTTTCCCGGACAAGTTCCTGCCCGGCGCCGCCGAGGAGGACATGCTCGCGCTCACCGAGCGCGTCATCCTGAGCGCGCTGCGCGATTTCGACGCGCTTGCCGGCAACGGCGTGCCGCTCAAGCTTGCCGTCAATACGCCGGTGTCCGCGCTCGTCAAGCTGCCGATCGCCCAGATGCTGCGCGAGCAGCGTCCGCAGTCGCCGGCCTGGCCGGGCCTGATCCTGGAAGTCACCGAGGACGAGATCGTCAAGGACCTGGACGTCGCCAACGACGTCGCCAACGAATTGCGCGCGCACAATTGCAACCTGGCGATCGACGATTTCGGCGCCGGCTATTCGTCGCTGGCGCGGCTGCGCCAGTTGCCGTTCAGCGAGCTCAAGATCGACCGCTCCTATGTCACCGCCTGCGACAGCGACCGCACCAATGCCGGCGTCGTCGAGGTGATCGTGGAACTCGCACACCGCTTCGGGCTGAAGACCGTCGCCGAAGGCATCGAGACCACGCACGAGAGCCACAAGCTGCAGGGCATCGGCTGCCATGTCGGGCAGGGCTATCTGTTCGCCAAGCCGATGGAGAAGGAGAAGTTCGTGCAGCTCCTGCGCCGACGCACGGTGGTCGATCCGGTCGATCAGGCCCGCGAATCGCTCGGCCGGCCGCTGCCGGCTTTGCGCTTCAACGCGCGTCCCTAGAGAGATTCAGATTTACTCGGGATCGTCATGCGCGGGCTTGACCCGCGCATCCATCGAAAAGATGGGTTGCTTCAGGAAGATGGATCGCCGGGTCAAGTTTACGACCGGGCCGACCGGAGGTCGGGCCCGGTTGCCCGGCAATGACGGGGCTCGTTTCTATCAAAGACAAAATGAATCTAGAGCATGCTTTAAGGCGTATTGCGGTGCGCCGCGCCGTTCCCCGATCCGTGATTTGCCCGTGATGGCGTCCCGGCGCTAGTGGTCGGGTGATCGCTTTCGTCGCCGCCGCAGGAGCATCCGATGCACGTCATTCATCGTCGCGATTGGGAACTGCCCGAAAGGCTCGCCACCCCCGAGCGCTGCTTCCTCAACCGGCGCGCATTCCTCGGCGGCGCCGCCGCCCTCGTCGCGAGCCCCACGCCGAGCGCGGCCCAGCGCGTCGCCGATCTGCCCGACCCGACGGCCGATCTCTATCCCGCGCGGCGCAACGAGAAATACGTGCTCGACCGTCCGGTGACCGACGAGATGATCAACGGCCACTACAACAATTTCTACGAGTTCGGCACCTCGAAGAATATCGCCGCGCAGGCCAAGGCGCTCAAGCTTCGACCCTGGACCCTGACCATCGACGGCCTCGTCGAGAAGCGGATCGTCATTGATTTCGACGAACTGATCCGCAAGATGCCGGTCGAGGAGCGACTCTATCGCATGCGCTGCGTGGAGGCCTGGTCGATGGCGATCCCGTGGTCGGGCTTTCCGTTCGCGAAACTGGTCGAATTCGCAAAGCCGCTCGGCGACGCCAAATACGTGCGCATGGAGACCTTCATGGATCCGGCGATGGCGCCGGGCCAGCGCGCCGGCTGGTATCCGTGGCCCTATGTCGAGGGCCTCACCATCGCGGAGGCGACCAACGAATTGTGCTTCCTTGCCACCGGCGCCTACGGCAAGCCGATCGCCAAGCAGCACGGCGCGCCGATCCGTCTCGCGGTACCGTGGAAATACGGGTTCAAATCGATCAAGTCGATCGTGCGCTTCAGCTTCACCGCCGAGCGTCCGAAGAGCATGTGGGAGCAGTTGCAGGCGTCCGAATACGGCTTCTGGGCCAACGTCAATCCGCAGGTCGCCCATCCGCGCTGGAGCCAGGCGAACGAGGAACTGATCGGCGTCGGCGAGCGGCGGCCGACGCTGTTGTTCAACGGCTACGGCGAGTTCGTCGCCGATCTCTACAAGGGACTCGAAGGCGAGCGGCTCTGGGCGTGACGCCGCGGTTTGCGCGAACGCGCAAACCCTCGTGCGTTTATGCGGTTATGCATGCTGCGACATCATGCGCTGCGGCTTCGCACCCTGAAACGAAAAACGCGTCGAAACGAAAAAGCCGGGCCCGAAGGCCCGGCTGAAGTTTCGTGCCGGCGCGGGATGGCCGGCACCTTCCTTCCAGAGGGGAACAACTGCCAACGTGCGCCGCGATCTGGGAGGACATCGACGTTCGCTGACAGCGAGGATTTCAATATGCTGATCGGAGCGCGCGCGCGCAACGAGAAGTGCAGTATGTCAGCCATGCGGCACCCGCAAACCTGCGGCGATACAAAATGCCGCACGCAACGCGCCGCTTGCCTTTGGTCAATAATTCCAGCGCTGCGCTTTTGATACAAGAAAATCGCGGAAGACTTGTACGCGCGCGACCGATTTGAGTTCTTCCGGATAGACGAAATAGGCGTCCAGCGTGACGCCTTCGGATTCCGTGAAGAGCTGCACCAGTCCCGGATTCTCCTCGACGAGATAATCCGGCAGCATCGCTATACCCAAACCCTGCTGACAGGCGCGCAGTACTGCCAGAATGTTATTGATGGTCAGGAACGCCGTGCGCGGGCCTTTGCCGTCGCGTCCGACTTCGGCGAGCCATTTCGCCGGCTGCAGGTAGGGCGGCACCGTGCCGCCGAGCACCACGATGCGGTGGTGGTCGAGATCGTCGATCGTGCGCGGCGTGCCGTGACGCTTAAGATAATCCGGCGTCGCGCAGGCGTGGTAATGCACCGAGAACAGCTTGCGCTGGATCAGGTCGGGCTGCGTCGGCAGGCGCAGCCGGATCGCGACGTCGGCCTCGCGCATGGCGAGGTCGAGTTCCTCGTCGGTCGTGATCAGCGTGATGCGGATATCGGGATAGAGGTCGACGAACTCGCCGAGCTTGGGCGTCAGCCAGTGCGTGCCGAGTCCGACGGTGGTGGTCACGCGCAGGTCGCCGTTCGGGCGTTCGCGGCTGTCGGTCAGCTTGGCGCGCGCCGATTCCAGCTTCATGAACACTTCGTGCGCGGTGCGATAGAGCAGTTCGCCCTGCTCGGTCAGGATCAACCCGCGCGCATGGCGGTGGAACAGCGAGACATTGAGCGCCTGTTCGAGCGCGGACACCTGGCGCGACACCGCCGATTGCGACAGGCCGAGCTGGTCGCCGGCATGGGTGAAGCTGCCCGCCTCGGCGGCGGCGTGGAACACCTTGAGCTTGTCCCAGTCCATGCTGGACTGGTTATTGAGGCGCGAGGAGATGGGCATGATCCCTCATTCGGCCGCGAGCCGCGGTTCGGCATGGGCTGCGAGGAAACGCTCGGCCTCGAGCGCGGCCATGCAGCCGAGCCCGGCGGCAGTGACGGCCTGACGGTAGACGTCGTCGGTGACGTCGCCGGCCGCGAACAGGCCGGGCACCGAAGTGGCGGTGGAGAACGGCGCGGTTTTCACGTAGCCGGATGGCTTCATCTCCACCTTGCCGGCCACGAGCTCGGTCGCCGGCGCGTGTCCGATGGCGATGAACACCCCGTCGGTCGGCAATTCGGTTGCCGCGCCGGTCTTGACGTTCTTGAGCGCGACGTGGGTCACCTTGGGCGGGGTGCCGCCGCCGCGCACCTCGTCGAGCACCGTGTCCCAGATCACCGTGATCTTGGGATGCTTGAACAGCCGGTCCTGCAGGATCCGCTCGGCGCGGAAGCCGTCGCGGCGATGGACGACCGTGACCTTGGAGGCGAAATTGGTCAGGAACAGCGCTTCCTCGACCGCGGTATTGCCGCCGCCGATCACCACGACCTCCTTGCCGCGATAGAAAAAGCCGTCGCAGGTGGCGCAGGCGGAGACGCCGAAGCCCTTGAATTTCTCTTCTGACGGCAGTCCGAGCCAGCGCGCCTGCGCTCCGGTCGCCAGGATCACGGTGTCGGCAACATAGACGTCGCCGGAATCGCAGGTCAGCCGGAACGGGCGCTGCGTGGTGTCAAGGTCGCTGACATAGTCGGTCACGATCCGCGTGCCGACATGCTCGGCCTGCTTGCGCATCTGCTCCATGAGCCAGGGGCCCTGGATGACGTCGGCGAAGCCGGGATAATTCTCCACGTCGGTGGTGACGGTGAGCTGGCCGCCGGGCTGGTAGCCCTGGATCAGGATCGGTTCGAGCATCGCCCGGGAGGCGTAGATGGCGGCCGTATAGCCGGCCGGTCCCGAGCCGATAATGACAACCTTGGCGTGCGTGGTTTTGCTCATGGCTCTCTCGTGGCTCCGGGCCCGAAGGCCGCACGGCCGGATATCGCCCGCGGTGTTCCGCCGATTTAGCCGCGAATATGTAGACATTCGGCCGAGCTATGCAAGTAACGCAACCCGCAAGGCCACAGGCGCTTCGTCACGGACGGCCCGCCCGATGGTGGGGGATTGCGCGCAATTTTCTTTCGTGGGTCCCGGTTCAAGGCTATATGAGAGCCGTCCGGTGCCTGGAGACCTGGATGCTCGCGCGTCTTGATTCGATCGACCTGAAAATCCTGTCCGAACTGCAGAACGACGGCCGCATCACCAATGTGGAACTGGCGCGGCGGGTCGGGATTTCGGCCCCGCCCTGCCTGCGACGCGTGCGCGCCCTGGAGGAGGCCGGTTTCATCCGCGGTTATCGCGGCCTGCTCGACGAGAAGCGGCTCGGCTACGAGGTCGTCGCCTTCGCCATGGTGCATCTATCGAGCCAGGCGGAAGCCGACCTCAATGCCTTCGAAGCCTATGTCCGCAAGCAGCCGCTGGTGCGCGAGTGCTGGATGCTGTCGGGCGAGATCGATTTCATCCTCAAGTGCGTGGCCCCCGACTTGAAAACCTTTCAGGCCTTCGTCGGCGAGCTCACCGGCGCGCCGCATGTGCGCAACGTCAAGACCTCGCTCACGCTGCGCAGTTCCAAGGACGAGGCGCTGGTGCCGCTGGACGTGCGCCTGCCGGCCGGCAAATGAGAAAGGCCCGCCATGGGCGGGCCTTCCACAGTACGGCGATGCGCCGAGCGCTCAGCTCTTTTTGCGCAGCAGCGCGTCGAGGCTCCAGGAGCCGCCGCCGGCGAAGATCAGATAGAGGAACACGAAGCAGAAGAGCGCCGCGAGCTCGCCGCCATTGAGGATCGGATAGAAGTTGCGCGGCGCGTGCGCCATGAAATAGGCGACCGCCATCGTTCCCGAACCGACGAACGCGGCCGGCCGCGTGAACAGGCCGAGCACCAGAAGCGCGCCGGCCACAAGCTCGATGACGCCGGCGATGCCGGACGGCGACATCATCTGCAGGTTGGCAAAATTCGGCATCACCGGCACGGACAGGTACTTGGCCGTCCCGTGTTGCAGGAACAGAAGCCCCGCCATGATGCGCAGAATGCTCAGAATGCGCGGCGACCAGGCAGATAGAACCTCACTCGACAGCATCGAATTGACCTCCGGAATTTGCAGAGGCAAAGCTGATTTCACAGCGTGCCGCCCTTGTCCATGACGCCGGTCATGTGCGCGCGGTCACAAAAATATTTGTGACAGGACGGTGCGACGCGTGCGCGCAGATTAGGCCCGCGGACGGAATGCATGCAGGCGCCTGCAGGCGCGTCGTCTCGTCGCGGGACGGTATTTGCCGCCCGGTAATTTTCCTGATCGGTTTGGGAAAACGTCGCTCCGGCCAGCGATCGCCGGCCGGCCGCCTCAGGTCCACTCGACCTTCTTGATCTCGTAGGCTTTTGCCCCGCCCGGCGTGACCACCTCGACGGTCGCGCCCTTGCTCTTGCCGATGAGCGCGCGCGCGAGCGGGGAGGTGATCGAGATGCGGCCGGACTTGGCGTCCGCTTCCGGCTCACCGACGATCTGCCACACCTTCTTCTCGTCGGTGTCCTCGTCGATCAGCGTCACCGTCGCGCCGAACTTGATCGTGTCGCCCGACAGTTTCGAGACGTCGATGATTTCCGCGCGCGCGAGCTTGTCCTCAAGCTCGGCGATGCGCCCCTCGTTGTGCGACTGCGCTTCCTTGGCAGCGTGATACTCGGCGTTCTCCGAGAGGTCGCCATGGCTGCGCGCGTCCGCGATCTGCTGAATGATGCGCGGCCGTTCGACCTGCTGACAGTGCTTGAGCTCGGATTCGAGCACGGCATAGCCCGCCGCGGTCATCGGAATCTTTTCCATCGTCCATCCGTCCTTTACCCTGCCGGCTCGAAGCCCTGCAGGGCGAAAGAGACAAAAATTCGGATCGCACGCCGACGGGATTTGACGGCACGCGACCAAACTCTTGTCCAAAATTCGCCGCCGTCGCCGGTGGCCGGCCTTCAGACTAAGCCTGGCCGCCGAAATAGCTTTGCAGCGCGCGCACCTCGAGATCTCCCGCGAGATAGGCTTTAATTCCTTGCGCCGCCGCGACGGCTCCGGAAAGAGTGGTGTAGTAGGGGACTTTATGCAAGAGGGCGGCTGCGCGCAGGGAGCGGCTGTCGGCGAGCGCGGTCGCCCCCTCGGTGGTATTGAAAACGAGCTGGACGCCGCCGTTCTTGATCGCGTCCACGATGTGCGGGCGGCCCTCCAGCACCTTGTTGATCTTGTCGGCGGGGATGCCCTGCTCGTTGAGGTAGCGCTGGGTGCCCGAGGTGGCAATCACCTTGAAGCCGGCATCGACCAGAAGCCGCAGGGCCTCCACGATGCGCGGCTTGTCGTCGTCGCGCAGCGACACAAACACCGTCCCGCTCTTGGGCAGGCGCGAGCCGCCGCCGATCTGGCTCTTGGCGAAGGCGATGGCGAAGTTGCGGTCGATGCCCATGACCTCGCCGGTCGACTTCATCTCCGGCCCGAGCACGGTATCGACGCCCGGGAAGCGGGCGAAGGGGAATACCGCTTCCTTGACCCCGATATGGCTGATGCGGGCGGGCTTGAGGTTGAAGCTGGCCAGCGTCTCTCCGGCCATGACGCGGGCGGCGATCTTGGCGACCGGCAGGCCGATCACCTTGGCGACGAAAGGCACCGTGCGCGAGGCGCGCGGATTGACCTCCAGCACATAGATGTCCTTGCCCTTGATCGCATATTGCACGTTCATCAGGCCGCCGACCTTGAGCGCGAGCGCGAGCGACCGCGTCTGGCGCTCCAGCTCCGCGATCGTGCCGGCGTCGAGCGAATGCGGCGGGATCGAGCAGGCGGAGTCGCCGGAATGGATGCCGGCCTCCTCGATATGCTCCATGATGCCGGCGATGAACACGTCCTTGCCGTCGGCGAGGCAATCGACGTCCACCTCGGTCGCGTCCGACAGATAGCGGTCGAACAGCAGCGGGTTCTTGCCGAGCACGGTGTTGATCTGCCCGGTCTTGTCGTTCGGGTAGCGCGTCTTCACGTCCGGCGGCACGAGGCCGGGCAGGGTTTCGAGCAGATAGTCGCCGAGCTGGCCCTCGTCGCGGATGATCTGCATCGCGCGTCCGCCCAGCACGTAGGAGGGGCGCACCACCAGCGGGAAGCCGAGCTGGCCGGCGACGATGCGCGCCTGCTCGACCGAATAGGCGATGCCGTTCTCGGGCTGGGTGAGCTTGACCTGGTTGAGCAGCCGCTTGAAGCGGTCGCGGTCCTCGGCAAGGTCGATGGCGTCTGGCGAGGTACCGAGGATCGGCACGTTCGCCTGCTCCAGCGGATGGGCGAGCTTGAGCGGCGTCTGGCCGCCGAATTGCACCACGACGCCGTGCAGCGTGCCGTTCGAGCGCTCGACGTCGATGATTTCAAACACGTCCTCGCCGGTCAGCGGCTCGAAATAGAGCCGGTCGGAGGTGTCGTAGTCGGTCGACACGGTCTCCGGGTTGCAGTTGACCATGATGGTCTCGTAACCGGCGTCCTTGAGCGCAAAGCAGGCATGGCAGCAGCAATAGTCGAACTCGATGCCCTGCCCGATGCGGTTCGGCCCGCCGCCCAGGATCACGACCTTCTTCTTGTCCGAGGGTCGTGCCTCGTTGGCGGCCGCGCCCGCGAAAGGCTGCGCATAGGTCGAGTACATATAGGCGGTAGGCGAGGCGAACTCGGCCGCGCAGGTGTCGATGCGCTTGAACACCGGCCGCACATCGAGCGCGTGGCGCTGTTGACGCACCTCGTTCTCGCTGCGCCCGGTCAGGGTCGCAAGCCGCGCGTCGGAAAAGCCCATCGCCTTGAGGCGGCGCAGCGCACTCGCGGTCGAGGGAAGGCCGCGGCGGCGGATCGTCTCCTCCATCTCCACGATCTCGCGGATCTGGGCGAGGAACCACGGGTCGATCTTGCAGGAGGCGTAGATCTGGTCGTCGCCGATGCCGAGCCGAATCGCCTGTGCGACGTTCAGGAGACGGTCGGGCGTGGGCGTGCCGAGGGCGGCGCGGATCGCGTTCTTGTCGTCGCCCTGGCCGAGGCCCTCGATGGCGATCTCGTCGAGACCGGTCAGTCCGGTCTCCAGCGAGCGCAGCGCCTTCTGCAGGCTTTCCTGGAAGGTACGGCCGATCGCCATCGCCTCGCCGACCGATTTCATCGAGGTGGTCAGGAGCGGGGCTGCGCCGGGGAATTTCTCGAACGCGAAGCGCGGGATCTTGGTGACGACGTAATCGATCGTCGGCTCGAACGAGGCCGGCGTCGCCCCGCCGGTGATGTCGTTGGCGATCTCGTCCAGCGTGTAGCCGACCGCGAGCTTGGCGGCGACCTTGGCGATGGGAAAGCCGGTCGCCTTGGAGGCGAGCGCGGAGGAGCGCGACACGCGCGGGTTCATTTCAATGACCACAAGCCGCCCGTCGACCGGATTGACCGCGAACTGCACGTTCGAGCCGCCGGTCTCCACCCCGATCTCGCGCAGCACCGCGATCGAGGCGTCGCGCATGATCTGGTATTCCTTGTCGGTCAGCGTCAGTGCCGGCGCGATGGTGATCGAATCGCCGGTATGCACGCCCATCGGATCGACGTTTTCGATCGAGCAGACGATGATGCAATTGTCGGCCTTGTCGCGCACCACCTCCATCTCGAATTCCTTCCAGCCGAGCACCGATTCCTCGATCAGCACTTCGGTGGTGGGAGAGGCGTCGAGCCCGCGCTCGATGATTTCGAGAAACTCCTCGCGCGTATAGGCGATGCCGCCGCCGGTGCCGGCCAATGTGAAGGAGGGGCGGATGATGGCCGGCAGGCCGATCTCGCCGAGCGCCTCCAGCGCTTCGATCAGGCCGCGCGCGATGTAGCGCTTCTTGCGCTCGGCTTCGCCGCCCGCCCAGGCCGCTTCGAAGGCCGCGCCCGCACGCGCTTCCTCCGCCGCCGGCAGCTTGCGCGCCTTGATGGCAGCAATCTCGGCCGAATACTTGTCGCGGTCGGCCTGCTTGAGGCCGGAGGCGTTGGCGAGCGCGGATTTCGGTGTCTCAAGCCCGATCTTCGTCATCGCCTCGCGGAACAGTTCGCGGTCCTCGGCCTTGTCGATGGCTTCCGCGGTGGCTCCGATCATCTGCACGTTGAAGCGGTCGAGCACGCCCATCTTTTTGAGCGAGAGCGCGCAATTGAGCGCGGTCTGTCCGCCCATGGTCGGCAGGAGCGCGTCGGGACGCTCCTTCTCGATGATCTTGGCGACGATTTCGGGGGTGATCGGCTCGATATAGGTGGCGTCGGCGAGGTCGGGATCGGTCATGATCGTCGCCGGGTTCGAATTGACCAGCACGATCCGGTAGCCTTCCTCCCGCAGCGCCTTGCACGCCTGGGTGCCGGAATAGTCGAACTCGCAGGCCTGGCCGATGACGATGGGGCCCGCGCCGATGATCAAGATCGATTTGATGTCGGTTCGTTTTGGCATTCGGCTCGCAGGTTGTGCCGCGGCGGCAGGATGCCGGGCATAAAAAAAGGGCGCGCCGGTGCGCGTCCTTGGGGCCGCGCCGACCGAAGGGTCTCTCGCGCGCGCCGGCTCTTTAGACCAGAATCGGGGCAGAGGGAAGGGTGTGCTTGACGATCAGGGGAATCCGCTGCCGACCCGCTTGATTTCGCATAGAACGCGGACCAGTTCGACCTGCGAGCGGACCTGCAACTTGTCGAATACGCTGCGCAGATGTGCGCGGGCAGTATTGTGGGAAATGCCGATGCTGCGTGCGCTCTCCACGAGCGGGCGGCCCGCCGCCAGGCCTTTTGCCAGCCTTGCCTCCGAACCGGTCAGTCCGAGTGAACGCAGGAGTTCGAGGCCGGGTGCGGCGCGTCGGTCGGGGTCTCCCAGCAGCACGAGTGCGGCTGGCAGGCGCGTAGTTGCGGCCCGTTGCACGCCAAGGCAGGGGATGACCCGCAGCACATAGGGTGTCCGCCCGCTTGCCCGCGCGAGCGTGATCAGATGCCCGGCCGGCGGCAGCCCGCCCGCTCCGGGCGTTTTGCACCGTTATTTGTATTCCCCGGGCCGGCTGGCCCAGCGGAGAACGGCAAAATTCTGCCGCAAAACCGTTTTGCCCCGGTGCCCGGAATGCATCCGGGCACATCATCCAGTTGGACTAGGCGTGCGCGTTGTCTTTGACGCGTGCCTTTCCGTTAATGGGGACACGCTGCCAGCAATGCGGTCTTCCGCGATCGATCGCGGACGGGCGTGTCCGCAGGACAATGTGCGCAGACATCCGTTCGCACTGTTTGCATTCATCCTGTCGCTCGTCGTTATCGCCGGTTTGGCCATGGGCGCGCAGGGCGTGCGCGCTCAAGCCGCCACCCGCGGCGAATTCAACGTCGACCGCCTGGGCGGAGATTATGCCGCGCTTTGCGTGCGCAATCATGAGGAATGCGCCTGGCAATGCAGCCGCGATGGACGCTGCCGTGCCTGGACGGCGTTGAAATACAGCGTCCCGCGCGGGCAACACGGTCAGCAATGCGACCGTGCGATGACCTGCTACCTCAAAAGTACGGTGCCGTCGGCGCGCGCCGATAGTTGCTGCATCTCCGGCGTCGCGCGTCCGGAATTCGTGAACACGCAATGCCGTGTCGGAAGCTCCATTACGCGTCCCGGTCAGCGGGCCTGCTTCTGCTGGTTCGGACCGCGACCCGGCGGCCACGAGCGCGAAGTCGCCGCGGACTATTGCCGCGGTACGCAGCAATGGCGCTGATCCGAAACCTCGTCAGTATCGACCGGAAGGAGACCGAAACATCATTGCCATATGCGATCGCACCATTCGTCATCTCGCAGCGGCTGCATTCCTTGTCCTGGCCGTCCTTCTCGGACTTGCGCTGGCCCGGGCCGCCATAAATCCATCCGCCATCCAGTGGACGGCGTCCGATCCGCACGTCTTCATCACTTCACTCTACCATGGTGTGCTGGGGCGTGCACCCGAGAGCCCGATGTTGGTTGCGCAATGGGCCAGGCAGATCAGCGCCGATCCGAACAGCCGTATGCGCGTTTTCAATCAGTTTGTCGGCTCCCCCGAGTTTCGATCGAAGAATCCCAGCGGCGTCACCGGCCCGTACCATTTGTGGGCAAACGAATGCCTGAAATCGCTGAACGATCGTTTCCGTATTTCGACACAGATCCCGCACCCGGGTCCGTGGAGTGCGCGTCACAATAACGTGGCGATGAATTACGGTCTGGCTCTGATGGCCTTCTATATGGCCTTTGCCCGCTACCATTATTGCTGAGGCGAGGACACGGGCGCCGCCTCGAAGGTCATGCGTGCCTGGTTATGGCCGATATTATGCGCCGCGCGCCGCGCCGAGAAGCCTGCGGCTTTGAGCGTGCGCAGCATGTCGGCTTCGCTGTAGCGGGTGAGCCCCATGCGCTGGCGCAGCTTGCGATAGCCGGACAGGGCGGTGCGCATCAGGCCGAAGAGCGCGGCGATAAAAAAGCCATTGGCGGCGGCGAGTGCAAGGAGCGCGCGTGCGTCGGTCACGATGCCGACGTCCGGGCGCACGACGTCGCCGACGATGAGGCGACCGTCGGCGCGCAGCAGGCGTCGGAACAACGCGAGCAGGGCGGTGAAGTCTCCGGCCGTGAGATATTGCGCGACCGAATGCATGACGATGACGTCGAAGCTTCGATCGGGCAGCGCGGCGACCGCCTCGGGTGCGACCACGGCGATGTGCGCGTCGCCCGCAAAGCGCGCCTGCAGCCGCTCGCGCAGGTGCGGGGCGGCCTCGCACAGGATCAGCCGTCCGGTGCGCGCCGCCAGCCGCTCGGCATAGAGCGCCTCTCCGCAGCCGTAATCGAGCACGGTCAGGTCGGGTCGCGCCAGATAACGCTCGATCCCCGCCGCCACGAGCCCGGCATGCACCTTGCTGTGACGCGCGTTGACGTAGATCGGATGGTTGGAATCGAAGAACGAAATCCAGTCGGCCAAGTTGTTTCTCGTCATTCCCGTGGCGTGACGCGCCTGCCGCGCGCGCCCGCCCATAGACGCCGGCATTTGAGTCAAATTAGAGGGCTGCCGCCGGGTTTGGGCAATGCGGGAAAAGCATTATTCCGCAGATTGCTGCTTCGCCCACAGTTTCAGCAGCGGTCCGTCCTTGCCATAGACCGGATCGCTGTCGGGGAGAGGCACCTGCGGGATCGCGGCAAGCGCTTTTTCGCGCTCGGCCTTGCTGCCGCGGCACAGGTCGAAGCGTCCGGTCTTCGGATAGGCGCCGATGACGACGAGATCGGGCGAGGCCCACAGGCATTGATGCCCGGTGCCGGCCGGCAGGATCGCGACGTCGCCCGGACCGATGTCGAGCTCCTCGCCGTTCGCGCCGCCGAAGCGCACCCTGGCGCGTCCGCGCGCGATGCCGAGCGCCTCATGGATCATCGAATGATAATGCACGTACTCGTAGATGCCGTTGCGCCAGAGACCGCCCCAACCGTTGCCGGCGATGGTGTTCTCGAGCAGCGATTCGGGATCGGGCGTGCCGGCGAGATTGATGGCGTCGCGATAGACGACGAACGGCAGCGCCGGATTGTTGGGGATCGCGCCGTCGTCGGAAAACAGGAACGTGACCGGCTGCGGTTTTCGCATCGCCATTCCGGAAAGCCTCTTGCTGTCGAAAGCCCCTAGCAAAGGGGCTTTAACATCGCCTTTACGACGGGCGGAATGCGCCGGCTGCCGGCTTGCCGTTCTTGCGCGCGCGCATCATGTCGGTGAAGCGCTGGAAGAGATAATGTGAATCGCGCGGGCCGGGCGACGCTTCGGGGTGGTATTGTACCGAGAAGACCGGCTTGTCGCTGAGCGCAAGTCCGGCGTTCGAGCCGTCGAACAGCGAGACGTGCGTCTGCACGACGTTCTTCGGCAGCGAATCCTTGTCGACCGCGAAGCCGTGATTCATCGAGGTGATCTCGACCTTGCCGGTGGTCATGTCCTTCACCGGATGGTTGGCGCCGTGATGGCCCTGATGCATCTTCTCGGTCTTGCCGCCGAGCGCGATGCCGAGCATCTGGTGGCCGAGGCAGATGCCGAAGGTCGGGATGTCCTTGTCGATCACCGTGCGGATTACCGGCACGGCATATTCGCCGGTCGCGGCCGGGTCGCCCGGACCGTTGGAGAGGAAGACGCCGTCCGGCCTGAGCGCCAGGATGTCCTCGGCCGAGGTCTGTGCCGGCACCACCGTCACCTTGCAGCCGGAGGCCGCGAGCAGGCGCAGGATGTTGCGCTTGATGCCGTAGTCGATGGCGACGACATGGAATTCCGGCTTGTCCTGCCGGCCGTAGCCCTCGTTCCAGACCCATTCGGTCTCGTCCCAGGTGAAGCGCTGCGCGCTCGTCACCATTGGTACGAGGTCCATGCCAATGAGGCCCGGCCATTCGCGCGCTTGCTTCTTCAGCGCTTCGAGATCGAACTGGCCGGACGGCTCGTGCGCGATCACGGCATTGGGCATGCCCTTCTCGCGGATCAGGGTGGTGAGCGCGCGCGTGTCGATGCCCGACAGGCCGATGACGCCGCGGCTCTTGAGCCACTGGTCGAGATGGCGGGTGGCGCGATAGTTCGAGGGCGCGGTGATGCCGGTATGCAGGATCGCCCCGCGCGCGCCGGGCGTCGCGGCCATGTTCACCGTCTCGATGTCGTCCTCGTTGGTGCCGACATTGCCGATGTGCGGGAAGGTGAAGGTGATGATCTGGCCGGCATAGGAGGGATCGGTGAGGATTTCCTCGTAGCCGGTCATCGCGGTATTGAAGCACACCTCGCCGGCTGCGGAGCCGGTGGCGCCGAGGCCCGCGCCTTCCAGCACCGTGCCGTCGGCGAGGACAAGAAGGGCGGTGGCCGCAGGCTCGGTCCAGCCGGAATCGTCTGGTTTGTCGCTCATGATCGCTCTACATAATTCGGGCCCGACCGAAAGCCAACCATGACCTCGATTGCCGTCTATATTGCGGCGGCCCTTGCGGAAATCGCGGGCTGCTTCGCGTTCTGGGCCTGGTGGCGGCTTGACAGGCCGGCTCTGTGGCTGGTTCCCGGCGTCGTGAGCCTCGTGGCCTTCGCCTGGTTTCTGACGCTGGTCGATTCGGCTTATGCCGGGCGCGCCTATGCCGCCTATGGCGGCGTCTATATTGTCGCCTCGCTCACCTGGTTGTGGGCGATGGAGGGTGCACGTCCCGACCGCTGGGACGCGTTCGGCGCTGCGCTCTGCCTGGCCGGGGCGGCGGTCATCCTGTTCGGGCCGCGTTACGATACGTTCTGATCAAAACGGAGACATCACCGTGCTGCGCGACGACATCAACAATGCCCTGAAAGACGCCATGAAGGCCAAGGACGAGCGCAAGGTCTCGACGCTGCGCCTGATGAATTCCACCATCAAGAATGCCGACATCGAGGCGCGCGGCGCCGGCAAGGGGCCGCTGGCGGACGCCGACCTGCTCGGCGTGTTCCAGAAGATGATCAAGCAGCGCCAGGAATCGAAGGAATTGTACGAGAAGGGCGGCCGTCCCGAGCTTGCGCAGCAGGAGGCCGAGGAGATCGCGATCATCCAGGGCTATCTGCCCAAGCAGATGTCGGATGCCGAGATCGGCGCCGCCATCGACGCCGCGATCAAGGAGACCGGCGCCGCCGGCGTCAAGGACATGGGCAAGGTGATCGGCGTGCTGAAGGGCAAATATGCCGGGCAGATGGATTTCGGCAAGGCGAGCGGCCTCGTGAAGGGCAGGCTTGCGGGCTGAAGACGTCCCCGCGCGCCTTGCGATTGCTCAGGATCAAAGCCGCGCCGGCCCCGGCCTGCCAAAGGACGTGATCCGGCGAACCCCGCAGGGATGGAGACTGGTTTTGCGCCTCAGGACGATCGTCATCGCGACTGCGCTCGTGGCCGCCGCGGCGGGCTTCTTCTGGTGGCAGTTCGGGCGCGGCACCGCGGTCAGCGTGGTCTCGCCGACGCGCGGCACGGCGGTCGAAATCGTCTATGCCACCGGCGCCGTCGAGCCCGTGCAATGGGCCAAGGTGACGAGCCTCGTTCGTCAGCGCATCGTCTTCATGTGCGATTGCGAGGGCAAGCCGGTGAAGGCCGGCGAGGTGCTCGCGCGCCTCGACGACAAGGAAATCCGCGCCCAGCTCCATGAATTGCAGGCGCGCGAGGATTTCGCCCGGCAGGAAGTCTCGCGCACGACCGAGCTCGTGAGCCGCGGCGCTACCACCATGCAGGCGCACGAGCGCGCGCTCACCGAGCTGCGCCAGGTGCAGGGCCTGCTCTCGGTGCTGAAGGAACGCGTCGATCAATACACGGTCGCCGCCCCGATCGACGGCATCGTGCTGCGCAAGGACGGCGAGGTCGGCGAGATCGCCGAAGCCGGCGCGATCCTGTTCCGCGTCGGCGTGCCGCGTCCGCTGCGGGTGGAAGCGGAGGTCAACGAGGAGGACATCCCGCGTGTCGCGATCGGCCAGCTCGTATTGTTCCGTACCGACGCCTTTCCGCAACGGCGCATCGAGGGCACGGTGCGCGAACTGACGCCGATGGGCGATCCGGTCACCAAGACCTACCGCATCCGCGTCGCGCTGCCCGACGACACGCCGCTGCGCATCGGCATGAGCGTGGAGGCCAATATCGTCACCCGCGAGAAGGCGGACGCGCTGCTCGTTCCCGCCGACGCGGTGCAGGGCACGGTCGTCTACGTCGCCGACGGCGCGCGCGCCCGCCGCCGCACGGTCACGGTCGGCATCCGCGGCACGCGCGCGATCGAGATCCTCGACGGCCTTTCGGCGCAGGACCGCGTGATCTCTCCGTTCGCCACCGGTCTTGCCGACGGGGCGCGCATCCATGTCGTGCGGACGGCGGCGCCGTGAACCTGATCGTCGATATCGCGCTCACCCACGTGCGCTCGCGCGCGCGCCAGACCTTGGTCGCCGTGGCCGGTGTCGCCACCGGCGTCGGCTTCTCGATCATGATGGCCGCGCTCATGGTCGGCTCGCAGGAGGACTTCATGCGGCAGCTCATCGATGCGCTGCCGCACATCGCGATCTCCGACGAACGGCGCGATCCGCCGCGCCAGCCGGCCGAGGTCGCCTACGACGCGGTGCGCATCTACGGTCTCACGCCCGAGACGCGCCGCAAGGGCATCAAGAATCCGCTCGCCACCATGGCCGCGCTCGAAGGCTGGGTGCCGGGCGCGGTCGCCCCTTCCACCAAGACCCAGGCGATCCTGCGCTATGCCAGCCGCGACGTCGCCGTCAGCATCACCGGCATCGATCCGCACCGCGAGCCGCGCGTCTCCGCGCTGCCCAGGCATATGCGCGACACCACCATCGCCGCGCTCTATCGCGCGACCAACGCCATCATCCTGGGCGACCGGCTGGCCGAGAAGCTCGGCGCGCGGGTGGGGGCCAACCTCACCGTGCAGACGAGCGAGGGCGTCAGCCTCAGCGCGCAGGTGGTCGGCCTGTTTCATTCCGGCGTGCGCTCGGTCGACGAAAGCTCGGCCTATGTGCTGCTCAAGACCGCGCAGATCCTGGCCAAGCAGACCGCGCTGATCAACGAATTGCGCGTGCGGGTGAACGAGCCGATGAACGCCGACGCGATCGCCCAGCGCATCGAGCGCCAGACCGGCTACAAATCGGTGTCCTGGCAGGAGGCGCACGAGGACCTCTTGTCCTCGTTCGTGATCCGCAACGTGATCATGTACACGGTGGTCGGCGCCATCCTCCTGGTCGCGAGCTTCGGTACCTACAACATCATCTCCACCATCACGCACGAGAAGGCGCGCGACATCGCGATCATGAAGTCGCTCGGTCTGAGCGAGGGCACGGTACGCGCGATTTTCGTGCTGGAGGCGCTGATCATCGGGCTGGCCGGCGCGCTGCTCGGTTTCGTCTTCGGCTATCTGCTGTGTCTTGCGCTCGGCTCGATCGAGATCAAGAGCCCGTTCATGGACACCAACCGCCTGCCGCTGGTCTATGCGCCCCTGCATTACCTGATCGCGGGCGGCGTGGCGCTTCTCTCCTCGTTCGTGGCCGGCTATTCGCCGGCGCGCAAGGCGGCGCGCGTGCATCCGGTCGAGATCATCCGGGGGGCGACATGAGCGCGCCCGCGCGCGACATCCTGATCGAGGCGCGCGGCGTCACCCGCATCCTGCCCGGCATCGTGCCGGTGACGCTCGTGCACGACATCGATCTCGCCGTCCGCGAGAACGAGTTCGTCGCCATCACCGGGCCGTCCGGCTCCGGCAAGTCCTCGCTGCTCTATCTGCTCGGCCTGCTCGACATGCCGACCGCGGGCGAGGTTCTGATCCGCGGCGAAGCCACCGCCAGCATGACCGAAGGCCAGCGCGCCCATATGCGATTGTCGGAGCTCGGTTTCGTGTTCCAGTTCCATTTCCTGCTGCCGGAATTCTCCGCGCTCGGCAACGTCCTGCTGCCGATGCGCGCGCTTCGCCGGCTGACCGCGAAGGAAATGCAGGAACGCGCGGAGGAGCTTCTGTCCGCGTTCGGGCTGCGCGACCACATGCACAAGCGGCCCGACCAGATGTCCGGCGGCCAGCGCCAGCGCGTGGCGGTGGCGCGCTCGCTCGCCAACGATCCGCCGGTGGTGCTGGCCGACGAGCCCACGGGCTCGCTCGATTCCGTCTCCAGCGAGCAGGTGTTCCAGATCCTGCGCGATCTCGTGGACAAGCGCGGCAAGACGGTGGTGGCGGTGACGCACGATCTCGATTTCGCCGCGCGCATGGACCGCCGGGTGCATCTCGTCGACGGCGCCATCGTCGACGACCGGCGGGTGGGCGCCCCGGCCGGCTGAGTCAGCGCTCGTTCACCGCGTCGCCGAGCTTGCGCAGCAGCAGCACGCGATGCGCCGTCGTCTGCAGGCGGCAATAGGTGGCGTCGCCGGGCAGCGTGCCGGGCTCGACCTTGTCGAAGGCCGGGCAGAGCGAGTCGCGCAGCCTAATCCAACCTTGCTCGGATTCTGTGACCGCCGCATTGATCTCCCGGAAGCCGCCGGCCTGCACGCGCCTGACCGCCGCTGCCTTGAGCGCCGTCCAGGCGGCAAGCTCGCGCGCCGCGCAGGCCTTGGTCCTTGCGATGTCGCCCTGCGCCGTGTCGCGGCAGGGATAGGCGAGGTGCCCGATGCATTCGGTGCCGAAGCGGTCCTCGTCCTCGGCCTTCTTCAGGCAGGCCTCGATCGCGGCGACGTCGGCGGCCGGCCCCGGATCGGCGAGGGCATGCGTGCCGACGAGAAGGAGTAAGCCGGTCAGCGCCGCGGCGGCAGGAGTGTGCAGGGCGCTTCGTTCCTTACGCACGCTTCTTGTCCTTCTTCTTCTGGTTTACGAACGAGCGCAGCACCGCGTTGATGCGGCGCTGGTAGCCGGCGCCCTGCTGCTTGAAATAATCGAGCACGTCCTCGTCGACGCGGATGGAGATCGCCTTCTTCTTCGGCGGGACGACCAGCACGGCCTTCGACCAGTCGATGTCGATAAGGTCCGCCCAGTCGGGATCGTCGGCCATCGCCGCTTCGATCTCCTCGTCGGTCAGGGCGTCGACGCGGGCCCAGTCGGTTTTGCCCACGCGCTTTTCCAGACGGCCGTCAGGATGCTCGATCACATGGGTTCCATCCGGAAGGGCCGCCACCAGCGTGACGATGTGCTCGCCGGGTTTCTTCTTCTTATTACTTGCCATAACGTTCCTTTTCCCGCTGCCGTGCCGCGCGTACGGAAATGATCCTCAGCTTGTCGCCTCGTGGCGTTGTGACGACGGCCAGCAACCGGCTTCGCACCATGTCGACGGTGACGAGGCGCGGCTCGCTTGATGGTTGCGCGGACCGATACGTGAAATGCCGGAGGTCCGAGAAAATCATCGCAGCGTCGATGAAATCCACGCCGTGCTTGGCGATGTTTGTCAGCCGCTTGTTTTCATCCCATTCGAATTTCCCCGCGGCTGCAAAGCGGTCGTCAAAGTTTTCCGCCATTGGTCGGCTCGCCGGGGTTTCTCATATGTATATACGAATGTATTTTCACAGGCAAGGCGCCCGGAAACCCATGCAGCATGTGGATAACCGGGAAAAGACAAGGTTCTCAGTCAAATAACGCCCTGCCGGCGCGGGTGCGGCCGTCCTGCCCGAATCAGCAGTTATGATGGCGTCGATCCTCGACCGACCGTGAACCGTCGCCGCCCGCATCCATGCGCTATTCGCCTCAATTCCTCGACGAGCTGCGCGCCCGGCTTCCCGTGTCGGAGGTCGTCGGCCGGCGGGTGAAGCTCAAGAAAGCGGGGCGGGAGTGGAAGGGCCTGTCGCCCTTCAATCAGGAAAAGACACCCTCGTTTTTCGTCAACGACCAGAAACAGGCCTGGTTCGATTTTTCCTCCGGCAAGAACGGCAGCATTTTCGACTTCGTGATGCTGACGGAGGGCGTGACCTTCCCGGAGGCGGTGGAGCGGCTGGCTTCGATGGCCGGCGTGCCGCTGCCGGCCTATTCGCGCGAGGACGACGTGCGCGATCAGCGCCGCAAGACGCTGCACGACGTCGTCGAGCTTGCCGCCAAATTCTTCGAGGCGACGCTGGCCGCGCGCGCCGGCGCCAGGGCGCGCGGCTATCTCGCCGACCGCGGCATCGCGCCGGCGACGCAACTGCAATTCCGCCTCGGCTATGCGCCGCCCGAACGCTTTGCGCTCAAGGAGCATCTGGGCAGCCACGGCATTGCGGTCGAGGACATGATCGAGGCCGGCCTCGTGATTGCTGGCGACGACATCCCCGTTCCCTACGACCGCTTCCGCGACCGCGTCATGTTCCCGATCACCGACTGGCGCGGGCGGGTGATCGCGTTCGGCGGCCGCGCGCTCGATCCCGACGTGTCGGCGAAATATCTCAACTCGCCGGAGACCCCGCTCTTCCACAAGGGCGCGAACCTCTATAACGGCGCGGCCGCGCGCAAGGCCTGCCACGACGGCGCGCCGCTGATCGTGGTCGAAGGCTATGTCGACGTCATCGCGATGGTGACGGCGGGCTTTCCGGCAACCGTCGCTCCGCTCGGCACCGCTTTGACCGAAGACCAGCTTTCCTTCCTCTGGAAGATGGCGGACGAGCCGGTGCTGTGTTTCGACGGCGACGGCGCCGGCCGGCGCGCGGCCTATCGCGCCGCCGATCTGGCGCTGCCGAGACTGTCGCCCGGCAAGAGCCTGTCGTTTGCGCTACTGCCGGAAGGCCAGGACCCCGACGATCTGGCGCGCGCCGGCGGCCGCGAGGCGATTGCCGAGGTGCTCGCGAGCGCCCGCCCGCTCGCCGACATGATCTGGATGCGCGAGACCGAGTCGGCCTCCTTCGATACGCCGGAGCGCCGCGCGGCGCTCGAAAAGCGGCTGAACGAGATCGTCGGCACGATCCGCGAAGAGGCCGTGCGCAAATATTACCGGCAGGATTTCGAGGCGCGGGTGCGTGCACTGTTCTCGCCGATCGCGGCGAACGCGCCTTACGAGCGCGGCCGCGGCTACGATCGCGGCTATCAGAGGAATGCCGGCCGCGGGGCGCGCGCCGCGCGCGAGCCGTTCGCGCCGCTGTCGCCGCGCTTGCCGGTCAGCCCGCTGGTGCGCGGCTTCAAGAGCGCGCTGCCCCCGCGCGAAGCGCTCATCCTGTTCGCGGTCATCCATCATCCCTGGCTTCTGGAAGCGCACGCCGAGGAATTCGCCGAACTCGATTTCATCCATGCCGAGGCCGACCTGATGCGGCGCGCGATCCTGGAAGCGGGAGCCGACGAGGCGGCCGTCGATTCAGCGGCCCTGCAGGCGGCGCTGATCCGGCGCGGGCTGGACAGCCTGCTGACGCGGGTGAAAACGGCCATCACCCATGCTTCCGACTGGCCCGCCCATGCCGGCGCGGCCGGGGAGGACGTGGTGCAATGGTGGGCGCATGTCGTTACCTTGCATCGCAAGAAGCGTACGTTAAATAAGGAGCTCAAGGACGCCGAACGCGCGCTCGGAGAGGACCCGAGCGAGGCGAACTGGGCCTGGATCCGGGACGTGCAGGAAAGGCTTCAGGCGCTCGAGGGAACCGAGGCGCTGATCGAAGGCTTCGGCATATTGTCCGGGCGCCCGGTTCGCAGCGTTTAGGGCGGCCTTTTTTCGGTTGTGGGCGAATTTACAGGTGGCGGTTGGGTTAAACGGGGCTTAAGGGACCGCTGACAAAAGTCCCGGTCTTGAGTCGGCGGTTTCGCCCGCGGCAGGCGGGCGGTCCGCGGGGACGGCTGCGGGGACACGGTATTCCAGGCGGTATCCCGAGAGGTGGCCCGGGACGGCGCGAGCGCGCCGCAGGAGAGAGTTGATGGCAGGCAAATCGGCGAAAGCGGCATCCAAATCGGCAGGCAAGGCCAAGGCGTCCAAGACGGCGTCGAAGTCGACTGCCAAGCCGGCGTCGAAGTCGGCCGCTAAGGCGTCCGCCCGTCGCCCTGCCGGCAAGGCGCCGGCCGGCCGCGCGCCCGCGAAAGCACCGGCGAAGACGCCGGTAAAGCCGGTCGCCGCCGCAAAGCCCGCGCCGAAAGCCCCGCCCGCCAAAGCCGCAGCGCCCAGATCCGCAACGTCCAAGCCTGTAACGCCCAAGCCCGCGTCCGCCAGGTCCGCCGGCAAAGGCGACGGGGCGGCCGCGCCCGAGACCTCTTTCGCCGCCGCCAATGCCGCGGCCATGCGTGAGGCGGTGGCCGCGCGCGCGCGCGCCGGCAACCAGAAGGAAGAGACCGCCGAGAAGGACGCCGAGGCCGGTCCCGACACGCCGCTGCCGTTGCTCGATCTGTCCGACGCCGCCGTCAAGCGCATGATCAAGCTCGCCAAGAAGCGCGGCTATGTCACCTATGAGCAGCTCAATGCCGTGATGCCGTCGGAAGAGGTCACCTCCGAGCAGATCGAGGACACGCTCTCGATGCTGTCCGAAATGGGCATCAACGTCATCGAGCAGGAAGACGCCGACCAGAGCGACGAGGAGAAAGAGGAGGAGGACGAGGAGGAAGGCGGTGATCTCGTCGAGATTTCGGCCAAGCCGCTGGTCAAGTCCGAGAAGGAACCCTCCGAACGCACCGACGATCCCGTGCGCATGTATCTGCGCGAAATGGGTTCGGTGGAGCTGCTCTCGCGCGAGGGCGAGATCGCCATCGCCAAGCGCATCGAGGCCGGCCGCGAGGCGATGATCGCGGGGCTGTGCGAAAGCCCGCTCACCTTCCAGGCCATCATCATCTGGCGCGACGAGCTGAACGAAGGAAAGGTCTTCCTGCGCGACATCATCGACCTGGAAGCGACCTATGCCGGCCCGGACGCCAAGAACATTCCCGCGCCCGTGGGCCCCGACGGCCAGCCGCTGCCCGGCCAGTCGCCGGTGGCGGGCCTCGCCCAGCAGGCGTCCCCGCCGTCCGCGCCGCCCCAGCCGACCCCCTTCCGCGCCGCCCCGCCCGCCGAGGGCGAGGAGGGCGGCGAGAAGGACCCGGCGGAAGCCGCCGCCGAAGCCGACATGGAGGAGGACGACTTCGAGAATTCGATGTCGCTCGCCGCGATCGAGGCCGAGTTGAAGCCGAAGGTGCTCGAGACCTTCGACACGGTGGCGAGCGAATACAAGCGACTGCGCCGCCTGCAGGAGCAGGACATCGAGCTGCGCCTGAAATCGGATTCGCTCTCGCCCTCGCAGGAGCGCAAGTACAAGAAGCTCAAGGACGAGATCATCGCGGCGGTGAAATCGCTGCGCCTCAACCAGGCGCGCATCGACAGCCTCGTCGAGCAGCTCTACGACATCAACAAGCGTCTCGTCGGCCTCGAAGGCCGGCTGATGCGGCTGTCGGAGAGCCACGGCGTCGCGCGCGACGACTTCCTGCGCAACTATATCGGCTCCGAGCTCGATCCGCGCTGGCTCAACCGCGTCTCCAAACTGTCCGCCAAAGGCTGGAAGAACCTGATCGCGCGCGACAAGGAGAAGGTAAAGGCGATCCGCGGCGAGATCCATGCGCTGGCGAGCGAGACCGGCCTTGAGATCGGCGAGTTCCGCAAGATCGTGCACGCGGTGCAGAAGGGCGAGCGCGAGGCGCGCCAGGCCAAGAAGGAAATGGTGGAGGCGAACCTTCGCCTCGTCATCTCCATCGCCAAGAAGTACACCAACCGCGGCCTGCAGTTCCTCGACCTGATCCAGGAAGGCAACATCGGCCTGATGAAGGCGGTCGACAAGTTCGAATACCGCCGCGGCTACAAGTTCTCCACGTATGCGACCTGGTGGATTCGGCAGGCGATCACGCGCTCGATCGCCGACCAGGCGCGCACCATCCGGATTCCCGTGCACATGATCGAGACCATCAACAAGATCGTGCGCACCTCGCGCCAGATGCTCAATGAGATCGGCCGCGAGCCCACCCCGGAGGAACTTGCCGAGAAGCTCGGCATGCCGCTGGAGAAGGTGCGCAAGGTTCTCAAGATCGCCAAGGAGCCGCTGTCGCTCGAGACCCCGATCGGCGACGAGGAGGATTCGCACCTCGGCGACTTCATCGAGGACAAGAACGCGATCCTGCCCATTGATGCCGCGATCCAGTCCAACCTGCGCGAGACGACGACGCGCGTGCTCGCTTCGCTCACCCCGCGTGAGGAGCGCGTGCTGCGCATGCGCTTCGGGATCGGCATGAACACCGACCACACGCTGGAGGAAGTCGGCCAGCAATTCTCGGTGACGCGCGAACGCATCCGCCAGATCGAGGCGAAGGCGCTGCGCAAGCTGAAGCATCCGAGTAGGTCGCGCAAATTGCGCTCGTTCCTCGACAATTAATTCGGCGTCATTGCTGGGCTTGACCCGGCCATCCATCGCAAAGAAAGCGGCGGGGAAAGCCCGCCGTTTTTCGTTTGGGCGAGCCTCTCGCCGCCGCATCTCGAAGGATGAGGTCCGCGCGCTGCGAGGCTCCGGCCTCATGGTTCGAGACGCGCTGCTGCGCAACGCTCCTCACCATGAGGCCGGGAGAGACGTCATTCCGGGCGCGGCGCAGCGCAGCGGTACGCCGCAGACCCGGGATCGCGCTCCCCATGGGCTGCACGGTCCGTCGTCCCGGCCGGGCGAAGCGAGAGCCGGGACCGCTTTCCGAATTGCAGTCGCATGCGACATCTGAAAACGATCCCGGCTCCTTCGCTTTCGCGAATGGCCGGGATGACGTGCGGCCGGCTCGCGCGCTTCGCGCCCGCTCCGGTCGGGAACCATGCCGGCGGTCTGCTGTTATGCTGCGAGGAGGCGGCCCGATGATTGCCCGACTGCTGAAGCAATTGCGCGCGTGGTATGTCTTGCTGGCCGGACTGGTCGTAGTGGTCGGACTTCTCGTCGTCTCCTCGATCCATTTCTCGGGCGATCAGGCGGATCAATCGCAGCAGGCCGCCCCGCCCGCCGCGACCACCGGTAACGCGACCGCCGTCCCTGATCGGCAGAATGCGCCCTCGCCCGCGCCGCCGCCGCGACAGGCGGCGACGTCGCAGCCCCCGCAGGCCGGCCCCCAGACACAACCCCCGCAGCCGCAACCCCAGTCGCAGACCCAGCCCGCAACACCTCCTGCTCCGTCTGTGCATGCCCAGCACCAGCCGGCGCCGCAGGCGCAATCCCCGCAGGCGCAGTCGCAGCCCGCCGCTCCGGTGAAGCCCGCGGGCCAGGCGCAGGGCGCGCCGGCCGTCGCAGGCGATGTCGAGGCGGGCCGGCAGGCGTACCGCAAATGCCAGGCCTGCCACTCGCTCGATGCCGGCAGGAATCTCATCGGTCCCAGTCTCGCGGGCGTGTTCGGGCGTCCGGCGGGACAGGTGCAGGGTTTTAGCTACTCGCCGGCTCTCAAGGATTCTGGCGTCGTCTGGAATGCGGACGCGCTGCATCAATATCTCGAGGCGCCGCAGACCTTCATTCCAAAAAACAAGATGGCGTTCCCGGGTCTGCGCCTGGAAAGCGAGCGCACCAACCTCATCGCCTTTCTTGCTTCGGCGTCCGGCGCAGCGGTGCAAGCGACACCGCAAACGCCAGTCCCGGCGCCGCAGGCCCAACAAACGCCGCAAGCCGCCCCGCGCGCCGCGCCCGAGGCCGCGC
>JABARS010000002.1 GCA_019187085.1 Pseudorhodoplanes sp. | reverse complement strand
CGCTTGGCTTTCGGCTGCTGGCTCTTCGGCAACTTGGCGAGCACGTTTGCAGTCTTGTGCACCCAGCAGCGCTGCTCGCGCGTTTTCGGCCAGACCTCGCCGGCGGCTTTCCAGAAGCCGAGTGCGCTATCGGCGATGACGAGTCGCGGAGGCACCTCGAGCCCGCGCCGCTTCAGATCAAGCAGCAGATCGCGCCAGTCGTGCGCGCTCTCGCGGGCACCATCGGTGAAGGCGGCAAGGACCGTTATGTGATGCTGTCGCCGCAACTGTTGCGGATTCTGCGCAGCTATTGGCGGCTGACCCGGCCGAAGCGATGGCTGTTTCCCGGCCGCGATGAGGAGCAGCCACTCCATCAGCAAGTTCTCCATACCGCCTGCCGTTCGGCGCGGGCAGCCGCCGGCCTGAACAAGCCGGTCACGGTGCACACGTTGCGGCACAGCTTCGCGACCCATCTGCTGGAGAACGGGGCGGACGTGCGTGTCATCCAAGTCCTGCTCGGTCATGCCAACTTGGCAAGCACAGCGCGCTACACCCAGGTCGCCACCAAGACCATCAGCAGCACGCCGAGCCCGCTCGACCAGCTCCGCCTCGAGGTCGTGCCGCCCGGCTGAGCCGGCACCATGGCGGCAAGCTTGGAGGTGGCGTATATCTTCCGCCGCCACGGCGATGCGTTCCGGCAGGCGCATGCTGGTCATCTCGGCCGGGTCGAGCGACGTATCATGGGCGCCATCACGGCATGCCGGACGGCGGCGCTCGGCGGTCATGTCGAGCAGTGCGACGATTGTGGCACGACGCGCGTCGCCTACAACTCCTGCCGCAACCGCCATTGCCCCAAGTGCCAGGGATCGGCGAGGCTCCAATGGCTCGCCGATCGGCAGGCCGAACTGCTGCCGGTGCCGTACTTTCATGTCGTCTTTACCCTGCCGGCGCTGGCCTCCGGGATCGCCTTCCAGAACAAGGCCGCCGTCTATGCCATCCTGTTTCGCGCCGCGGCCGAGACGCTCACCACCATCGCCGCCGATCCGCGCCACCTCGGCGCCCAGAACCTGGCCTACAACATCCGCCGCTTCGTTTGGCTGAGGACGAAATACGCCGCCGCATAACGACCAGGACCGCGCAGGCGGCAGGCCTGCGCCGAACCGGCTGACAGACAAGAGAAAACCGTCGTTCAAATCGCGCGGAACGGCCCGACGTTGAACTTCAGACGTGAGGAAAACCGGTTATTGGAGGTCTCCAATTGACTTGATTCCTTTTGGAGAAGCCTTTCACGGCTAAGTATCTGATAATATTTGCGGAAATCAGAGAGTATTTGTTTCGGGGTGCTCTCCCTCCGCCAACCTGTTTTTGACAAAGCTCTCTCGCGCGCTCCGGCCGCGATGAAATTCGCCATGTTTGCGGACATTCGCGAGCGAACCTCCGCACTGCGGTGAGCCGCGCAGAGCCTGAAATTCTCTCTCTCCGCCCATTCCTCTCCAAAGCTTCGGACTTTGCTGATTTAGTACGGTTCTTGTAATCCATTGAAATGGAACGCTTTCTGCTCGCGCTCACCTCCGTACTGTTCGCAGGAACACTTGGAGAACGGAGAGCAGAGAATGCAAACTCGGCTCTTAATTTGCTTTGCTTTTTCGGAGCGCTAGTACGGACCTCCTCTGCATGAACCCTATGGCTGCTTGCGTGCGTATTGCCGCCAGGCCAGCGGTGCTCACGACAGCAGGTCGCATGAGTTGATTCTCGTGGTCAGCCTTTGTGCGCTTCTGGTTTATCGCATCGCGCGACAGTACGTGGGCGTCGGCATCTTCTCGGCCGTTGTGACGACGCGCCCGGCAATCGTCATCGTGGCGAGGCGGCAACGGCCGTGAAGAGCCCGGCTTGCGCAGTTCGTCTATGGATTCGGCGGCGGTCGACGTAACATTCTCGGATGATCGAGAACAGACCCGCTTCACTGCTGGCCGACGCTACTTACGGCATACTCCCGAAGCTGCCGTTGGCTATCGATTGGTCGTCCGTCCCGGAGCTGATTCGGGTCGCTACTCTCGATCTGGGAGGCATCCAGCCCGTTACGAAAGCAATGGCCGAGGCTGCGGGTGGGACGTTGCACGACAAGCCAAGTGAGGGAGAGATCGAACTATTCCGGAAACGCGGCACAAACTTTCAGCTCGTTTCCATCGTGTTGAGCTGCGTGCCTGCCGGTGAAGTGGACGGTATTCTCCAGGTCCGGCCGTTCGCGATGACGCTGATTCCAGCGTCGAAACGGGAGAAAGTCCAGGAACAGACGATTGATCTGATCGCGAAGCTTGATGTTAGCAAGTGGCTCGCGACCGAACCGATGTATGCGGGCTACGATCCGTTCTCGGGTGGATGGTCACTCTTCGGGAATTTGCCGGGCTACATGGACGGCGAAAGAAAAGGGTATCTCGACGAGATCGGTATCGTGGTCGACCAGTTCTTCCTGGCGACGGAGCTGGTTGAAGACGACGAAGTCCTGACGATGGACATCAAGATGCCGTCCGAGCAGATGAAGTCTCGTTATGAAAGGCATCGCAGGAAACTGTTCTTCACGCCATTCAAAAAGTTGGAAGCGAGGCGTGTCTGGGGGACCGAGACACCGATCGAGTTGTTTGTGATCCAGGCGCTGGCGAAGGAAAAGCTGTTTCCGGCATGCCAGATGCTCATCATGAGTGATGGGGCAACGTTTCCGTCATGGTACCATCTCTGGAACGACGTAGAGTTTCGCCATACCGACGGTCTGGTGACGGAGGCGGACTTGTTTTTCCCGGATCAGCGCGTCGCCGTATTCTGCGATGGGGGACATCATGCTCGCGCCAAGCAGAAAGCAAAGGACGCCGCTATCACCGAGAAGCTTACGGCAATGGGCATTCGTTCAGTTCGCATCCCTAGCGATGAGATCAGAAGCGACCTGCCGAAGGCCGTCGCTCGGGTGAAAGAAGTTCTTGGGCAATAAAAAAATGCATTTTGAGCGGCCATTACATGAGCAATCCGGAAAAAATCATTGAAGACATCCTTGTCGCGCTTCGCGCAACGCAGGGGAAATCGGCAACAGCGCTTACTAAGGGAGACAGCTTCCAGCTTCCGCGCTTAATTCCTTCGGGAGATGGAGGCACGATTCAGATCACCAAAGAAATCGACGATCACATCACTCGTTTGGCTCGTGACCTGAAGACGACGCGTCCGGCTTTGGCGCGAAACATCAAGGATGGCGAATGGCGAAGCTGGGTGCGCTCAAGCATTGGGCCATTACTCGCCAACACGTCCTTATCAGCGCAACCCGCCAAACGGGCTCAGTCATTGTTGAAGAAGCTCGACGATGCCCTCAATGGCATTGTCGCCAATCTCAACCCGGTTGAGCATGCATTCGGAACGTCTCTTTTTTCGAACTCCGACGTGCCACCATTCACAATAGGTCCGGTGACGTTTGAGCCTCGTGAGGTCTGGCTTGATCGTAAGGCAGCTGAGGGGGAAGTTGCGGCGATTACCCAGCGCCGGGTCAAGCGTATCTGGGCCGGGGGTCGTGTCGGACCTCGTAAGAACAACCGCGACAAATTGCGTGAAGGCGATATCGTTAAGGCAATTGGACCGTGCCAGTACGTCTGCACCGTGAAGCTTTCTGCGGCGTTCGCGTCTGACGCTGGCCTTGAGACCTCACTGACAGCCGCCCGGCTAGCGTTGGCGTGTGCTGCACTTGCTTTTGAAACGCCCTCGGTCACGCTGCAGGGATTCAATCTTCACTATGATGGTCCGATTCATCGCCAAAGCGCGCTCACGTTTATTCCTGGGAAAATCATTCTTTCAGGATCGCGCCTGAGCCGTCGGCCGACGGGACCGTTCATTCCAGCCAAGGCGTGGCAGGCGGAGCTAACGCGCTTCGCCGACATGTTTGCGGCATGCGGCGAAGTGCTGAACAATCTCGTTGATCCGGCCAGAAACACTTCACGTCCTGAGCTACTGGAGGCGTTGCTGCAGGCACTGATCTGGTTTGAGAAAGGCTGCCGGGAAGTTGGCGACCTCATGGCCATGATCGGATTTACCGCGTCGCTCGATGCGCTTGGCAAGGGTACGAAAACGAAGGGTATTCTAATGGTGCTTGAGGCGAGGCTGGGTATTAAGCGCAGAGATGCGATCAATCCGCAGGGGCCCACCTTCCAGTCCCTTCTCGATACGATTTATGGCGAGGGTCGGAGTCGCACGATCCACGGTACCAGTCAGAAGATTGGTTATGACTGGACAAACATGCGGGGGACAGCGGAGCACCTTGCGCGTTACGCATTGGTCGCCTGTCTTGCCCACGTCGCGCAGACGCCTGGCGCGACTCAAACGGACGATCTCAAGAGATGAGCGGGGCCAAGCGATTGCCACGAACATTCTCCAGTCGCAATTGGGATAACGATATACTTCATAATGGACCATCGAATCGCCCGCTCGACTAATAATCCCCGGCCAGCTGCTGGCTCTTTTGAGGCCCTACCGCGGCGCATTTTCATCGACTCCTGTACGGTCCAAACGCTGCGGAAGTACGGCGAGTTTATCTATGACGGTGGTTCGATCCGGGCGCATGATGCCGTTCACCGAATCCCGCATGGCCTGGACAATGTCGAGGCGCTGGGAGCGGTGTGCCAGGTCACGAGCCGCGCGATGTTTCAATGGATCGTCTCAGATGCAAGTCGACAGGAGGCGGCAGCGAAGGGTGATGCTGATCACCTGCAATGGTTGTTCGAAATCGACGACTATTCGCGAAGCTTCTTGCACGAGACCGGCGCATCGTCGGAGAGCCGAGCGCTCGCGGCGAGGCTCGACGAGCCAAAGTTCGGCTATCTCGGGGCGGGTGACCGCATCCTGTTGCAAGATGCGGCCTTCCTGCAGTGCGACACGTTTTTGACCATGGAGCACAAGCTTCCAAAGAACGCGGCTCATATCGAGCGTGAGCTCGGGATCCGTATACTCACGCCGATCACCTACTGGGAGATGCTGCGGCCATGGGCGGCTCTGTGGTGGTGAGCGCGAGTCTGTAGGAAAGCCGATGAAGATTTTCTGGGCTTGGCAGTCTGACACACCGGGTAAAACGGGTCGCTACTTCGTGCGCGACGCACTGGTGGACGCCATCAAGGTCGTGAAGCAGCCAGAAGATGTGGAAGAGCCGACCAAGGCCGAGAACCGCGAAAGCATGCATCTCGATCAGGATAGGCAAGACGTCACCGGCAGCCCGGCTCTTGCCGATACCATCAAACGCAAGATACGCGAATCCGCTGTGTTCATCGGCGACGTCACGCCCGTGTCGAAGATTCCGAGGCGGAGAGATCTCAGGGATTCGCGCGAAAAGAGAAACATGAACCCGAACGTAGCGATCGAGCTTGGGTACGCCCAGCATGCGCTAGGAGACGAGCGGGTGCTGATGGTCCTTAACGAGCACTACGGCGGTCGGGAGTTTCTGCCATTCGATCTGCAGCACCATGCGGGGCCGATCATCTACAGCTTGAGGCCGGATGCAACAAAAGAACAAATAGTTGCTGAGCACGCCAAATTGCGCGGCCAATTCGTGACCGCTCTTCGCGGGTTTCTCGAAGCCGCCCCCGCGGTCGCCACGCCACCCTTTCCTTCGGTTCCGCCCACGACGACGCCAGCCGTGTGGTTTAAGCACGGCGAGGTGCTGGCAAAGTTCGACGACGAGACCGAGTATGGATTTGCCGATGATAAGGGAATGTATCTAAAGCTCTCTCCGCGGACGGCGCTCGCCAAGCCGTTCACAACCGGCGAATTATATGGATTGGCTCGGCAGTCACAGTTTGGGCTCCTGTATCGGCAGCAGGCTGGCCTGCCTCACCACAATGCTCGTGGCGCCGTCCTTCTGGAACCGGTGAGCGGCTCTGGCGGCCGACTCCGCGCTGCCACGCAAGTGTTTCATAACGGCGAGATCTGGAGCATCGGGCGCGACCTGCTAGTTGATAACGAGTACGGCAAACTGGTTCCGGTGAAGCTGTTGGAGGCTGCGTTCCGCGAGGCGCTCACGCGGCACGTCGATTTCATGCAGACCAAGCTTGGTATTCCACCGCCCTATACGGTCGAGTTCGGCGCCGCTGGCATGCTCGGCTATTCGCTCGTCATTGATACGAACATCGATAATCCTTACGAGCTCCGCGACGACACGTTCTCTGAGACGTTCGTCTTGGCGGAGGCGTCCAGCCAGGCGATCGATGCCGCCTTGCTGAGAATTTATGAGGCCTTCTTTAGGCGGACGGGCTACCCGCGGCCTCCGCATCTATTCGGTTTTCTGCCACCCGCCGGTCGCTAGATTTCCCGCCTCCGGACGAGGCGAAAAACATACTATTCAACAGAGATTTAGGCGCTCCTCCCGCGCACCTTCTGCAGGCTGGTAGCTTCCAATCGGCACCTGGATTTTGCCCCTGGAGGAGATTCCGTTTGACTCTATACATCGCCCAAATTAAATGATTTTATGTCGAGTAAATTAGCAGATAAAAATTAAGCTGCGGAGGCTCGCATGCTCGATAAAGCTGGAGCTGAAGGCAAGGAAAACAAGGCCGCAAAGGCCACCAGCAAGCGCGAAAAATTTGTCCTGCTGGCCGAAAGCCGCACGAGAACGGCGATCAAGGCCATTCGAATTATCGCCAAATTGGGCAATCGGAATGCCTACGACTACACCGAGGCCGACGTAAAGAAGGTCGCCGGTGCGCTGAGCCGGGAGATCGAGGCTCTTAGGGCCCGCATGCTCTCGACCGGGGGCAAAGACGTCGTGGATTTTAAACTCTAGGCGTGCCTAAGCACGGGAGGAGTGAATGACTGCGTCCACGTCAACCGACGTACTCGGTCGTTTGCTGAGCGCTCGATCGACCGCCCAGGTCGAGGCAATCCTGGCCACGCTGCCGGTCGTCTCTCCTGATGACTACCAATGGGTCTCTGCCGACGACCGCTCGTCGTCTTGGCAGGACGGCAAGCTCCACTGGGTACCGGTGGGTCTTGATCGCGGGAATGGTGGGCGCATCAAGCTTGCCGGCGAGCCGATGAACCCGCTTGCGGAGCGCACGGTCAACGGGATGGAGGCGCTGATCGAGCTCGCACGTCTCCGGGAACTCAAGAAGAACCCGGGGGCGGTGAGGCCGGCCAACCCGCGCGACGCGGTGCTGCGGTACTTTGGCTTTCCGAAGATCGACACCATCGAGCGCCTCGAAGACGAGGAGCGCAATGCGCTCCGCACTAAGATCGACGAGGTGCGGAAGAACCTGTCGGTCACGCTCGACCACGACAAGATGTCGAAGCAGTTCTCCGTAACCATCCGCGACCGCGGCATGGGGCAGGTCCCGCAGAAGATGCACCGAACTCTGTTGTCGCTCGGCGAAAGCGACAAGGCCGACAAGCCCTACCTCATCGGAGTGTTTGGGCAGGGCGGCTCGTCGGCATTCTCGGTCGCTGAATACTCGATCGTGGTGACGCGGCGCGCGCCCGACATCCGTAAGCCGAACGAGGACGATGGTGCCGGCTGGTCCATCGTCCGTGCGATCTACCCGAAGGGCCGGCGCGATCTCTACTGGGCTTACCTGGCCGCGACGGAGGACGGGCAGGTGCCGCGCGTGTCGGCGGCGGAGGCCGATAAGGCCGGATTCGAGCACGGCGCGCAGTTCACGCACATCAAGTACGACTTCGGCACCGCCGACTCGGCAATCGCGCGCCTGATGTATCCGGCGCTGAATCACGTGCTATTCAACCCCGTGCTGCCCTACGACCTCTACGCCCTGAAGGATAAGCCCGAGCCCATGCTCGGCACCGCGCACCGCCTCGCGCGACGCGTCCGTCTCATCAGCCAATCGGCCGGCCGCAACGCCGCGCTCGACAAGGCCTTCGCCTCGCAGGCGGTCGGTTAGGAGCGCACCATGGCCGAAGCAGCGGCAGTCCAGGTTTCCTCACTGTTCGACGATGTTCCCGTCGCCGACCTGGGGACCATCTCGATCCGGGTCTTCGTCCTTCCGCCCAAGCAGAAGAAGGGCAAGGAGGCGAAGGAAGTCGCGATCCCGCTCGACGCCGACGAGAGCGAGGCTTTCGCCTTCGAGGCGCAGGGCAGCACGCCCATGACGTCGTACCTCGAATCCAACAAGGGCAAGCGTTGCGTCGTCTTCCTGGTCAACGGCCAGCGCCAGGAGGCGCTCGACAATACGTTCATCGTGCAGGAGCTCGGCTTCAAGTATCTGCGTGCGCGCATGATGATCGCAGTTGACGTCGACGGCCTCGCGCCCGAGGCGATCGGCAAGATGATGCAGGGCTCCCGGCAGAACTTCTACAAGGGTCACATCTTCGAGGCGATCTCCAAGCGCATCATCGCCACGCTGAAGAACGACCCCGACTTGATTAGGCTCGAAGAGGAGGCCGAGGAGGCCGTCTCCGAGCTCTCCGCCGGCGACGAAAAGGTCAAGCAAACGCTCGACCAGCTCATCGACTCGCACCATGAACACGGCCATGACTTCGCTGAGGGGCAGGGCTCGGCCGGCGACTCGAAGGACAGCGACGAGCTCGGCTTCAAGACGGTGGTCAAGGACGGCGTCGTGACGCTGCTGCCGCCCGACACCGGCCAGGCCGCCGACTATCCGGTGCTGTCGTCCGGCTCCGCGAACGTGCGCCTGCGTCCCAACCAGGCGCGCGATATCTCCGTGAAGTCGATCCCGTCCGGCCATTGGCCCGCGGTAGCACAGTTCAACGTCGAGAACGATCCAGGCGTGCTCGAACTCAATGTGAAGCACCAGAAGCTCGATACGCACGGTAAGCTAACGCTGCTGTTCAATGAGCCAGAGGGCTTCGACACCGACCAATACCCGGTGCGCGCGAAGGTGAAGGTCGCCGCCCGCTTCAACGGCATCAAGGAGACGCGTCTCCTGGAGCTCAACGTTGTGGTGAAGCCGGACACTCCTCCGCCGGAGCCGAAGCTCCTCGACGAGCCGACGTACCTTAAGGTGTCGTCGCGCGAGCCGATCAAGATCCGCACTGACGGCGGCGACGTCCACGTCCGCCTGCGCTGGAACGGCAAGGACCGCCTGCTCAACGCGAACGTGCCGCAGTGGATGCTGTCGGCGAAAGTAACCGGCGACCCCCGTCCGCAGCCCGAGATGAACTTTTCGGAGCCGCTGGCCGGCCGCTTCAGCCTGCTGATCTCCCCGCGCGAGGATTGGACGCCCGGCGATAAGCTCAAGTTCGAGGTCACCGCGCACGGTCCGCGCGGCCGCGAGCTCTACGCGTTCTTCGAGGCCTTGGTTGTCGAACCTCCGCCTCCGCCCGAGCCGGATCCCCGCAAGCCGCAGCTCGTCGACGGAGAGTTCAAGACCGGTCAGATGCGGAGGCCGCCGTACCAGCTCAAAGTGATTAAGCGGGACGACTACGACCAGCCATGCTGGAATGTGGACGAGTGGACGGACGACGATCCGGGCGCATTCCTCGCGCCGACGGACCGCGCGCCTCTAACCCTCATCATCAACGAGGACATGGCAGCGCTCCGCGACTTTCGTCGTGCGCTGACGAAGCGCAATACCGAGCAGGACGTCGAGCGTAAGGTGAACAAATACACTTCGCATATCGCCTTCCACCTTTACCAAATGTACCAGGCTACACAGGGGCAGAAGGAAGAGGACGTCGACGCGGCCGACGCACGCCGACGTGAAGAGATACGTCGCGTCGCCATGACGATGATCAGGTTGATGGACGTGGCTGGGAAGTGACGGTCCGGCCAGTGCGCTCCGCCGGCGCATCGGCCGCCTTGCGGTGGAGCAGCACGACCTCGTTGCTGCCGGGTGTCTCGCCGCGCTGGTCGGAGTACCACCGCCGGCCCGGCACGCTGCGCCATAGACGGCCGTCGCGCTGACCCTTGAGCACCGGCAGGAAACACTCGGTCAGACCGGCGTCCTCCATGGTGTCTAGGTACCGCGGCAACTGCCACCTCGGTTCGCTGAATGCGACCATCTGCACAACGACAGTGCGCGAGTCTGAGAGCGCCGCGACCGACGCCATTGTCGAGCGGATGCTGTCGAAGTAGGTTTTGAGCCCCGGATATTTCCGGTCGCCCATTGTGTAATACGACGACCCGGCGCCGTCGAGCTTGTTGGCGATCATGAACGGCGCCGCCGTCTCCTTGCGACCGTCGACCTGCCACCGGTGATATAGGACATGCACTCCCGGATACGGCGGCGACGTCACCACGAGTCTGGGCGCGCGCCCTTCGGCGAACGTTGGATCATCCTCCAGGCCTGCGGCGGAGCGGTTGAGGACGATCACCTCGCGCCGGTGCGGACCATTCGAGCGCACGGCGGCGCGGAAGGCGCGCGCGCCCTCGACCATCGCCTTCGCGGTGTCTTCGAGATAAGCCCGGAATTCGTCGACGTCGGCCTGCTTCGAGCGCCCGTCGAGCGCCCACTGCGCTGTCCGCAGCACCGCGCAGCGGCCGAAGGATTCTAGTCGGGGCGTGCCGAGCTTGATCGCCGACCAGACGCCCTGCTCGATCGCTTTCCGCAGGCGCCAGCGCGAGGGATGGTCCAGGTGCTTGTAGTAGCCGCGCTCAGCGTAGTCAGCGAAGCGGATCGTCGGCCCGTGGATGTCGATCGAGGCGCCGACGCATTTCGACCATGCGTCGAGTTCGTCGATCTCGCGCTCGCTGTACACCGTCGTCTTCACCTTTGCGACGAACGCGGCTAGCTCGCTGATATCGACGCCAATCGAGTCGCGGCCCAAGGCCACCGCTTCGACGAGGCTCGTCCCGCCACCGACATGCGGATCGAGCACTAGGTCGCGCCTACGAGTGAAGGTCTCGATCGCGGCGCGTACGAACTGCGGAGAGAATCGGGCGGGGTACTTGTAGTAGCCGTGAGTGAGGCCCTTCACCGGCTCGCTGTCGCGCGCGCCGGCAATCAGCGCTGCTTGCTTAGCGTCGGGAAGTCTCAGATACCGGTTACGACGGGGCCCCATGGTTAAGAATCTCTGAACTGAATTGGTTAATAAGCCCTCTACGGCCCGATTTTAAGAGCTGAGACTAAGCCTACTACGCCCGGCTCGCAGCGGCCCCATTGGTCGTGGCTGATGACGAACGTGACAGTGGACAACCTGGCCTGGTCGTCAGCCAAAGCCAATAAGCCCAAGGGCGCGCATGTCATGATTTGCGAACCGCCACCTGTCCGCCGAAGACTTGCCGTTGCTCGCTCCACTCCACCGGAAACCGCCGGAGGAGGTGGTCCAGTTGAAGCCTCGCTGACTGCCGCCCACCCAAGATTGCCTCGATAATGTCCGGGGCCAGGAGGGTCAGCCGCAGGACGCGACCCACGTAGGACTCATTGATCTTCTCAGCATTGGCGATCTCGCGAATGGTGGCGTACTCGCCGTTCTCCAGCATCTCCCGCCATCGGAATGCCCGGGCAATCGCCTTGACCATGGCGTCGTCGATGTGGCGGCGGGCTGGCGCAGCAGTGACGTTCATACCGCTGGGCGCCAGCACAAGCTTGCGGCCGCCGCGCCTGTGGATCGAGATCGGCACCCTCACAGTGACAGTCCGGCCGTCGTCTGTGACCCTCGGCTTGGCTTTCATGCTGCCCTCCGGGCTTCCGGCCGAATGGCGCTCAAGTCCTCAACGAGACTCGTCAGTCCTTGCGTTCGCAAGCGGATGTCCGCGCCCTCGGTGCAAATGTCGACACGTTCGACGAGTAACTGCACAATCCGGACCTGTTCGGCGGGGAATAGTTCGTCCCAAAGCGGGTCGAGCCGCTCCAATCCCTCCCGCACGTCGGCTTCACTGAGACCGTCCAGCGATCGCTTCGCCACGCGCCACGTGCGCATGATGACCTCGGGAGAGCGCAGGAGGACACGCACCTGCTCGATCACAGCACTCTCGATCTCTGCCGCCGGGATACGCCGCACCGGGCATGCATCGGCGTCGCGCTTCAGCGCGTCGGTCGACACGTAGTAGCGGTAGAGCTTTCCGCCTCTTCGAGTATGTGTGGGCGTCATGGCCCGCCCAGTCGGACCAAAGATCAAGCCTTTCAGCAGAGCCGGCGTTTGCGCTCGGGTTCGCGCTCCGCGTCGATGGGGACTGTCGGCAAGGATGCCGTGGACCTTGTCCCATAGTCCCTGACTGATAATAGCCAAGTGTTCGCCCGGGTATGCGGTGCCCTTGTGAACCGCCTGGCCGATGTAGACGCGGTTGTTCAGGAGCTTATAGACGTAGCCCTTGTCGACGAGCTTGCCCTGCTTGCCGGTGATGCCTTCAGCCCGCAGCGCCCGCACCAGCACGGTCGCGGAGCCGAGCTTCACGAAGCGCTCGAAGATCATACGGACCCTCTTCGCTTCGGCCTCGTTCACGACGAGCTTGCGGTCCTTCACGTCGTAGCCAAGCGGGACGAAGCCGCCCATCCACATGCCCTTCTTGCGGGACGCCGCGAACTTGTCGCGGATGCGCTCGCCGATAACCTCGCGCTCGAACTGCGCGAAGGAGAGCAAGATATTGAGTGTGAGGCGCCCCATCGACGTCGTGGTGTTGAACGATTGCGTCACGCTGACAAAGGTGACGTTGTTGCGGTCGAACACCTCGACGAGCTTCGCGAAATCCATCAGCGCGCGGCTGAGCCGATCGATCTTGTATACGACGACCACGTCGACCCGACGCGCTTCGATATCTGCCAGGAGCCGCTTGAGCGCGGGGCGCTCCAGCGTTGCGCCTGAAATCCCGCCATCATCATAGCGGTCCGGCACCAGCACCCAACCCTCGGGCTTCTGGCTCGCGATATAGGCTTCGCAGGCCTCGCGCTGCGCATCGAGCGAATTGAATTCCTGCTCCAGGCCCTCCTCACTCGATTTGCGCGTGTAGACCGCGCAGCGGAGTTTACGCACGATCGGCTTCTTCATCGCGCTGCTCGCTGGTTCTTGAGGCCGAAGAAAATGCGCCCATTCCATCGCGTGCCGGTGATGGCGCGCGCGATGGCCGACAGCGAATTGTAAGGACGGCCCTGGTACTCGTAGCCGTCGTCGCGTACCGTCACGCAGTGCTCGATGCCCTGGTATTCGCGGATGAGTCGCGTACCAGCGATCGGCCGATCCTTTGTCGGTTGGCAGCGCCGCTTCGGGTCACCACCGTCGAGCTCTTCGGCGAGATCGCGGAGACGCTTCACCGTCTCAGGCTTGAGTCCACCGTAGGCCAACTCTTGAATGCGGTAGGCTAAGCGGTGTTCGAGGAAGCGACGGTTGTAGGGCGGCGGCTCGCGCTCGAACAATTCACGCCATTTCAGTTTGAGGGTAGCAATCGGGGCAGTCTTCAGTGCCGCCAGTTGCGCCAGCACGGTGTCAGCCATCCACAATTCTCCGATCCACGGGGGTCGGATGACCGCGTTGGTCGACCGGGAAGTCGAGTGAACTTTCTCCGCCGTCGCGAGATAAAGGGCTGGACTTCCGCTGCTGAAGCCGAATCAGACCCGCGGCCAGGATCTCGGCAATCTCCTGGAGCCGGTCGCCCGCGTCATGATCGCTGGTTTGAAGTGTCGCAGCCATCTCGGTACCCCGAAAAGTTGGTGCCAAGATGAACTTGGAGAGGGGAAAGATACAGCAAAATCAATCTCTTGTAGTGCTCCTGCGCTTAAGAAAGCAGCTAAGCGTAATGGAGCGAAACTAACGCTCGGCCTGTCGGACCAACGAATCCTGCTTGTTCGTTTTAAGAATCGCTTCAGTTGTCCTAACTTAGCCTCGCAACCAGGTCGTGAACCGCTCCGCTGGGGGGTCGCGACGAATGTCGTGCGGATTCTGTGATCCCGCGGCGGACGAGCGCTTCGTGACGTAGGCCAGCTCGATCTCCCACCGTCACCGTCGCGTGCGCTCTGCCCGTGGGTCTTGGGTGATCCCATGGGCCATCAGCATCTCGGCAAGCTTCCCGGGTCGCGCAAATGGCGCCAGGTCGTTGACCTGATCAGCGGGGGTGCCGACGTCAAAGACGTCGCAGCTGCAACCTCCAAAGCTGCCGAAAGCCAGATGATCGATGCGAGCAACGACCCCGCGGTCCAGCACGCGGTCTGGCTCCTGACACAAATACCAATCGCCGCAAGACAGGAGAATTTCGCCACCGAGCTCCGAAAGCTCGGACTGCAGGTCGGGAATCGACCGTCACTCATCGAGGTGGTTACAGCAATGACGGAGGCGGTCGACCGTCACGTCGCTCGCGTGGGTGGTCGAACCGATCTCGGTGAAATGGCGCAGCTCTCCGCTGCGGAAAGTTTGAACGTGGTAGCGGGACGCGAGCTGCCGGACTTATTCGACGCAACGCCCGAGAAGGCGCAAGCGGCGCTCGGCGGCCTCGGCACCGTGTCGCAGTTCGCAGTGCTTGCACGCGATTTCTTCGCGCGCCTCTCGCGCCGGCAGTTGGGCTATTTCCTTAGTCGCGAATTGTCGCAGCACGTCGGCGTCAATTCACGGTTCCGTACGATTCGCGATCATAGCGATTTCGAGAACGCGCTCGATCTTCATTGCCATGAGGCATCGCGGATCATCAAGGAATTCTCCGGCGAATGGTTCTCAAAGCACACCTATGAAGGCGGCATCAACGAGGCCAAAGCCGGTCGGTTCGCGCATGTAGCATTCAAAAAGCTTCGAGAGGAGCTGCGGCATCGGAGAGATGCCCATGCGTGAGCGTCTGATCGTGTGCGGTGGACTGAAGGCACCTCGGAACGCACCAGCTGACACGCTGCGGCTCGATATCAATGCGCCGGCAGGATCGGCCCACAAGGTGAACCTGCATCTTGACCATCTGGCTCGCCCGATGGCGGACAACATACCCGACGTGCTGACGGACCTCTTGGACATTGCCGCCTACGTCTATTGCGCCGATCAGTTTACCAAGCGCGGCACTGCCTTGATGGCGGACATGGGCGCTGAGTGGCGGCGCAAGTTCCGCTTCAATATACCGGTTCGCCGCCTCGACATATGGCAACAAGACGACGTGCGAGGTGCCCTGACCGAAGCGCTTGGCTTTCTCTCCGAGGATGAATTCATTTTCGAATTTACCGCCGGAGGCTCTTCAAATGGCATGCAGCCCTACCTGGGCTTTGGCGATGCATCTGCGCAGGCCATCTCGCCCGACGAGGTGATTTTGCTGTCGGGCGGCTTGGACTCGCTCGCCGGGGCAGTGGATGAGCTGATCGGGAACAAAAAGAAGGTCGTTCTGGTCAGCCATCAAAGCTCCACCTTGATCACATCGAAGCAGAATGCGCTGGTCAGTGAGCTTCGAAGCCGAACCCAAAACAACCAGCTCTTCTATGTGCCGGTCACGATCAACAAGAGCCAGGAGGATGCTCTTGAATTCACTCAGCGCACGCGGTCGTTCCTGTTTGCCACGCTCGGCATCATCGTCGCGCGCATGTTCGGCAAGAACGAATTGAACTTCTTCGAAAACGGTATCATCAGCCTCAATTTCCCGATCTCGGAACATGTCATTGGCGCCCGAGCCAGCCGCACCACCCATCCTCGCGTCATTGCCGATTTCAGTCGTTTCTTCTCGCAGCTCTTATCCGAAAAGATCGTCATCCGGAATCCATTCATCTGGAAAACCAAGAGCGAAGTGGTTCAAATCCTCCCTGATCGTGGGTGCGCTGACCTGATCGCGAAGACATTGAGCTGCACTCGCGTGCGGGAGACAACTCGGCTGAGCCGCCAATGCGGCACCTGCTCGCAGTGCGTGGACCGCCGCTTTGCGATCTTGGCCGCCGACCTCGCGGAATATGAGCCGGCCGACAATTACGCGATCGACCTGTTCAAGGGCGAACACAAGCCAGGCCCGGCCTTGACAATGGTAGAATCCTACGTGGTTCGGGCGCAGAAGCTCGCGACCATGTCGGAGCAGACCTTCCTTGCGAGCTATGGCCAGGTGTTTCGCGTTCTTCCGCATCTCCCAGGTTCGCCGGACAGCAATGTCCGGAAGATCTACGATCTTCATCGTAAACATGGGCAACAGGTAATTCAGATCGTCGATCGCGAGCTGAAGAACAACGCCAGCTTGGTCCAGGCGCTTTCGCTGCCCGTGACGTCCCTGTTGGCCATGATCGTATCCCCAGTGGCCAAGCAGCCCAATTTCATCGACCCGATTGAATCGGAGCAGCCAGCCTCGGTCCAAGCTGCGCTCGAAACGCAGGCAATTGTGGTTCAGCCGATCGTGTTCGCAATCGATCGCACTGCGCGGAAAGTGTTGTTCCGTGGAGGGCCGGAGTTGAAAGGTGCCAGCTACAAGCTGGTGTTAGAGCTGACACAGGAGTTCGAGGTAGACGTTGAAGCGGCTCTTGGCAAAGACGCCTTTCGATATGTGAAGGCGGCAGACTTGGCCAGGCGGCTTAGTGTTGATGAACAGAGCTTGCGCCAACGTGTTTCGCGTACACGGAAGAGCCTTGAGGATCAGTTCTTACAGCACTGCGATAAGCAGCTCGACCTCGAGGACGTCATCCAGAACGAGGAGTGGAAAGGCTACCGACTCAATCCATACCTGCTGCAAGTCAAGCCGGGGCAGCTCCAGGAGAGCTCGACGCCGTCACAACTCGGATCCTCGTCTGTCACAACTCCGCCGCCGCCGCGCTGAAATTCTTCAACTTTTCGCAGGCGCCGTGTCACATCTTTCTCTGTGACCGTGCATATCTCGGCGCGAGCGCAGTAGCGAATATCACCGCGAATCCCTGACGGCCCGCGCGAGTCTGTTCGAGCGGGCACCAAGATCGCGGTGATGTCCGATGGCTCAGAACACTCTCATCTCGTCCCACGCAAAAGCTCCCGCTGGCGTCGGTCAGCTGACCAACCCTGACCGGCCGATTCGTCATCTCAACCAGGTTGACCTGGCGCGCCGCTGGAATCTCAGTCCGCGCACCTTGGAACGCTGGCGGTGGCTGCGCCAGGGGCCGCGCTACCTGAAGATCGGCGGACGGATCGTCTATCGGCTTGACGACATCGAGGCCTACGAGGCCGCGCAGGTTCACGCTCCGAACGCGAACCCGGCCGGCGCGGCGTCGGCCACCAATCGCGCGTGAGTGCCGCCCGCAGATGACGGTGCCGTCCCATCCCATCATCCAGATCGCTCCCGACCCCGCGTCGATCGAGACCTTCACGAAGGTCCTGTTCGACTACTGCGAGGGCTGGGTTGCCGTGCGCGAGTTCCCCGAAAAGGGCAACGCCGGCCAGGTGCCCCGCACCCCGTTCTTTCGGGCCGACGCGAATCTCGCACGGAATATCGTGAGTGAGGCGCAGCGCGCCGCGGCAAGTGGCCTCGCGCTTTACGTCGTGCCCGGCACCGTGTCGGCGCAGGGCAAGGCCAAGGCCGACGACGTCGTGGCGTTGCAGACCGTGCTGATCGATCTCGACCACGGCGATGTCCGACTAAAGCGCGATCATCTTGCCGAGCATCTCGGCCCGCCATCGCTCGAGGTCATCTCGGGCGGAACCACCGATGAGGGCCAAGAGCGGCTTCATCTCTATTGGAAGCTGACCGAAGCCGCCGTCGGCACCGACGTCGCTGCAGTCTGCAAGCTGCGGTCGCTGATCGCCGCCAAGGTCGGAGGCGACCCTTCTTTCGGGTCCGCGCATCAGCCGATCCGGGTCGTGGGCTCGATCTATCGCAAGGGCGGTGTCGAGCGCCTGGTCACCGTCCGGGCCGAGCGAGCACTGGAATACGACCTCAGTGAGCTCGCCGAGAAGGTCGAAGCATTGCCCGCCGTGGCCGATGGCACGGCCATCACAGCGGCGGCAGGCGATGCGAGCAAGCAACCGACCGCCAAGCTGTTTGCCAAGCGCGTGCACGAAGGCGGCATCGACGGCATCACGCGCTTCGATGCGCTGAGCCGTGTCATCGGCTACTGGATTCGACGCTTCGGCGAGGGCCACCTTTCCCGCGAGCAGGCTTGGGAAGAGATCGTCTCCTACAACGACGCCTGCATCGTCCCGCCGTGGCCGATGGATCGCCTTCGGCATGAGACCAAGCGACTCTGGGAGCGCGACAGCGAGCGCAGGGACAAGGTGGTCGGCAGCCCGGCGGACTTCACCGAGGATTTGATCGCGCTTGCGTTCACCCAGCGCCATAGCGAAGACTGGCGTTACGTTGCTTCCTGGGGCCAATGGTTCGTTTGGACCGGCACGCACTGGCAGCGCGAGAACACGCTGAAGGTCTACGACCTCGCTCGCATCGTGTGCCGCGAAGCCGCTACGGCCTGCGAGACCGTCAAGCTACGCGCAAAGATCGCGTCCGCCGGCACGGTGGCGGCGATCGAGCGGCTCGCGCGCGCCGATCGCGCCCACGCCGCTTCGACGGCCATATGGGACGCCGACCTGTGGTCACTCAATACCCCCGGCGGGGTGGTCGATCTCCGGACGGGCATTCTCGTTCCGCACCGGCGGGTGGACGCGAACACCAAGATCGCAACCGCGACGCCGCGCGGCGAATGCCCTGCTTGGCAGGATTTCCTGGCGACCGTCACCCGCAACGACACCGAGCTCGAAGCCTACCTCCAACGCGTCGTCGGCTACTGCCTGACTGGCATCACCGGTGAGCACGCACTGTTTTTCCTCTACGGCACGGGCGCCAACGGCAAGTCGGTGTTCGTCACCACCATCTCGGGAATCCTCGGCGACTACGCGACCGTCGCGCCGATGGACATGTTCATGGCGGCAACCGGCGAGCGACACCCGACCGACATGGCGGGGTTGCGGGGCGCGCGCCTCGTCACCGCCACCGAAACCGAACAGGGGCGCCGCTGGGCCGAGAGCAAGCTCAAGGCGCTGACCGGCGGCGACAAGATCACGGCCCGGTTCATGCGGCAGGACTTTTTCGAGTTCGTGCCGCAGTTCAAGTTGGTGGTCGCCGGCAACCACAAGCCGGCCATCCGCAACGTCGACGAGGCGATGCGGCGCCGGCTCCACCTGATCCCGTTCACGGTGACGATCCCGCCGGCTCAGCGTGATCAGAAGTTGCCCGAGAAGCTCTTGGCCGAGCGCGACGGCATCATGGCGTGGGCGGTGGATGGCTGCCGTGAATGGCAGCGCATCGGTCTCAAGCCTCCGACCGCGGTCTCGGCCGCGACCGAGGAGTACTTCGAGGCCGAGGACGCGCTCGGGCGTTGGCTCGACGAAGCGTGTGAGCGCGGGCGCAATATGACCGAGACGAGCGGCGTGCTGTTCGCCGCCTGGAAGGTCTGGGCCGAGGCGAACGGCGAGTTCGTCGGCTCGATCAAACGCTTTTCCGAAAACCTGGCGAGCCGGGGCTTCGAGCCCTACCGCGACCGTCATGCCCGCGGGTTCCGCGGGCTTGGCCTGCGGCAGGGCGGCAGCGGCCGGACCGAGATGGAGTTCTGACCGACGTGGAGCACAAGATGAAGTTGAGCAAAATCAATGGTGTGACGGATGTGACGGATCACTTCGATATCAACGTCACGCGCGCGCACGCGCGCACGCGTGAGGACATACCGAAGGGACCCGTCACATCCGTCACGCACCGACCCAAGCAGGCTTCGTCGCCTGCTCGTCGCATGATGGGACGCTCCCCGGAGCCATCCGAGACGGAAGCGATCAAGCGCTATGGCTGGCGCGACCAGGGCGTTCTTGTGGTCAGCGCCGATGACCACCGTCTCACCTGGCCCGAACGCGAGCTGGTCCGGCAGATCGGATCTCGACTCTATGGCCGCACACCTCGAGGGAGCCAGCGATGACCGAGCCGCGCTGGACCGAATCGACGATCGAGGAGCGCTTCGTCGAAGCCGCCGACGTGATGAAGCGGTTGCCGGACGTATGCGTCCCTGGTCACTTCAACACCTGGCCAAGGATGCTCTACGAGTTCAGCGATTTGGTGAGCCAGGAGCCGCCCCGCATAACGCGGGTGAGGCCGAATGCGGCCGCGATCAGCCGCATGGAGGAGACGCTCGACTGGCTGAAATGGCTTGAGCCGATCGATCGCAAGGTCGTCTGGCTGCGGGCAACCGGCGAGCGGTGGAAGACCGTGTGCTGGAAGGTCGGCCTGCAGCGCGCCGCCGCGCACGAGCATTGGCTCTACGCACTGTGCGTGATTGCCTGGCGCCTCAACGGGCATCACCTGCCGAAAGGTCTCTCGAGGCGGCGCCTTATCGAGCGGACGATTGCGGCGTCAGCGTAGTGCAGCGAAAATTGTCTGCCAGACACTTTTCGTTCAGACATAACGGCGCGGATTCGCTAGTTTCGTTGGCAAGATCGCGAGACGCGCGTCGACGATCCGATTCACTTCAGCACGTACCAGGTCGATCGGCCGCCGCCCTGCTTTACGATATAGCCCTTCTCGACCAGTTGCCGGAAGTGCTCCTTGAGCGTGTTGCGGCTGACGCCAGTCAGCTTGGCGATCTCTCCGATGCTGACGCGGCCGTGGTCGCGGGCGTGGTCGAGAATCTCGACTGAGTGTTCTGGCAGGCTTGAGACCACGAGCTTCTCGCGCTCGATCTTTTTCGCCAGCCGCTCCTTCTGCTGGCGCAGCGCGCGCAGGAAGAATAACAGCCACGGCTCCCAGTTGGGATTGTCGGTGCGGATCGTTCCCTGCGTCTGGCGCAGGGCCAGGTAGTAGCCCTCCTTGCTCTGCTCGATGACGCTCTCAAGCGAGCTGTAGGGCACGTAGGCATAGCCGGCGCGCAGCAGCATCAGCGTGGTGAGGATGCGGCTGAGCCGTCCATTGCCGTCCTGGAACGGATGGATGGCGAGGAACACGACCGTGAAAATCGCGATGACGAGCAGAGGATGGAGACGCTTCTCCTCCATTGCCTCGCCAAACCAGGTGACGAGTTCGGTCATCAGCCGGGGCGTATCGAACGGCGTCGCGGTCTCGAACACGATGCCGATCTGCTTGCCGTCCTGGTCGAGGGCCACGACGTTGTTGGGGCCGGTCTTGTAGCCGCCGCGGTGCCGCTCGTCCTTCTCGCTGTGGACGAGCAAGTCGCGGTGCAACTGCTTGATGTGGTTTTCGGTGATCGCGATCTCGTCCCACGACCGGAACACGAGGTCCATCGCTTCCGCATAACCGGCGACCTCCTGCTCGTCGCGGGACGCGAAGGACTTGATGTCGAGGTTGGACAGCAGGCGCTCGACCTCGCGGTCGATGAGCTTGCTGCCCTCGATCCGGGTGGACGATCCGATGCTTTCGATGGTGGCGACGCGCCGCAACGCCGAGAGCCGCTCGGGCGCGATGGTTCCGAGCGCCCGCCAGGCGCCCTTGAACTCATCGATCTCGGCGATCAGCGCCAGGATCTCCGGCGTGATCCGGATGGTGTCGGTTCGGATGCTCACACCCGAATAGACACCCAAATCCACCCAAATAGCAAGGTCACCCGAATGCCCACCCAATTCCACCCGATTAGGCCGGACTTAAGGAAAGGCAAGGCCGTAAACCTTTAGTTAGCCGAACCGGCAGCTAAAGGATCGAGCCCGTCCGGCCGCTCGCGGGTCCTTCCTGGAGGAAAACGTATGCGGGGGGCAATGGCCCGAAATTTCGCCACCGGCAGCGCGAAAATCTGAGTTACCGGTTACCACGCGACGTTGCCGCCCGTGTGCCCTAAAGGGCCGCAACGGTTGGCGTTTTCGGCCTACGCCCTGGTAACCGCCGCCTGGTAACAGGCGCGCCCCGGTTACCACGCCCGTTCCGGTACTGCGCCCAGCACGAACCAGATGACGCCCGGACTGCCCGATACGGTCGAGCATTGGCCGCTCGATCGGCTGATCCCCTACGCTCGCAATGCCCGCACGCATGCCGACAATCAGGTCGCGCAGATCGCGGCCTCGATCGTCGAGTTCGGCTGGACCAATCCAATCCTGGTCGACGCTGAGGGCGTGGTGGTCGCGGGCCACGGCCGGCTGCTGGCGGCACGCCGACTCGGAATCGATACCGTGCCGGTGGTGGTGCTCGGCCATCTGACCCCGGCGCAGCGTCGCGCCTACGTGATCGCCGACAACAAGCTCGCGCTCAACGCCGGCTGGAACGAGGAATTGCTCGCGGCCGAACTGCATGCGCTCAACGGCGAGGGCTTCGATCTCGCCCTGACCGGATTCTCCGACGCCGAGCTGGAAGCGCTGATGGCGCCGCTCGGCGACGAGGCGGATGCCGACGACGGTGGCGAGGATGCCGCTGACGAGACGCCTGCTCCACCGCGCCAGCCGGTCACGCAAGCCGGCGATCTCTGGCTGCTCGGCCGCCATCGACTCGTCTGCGGCAACAGCACCGATGCGGCGGTGGTCGCGCGCGTCATGGAGGGGAGGCGAGCGTCGCTCGTCTTCACGTCGCCGCCCTATGGCAATCAACGCGACTACACGACCGGCGGCGTCAGTAATTGGGACGCGCTGATGCAGGGCGCGTTCGTTGGCCTTCCGGTCACGGACGAGGCGCAGGTCCTGGTCAACCTCGGTCTGATCCATCGCGACAACGAGTGGCAACCCTATTGGCAGAGCTGGCTCGAATGGATGCGCGAGCAGGGCTGGCGCCGGTTCGGACTTTACGCCTGGGACCAGGGGCCGGGATTGCCGGGCGACTGGAACGGCCGCCTGGCTCCGGCCTTCGAACTGCTGTTCCATTTCAATCGGGTTGCGCGCAAGCCCAACAAGATCGTGCCTTGCAAGTGGGCGGGCCACATCAACGACACGCATGGCGGCATGCGCAGCCGCGACGGCCACGTCGGCGAGTGGAGCCACGCCGGCCAAAGCGTGCAAGACACGCGCATTCCGGACAGCGTCGTCCGCATCACGCGGCACAAGGCGCGCGGCATCGAGACCGAGCATCCGGCGGTATTTCCGGTGGCGCTGCCTGAATTCATGATGCGCGCCTATAGCGACGACGGCGATGTCGTCTACGAGCCGTTCGCCGGTTCGGGCACGAGCCTGATTGCGGGCGAGCGAACCGGCCGGGTCGTCAAGGCGGTGGAGCTCGCTTCGGAATACGTCGACGTTGCCATCCTGCGATGGCGCAAGCTATTCCCCGATCAACCGGTCGTCCTTGCCGATGACAAGCGCACCTTCGAGGCGACCGCGGCGGCGCGCGGCGTCGAAATCGCCGATGCCGCCTGACGAGCTTTCGGTCGAGCAGTGGCCGATCGAACGGCTTCTGCCTTACGTCGCCAACGCCAGAACGCACCCGGACGAGCAGGTCGCCCAGATTGCCGGCTCGATCGCGGAGTTTGGTTTCAACGTGCCGTGCCTCGTCGATGAGCGGGGTGTGCTGATTGCGGGGCACGGCCGGTTGATCGCGGCCAAGCGGCTCGGGCTTTCGGATGTGCCGGTCATTCGTCTGGCGCATCTGACCGACGCACAGGCAAGGGCCTTCCGTCTCGCCGACAATCGCATTGCGCTTAATGCCAGTTGGGACGAGGCGCTGCTCGCCGCCGAACTCGGCCGACTCAAGGAGGACGGGGTCGACCTTGAACTGCTTGGCTTCGGCGAAGACGAACTCGATCGCCTGCTCGACGGCCTCGATGGTGAGGCCGGGACGGACGGTGAGGACGAGGTCCCGGAGCCACCGACCGAGGCGGTGACGAGGCCGGGCGACCTCTGGCTGCTTGGCGCCCACCAATTGCTCTGTGGCGACGCGACTGTCGCGACCGATGTCGAGCGGCTGCTCGACGGCAAGCGTCCGCACCTGATGGTGACCGACCCGCCTTACGGGGTCGAATACGATCCGAACTGGCGCAACGAAGCCGGGGTCTCGGTTACCGCGCGAACCGGCAAGGTCAGCAATGACGATCGCGCCGACTGGCGCGAGGCCTGGGCGCTGTTTCCGGGCGACGCGGCTTACGTCTGGCACTCCGGTGTTCGGTCGCGGACCGTGGCCGAAAGCCTGGAGGCCTGCGACTTCAGGATCCGGGCGCAGATCGTCTGGGCCAAGCCTCGCCTGGTGCTAGGGCGCGGCGATTATCATTGGCAGCACGAGCCCTGCTTCTACGCGGTGCGGAACGACGCGCACTGGCAGGGCGCGCGCGATCAGACGACGCTGTGGACCATCGGAGCCGGCGCCGAGGAGGATGAGGCGACCGTCCACGGCACACAGAAGCCGGTCGAATGCATGCGCCGGCCGATGATCAACAACAGCACCAGAGGCGACTTGATCTATGAGCCGTTTGCCGGATCGGGATCGACGTTGATCGCGGCCGAGTCCATCGGACGGCTTTGCTACGCCATGGAAATCGACCCGCGCTACTGCGACGTCGTCATCGAGCGCTTCCAGCGTCGCACCGGGGTCGCGGCGATGCTCGCCGGCGGCGACCGTACCTTCGAAGCACTTCGGGCCGAGCGGATCGTGGCATGATGCAAAGCCGCCGTATGTCGCTGTTGGAGGCGGCGGCGAATGTCGCGGTCGGATACGTGCTGGCGATCGTCACCCAGATCACGGTTTTTCCACTGTTCGGCTGGCGGCCCAGTCTTGGCGACAATCTTCTGCTAGGGGCGATATTTACCGGCGTGTCGCTTATGCGTTCATATCTTTTGCGCCGTGTATTCGACAACTGGAGCGCGGATCGACGATCCGTAGCCGACGCATGCAATTGATCTCGTTGAGGTCGCGTCAGAATCGGGACTTTGTTGAAGTGGAATTGCGCCCGTCGAGCCGGTGTCTTATCGGAAGCAGACCGATAAAGGTCAGGAGGGTGAACAGCGCCCCGGCAAGAAACGTCGCCTTTGGACCAGATACGTCCCAGAGCGCTCCGGCAATAACACTGGCCAACAGGAGCGCCACGCCGCTGATGAGATTGAACACGCCGAAAGCTGTTCCGCGCAGTTCGGGCGGTGCCGAGTCGGCAACAAGAGTTGCAAGCAGGCCCTGTGTGAAACCCATATGAAGGCCCCAGAGAGCCGCGCCAACTAGAATTCCGTAGATGTTTGGTGAAAAGGCCAGACAGAGATCAGCGATAAACAAAAATACAAGCCCAGCTACCATGACGGTCGCGCGATTGGCTCTGTCGGACAACACTCCGGCCGGATAGGCCGACGCCGCGTAAAAGACGTTCATCACGATCATGACGACGGGCGCCCACATGATCCCCAATCCAACGGATTGGGCACGCAGGATCAGGAAAGCTTCGCTGAAGCGGGCAAGCGTGAACACCGCCCCTACGCCAAGCACCCACCAATAGGCGCTTCCCAAGCGTCCAAGTTCGGACCGGCTGAGCGGCATGCGGACCTTTCGGAGCTCAGCCGGTCTTTCGGGCTCCCGAACAGCGAAGACGATGAGAAAAAATGACAGGAACGCCGGAATGACGGCGAGCCAGAATACGAGAACGAAATTATTCGCTGCCCACCACATAAAGGCGATGGCAAGCAGGGGGCCCATGAATGCACCGATCGTGTCAAGCGATTGACGCAGACCGAAACTCGCCCCGCGCACCTCGGGTGGGCTCAGATCGGCAACAAGAGCATCGCGCGGCGCACCCCGAATGCCCTTGCCAACGCGATCGATGAAGCGGGCGGCAATCAACCAGTCGACAGATGCAGCCAAGGGAAAGATTGGTTTGGTGAATGCTGCGAGGCCATAACCGAGCGCAGCCAGAAATTTCCGCTTGCCAAGCCAATCGCTGATCGCGCCCGAGAATACCTTCGTAATGGAGGCAGTGGCTTCGGCGATACCTTCGATAAACCCGACGGTCAGGGTGGATGCCCCCAAAACGGTCACCAGGTACAGCGGCAGCAGGGCGTGGATCATCTCGGAGGAGATGTCCATGAGCAGCGACACGAAGCCGAGCGCCCAAACGCCGCCCGGGATCTGGCGCCATTTAGGAACTGCCGAGGTGAGGTGTGACATCTGCCTAACGTAGTGAAGCGCCGGCTGGGTCGTCAAAGGGCATTCGCCAGCCAGCGCCCGAAGGTGGATCGTCGTCGCGACGTCAGATTTGGATTCGGTAGACGCGACCGCGGCCCTCGACCTTCTCGGAAGTGACGTTGAGGCCAAGCTTCTTCTTTAGCGCGCCCGCAATCGCGCCGCGCACGGTGTGAGGCTGCCAATCGAGTGCCTTGACGATTTCGTCGATGGTCGCACCCTTGGCGGTCTTGAGCATTTCGATCAGCTTGGCTTGCTTGCTGTCGGCGCGCGTGCCGCGAGCTTTCGACTTGCTCTTCCCGGATTTGCCAGACCGGGCAGGTTTGGCTTCGGCGTCCGCTGGCGTCTCTGCTTCGTCGGAGGCTTCGTCGATGCCGAGCGCCTTGAAGGCGGCCGGCGTTGCGCGCAGCGTGAGGCGTCCGCGCTTCTTGTCCTCGCGCCAGACGGTGTTCTCGCGTTTCGCCTGCACCTCCTTGATGAGGTTCTGCTTGAGCAGGCTGCCGAGAACCTTCGCGGCTGCGCCGCCGGGAAGCTTCGTCGTGAGCGGATAAATCGATCGATCCGGCCGCTGGCATGCAGCGGAAAGAACGACGAGTTGGGTATCGGAAAGCGCCATGATGGGGCTCCTCGTGTAGTCGAGCCGCGACCATCGCGGCCCTTCTACGACCCCAAGCCCCGCATCGGAGCGGGGCGCGACGGCAAGGTTGCGAACGCTCGGTCAGCGCTTGCGCGACAGCATGCGATCCATGGATTGCTGGAAGGTTTCGCCCGGTCGGGCGGTCTCGGCGGCGTGACGGATCGCGCCGAAGATGACGAGTTGCACGCGCCGCACGGCCTGTTCGAGCGTCTCTCCGGGCAGAACCGAAGCGCCGCAATTGGCGAGAAACTTCCGAAGCGCCGGTTCGCGCGCCGCGGCGACGCGAGCACGAATCTCGGCAGGTTTGAGTCCGGTCCAGTCGTCCATGATGGCGTCCCCGAGTATCGATGACGCTCCATGGATGCGCTGCTTTGGCACTGAGCCAAGCGAATAATCGGATCATTTGATTGCTTTCGTGGACTTTGGCCTCGCCATGGGATTGTCCATCCGCGCTTATGCCCGGCAGCGGGGCGTCAGCCACGTCGCGGTGCTGCGCGCGATCAAGCAGGGGCGCGTGCCACAGGAGCCGGACGGCACCATCAATCCGGCGAAGGCCGATGCATCATGGGAGCGTTCGACCGATCCGACCCGTGCGAAATCGAAAGCCAAGCCGAAGCCCGACACCGCGAAACTCAAGCCGGTGGCGGAAGCCGCGGTTGGCTCCGTGCGCGAGACCCTGAAGGAGCAGGGGCTGCCCGCGGGCGGCAATGTCACCTTCGTGCAGGCGCGCACCGCGCACGAGATCGCCAAGGCGCATCTCACACGGCTCAAGCTGCAAGAACGACGCGGCGAGCTGGTCGATCGGGCGCGCGCGACCGCGCTCGTCTTTCGATTGGCGCGCGAGGAGCGCGATGCCTGGGCGAACTGGCCGGCGCGGATCGCCGCGCTGATGGCATCCGAACTGTCGGCTTCGTGCGGCGACATGATCGGTCAGCCCGTCGAAATCGGAGCGCACCGCATGCAGAAGCTTCTGGAGACGCATGTCCGCGGCCACCTTGCCGAACTCGCCGCCATCCGGCCCGAGTTCCGATGACGGCTTCGGCTTCGAAGGCGCCGACGAGCTTCGGCAGGCATGGCGCGACGGACTAACGCCCGATCCGGCGCTGACGGTTTCGGAATGGGCGGATCGACATCGGGTCTTGAGTCCCCGGGCCTCCGCGGAGCCCGGGCGTTATCGGACCGATCGCACGCCCTACATGCGGGCCATCATGGATGCGCTCTCGCCGGCGCATCCGGCACGCCGCGTGGTGTTCATGAAGGCCGCGCAGGTCGGCGCGACAGAATCCGGCAACAACTGGATCGGCTACGTCATCCATCATGCGCCGGGGCCGATGCTGGCGGTGCAGCCGACCGTCGAGCTTGCCAAGCGCTTCTCGCGCCAACGCATCGATCCGCTGGTCGAGGAATGTCCATCGTTGCGCGAGCGGGTCAAGCCTGCGCGCTCGCGCGATGCCGGCAACACGGTCCTGTCCAAGGAGTTTCCGGCAGGCCTGTTGGTCATCACGGGCGCCAACAGCGCGGTGGGCCTGCGCTCCATGCCGGCGCGTTATCTCTTTCTCGACGAGGTCGATGCCTATCCGCCGTCCGCCGACGAGGAAGGCGATCCGGTCGCGCTCGCCGAGGCGAGAACGCGCACCTTCTCGTGGCGGGCGAAGACGTTCCTGACCTCGACGCCGACGATCCACGGCTTCTCGCGGATCGAGCGCGAGTACGAGGCATCAGACCAACGCCGCTTCTTCGTGCCGTGCCCACATTGCGGGGTGCTGCAGTGGCTGCGGTTCGAGCAGCTGCGGTGGGACAAGGGCAAACCGGAGACTGCGCATTACGAATGCGAGGCTTGCGATGCGGCGATCGAGGAGCATCACAAGACCGCGATGCTTGCACAGGGCGATTGGCAATCGACCGCGGAAGTCGCCGATCCCGGCACGATCGGTTTTCATCTGTCGGCGCTTTACTCGCCGGTCGGCTGGTTCTCATGGGACGACATAGCGCGCATGTGGGAGGCAGCTCAGGCGACCGACGAAGCCAAGCGCAGCTTCAAGAATGGCGTCCTCGGCGAGACCTGGATCGAAACCGGCGAGGCGCCCGACTGGCAGCGACTCTACGATCGTCGCGAACCCTGGCAGACCGGCACCGTGCCGTCCCGTGGTCTGTTCCTGACGGCAGGCGCCGACGTTCAGAAGGATCGGATCGAGGTCGACATCTGGGCTTGGGGTCGCGGCCTCGAAAGCTGGCTTGTCGAGCATCTTGTGATCGAGGGCGGACCCGACCGCGCCGAGAGCTGGGATGAACTGAGCGGCTTGCTGGATCGCACCTGGCCGCACGCGCATGGCGCACGGCTTGCCCTCGCGAAGCTCGCAATCGATACGGGCTACGAGTCACCCGCGGTTTACGCCTGGGCGCGCAAGGTCGGGCACGCGCAGGTCGCGCCGGTCAAGGGTGTCGAGGGCTTCAACCGGGCGGCACCGGTGGTCGGTCCGACCTTTGTGGATGTGACCGAGGCGGGGCGCAAGCTCCGGCGCGGCGCCCGGCTTTGGACGATCGCCGTCGCGACCTTCAAGAGCGAGACCTACCGTTTCTTGCGGCTCGACCGACCGACCGACGAAGAGATCGCAGAAGGTGCTTCCTTTCCGGCCGGCTTCGTTCATCTGCCGCGCGGGGTCGAGGCGGAATGGGTCAAGCAGCTCGCCGCCGAGCAGCTCGTGACGGTGCGAACCAAGCGCGGCTTCACGCGCCTGGAATGGCAGAAAATTCGCGAACGCAACGAGGCGCTCGACTGCCGCGTCTACGCCCGCTCGGCCGCGTGGCTCGCGGGCGCCGACCGCTGGACCGACGCGAAGTGGCGTGACCTCGAGGACCAGGTCGGGCCTGCACCCGATGAAATTGCGGTGATCTCAGCGCAGAGCAACGCGCAGGGGCTGACGGCGGGCGTACTCGCGCGGGTGCCGGCCGCAGCCGGCAAGCGCCGCTCCGATTGGCTCGCCGTGGACAAGGGATGGCTGAGGTGATGTGGACCGATAACGAGCTGGCCGCACTCCGCCGCGCCTATGCGTCGGGGACGCTGCGCGTGAGCTATGACGGTCGCACTGTCGAATACGGCTCGGCCGACGATCTCATCAAGCGCATTCGGACCATCGAGCGCGAAATCGCCGCCGCGTCTTCGTCTTCAGCGCCGGTTGCCGGCTATGCCGGGTTTTCCCGCGGCGATCGCTGATGGCGCAAGCGACCTGGCTTGACCGCGCAATCGGCGCCGTCGCCCCTCGCGCCGCCGTTCGCCGTGTCCTGGCACGGCAAAGCTTCGAGGTGTTGACGCGCGGCTATGACGGCGCGGCTCGTGGCCGGCGCACGGACGGCTGGCGCGCGCCGAATACATCGGCTGACGCCGAGATCGCGATGGCCGGGGCGCTGTTGCGCGATCGCATGCGCGACCTGGTGCGCAACAATCCGCACGCCGCCAAAGCGGTGTCGGTGCTGGTCAACAATATCGTTGGAGCCGGGATCATCCCGCGCGCCGCGAGCGGCAACGAGAAGCTCGATCGCGAAGCCGACGCGTTGTGGGAGAGTTGGTCTTCCCGCTGCGACGCCGACGGGCAGCTCGACTGCTACGGGCTGCAGACGCTGGCTTGCCGCGAGATGGTCGAAGCCGGCGAGGTGCTACTACGGCGTCGTCCGCGGCGGGCGACGGACGGGCTCGACGTCCCGCTGCAGGTGCAGATTATCGAAGCCGATCTTCTGGACGGCACGCGCAACGGTGACCTCGCCAACGGGGGGCGCATTCTGCAAGGCATCGAGTTCGACGCGATCGGCCGTCGACGCGCCTACTGGCTGTTTGCCCAGCATCCTGGCGATCATGCGGTATCGTTGCGCCGCAGACTCGATAGCGCGGCCATACCCGCCGCCGACGTGGTCCATCTCTACGAAAAGCAGCGCGCGCAAGTGCGCGGTGTGCCGTGGGGCACGCCGGTCATGCGGGCACTGCGCGACCTCGACGATTGGACGCAGGCCGAGTTGGTCCGCAAAAAGACCGAGGCTTGCGTGGTCGGCATCGTGCTCGGTGCCGACGAGGGCGAGCAGGGCATCGCCCCATCCGTCGTGGATGCCGATGGCAATCGCGTCGAGCAGTTCGAGCCCGGGCTTATTGCCTACGCACGTGGGGGCAAGGACATCAAGTTCAACCAACCGGCGACGACTGCGGCGGTATCGGAATGGCTGCGGGCGCAGCTGCACATCGTCGCGGCTGGATTCCGGCTGCCCTACGAACTGCTCACCGGAGATCTGAGCCAGGTCAACTATTCCTCGATCCGCGCCGGCCTGGTCGAGTTCCGCCGCATGATCGATGCGGTGCAATGGCAGCTGTTCATTCCGATGTTCTGCCAGCCGGTCTGGGACTGGTTCACGGAGCAAGCCTGGGCCGCCGGAAGATTGCCGCAGGCGAAGATCGCGGTCGCGTGGTCGCCCCCGCGCTTCGAGGCGGTCGACCCGCTGAAAGACGCCATGGCCGACATGCTGGCGATGCGATCGGGCACCATGACGCTTGCCCAGGCCATCGCGCGGCAAGGGCATAACCCGGACGCGGTGCTTGCCGAGATCGCGGCCATGAACGCCAAGCTCGACGCGCTCGGGCTCGTGCTCGACTCAGACCCGCGCAAGGTCACCAAGACCGGCGTTCTGCAGGACGCCATCAACGCGAGTGCCGAAGCAGCGTCCGGTCAACAGCAAGGATAAACGAATGCAAGGGACCATCGATCTGCCGCCGCTTCAGCGGGCGGCAGACATTCTGCCTGCGACACTCGACGAGAAGGATCGCTCAATCGAGGTCGTGTGGTCGACCGGCGCGCGCGTGCGGCGCCAGCCGTTCTTCGGCGAACCGTTCGACGAGGAGCTGAGCATGGACCCGGCCGAGGTCCATCTCGATCGCCTCAACGCCGGTGCGCCGCTTCTCAAGGTGCATGACCGGTTCGCACTTGAGGCGGTGATCGGTTCGGTGGTGCCGGGCACGGCTCGCATCGAGAACGGCCGCGGACTGGCCCGCGTGCGCTTCAGCGAGCGCGAGGACGTCACCCCGGTCTGGAACGACATCCGCAGCGGGCACGTCCGCGCGGTGTCGGTCGGCTATCAGGTCCAGCGCTACGAGATCACACGGCCGACGAACGGCCCCGAACTGTGGCGGGCCGTCGATTGGACACCCTTCGAAATCTCCGCGGTCCCGGTCGGGGCCGACCCGGCGGCCGGCTTCCGCTCGGTTGATCACTTGATGCCCTGCGTCCTCGACCGGGATGACGCGACCACTCCCAGGAGAATCATCATGGAGAATGCACAGACCAAACCGCCGGCACCGGACGTGAAGGCGGCCGCCGATCTCCCTCTGCCCGGGATCCTCGATCCCAAGGAGGAGGCGACGGATACACGCTCGCAGTCGGGCGCCGCCCCGCCAAAGCCGACTGCAGTTTTGCCGACGCCGGCCGCTCCCAGCGCGGAAGCGCTCGTCGCCCGCGCACAGGAAATCGAGCGCGAGCGGGTGTCGACGATCTACGACCTCGCGAGCCGGCTTGGGCTCGAACGCGGCTTCTCGGACGACCTGGTGAAGCGCAGTGTCGGGATCGAGGAGGCTCGCCGCCTGATCCTCGACAAGGTCGCGGAGGCTGCCGACCACGCGCGGGTGTTCCCGCACGTCTCCGTGCCGCTCGGCGGACGCGACGAGCGCGTGACGCGCCGCGAGGCGGTCACCAATGCCCTCCTGCATCGCTACAGCCCGACGCTGTTCCCGCTCTCGGAGCCTGCCCGCGAATATCGCGGCATGACGCTGCTCGAGCTGGCGCGCGAGTTTCTGGCGAATGCCGGCGTCAATGTCCGCGGCTTCTCGCGCGACGAGATCGCGACGCGCGCGCTGCACTCGACCTCGGACTTCCCGGAAATCCTTTCCGCGGTCACCAACAAGACGCTGCGCCAAGCTTACGATGCCTATCCGCGCACGTTCGTCGCCTTCTGTCGGCAGGTGCTCGCCACCGACTTCAAGGCCATGAACCGGGTGCAGATCGGCGAAGCGCCGCAGCTCCTGAAAGTCAACGAGAGCGGCGAGTTCAAGCGCGGCACCATCGCAGAGTCGAAGGAAAGCTATCGCATCGAGACCTACGGTCGCGTGGTCGGGATTACCCGCCAGGTCCTGATCAACGACGATCTCGATGCCTTCACTCGCATCCCGGCGATGTACGGCACCGCAATCGCCACACTCGAAAGCGACGTGGTCTGGGGGATCGTCACGACCAACGCCGCGATGGCGGACGGCGTCGCGCTCTTCCATGCGACCCACAAGAACCTTGCGGCTTCGGGTGCGGCCCTCAGCGTCACGACGGTGGGCGACGGCCGCGCCGCGATGGCCAAGCAAACCGGGCTCGACAAGAAGACGGTGCTCAACATCCGCCCCGCCTTCCTGATCGTCCCGGCCGCGCTGGAACTCGCAGCCGAACAGCTGATCGCGCAAAACCTGGTGCCCGCGAAGACCGGGGATGTGGTGCCGCAATCGATCCGCACGCTCTCGCCGATCTCCGAGCCGCGGCTCGATAACGCGAGCGCCACGGCCTGGTATCTCGCCGCAAACCCCGCCCAGATTGACACCATCGAGTACGCTTATCTGGAGGGCCAGCAGGGCGCCTACATCGAAACCCGCAACGGCTTCGATGTTGACGGCATCGAAATCAAGTGCCGACTCGATTTCGGAGCCAAGGCCATCGACTGGCGCGGGCTCTATAAGAACGCCGGCGCATAAACTCAAACCCTGATCGTGGACTGACGGAACGGGCGGCTTCGGCCGCCCTTCGTCGTTTCAAAAGGACCATCTGCCATGAAAAACTACGTTCAACCCGGCAATACCATCACGCTTACTGCACCCTACGACGTCGCTTCCGGCGACGGCTTGCTCGTCGGCTCGATCTTCGGCGTCGCCACCGGTACCGCTGCGAACGGCGAGTCGATCGAGGCGGCGCTGGTCGGCGTGTTCGACCTCAAGAAGGTCGCCTCGCAAGCCTGGGCGGCCGGCGACAAGATTTACTGGGACAACACGGCCAAGGAGACGACCAAGACCGCCACCAGCAATACCCTGATCGGTGTCGCGATCGAGGCCGTGGGCAGTGGTGCGGGCGAGACTGTTGGCCGTGTTCGGCTCAATGCGAGCTTCTGATCGCAATGACGGCGTTCGCAGCGGCCATCGACACGCTGTTCGGCGATCCAGCGCTTGCCCGCGACGCTCTCTGGCGTTTCGGCGGGACCGGTGATGGAACGATTGTCCGTGTCATCCGCAAGCGCCCCGACCAAGTCGTAGGCTTTGGCGACAGCCGGGCGGTGGTGCCGACGGTCCTGATCGACGTGCGCCGCGCGGAAGTGCCGAACCCGGCATCCGGCGACACCGTCGAAATCGAAGGCGAGACCTTTGCCGTTATCGCCACGCCGACCATCGACGCCGAGCGACTGATCTGGACCTGCGAGGCGTCCCTGCAGGGCTGAACCGATGCGGTTCTCGATCAAGACCGACGATCTCGCCAAGGGCTTCAGCGAGGTCGAGGGAGCGGCCGCTCGCTCGGTGACGGCGGCCATGCGTGAGGTGACGGACGGGCTCAAAGGCGAGCTGCGAGCCGACGTCATCGACGCCGGATTGGGACAACGGCTCGCCAACACCTGGCGTGGCAGGACGTATCCTGAAGGGGCCGTTAGTCTCGAAGCCGCATCGTTCGTATGGTCGAAAGCGCCCAATATCGTCGATGCCTTCGATCGCGGAGTGACGATCCGATCGCAGCGCGGCTTCTGGCTCGCCATCCCAACGGCGGCGGCCGGCGTTAAAGGGCTGAGTGCCACCGGTGCGATGAAGCGGATCACGCCGGGCGGCTGGGAACGGCGCACCGGGATGCGGCTTCGCTTCGTCTATCGGCGCGGTGGGCCGTCGCTGCTGGTTGCTGACAATGCGCGGTTGACCAAGCGCGGCCTTGCGCGCGCCAACACCGGGCGCACGCGCAGTGGAGCAACCTATACCCGACTCTCTGGCCGTTCGACGGTGGTGGTCTTTCTGCTGGTTCCGCAAGTGACGCTCAAGAAGCGCTTCGATATCGCGAGTGCCGCCCAGCGATGGGCCGACCGCGTGCCAGGCATCATTGCCAGTCGCTGGAGATCAATATGATTGAGCGGCCGATCGCGATCGTCCTGACCGTCCTATCGTTCGTCTTCATTCTGTCCGTCACGGTGGGACTTGCGCCGTGAGCAGCAAGCGCGAGCAGGTGCTCGATGCGGTCAAGGCGCTGCTGTCCTCGGCTCTGCCCAATGCCGACGTGAGGCGCAACCTCGCAAAGCCTGAGCGAATTCCGCCCGGTGGTCTCGTCGTTATTCGCGATGGCGATCCGGGCGAGCCTGAGGTGATGCTGTCGCCCCTTGTTTACGTTTATAGCCACCGCATCCCGATTGAACTCGCCGCCTACGAGACGTCTTCGCAGACACCCGAACAGGTGCTCGACGAAATGCTCGGTGTCATTGGGGCGGCTGTATCAGGCGACCGCACGCTCGGCGGCTTGTGCGACTTCATCGAGGCGCAGGCACCCGCAACCGACGATGTCGAGACTGCGGGCGCGCGTGCCGGCCGGTGGGCCGACGCGGCCATTGTCGCGGTCTACGGCACACCCGATCCGCTGAACTGAACCAAATCACTATCAGGAGAATCCCATGGCACGCGCACGCGGCGCCAACGCCGTCATGGCTGCGGCATTCGAGACGACCTATGGCACGCCGCCGGTCGCCGGCTACAAGAAGCTGCCCTTCGTTTCTTCGGCGCTCGGCGACGAGCAGAATCTGATCGCAAGTGATCTGCTCGGTTACGGTCGGGAGCCGCTGCCGCCGAGCCGCGATGTCGTCAACAACGAGGGTGACGTCGTCGTCCCAGTCGATCTGCGCAATTTCGGGTATTGGCTGAAATTGCTGCTCGGCGCCCCGACTTCGGTCGAGGACACAGGCGTCTTCACCCACACGTTCGTCTCCGGCGCGCTCACGCTGCCCTCCATGGCGATCGAGGTCGGCATGCCGGAAGTCCCGAACTACGGGATGAACTTCGGGGTGCGCGCCAACTCCATGAAAATCCAGCTGCAGCGCTCGGGCCTCCTCAACGCCACCATGAGCCTGATCGCGCAGGGCGAAACCAAGGCGGGCTCATCGGCTGCCGGTAGCCCGACCGAGGTCGTGATCGAGCGCTTCTCGCAGTTCATGGGCGAGATCAAGCGCAATGGCACCGCACTCGGACAGATCGTCTCGGCGGAACTGATGTATTCCAACAACCTCGACAAGGTGGAGGTCATCCGGCCAGACGGCCGGATCGAGGACTCCGATCCGGCGATGGTCAGCGTCACCGGCACCGTGAACATTCGCTTCGCGGACACGGTCCTTCTCGACCAGGCGGTGGCCGGCACCGCGTGCGAACTCTCGTTCGGCTGGGAGATCGATGGCGACAAGTCGCTGCTGTTTACGGTGCACGAGGTCTACCTGCCAAAGCCAAAGCAGCCAATCACCGGGCCCGGTGGCATCCAAGCAGCGTTTGCCTTCCAGGCCGCTGAAGACCCGACGTTGCAGAAGACGCTGACCGCCGCGCTGGTCAACAACGTGTCGGCCTACTGATCAATTATCTCACTCCGAGAGGCTCCCATGCTCAAACTCGCGTTCGACCGCGAGCCGTTCTGGCTCGACATGGTCCCAGGCGTCCGCGTGCAATTTCGACCGATCACGGTCGCCGCAATCCTGCTCGCTCGCACCGCCGCGGCCGATGTGCTGCGGGCAGGCGGCGAGGATGCGATGGTGAAGGCGGGCGTCGCCTTCACGCGTTCGCTCTCACACTCAGGCATCGCCGGGTGGGAAGGGATCGGTGATGCGGACGGCAAGCCCGTCGAGCCGAACAAGGAGACCATCGATGCCGCCCTGGAAATCTGGTCGCTGTTCGATGCGATCGACCGACTCTATGTCGGTCCGGCACTCATCCAGGAAGCGGAAAAAAACGCCTGATCGCTCTCGCCGAATGGCACTTCGGCGGGGGCGATGGCTATTGCAAGGCCTGTTCCTCGATGTGCCCCAACTGTCCCTACGTCGAGCACGCGCCGCAAACCCCTGACGGCATCGCGGCCTGGGCCGTGCTCAAGCGCGCGGCCGGACAGGTGCGTGCCGTCATGGGCGGGGTCTACGCGCTCGATTTCGGCGCAGTGCTGATGCTCGCCGACGCGATGGGTGCGCTCAATACAGTCCTGGTCGAAGTCCTCCCCGAAATCGAGCCGATCATCATCCGCGCTTACGCCCGCGATTCTGAATGAACACCACACAGGTCTCGATCCGCCTCGGCGTCGAGGGCAAGGCGGAGGTCAAGCGCGCCTTCGACGAAGTTGGTAAGGCTGGACAGGACGCGTTCCGCGGCGTCGCCACCTCGATGGATGCGGCAGGTGCCGCGGCCGACAGGGAGGCGCAGCGGCTGCAACGGCTGGCCCAGGCCGCCAAACAGGCAGCCGCAGCCGACCAGGCGCAACGCGGCTTCAATACTGCCCTCGGCGTCGGAACCGGACCTTCCAAATCCGCGCGGGACTCTGCCGCAGTATTTGAAGAGGCGGCGAGGGCCGCGGACGACCTCGCAGCCCGCACCGCGGCGCTGCGCGCCCAGATCGATCCCCTTGGCGCCGCGCAAGCGAGGCTTAATGCCGAGATCGGCGAGGCCAATGCGCTGTTCAAGGCGGGCGCGATCACCGCCACCGAGCAAGCGGCGGCACATGCGCTGGCGCAAGCGCGATACGATGGCACCGCGAAAGCACTGGGAGCGATCGGCGCCACCGGCAAGCTGACCTCCAATCAGCTGGTCAACCTCAGCTATCAGCTCAACGACGTGGTCGTGTCGCTTGCGAGCGGACAGCGGCCCCTGATGGTGCTGATGCAGCAGGGGTCGCAGATCGCCCAGATCTTCGGTCCCGGCGCGGGCGTGAGCGGAATCCTGCGCGGCGTTTGGCAAGGCCTGACCAGCCTGATTTCGCCGACGGTCGCGATTGTAGGAGGCATTGCGGCGATCGGCGCCGCCGTTGGCTACTCCTATTACCGCTACATCGAGTCTCAGAAGGAGCTCGAGGTCGCACTCGCTGGCACCGGCAGGGCTGCGGGCGTCGCCGTCGGCCAGATCGAGCGCATTGCCGAACAGTCCGCGTCCGCCGGTAATGTCTCGGTCGCAGCCGCCCGCGAAATGGAGGCGGCGTTTCTGCGCACCGGCAGGATCGCGGTCTCGAATTTCGAAGGCCTGATCAAGGTCGTCAAGAACTACGCGCTGACGACCGGCACTGATATCGCGACCGCCACCAAGGAGCTTGCCGGCGCCTTCGCCGACCCGATCCGGGGAGCGGACTCGCTCAACGACAAGCTCAATTTCCTCGACGATCGGACGCGGCAGTACGTCCGCACGCTCGCGGATCATAACGACCGAACGGGCGCCCAGCGCGTCCTGCTCGATGCGCTGAAAGGCAGCCTGGTCAACGCATCCGAGGCAACCACTGCGCTTGGCCGCGCCTGGGACTTCGTTGGGCGGATGGCGTCCAACGCCTATGACGCGATGGGCCGCGCGATCTCGCGCGCTCTCGACGGCGCACCGATCGATGAGCGGCTGAAGGAGCTCCAGCGGGAACGCGCGCGTCTCCAGGCGCTGATCGAGAACCCGCCGACGCGCTTCGCCGCCCAGGCCCGCAACTTCAATACGCGGATGCTGGCGGAGGTTGACGCCGAGATCGCCAAGATCGAGGCCAAGCTTGCCAACATCGAAGTCCGTGCCAAGGAAGCACGAGCCAACGAGCTCTCGGTCCGCGCCGGCACCGTGGCGCGAGAACTGACGCCCGGCTTCGACGAACTTCAGACGCTGAAGGCGCGCCAGGCGCAGCTCCGCTCGGCGCTCGATGATCCGCTCATTCGGCAGAAGGTCGCCGACCTTAAGCAGGTCGAGACCGCATACGATGCTGTCACCCGTGCGATCCGCACCTGGCTCGACCCGGCAGAAAAGGCCCGTCGCCTCGACGAACTGGAAATCCAGGCGCTTCAAGCCAAGACCCCGGCGCAGAAGGCAGCCATTGCAGAGGAGCGGCGCCGGCTGGAACTTGCCGGGCAGGCCATTCTGGTCGCCATTGCCGAAGCCGACATTACGCGGGCCGGCACCAAGGCACGCGCCGAGGCGACGCAAGCGCACATCGACCAGTCACGCGTGGTCGAGGTCAACACCCGGGCGACGCTCGGGCTGGCCGACGCCTGGCTCAAGGGCGCGGCGGCGGCCCAACAGGCGGAAGTCCGCCGCAGGGCCCTGACCGAGGCCGTCCAAAACGGCGTCGACGTCGAGACCCGCGCGCGCGAACTCCTCCGCGAGCAGATCGCCGAGCAGGCGGCGCAATCGGCCAAGTCTGCGACCGACCTCACAGCCGAGGCCTCCGCGCAGCGCAGGCTCAACGACTCGGTGGCGGCCGGAATGATATCGAGCGAGCAGGCGCAACGGCTGATGCAGGTCGAGCAGGCGCTCCGCCCACTGATCATCGCCCAGTCGCTCGCCGAGGGCGATGCGAAGACAACACTTGCCAGGGTCATCGAGGCGCTGCGCGGCGCCTACGCACGACTGCATGGCGAGCAAGCGCGTGCCTCAGCTCTCCAGACCATCGAAGGCCAGAAGAACCAGATCGATCTGCTGCAGAAGCAGATCGAACTGACCGGCCAGGGCGAGTCGCAGCGGGCGATCATCATTGCGCAGCTCCAGGCGGAGCAGCAGCTGCGCCAGAAGGGCATCGAGCTTGCGAGCGCCGAAGGCCAGGCCATCCTCGCCAATGCCACCTTCATCGAGCGGCTCAACCAGGAACTCGCCCGCTCCAACGGCGCCATGCAGGCGCTCCAGGGCATCACGGACACGACCTTCAATCGTTTCGCCAACCTTATTGCCGAGGGCAAGCTCGACTGGAAGTCGTGGGCGGACGCAGGGCGCGCCGCCATCGCCGACATCGAAAAGGAAATCCTCAAGCTTGCGGTGCTGAACCCGTTCAAGAACTTCCTGTTCGGCACCAACCTGCCGACACTGAGCAACGTCGGCGGGCTCTTCGGCAACTTGTTCGGCGGGTTCTTTGGCGGCACCGGGGCAGGGCTCGGTTCGGCCGCATCGGCGGCGCGCCTCTTCGGTTCGCCGATCTACCATGCCGGGGCCATCGCCGGAGATGCAGCGCCCGCCCGTCTCGTTCCCCGCGACCTGTTCCGGGCGGCGCCGCGTTTGCATGAGGGTGCGTTTCTGTCGCCCGACGAAGTCCCCGCCATCCTGCAGCGCGGCGAGCGCGTGCTGTCGCGGGAAGAGACGCGCCGTTACGCCGAGCGCGCCTCTTCGGCCCAGCCGATCGTCAACGTGGTGATCCAGACGCCGAACCCGGCGGCCTTCCAGGCGAGCCGGACGCAGGTTGCGGCCGACCTTGCCCGTGCCGTCCGCATGGGCACGCGAGGAATGTGAGGGATGCCCCAGCCGTTCCTCGACATCTCGTTTCCGCCGTTCGTCGCGCGCGGCGCAACCGGAGGGCCGTCGTTCTCGACCAACGTCGCGGCCCTCGCCTCGGGCGCGGAGGAACGCAACATCCTATGGGCGAATGCGCGGGGAAAATGGAACATCTCGACCGGCATCCGCACCCGCGCGCAGATGCTCGACGTGATCGCCTTCTTCCATGTCGTGAAGGGCCGCGGCTATTCGTTTCGCTTCAAGGACTGGAACGATTATGCCGCGACCGATCAGCTGATGGTCGAGGTGACCCCCACGGTCTGGCAGCTTGTCAAGCGTTACGCGATCGGCGGTTTCGAGTACGTCCGCACCATCACCAAGCCGGTCGCTGGCACGGTCGCGGTCAAGATCGGCGGGGTACCGACGACCCCGTCCGGCATCGACCACCTGACCGGACGCGTGACATTCGCCTCCCAGCCATCCTCGGCCCCCACGGCCAGCTTCGAGTTCGATGTGCCGGTGCGGTTCGACACCGACCATCTGCCCGTGCAGGCGCAAGCCTTCGACCAGCAGGTGGTCTCCCAGATCGACCTGATCGAGGTCCGAGAGTGAGCGATGCGCGATCTCGCCGCTTCCATGCAGGAGAAACTTGCAAGCGGGCTGACCACCTTCTGCCATTGCTGGCTGCTTGAGCGCACCGACGGGGTGAAGCTCGGCTTCACCGATCACGACGAGGACCTCTCATTCGATGGCGTGACCTACGAAGCGCTCGCCGGCATGACCGCCTCGGCGGTGACCCAGACGCTCTCCTTGAACGTCGACACCATGGACATCGCCGGCGCGCTGCAGAGTGATCACCTCAACGAGGCTGACCTTGCAGCCGGGCTCTACGATAATGCGGCGCTCACGCTCTATCTCGTCGACTGGACCGACGTGGCCGACCGCGACATCGTGTTTGCCGGCTCGGTCGGGGAGATTTCGCGGGGGCTCAATGCCTTCACCGCCGAGATGCGCGGGCTCGCGCACGCGCTCAACCAGGAGCGCGGGCGCGTCTATCAGCGTTCGTGCGACGCCGACCTCGGCGATAGCCGATGCACGGTCAATCTCGACTCACCAACCTACAAGGGCAACGGCACCGTCGATGGCGTGAGCTCCAACCACGTCTTCTCGGCGAGCGGGCTCGATGGCTATGCCGACGGCTGGTTCACGAGCGGGAAACTCGTGTGGACGAGCGGCGCAAACCAGGGCGGAGCAATTGAGGTCAAGACCCACGTCAACACTGGCGCCGAGGTGTCGTTCGAACTGTGGGAGTCGATGGCCTTCGACATCGCAATTGGTGACACATTCACGGTCACCGCGGGCTGCGACAAGAGCCTCGATACCTGCATTTCCAAGTTCAACAACGTCGCAAACTTCCGCGGCTTCCCCTTCATTCCGGGCAACGACGCGGTCGTGGCCTATCCCAACACCGGCGATCGCAACGATGGCAAGTCAAGGATCGGCGGCGCCTGAGATCACTCGCGCTGCGATCGTCGCCGAAGCGCGCTCGTGGATCGGCACGCCCTACCGCCACCAGGCCTCGCTCAAGGGCGCGGGCTGCGACTGCCTCGGTCTAATCCGCGGCGTCTACCGCGCCTTCTGCGGTCCCGAGAAGGAGCCGATCGCGCCCTATTCGCCCAACTGGGCTGAAGAAACAGGGCAGGAGACCCTGCGCGATGCCGCCCGCCGGCACCTCACTGAGATCGATCCGGCGCCATACCGCGACGGCGCGCTCCTCGATGCAGGCGACGTGATCCTCATTCGCGTGCGCGACCGCGGGCCGGCCAAGCATGCCGCGATCACGTCGGGACCCGACTCGATCATTCACGCCTACGAGCGTCACGCCGTTGCCGAGGACGCGCTGCCGGCCGCCTGGCGCCGGCGCATCGCTTACGCGTTCCGCTTTCCGGGCATTGCGGACTAGCCATGGCTTCCCTCGTCCTGACGGTCGCCGGGTATGCGGTCGGCGGCCCGATCGGCGCGCTCGTGGGCTCCTTTGCCGGAAGCTTCATCGACCGCAAGCTGTTCGCCCCGCCGCCCGTCAATATCAACAACGCCCAGGAGGGACCGCGGCTCACGGACCTGTTCGTCACTTCGTCGAGTGAAGGCGCGCCCGTCCTGCGCGTCGTCGGGCGCATGCGGGTGAGCCCGCAGATGATCTGGGCGACCAACTTCCGCGAGGTGGTGACGGTCTCGACCCAGACTCAAACGTCCGGAGGCGGAGGCGGCAAGGGCGGTGGCGGCGGTGGGCAGACCTCCACCGTCACGACCACCACGACCACCTACAGCTATTTCGTGTCGTTCGCACTCGGGCTTTGCGAGGGACCGATCGTCGACATCGGCGGCGTCTGGGCGGACGGCAAGCCGGTCGACCTGTCGCAGTACACTTGGCGGCTCTACAGGGGCGACGAGACGCAGGGGCCCGATCCGAAAATCGCGGCGGTCGAGGGCTCAGGCCGCGTGCCCGGCTTCCGTGGCCTTGCCTACCTCGTGTTCGAGGAGATGCCGCTCGAAAAGTTCGGCAACCGCATCCCCCAGATCACCGTCGAAGTGATCCGCCGCCCGAGCGCGACCGGCGCGCGGCTCGAAGACGTGCTCACAGCCGTTACGATCATCCCTGGCCTCGGGGAATTCGTCTACGCGACCGATACGGTCTACCGCTCGGACGGATTCGGCCACTCGATCGCCGAGAATCGGCACGGCAGCCACGGCAAGGCGGATTTCTTGGTGGCGCTCGACCAGCTGCAGGCGAGCGCCCCGAACGTCAATGCCGTCTCGTTGGTCGTCGGTTGGCACGGCACAGACCTGCGCTGCGGCAACTGTCAGATCAAGCCCAAGGTTGAGTTCGGAGCGAGTAAGGTCACGACCCCGTGGAGCTGGCAGGTGTCCGGCATCGGGAGAGCCGGCGCCGATGTGGTCTCCTCCGACAGCTTCGGCGCCCTCCTCGGCGGCGCACCTGCCGATCGGTCCGTGGTGCAGGCGATCACCGAGTTCAAAGCGCGCGGCTTCCGCGTCGTGCTCTATCCCCTGGTGATGATGGACATCCCGCCGGGGAACGGCCTGCCGAACCCCTATAGCGACAACGCAGCGACCAATGGGCAGCTGGCCTTCCCCTGGCGCGGTCGCATCATCTGCTCGCCGGCGCCGGGCTATGCCGGGACGGTCGACAAGACCGCAGCCGCCTCGACGCAAGTGGATGCGTTCTTTGGCAGCGCGGCGCCGTCGGATTTCGGGGCGTGGAACGGTGACACCATCCCCTACAGCGGTCCGAACGAGTGGTCCTATCGGCGCTTCATCCTGCACTGCGCCAAGCTCGCCGTCGCGGCGGGCGGCGTGGACGCCTTCCTGATCGGCTCCGAGATGGTCGCGCTCAACAGCGTGCGATCGGGGTCGTCGTCGTTCCCGGCGGTCGCGCACATGGTCGCGCTTGCCGCCGACGTGAAGGCGATCGTCGGCTCGCCCTGCAAGGTCGGCTATGCCGCGGATTGGAGCGAGTACGCGAACTTCAGGCCCGATGACGGCTCGAACGATCTCTACTTCCACCTCGACCCGCTGTGGGCGAGCGCGAATGTCGATTTCATAGGTATCGACAACTACATGCCGCTCTCCGACTGGCGCTCGGGCCGGCTCCACCTCGACGCCGAAGCCGGCGTGCCATCGATCTACGGCCAGGGCTACCTGCAAGGTAACATCGAGGGCGGCGAGCTCTTCGACTGGTTCTATGGCTCGGGCGATGACCGCAAGGCGCAAGTTCGCACGCCGATCGCCGACGGCGCCTACGGCAAGCCGTGGGTGTTCCGCTACAAGGACTTCCACGGCTGGTGGGCGAACCAGCACTGCAACCGCCCGGGCGGCATCGAGATCGGCACGCCGACCGCCTGGGTGCCGCAGTCAAAGCCGGTCTGGTTCACCGAGTTCGGGTGCCCGGCGATCGACAAGGGGACGAATCAGCCGAACGTCTTCTACGACCCGAAGTCGTCGGAAAGCTTCTTTCCATATTTCTCGACGGGGCGCCGCGACGACCTGATCCAGCGCGCCTTCCTCGAAGCGCACATCGCGTATTGGAATCCGGCCGCCGGCCACAACCCGACCTCGTCGGTCTATGGCGGCCCGATGATCGATCCGGGTTCCCTGTTCGCCTGGACCTGGGACGCGCGGCCCTATCCGCAGTATCCGAACTCGTCGCTGGTCTGGCGGGACGCCGCCAACTGGCGGCGCGGGCACTGGCTCTCCGGCCGGCTCGGGCTCGTGACGCTTGCCGACACCGTGCAGGAGATCTGTGCCGGACTTGGCGTTTCTATCGACACCTCCGGCATCAATGGGATCGTGCGCGGATATGCGATCGACAGCATCATGAGCCCGCGCAATGCGCTCGCCCCCCTGATGCAGGTCTACTTCTTCGACGCGGTCGAGTCCGGCAACGCAATCCGCTTCGTCCAGCGCGGCGGTTCGCCGGTCGCAAGCTTCATCGCGGACGACCTCGTCGACAGCGGGAACGAGGACAAGCGCTTCTATACGCTCACCCGCGCGCAGGAGACGGACCTGCCCGAAACCGCTCACCTGCGCTTCCTCGATCCCGACAACGACTATCAATCGGCCGACGTCTATTCGCGAAGGCTCAGGGGATCGAGCCGCCGCACCATCGAAGTTACGCCGGCGTTTGCGCTCGACTATTCGGAGGCGCAGGGCATCGCCGATGCGCTCCTCGTCGACACCTGGGTCATGCGCGAGCGGGCCGACCTTACCCTGCCGCCCTCGGCCTACGCTTTGGAGCCAACTGATGTCGTCACCTTCGAGCTCAATGGCCGCAGCTTCGAGATGCGTATCGAGCAGCTTGGCTATGAGCGGACCCGGCCGGCTCGGCTTGTTCGTACCGAAGAGGCGACCTATGGCACGCCCGATGCGCCTTCGCCCTCCCGCCAGCCGCGGCCGGAGGCCGAGCCCGGCCCGGCCGTGCTCCACATCATGGACCTGTCGGTGCTGGCCGCGAGCGAGGTGCCCGGAGTACCGCGCCTTGCCGCCTATGCCGAACCCTGGGCGCGGGTCGACGTGTTCCGTTCGCCGGCAACGAGCGGCTTCGTGCGCGACCAGTTCATTGTCAACCGCGCGACCATCGGCAGGACCCTGTTCGACTTCTATTCGGGACCGTTGTGGACCTGGGACGTGGTCAACAGCCTCCACGTCCAGCTGCCTTCGACCCAGGCGCTCGCCTCACTCGACGATGCTTTCGTACTCGCCGGCGGCAACACCTGCGCCATCCAGAACGCCGACGGCGAATGGGAGATTCTCCAGTTCGCGACCGCCGAGCTAATCGCCTCCGACCAGTACAAGCTCACGCGGCTCTTGCGCGGCCAGCTCGGCAGCGAATACGCCATGCGCGATCCAGTCGGCCCCGGCGCACCGTTCGTGATGCTCGATCCGACCGTCGTGCAATCGACCATCGCCGTCACCGAGCGCCACAATCCATGGACCTGGAAATGGGGTCCCTCTACCAAGGCGATCGATGACCCGACCTACCAGGCGGTCTCGTTTAGCTTCGATGGCGTGGGTTTGCGGCCTTACAGCCCGGTCCATCTCGCGGGTGTCCGCGACCCGAGCACGTTCGACTGGACGCTGAGCTGGATTCGCCGCACGCGCATCGACGGCGACAACTGGGAAGCGCCCGATGTGCCGCTCGGCGAAGAGGTCGAGCTCTACGACCTCGACATCATCGATATCGGAACCGGCGTGGTCAGGCGCACGGCCCGCGTCAATCAGCCGACCTTCCTCTATACCGCGACCATGCAAGCCGCCGACTTCGGCGGCAACCAGGCCCAGGTGAAATTCGCCGTCTACCAGGCCAGCCTCGCCTATGGGCGCGGCACCGGCGCAATCAAGATAGTCCCGTAATTCATGACCGACACGCCACATCTTGGCCTGCCGCTGATCGCGGCCAGCCAGTCGCAGAAGCACGTCACCCACAACCAGGCGATCGTCGTCCTCGATGCGATCGTCATGCTGTCGGTGGTCGACTCGACGCATACCGCGCCGCCCACCACTCCCGCGGAGGGCGACCGCTACAAGGTCGCCTCCGGAGCGACCGGGGCCTGGGCGACGTGGGACCTCAACATCGCCCTCTACACCAGCGGCCAGTGGGTCAAGCTCGCCCCGAAGAAGGGCTGGCTCTGTTTCGATGAGGCAACCGGGGCGTTGACGGTCTGGACCGGTTCGGATTGGACGGACCTGGCTGCCGCCGGCGGCTACCTGACGATCGTTGGCGCCGGCAATGGAACGCTCGCCAAGCTCGGCATCCTGACAGCGGCCAACGACACCAACCGGCTCGCCGTCAAATCGAACGCGGTCCTGCTCAGCCACGATGACGTGACGCCGGGCACCGGCGACATGCGCGTCATGCTGAACAAGAGCGCGGCGGCAAAGGACGCAGGGCTGACCTTCCAGGACGTGTTCAGTACCCGCGCTTTGCTTGGGCTCCTCGGGGATGACGACTTCGTCGTCAAGGTCAGCCCCGACGGCTCGACCTTCTCCCTAGCCGTCTCCATCGACAAGGACACCGGCCATGTCGGCCTCGGCGGCGCGACCGCCGACGCCGACAACGCGCTGATCGTCAAGGGCACCGCTTTTCTGTTCGACCGCGAGACCGACGATGTCCGCTTCACCTTCAACAAGGCGGCGGCCGGCGACGATGTCGCGCTCACATTCCAGACCAACTATTCGGCCCGTGCGCTGTTTGGCCTCCTCGGCGACGACGATTTCACCATCAAGGTCTCGCCTGACGGCTCAAACTACTTCACCGGCTTCGTGGTCGACCGCAACACAGGACGGCTCAAACTGCCGCTGGCGCCGAAGTTCTCCGCCTACACCAATTTCGACAACTACATCGCAGCCAACACTTGGACCAAGGTCCAGTTCAACAACGCCGACTCCAACGATCAGAACGCCTTCAACGGCAGCAACAACAATTTCACGGCGCCGTTCGCCGGCACCTACGCGCTCGGCTTCTCGTTGCGCTTCAAGGCGAATGCGACCGTGCCGACCAAGGTGATCGCGACATTCTACAAGAACGGTGCCGAGCTCGGGCGTGGTCGGGCCGTCTCCGGCGCGCCGGTCGACGATGTCACCACCTACAACCTGACGATCCCCACGCCGCTCGCAGCGAACGACGTGGTGGATGTTCGGGTCAATTTCGCGACCAACGACGGCTACATCGAGAGCGACCAGTCGCACTTCTGGGGCCACTACGTGCCCTGAACTCCGATCACTCGTTCAACCGGACGGGCGCTTGCTTTTGATCTTCCTCGAATGTCGGTTTCCTCCAATTAACGAACGAGGCGCGGCCATGTTTTCTTACCGGAAAAGGGCTTTGAGACACGGAACGTCGCGCCAGTCTGGGCATTGCCCCAATGGTCCTCGGAACACGCGTGATGATGCCGGACATGATGGGAATGATGGATGGTATGGGATGGGCGATGGGAGTGATTTGGCTCCTCGTCCTCGTCGTTCTGGTTCTCGGAATCGGAGCTCTTGCTAAGTATTTGTTTTTCAAACGTCGAAGCTAACGCCTGTACCCTCCGGGCCCCGGGGCTCACAAAGCCGTGATCCCAACTCAAACGCATGGCCTTTGCCCCAGGAGGGCGATACCTAGCTTTTGCCGTACTGCATGGCTATGCTTGAACCTATGCCGAACAAGGTTCGTCGCTTTCTTGGTCTGCTCCTCGCCCTGACGCTAGTCGTCTCAGGCGCGGCGCAGGGCGTCCAGGCTTCGGACATGGCCGTCAAGATGTCGGCGGCATCGACCAGCGACATGCCAATGCCAGGCGGGTGCAGCGGCTGCACCGGCGGCGACGACGGCTTGCCAATGGCCTGCTTTGCGGTCTGCGGCAGCACGATGTCTGCCATACTGCCGGGTGCCCCTTCAGTTGTGCCAAGCGCCTTGGCATCTCCCACAGCGCTTTTCATCACTGCTGTCGTGGACCATCACGGGCCACCCGACCCTTACCCTCCTAGACCCACCAGCCTGAGCTGACGCGCGCTGCCTTTGAGCGGCGTGCGCGGACGCGCATGCGGCAACGCACTGCGCGCGTCCATGAGTTCATGGTGCGCGCGGCCCTCACCGGTCTGCATGCATCCGGGTTTCGAGCGCACGGAGGGTCTTCAATGTCCAGAATCTGCGTCCCGACCATTAACCGTCGGGAATTGCTCGCAGGAAGCGCGGGCTTGGCCGCCGCGGGATGGCTTCCGCGCAGCGCACTCGGTGCTGTGACGTCAGCGCGGGTATTCACGCTCGCTGCCGCGCCAGCTCGCGCATCGCTCGTGGGCCCTCCGCATCCGGAAACGGATGTGTGGTGCTACAACGGCCGTACCCCCGGGCCGGAAATTCGGGTTCGTCAGGGCGAGCGCATCCGCGTTCTCGTCGAAAACCGACTGCCCGAAGAGACGACCGTGCATTGGCATGGCATACGCCTTCCGAACGCCATGGATGGCGTTCCGCACCTCACGCAGAAGCCGATCGCACCCGGCGAAACATTCGCTTACGAGTTTACGTGTCCCGATGCGGGGACCTTCTGGTACCACCCCCACCAGCGAAGCTTCGTTCAGGTCGGCCGTGGACTCTACGGCCCGCTGATCGTCGAGGAGCGCGAAGCGGTTCCGGTCGATCGCGACGTCACCTGGGTGCTCGCTGACTGGCGGCTTCTCAACGACGCCTCGATCAGCGGCGACTTCGGCAACATGCATGACGTCAGTCACAACGGGCGCGTCGGGAATACCGTTACCATCAACGGCCGTATCCCCGAAACCTTTGCCGTGCGCGCGGGCGAACGCATTCGCCTGCGCCTGATCAACGGCGCAAACGCGCGCATCTTCGGCCTCGAGTTCGCGGGCCATCGGCCGCAAATCATCGCGCTCGATGGTCAGCCGGTCGAGCCGCACGCGCCGTCGGATGGACGCATCGTGCTTGGCCCGGCCATGCGCATTGATCTTCTCCTCGACATGACGGCACAACCGGGACAGCGTTTCCGCGTCGTGGACACGTTCTACCGCGGGCTCGAATATCGGTTGATCGATTTGGCCTATTCCGATGCCGCGCCATTGCGCGACCTCGCAGGCGCTGTGCCCGTCGTGTTGCCGGACAATCCGCTTCCCGAACTGGACCTCAAGAATGCCCAGCGCCACCAAGTCACGCTGGGCGGTGGGATGATGGGCTCAATGCGAACGGCGATGCTGGACGGCAAGCCGGTCGACATCCGCACGCTCATGCACAACGGCCTGGTCTGGGCGATCAACGGCGTCGCGGCCAAGGGCCATGTTCACGATCCCCTGCTCACGCTGGAGCTCAATCGGTCCTACGTCCTGGAGCTCGTCAACGACACGATGTGGCCTCACCCGGTGCACCTGCATGGCCACTCGTTCCGCGTGATCACGAGAGACGGAAAGCCGACCCGACACCGCGAATGGCAGGACACCGTACTGCTGAGCCGGCAGGAGCGGGCCGAAATCGCGTTCGTCGCCGACAACCCCGGCGACTGGATGATCCACTGCCACATTCTCGAACATCAAGCCGGCGGCATGATGGGCGTCATCCGCGTCACCTGAGCGGGAGAAGTTCGATGAGCGCGAAGAGCTACGTCATCGCTGGTGCGGTAGCCCTCATTTCGGCCGCCACCGGACCGGCGCATGCGCAAGGAAGTCCGCAACGCGGCGCCATGGCCTACCGCGCATGCGCCGCCTGCCATTCGCTCGAACCAGGCATGCACCTGACGGGCCCGAGTCTGGCGGACCTCTGGGGCAAGAAGGCCGCGTCGGTCGCTGATTTCCCGCGCTACTCGAAGGCGCTCAAGGCCCAGGAATTCCTGTGGGACGAGACCACATTGAATGCATGGCTCGCGAACCCCGCAGGATTCGTGGCCGGCAGTCAAATGACCTTTCGCGGAATCGAGGACGAGAAGACAAGGCAAGATTTGATCGCATTTCTTCGCCTCGCGATGGCGCCTGGCGGAGCAAAGGCGGTAGTGGCCCAGCGCCTTGTTCCTGACTCTCTTGCGCGTGGGCAGACGCCGGAGGACCTGAGCAAGGTTGGACCAACCCAGCAGGTCAAGGCCGCGCGCTACTGCCAGAACTCCTATTTCGTGACCACCGCCGATGGGCAAGAGCATTCATTTTGGGCGCTGAACCTGCGTCTCAAGGTCGACTCCAGCGCCCTTGGGCCGAAAGGCGGGAGGCCCGTGCTGACCGGCTCCGGCATGCAAGGTGACCGTGCGTCACTCGTCTTTTCCGATCCGGCGCAAATCAGCGCCTTCCTCCAGAGCAAGTGCTGACGGCCAACCCGCGCGAATATGCGGCGCGTGAAACACAGGAGTAACTGAATGTTCCGATCCATCTTGTCGATCTTGGCGTTCGTCGTGGCGCTGGCGGTGAGCCCGGCCAGCAGCACCGAGCGGCCGCCCGCGACGCTCTACAAGAATCCACAATGCGGCTGCTGCGAGCAATATGCGAACTACCTGCGCCGCAACGGCTTCACGGTGAAAGTCGTACCCACTCATAATCTTTCACTGATCCGGCGGCAGGCCGGCGTCAGCATTCCGGAAAAGCTCGAAGGCTGCCACACGATGTTTATCGACAAGTATGTCGTGGAAGGACACGTGCCGTTGAAGACGCTCGATAAGCTGCTGACTGAGCGTCCCGCCATTCGGGGGATTTCCCTGCCGGGCATGCCGGACGGATCGCCCGGCATGACCGGCCAGAAGACTGAGCCCTTCACGATCTTCGAAATCGGAAGCGACGCCGATCCTCGTGTCTATGCGACGGAGTAAGCGCGGGAGACAACACCAATGACATTGCCGATGAGGGAGTTTGATTGGAGCTACGAGCTCGGAATGTACGCAGGGACCGCGGCGGGCGTGCTCGGCCTGATCCTCTTCGTGAGTGGGCTCATTCTCCTCGGCAGAGCTCTGCTCAGGAGAATCTCGCCTCATCGACCGGAGCGACAATGAGTGTTGACGTGACGCTGACAACAGCAGACGAGACGCGGCCACGGCGGCATCGTTACTTGGGCTATCTGATCCCTGTGGCGATATTCGCGGCACTGGCAGCGTTATTGGGATGGGGTCTCACGCACAATGCGCGCGAAATCCCGTCGGCGTTGATCGGAAAGCCGGTGCCGGAATTCAGCCTGCCGCCCGTCCAAGGTCGCACGCTTGGCCTCTCCAAGGCCGACCTCATGGTCGAGGTCTCTCTCGTCAATGTCTTCGCCTCCTGGTGCGCCGCGTGCCGCGACGAACATCCGCTGTTCATGCAGTTGAAGGCCGGCGGTGTCGTTCCGATTCACGGCCTCAATTACAAGGACCAGCCGGATCACGCCGCGCGGTGGCTCGATGCGCTGGGTGATCCTTACGCACGGACAGGTGCCGACCGCGATGGCCGGGTCGCCATCGATTGGGGTGTCTACGGCGTTCCGGAAACATTTGTGATCACGAAGGACGGTCGCATCGCTCACAAGCATATCGGGCCACTCACACCCAAGGACATTGAGGCGACAATCCTTCCGCTCGTTCGGAGGCTGCGGCAGCAATGACCCTCGACCGAACGCTGATAGTGCGTTGCTTCGGCCAGCACTTGTTGGCAGCAGGACTGCTCCTTGCGGGAATGGCAATCGCGTCGGCGCAGCCATTGCCCAAGAACTTCATCCTGCATGAAGCGCCGAAGCCGATTGCCTCGATTGCATTCGAGGACGGCCAAGGACGGCCGCGGAGCCTTGCCGAGTTCCGGGGCAAGGTCGTGCTGCTCAACATCTGGGCGACATGGTGCGGTCCGTGCCGCCGCGAGATGCCATCGCTCGACCGATTGCAGGGATTGTTGGGCGGCTCAGATTTCGAAGTCGTTGCGCTCTCCATCGATCGCGCCGGACTCGAGGTGGTTCGCAAGTTCTACGCGGATGTCGGAATCCGCAACATCGCGATCTACATCGACAGTTCCGGCAAGGCGACGCGCGAACTCGCCACCGTTGGCGTGCCGGCGACCCTGCTCATCGACCGCACCGGCCGCGAGCTCGGGCGCCTCGTCGGACCCGCCGAGTGGGACGAGCCTGACATCGTCCAGTTCCTGAAACGCGTCATTGCGCAGAAGACCGGCTCCGTCGCACCAACGAATCGCCTGGAGCGCGCCGACGGCAGGACCGCTCCAATTGCAGGCCCATCAGCCCGACCAGGAGGAACCGCATGACCACGCCTACGACAACCCAGCGCCAGGACTCCTCGCTCACCCGCGACGTGCTCCATGCCGCACGCTACTACCTATGGCGACCGCGCGTGTTGCTGACCCTCGCCGCAATCGCGATCGTTGCGGGTCTTGCGCTCAACTGGAGCTGGCTCGTCGCCGCCGGTCTCGCGCCAATCCTGATCAGCACGCTGCCTTGCTTGATCATGTGCGCCTTCGGCGTCTGCATGATGTGTCGTTCAGGCGAGAAGAATTCCGCTCCAATCCGCGATGCGGCCGAAACAGAAAGCCCGCCTACGACGCTTGCAGTCTCGGCGACCGACAAGCCACGGACGGGAACGAACTCATTGACTCACGCGCCTGATTCAATCGGAGCAGCAGCGCCGCCCCAACTCCTCGAATCCAATCCCCCCGTTGCCGCCGCGGGCTGCTGCCAAGGCTCAACGAACGAAGCCAAACCCGAACAGACGATCGATCTGCAACCAAACCGAGAAAGGAGAGACAGCCATGCGTAAGCAACCGAAAGTTCTGCTCATCGCTTCCGCGTTCGTCGCGAGCGTTGCCGCGGCTCCCGCACTGCTTGCCCATGACGGTCGCGACCACGGGATGATGGGGCGCGACGGCATGATGGGCAACAGAGGGATGACGGGGATGATGGGCTCCATGATGCAGATGATGGAGCACTGTAGCCAGATGATGGGCGACGGTTCTCGGCAACCGAACGATCAGTGGCGCAAGGCGCCGTCGGCGCCCAGCGAAAAGCGCTGATTGAGAGGCGAAGTGACAAAATGGCTTACATAAGAAGGTGGGCGCTCACGCTGCTCCTGATTTCACTTCCGGCCACGGCGTGGGCGCACTCGCTCAAGGACCTGGAAACGCTTCTCGGCGACAAGGAGAAGTATTTCCAATCGGTCGACAAGGCGGCGCCCGGCTTTGCGCTGCAGGACGCCGACGGCAAGCCCGTTCAGCTCTCCGACCTGCGCGGCAAGGTCGTGGTCCTGCACTTCATCTATGCAGGCTGCCCAGACGTGTGCCCGCTGCACGCCGATAGGGTCGCTGAAATCCAGTCGATGATCAATCAGACGCCGATGAAGACGCAAGTTCAGTTTGTGACCATCACGACGGATCCGAAGAACGACGCGGCCGACGTGCTCCGCGCCTACGGCGAGCAGCATCGGCTTGATCCCGCCAATTGGGTATTCCTCACGACAGGTGCCGGTCAACCGGAAGACGCGACCCGCAAGCTTGCTGAGCAGTTCGGCCACAAGTTCATGAAGCAGGAGGACGGCTATCAGGTCCACGGCATCGTGACGCACGTAATCGACAGGGAGGGTCGCTGGCGGGCAAATTTCCACGGCTTGCGCTTCGAGCCGACCAATCTTGTCGTGTTCATCAACGCGCTCGTCAACGACGCTCAAAAGCCGCACGGCCACGAGCAGCCGAGCGCGTGGGACAGGATCAAGAAAAGACTGGGATTCTAGCTATGCACGACCTGCGCACGACCCGATGGGCCGCGAATCTACGACGCCGCAATATCACCGTCGTCGCCGCCTCGGTCGTAACTGTCGCGATGATGGTGGCGCTGAGCTTTGCCGCAGTTCCGCTCTATCGGCTGTTCTGCCAGGTGACTGGCTTCGCAGGCACGACGCAGGTCGCCGCATCTGCACCGGGCGCTATCGGCTCCAAGATCGTGACCGTGCGCTTCGATGCCAACGTCGCACCAAATCTCGCGTGGCAATTTGTGGCACCTAAGCCGGTCGAAGTGCGGCTTGGTGAAGAGCGTCTGGTGGCCTTCAAAGCGACCAACATCGGCAATGAACCGCTCCTCGGTACGGCAACGTTTAATGTAACGCCCCTGCAGATCGGAAAGTACTTCAACAAGATCGAGTGTTTCTGCTTCACCGAGCAGCTTCTGCTGCCAGGGGAGAGCAAGGAGTTTCCGGTGTCATTCTTCGTCGACCCGTCAATCGCTGAGGACGACGACGGAAAAGACGTCGCCGCCATCACCCTCTCTTACACTTTCTTCAACAAGGGGCGCCCAGCACTCGAAGCGTATCTCCGGGCGCACAAATCAGCCGTCAGTGCGTTCGATGCAGTCGGAGCCGTCAGACGATGAACGACCCTCGTTCACGCCGAAATCCTGCCGATGATGGTGCCTTGTGGCTCCTCGCGCTGCGCCGATACTTCGCTTTCGCGATTCCCGCGCACTTCGCCTGGGAGGTGGCGCAACTACCGCTTTACACGATCTGGTACGAGGACCCGCCGGGCAAGGTCGCATTCGCCGCCATTCATTGCACCGGCGGCGACGTGATGATCACGGGCGCCTCCCTGTTGGGTGCGTTATTGGTATTTGGCAATCGACGTTGGCCGGATGAACGCTACATCACGGTTGCCGCGCCCGCCGTCTTTGCCGGCATTGCGTACACGATTTTCAGCGAGTGGCACAACACGGAAGTCCGCAACAGCTGGGCCTATTCCAGCCTGATGCCGACGTTGCCGGGACTCGGGACTGGCCTCTCGCCGCTCCTGCAATGGCTCGTCATTCCCATCGTCGCACTTTGGTGGGCGCGGCCGCGTCACGCGAGCCAATTCAAGCCAGTCGAGGAGGCATCATGAAGACAATGCTAACAAGGCGCGGCCTGCTAGGTCTTCTCGCTGTTGCCGCAGTCGGCGGCAGCGGCGGGCTTTATGTCAGCGGCGCCTTCTCGCAAGGTACCACAACGATCGCGGCGCTTGCCAAGGACACGCACTTCCACGGCATTGCCGTCGATTCCGCTGATTCTTCGCGCGTGTATCTCGCCACCCATCACGGACTCTATGTAATGGGAATCGATGGTCGCGCACAGCGCATTTCCGAGGTCCGCGATTACATGGGATTCACAGCCCACCCAACCGAAGCGACCGTCCTGTTTGCCAGTGGCCATCCGGCCGGCGGCGGCAATCTCGGCTTCATCGTATCGAGGGACGGCGGCCGCACTTGGACAAAGCTATCGGATGGTATTGGCGGTCCGGTCGATTTCCACCAGATGGATGTAAGCAAGGCCGACCCGCGCGTGCTCTACGGAGTCTATCAATCGCTCCAACGCAGTGCCGACGGCGGACAAACATGGCAAGTGGTGGGGCCGGCGCCCGCCGACATCATCGCGCTCGCCGCCTCGAGTGTCGAGATCAATACGCTCTATGCCGCAACCCAGAGCGGATTGAAGCAAAGCAAAGATGGCGGTCGAACCTGGAAAGCCCTGTCGGATCGGCCGACGACGATGGTGCACGTGGCTCGTGACGGCACGGTCTACGCTTTCATGATCGGGACAGGTCTTGTGCGGGCTTCCGAGAGGAACCTCGCTTGGCAAGCGGTGGGAAAGGGCTTTGGCGACGAATATCTTCTGCATCTTGCTGCTGATCCGCGCGATCCGAAGCGCCTCTATGCCGTGACCCACAATTCTCGGACACGAGTTCAAGGTGTCATTGCGAGCCGGGATGGCGGCGAGCGCTGGACACCGCTCGGCGCCAAGTAGCGCGAAATGCCGAGCATCGGACTGGAGATTCGCTGATGGGCGACCAGCAAACATCTCGAAAGCTACTCCGATGGCTAATCGTGCCACTCCTTGTGGTCGTGGCCGCGGGAGCGTGGTTCGCGTTTGATCCGGCGTTTCGGCTGGGGCGACCAGCACCGGACGCGTCCGCTGCGTTGCCCAAGGACGAATTCGAGCAGCGCGTGCGCGACTATATTCTCAACAACCCTGAAATCATCATGGAGGCAGCCCGGCGCTTTGAACAGCGTCAACGCGCGGCCGAGGAGAGCGAAGCCACCGTGGTGCTCAAGGCACGCGCCGACGAAATATTTCGCGACAAAGACAGCCCCGTCGGCGGCAATCCGAATGGCAATGTAACCCTCGTCGAGTTCTTCGACTACAACTGCCCCTATTGCCGGCAGGTAACTCCGATCATGCAGGACGCGGAGAAAGCCGATCCGCAGCTTCGCGTGGTCTACAAGGAATTTCCGATCCTGGGGCCGAATTCGACGTTCTCCGCCAAGGCCGCGCTCGCGGTCCATCGGCAGGGCAAGTATCTCGCGTTCCATAAGGAGATGATGGTGGACCGTGGCGTGGCCGACGAGGCGAAGGTCTTGCGGATTGCCGCCAAGATTGGCGTCGACATCGAACGTATGAAAACGGACATGAACGATCCCGCCATCGCCGCGATGGTCGAAAGAAACCTCGCCCTCGCGCAAGCGCTTCGCATCAATGGAACGCCGAGCTTCATCAGCGGAGACCAAGTTGTTCGCGGCGCGGTCGACTTGAAGGCATTGCAGTCCCTCATTCAGCAAGCGCGGAGCAAACAATGAGGGAAATCACAGCGAACCTTCGCCTCGTGCAATGATCGACATATCGAACATCAGCATAGCCGCTGCGTTCGCTGCCGGCGTCATTTCCTTCCTGTCTCCGTGCGTGCTGCCGTTGGTGCCGGGCTACGTGTCATACGTTGCTGGGCGTTCGATTGCCGGGCGCTCAGCAGGCACCTTGGCGCTACGGCTGCAGACGGTGGCACTGAGCGCCTGCTTTGTCCTTGGCTTTTCGACGATCTTCGTGCTGCTGGGGGCCAGCGCGACCGCGCTCGGCCAGGTGTTGCTCTCATATCGCCACGAGCTGAACCTCGTTGGCGGCGCAGTCGTCATCGTATTCGGCCTGCTTACTCTTGGCTTGCTTCGGTCTGCTTGGCTCCAGCGCGACCATCGCTTCCACATTTACTTGTCGGGCGGTCGCCCGGCGGCCGCATACGTGCTCGGGTTGGCGTTCGGGTTCGGCTGGACACCCTGCATAGGACCGATACTCGGCGCGATTCTGACCGTCAGTGCCGGGTCCGCCACTGTGGCAAGCGGAGTGGCCTTGCTTTCAGTGTACTCGCTCGGGCTCGGCCTCCCGTTCGTACTGGCGGCAGCATTCACGGACCGGCTGATGGCAAGATTTTCAGCCATCGGCCGCGTAGGGCGAAGCCTGCAGGCAGCGGCCGGGGTCGTCATGATCATCATGGGCGGCGCCATGATCACCGGCCATCTATCGACCTTTTCGTTCTGGCTGCTCGATACCTTCCCGGTGCTTTCAACAATCGGATGACACGAGACATTAAGCGAGTTGGTGATGGGCCTATATCAGGATCATGTCCTGCCACTCCTGATCCATCTGTCAATGCGCCAGCGGAACCTCGCTGCTTATCGGGCGCGCGTCGTTCCGGCCGCGCAGGGGCGCGTGCTTGAGATCGGAATCGGATCGGGCCTCAATCTGCCGTACTACGGCACGGCGGTGGAGCAGATCATCGGCCTCGATCCATCGCCCAAGTTGCTCGCCATGGCGCGCGAGGCCGCCCGACAAACCGCTATTCCCCTCGAATTGATCGAGAACAGCGCCGAGACAATTCCCCTCTATAACCGCAGCATCGACACTGTTGTGACCACTTGGACGATATGCAGCATCCCGGACGTCCAGCGCGCGCTCGGCGAAATGCGGCGCATCCTGAAGCCTGGGGGCCGTCTACTGTTCGTCGAACATGGTCGCTCACCGGACGCGGGTGTCCGTCGGTGGCAGGATCGCCTCACGCCAGTTTGGCGCCGAATCGGCGGCGGGTGTCACCTGAACCGTGCAATCAGCGAGATGATCGAGAGCACCGGCTTTCGGATCGAACGGGTTGAGACCGGCTATATGCGCGGCCCGAAGCCGATGACCTTTATGTACGAAGGTGCCGCTCGGCCGCGCTGAGGCATGCAGGCGCGCCGACGGTGCCGGGAATTGGCTGTAGAATCGGCTACCGGGTTAAGGGGTCAACCACCCGGCATAGATTGTGGCCTGATAGTAGAAATACATCGCAGCTGCGAGCATGAGCGCGCCGCCGAGCCGCTCGATCCAACGCGCAAATGGACCCGTGTGCCGCAAGTGCGAGAGCGCGCCCATAATTGTACCTGCGAGCACAATCGGAACCCCGCGTGCCAGCCCGAAGGAGAACATCAGTATCGCTCCCATCAAAGGATCGGCCGTGAACGCAGCCGCTCCAACCACCGGCAACAACAACGGCGTGCAAGCCGGACACGCCGACAAACCAAAGGGGATGCCAAGCAGATAGCTTCCGAGAACGCTCGGGCGCGACTTCGCCGATGGGGAAAGCGTTGGAATCACAATGTGCACAACCCGCAGCAGGGCAAGCCCAATGATTGTCAGGACGACGGCCAGGAGCGCGTAAGCGATGCCAAGGAAACTCACCAGCACGCGCAAAACCGCGAGCCCCATCAGTCCGAACAACGCCCCAAGTATCGCGTCCACAGTCGCGATTCCGAGCGCAAAGCCGGCCGATAGCTTCAATCCGCGAAGGCGCCGCTTGTTCGGATCTGTTGCTCCTTGGCCGGCGGCCAATCCGGCTGCGACGGAAAGCAGGGGAAAGGAACTCGGCGCGATGCCGACGACAAATCCTGCGAACGCGACCAGCGCCACGGCAAAGGGCGTAAGCGTCGTGATGTTTTGAAGAAGCTGTTCGAGACCACTCATGTCTTCTGATCAATCGGCTTGCCGACGCTGAGGACCGCCTGGAAGAACAGTGACGGCCGCCCCCACAACGAATTGAAGAAGATCGTGGTGACGCTGACCGCCATCGCCGCCATCGCCCATACCGGATAGACGAGACCGGTTGCCGCAAGCGGCACGCCAATGCCGTTGAACAGGAATGCGAGCGAGACGTTCTGCAACATCTTGCGGTAGCTGCGGCGGCTGACGTCGCGCGCGGTGACGACGGCATCGAGGCGGTTGCTCAGAATGACAATGTCAGCCGAATCAATGGCGATGTCGGTGCCACCGCCCATGGCTATGCCGACGTCCGCCTGCATCAGCGCCGGCGCATCGTTGATGCCATCGCCGACCATCGCGACGCGGCCCTCCTGTTGCAGCCGCCGTACCAGCTCCGCTTTCTCGCCGGGGAGCACGCCCGCATGGATCTCGTCGATGCCGAGCTCTGTCGCAACGCACTGCGCAGTCCGTTCGTTGTCGCCGGTCACCAGCGCTGTCCGCAGCCTGGCCTCCTTCAAAGCCGTGATCGCCGCTGCCGCCTCCTTGCGAACGACGTCGCCAAGGCCAAGAAGCCCAAGCAGGTCACCACCGCGGGCCACGACGATGACAGTGCGGCCTGCCGCCTCCAATGACGCGATGCGAGCGCCAAGTGGGGCAAGGGAGATACCAGCCTCCGTCAACAGACGCGGGCTCCCAACGAGAATCTCTTGTCCGCCGATGCGCGCGCACACACCCTTGCCGGCGACCGCTTCGAAGTGCTCTACGCCCGGCGGCGTGACGCCACGTTCAAAGGCGGCCGTCATGATCGCATCGGCCAGCGGATGCTCGGAGGCGGCTTCGGCAGCCGCCGCCACGGCCAGAAGATCGTCGGCGCTTGCGCAAACAGGTTCAATTTCGTGCAGGATCGGCCGTCCTTCGGTGAGGGTCCCGGTCTTGTCGAACACGATCTGTCTGGCAAGCCGATAGCCCTGAAACGCCTCGCCGGTGCGCATGAGGATGCCGTGCTCTGCTGCCTCGCCCGCGCCGCGCACAATCGAGAGCGGCGCTGAGATGCCGACTGCGCATGGATAGCCCATCACCAGCACGCTCAAGCCGGCGAACACCGCCCGCTGCAAGTCGGGCTCACCGCCGAGAAGCCAGGGCACCGCGGTCCAGCCCGCCACCGCAAGCAACGCGATCAAGAGTACTGTCGGCGTGTAGACGACCAACACGCGGTCGACGAGGTGCAAGAGACCCGGTTTCAGTGCCCGCGCGTCTTCCACTTCGCGGGCGACGCGCCGCAGGAAGCTTTCCTCGCCGACAGCTGAGACGCGAACGAGCAGCGTGCCGGTCGTATTGACCGACCCGCCGATGACGACGTGGCCGCGCGTGCGCTCGACCGGGATCGGCTCGCCGGTGACCAGGGATTGGTCGACCGACGAATGACCTTCTACCACCTCGCCGTCGACCGGGATGCGTTCGCCCGGGCGAATGCGCATCAGGTCGCCCACGGCCACCGCGTCGATCAGCACTTCCACCTCGCGGTCGCCGCGCACGACGCGCGCCAAGTCGGGCTGCAAGTCGAGTAAGCGCTTGACCGCCTGTGAACTGCGCGTCTTCACGATGAGCGACAGCCATTCGGAGAACAGATGATAGGTCGCGACCATCACGGTTACGGCGAAGAACGGAGCGGTCGGATAGCCGGTTGGATGGAAGACGAGACCGATGGCACCACCTACGAGGCCGGCAAAAGCGCCCATCTCCAGGAGCACATGCTGATTGAGAATGCCGCGGCGGAGCGCCTGCACCGCCATGCGCAGGATATGGCGGGCGATACCGAACACGAGAATGACCGCGAGCATCCCGACGAGCCAAGGTGTGACAGCCACCAGCCCCAAGGTTTCGCGGTACAAAAGCAACGCGCCGGCAAGGAGCCCGAGCCCTACGGCGCTGAGGGACGCCGTCCACCGACCCTGCGTTCGCAGCACCAGGAAGACGAAGCCGATCAAGCCCACGGCAGCAACGAGTGGAAGTGCCGTTGACCAGATGCCGGTCGGCGTCGCAATCAGCGCGATGGCCATGAGGCTAAACGCCACGCCGGCGAGGAAGCGCCGCCCCTCGCGCACCAGTTCGCGCTCTTCGTCCTCAAACGGCCTGAGCTTGCGCGGATCGTGCAGCGTGTAGCCGATGTCGCGCAGCGTCTGCAGCAACTCGGCCGCGCCGATGCGGGCGGGATCATATTCGACCAGCGCCTGCTCGTGGGTGAGACTCACGGCCACCTTGTCGACGCCGGGCCTGCGACTGAGCGCCTTCTCGATCGTGCTGGTGCAGAGGGAACAGTGGAGCCCGCCGATCCGCGCGCGAATGCGCGCGCGTCCCGGCTGGCTCGCAGGCTCCTCCGTCCACATTCGCTCAGCAACTGTTTCCGCCGCGGCAACGCTCATGGCGGCCTCCCTTGAGGGCTGCGCCCCAGATCCTTGGAGGCGTCCGTCTGTGCGACCAGGCGAACAGGTTGCACCCCGTACCAAAGTCCGGAGTCAAGCAGTCATCGACACGTCGCCTTGGACGACCCTCAGGGCGACCGGCCGGGCACTGAGTATCCACCATTGCGGATCGCCGCCGCCAACTGATCTTCGCTAACGGTTTGCGGGTCGAACAGGATGCGGGCCTCGCGAGTTTCGAATGAGACAGCGGCCTTGCGCACTCCCGGTTCTGCGGAAATGAGGGCTTCGATGGTGCGCGCGCAGCCATCGCAATGCATCCCCTCGATTTTGAAACTGGCCGTCTTCACGTGGCGCCCTTTCTTTGTTCGCTCTTGAACACGTGCCGTGCTCGTGGGTCCGCAACCCGTCGCCGCGTGGCCAGTATTCAAGGCACCAATGATCGTGCAAGCGCGCAGCGCGCCCCCACCAGGACAGGAGGCGATCAATTCATCGAGTGCGGCCCGAATTTGCTGAAGCTGCACGATTTTGCGGTTGACCTCCTCGCGCTTGACCAAGGCTTGCCTTTGGACGTCACCGCAATCGGCCGCCGGGTCCGCCCGCAACGAGAGAAGGTCCTTTACCTCGCGCAGGGAAAAGCCCAGCTCCTGGGCCTGCCGGATGAATCGGATGCGATCAACGACCGCATCGTCATAGAAACGATAGCCGCCGTTGCGGGGGCGCGACGGCTGCTTGATTAAGCCCCGACGCTCGTAGAAACGGATCGTTTCCACGCCAACGCCGGCGAGTACTGCCGCTCTGCTTATGGTGAGGCCGGGTGTCATCGACGTCTCGGCTAACTTTACCCTCCGTATATAGGTACGGAGTCAAGCCCATTATTGGGGTCTGATCGAGCGCGAACCGTCGACGACTTACGACTTACCTGATGGCGGCCCGGAGATGGTCAGTGATTTACTTTTTGTTGAAAAACAAGGCGTAGTGCATGCTCGTTCGCGCACAGGCGCGCCCTTAACGGCGGCGCGATGGCAACTCCCTGGCCTCGGCCACGGTCCTTAGCAAATGGAAGAACACCGAACGAGCCAAAGACACCGTGTGCTGAAAGCCGGAACGATTGCTTTCGATCGGGCGGCGGGAATCGACTGCATTGTGCGCAACCTGTCGGCGACAGGTGCCTGCCTTGAAATTGAAAGTCCGGTCGGAATTCCCAACGACTTTACCCTAGTCGTGACGACCGACCACGTGCAACGAACCTGCCGCGTCGCCTGGCGATCGGCCCGCAGGATCGGTGTCCGATTTGTCTAAATTGCCTTCGGCAATGGCACCCAGCCGCGAGTGAGATTTCGAAGGCTTACTTTGCGCCACGTGTGCTCCCATTCCACGTTGTTCCTAGACCTTGAGCTGACAAGTCGCGGGTCGTTAGTTAGCGCGACGCATTGACCTTGCCGCGCATCGTTGTATTCGTCTTGACGGCCGGAGGGTAAAGCACGTCGAGAACCGCACAATCGGGAACGGCGTCACTGGAGCATTGAGCGACTGTCCGGCTCAAAAGCCGCTTGAGCTTCTGAAGGTCAGCAATCTTGGAGCAAATCTCGTCGAGATGGCGTGTCGCTATGGCGCAGACCTCTGAACAAGTGGCCTTGCCCGGGCCGCCAAGGGCGAGTAACGCGCGAATCTGGTCGAGCGAAAATCCGAGTTCCCGCGCGCGACGAATAAACAACAAGGTGCGGGTTTCGAGCGGGCCGTAGATGCGCCGACCCCCTGTCGTGCGCGGCGGCGCTGGCAGCATCTTTATCCTTTCGTAGTAGCGGATCGTCTCGATATTGACGCCGGTTTGGCGGGATAGCTCGCCAATCATGAGGCCGTCGGCTCGCGCATCTGTGATCGGGTGCTTCGGCATGCGCACTTGTTCCTGTAGCTGCTACAGGAACTAGATTTAGGAAGATCAGTAATCAAGGACAATGGCCCATGAGCGATCAATCGACCGCGGCGGCAAACGACACCCCGATCCCCATCGAGGGCTCGAAAATGGGTGATTTTGCTGGCCCGGGCCAAAAGCTGGCAGCCGCCGGCGGGCTGCTCGGGGCGCTCGCCGCATCGTCCTGCTGCATTCTGCCAGTAGTCCTGTTCAGCCTCGGGATCAGCGGTGCATGGATCGGCAACTTCACCCAGCTGGCGCCGTACAAGCCGATCTTCATCGCAGCGACCCTGGTGTTTCTTGGCACCGGCTATTGGCTCGTCTACCGATCGTCCAAACTGGTTTGCGCCGAAGGCGAGGCCTGCGCACGACCACTGCCGAATGGCTTTGTTAAGGTTGTTCTTGCTGCGGCGACAGTGCTCGTGATTGCCGCCTTCGCCTTCGATTACGTCGCGCCCTACCTCTGGTCTTGATGAATGGAGAAACCCCGATGGTCAAACTGTTGGCATCGTTGGCATTGGGAGTTGGATTGATAGCCTCGTCCACTGCTGTAGCGGCCGAGCGAACCGTGACGCTCGCTGTGCAGAACATGTATTGCGCGGCGTGTCCGAGCACCGTGCGGAAGAGCCTGCAAGCGGTGCAAGGCGTAAGCAAGGTCACAGTGTCATTCCCGCAAAAAACAGCGGTCGTGACCTACGACGACACAAAAACCAACGTGAAGGCTCTGACAAACGCGACCACGAATGCGGGCTATCCCTCCGCCCCCAAAAGCTGAATCGCCAATGAAAGACGCCCCGTCCGCTCCTATCGCAATCATGGCCGGCGTGTTTGTTGTGATCTGCTGCGCCGGACCGCTGCTCATTGCAGCGATCGGAGCTGCGGGACTAGCGGCTTGGTTCATGAACACCGCCTACGTGTGGGTTCCGGCCATCCTGATGGTCTTGGCAATCGGCATCTACCGGTATCACGGCTATCGAACCAGCGGTCCCGACGGTGGCCAGATCACCAGGGACCGAAAGGCTTTGCACCATGAGTGACTGCTGCGTTCCAGCAAATAGCCGCGGATTCGATCTTGCGGTCATCGGCGCGGGCTCCGCGGGCTTCTCGGCGGCGATCACGGCCGCCGAGCAAGGTGCGCAGGTCGCGCTGATTGGCCACGGCACGATTGGTGGCACCTGCGTCAACATCGGCTGTGTGCCGTCGAAGACGTTGATCCGCGCTGCCGAAACACAGCACCAGGCGAGCGCAGCCGGCCGCTTTGCCGGAATTTCCGCCGCGGCACGACTCGACGACTGGGCCGCGACCGTACGTCAGAAGGACGAGCTGGTCACCGATCTGCGCAAGTCCAAATATGCCGACCTGCTGCCGGCCTACAACAACATCTCCTATATCGAAGGACAGGCGCGCCTTGGTGCGGGCGGGGTTACAGTGGACGGAAAGGCAATCAAGGCGGAACGCCTCATCATTGTCACCGGTGCGCGTCCGTCCGTTCCCTCGATCCCCGGGATTGGGGACGTTGATTATCTGACCAGCACGTCCGCGCTCGCCCTCGAAGAATTACCAAGATCACTGTTGGTCATCGGCGGCGGTTATATCGGTGCGGAACTGGCGCAAATGTTTGCGCGCATAGGAGTGAAGGTCACCATTGTGTGCCGCAGCCGCCTGTTGCCAGCGGCCGAACCCGAAATTGCCGAAGCCCTGTCGGGGTATTTTCGCGAGGAAGGCATCGCGCTGAGATCGGGCGTTTCCTATCGGCGCATCCTGAAGACTGAGACCGGCATCTCGCTGGTCGTGCGAAAGGATGGCCGCGACGAGACGCTGACGGCTGAGCGCGTCTTGGTCGCGACCGGCCGGACACCCAATGTCGAGGGGCTCGGCCTTGCCGAAGCCGGCATCTCTCAGCACGCGAACGGCGGCGTCCAAGTGGATGATCGGATGCGCACCACGCGGGCCGGCGTCTATGCCGCCGGCGACGTGACCGGGCGCGATCAATTCGTTTACATGGCGGCCTATGGCGCGAGACTTGCGGCAAGGAATTCGCTCAACGGCGACAGACTGCGCTACGACAACGCCGCAATGCCCGCCGTCGTGTTCACCGACCCGCAGGTGGCGAGCGTCGGTCTGACCGAGACGGCGGCGAAAGCAGCCGGCCACAAAGTGCGAACTTCGGTGCTGCCACTCGATGCTGTGCCGCGTGCTCTTGCCGCCCGCGACACGCGGGGACTGATCAAGCTCGTTGTCGAGGCCGGCAGCGGAAAGCTTCTCGGGACCCATATTTTCGCGCCAGAGGGCGCGGACTCCATTCAAACGGCCGTGCTCGCGATCAAACAGGGAATGACCGTGCAGGACTTGGCCGACACGATCTTCCCGTACCTTACGACCGTCGAGAGCCTGAAGTTGGCGGCGCAGACCTTCGACAAGGACGTGTCAAAATTGTCCTGCTGCGCCTGACAATTTGCGGGGGGCGAGAAGGAGAGACACCATGACCATGCCGGAGATCAAGTTTCATGCGCTTTCAACGGCGGAAATCTGGAAGGCCGTCGGAATCGGTGTGGTCACCGCGCTGTTATTGTCGGCTCTGATGGTTCCGGCGTTCAAACTCGGCATCGCGCCCATGCCGCAAATGCCAAGCCTAGCCTTTGCGGAGACCGTGCTCGGTCGCGAGCTACCGCTGCCGGTGGGCCTGTTGTTTCACGTCGTTTACGTGACGTTTTGGTCTGTTGCCTACGTCGTGTTGTTCCGCGACTACCTGACATTCTTGAATGCCCTATGGCTCGGTCTGGCACTTTGGATCGTTGTCCTGGTCGTGTTCTTTCCGATCGTGGGATGGGGTTTCCTCGGCCTCGGCGTCAGCCCAAGGCTGATCCCCGCAGCCTTGGTGCCCCACGTGCTGTTTTCCGTGTTCCTGTGGGCGCTGTGTCGGTTCGGATTTGCACAGTCTGCGATCACCGCAAAATCAGTTCGTTAACTGACCAAGCCACGAATTAAGGCGGCCGTGAACCGGTGACTGGTTGCGTGTTCTTGAGAGCTATCGCGAAGTCCCGCGAGAGAATGTTAGTTTCCGGTTCCTCTCCCTCCGCCACTACGCAGAATTTCGCTACAACTCTCGCCTTTTCGCTTTGGCGCGCATACCCCGCAGCATTGGAGCCCCAGGGCCGCGCGTCGCTCGTTCGTGACGAGCTTCAGCTCGTGCGGCGGCGTCTCGAATCGAGGCCTCGCTGATCCAGGTCAAGAATTGCCTTAGAATTCCGATTATTCTTGTCCAATGCACTCGACTGCCGGATCACTTTTCCCGCCCCAAACGCCCGTGTTTCACGCCACGGGACTTTGCAAGACCTACCTGATGGGAGAGGTTGAAGTTCATGCTCTGCGGGACGTCGATCTCGACATATTCGAGCGCGAGTTCGTGGTGCTGCTCGGTCCCTCCGGCTCCGGCAAATCGACCCTTCTGAACATACTCGGCGGACTTGATACTCCAACGTCGGGCCAGGCCTGGTGGCGAGATCACAACCTCGTCGGCGCCGATGATGCTGAGTTGACGCGATATCGCCGCGAGCACGTCGGCTTCGTATTTCAGTTCTACAATCTCATACCGAGCCTGACCGTGCTGGAAAACGTGGCGCTCGTAACCGAGATTGCGAGCAAGCCGCTCGATCCGCGCGAGGCGCTCGGGCTTGTCGGCCTCGACCACAGGCTGGATCACTTCCCGTCGCAGCTCTCTGGAGGTGAACAACAACGCGTCGCGGTTGCTCGTGCAATCGTAAAGACACCTGATGTTCTGCTTTGCGATGAGCCTACAGGCGCACTTGACTACGAGACAGGGAAGGTGGTGCTGGCCGCGATTGCGCGCGCCAACGAAAAGCTCGGAACGACAACTGTCGTCATTACCCATAACGCGGCAATCGCAGGCATGGCGGACCGGGTATTGCGGCTTGGCGGCGGTCGCATCATCGGCGAGGAGCGAAATTCACGCCGCTTGTCACCGGAAGAGGTGCGCTGGTGAGCCTGCTCGACCGAAAACTATTGCGAGATATCTCCGCCATGCGGGGGCAGGTGATCACGATCTCGCTCGTGATTGCTGCTGGCATCGCGGTGTTCGTCGCGTCAATCTCGACCTACGATTCGCTGCGTGCCGGGCGCGACAGCTTCTATCTCGCCGGCAGATTTCCGCAGGTATTCGTAACGCTTAAGCGCGCGCCGCTATCCATCCTGCCGCAGATCAATGAGATTCCAGGCGTTGCGGCCGTGCAGGCGCGGATCGTCCGGGATGTCATCGTGGATCGGCCCACGTCGTTGCTCCCAGTTTCGGCCCGCATAGTTTCGATCGAAGGCGGCGGAGATGAGCCGCTGGCTCGTTTGTACATCCGACGCGGCATGGCACCCATGCCGGGAGACGCAAGGAGCGTTGCGATCAACGAAGCGTTTGCGGAAGCCAATGGAGTCGTGCCGGGCGAAGGCATTCGCGTGATACTCAACGGCCGAGTACAAACGTTCGAGATTGCCGGCATCGCGCTGTCGCCGGAGTTTGTTTACTCCGTCAAACCAGGTCTCCCGATCCCAGATGACCGGCTCTATGCAGTCGTCTGGATGGACCGTCGGGCGGCCGAGGCAGCCTTTGACATGAAGGCAGCCTTTAACGATCTCTTAGTGTCCCTGGCGCCGGGAACCGACGCCCAATCCGTCGTTGCCGAACTAGACCGACTGCTTGAGCCGTACGGCTCGGTGGGCGCGATCGAGCGACGGGACCAGCCGTCCAATCGCTTTCTTGAAGACGAGTTGAATCAGCAGAAGGTGATGTCGGTGACCATCCCCTTCATCTTTTTCGGTGTTGCGGCCTTCCTGCTCAATGTCACGCTCGGCAGGCTCGTTGCGGCCCAACGCGAACAGATCGCGGCGCTCAAGGCGCTGGGCTTTGCCGCCCGTCCCATTGCCGCCCACTATCTCAAGCTGGTGGCAATCATCGTGTTGCTGGCATCGTTGCTCGGAGTGCCGGCCGGACTCGCATTCGGTGAGGCAATGATCGCGAGCTATCACGGATTTTTCCGATTACCGGCTCTTATCTTCCAGATCACGCCCTGGTCTGCGGTGGTGGGTATCTGTGCAAGCTTCGTCATGGCCGCTATTGGCGTTCTCTCCTCATTGCGGAGTGTCACGGTTCTGGCTCCGGCCGTCGCAATGCGGCCGGTCGCGCCCATGGGGTTCCGGCGGTCATGGATTGAAGGGTTGATGACACCCTTGATCTTCAAGCCTCATCGAATCATGGTATTTCGCAACGTCGCTGGGCGGCCCGTCCGCACCGCGCTGACGATCATGGGTATCGCCTTTGCCGTGCCTATGGTGGTCCTTGGGCTGTTTTGGCGTGATGCCATCGATCACATGATCGACGTTCAATTCAATCTGGTTGACCGTGGGAACGTGGCCGTAACCTTTCCACGTCCGTCCGACCGTAACATTATTAATAATTTAAGCCGCGAACCCGGCGTTCTCGCGATCGAGGGCCAGCGCATTGTTCCTGTCCGATTTCGTGCTGGTCACCGGACCTACCTCACATCTGTTGTTGGATTGCCGGACCGGAGTGAATTGCGTCGGCCTCATGACACGGCCTTACGTCCGATCGAGGTGTCGACAGAGGGAATTATGCTCACGCGGCGCCTTGCCGACCGGCTGGAAGTGAAAGCGGGCGATACAATCACGGTCGAAGTGATGGAGGGCCGGCGCCGCAAGCGCGATCTGCCGGTCAGCGCGGTCGTCGATGAGATGATTGGGATGGGGTCCTACATGTCGATCGCGGCGCTCAACCACCTCACGGGCGAAGGCGATGTGGTCTCGGCCGCTGCCATATACGTGGACGCCTCTACGCTTCCGCTTCTGTCCGAGCGATTCAAGAACTTACCGGCGATCGAATCGGTTGCGATGAAGTCGTATACGCTGGCGTCATTTATGGACAAGATTGCCAACCTTGTTCTTGTCAGCGCCGGCATCCTTACGCTTTTCGGTATCATTATTGCGGTGGGGGTTGTGTATAACAGCGCTCGCATCGGATTGCAGGAAAGAGCCTGGGAGCTTGCCAGTCTGCGTGTTCTCGGCTTCAGCCGGGCCGAGGTAGCCCGCATCTTGTTTGGCGAGTTTGCGCTGGAGATTGGGGTGGGCGTGCCACTTGGACTAGCGATATCGCAGGGGATCATCAGCCTGATCGCCCACTTCCATTCGACCGAAAGCTTTCAGATACCTGGTGTGATCGGCGCGAGGACATATGCGGTTTCCGCGCTCATCGTCATAGCGTCGGCGCTTGCGAGCGCGTATGTCGTCCGCCGTCGAATCGATCGGCTGGATCTGGTCTCGGTACTCAAGACGAGAGACTGAAGATGCGGATCACATCAGGTCGGGGCGCTATCGTGTTCCTCGTCTTGCTGGCTGTTGCCGGCGTCGCCTGGTCGATAATGCCCCGGCCCGTTCTCGTCGAGGTCGCGGTTGTGACAAAGGGCCGGTTTATCGCAACGGTAGACGAAGACGGAAAGACGAGAGTCCGGGAGCGATACGTCGTCTCGGCGCCGCTGACCGGGCGATCGAGCCGGGTGCAGCTCAAGGTGGGAGATCGCGTAAAGGAGGGAGATGTTGTTGCCACGATCATTCCCTCACCGGCGCCATTTCTCGATCCACGAAGCCGGCGAGAAGCGCAGGAGAGACTGGGCGTAGCGGAAGCGGCGCTCGAACGAGCAAAAGCTCTCGTTGAACGAGCCAAAGCGCAAACAATTCAGGCGGATCAGGAATACACGCGCACCCGTACGCTCGTTGAGCGCGGGGCTTCCACGACTCAGGCGCTAGAGCGCGCGGAGCTGGCGAAACGGGTTGCCGATCGGGATTTGCGAGCAGCGGAGTTTCAGTTGCACGCAGCCGAACATGAGCTTGACCAGGCTCGCGCGCTGCTGGCGCGATATACGGACGGTGGAAAAGAGGTGCCGGAAACCTGGAATGTGACCGCCCCTGTAGGCGGCGTTGTTCTGAAAGTTACTCAGGAAAGCGAAACAATCGTCCAACCTGGGAGCTCAATGTTGGAGATTGGCGACCCACGCGATCTCGAGGTGGTTGTTGACGTTCTGAGCACGGATGCCGTTGAAATCCGCCCGGGAGCGCAGGTGACGATAGAGCATTGGGGCGGACCAAGCGTGCTTGCCGGGCGTGTGCGGCGTGTTGAACCGGCGGCGTTCACGAAAGTCTCTACCCTCGGGGTTGAGGAGCAACGCGTCAATGTCCTGATCGACATCGTGTCGCCACCCGATCAATGGTCCGGGCTTGGCGATGCCTACCAGGTGGATGCCAAGATCGTCGTGTTCACCCAGGATGACGCAACGATTATACCGGCGGGGGCGCTGTTCCGTCGCGGGGGAAGCTGGAATGTCTTCGTGGTTGAGGACGGGCGCGCACGAGTTCGAGAAGTTTCGCTCCTCAGGCGGTCAGGGCGTATCGCGGCAACATCCGAAGGTCTCGGCGCCGCCGATCAAGTCATCGTCTATCCGAGCGACCGGGTCAGTGACGGAACTAGAATTGAACAATCACCCTAACGAGAGGGTGGAATCCACTTGCACTTTATCGCCCGTTTAAGCAAATAGGCTCAGGCAGGTGGCGGCTGCCTAGAAGCGCTTAGAATTGAAGCGAAGCAGAGCGGCGCAAATCTGCAAGAGAACGTTGGAATACAGTTCCTCTCCCTCCGCCAGAATTCCCGGCGCTTTCTGACAATCCGGCTTCTCCGCCTTACGAGTCTGAATAGATCCCCGAATATGGTCTGTTTTCTCGCTTGGGATTTTCTCTGATCAGGTGGTTTTAATTCTGCCTCGGGCCAAGTGCACCACCGACAATTGTCTGAAGAATCACGTCAGTCGACTGCCGCATCCACGATGAGAGCGAGCTCCGCGGTCGAGGCGCCTGCGGTATTGGTCGCGGTCACCACGACGGCATGAGGACCGGGCGCGGTCGGCACGCCGGTGATCTCGCCTGTGGAGTCGTTAAGATGGAGCCCCGCCGGCAGGTTCTGCGCGCTAAAAACCGCCGGCGCATTGCGCACCGCAAGCTGCAAACGGAACGGACGACCAATCGTCGCCGACGCTGTCACCGGGCCTTCGATCAGCGGATACTTCGCCTCACCCCGCTGCATCAGGAAAGCTGTCAGGCGGCGGCGCGCGTTGGCGCGCAGGTCGACCCAGAACAGGTTGATGTCGAAAACGTGATAGTTGCCTCGGCTGAACACGCCGCCGTCGTCGAACAAGCCGGCGGGCGGAGCGGGTGACACCAGCGTGTAACCGTGTGCGGTGCGAGCGCTGACGAGGCGCGCCACCGGGTGCGAGAAATGCGTGGCGGCGACCCCGAAGGGCACCGCGCCCAGATGCAGGCTGGCTGGCGTCGCCGCATCGTTCTCGCGCCAACTTACCGGATTGACGTTGACGAGCGGCATGCCTTTCGGCGAACGCCAGCGGCGGATGGCGGCGTCCCAATAAACGTTGCTCGATTCCCATCCGGCGAAGTCCCGATAGCCTTCCGCGAACACACCCCAGATCGCCACGCATCCAGTCTGCGCGGGGCTGGCGCACGGCGGAATGTGCGTGAGATGCTCGGTAAAGGACCTGCGCGGGGTCGGCATGCCGGGAAGATAGGCGGCCACCAGCCGCGCCTCCAGCGGCGTACCCTGGATGTCCTCGATCAGAAGACGGAGCGCGTGATTGCTGCCCTGGCTGTGGGCGACCAGGAAGAACGGCCGACCCTGGTTCTCGTGCTCCGCATAATAGGAAAAAGCCCGCCGTACGTCCTCATAGGCGAAATTCATCGGAGCCTGCAGCGCCGTCTCGTCCTCATCATAGACGTGCAAGGCGATCTGGCGATAACGGGGCGCGTAGATGCGCGCAATGCCGTTGAAGGGCGTCGCCTGCGCCATCAGCATCACGCGCGCTGTCGCGAGCGCCTGCGGATCGTCGATCGGCACGTTAGCTACGTCCTTGCGCATCCCTGTCGTGGGATGCACGTAGAAGACATCGGCGCGGGCCGACGCTGCGAGGTTGCTGTAACCGCTGTCCTTGGGAACGAGGCTGGCGACCGAGTCCAGGCCGGGGCGCGCGAGCCAGGCCTCGGGGCGGCTGTAATCGATGCTGGACGACGCTCCGGCGAAGGCGAATGCCGCCGCCACAGCCACAATAGCCAGCGAAGAAAAAATGCGCCGCATGGCGTGCTACGAGCGCCCGGCCGCCCGGTGCTTGAGCGCAAGCAGACCGAGAAGCATTACGGCGATGATGCTATCGACGAAAATCATGAGGAAATTGTTGGGCGCATAGTTTGCGTGCAGGATCGTGTCCTGCAGATGGCCGTAGGCTGCACCGAGCATGAAGAAGGACCAGCCGATGCCGGTCGCAAGCCAGAAGCGGTCGCGGAACAAAATGCACAGGAAACCGAGAATGCCCCAGGCGCCGTCGTGAAAGCCGACCTCGTACTGGAAATGGCTGCCGCCTGGCCAGCCGATGGCGGCGGCTGCCTGGTCCGGGAAGAAAACGTGCGGGATGAAGCCAAAGAAGAAACCGACGAAGCCGACGTTGAACACCAACGAGTACAACAAAAATGTGTCGATGACCTCCGCGCGATTCTTCGGACGCCTGATCGCGAGGTGGATGATCGCCCCGATGATGCTCAGTACGATAAAGGCAAATCCCATCATACCTGCCCCTCAAATCCGCTCGAATCGCGCATGGCCATTGCTCGGGATGGCTGACCGAGCCGCCGTCGACATCATACCGCAGTCAATGTTAAGCGCGGCTTAAGGAAATCTTTATTAGGCGAAACAACCTGCACGGCGATAGCCGTGACCGCCGGACATCTTCGACGCGTTTCCACGAGACGCAGCGAGAGGCCACCTGCGAGCGTTCGTTCGTAAATCCGCGGGAGAATGTTTGAATGGAGCTTCTCTCTCCGCCAGTCCCATGAACAGACATTTTCTCCGACATCCGTCACCGCGAGGCCGGATGGTGCCCGTCATGCACCTGCGCGGCGGCGCTCGGCACGCATGGCGCGCTGGCGGATGAGGCCCGTATCGGTATGCCGGCCTTCGTAAATTCCGTCGATTTCCTTCAGAATGCGCTCGCCGCGACGCTTCTCCACCGCCAGCAGGATCGCATCGATCTTTGCTTCGACCCGGTCATCGCCTTCCTTCGATTGCGGCGAGCCGACATGCAGCAGCATCGCCAATCCGGCGACCTGCCAGATGAGTTGCAGAAACTCGGACTGCCAGTTCTCGAGCGTGTCCCGCATCATCTGGATTGCATAGTCCGCGACATCCATGGTCGCGCCGTGAGCGTGCTGCTCCGAGACGAAGCTGAACCATCCAAAGACCCAGTGCCCGAGAAGAGAAATCAGGAAAAAACCGCCTGTGACCCAGATGAACCCATAGGGCTTGAAAAAGCTTTCCTTCATCGCAGCTTCTCCTCGCTGTCTTTCTTGCCCGGTCCAGACGACGACCGATACCGAAATTCTGCAGGCGCAGGGTGGATCGAGGAGTCGCACCTGTGCCGAACAGCGAAGTAACGTGAAAGAACAGCCCGGGTTCCGCCCGCAATCTCATCCCTGCGCCAGCGCCGACGATATTCCTGTCATGGTTGACGCCGAAGCGAACCGGATCGCGGCGCCCCGTTCACCGTCCGAATAGTTGAGGACAATCCAGCGGCGGATCTGCCGGGATTCGATAGCCCATGACTCTGCGGAAGCGCAGGCGCCGACGGGCCGGTTTGCCTCATCCGCCGGGCTTGCGTGCGGATCGCGGCAATGCATCCTGTCCGTAATCGAGCGTCGAGCGCTGAATGATGGTGCCGTGGCGGTCGACGACGATTCGAAACCGCCGGTGCTCGGAGAAGAACGTCAGGCGATGCCGGCCTTCGTCCGAATCGATCCCTTCTTCGGAAAGGCTGGTGATTTTGCCCGCCCGCATGCACTCGCGCAGAACCGGCAACGCAAGCCCGAGCCCGTCAGCGACGACCGCCGCATCGACCTCCACGGCGCCGTCCTCGAATACGAGCGGTTTCATGACCTTCATCGACGATGCCATTTTGTCATCTCATGCCGCGTTGTAAGGCCGTCTGCCTTTCGACCGTCCCGGATAGGTACATTCGGAGAGCGCCGTGCCGTCCAGCTCCCGCATGAACGCCTCGCGCGCCGCCGCCAGCCGCATCTTCAGTCGGCAGCGCGGATTCAGCGCGCAACTGCCGCCGTCGCCGCGGAAGCATTCGACCAGCGCATGCCGCTTCTCCAGCGCGCGGACGACCTGGCCGAGCGTGATCTGTTCCGGCGGCCGGGCCAGGGTGAAGCCGCCGCCGACGCCGCGCTGGGTGCTGACAAACCCGCTATTGGCAAGATCGCGCACCACCTTGATGAGATGGTTGCGCGAAATGCCGAATTCCGTCGCAATCTCGTTGGTCGAGAATATCCGCTCGGGCTCGTCGGCGAGCCGCATCAGCGCGCGCAGGGCGAAATCGGTGAAGGCGGTGAGACGCATCTTCAGTCCTTGCATCGGCGCGACGACCAAAATGGGTATTTACAATACCATTTTTATCGCCTTAAATAGGTATATAATATACCACTTTGAAGGTTGCCTATCAATGGATCGGCGCCAGCAGATGACGGCGGAAATCGGCGCGCGGACGGGCATCGACGAGCCCATGATCGAGCGCCTGGTCCGCAATTTCTACGCGAAAGTGCGCGCCGACGCGCTGCTGGGCCCCGTGTTCGAGGCCCGCATTCACGACTGGGAACCGCATCTGCAGCGCATGTGCCGGTTCTGGTCGTCGGTGGCTTTGATGTCGGGCCGATATCACGGCAATCCCATGAGCATGCATCTGTCGCTGCCGGTGGATGCCGCCCATTTCGACCGCTGGCTTTCGCTGTTCGAGGACACCGCACGGGAAACCTGTCCATCCGAAGCGGCAGCGCTTTTCGTCGAGCGCGCCCGGCGGATCGCCGAGAGCCTCGAACTTGGCATTGCCGGCCGGCACGGCGTCCTTCTCGGGAAGGGCGAGAGATTTCATCAGCCCAATCTGGCCGAACAAAAAGGAGAGATTCGATGAACGCGTCGATGGATCAGGTTCCCTTGCGGGAACGAACCGTGGGCGAGATCGCGGCGGCGATGCCGGGCGCGACGGAGGTCTTCCGCCGCTTCAAGCTGGATTTCTGCTGCGGCGGCGACGTCAAGCTCGATACTGCCACGCGCGACAAGGGCATCGACCTTGCCGAGGTTGTCCGCGCGCTCAATACTATCGAGGAATCGGCGAGCGCGGTCCCGGCGTCGCTCGAAACCGCCGAGCTCATTGATCATATTCTCACCCGCTATCACGCCACCCACCGTCGCGAGATGCCGGAGCTGATCAACCTCGCCAGAAAAGTCGAGGCGGTGCACGCCGAGCATCCGGCGGTTCCGCGCGGCATGGCCGAGCTGCTCCGCGAAATGCTGGGCGAACTCGAAGTGCACATGAAAAAGGAAGAGCTGATCCTGTTCCCCGCCATGCGGCGGCGATCGCAGGGCGGGCTCGACACTCCGATCGCGCAGATGCGCCACGATCACGACGATCACGGCGAGCACCTGCACAAGCTTGAGAGCCTCACCGGCAACTTCGTGCTGCCGGACGGCGCCTGCCGATCCTGGCAGGCGCTTTACGCAGGCGGCGCCAAGCTCGCGAGCGACCTGATGGAGCATATCCATCTGGAGAACAATGTCCTGTTCCCGCGATACGAGGACGCCGCGCAGGCATAGGCGGACACTTGCGTCCTCGAACAAGCACGACCGGTTCGGCACGTGGCCGATAGCGGCCGGCAGCACCATCGGAGCTTCAGAAATCCAGTACGGCAGGCGGAAATGATCGAGCAACTCTCCCGGAATGAGCGACAGCTCTCACTCGTCATTCTGCTTTGCCTTGCGGTTCTGGGACTTTCGATGGCTGCTGTCGGCCGTGACGATCCGTTGGGAGCGCACGGCGCCCTGGTCCTGCTGGCCGCGATCGGCGGCCTGTTCTTTGTCATATCCGGCTATTACGCGCCGGAAGCCGGGCCGGAACGCCTGCACAGCTATTACGACGACCCGAGCAAGGTCGGCATCGTGATCGCCATGGCCTGGGCGCTCATCGGCCTCTTTGTCGGCGACTGGGTCGCCTGGCAGCTCGTCAATCCGGACCTGACGTTCGATGCGCCCTGGTCGAGCTTTGGGCGGATCCGCCCGGTGCACACCACTGCCGTCATTTTCGGGTTCGGCGGCAACGCCCTGATCGCCACCTCGTTCTATGTCATGCAGCGCACCTCGCGCGCGCGCATGCCCGACCAGCTCAGCCCGTGGTTCGTCGTGTTCGGCTACAACCTGTTCTGCCTGCTCGCCGTCACCGGCTATCTCATGGGCAGCACGCAGTCGAAGGAATATGCCGAGCCGGAATGGTATGCCGACATCTGGCTAGTGATCGTCTGGGTCGTCTATTTCGTGCTGTATCTGCGCACGCTCTCCCGCCGCAGCGAACCGCATATCTATGTGGCCAACTGGTATTATCTCGCCTTCATCCTGGTCGTCGCCGTCCTGCACATCGTCAATAATATCGCGGTGCCGGTCTCCTTCGGGCACGCCAAGAGCTATTCCATCTTCTCCGGCGTGCAGGATGCGATGACGCAGTGGTGGTACGGCCATAACGCCGTCGCCTTCTTCCTGACCTCCGGCTTTCTCGGCATGATGTATTATTACCTGCCCAAGCGCGCGGGTCGGCCGATCTTCTCCTATCGCATATCGATCATCAGCTTCTGGGGCATCACCTTCTTCTACATGTGGGCCGGTTCGCACCACCTGCATTACACGGCGCTGCCGCACTGGGTGCAGACGCTCGGCATGACGTTCTCGGTGATGCTGCTGGTACCGTCCTGGGCGTCCGCCGGCAATGCGCTGCTGACCCTCAACGGCGCGTGGCACAAGGTTCGCGACGACGCCACGCTGCGCTTCATGATGGTCGCGGCCGTGTTCTATGGCCTGTCGACCTTCGAGGGCTCGTTCATGGCGATCCGCTCGGTCAATTCGCTCTCCCACTATACCGACTGGACGGTCGGCCACGTGCATGCCGGCGCGCTCGGCTGGGTCGCCATGATCACGTTCGGGTCGATCTATGCGTCGGTGCCGTGGCTGTGGAAGCGGCCGGCGATGCATTCGGCGCGCCTCGTCGAAGCGCATTTCTGGCTCGCGCTGGCTGGCACCATTATCTATGTCTTCGCGATGTGGAATTCCGGCATCATCCAGGGGCTGATGTGGCGGACCTACAACGAGAGCGGCACGCTCGCCTATTCGTTCGTCGATTCCCTCGTTGCCATGCATCCCTATTACATCGCGCGCGCAATCGGCGGGCTGCTGTTCCTGATCGGCGCTGTGATCGGTTGCTACAATATCTGGATGACGATCCGCACGGCCGCACGTAGCGCCGATGCGCGCGCACCGGGCGAGCCGGCTCCCCTGTATGCGCGAAAGCCCGCGCTGGAGCCCGCAGAATGAACGTTTTCGGTTTCCATTACAGACTGGAACGCAAGGCGATCGGTCTCGTGCTCGCGATCATCGGCGTGGCCAGCATCGGCGGGATTGTCGAGATCGCGCCGCTCTTCACCATCCACCAGACGGTGGAAGAAGCTCCGGACATGCGCGTCTATACGCCGCTCGAGCTTGCGGGACGCAACATCTACATTCGCGAGGGCTGCTATGCCTGCCACTCCCAGATGATCCGCACGCTGCGCGACGAGGTCGAGCGCTATGGCCCCTATTCGCTCGCGGTCGAGTCCAAATACGACCACCCGATGCTGTGGGGTTCCAAGCGCACGGGACCGGATCTTGCCCGCCTCGGCGGAAAGTATTCCGACGAGTGGCACGTCGCGCACCTGAACAATCCGCGCGATGTGGTGCCGCAATCCGTGATGCCCGCCTATGGCTGGCTCGGCCGGACCGACCTGCAGGCAGCCGATCTCGGCGCGCACCTCAAGGCCATGCGCGCCGTCGGCGTGCCCTACACCGACGACATGATCGCCAACGCGGCAACCGATGCCTACGGCCAGGCGGCGCCGGACACGCCGTTCGCCGAAGGCGTGACCAAACGCTATGGCGAAGCCACCAATGTGCGCGTCTTCGACGGCGCCCCCGGCCGGCTGACCGAGATGGACGCGCTTGTCGCCTATCTGCAGATCCTCGGGCGTCTCACCGCGGCCGCGCAGAAGCCGCTTGCGGCGGCGAAGGAATAGCCATGGAATTCAACCACAACGTCGCCGTCTGGTTCTCCAAATCGTTCGGCCTATTCTATCTGATGGCGCTGTCGCTGGCCGTCGTCGTCTATGCCTACTGGCCGGCGAACAAGGCGCGCTTCGAGGATGCCGCGGGCTCCATCCTGAGCGACGAGGACAAGCCATGGCGGTAGCGGAACGCGATCCCCATACGGGCTATCTGACGACCGGCCACGAATGGAACGGCATCACCGAGCTCAATACGCCGGTTCCCCGCCCGATTTACTTCTTCCTGATCACGACGGCGCTGTTCGCGCTCGGCTACTGGATTCTGATGCCGGCCTGGCCGCTGGGGGTCACCTACACCAGGGGTCTGCTCGGCATCGATCAGCGCACCACGGTCGAGAAAGCGCTGCAGGAAGCCGTGCTCGACCGCGCCACCTGGACAAAGCGGATCGAAGCGGAGAGTTATGAGGACATCCGTTCGGACGCGCGCCTGATGAAGAGCGTGCGGGAGACGGGCCGCGCCCTGTTCGGCGACAATTGCGCGGCCTGTCACGGGATGAATGCCGCCGGCGGTCCCGGCTTTCCGAGCCTCACCGCCACGTCTGCGATCTGGGGCAACGATCCCGATGCCGTCGCAGAAACGATCCGCGTCGGGATCAACTCCACCCATCCGGAAACGCGAACGTCGCAGATGCTGGCGTTCGGCCGCGACGGAGTTCTGCCGCCGAAGGATATCGATGCCGTCGTTGCCTATGTGAGATCGCTGTCCGCCGCCGCAGGCGACATCCCTCCGCAGGCGATCGACGCGGGCAAGACCGTCTTCAGCGCCAACTGCGCATCCTGTCACGGCGACGAAGGCAAGGGCAACAAGGAGCTCGGCGCGCCCGATCTGACCGACAAAGCGTGGATCTATGGCGGCGATGCGCAATCGATCCGCCGCTCGATCTGGGGCGGTCGGCAGGGCCACATGCCGACCTGGGAGGATCGCCTGTCTCCGCTCGAGCGCAAGATTCTCACGCTTTACGTGCTCGATCTTGGAAAGGCCGGTCGATGATATGCGCGCTGACAGTCTGGCTGTTGCGCAGGAGCGCACTCTGGCTGCTGGTCGGCGCGGGCGTGCTGCTGCTCGCCGCCGCGAATACCCACCTCGTCTATGTGGCGACCGTCTCGCAGCCGGATTGCGTTGCGCATCTGCGGCAGGCCGACGAGAAAAGCCGAAGCAGCGGCAGCTTCCGTGCGGCCATATCGTCCTGCACGTCGCAATGAGGCGCGGGACAGCACGCAACCGACACACATAAAGACGCACAGCCCAACCAGACCAGGTGACACGATGACGATAATCCCCGCCGTGGTCCCGCCGCTGCCGCAGGAGAAAATCTGGCGCCGCAACGTGCCGGCAGCGGCCGCCTTCCGCTGGCTCGCGAACGGCTGGCACGATCTGACGATCCGTCCGGCGACAAGCATCAGCTATGGCGTCATGGTCTTTCTGGTGTCGATCGAGGTCGTCGTGGGCCTGTTCGCATTCGGCTGGGACTACATCCTTTTTCCCGCGCTTGCCGGATTCATGGTCACGGGCCCGCTCTTGGCCGTAGGCCTTTACGAGAAGAGCCGGCGCATCGCAGCGGACGAGCCGGTGCGCCTGTCGCGGATGATCTTCGTCAAGCCGAAGTCCGGCGGACAAATCCTGTTCACCGGCGTGCTGCTGTGCCTGCTCATGCTGTTGTGGATGCGCGCGGCCGTCATCATCTATGCATTGTTCTTCGGCCTGCGTCCGTTCCCCGGTCTCGACCATATCGCGCCGATGCTGTTCACCACCCCGGTCGGATGGGCGATGCTTCTGGTCGGCGGTGTCGTGGGCGCGCTGTTCGCGGCATTCTCTTTCGCCATCAGCGCGTTCTCGATCCCGATGCTGCTCGAAGAGCGCGTCGACGCCCTGACGGCCATGGGCACGAGCACGGCGCTGGTCTGGAACAACCTGCCGGTGATGCTGACATGGGGTGCGATCGTGCTTGCGCTGTTTTTCGTCAGCATCGCAACGGGCCTGCTCGGGCTGATCATCATTTTCCCGATCCTGGGTCACGGCACCTGGCACGCCTATCGGGACATAGTCCCGCATGCCGAAGCCGCGCCCGCGACGCATTGAGCGCGCTCCGCGCCTGGCCGGATACGATCCGGACTGTTTGATTGCATTCGCCCGCGCAGGGCGGCGGCGACGCCGGGCATCATCATTCCGGATACCGGAGCGGCTACTAATCGGCGTCGGGGACCGTCAGAACCGGAACGCGGCGTCTTGTGACGATATCGGTCGCCATCGACAGGTCGCGGCCTTCGCCCGCGCGCGTCATGATCACCAGTCTTTCGTGCTCGCGCGCGGCGGGAAAGGACGAGGCCGGCATTTCGGGAATGAGTCCGGCGCCCTCGTCGATGCGGACCGGAACGCGACGGCCGCCCGCAAGACTTTGCAGCAACGCGGCCTGCTGCTCGCCGTCGAAGGTCGGCACGACGATCAGACCTTCATTGGCCGCGGCCGCAACGGCAAGCGCAATGCGGACGCTCGGGTCGGCGATCCGTCGCGCGATGGCGACCACCGGCCCGCTGGAACAGGCCATGATGGCGGGAACCATCATCACCGCGGCGCGGGTCGAGAACGCCTCTTCGACGAGATCGATATATTGCTGGGATACCCGCTCGGCCGGATTCTTCGGCTGCATCACGACCACGATATCCTCCGACTGGTGTTCGGAGACCAGCGTCCTGATCGTCCCGCGAATGGTCAGAAAACTCGATTCCACGGAGCAGTTCCGGACCGCGGCCTCGAACGCGGCTTTCGCCTTGAGGGCCGCGTCCGCAAACGCCCGGTGCCACTGCGCCGGATCGACGGGATGCCAGCCGGCGCCGAGCGGGCGCAGTTCACGCAGGCCCGGCATCGCGGCGAGACGATGGATTTCGGCGTCTTCGACAAAGGCCGCCGTCAGTTGCAGCTTCAGCAATTCCGCGAAGGTCGCCGTCGCCTCCATGGCGGCGCGCTCGACCGACCATTGCGGCAGGTTGACGATGAATCGCTTGAACGGCAGCTCGTTCATTCGGCGCGCCCCTTCGCGGCATCGGGTAGCCCGGCCGCGGCAAAGCTTTGCCGGATGCGCGCGAATGCCCGCAGCCGGTCCTCGACAAGACGGTTGACGCTGCCGACAGGGAAAAGGCCGTCGGCCGTGCGCTCACCCGACGGCCGACCGGTCAGCAGCGCGATGCCCTGATCGATCGTGCTCACGGGATAGACGGCGAATTTTCCCGCTTCGCAGGCTTCGATCACCTCGCGCCTCAGCATCAGATTCTGCACATTGGATTGCGGGATGAGCACGCCCTGCGAGCCGGCCAGCCCTCGGGCCTTGCAGATGTCGAAGAAGCCTTCGATCTTCTCGTTCGCGCCGCCGATCGCCTGGATCTGTCCGTGCTGGTTCACCGAGCCGGTCACCGCCAGATCCTGCCGCAGCGGCAATTCCGATAGCGCCGAGAGCAGCGCGTAAAGCTCTGCCGACGAAGCGCTGTCGCCTTCCACCCCGCCATAGCTCTGCTCGAAGACGAGGCTTGCAAACAGCGACATCGGCGTGTCGAGGGCGAAACGGCCGGCGAGGAAACCGGACAGGATCAGCACACCCTTGGAGTGGATCGGTCCGCCCATCTCGACTTCGCGCTCGATATCGACGAGCTTGCCGGTGCCCGGCCGCACCCGGCAGGTGATGCGGGTCGGGCGGCCGAACCGGAAGCTGCCGAGTTCGGTCACGCTCAGCCCGTTGACCTGGCCGACCGCAACGCCTGCCGTGTCGATCAATGCAAAATCGCGCAGGATGCTTTCCTGCGCGCGCTCGCGCAGACGCGAAGCACGATATTCCCGCTGGGTGATGGCGCGATCCACCGCCTCGCGCACCGTCACCGCATGTCCGGATTTCTCCGCCCAGAATCCCGCTTCCGCCAGGAGGTCGCGCAGCTCGCCGAGCGAAAGGGAGAGTTTCCCGGCGTGATCGGCGAGCCGCGCCGCGTATTCGATAACAAGCGCGACAGCGTCGCGGTCGAGCGGCCTGAGGCCGTCCTTGCGGGCGATCGCCGCGATCAGCCGCGCATGCGCCGCCTCGCTCTCGGCGGAGCGGTCAATGTCGTCCTCGAAATCGGCCAGCACCTTGAAGTGCTCCGACACTTCCGGATCGAAGGCCGCCAGCAGATAGTAAAGAAGGCGGTCGCCGAACAGGACGACCTTGAGATCGAGCGGGATCGGATCGGGCTCGAGCGAGACCGTGCTGGTCAGGCCGATGAAACGGCCGACATCCTCGATGCGGACCTCGCGCTGGCGGATCATGCGCTTGAGCGCCGCCCAACTGAACGGCTCCATCAGGAGCGTACGCAGATCGAGCAGTAGGAAACCGCCGTTGGCGCGATGCATGGCGCCCGCCTTGATCAGCCGGAAATTCGTCACCAGGGTGCCCTGGCGCGAGACATATTCAATGCTGCCGATCAGGCGCGCGAGCGTCGGATGCAGCTCCTCGACCACCGGCCCGCCGGTCGCTTCGTCGCTCGTCGTCTGCACGAGCACGTTGACCGCATAGCGGTCAAACGGATTGCCGAGACGCGCGTCGGATTCCGTCTGACTGCCTTCCGCGCCTTCGCCCTTGATCACGAACATCGCGACATTGTCGACGAGGTCGGCGCGCACCGCTTCCAGGTGCTGCAGGACGCGCGGCAGGTCCGCGAACGGCTCCTTCGCCTCCTCGATCGACTGTCCGACGGCGAACTGCGCCGTCTCGCGATTGAGTTTCTCGATCTCGTCGCGACGCAGCTTCTCCCATTGCGGGACCTGCTTGAGAATGCTCTCCAGATCCTGCTCCAGCGCCCGGATCACCTCCTGCACCTGCTTCTGCTTCTCGGCGGGCCAGGTGGAGAATTCCTCCGGCGGAACGATCTTGCCGTTTTCCGCCGGCGCGAGCGTAAGGCCGAGCGGCGTGCGCAGGATGGTGATGCCCTGGGCATTCGCCTTGTCGCGCAGGGCCGTGAACGCATCGCCCTGCCTTGTCTGGAAGGTCTGATCGATCGCATTGCGACGGGACTGGTAATCCTCGCTCTCAAACATCGCCGGCAACGCGACCTTGAGGTCGGCGATCAGCCGGCGCATGACGTCGCGAAACTCGGCCGCACGACCGGCCGGCAGCTCGATCGCGATCGGCTTGTGCGCTTCCTTGAAATTGTTGATGTAGACCCAATCGCCCGGTCGTTTCCTGCGCTCGGCAAACCGCGATAGGATCGTCTTCACCGTCTCCTGCATGCGGGCGCGGCTCGAGCCGATGACGAAGATATTGAAGCCGTCCCGGTCGATCTCGCTGCCGAAACCGATGGCATCGAGCGCGCGCTGCTGCCCGACGGCGGTCTCCACCGGCGCCAGTTCGTCGGTGGTCTTGAAGGGCAGCGCATCGAGACTGGCTTTGCGGTAGAGCTGCGGCGGCGTCAGCGCCGCCAAAGTCTCCGGCGAAGCGGCGGGCGCTTGCGCGCCCGCGACCTGTTGCTGGTCATTCGACATGAATCAAAGCCGGCCGAGTTCGAATTCCTCACACGAGCGCCCGAACTGGGACAACCCTTCTTCAAGATAATCGGCAAGCAGGGGAATCCCAAGAAGATACTGCGCCGTCCGCCGGTTATGGGCGCGCGCGGCTTCCGCGCGGATGGTCGACCAGTCGTCAAGGGTGCCGTCGCCACGTCCGAGCCAGGTCAGGGCCACGAGATCGATCTGTTCGTCCTCGTTCAGCGCGCCGATGAAGCGCCCGATCTCCTCGACCACCGGATCGTCGGCCCGGTCCTCCAGCACCGACATCATCGCGTCGTCGCTCGCGTTCGACGAATCGCCGGGATCGGCCGCCGCATCCTTCACGTCGAACTCGCGCGCCTTGACGAGGAGAAAGCAGACCTTCTCGGGCGAAATCGCAAGGCTTGGCCCTTCGTCAGCCATAATCGCTCCTTTCAGGCGGCGCGCGCCGGCTTCGGCCACAGCGCGCGCACATCGGCGGGCAATGCGTTGCGGACATCCTCGATCTCGCCGGCGCTGACCTTATCCGACAGAAGGCCAAAGACCTCGGTCACAACCTCCGGCGTGAAGGCGATCGGATCGGTCTTGAAAGCGTGATCCACCCGCGCCAGGAAATCCTCCCTGCTGCGGTTCTGCACCGGGCATTTTGCCGGCCGCCAATGTTCGTAATATGCGCCGCGCACCAGTTCGGGCAGTTGCGCGGCGAGATCGACGGCTTCGTTCACCGGCAACCAGTCCCGCAAGGCCTGCAGCACCGTTCGCAACAGCCGGTAGGACCGCGCCTTGTCACCCCAGTCCAGCCGCTCGTTCAGTTCGTTGATCCAGCGATGCGTCGTCTGAACGCTCTGTTCAATCGATTCCAGGCCCTGGGAACTCATCGTGCTCTCCCTTCGCTGCCGTTATCGAATACGCAACTTATATTTTCCCATAAAACTCCCTGCGGATCCGCACGCTCGCATGATAATTATATAATGACAGCCGTGCGGACATATAACCGCGTACGCAAACATTGTTTAAAAAGTCTAGGCTCCCGACAGGTCGTCACGTTGACCTAAATCAACGCATCTTTTTCGGCCCGTACGAGTTTATAATTGTCATATTGGATCAAAGTCATGCAGGTTCCGGTCGAAATCGACTTCCAGGGCATAGAGCCCGATGCTTCCCTGCGCGCCGGCATTGCGCGGCGCGTCGAGGAGATCGAAACACGCTTTGGCCGCGTGACGTCCTGCCGCGTCATCCTGAAGGGGCCCGGCGGCCGCCACAAGACCGGCGGTTTGTACGGGGTCAACATCCAGCTCGTGCTGCCTGGCGGAAAAACCGTCAATATCGACCGCACGCCATCGGCCGACGAGCGTCATGGCAAAATCGATTTCGCCATCAACGACGCGTTCAAGCGCGCGCGACGCCGGCTGCAGGATGCGGCGCGTCGCCTGCAGGGGCAGGTCAAGGCAAGCGAGGGACCACCAGTCGCAACCGTCGTCCAGCTGCAGGACGATTACGGCTTCCTGGAAAGCGCCGACGGACGCGAAATCTATTTCCATCGCAACAGCGTCCTCAACAACAGCTTCAATCGCCTGAAAGCCGGCACCCGGGTCACGTTCGCGGAAGTCGCCGGCGATAAAGGCCCGCAGGCAAGTACCGTCCGGATCCTCGGCAAACACGGCCTGCGCGCCTGACAACACGTCGCACCGCGCGGCCGGCACCGACACGTCCTGCGCAGGCTGCTGCAAGCGGCGCTTTCGCCACGGCCGTCGCCATGCCATTTTGATCGGCATCAATTGGGCGCACTGAAACGGGATTATTCGTGTCTCCATGCATGAGCCGGACAATTCCACACGACAAGAACGCGCCCTGCTCGAAATCGCTCGCAAGCTCGTCCGCGAACTCAATCCGCAGCGAACGATTTCGGTTTCGCCTGCGAGCCGGCTCGACCGCGATCTCGGCATCGATAGCCTAACGCGCGCGGAGCTGTTGCTGCGCATCGAGCAGGCGTTCCGGGTGCGGCTGCCCGAGCACACGCTCACGCAAGCCGAAACGATTGCCGATCTTCTGACTGCGCTCGGCAGGGCCGCGCCGCCGGCCGCGCCCCCGCAGACACATGCCGTTGCCGCCGCCGCACTTCCCGAAGTCGAAGCCGCGTCGAAAGCGAGAACCCTGACCGAAGCGCTCGACTGGCACGCCGCCGCCCATCCCGACCGTCTGCACATCACCTTTCTCGCCGATGCCGCCCAGCCGGTCCCGTTGACTTATGGTGCGCTGGCGCAGGAGGCGCGCCGGATCGCGGCCGGACTGATCGCGCGCGACGTCAATGTCGGCGATCGCGTAGCGCTGATGCTGCCGACCGCCATCGAATTCTTCACCTCGTTCTTCGGCGTGCTTTATGCGGGTGCGGTCCCGGTCCCGGTCTATCCGCCGCTGCGGCTGTCGCAACTGGAAGAGCACGTCAACCGCCAGGCCGGCATTCTCCGCAATGCCGGCGCGCGGCTGCTGATCACGACGACGCGGGGGCAGAAGCTCGCGACCCTGCTGCAGCCGCAGGTTCCCACCATCACGGCGGTCGAGAGCCCGGCCGCGCTCGCCGCCGGCCCCGAACTGCGGCTGCCGCCGACCGACGACGAACGGGCCACGGCGCTCCTTCAATATACGTCCGGCAGCACCGGCGACCCGAAGGGGGTCGTGCTCAGCCACGCCAATCTCCTGGCCAATATCCGCGCGATCGGCCGGGCGATGGACGCAAGCTCGCGCGACGTTTTCGTGAGTTGGCTGCCGCTCTATCACGACATGGGTCTCATCGGCGCTTGGCTCGCCACGCTCTATTACGGCGCGCCGCTCTATGTGATGTCGCCGCTGACATTCCTTGCGCACCCGGAAAGCTGGCTGTGGGCGATCCACCGGTACCGCGCGACGCTGTCGGCCGCGCCGAACTTTGCGTTCGAGACCTGCCGCACCAAGATCGACGATGCCGATATCGAGGGCCTCGATCTCGGTTCGCTGCGTCTGGTCGCCAACGGCGCCGAACCGGTCAGCGCCAATTCGATCCGCCGCTTCACGGAACGGTTTCGCGCCTACGGCTTCCGCCCGGAAGCGATGACGCCGGCTTACGGGCTTGCCGAAAACACCGTGGGGCTGACGATGCCGCCGCTCGGGCGCGGCCCGCGCATCGACCGCGTCGATCGCCACACGCTCGGTTCGACCGGGGTCGCACGGCCCGCCGCGCCGGCCGATGCGAGCCCGTTCGAATTCGTGTCCTGCGGCAAGCCGATTCCCGATCACGAGGTGCGCATCGTCGATGCCGGCGGACGCGAGGTCGCCGACCGTGTCGTCGGCCGGCTTGAGTTCCGCGGACCGTCGGCGACGTCCGGCTATTTCGGGAATGCCGCCAAGACCAAAGAGCTGTTCGACGGCGACTGGCTCGACAGCGGCGACCAGGCCTATCGTGCCGACGGCGAGATATTCATCACCGGCCGGATCAAGGATCTGGTCATCCGCGCCGGCCGCCACATTTTTCCGCACGAGATCGAGGACGCGGTCGCCGAAATTCCCGGCATCGTGAAGAACGGCGTCGCCCTCATCGGCACGGGGGACCGGGCCTCCGGGACGGAGCGCGTGGTCATCGTCGCGGAGACGGCGCAGGAGGATTCTTCCAGCCGCGACCGTCTGCGCGAACAGGCGCAGGCTGCCGCCGTGAAAGTGCTCGGCGCCCCGGCCGACGAAATCGTCTTTGTGCCGCCCGACACCATCCCGAAGACCGCGAGCGGCAAGATCCGCCGCAGCACGACGCGCGAATTGTACGATGCCGGGGCGCTTGGCGCCCCGCGCTCAAGCGTCGGGCAGCAGCGCATCCGCCTTTTCCTTGCCGGCCTCCTCCCGCGCATCAGGGCCGCCGTGAATCTCGCGGGCCGCACGCTCTATGCGGCCTGGTGGTGGATCATCGTCGCTATTGCGGTCGTGTTCGGCTGGATCGCCGTGATGACGCTGCCGCGACCGGGCGCACGCTGGACCGCCTTGCGCTGGCTCGCCCGCGCGGGCCTCACCGCGGCGGGCATCCCGCTCACGCTCAAGCATCCCGATCGCATTCCGGCCGACAATGCTATTCTCGTTTTCAACCATGCGAGCTATTCCGACGCGTTCGTTCTTGCCGCGGCGCTGCCCGGCACGCCGGTTTTCGCCGCCAAGAAGGAGTTCGCCGATCAGGCTTTGATCGGATCGTTCCTGCGCCGGCTCGGTGTCATCTTCGTGGAGCGCTTCGACGTGGCGGCAAGTCTGGCCGATGCGCAAGCGGCCGCAGGCATGGCCAGGGGCCGGCTTCTCGCCTTCTTTCCCGAAGGCACGTTCACCGCACGCAGGGGCCTCGCACCCTTCCGCCTCGGTGCCTTCAAGGCCGCGGCTGAGGCGGGGCTTCCGGTCGTGCCCGGCGCGATCAGCGGCACCCGCGACATGCTGCGCGCCGACACCTGGTGGCCGCGATGGACCCCGGTCCGCCTGGAGATCGGCGAGCCGATCGCGCCTGCCGGAACCGATTTCAACGCCATCGTCGCGCTGCGCAATCGCGCGCGCGCCTTCATTGCGGAGCGGTGCGGCGAGCCCGACCTCGACGAACCGGCATTCGATACCGAGGCGGAGGCCTTCTGGCCCGGTTCGCGGCCGGCCGAGTAGACCCCGCGGCGACCACGCCTTTGATATAGCGCAAGGCAGCAGAACGCCAAAGGAGCGTCTCATATTACATAAGCTTGCCGGATCGCCGAGAATTCCGGGATGGATGGCGGAGTGAGCGTCGTGCACGTGCGCAAGGCGCCGGATGATCGGAACTTCGACGGCATCCGCAAAGGCGAACCGGGGGTCACCCTCTAGCCTGCGGATCGCCGCGGCCCGGGTTGCAGGGCAAGAACCGGCCGGATGCCGGAACATTCCTTGCCGTAGCCACAGGGATAAAGACACAGGAGGCAGCAATGAAAGCCCGCGATGTCATGGTGGCCCCCGTCGTGACGGTGACGCCGTCGCAGTCCGCCCGCGACGTGGCGATATTGTTCGCGCGCCATCGCATCAGCGCCGTCCCCGTCGTCGACGAGAAGGGCCGCGTAGTCGGGATCGTCAGCGAGGGCGATCTGATGCGGCGCTCGGAAACCGACACCGAGCGGCGCCCGTCCTGGTGGCTCTCGGTCTTCACAAGCGACGATGCGCTGGCGGACGAATACATCCGCGCACATGCCCGCAAGGTATCCGACCTGATGACGAAGAGCGTCATCACCGCCGCGCCCGACACACTGCTGTCGAAGATCGCCACGATCCTCGAGCGCAATGCCATCAAGCGCGTGCCGATCGTGTCGAACGGCCAGCTCGTGGGCATCGTCAGCCGCGCCAATCTCGTGCAGGCCATGGCCGCAGCCAAGCCCGGCCTGATCGTCCCGATGTCCGACACCGCCATCCGCGAGCGCCTGCTCGATCATCTGAAAACCCAGCGCTGGGCCCATGCCGGGTTCGTCAATATCACCGTGTTCGACGGCGTCGTCAGTCTGTGGGGCCTCGTTCCGTCGGAGACAGAAAAGCGCGCCTTGCGTGTCGCGGCCGAACAGGCGACCGGCGTGCGCGCGGTCGAGGACAATCTGCTCGTCACGCCATCGATTTCGCGCGCGGCCTGAATGACACGCATCCGCCATAGCCCGTTTGCGTCTCTTGCGGCAGCCATGCTCGTCGCTGCCGCCGATCCGGCGATCGCGCAAATGGCCGACGTGCCGGCGATCGTGCATTATTGCGCCGCCTGTCACGGCCCCGACGGCACCGGCCGTGACGCAGAAACTCCAAACATCGCCGGCCAGTCCGGTATCTACCTGCGCCGGCAACTCGATGCATTCCGCAGCGGCCGACGCAGGCACCCGCAGATGCAGCGCAATGTCGAAAGCTTGACCGGGCGCGAGATCGATCAGATCGTGACGCATTATTCCTTGCTGCCGGCCCGGTGACTGATGCTGATCGGCGTACCGAAGGAAATCAAGGAGAGCGAGTTCCGGGTCGGTCTCGTGCCGGAGGCGATCGCGGAACTGACCCGGCGCCAGCACCGCGTTCTGGTGGAGACGCAGGCCGGCGCGGGCGCCGGCCTGTCCGACGAGGCCTATCGGGCCGCGGGCGCGGACATCGCAGCGACCGCCGGCGAGGTTTTCGAGCGCGCCAAACTGATCGTCAAGGTGAAGGAACCGCTCGGGCACGAGCGCACGATGCTGCGTCGCGGACAGGTTCTGTTCACGTACCTGCACCTCGCTCCGGACCGGCCGCTGACGCAGGACTTGCTGGCGAGCGGCGTAACGGCGATCGCCTATGAGACCGTGACCGACAATTCCGACGCGCTGCCGCTGCTCGTGCCGATGTCGGAGATTGCCGGCCGCATGGCGCCGCAGATCGGCGCGCACTGGCTCGAGCGTCCGCACGGCACGCGCGGCGTGCTGATCGCAGGCGCAGCCGGCGTTCTGCCGGCCCGCATCCTGATCCTCGGCGGCGGCACAGTCGGCACCAATGCGGCTTTGATCGCGGCCGGTCTCGGCGCCGACGTCGTCATTCTCGGCCGCTCGCCCGAATCGTTGCGCCGGATCGAAAACCGCTTCGGCGCCCGGGTCCGCACCGGCATCACCAGTCCGGAAACCGTCGATACGCTGTGCCGCGAATCCGATCTCGTGATTGCCGGCGCGCTGGTGCCGGGCGCTACCGCGCCGCGCCTGATCACCGAACAAACGGTAAGACGCATGCAGCCCGGCTCCGTCATCATCGACGTTTCGATCGATCAGGGCGGCTGTGCCGAAACCTCGCGTCCGACATCGCATCTGCAGCCGACCTATCGCGTCCACGACGTCATTCACTATTGCGTGCCGAACATGCCCGGCGCGGTGCCGCGCACCTCGACCTTCGCGCTGAATGCGGCGACGCGGCCGTTCGTCATCTCGCTTGCCGACAAGGGCTGGCAGGCGGCGCTGCGCGAGGACAGAAATCTGCGAAACGGACTCAACATCCATGACGGCCGCCTCACCTGCCGCGCGGTCGCGAAAGCCCTCACGCTGCCCTATACTTCGACAGACCATATCCTTGCCGGCTGATGCCCGCGGATCCCCAAGGCTTTTGATACGGATCAAAAAAGCCGGCGCGGCGAGGCGATAGTCTTCTTTATGTCAAACTGAGGGAGCTTGGCCATGTCCAGGATTGTAAGCGTACTGGCGGCATTGGTGTTGGGCATCGTCCTGTGTACGGGAAGCGTGCCGGCGAAGGCCGCGGCCGCCAAGGAAAATGCCGCGATCGAACGTCCGGTCGCAAGCGAAGCAATGGACGAGTTCTCGTCTTCGCGTCGCGGCCGGCGCAACACGGCCATTGCGCTCGGCGTCGCCGCCGGCCTGCTCGGGCTCGGCGGGATCGCGCACGGCTATTATCCGTATCCGTATTACGGCTACTACGGTCCGGCCTATTACGGCCCCGCCTATTACGGTCCGGCCTATTATTACGGACCGCGGGTGATCCATGTGCGTCCGCGCAAGGTCCGTTGCTGGGTCTACGATCCGTTTCGTGGCGTCCGCTACCGCACTTATTGTTACCGGTAAGCGGCGCGTCCGGTCCGGTTCGCGATTGCCTGATGTCGCCGGCGCGGGCGGGCAAGGCTGTGCCCGCCCGCCCGCGCCGTTTCTCCGGCAAGCCCAACCGTCTCGCACCCTAACTCTGCAACCGCAATCGCCTGGATGCGAGGGACTTGCCCTCGGGCCGCGCCTGCATTCATTCTTCTTCGGCTTCGCTCCGGGCGGCGGCGGCAATAGCGGCGTCCTGCCGGGTTGCACGCGCCCCGGAGAGCGAGGTTCGATCGACAGGAGCCCGTTGTGCCGGCCAATCCAGCGACCTTACCGCGCGTCACCTATTCCAATATCGCCGAAGACTTCACCGCGGTGCACGCGCACCTCGACAGCCTGATCCCGCAATTCAAGGCGTCGCTGTCCGCGCAGACGCGTGCGAACCGGATTGCCGGACGCCAGGATTCAGAGGGCACGGCCTACCGGGCCGTCAGCCCGATCGACCGCGATATCGTGCTCGGCAGCTTCGTCGAAGCCTCGGCCGCCGCGCTCCACCGCGCGGTCGGCGCCGCGCATGCCGCCTATCCCGCATGGAGCGCGCTCGACTGGCAGGCGCGCGTGGAGCATCTGGAGCACGTCGCGCGCGAGTTCGAGCGCCGCAAATACGAGCTTTCCGTCGCCTGTCTGCTGGAAGTCGGCAAGTCACGGATGGAGGCGGTCGGCGAGATCGAGGAGACAATCGACCTCATTCGCTATTACTGTGCCGAGATGGCCGCGAACAACGGCTATGCGCGCGACATGAAGCGCGCATTTTCGCGCGAGCGCACGCAGGTGGTCCTGCGCGCGCACGGCGTTTTCGGCGTCATCAGCCCGTTCAACTTTCCAGTCGCGCTGTCGGTCGCCATGATCACCGGCGCGCTCGTCGCCGGCAATTGCGTCGTCTACAAGCCGAGCCCGATGGCCGGCCTCACCGGCCATCTCCTGATCGAATGCTTCGAGGCCGCCGGCCTTCCGCCCGGCGCGGTCAACCTCGTCTGCGGCGGCGCGACTGTCGGCGAGGCGCTGGTCGGCCATCCGGCCATCAACGGCATCGCGTTCACCGGCTCCCATGCCGTCGGCATGCGCATCTTCCGCAGCATGGCGGCGCGTCCGTTCGCGTTGCCGGTAATCGCGGAAATGGGCGGCAAGAACCCGACCTATGTCACGCGCTCTGCCGACATCACCACGGCGGCGTCCGGCGTCATGCGCTCGGCATTCGGACTACAGGGACAAAAGTGCAGCTCGGGCTCGAAAGTCTACGTCCACGATGCGATCTACGACGACTTCATGCAGGCGCTCCTAAAGCTCACCCGTGCCATCCGCATCGGCAATCCGGAGGACCAGGCGATTTTCATGGGCCCCGTCATCAACGCCGCGGCCGCCGAACGCTTCGACCGGGCGGCCGCCAGCGTCCGCCAGCAGGGACGTTTCGAGACCGGCGGGCAGCGGCTGTCGGGCGAACTGTTCGACAAGGGCTATTATGTCGAGCCCTCGATCGCGGTCGGCCTGCCCGAGGACCATTACCTGCACAGGGAAGAGCAGTTCCTGCCGTTCCTGACGGTGAAGAGATTTACCGACCTCCAGCGCGCCATCGCCGACGGCAACAGCGTGCTCTACGGCCTCACCGCCGGCATCTATACCCGCGAGGATGAGGAACTACAGCTTTTCCTCAAGCGGGCAGAAGCCGGCGTGCTCTATGCGAACCGCGCCAGCGGCGCGACGACCGGAGCCTGGCCGGGCATCCAGACTTTCTGCGGCTGGAAGGGATCGGGCGCCTCGCACAAGGGCGGCCTCGGCCCCTGGTACGTGCCGCAATTCATGCGCGAACAGAGCCACACGGTCATGGAATGATGCGCGGCGCGGTGGAACGGTCCGATCGCGCGATCATGCCGCAGCCGGCGCACGCCGGCTGCGATTCCATTGCAGACCTGCAATCGCGCCTGCGATGAGGAGCGCGATCGCCGCGGGAATCGTCCGCGACGGGCGCTCGGCCGGCTCCAGCACCGAGACGATCTCGTATCCGGCCTCGAGCCCGATGCGCTTGGCATAGGAGCCAAACGCCACGTTGGTGATCGCAACCTTGTCGCCGGCCGGCGCGACGCCGAGTCCGACCGCGCGCAGGCGCAGGCGCGGCTCCTGCGGATCGCCGATCGGAATGCTGATCGTCTTGCGCACGTCCTCGCCTTCGATGTTCATGCCCTGCACCACGAATGTCAGGCGCTGGCCGGGACTGATCTCCTCGACGCGCTTGAGGAACTCACTCGCCGGCACTTCGACCGAGGCGAGATAGAAGCGGTCGAGGAACCATCCCGGCCGAAACAGCGCGAACACGCACACGAGCAGCACGGCCGATTCCCACAGCCGGCTCCTGGTGACGAACCAGTTCATGGTTGCCGCCGCGAACAGGAGCACCGCGGCCAGCGACACCACGATGACCCAGACGAAATGCGCCCAGCCGCCGATATCGATGAGCAGGATTTCGGGGTTGAAGATAAAGACGAACGGCAGGATCGCCGTGCGCAGCGAATAGATGGCCCCCTGCACACCGGTGGCGATCGGGTCTTCGCGCGAAATCGCCGCCGCGGCGAAGGCGGCCAGCCCGACCGGCGGCGTAATGTCGGCCATGATGCCGAAATAGAAGACGAAGAGATGGATCGCGATCAACGGGATCGCGAGCCCTGCCTGCGCGCCGAGTTCGACCACGACCGGCGCCATCAGCGTGGCGACCAGAATGTAGTTGGCCGTGGTCGGAATCCCCATGCCGAGAACAAGGCACACCGCCGCGATGAGAAGGAGCATGACGATGACGTTTCCGCCGGACAGAAATTCGACGAATTCCGTCATCATCAGTCCGAGTCCAGTCAATGTGATGGTGCCGACCACGATGCCGGCCGTCGCGGTGGCGACCGCGATGCCGATCATGTTGCGCGCCCCGCTCGCCAGGCCGTCGGTCAGATCGACGATGGCGTGGCCAATGCCCTGCATCACGGAGCCGCGGCGAAAGAGCGCGAGCAGCGGCTTGCGTGTCGCCACGATGCCGAGAATCGAGACGGTGCCCCAGAAGGCCGACAGGCCGGGCGACAATTGCTCGACCGTCAGGCACCACAGCAGCACGATGAGCGGAATCAGATAATCGAGCCCGGTGCGCATCACGTCCCAGGCGCGCGGCAGCTTCAAGATCGGCGTATTGGGATCGTCGAGCGCGAGATCGGGAACCCGCGCGGCATACCAGACCGTGGCGACATAGGCGACGAGACCGATGGCTGCGAGAATCCAGGGAGCGGCCGCGCCGAACACGGCCTGCACCGCGTCGATCCCGTAATAGAGCGCGCACAATAAAGCGATGCTCCCTGAAATGCCGAGGCCGGTGCGGATCAGGCGGGTGCGCACCGGGGTCGGTTCCCGCGGAATTCCGCGGGAACCGAGCTTCACCGCTTCCAGATGGACGATATAGAGCAGCGAGACATAGGAAGCGATGGCCGGCAATGCGGCGTGCTTGATGATGTCCGAATAGGGAATGCCGACATATTCCACCATCAGGAACGCCGCCGCGCCCATGACCGGCGGCATGATCTGCCCGTTGATCGACGAGGAAGCCTCGATCGCACCCGCCTTGACGCCCGACAGGCCGGTCCGCTTCATCAGCGGAATCGTGAAGATTCCGCCCGACACCACATTGGACACCGACGAGCCGGACACGACGCCGTTGAGCGCGGAGGAAACCACCGCGACCTTGGCCGGACCGCCGCGCAGATGGCCAAGGAGCGCGATCGAAATCTGCATCATCCAGTTGCCGGCACCCGCCTTGTCGAGCAGCGTGCCGAACAGGACGAACAGGAATACGAAACTGGTCGAGACCCCGAGCGCGATGCCGAACACGCCTTCGGTAACGAGCCACTGGTGGGTGAGGAAGCGCTGCAGCGAAGCGCCCTTGTGCTGCACGGCCTCGGGCATGAAGGGGCCGGCGAACGTGAACGCGATGAACGCGATCGCCACGATCACCATCGGCAGGCCGAGCGAGCGGCGGGTAGCCTCCAGCAGCAGCACGATGCCGACGGCGGCCGTCACCAGATCGAGCGTGTTGGGCGTGCCCGGCCGCAACGCGATCTGGTTGTAGAACAGGAACAGGTAGCCGCCCGCGAAGGCGCCGGCCAGAGCCAGCGCCCAGTCGACCGCGGGAATATAGGCGCGCGGCGACGTCTTGAAGGCCGGATAGGCGGTGAAAGCGAGGAAGAGCCCGAACGCCAGATGGATCGAGCGCGCCTCGGTGTCGTTTAGGATGCCGAATCCGACGATGAACGGCAGCGGCGAGGCATACCAAAGCTGGAACAGCGACCAGGCGATCGCCGTCCAGAGAAGGATCTGCGCCGCCGCACCGGCCGGCTTGCGGCCGCCGGTATCGGCCTCCGCGACAAGCTGCTCCAGCTCGGCCGACGGCGCGATCGTGTCCGCGCTCTGGCTCATGCCCCGCCCCTCCTGCATTCGAAGGAAAAAGGCCGCGGAGCGGTCTCCGCGGCCCCGACAGTCTGGCTGTTACTTCAGCCAGCCTTTTTCCTTGTAGTATTTCGCGGCTCCCGGATGCAGCGGCGCCGAATTGCCGTTCGTCACCATCCTGGCCGGATCGAGATTGGCGAATGCCGGATGCAGTTTCTTGAACTCATCGAAATTGTCGAACGTCGCCTTCACCAGCGCATAGACGACATCGTCAGGCGTCTTGTTCGAGGTCACGAGCGTGGCCATCACGCCGTAGGTCTCGGTCGCCTGCGGGTTGCTGGCATACATGCCGCCCGGAATCGTCGCCTTGGCGAAATACGGGAAGTCCTTGACGAGCTTGTCGACCGCCGATCCCGTCAGCGAGACGAGCTTCGCGCCGCAGGTCGTGGTTGGGTCCTGGATGTTGGCCGACGGATGCCCGACCGCGTAGAAGAAGCCGTCGATCTTGTTGTCGCAAAGCGCCGGACCGTGCTCGTCCGCCTTCAGCTCCGAAGCGAGCGAGAAATCGCCGAGCTTCCAGCCCATCGCGCCCAGAAGCTGCTCCATGGACGAGCGGGTGCCGGAACCGGGATTGCCGACATTGAAGCGCTTGCCCTTGAAGTCCTCGAACTTGGCGACGTTGGCTTCCTTGCGGGCGAGCACGGTGAACGGCTCCGGATGGACCGAATAGACCGCGCGCAATTCAGGGTACGCCTTGTCCTTGAACGTGCCTTCGCCTTTCAGCGCCTGGTACTGCACGTCCGACTGGGCCATGCCGAAATCGAGCTCGCCGGCGCGGATAGTGTTGACGTTGAACGCCGAGCCGCCGGTGGATTCCACCGAGCAGCGGATGCCGTGCGCCTTGCGGTCCTTGTTGAGAAGCCGACAGACGGCGCCGCCGACGGCGTAATACACGCCGGTGACGCCGCCGGTTCCGATGGTGACGAATTTCTGCTGCGCCGCCGCGGGCGTCGCCACAAAAGCGGGAACCGCGAGCAAGGCGGCAAAGCCCGCCGCACGACAGCTCAATGTAACGTGATTCATTACAGATCTCCCTCCGCCTTCTTTCAGGTCGCCGCCGCAACGCACGCCGGCGGGCCTCGGTTTCACGAAATGACACGATACGAATATTGTCAGGGGGGCTACAAGGGACTATCCGACAACCGTCATTCAGCGCGGAACCGCCGATGAGCCGAATATTCCACCGCACCAGAAACAAGCAATTGCCCGTCGCGGTCGCCGGCGAGGGCGTCTGGCTGATCGACCGTGAGGGCCGCCGCTATCTCGATGCCTCCGGCGGCGCGGCGGTGTCATGTCTCGGCCACGGCCATCCGGCCGTCACCGCCGCGATCGTCGCGCAGGCGCAGAAGCTCGCCTTCGCGCACACGGCGTTCTTCACCTCGGAGCCGGCGGAGCAACTGGCCGGCCTGCTGGTCGACGCGCTGCCGCCGGATTTCGGCCATGTCTATTTCGTCAGCGGCGGCTCGGAAGCGATCGAGGCGGCGCTGAAGATGGCGCGCCAGTATTTCCTCGAAACCGGTCAGCCGCAGCGCACGCGTTTCATCTCGCGGCGGCAGAGCTATCACGGCAACACGCTCGGCGCGCTCGCGGTCGGCGGCAATATGTGGCGGCGCGAGCCCTATCAGCCGATGCTGATGGATGTCTCGCTGATCGATCCGTGTTTCGCCTACCGGTTCCGGCAGGACGGCGAAAGCGAGGACGCCTATGCGCGGCGCGCCGCCGATGCGCTCGAAGCGGAATTGCTGCGCGTCGGCCCCGACACCGTCATTGCCTTCATCGCCGAGACCGTGGTCGGCGCCACCACCGGCGCGGTCGCGGCTTCGCCGGGCTATTTCAGGCGCATTCGCGAAATCTGCGACCGCTACGGCGTGCTGCTGATCCTGGACGAAGTGATGTGCGGCATGGGACGCACCGGCACGCTCTACGCCTTCGAGCAGGAGGGCATCGCGCCCGACATCGTGGCCATCGCCAAGGGTCTCGGCGGTGGCTACCAGCCGATCGGCGCCACGATCTGCAGCGACAGGATCTATCGCGCGTTCGAGGCCGGCAGCGGCACCTTCTATCACGGCCATACCTATATCGGGCATCCCCTGGCGTGCGCGGCCGCGCTCGCCGTGCAGAAGACGATCCGCGACGAGAAGCTGCTCGACAATGTCAGGGCGATGGGCAGCGTGCTTGTCGACGCGCTGACCGAGCGTTTCGGCAACCACCGCCATGTCGGGGACATCCGCGGCCGCGGACTGTTCCAGGCGATCGAGCTCGTGTCCGACCGCGCCTCGAAGCAGCCGTTCGATCCGGCGAAGAAGCTGCATGCGCGTATCAAGACCGAAGCCATGGCGCGCGGACTGATCGTCTATCCGATGGGCGGCACGATCGACGGCCGGCACGGCGACCACGTGCTGCTGGCGCCGCCTTTCATCGTCACGCCCGACGAGATCGCAACGATCGTCGAACGCCTCGGCGCGGCGGTGGATGCCGCGATCGCGGCGTCCTGATCCTATTTCGTGCCGTACATCCGGTCGCCGACGTCGCCGACGCCGGGCACGATATAGCCCTGCGCGTCGAGTTCGGGATCAATGGCGGCGGTCCAGACATGCACGTCGGGATGGTGCGCGCGCAGCTTCTCGATTCCCCGCGACGTCGCCAGCAGGCACACGATACGGATCGTTTTCGCTCCGCTTTCCTTCAATCGATCGACCGCCGCCACCGCCGAGTTTCCCGTCGCCAGCATCGGGTGCAGCACCAGCACCAGCCGCTCGGCGATGTCGTCGGGCGCTTTGAAGAAATATTCCACCGCGACAAGAGTGCGCGGCTCACGGTAAAGCCCGATATGCGCCACCCGCGCCGAGGGCACGAGCGACAGCATCCCGTCGAGGAATCCCATCCCGGCGCGCACGATCGGCGCGAGTACGAGCTTCTTGCCGGCCAGCACCGGCGACTGCATGCGCGCGAGCGGCGTCTCGATCTCGGCCGGCACGAGCGGCAGATCGCGCGTGACCTCGTAGCAGAGCAGCATCCCGATCTCGCTGAAGAGCTGCCGGAAGCTCTTGGTCGAGCGGCTTTTCTCCCGCAGCAGCGTCAGCTTGTGCTGCACGAGCGGATGATCGACGATGGTGACACCTTGCATGGCCGTGACTCCGCTGAAATATCGCTCCGCTAGAACACCGTCCCGTCGCTGACGACCGCGAACGGCGGACGCCCGTCCGTACGCAACGCTTGCGCGATCTTGCGTCCCGCCGCCCAGGTGCCGCCTTCCAGTACGCAGCCGAGCGGAAACCTCGCCGCATCGACCCCGAGCATGGTGCGCACCAGCGGGGCGAGCACGTCGAGCAGCGCGACCGTCAGCGCGCGCCACTCCACGACCAGCGTCGAATCGATCGCATGCGCGCGCTGCATCTGCGCCGGATCGCGCAACGCGATCGCACCCAGATCGACGAACAGTCCGCCGTTGCGATATTCGGCAAGCCCGGTCAGGCCGTCGACATCGCTCACCGACAGCCCCGCGTCCCGCAGCGGCTCGATGAGCGAATAGGCGAGCCATTGCGATAATTTGTGGAACGGGACGAAACCGTCGGTGACATCCGCCCGCCTGATCGCCGGATGCCGCCAGGTGTCGCCGAGCACAACGCCGTCGAGCGTCAGGCGCGCCGGCCAGATCGCACCGAGATGTAGCAGAAGCGCATACAGGATGGCGGGCGCCGCCACGGGATCGCCCGGCGCCGCAAGATGATCGAAAAGGCCACCGGGTCGCGCTGCGTCTGCAAGCGCGAAGACATCCGCACGTTCCGCGACGACGCGCCCGAGACGCACGAGCAGGTCGGCGCGGCCGGCCAATCCGTCCAGTGCATTGTCGGCACTCGCCTGAAAGCCGGCCGCCAGGTCGCTCTCGCTCAGTTGCATCAGCCGCGCGGCATCGGCGCGCAACGGGTCGCGCGGATCGGCGGAGAAGACGCCGGCTTCGAACATGCGCAGACTCGCCAGCGCAAGCCCCTCCGAGCGGCCGGCGCTCGCGCCCGTTATCGCATCGCGATAGCGCCAGGCGGGACCGGCGCCGGCATCGAGCAGAACCGAAACGATTGCGAGATCGAACGCTGAGCGCGCCTTCGCAGCCGCATCCGGCCAGGATCGCATGGACGCGATGCGCGCCCACAAATCCTCTCCGCCATGTACAAAATGCCGCCAGCGCGCATGCAGCGGTACCTTAAGATCGGGGTACTTGTCGCGGATGACGCCGGCGACGAAATCAGCCACCGCGGGTAACCGATCGGGATCGACGGCGAAATGTTCCAGCGCACCGTTCAGCCCGGCCTGCAGAATTTCGTGCGTGCGCTCGCGCACGGCGGCCGCCGTCAGGAGCGACAGCGCGGCGGCTTGCGGGTTCGAGATCGATACGGACGTCGCGATGGTCAGAACTCTTCGATCTTGCGCCCGACGATCGTCTTGAGGTCTTCCTCGCTCGGGCCTTTTCCGGGGGCGAAATAGCCGGCGGCCTTCTTCGCCTCGATCTCCACTTTCGCGTCGTCCGGCACGAGCGCGTCGGGGATCGGTACGCGCTCGCCGATATCGATTCCGGAACCGACGATGGCGTCGTATTTCATGTTCGACATGGAGATGAAGCGGTCGATCCGGCGGATGCCGAGCCAGTGCAGCACGTCGGGCATGAGCTGCTGGAAGCGCGCGTCCTGCACCCCCGCCACGCATTCGGTGCGCTCGAAATAGGTCGCGGCCTGGTCGCCGCCGGCCTGACGCTTGCGCGCATTATAGACGAGGAATTTCGTGACCTCGCCGAGCGCGCGGCCTTCCTTGCGGTTGTAGACGATGAGGCCGGCGCCGCCCTTCTGCGCCTCCCTGATGCATTCGACGATGCCGTGGACGAGATAGGGACGGCAGGTGCAGATGTCGGAACCGAACACGTCCGAGCCGTTGCACTCGTCGTGCACGCGGCAGGCGAGCGTGCGGCGCGGGTCGGGCACCGCGGCGGGGTCGCCGAAGATGTAAAGCGTGATACCGCCGATCGGCGGCAGGAACAGCGAAAGGTCCGGACGGGTGACGAGCTCCGGATACATGCCGCCGGTCTCCTCGAACAGCGTGCGGCGCAGCCGGCTCTCGCTCACCCCGAAGCGTTCGGCGATACCCGGCAGATGCCAGACCGGGTCGATCGCCGCCTTGGTCACCGCGACGTCGCCGGACGCACGCACGATGCATCCGTCGACCGTAAGCAGCTTGCGCGCAATGAGCTGCTCGAGATCGGGCAGCGTCAGGCGCGCCTTGGTGACGGCGATGGTCGGGCGGATGTCGAGGCCCCCGGCAATCTCGCCGGCAAAGTCGTCCGTCACGCGATGGCCCCAGGGATCGAGCGAGACGATCAGCTTCGGCTCGCTCCATTGCGGGAACGGCCCGATGTCCACGACCGGCGCGGTGTCGCTCAGGTCGGGCCTCGCCATCGGGCTGAGCGCGCCGGAGGAAATCGCGAGCGCGCGATAGAGCGCGTAGGCGCCGCCATGCGCGCCGATGGCATTGCGGTCGGCGCCCGCCGACACCGTGCCGATCACCGGGCCGCGTTCGCGCGCGCTTGCCGCACCCCAGCACACTGGAAAGCGCGCGACCGGACGACTGCCGGGATGGGAGGTCAGCCGGATATGGCCGTCCCTGTTCGTGGACATCGCTTGCCCCACAAAAGCAAAAAGCCCTCTCCGGCGGACCGGCCGAGTGCTTCAAAGATTAATCATATGTGATGTCGGTGCGCCGGTACAATGGGGCCCGCCGGCAGCGGATATCGCGGCGTCAGCGCGTCTCGCGAGCCCGCAATTGCTGCAGAACGGGGCGCACATTCTCAAGCAGGCGTTCGATCACGCGCCGGCCGATCTCCGCCGACGCGCGTTGCGCCTCGCCGGTCACGCCGCGTTCGGCCAGCGCCGGATCGCCGGAGCTCCACGGCCAGCTCACGCCGCGGTCGAGAATGAGCGCGCCGATCGCCTGCCTGTCGCCGCCCGCGGCGGGAATGCGGTCGGCGCGCACCAGATGCGGCGCGAACAGCAGCATCAGCGAGGTCTCGATCAGACCGCCATGGATGTCGGGAAACGCGCACTCCTGCTCCATGCCTGACAAAGCGAGCGGATGGACGACGCACAGATTGAGGCCGAACTCGTCCTGCAACTCGTAGATCAACGCTTCGAGGATGCCGCGGTTGCCGCCATGGCCGTTGACGACGGCAAGATTGCGCGCGGCGCAGGCGCGCACGAGGCTCGCGGCCATGTCGCGCAGGAGCGCGGCGAAGGTCCGCACGTTCAGCGTCAGCGTGCCGGCGGCCCAGCCGTGCTCGCGCGACAGGCCGACCGGCAGCAGCGGCAGGCGCCAGAGATCGAACTCGGCCCCGTATCGCGCCACGATCTCGCGCACGACATGCTCGGCGATGATCGCATCCGTGTTCAGCGGCAGGTGCGGGCCGTGCTGCTCGGTCGCCCCGAGCGGCAGGCACAATACCGCGCCGCGCCCGATCTTTTCCGTCACGTCCTGAAACGCCAGCGCGCCGAAGGCACGGTCATCATTGCGGTCGGTCATGTATCGTTCAGGCCCCGCGCCGCCCCGACTGCTAGCCGGTCAGCATGCGATAGAGCACGCGATCGCGGCGCACGAAGTGATGAAACAGCGCCGCCCCGATATGCACGCAGACGAGGAGGGCGATCGTGATTCCGATCAGGCGGTGGAAGACAAAGAGCTGTTCCGAGAAGGCACGGTCCTCGCGCCAGATCGGCGGCAGCTCGAACGTCCAGAACACGAGAATCGGCGCGCGATAGGCCGAGGTCGCGATCCATCCGAGGAAAAGCTGGATCGTCAGCAGAATATAGAGCAGCCAGTGGACAAGCTCGGCCGCGCACCGCTGCAGCGCCGGGATGTCGTCCGGCAGCGGCGCCGGCTTGTGCGTGAGCCGGTAGAAGACGCGAAACAGCAGGATCGGGATCAGGATCGCCCCGCACGAGCGGTGAACATGGAAGAGAAAATCCTGTGCCGGCCCCTGCGGCGCAAGGCCCATTGCGATGCCCGCCGGAATGATGACCAGCACGAGCGCCGCCGTGATCCAGTGCAGCGTGCGGGCGGTCACCATATAGGCGGGGTCAGCGGAAGTACGGAGCGTCGCCATCTTCGCCTCCCTTCGCTCGCCCCACGAACATGATCGTGGAAAGCCGGCGTCATTATATACGGAAAAACTCAGGATGCCGCTTCGGTCTCGTCCGGCACGATCGTCGGCTCGCTTGCCGCCAGCGCATCGAACAGATGATCGAGGCTGTGGCCGGCGCGCATGGCCTTGGCCGCGAGGTAGCGGCGATTGTCGCCGTTGATCGGCGTCAGCAGCGGGATGCGACCGGTAATCTCGATGCCGGCATCGGACAGGCCGTCCACCTTGGCCGGGTTGTTGGTCATCAGCACGACCTGCCGGCAGCCGAGCATTTCGAGCATGCGGCCGGCAATTCCATAGTCGCGTTCGTCGTCGTCGAAGCCGAGCACGATATTGGCATCGACCGTATCAAGACCGCCGTCCTGCAACCGGTAGGTCCGCATCTTGTTGGCAAGCCCGACGCCGCGGCCTTCCTGATCGAGATACAGAACGATGCCGCCGCCGGCCGCCGCGAGCTGTTTCATGGCAAGCCGGAGCTGGTCGCCGCAGTCGCACCGGCGCGATCCGAACACGTCGCCGGTCAGGCAGGCCGAATGCAGGCGCACGGTGATCGGCTTCGAGAAGTCCGGCTCGTTGACGATGATCGCGGCCTGCTCGCCGCCCATCATGCCGCGGAACACAACGAAGCGGGCCTGGATGTCGCCGCTGAGCGGAACGGATGCTTCGCTCGCAACGGCCAGCGAGCGGATTGCCCGCTCGCGAAACTGTGCGATCGCGCCGGTCCCGATATGCACGACCGGCGGATTGAACGCGGCAGGCACGCCCGCATCGATCTCGACGCAGAGCGCGGCGGGCAAACGATGCGCGAGCTTGGCGAGCGGCAGCGCCGCCGCCGCGGCCGGCACGGACGCCGCCCATGAAAACCTGCGATCGATCCGCACATCGGTCGCCGCGGCGCGGATGGAGGCGGCATCGTCGGTTGCGGACAATGTCAGCGACACCGGTCCGGCGGCCTCGATGCCGAGCGTCTGCGCCCGCCGCGCGGTAAGGACCAGCACGGGCTGCGCATTGCCGCCGGCAGCGCGAAAGGCAGCGAGGCGCCTGTCGTCCAGTCCGTCGACCGGCAGGACCAGTAGCGTCGTTCGACCGGCTGTGATTGCGACCGGACGCGCCGCGCGAAACTCCACTATGCCGCGCTCGATCGCCACAAAATCAGGCTCCCCGAGCAAAGGGGAGCCGCTCACCCGATCCGTGTTCAACATCGACAATATCCGTCGCCCAGATGAGGGGAAAACACACCGCCCCCCGTCGGTATTTCCAGTCCGGCCCGAATTATCGCACTGCCGTAAGATCGCCATCGCGTGCGGCCGGGATCGCAAGACTTACTACCGGTGAATAATGTGCCAAGTTTATGACGCGGGAGCATCGGAAGAAGCCGCATGCGTACCATGCCGGCCGTATTCATGCTGGCCGTATCGTTGTCTGATCGCTGCCCAACTGGGTGAGAAGTCATGGTCCATCCCTTTACGCATAACGCCGGCGAAAGGTTGCATGCGAATGCCCACGATGAATGGGCGAGCGTACCCGGCCTGTTCCGCAGCGCCAATGAACCGTTACCGGCGTGCTGGAGCGCCATATTCGGGCCGCTGCGTGCCGGCCGGCCGGATGCGCCATTCGCGGTCGGGCAGATCGGCCAATCGCTCGACGGCCGCATCGCGACCGCAACCGGGCACTCCCACTACGTCAATGGCCCACACGGACTGGAGCATCTGCACCGCTTGCGCGCGGTGATGGATGCCGTGGTGGTCGGCATCGGTACCGCGCTCGCCGACGATCCGCAGCTCACCGTGCGCCGGGTCGAAGGACCAAGTCCCGCACGGGTGGTGATCGACCCGCAGGGACGCCTTCCCGGCAGCGCAAGGCTGCTTGCCGCCGACGGCGTCCGCCGCATTATCGTTACTCGGCGCACAACGGCCACCGACTGGCCGGCCGATATCGAGAAGATCACGCTGACCGGCAACGGCGACGGCATCGCACCGTCCGACATTCTCGCAGCGCTCGGCAGCGCCGGATTTCGCAGGATCCTGATCGAAGGCGGCGCCAATACGGTCTCGCGTTTTCTGGCGGCCGGCTGTCTCGATCGCCTCCACATCGTCGTCGCCCCGGTGCTGATCGGCTCCGGTCCGAGCGGCGTGACATTGCCGCCCATTGCATGGATGGACGAAGCCATCCGCCCTGCGGTCGCGATGCATCCTCTGGGCGACGAGATGCTGTTCGACTGCGATTTCTCCGCTCAGCGCAAGGCTTGGGGTCGGGTGAACACGTCGGCATGACCGACGACGATCGACGAACGCCCCTCGGCGATCGCCCGATGCCGCCGTTCGAGCCAGTCCACGATCTTCTCCACCGGAATACCGCCGACCTGACGGGCGGCGGCGGCCCATCCCGCGATCACTTCTTTTTGAATGGCCGCATCCGCAGATCCGAAATTCCAGTCGGAGGGGCCGTGCACAGTCTCGTATCCGATCTGCTCGAAGGCGGCGATCAGCTCGCCGGCCGCCGCCGGGCCGAGCGCGGGACCGAACCCCTTGTCGGTCTGCTGGTGCCTGTTGACCGCATCGACGATGTCCGGATCGAGCGCGAGCGCAGGCTCGAACGTCACGCACCCGTCATAGACCAGCGCGGCATAGACCGGCAGCCGGCGCGCCGCCGTTTCCACGACGAAGCGGTCGAGCCATTCCTGCGACACGAGATCGAGCAGCGCGGAATTGGTCACGAGATCGACCGGGCCGTCGAGCGCGAGTTCGAGATCGCGCACCAGATCGATGGGCTCGGTACGCACGACGATGTCGGCGGACACATCGGCGGGCGCCGCGCGCGACAGCAGGCTGAGGTCGTTGTCGATCAGCCGCCAGGTCTGCCGCACGGGAAGCCGCGCGCCGATCGCGCGCAGGGTCGCGCCGGTGCCGCAGGCGAGATCGACGGCCGAGATCGTCGCCTGTCCGGCGAAATAGCCGGCGACCGCATCGAGGATTTCGGCATTGCGCGCCGCCTGGTCGTAAGGCTCGCGCAGCGCAAGCCAGCTTGCCGAAAAGCTCATCGCAACTCCTCGATGACACGGGCGAATATTTCAGCCGACGACCGCCAGCTCGGCAAGCGGCGTGCACTTGCGTGCGCAACCTGCCGCAACCGCTCGCGCCGGCCGCGATCGGTCATCAGCACGCGCAGCGTATCGCGCAACACCACAACGTCGTCCGGCGGGACCATGACGCCGGCATCCGGCGGCAACGTTTCCGGAATGGCGCCCGCGCGCGCGGCAAGAACGGGAAGGCCGTAAGCGATGGCGTCGGCGACAGCCATGCCGTAGCCCTCGAAGCGCGAGGGCAGCACGAAAAGGTCCGTCGCCTCATAAAACCCAGCGAGCTCGGCGGCGGACACGGTGCCGGCGAGCGCGATGCGGCTGCCGAGCCCGCGATCCGCGATCATGGCCGAAAGCGCGCGCGCCGTCTGCGGGTCGCGCGACGGATCGCCCACGATCGTCAGCCGCCACGCGAGATCGGTCAGTCCGCCCAGCGCCTCCACCAGCACGTCGTAGCCCTTGCGCGGCACGAGCGCGCCGACCGCGAGCAGCGATACCACCCCGTCCGCACTGCCGCGCGCCGGCGCGACCGGATCGCTGCCCGGCCGGACGACGAAGACACGCTCCTGCGGCACGGCATAGTCGGCGACCAGAATGCGCGCGGTCGCCGGGCTGGTTGCGATCGCGCAGCGCGAACAGGACAACGCGCGGCGTTCGCTGTCGTGGAATTGCTGCGCCTCCTGCGCCGGCAATCCGGTTTCCAGCGCCAGCGGATGATGCACCAGCGCGACGGTCATGTGCGTCTTCGCCATTGCCTCGGCGACCTCCGGCAGGACGCCCCAGGCGAGGCCATCGATCACGACCGCGGCCGCGGGATCGCTCGCGGTCAGGCGCGCATGCGCATCCGCGCGCGCCGCCGCGGAGGGACGCGGAAATTCCGCGCCGAGATCGAGAATCTCGACCGCCCAGCCCATGCCGCACAGTTCGGAAATGATGCGCCGATCATAGGCATAGCCGCCGGTCGGCGTGTCGAGATCGCCCGGCACGGCAAAGACCAGCCGCCTCACCACAAGGGCGCCTCGTACCAGGCGCGCGCCACATGCGACTCGGAGACCGTGACCCGGATCGTTGCGAGTTCGCGGCCGTCGCGGCCGAGCGCGCCCGAACGCGCGGCTTCGGCAAGGCCGTCATGGATGTGGCGGGTGAGAAACTCGGTCGTGGTGTTCACGTTCCGGAAGGCCGGCACGTCGTCGAGATTGCGGTAATTGAGCGGCTGCAGGATCGCTTTCAGCGCCTCGTGCGCGCGGCCGATATCGACGACGATCCCGTTGGCGTCGAGCGTCTGCGCCATGAAAGCGGCATCGACCACGAAGGTCGCGCCGTGCAGCGCCTGCGCCGGGCCGAACACGGCGCCGCGAAACGAGTGCGCAATCATGATATGGTCGCGGACTTCGACGGCGTACAAGGCGGCCTTCCTTTCGTCTCAGTAATCGATGCTCTGGCACAATACGCCGCTGCCGGGCGCGAGCACGTCGGGCAGGCGCGCCGGCAGGTCGTGAAAGCGGATCGCGGGCGCGAGCAGGCCGTCGAGCACGGGATCGGACAGAAGATCCATCGCCGCCTCGAGCCGCCGCCGGTGCGTCCAGCGTGCGCGCTGCGCCGGCGCGACGTGGCCGACCTGGCTTGACACGAGCCGCAGCCGCCGGCTGTGGAACGCGCCGCCGAGCGAAACCGGCACCGTGCCCGCGCCGTACCAGCTCAGCTCGATCACCGATGCCTCCAGGCCCGCAAGCCCGATCGCGGTCTCGAGGCCCGCCGCCTGTCCGCTGGCATGGAAGACGAAATCGCAGTCGCCCTCGGCTTCGCCCGGCGCGGCGAAGCCGACGCCAAGCGCGGCGGCGATGGCTGCGCGCGCGGGCATGACATCGACAAGCGTGACCGTCGCGCCGGGAATGCGTCCGCACAGCCACGCCGTCAGGCATCCGACCACGCCCGCGCCCACGACCGCGATGCGCGTCGCGGGAGCCGGCCGGCCGTCCCATACCGCGTTGAGCGCGGTTTCCATGTTGGCTGCCAGCACCGCGCGCGTCGCCGGCACGCGCTCGGGCACCGGGATCAGCCGCTCCACCGGCACGACGAACATCGACTGATGCGGATGCAGCGCAAAGACGGTCAGCCCCAGCCATTCGCTCGGCCCGGCATCGATGCGGCCCACCGTGGCGTAGCCGTATTTCACGGGAAACGGAAAATCCCCGCCCATGAATGGCGGGCGCATGCGGCCATATTCGGAAGGCGGAACACGGCCGGCCATGACCAGCGCCTCCGTGCCGCGGCTGATCGCACCGTGCAGCGCGACCACGCGGACTTCGTCGGGGCCGGGCGCGGCCACCACCCCGCTGCGGATCTCGGCTATGCCCGGCGCGACATACCAGAGCGCCTGCGCCTTGTGTTCGCCCCGATTACTGGTCACGACAATCCTTTGTCGGAAAGGCCGGAACGGCTATACCATGAGCGCTCACCGGCCGGGGATTTTTCGCAAGTGCCTGAATCATCTGCCGCGTTTCTAGCGCGGTCGGGCGCGGACATGAGCCGCCGCCGCGCGCTGTTCGCCGTTCTGGTCGTCGCAACCATGGCCGCGCTGTTATGGGCGACGGCGATCGTGCTGTCGCCCGGCGGGCTCGGCTTTTTCGATCTCGTCTTTCTTGCGATGTTCGCGATCACGCTGCCCTGGACCGTGATCGGTTTCTGGAACGCCGTCATCGGCTTCCTCATCATGCGCCTTGCGCGCGATCCGCTCGGCGCGGTCAATCCGCCGGCCGCGCGCATCTGCGGCGACGAGCCGGTGACCGCCTCGGTCGCCCTCCTGATGTGCATCCGCAACGAGATGCCGGAACGGGTGATCCGCAATCTCGAAGCCATGCTCGGCGGCATCGTGGCGTCCGGGAATGCCGCGCGCTTCCATGTCTATGTACTGAGCGATACCGGCGAGCCCGCCATCGCCGAGGCCGAAGAGAAAGAATTCGCCGCCATGGCTTCCGTCTGGCGCGAGCGCGTCGCCATCACCTATCGCCGCCGCACGCTCAATACCGGGTTCAAGGCCGGCAACATCCGCGATTTCTGCGAGCGCTGGGGCAAGGAGCATGAGCTTGCCGTCACGCTCGACGCCGACAGTTTCATGACCGCGGGCGCCGTGCTGCGGCTCGTGCGCATCATGCAGGCGAGCCCGGAGCTCGGCATCCTGCAAAGCCTCGTGGTCGGCCTACCCTCGACCAGCGCCTTCGCACGCCTGTTCCAGTTCGGCATGCGGCTCGGCATGCGCTCCTACACCACCGGCGCCACCTGGTGGCAGGGCGATTGCGGCCCCTATTGGGGGCATAATGCGGTGTTCCGCATTGCGCCGTTCTACGCGCATTGCCATCTGCCGCCGCTTCCCGACGACGCGATGTTCGGTGGGCAGGTGCTCAGCCACGACCAGATCGAGGCGGTGCTGATGCGCCGCGCCGGCTGGCATGTCCGCGTGATGCCTGTCGAGGACGAGAGCTGGGAGGAGAACCCGCCGACCCTCGTCGAGTTCGTGCGGCGCGACCTGCGCTGGTGCCAGGGCAACATGCAGTACTGGCATTTCCTCGGCCTGCCCGGCCTGAAATTCGTCAGCCGCTATCAGCTTGTCTTCGCGCTCCTGATGTTTCTCGGCTCGCCGGCCTGGATCGCCATGCTGTTGATCGGCACGCTCGCCGCCGCGGGCGCCGGACAGCTTTCCGATATCGTCAGGCCCGGCCCCGGCATCGCACTCTTTCTCCTCGTGTTCGTGATGTGGTTCACGCCGAAATATTCGACCGTCGTCGACGTGCTCACGCGCACGGAAGCGCGGCGCGGCTTCGGCGGAACGACATGGTTTTTCCTCGGCGTGCTGATCGAGACGCTGTTCTCGATCCTGCTCGTGCCCGTCATGTGGTTCGGGCACACGGTGTTCCTCGCCGGCCTCCTGTTCGGCCGCCGCATCGGCTGGATCGGCCAGACACGCGACGACCATGCGGTGCCGTGGGCCCTGGCGGCGCGCCAGTTCTGGCCGCAGACGCTGCTCGGCACGGCGGCACTCGCCCTTCTCGCCGCAACACATCCCGCCGCGATCCCGTTCGCTTTCTTCATCGCCGGCGGTCTTGCGCTGTCGATCCCGCTCGCCGTCGTCACCGCGTCGCCGTCGGTCGGAGGCACGCTCGCGCGCATCAAGCTGTGCGGCCTGCCCGAGGAGCGGGACGCGCCGGCCGCGCTCGATGCGCTGCGTCCTGCCGCCGGCAAGCCGGAGGCGGCCGCGCAACCGGCCTGACGGCACCATGCGCGAAAGCCTGCGGACCACGCGCGGTGTCCTGCGTTCGCTACGCACCTATTATGGCGGGCGCGCGCGGCGCGCGGCCATGGACCGTCTGCACCGCGAATTCGTGCGGCCGGGCGATCTCGTCTTCGATGTCGGCGCCCATGTCGGCGACCGGATCGCCTCGTTCCGCCGGCTCGGCGCGCGCGTCGTTGCCGTCGAGCCCCAGCCCGCGCTGGTAGCGACACTGCGCCTGCTCTATGGCCGCGACCGCAACGTCGCCATCGAGTCGGTCGCACTCGGCGCCCGCGAGGGCGAGACGACGTTGCGCATCAATATCGACAATCCCACCGTGTCCACCGCCTCGGACGATTTCGTGCGCGCGGCCGACGGCGCCGCCGGCTGGGAGGACCAGCGCTGGGACAGGAGCATGACGGTGCCGGTGACGACGCTCGACGTGCTGATCACGCGCCACGGCCTGCCGGCTTTCGTCAAGATCGACGTCGAGGGATTGGAGGCCGACGTGCTCGCGGGCCTCGGCCGCCCACCAGCCGCGCTGTCGTTCGAATTCACGACCATCCAGCGCGCCGTCGCGCGCCGCTGCATTGCGCGTTGCGCGGCGCTCGGCCTCGTCGCGTTCAATGCCGCACTCGGCGAAAGTCAGACGCTGATCGCCGACAATTGGCGCGATGCCGATGCCATGCGCGCCTGGCTCGACGCCCTGCCGCACGACGCCAATTCCGGAGACATCTATGCGCGCCCCGCGTGACGTTCTCATCGCCGCGCTCGTCGCCGCCGGCTTCGGCCTGACGCTTTACGTTTTCCACCCCGGCGTCATGACCTACGACGCCAAATATGTCTACGAAGCGATCTTCGCGCCACAGCCCGGCGACTGGCAGTCGCCGCTGATGGTGACCGTCTGGCGCTGGATCGATCCGCTCGCGCCCGGCGCGGCGAGCATGTTTCTTCTGACCGTCACGCTCTACTGGTCGGCCTTTGCCATCCTCGCTTTCAGCCTGGCGCGCCGTAGCCTGCCGGTTGCGATCCTGCTGCCGGTCGCAGCGGCGCTGCCGCCGGCCTTCACGCTGGTCGGCATCATCTGGCGCGACGTGCTGTTCGCAGCCGCCTGGATTCTGGCGGCGGCGCTGGCCTGGGCCGCCGCGGATCGCAGCAAGGCCGCACGCGCGGGCCTCACGATCGCGGCGTTGGCGCTCGTCACTTTCGGCATGCTGCTGCGGCCGAACGCGCTGTTCGCGGCGCCCGTTCTGGCGATCCATGCCTTGTGGCCGCAAACCTTTCGCCTGAAGCGCGCGGCCCTGCTCTATCTGCCGGCGGCGGTCCTCTTCTATGCCAGCGTGCCGCTCGTCTATTACGTCGCGCTCGACGCCAAGAGGGAAAACCCGCTGCATTCGGTTTTCGTGTTCGACCTCGGCGGCATCTCGCACTTCGCCAAGGAAAATGCGTTTCCGGTGACCTGGGCGCCGGAGCAGAACGCACTCGTGCTCGAGCACTGCTACCAGCCGACTTTGTGGGACCTTTACTGGAACCGCGACCCCTGCAAGTTCGTGATGGCGAAGCTGGAGGGCGAGAAGATTTTCGGCACGCCGGCGCTGAGCGACGCCTGGCGGCGCGCCATCCTCAGGCATCCGCTCGCCTATCTGCAGCACCGCGCGGCCTTCACCGGCACATTCCTGCTCGGCGACAATCTCACGCTGTGGACGCTCGACGTCGAGGACCCGCGCAAATATCTCTATACCGACCGGCCGGCTTTCATGACGCTGCGCGCAATCGACGACGCGCTGAAACACACGCCGTTGATGCGGGCCGGCACCTGGTTCATGCTCGATCTTCTCATCGTCGCGCTTGCGTGGCGGCGGCGCGCGAGCGCGGCCGGCGCATTCGCCATCGGCGCCTGCGGGTCGGCGGCCATCTATATCCTGACCTTCTCGATCGTCGGCGTCGCGCCGGACTTCCGCTACGCCTATTGGGGCGTGCTGGCGGCGCTGGCGAGCGCGGCCGTCCTGCTCGCTACCCGGCGCGGAGAGCGCGCGGTTTAATCCTTCGGCATTCCCGGTTCGGCACGCAGACCGGCCGCCTCCACGCCCGCGACCACGCACATCTCGTCGCGGTCGGACGTATCGCCGGAAATCCCGGCCGCCCCGATCACTACGCCTTGCGCGTTGCGGATGAGCACGCCGCCCGCCACCGGCACGATGCGGCCCTGCGCGATCCCGGTGAGCGCGGAAACGAAATGCGGCATTTTCTGCGCACGTTCGGCAAGCTCGCGCGTGCCGAAGCCCATGCCGAGCGCGCCCCAGGCTTTGCCGAACGCGATGTCGAAGCGCAGGATGCCGGCCTTGTCCTCGCGCTTGAACGCCACCAGATGCCCGCCGGCATCGAGCACCGCGACCGACAGCGGCATGCAATCGAGTTCGCGGCCCTTCCTGATCGCGGCATCGACGATGACGCCGGCCTGCTGCAATGTCACGTTCATGGCTCAAGCCCTCCGCGCGGCAACCGAGCTTATTGCGGCAGACGGCGGCGTGTCACGGCGTTTACGCCCGCGGCGCGGGCCTGCATCCACAGCGTCCGCGCGCGAGCAAGCGACGCTTTCGCCCACGCCCCGCGGCGTTCGCTCATATGGGCCACCGCCATCAATGCTGCCGGCGTCACGATCAGCGTCAGAACGGTGGCAAAGCCGAGCCCGAACACGATCGCGGTCGACAGGCTGATCCACCATTGCGTGGCCGGTGCGCCGACGGTGATCTCGCGCAGCAGGAAATCGAGGTTCATGCCGAAGGCGATCGGCAGCACGCCGAGCACGGCGGTCACCGCCGTCAGCACCACCGGGCGCGCGCGCTCGCGGCAGGTTTCCAGAATGGCGTCATAGGCCGCCTTGCCCTCGCGCCGCAGCCGGTCATAGGTGTCGATCAGCACGATATTGTTGTTCACGATCACCCCGGCATTGGCGATCACGCCGATGCCGGTCATCACCACGCCGAACGGCTGGCCCATGAGCATGAGCCCAAGCAGCACGCCGATGGTGGAGAGCACAACCGCCGACAGCACCAGCACCACCGAGGTGACCTTGTTGAATTGCGCGAGCAGGATCGCAAAAATCAGGAAGATCGCGGTCGCGAACGCCTTGCCGAGAAAGGCGGAGGCTTTCTCGCGCTCTTCGTCTTCGCCTTTGAGCCGCCAGGTCACGCCGGTGCCGAGATCGGCCTTGGCGAGCGCCGCCGCAATCTCCTGCTGCACCTGCGCGGTCTGCACGCCGTCGGCGACGTTGGCCGACACGGTCATGACGCGGTTGGCGGCGACGCGGTTGATATAGCCGACGCGCGGCGTCGGCACCCGCTGCACGAAATTGCCGATCGGCACCTGGCCCGACGGTGTCTGCACCCGCAACTCGTCGATCTGGTCGAGGCTGCGGCGGTCGTCGGGGAAGCGCACGAGAATGTCGACCGCCTTGTCGCTGCTTGCGGGCCGGTATTCGGTGACTTTCACGCCGTTGGTCACAAGCTGCACCGCGGTGCCGACCGTGTTGGGCCCGGCGCCGTATTTTGCCGCTTCCGCCTTGTCGACCTGGATTTTCCAGTCGATGCCCGGCAGCGGCAGTCCGTCGTCCAGATCGCGGATCGCCGGCCGTTCCGCCAGAATCGCCGCCACCTTGCGCGCAACCTCCGGCAGCCCGTCCGGATCGAGCGCGCCGATCTGCACCTGGATCGGCTTGCCGGTGGGGGGACCGGCGCGCGGCGCCGTCACCTCGACCAGGATGCCGGGAATGTCGGTGGTCCTCTCGCGGATCGCGTCCATGATGCGGCGCGCGGGCTCGCGGCGCTTCCAGTCGGTGAACTCGAACTGGACGACGCCGATCGTGTCCTCGCTCAGTTCGCTCATGCCGCGCGGCTGCTCGCCGACACGGGTATAGACGGTAGCAAGGCCATCGAATTCCAGAATGCGCTTCTCGACCGCCGCGAGCGCGCGGTTCTTCTCCTCGAGCGAGATATTGCCGCGCGCGTGCACGATCGCCTGCCCGTAATCGGGCTCGACGTCGGGGAAGAACTCGACGCCGCGACCCAGCTTGCCGTAGGCGACTTGCACCGCAACAAGCAGGAAGGCCGCGATCGCCAGCGTCGCGCCCGGCCGCCGCAGCGCGAGCTTGACCGTGCGCATATAGAGACCGCGGTCGGAGACGGTCTCGTCGATCGGCTCGGCCGCCGCCTTGCCGAGCAGCGCCCCCAAGGTCGGCGTGAACAAAAGCGCCACCGCAAGCGAGGCCGACAGCGTCGCGATCAGCGTGATCGGCAGGTATTTCATGAACTCGCCGACGACGCCGGGCCAGAACAGGAGCGGCGAGAAGGCCGCGACGCGCGTCGCGGTCGCCGCGATCACCGGCCCCGCCATGCGCTTGGCCGCGAGCGTGTAGGCTTCGCGCGCCGGCATGCCTTCTGACATGCGTCGCTCGGCGAATTCGGAGACGATGATCGCGTCGTCCACCAGCATGCCGACTGCAAGGATGAGCGAGAACAAGACGACGATATTGATCGTCAGCCCGGCGAGCTGCAGCCCGAGCACGCCGGCGAGGAACGAGGCCGGAATCGCGATGCCGATGAACAGCGAGGCGCGGAAGCCGAGCGCAAACAGGATGATGACGGCGACGAGCAGGACGCCGGTGGCGACCGAGTTCTGCAGGTCCGCCAGCATCTGGCGGATGGTGGTCGACTTGTCCTGAATGAAGGAGACCGACACGCCCTCCGGCCAGGTCGCCTTCAGGCGCTCGATCGTCGCCTTCACGCCGTCCACCGTCTCGATCAGATTGGCGCCGGTGCGCTTGGACACTTCGATGGTCATGGCCGGGCGGCCGTTCACGCGCGTGACCGAGGTCGCGTCCTTGAAGGTCGGACGCACCTGCGCGACGTCGCCGACCGTCACCGACGCACCCGAGGTCGCCGCGATCGGCACGCTGAGCAGGTCGCGCGGCTGCTCGATCAGGCCCGGCACCTTGACCGCGAAGCGGCCGGTATCCCCTTCGAGCGCGCCGGCCGCGATTAGGCTGTTGGAAGCATTGACCGTGGAGATGAGCTGATCGAGCGACACGCCGTAGCTCTTGAGCAGCATCGGTTCGACGATGATCTCCACCGCCTCGTCGCGGGTGCCGCGCAGCTCCGCCGACAGCACGCCCGGCACCTGCTCGACCGCGTTCTTGGCCACGCGCGCGATGCGCAGGAGCGAGCGCTCGGGCAGATCGCCGGCCAGCGCCACGACCAGCACCGGGAAGAGCGAGAGATTGACCTCCTGCACCACCGGCTCGTCGGCGTCGCGCGGCAGGTCGCGCTTGGCCTGATCGACCTTGGCGCGCACGTCGGCGAGCGCGGCCTTGGAATCGAAGCCGGCCTCGAACTCGAGCAGCACATAGCCACCGCCCTCATAGGCGGTCGAGCGCATCTCCTTCACGTTGCCGACCGACTTGAGCTGCGTCTCGACCGGCCGCAGCAGCAGCCGCTCGGAATCCTCGGGGCTGATGCCGCGCTGCGTGAGCTGGGTATAGATGATCGGGATGCGCACGTCCGGCTCGGCTTCCTTCGGGATCGTGACATAGGCCACGTAGCCGGCGCCGAGCAGGAACAGGAGCGTCGCGAGCGTCAGCCGCGCATGGCTGATGGCGTAATCGATCAATGCGAACATCGGCTTCTCTTTCGCTCGGCTTGCGCTCTTGCCTTGTGCGATATTTCCCGGCGGCGGCCCTCAGCGTCCGCTCGCTGCGGTCGCCTCGACCGAGACCGCCTGGACGATCTGGCCTTCGCGCACGAAGTCCTGTCCCTGCACGATGACGCGCGAGCGGTCGGCGATGCCGCTCACCCACATGTGGGACTGCTCGTCCTCGATCACGCTCACCGGCACGAAATCGACCTTATCCGCGGCATCCACGATCCGCACGCCGAGATGGCCGGCCGAGGAATAGGTCAGCGCCGAGCGCGGGACGCGCGCGGCCGATACCGGCGCCAACGGGATGGCGACTTCCGCGGTGATCCCGTCGGGGATCGCGCCGTCGCGGTTGTCGATCTCCACCTCGACGCGATAGGTGCGCGTCGTCTCGCTCGCCGTTTTGGACACGAAGCGCACGCGTCCGGTCGCGGTCTGGCCGGTGACGAGACGCACCTTGGCGACGTCTCCGGGCTCGAGGCCCGGCAGCTTGCGTTCAGACACCTCGACCACCGCCAGCATCGGGTTGAGCGCCACCATTCTCGCGACTTCCTTGCCGGCCATCGAGAAGGCGGCGCCGCCGACTTCGGCGGGGACCTCGGTGATCACGCCGTCCCACGGCGCCTTGACGACGCCACGGTCGCGCTCGGCGATGGCCGCGGCAAGCGCGGCCTCCGCGGCCTTGAACTGGGATTCGAGATTGACGAGTTCGAGCTTGGGCAAGGTGCCCTGCTCGATCAGCCTGCGGCGCGCTTCCAGCTCGGTCTGGCGCTGGTTGAACAAGGCGCGCGCCTGCGCCACCTGCGCCTCGCGCGCGTCGTCCGACAATACCGCGATGACGTCATCCTTCTTGACGCGCTGGCCGCGCTTCACCCGCAATTCGGTGAGCACGCCGCCGGTCCGGGCGGTGAGCGTGACCTTGCGGTCGGCCTCGGTGCGGCCCGACAGGATCAGCTTGCGGCTGTGCGGCTCGATCCCGGCGGCCATGACGCCGACGCGGAAAGGCTTGTGGCTCTTCTCGCCGGCGCGGATCGCCGCCTTGCCGTCGCCCGACTCGTGCGGAATGAGATGGCCGGATCCCACCCAGGCGACGGCGCCGACGACGAGAGCGACCGCGGTGATGCGGTTGACCTTCATTTCGAATGCTCCGCGCGTTGTTTGCGGCCGCCCGCCGGCCGGCCTTCAAGCATGTGGCGGGTGATATCCATGAACAAAGGCAGGACGCGTTCGGCGTCGAAGCCCGGATCGACCGCGCGCCGCCACCACACGCCGTCGGCGATCACCATCAGCATGGTCACGACGGCGTCGTAATCGATGCCGGCGCCGATCTCGCCGCGCTCCGAGGCGCTGCGCAACATCGCCATCAATCGTTGCACCACGTCATGGTCGAATTCGTGCATGATCCGGGCAATTGCAGGATTACGCCGGCTTTCCGACATGATCTCCGCGCACAGCCCGACTTCGTCGGCGCTACGCTCGACGAAATGGTGACGCGCGAGCGCGCCAAGGGTTGCAAAGAAATCGGGCGCATTTTCCATGGCGGCAAACTGCGCGCCGACCTCGGCGCGGTCGCGCTCGGCGATGCCGGCGATGATGGCTTCCTTGGACGGGAAGTAGCGATAGAGGTTGCCGGGGCTCATGCCGGCGGCGGCGCAGATTTCCTGCATCGAGGTCTGGTGAAAACCCGTACGCGCGAAGCATTGCCGCGCGGCGTTGAGGATTTCGTCGCGCCGGTCGCTCTTAAGCTGGACGTTGGCCTTGCGCATGATCTTATTGCAGTGCGGTAAATGAGAATGAACGTTCGCTCCTATGCGTATATATCCGCAAAGTCAATCGCCACAGCCGGCAAAAACGCCGGTTCCGTCCGCCGACGGCGCAGATGTGATCGGATGTTTCATCGGACACGCCCCGTTCCCGATCCGCATGACACGCCGGCCGCCCTGATGATGCCGACGCATTGGGCAGGTCCGTGGGCAACGACGCGCACGTCCGCGACGGCAAGACGCAATGCAAGCCTGACAACGTCCGGCGCGATAACGTCGAGACTGGCAAATTGACCGCTCACCACCGCGTGGCTACGGTTTCAAAAAAAGATCGAGGGGAAACGTCATGTTCCTGATTGTGCAATCTGCGACCGTACGCCCGCGGCGCGCCGCGCGCTGACAGCGCGGGCGCCTCTTTCATCCGGCGGGAAACACAACATGCTCGGCCCATTCGTCGGCGTACTGTTCGACGGCTTTGCCTACGGCATGCTGCTGTTCCTGCTGTCGGTCGGCCTTTCGGTCACGCTCGGGATGATGAATTTCGTCAATCTCGCGCATTGCGCCTTCGCCATGCTCGGCGGCTACGTCACCGTGACGCTGATGCGCGATTTCCACTGGCCGTTCTTCGCCACGCTGCCGCTTGCCTTCCTGTCGGCGGCGGCGACCGCAATCGTGTTCGAACGCATCCTCTATCGCCGCCTCTACCGCGCGAGCGACCTCGACCAGGTGCTGCTGACCATCGGCATCGCATTCATCTCGGTGGCGGTGGCGGCCTATCTCTACGGCACCGTGCAGCAGCCGGTTGAAATCCCGACCTATCTGCGCGGCTCATGGACGCTGTTCGGCGTCAATTTCGGCATCTATCGCGTCTTTCTCGTCGTCATGGCGCTCGTCATCGGGCTTGCCCTCGTGCTGATGCTGGAATTCACCCGGTTCGGCGCCACCATCCGCGCCGCGGTCGACAACCAGCGCATGGCGCGCGGCCTCGGCATCGATGTCGACCGCTCCTTCGCCGTCACCTTCGCGCTCGGCAGCGGCCTCGCCGGACTCGGCGGCGCGATGGCGATCGAGATCGTGGGGCTCGATCCGGCGTTCGCCTTCCACTATCTCGTCTATGTGCTGATCGTCGTCTCGGTCGGCGGGCTCGGCTCGATCGGCGGCTCGTTCGCCGCCGCCTCGCTGATCGGCATCAGCGACGTCGCCGGCAAATATTACGTGCCGGAGCTCGGCGCGTTCCTCATCTATCTCGTCATGCTGGCGCTGCTGATGTGGCGGCCGGCCGGCCTGTTCGGGAAGCGCTGAGCGATGACGCCCGCCTCGCCCGCTTTCGCGCCGCAGGCCTATCTGCAGGCCCAGACGCGCTGGCATGCAATCGAGCTCGTCTTCTGGCTGTCGTGTCTCCTGCCGTTCGTGCTGTTCCCGAACTATCTGGTGCTCGCCAGCCAGATCGCGATCACCGCGCTATTCGCGCTCTCGCTCGATCTCATTCTCGGCTATGCCGGCATCGTCTCGCTCGGCCACGCGGCATTCTTCGGGCTCGGCGCCTATTCCGCCGGCCTGCTGGCGAAGCACGGATGGGGCGAACCGCTGAGCGGACTTGTGCTCGGGGCGCTGGTCGCGGCTTTCGTCGGCTACGTTTCAAGCTTCGTGATCGCGCGCTTCCGCCACCTGACGCTGATCATGATCACGCTCGGCTTCGGGCTCCTGCTGCACGAGCTGGCGAACAAGGCGCACTGGCTCACCGGCGGCGCCGACGGGCTGCAGGGCGTTCGCATGTGGCCGCTGCTCGGCACCTTCACCTTCGACCTGTGGGGCTACACGGCTTACGCCTATTCGCTGCTCGTACTGTTTGCGGTGTTCCTGGTGACGCGCCGGCTGATCAATTCGCCGTTCGGGCTGTCGCTGCGCGGCATCCGCGAAAACCCCGTGCGCATGCCCGCCATCGGCGCGCCGAGCGCCGCCCATATCCGCAAAATCTACACGCTCTCCGCCGCCATCGCCGGCATCGCCGGCGCGCTGCTGGCGCAGACCACAGAGACGGTGTCGCTCGAGACGCTGAGCTTCCAGCGCTCGGCCGACGTGCTGGTGATCCTCGTCCTCGGCGGCGCCGGCCGGCTCTATGGCGGCTTCGTCGGCGCCATCATCTTCATGGTCGCGCGCGACCGCTTCTCCGGCGTCACGCCGCAATACTGGTATTTCGGCATCGGCGTGCTGCTGATCGCGGTCGTGATGTTCCTGCCCAACGGCATCCTCGGCGGCCTTGCGCGGCTCGCCGCATCGTGGCGGAGCAAGGCGACATGACCACGCCGGCCCTGACCGTGCACGGGCTGAACAAGAGCTTCGGCTCCCTCGTCGTCGCAAACGATATCGAGCTTGCGCTGCCGCAGGGCGAGCGCCACGCGCTGATCGGACCGAACGGCGCCGGCAAGACCACGCTCATCAACCTGATGACCGGCATGCTGACGCCCGACGGCGGGCAGATCCTGCTCGGCGACGCCGACATTTCGCGGCTGCCGCCCGACCTGCGGGTGAAGCGCGGGCTCGTCCGCACCTTCCAGATCAACAGCCTGTTCCCGCATTTGAGCGCTCTCGAAGCGGTGACGCTAGCGATAGGCGAGCGACGCGGCATCGCACCGACCTGGTGGCGCGCCTTGCCCGTCTATCGCGATGCGATCGAGGAAGCCTATGCCATCCTTGTCTCGCTGCGGCTCGGCCATGTCTGCACGCGGCCGACGCGCGAGCTTGCCTACGGCCAGCAGCGCCTGCTCGAGATCGCGCTCGCGCTCGCGACCCGTCCGCACGTCCTCCTGCTCGACGAGCCCGCCGCCGGCGTGCCGCGCGACGAGAGCGCGGAACTGTTCTCGGCCATTGCCGGCCTGTCGAAGGACATCTCGATCCTTTTCATCGAGCACGACATGAACGTCGTGTTCCGCTTCGCCAGCCGCATCATCGTCATGGTCGGTGGCCGCATCCTGGTTGAGGGCACGCCGGCGGAGATCGCGGCCGACCGGCAGGTGCGCGAGGTCTATCTCGGCAAGAGGCATCATGTCTGAGACGCTGCTCAGCCTGACGGATGTGCGCGCCGGCTACGGCGACGCGGTCGTGCTCGACGGCATCTCGCTCGACATCCCCCGCCGCGGCAGCCTCGCCGTGCTCGGCCGCAACGGCGTCGGCAAATCGACCCTGCTTCTGACCATCATGGGCTTCACCAAGGTGAGCAAGGGCGCGGTCGCCTGGCGCGGGGCCGACATCACGGCCATGCCCGCGCATCGCCGCGCGCGCGCCGGGCTCGGCTGGGTGGCGCAGGAGCGCGAGATTTTTCCTTCGCTGACGGTGGAGGAAAACCTCACCGTCACCGCGCGCCCCGGCCCCTGGACGCTCGTACGCGTCTACGACCTGTTTCCCCGCCTCGCCGAGCGGCGCGGCAACAAGGGCAATCATCTGTCGGGCGGCGAACAGCAGATGCTGGCGACCGCGCGCGCGCTGATGACCAATCCCGCTTTGCTCCTGCTCGACGAGCCGCTGGAAGGTCTCGCCCCGATCATCGTCGACGAGCTGACGGAAGCGATCGCGCGCATGACCAGGGAGCAGGGCATGGCCTTCATCCTGGTCGAGCAGCATTCCGACATCGCATTGTCGCTCGCCGCGCAGGCCATCGTCATCGAGCGCGGCACCATCGTGCATCGCGCGCCATCGGCCGCGCTCCTGGCCGATCAGGCGACGCTCGACCGGCTGATCGGACTGAAGATCGACCCCGCGGCGTCCGGCCGCGGCTGACGCCGCATCCTCCGCCGTCAGTCGGGGATCATCGCGGTCGCCTCGATCTCGACGCGCGCTTCGCGCTCGACGAGGCTCTTGACCTCCACCAGCGCCATGGCCGGGAAATGCCGGCCCATCACTTCGCGATAGACGGCGCCGATCTCCGGCAAAGCCGAGCGATATTCTTCCATGTCGACGACATACCAGGTCATGCGCACGATCTGGTCCGGACGCGCGCCGCCTTCGGCGAGCACCGCGGCAATGTTCCCGAGCGCCTGGCGGATCTGCGCGACGAGCCCGTGCGGGAACACGCCGCGCTCGTCCCACCCCACCATGCCGCCGACAAAGACCATTTCGCCGCGCGCCTTGATGCCGTTGGCATAGCCCTTGGGCTGCGGCCAGCCGGCGGGATTGAGCACTGTGAGGCCACCGGGCGTGCCCGGAAACTTGCGGATGGTGTTCTCGCTCACGCGCGTTTCCTCACGATGCCATTTTGCGGACGGTATCCGCGCCCGCCATCTTGCGCAGCTCGAAGCGCTGCAGCTTGCCCGTCTGTGTACGCGGAAGCTGCGCCACATATTCGACCGCGCGCGGATATTTGTACGGCGCGATCGAAGCCTTCACGTAATCCTGCAGGGTCTTGGTGAGGGCGGCGTCGCCGGTCTGGCCCGGGCGCAGGACGATATAGGCCTTTACGATCTGCCCGCGCTCCTCGTCCGGAGCGCCGACCACCCCGCATTCGGCGACCGCCGGATGCGCAAGCAGCACCGATTCCACTTCCGGTCCGGCGATGTTGTAGCCCGCCGAAATGATCATGTCGTCGGAGCGCGCCTGGTACCAGAAATAGCCGTCAGCATCCTGCGAATAGGTGTCGCCGGTCAGGTTCCAGCCGCCGGCGACATATTTCTTCTGCCGCGGATCGGCGAGATAGCGGCAGCCGGTCGGGCCGCGCACGGCGAGGCGGCCGATCTCTCCACGTTTCACATCACGGCCATCGTCGTCGACGATCTTCGCCTCGTAGCCGGGCACGACGCGGCCGGTCGAGCCGGGGCGGATTTCGCTCTCCGGCGAGCCGATGAAAATGTGCAGCATCTCGGTCGCACCGATGCCGTCCATGATCCTGATCCCGGTCGCCGCCTGCCAGGCATCGAAGGTCGCCTTCGGCAGCGCCTCGCCGGCGGAGACGCATTTGCGCAGCGAGGAAATGTCGCGGCCCTTCACCTGCGCCAGCATGGCGCGATAGGCGGTCGGCGCAGTGAAGCAGATGGTGGCGCGGAATTTCTCGATTCCCGCGAGCAGGTCTTCCGGCGTCGCCCGCTCGATCTGGATCGAGGCCGCCCCCACGCGCAGCGGGAACAGCACATGCCCGCCCAGCCCGAAGGTGAAGGCGAGCGGCGCCGAACCAATGAAGCGGTCGTTCCCGCCGGCCTGCAGCACGTGCCTGCCGTAGGAATCGCAGGTGGCGAGCATGTCGCGATGGAAATGCATCGTGCCCTTCGGCTCGCCGGTGGTGCCCGAGGTGAAGCCGATCAGGCAGACATCGTCGGCCGCGGTATCGCAGGCGGTAAAGCGCTCGTAGCCGCTCTTGCTCATCAGCGCTTCAAGCGAATCGGCGCCGTCCTTGCCCCAATAGACGACGCGTTCGAGCGCGGGCGCGAGCGGCCGCGTCTTCTCCATCTCGTCGGCCAGGCGCGCGTCGCACAGCGCGAGCCTGATCTTCGCCTTGCCGGCGGCGTAGGAGAGCTCCTTCGCGCGTAACAGCGGCATGGTCGCGACCACGACGCCGCCCGCCTTGATCACCGCCAGATACGCCGCGATCATCATCGGCGTATTGGGGGCGCGCAGCAGTACGCGGTTGCCGGGATCGAGCCTGAGATCACGGGTCAGCACATTGGCGATGCGGTTCACCCGCTCGGCAAGCTGCGCATAGGTAAGCGTCTCCGACGGCGAGACGAGACACGGGCGGTCGCCCTCCCTGCGCGCGATCCACGTATCGAGCAGCTCCGTCACGCAATTGAGGCGGTCGGGATAGCGAAGCTCCGGCAGGGCGAACACGAAGTCCGGCCAGTCCTCCTTCGGGGGAAGATTGTCGCGGGTGAAGGTGTCGATATGGGCCGAGGGAGTCATAGACTTCTCCTGGACTTCTCTTGAGGTTCGGCTGGTCTTGGGGTTGTGCTGGATTTCTCTTGATGATCTTCGGGTCCTGTCATTCGGCGGCGGCCGCGCGCGGTGGCGGCCGCTTCCTGAGCATGTCGCGCGCGATCACGATCTTCTGCACCTCGGTCGCGCCTTCGTAGATGCGAAGCGCGCGGATTTCGCGATAAAGCTCCTCGACCTTGACGCCGCGCGTGACGCCGAGCCCGCCGAAAAGCTGGACTGCGCGATCGATCACGCGCTGGGCGCTTTCGGTGGCGAACATTTTCGCCATGGCCGCCTCGCGCGTGACGCGGGCGGCGCCGCGGTCCTTGGCGTAAGCGGCGCGATAGACCAGAAGCGCCGCGGCATCGACCTCGGTCGCGCTGTCGGCGATCGCCGCCTGCGGCAATTGCAGGTCGCCGAGTGGCGCGCCGAACAGATGCCGCGTCGCCGCCCGCTCGATCATCTCGGACAAGGCGCGGCGCGCAAAGCCGAGCGCGGCCGCTCCGACCGTGGAGCGGAAAATATCGAGCGTGGCCATCGCGACCTTGAAGCCCTCGCCGCTCCCGCCGAGCCGCGCGGAGAGCGGCACGCGCACCTGATCGAATTGCAGCGTGGCGAGCGGATGCGGGGCGATGGTCTCGATGCGCTCGCGCACCGAAAGGCCGGGCGCGTCGGCATCGACCACGAACGCCGACAGTCCGCGGGCGCCGGGGGCCTCGCCGGTGCGTGCGAACACGACATAATGGTCGGCGATGCCGCCGTTCGAAATCCAGGTCTTGCGGCCGCTGATGCGCACGTGCGCGTCGCCGTCAGCAATTGCGGTCGTTGCGAGCGCGGCGACGTCGGAACCGGCTTCCGGCTCGGAGAGCGCGAACGCCGCGATCGCGCGCCCTTCGCCGACCGGCGGCAGATAGCGCCGCTTGAGCGCGTCCGAACCGAACAACGAGATCGAGCCGGTGCCGAGGCCCTGCATCGCAAACGAGAAATCGGCAAGGCCGTCGTGAAACGCCAGGGTCTCGCGGGCGAGACACAGCGTGCGCACGTCGAGCCGCTCATGCAGGCCGCCGAACGTCGCCGGTACGACCGCTTTCAGAAAACCCGCCTCACCCAGCGCTCTCACGCGCGCGCGGCAGGCGGCATCGACGTCGTCGTGCGGCAGCGCCGGCAGGCTGGTCCTGGCCCAGCGCGACACCTCTCCGGCAAAACGGCGATGGCCGTCGTCGAAGAAAGGCCACATCAGGGTTTCGGCGAGCGGCATCTTGAATCGCCTTTCCGTCAGTTCCCCTCGAACACCGGTTTCTGCCTGGCGGCAAAAGCGCGATAGGCGCGCCGGAAATCCTCGGTCTCCATGCACAAGGCCTGCGCCACCGCTTCGGCCTCGATCGCCTGCTCGACCGACATCGCCCATTCCATTTCGAGCATGCGCTTGGTCATGGCGTTGGCGAAGGTCGGGCCATCGGCGAGTTCGACCGCGAGCGCGGTGGCGCGCGCCGGCAAATCGGCCGGCGACACGAGCGAATTGAAGAAGCCCCAGCGGTCGGCTTCCTCGCCGCCGAGCACGCGGCCGGTATAGAGAAGCTCGGAGGCGCGCCCGTGCCCGACGATGCGCGGCAGGATCGCGCAGGCGCCCATGTCGCAGCCGGCGAGCCCCACGCGGTTGAACAGGAAGGCGATCTTGGCGTTCGCGGTGCCGACCCGCATGTCGGAGGCCATCGCCAGGATCGCGCCGGCGCCCGCGCAGACGCCCTCGATCGCAGCGACGATCGGCTGCGGGGCGGCACGCATCGCCTTCACCGCCTCGCCGGTCATGCGCGTGAACTTGAGCAGGCCGACCGTATCCATCTCGACCAGCGGGCCGATGATCTCGAACACGTCGCCGCCCGAGCAGAAATTCCCGCCGGCCCCGGTGATGACGAAGGCCTTCACCTGCGTGTCGCGCGCGGCGGCGCGGAAGATGTTGGCGATCTCGTCGTAGCTTTCGAAGGTCAGCGGGTTCTTGCGGTCGGGCCGGTTGAGCGTGAGCGTCGCAAGCTTGCCCGCGACCTCGAAGCGCACATGCTTCGCCTTGTATTCCGCAAGCGGCAGCGTGACCGGGTTGGCGGGGATCATACGGCATCTCCGTGCACGGCGACGCGCGCCGACGCCTTGGTCCTGGCCAGCAGCGCCATCAACTGGTCGATCTCGCTGCGCGAGAGACCGGCGAAGATTTTCGCGATCCAGGTCTCGTGCGTGCGCGCCATCGCGCGGAAGGTGCGGCGGCCCTCGGCGGTGAGGCTGACGATCTGGGCGCGGCGGTCGGTCGGCGAGGGTCTGCGCTCCAGAAGATTGAGCGCGGCCAGCCGCTCGACAAGACCGGTGACGTTGCCGTTGGAAACCATCATCCGCTTGGACAATTCGCCGAGCGTCATACCATTGGGCGCCTTGTCGAGCTGGGCCATCAGGTCGAAACGCGGCAGTGTCACGTCGAAGGAATCGCGCAAGCGCGAGCGGATCTCGCCCTCGATCAGCGTGGTGCAGGTCAACAGCCGCAGCCACAACCGCAATTCGGCCTCATGGTCGCCGGGCCGCTCGGCGACCTTGGTCTCGGCATCGAGGATGACGGCGCGTTCGTTCATTGCGGCTCCTCGCTCGCGCGGCAGCAGGGCCGAAGGCGAATCGGCCGCCGGCCGGCGGGGCTTTCAAAATATTTTAAGCTTCAAGTTTTTACGGTTCAAGCGGCATTCCCGTTGCGTCCGGATATATTTTAATCTTAAAATATTATCAGGCAGGCCGCTCGCGCCCGCCGGTCACGGCTTGGAGGTGCATGTCCCATGAAGGTGCACGTCATCGGCGGCGGTCCGGCCGGACTGTACTTCGCCATCCTGATGAAGAAAGCCTATCCGGCGCTGCGCATCACCGTGTTCGAGCGCAACCGGCCGGACGACACGTTCGGCTTCGGCGTCGTCTTCTCCGATCAGACGCTGGAGACGTTCGAGAAATACGACGCCGACAGCTATCGGGCCATCACCGAGCATTTCGCCTATTGGGACGACATCGAGATTCATTTCAAGGGCACGGTGCGCCGCATCGGCGGCAACGGCTTCTGCGGCTGCTCGCGCGCGACCCTGCTCAAGCTCTTGCACCAGCGCACGCGCGCGCTCGGCATCGAGCTGAAATTCCAGTGCGAGATCACCGACCTCGACGCCGCCATGCGCGAGGCCGACCTCGTGATCGCGGCCGACGGCGTCAATTCGCGCGTGCGCGAGACCTTTGCCGCAACGTTCAAGCCCGATATCGACCTGCGGCCGAACCGTTTCACCTGGATGGGCTCGTCCCGGCCGCTCGACGCCTTCACCTTCTTCTTCCGCGAGACGCCGCACGGCATCTTCATCGTGCACAGCTACCAGTACGAGCCCGGCCGCTCGACCTGGATTTTCGAGACCGATCCCGACACGTTCGCGCGCGCCGGATTCGATCCCGCCGACGAGCGCGGTTCCGCCGACATCCTGCAGGCCATGTTCGCCGAGGAATTGCAGGGCCACGACCTGATCATCAACCGCTCGATCTGGCGCAATTTCCCGATGATCCGCTGCGAGCGCTGGGTGCACGACAATGTCGTGCTGCTCGGCGACGCCAAGGCGACCGCGCATTTCTCCATCGGCTCGGGAACGAAGCTCGCGATGGAGGACGCCATCGCGCTCTACGAATCGTTCCGCGCCACCGGCGGCAACAATGTGCGCGCGGCACTGTCGCATTTCGAAGCGAGCCGGCGCGAGGAAGTCGAGAAGACGCAGCACTCCGCCGACGTCTCGCTGGTCTGGTTCGAGCACGTCAGGCGCTTCTGGGCGATGGAGCCGACCCGCTTCGTGTTCGGCCTGATGACGCGCTCAAAGGCGATCACCTATGACAATCTCGCCCTGCGCGCGCCGGAATTCGTCGCCGAGGTCGACCAGGCGGTCGCGCAGGACACGCGGCAGCAGGGTCTCGATACCGACGCGCTCGATCCGGTGCCGCCGATGTTTCAGCCGTTCCGGCTGCGCGGCATGACGCTCGCCAACCGCGTCGTGGTGTCGCCGATGTGCCAGTATTCGGCCCATGACGGCGTGCCCAACGACTGGCATCTCGTGCATCTGGGCAGCCGCGCCATCGGCGGCGCCGGCCTGCTGTTCACGGAAATGACCGACGTGTCGGCGGACGCGCGCATCTCGCCCGGCTGCACCGGTCTCTATAACGACGAGCAGGAGGCGGCCTGGAAGCGGATCGTCGATTTCGTGCACGCCAATTCGGCGGCGAAGATCGCGCTGCAGCTCGGGCATGCCGGCCGCAAGGGCTCGACCCGGCTGAGCTGGGAAGGCAGCGATCAGCCGCTAGCGCAGGACAACTGGCCGATCATCGCGGCCTCGCCGCTGCCCTATCTTCCGCACAGTCAGGTGCCGCGCGAGATGACGCGCGCCGACATGGGCCGGGTGGTCACTGATTATGTCGCCTCGGTTCAGCGCGCGGTGCGCGCCGGCTTCGACATGATCGAGCTGCACGCCGCGCACGGCTATCTGCTGGCAAGCTTCATCTCGCCACTGACCAATGTGCGCACCGACGACTATGGCGGCTCGCTCGACAACCGCATGCGCTTCCCGCTCGAGGTCTTCCGCGCCATGCGACAGGCCTGGCCCGACGACATGCCGATGTCGGTGCGCATCTCCGCGACCGACTGGCAGGAGGGCGGACTGACCGGCGACGACGCGGTGGCGGTGGCGCGCATGTTTGCGGACGCAGGCTGCGACCTGATCGACGTCTCGACCGGCCAGACCACGCCGGACGCCCAGCCGGTCTATGGCCGCATGTACCAGACCCCGTTCTCCGACCAGATCCGCAACGAGGCGGGGCTTGCGACAATGTGCGTCGGGGCGATCACGACCGCCGACCAGGTCAACACCATCGTCGCCGCCGGCCGCGCCGACCTCGTGGCGCTCGCCCGGCCGCATCTCGTGGACCCCTTCTTCACCATGCGGGCGGCAGCCTGGTACGGGGTCGAAAGCCAGCATTGCCCGCCCCAGTATCTGGCCGGCCGCGACCAGATCATGCGCAACAGCGTGCGCGACCGCGAGGAAATGACCGAGCTGCGCCGCAAGGCACGGCCGAAGGCTCATGCCGACACATGGAAACAGGCCGCCGAGTGAAGCGGTCCTGCCGGTATCGGAAGGCCTGCTTTCCAGCGCAATGAATGGTCACCGACGCAACTAACCACTTCGGTAAAAAGCCGAAAATTTGGTCGTCAACCATTCATTAACCGCCACTTTTCCGCTAAATTATCCGCAATTGGATGGCTGACCCACGACGCAACGTCGCGCCGGGACACAGCCGGCGCTGGCGCTTGGGGGGCTTTCCATGAAACACGGGTCGCTGATCTCGCCCGACGAGCCTTCATTCTCGTTCGGCCGCGCGACCGCGGGTTTCGACCTTCGGCAAGCCGACGCGCCCGGCGACTTCGTCACCATCCCCGACGCGGATCTTCTGTTCAACGGCGCGTTCAAGCGGGTCGGCGACGATCTCTCGATCACCGGCCGCGACGGCGCGCATTTCGTGGTCGAGGATTATTTCCGGACCGACAAGCGCGCGACCCTGCTCTCGCCGGAAGGCGCCGCGCTCACGCCCGCCGTCGTGGAAGCGCTCGCCGGTCCGCTGGCGCCCGGCCAGTATGCGCAGGCCGGCTCCGCGCCGTCCGCCAATCCGCCGATCGGCCGCGTCGACAAGGTCGAGGGCAATGCCAGCGTCGTGCGCAACGGCGTGACCATCGTGCTCAATACCGGCGACGTCGTCCTCAAGGGCGACGTGGTGCAGACCGGCGCGGGCGCCTCGCTCGGCATCGTGTTCTCCGACGGCACCGCGTTCAGCCTCGCCGCCAATGCGCGCATGGTGCTCAACGATTTCGTCTACAGCGCCGGCGCCAGCAACAATTCCGCCCTCATCAGCCTGGTGCAGGGCTCGATCAGCTTTGTCGCCGGCCAGGTCGCCAAGACCGGCGACATGCGCGTCGACACGCCGGTCGCCACCATGGGCATCCGCGGCACCGCGGTGCTGGTGGAGATCAACGCCAATAACGGACAGACCAAGTTCTCGGTCATGGTCGAGCCAAACGGCACCGTCGGCTCGTTCAACCTCTACGACAAGGGTACCGGCGCGCTGCTCGCGACCGTGAACAATTCCACCATCGGCTGGGTGGTCACCCCGGTCGGCCCGCTGCAGGTGCTCGCCCAGCAGGTGCAGAAGACCCCGGCCGAGCTGGCGCAGGAGCTTGTGGTCATCCAGCAGGTCTTCCAGATTTTCGATCAGGGCCAGCAGAATCCGTTCGATCCGGGCCAGTTGCCGCAGCAGCAGCCGACCGACCCGTCCAACCGCGGCGACAATACCGATCCGCAGAACACGCAGACCGCGCAGGGCACGACCATCATTCCCTCGGGCACCTACACGGTCACGATCACGCCGCAGGGCGGCGGCCCGGGCTCGAACAGCAATTCGGGCAGTTCCGGCAATTCCGGCAACAGCAATTCCAATACCGGCTCCACCGGACCGATCGACACCTCCGACACCCCACCGCCGCCCATCACGACGACGTTCTCGATCATCAACGGGACGGCGGGCAACGACCTGCTCACCGGCACCGCCGGCGACGACTGGGTTTATGCCGGCGCGGGCGACGACGTGATCATCGCCGGCCACGGCGGCGGCAACGACTTCTACGACGGCGGCGACGGCAACGACACGATCCGCTTCGCCAGCACGACGACCGGCGTCGTCGTCGATCTCGCCGCCGGGACCGCGATCGGCGCCGAGACCGGCAGCGACACGCTCGTCAATATCGAGAACGCGACCGGCGGCGACGGCGACGACACCCTCACCGGCAATTCCGGCGACAACATCCTGATCGGCCGCGCCGGCAACGACACGATCGACGGCGGCGCCGGCAACGATACGCTCTATGGCGACTATGCGCCGATCGTATACGGCCCGTTCGGAGCCGAATATGTCTACGAAACCGGACAGTGCGGCGGCGGCGACATCCTGACCGGCGGCGCCGGCGACGACACGATCGACGGCAGCGACGGCAACGACATCGCCGTCTATAGCGGCGCGCGCAGCGATTATCTCATCTGCGGCAACGGCACCGAGGACGATCCTTTCATCATCGTCGACCTGCGCGACGATTCACCGGACGGCACCGACACCGTCTACAACGTCGAGACGCTGCGCTTTGCGGACGGCGATCTCGGCACCGCAACGCCGGTTGCCGTCGCCGACACCGATACGGTGCGCGAATCGGGCGTCTGGTTCGGCAACTGGCCGATGCCCGGCGATCCGATCGCCATCGGCAACGTGCTCCTCAACGACACTGATACCAACGAGGGCGACAGCCTGACCGTGATCGGCATCGCGCGCGGCGATACCGGCGAAGGCAGCGACAGCGGCGTCGGCGCCTTTGTCTTCGGCACCTATGGTTTCCTCGTCATGTTCGCGGGCGGCGGCTATCGCTACACGCTGAACAACCAGGATCCCGACACGCAGGCGCTGGCGCGCGGCGAGCCGGCCGAGGACGTCTTCACCTATACGGTGACCGACGAGCTTGGGCTGACCGCGACCACCACGCTGACCATCCAGATCACGGGCACCAACGACGCGCCGGTGATTTTCGGCGGACAGACGTTCGGTACCGTAATCGAAGAGGGGACGGATTTCTGGGGTCGGCCGCGCGGCGACGCGACCGCGTCCGGCACGCTTTACAAGTTCGACGTCGATTCCGACGACGACGCCGGCAATGATGCATGGTCGATCGTGCCGCGCTTCGGACAGGAGGCGAACCAGGACGGCACCGTCAACGGCCGCTACGGCACGCTGTCGATCGACGACAACGGCCACTGGACCTACGAACTCGACGAAGAGGCGGCCGATTCGCTCGCGCTCGGACAGACGCGCTTCGAGACCTTCACCGTCCGCGTGACCGACAGCCACGGCGCCAACGATACGCAGACGATCACCGTCACCGTGCGCGGCTCCAACGACGCGCCGGTGGTCGCCAACGCCATCGATGACAAGCAGGCGGCCGTTAACGAGGAATTCTCGTTCCAGTTCGCCGACGACACCTTCTCCGACATTGACAGCGGCTCTCTCGTCTATTCCGCCACGCTTGAGAACGGCGATCCGCTGCCGAGCTGGCTGTCGTTCGATCCCCAAACGCGCACGTTCTCCGGCACGCCGCTGGAAGCCAACACGCTGAGCATCAGGGTGACGGCGAGCGACGGATTCGGGTCCGTATCGGAGACCTTCGCCCTCACGATTGAGGGCCCACCGGAACCCACCCTCTTTCTGCAGCAGACGACAACGCTCAGCCCGTTCCAGGGCGACGATTCCGGCCGCGACGTCGCATACAGCAACGGGTGGCTGTTCGGCGTCTTCACGACCGAGACCGGCTCCTACATCACCGCCGAGAACGCGGAGCACGGAGGCTTTCAACCGTATTTCTTCGCCGACACGACACTGAATGCAATTGCCGCGCACGACAAGTTCGTCGTCGCCGCCGGATCGAGCAACGGCTCGGCCGTTCTGCAACTTGGCGTGTTCGACGGCGGCGTCTTCCGGCCCACAGATGACGTGATTCTGGGTCCTGACGCAGAATTCGACGACGTCTTCACCGATGGACAGAGTATCTTCGCCACGGGCTGGATCACGGGTAACGGTCCCGACCTGCTGGTCACCCGCTATCAGCTGAGCGATGGGCATATCGACGGTCCGGGCGAAGAGATCTCGTTCAACACCTCGGCCGACACCTATGGTCACGCGATCGCCTACAGTGAGGATACGCTCTATGTCGCCGGCATGGAATACACGCCGGAAGGCGGGATGCGGGCGACCGTGTGGGAAATCTCCACCGCCGGTAACTGGGTTCTCGAGCGCACGTTCCAGGCCGAAGCCGGCTATGCATCCCGCTATCTCGGGATCCATCTCTCCGGCAACGATCTCTACACCGTCGGCGTGGCGGGAACGCCCGGGCCTGACTCCTTCGACTATCTCGTGACGCGCTGGGACATCCGCGGAGACGAGCCTTATGCCGTGTGGTCGACGACCTTCGATGGCGGCAGCGACAGTGACGCGCTCCACGAAATCACGATGTTCCAGGGTCACCTGTTCGCCGTCGGCACGAACGCGGACACGGCGACGCTGATCGAGCTCGATCCGGAGACCGGAGATGTCCTGCAGACCCTCCAGAATGAGCGCGGATCGGGAACCGACGAGTATCGCGGGATCGCAACCGACGACACGCACATCTACGCGGGTGGCACGCTCGGTTCGGACGGCACGATCGATACCTATTATTACGCGCCGATGGTGAACGATGTCCTCGACTTCGACGATCTGACGACGAGCGAGAGCGTTCCCGATGGCTACGGCGCGGCACCGGGCTTCGGCGGGTTCAATTTCTGGCGGTTCCAGCAACAGCCGCTCGTCGTCGACAATTCGGACGATCCGGACGCCCCCTCGCAGGGCGTTTCGCTGGTATCCATGACGTCGACCTCGATCCAGTCGGTCGACGGAACCGAATTCAGGCTCAACGATCTGTCGCTCTCGCTCGCCGAAGGCGAACAGTTCACGGTCTTTGGCTTTGACGGAAGCGGTTTTGGCCACGTGTTCGACAGCGGGCCGTTATCCTCCTTGAGCGAACTGGATGCGCTGCTTGCCGACGCCCCGGCATTCACCGCGGTGAGCATCTTTACCACGGGCGACGCGATCCTCGACGATTTCGACTTCACCACGCTGCCGTCGCTGCGCGGCACCACGGGCGCCGACACGTTGACCGCCTTGTCCTATGGCGCCCGCGTCATCGGCGGCAAGGGCAACGACATGCTCATCGCGGGCGACGGCGCCGACACGTTCGTGTTCCGTACCGGCGACGGCCAGGACGCGATCGTCGGCTTCAATCCGGACTTCGACGTCATCGAGCTGTTCGGCCGCGACCAGAACGAAGACGGCGTATTCGATATCGACGATCTGTCGATCGATACGTCGGGCGGCAGTACGGTGATCCAGTACGGCTTTGGCAGCCAGGTCACGGTTCAGGACATCACCGGCCTTACGCCGGATCATTTCATGTTCCATCTCCAGAGCGGGGGCGTCGCCTGAAGGCGCCGCCGCAGGCCGCCCGGTTAACCTTCTTTGCTCCGGAAGCGGCGACAGCACGCGCCTTGCATGGCATATTAGCGTGCACCGTTAACCATTGAGGCGACGGGCCGGCGGGGCCGGCGAGATCCTTAAGCGACAGAGGCGGCAGGCGCTGGCGATGATTTCCGGCATGTTAGCGAACCTCAGCCCGCGCACCTACGGCAGCGGCCGTTCGGAGCTCGCCGAAGCGCTCGCCGCCTGCCGCAACGCGCTCATCGGCGTCGCCGTGTTCTCCGGCATGAGCAATATCCTCATGCTGACCGGCGCCTTCTTTATGCTGGAAGTCTATGACCGCGTGCTGCCCAGCCGCAGCGTGCCGACGCTCGTCGGCCTCACCATCATCGCGATCACGCTGTTCGTCGCCATGGGCGTGCTCGACCTCATCCGCGCGCGCGTGCTGGTGCGTATCGGTGCGAGCCTCGACGAGGCGCTGAGCGGGCGCGTCTACGAGACGCTGATCCAGATTCCGCTGCGCACCGGCAACCGCAGCGACGGCCTGATGCCGCTGCGCGATCTCGACAATCTGCGCTCGTTCCTGTCGGGCATGGGACCGATCGCGTTCTTCGACCTGCCTTGGCTGCCGATCTATATCGTCATCTGTTTCCTGTTCCATCCGCTGATCGGACTCACGGCGCTGCTGGGCGCGATCGTGCTGGCGGTGCTGACCGTCATCACCGAACTGCGCACCCGCCGGCCGGTGCAGCGGGCCGCGCATCTTGCGCTCGCGCGCAACGGCATCGCCGAGCTGAGCCAGCGCAACGCCGAGGCGCTTGCCGCCATGGGCATGGTCGGCCGCGTCGCCGCCCGCTGGGGCGAGGCCAACCGCCGCTACATGGCGACCCAGCGCGAGGCGAGCGATACCGCCGGCGGGCTCGGGTCCGTCTCCAAGGTCTTCCGCATGATCCTGCAATCGGGCGTGCTCGCGGTCGGCGCCTGGCTCGTGATCAACCAGCAGGCGACCGCGGGCATCATCATCGCGGGCTCCATTCTCAGCGCACGCGCGCTCGCCCCGGTCGATCTCGCCATTGCCAACTGGAAGAGTTTCGCCAATGCCCGTCAGGGCTGGCGGCGCCTGAACAAGCTGCTCGCGCTGTTCCCGAAGGCGGCCGCGGTGATGCCGCTCGAAACGCCGACGAAGTCGCTTGCGGTCGAAGCGGTGAGCGCGGTCGCGTCCGGCACGCAGCGGCCGGTCGTGCAGGACGTGCATTTCACGCTGCATGCCGGCAACGGCCTCGGCATCATCGGCCCGAGCGGCTCGGGCAAGTCCTGCCTCGCGCGGCTCCTCGTCGGCGTATGGCCGCCCGTGCGCGGCACGATCCGCCTCGACGGCGCCGCCCTTGACCAATGGACGCCGGACGCGCGCGGCCGGCACATCGGCTACCTGCCGCAGGACGTCGAGCTTCTCTCCGGCAACATCGCGCAAAATATCGCGCGCTTCGAGGGCGACGCGAGACCCGAAAACGTACTCGCCGCGGCCAGGGCCGCAGGCGTGCACGACCTGATCGTGAAAATGCCCGACGGCTACGAGACAGAAGTCGGCGAGCAGGGCACGGCCCTCTCCGCCGGCCAGGCCCAGCGCATCGCGCTCGCCCGCGCGCTCTATCGCGATCCGTTCCTGGTCGTGCTCGACGAGCCCAATTCCAATCTCGATGCCGAAGGCGACGAAGCGCTCGCCAAGGCGATCGCCGGCATCCGCGAACGCGGCGGCATCGTGATCGTGATCGCGCACCGGCCGAGCGCGATCGCCGGTCTCGACCTGGTCCTCGTCATGAACGGCGGCCGCCAGCAGATATTCGGTCCGAAGGACGACGTGCTCAACAAGGTGCTGCAGCGCGCGCCGATGCTGCGCCCGCTCAAGATCGTCCCCGATGCGGGAGCCGCGTCGCAATGAAGCAAGCGTCGGTCGAGACCCAGGATTCCATCCAGCGCCATCTGGTGGCCGGCGTCACCGTCGTGCTGATTCTGGTCGGCGGCGTCGGCGGCTGGGCGGCTACCACCGAATTGTCCGGCGCGCTGATCGCGCCGGGATCGATCGTCGTCGATTCCAACATCAAGAAGGTGCAGCACCCGACCGGCGGCGTCGTCGGCGAGGTGCGCGTGCGCGACGGCGACCGCGTCAAGGCCGGCGACATTGTGGTGCGCCTCGACGAGACCGTCACCCGCGCCAACCTCGCCATCGTCAGCAAGGGCCTGATCGAACTGCGCGCGCGCAAGGCGCGCCTCGAAGCCGAGCGCGACGGCGCCGAAGAAATCCGCTTTCCCGACGAATTGCTGACCAGGAACGGCGATCCCGACGCCGCCGCGGCGATGGCGAGTGAGCGTAAATTGTTCGAATTGCGCCGCACCGCCCGCGTCGGGCAGAAGTCGCAACTGCGCCAGCGCGTCGCCCAGTTGCAGGAAGAGATCGGCGGCCTGACCGCCCAGCAGACCGCCAAGGCCAAGGAAATCGCGCTGATCGAGCGCGAGCTCACCGGCGTGCGCGATCTGTTCCAGAAGAACCTTGTCCAGATCAACCGCCTCACCTCGCTCGAGCGCGAGGCGACGCGGCTCGAGGGCGAGCGCGGACAATTGATCGCCTCGGTCGCGCAATCGCGCGGCAGGATTTCCGAGCACGAACTGCAGATGCTGCAGATCGACCAGGAATTGTCGAGCGAGGTGGCGCGCGAATTGCGCGACGTCGACGGCAAGATCGGCGAGTTCGTCGAGCGCAAGGTGACCGCGGAAGACCAGCTCAAGCGCATCGAGATTCGCGCGCCGCAGGACGGCACCGTCTTCCAGTCCAACGTGCACACCGTCGGCGGCGTCATCACCGCCGGCGACACGATCATGATGATCGTGCCCGACGCCGAAACGCTGACGGTTGAGGCCAGGGTCAACCCGCAGGACATCGATCAGCTCCATATCGGCCAGAAGACGCTGCTGCGCTTCACCACCTTCAACCAGCGCACGACGCCGGAAATCTACGGCACCGTCACCCGCATCTCCGCCGACATCACGACCGACGCGCGCACCGGCACGAGCTATTACACGATCCGTCTCGGCATGACGCCGCAGGAGATCGCAAGGCTCGGCGACGTCCGTCTCGTGCCCGGCATGCCGGTCGAGGCATTCGTGCAGACCGGGCAGCGCACGGTGATGTCCTATCTGACCAAGCCGTTCTACGACCAGCTCACACGCGCCTTCCGTGAAAAATAACGCACCGTCCGCCACCGCGACGCGGCGGCGGCTGCGTCTGTCCGCTCTTGCCGCTCGCCTGAAGCAGAGGCCGCGCCGACGCCCGCGCTCGCGCCTGCGCCGCTGGTTCGGGGTGCGGCGCACGACAGGCTTCGTGCTGCTCGCGGCGATGGTCGCGCTGCGGATCTGGGACCCCGCGCCGCTGGAAAATCTGCGCCTGCGGGCGTTCGACTATTATCAGGCGCTGAAGCCGCGCATCCCGTACCAGCGCCCGGTCACGATCGTCGATATCGACGAGGCAAGCCTGCGCGCCTTCGGCCAATGGCCGTGGCCGCGCACGCTGGTCGCCGACATGGTGGACCGGCTGAAGGCGCACGGCAGCGTCGCCATCGGCTTCGACGTCATCTTTGCCGAGCGCGACCGCATGTCGCCGGCCAATGTCGCACGGGCGCTGCGCGATCTCGATCCGGACACGAAGGAGAAGCTGGAGAAGCTGCCGAGCAACGACGACATGCTGGCGAACGCGTTACGCGGCACGCGCGCGGTGCTCGGCCAGTCCGGCATTCTCGCAACGACGACGCCCGACCCTTCGATGCCGCGTTCGGGCATCGCGACGGTCGGGCCCGACCCCTCGCCCTATCTGATCACCTATCTCGGCCTGTTGACGAATGTTCCGGTGCTGGAACAGGCTGCCGCCGGGCGCGGCCTGCTCACCATCCGCAACGAGCGCGACGGCGTCGTGCGCCGCCTGCCGCTGATCGTGAAAGCCGGCGGTATCGTCGCGCCGGCGCTGACCCTCGATATTCTGCGCGCGGTGACCGATTCCGGCGCGATCCTAGTGCGCACCGATGCCGCCGGCGTCAAAAGCGTCGCCGTACCGGGACTGGAGATTCCGACCGACCGCAACGGCCAGCTCTGGATCCATTTCGGCCCGCACGATCCCGCCCGCTATGTCTCGGCGAAAGACCTCGTCGAGGGTCGCGTACCGGCGGAGCGCTTCCGTGGCAAACTTGTGCTGATCGGCACTTCGTCGGTCGGCCTGCTCGACATCAAGACCACGCCGCTCGATCCGGCGATCCCGGGCGTCGAAATCCACGCCCAGGTGCTCGAAAGCATTCTCGCCAGAGCCGTGCTCTCGCATCCGAACTGGGCCAAGCTCGCCGAACTCGCCGCGATTGCCGCGGTGGGAACCGTCATTGCCGTGCTGGCGCCGGTCATCGGTGCGGGCCTGCTGTTCGTTCTCGGTGCCGCCATCGCCGCCATCCTGATTGCAGGTTCGTGGTTCTTGTTCGACCGCTCCGGCCTGCTGCTCGATTTTACCTTTCCGCTGCTTGCGAGCCTGCTGATCTATGTCACGCTCGTCTTCATCAGCTATGTGCGCGAGCAGAAGGACCGCCGCCGCATCCGCCAGGCTTTCGGCCAGTATCTGTCGCCCGCGCTCGTCGAGCAGCTCGCCCAGTCGCCCGAGAAGCTCGTGCTCGGCGGCGAAGAGCGCACCATGACCGTCATGTTCAGCGACGTGCGCGACTTCACCGCAATCTCCGAATCGTTCAAGCGCGATCCGCAGGGCCTGACCCAATTGATGAACCGTTTCCTCACGCCGCTGACCAACGCCATTATCGGGCGCAAGGGCACGATCGACAAATACATGGGCGATGCGATCATGGCGTTCTGGAACGCGCCGCTCGACGACCCCGACCATGAGCATAATGCCTGTCTCGCCGCACTCGACATGGTCCGCAGCGTGGAGGAGCTCAACGCCGTGCGCGCCGAAGAGGCGCGGCTTGCCGGCATCCCTTTCCTCCCGATCCGTATCGGTATCGGCATCAATACCGGGCTGTGCGTCGTCGGCAATATGGGCTCGCAGCTTCGTTTCGATTATTCGGTGCTTGGCGATCCGGTGAATCTCGCCTCGCGCATCGAAAGCCGCACCAAGGATTACGGGGTTGCGATTCTCGCCGGCGAGCGCACGATCGCGAAAACGGCCGGACTGGTGGCCGCACTCGAACTCGATCTGATCACGGTGAAGGGCAAGACAGAGCCCGAGCGCATCTACGCGATCGTCGGCGACACCGGGGTCGCTGCCTCGCCCGCTTTCCGCGCCTTGCAGGAGATCAATTCCGCCATGCTCGCGCGTTTCCGCGCCCGCGACTGGGACGCCGCGCAGGCCGCACTCGACCGCGCAGCCGGCGAGATGAAAGACTTTGGCCTGCAGCGGCTCAACGACCTATACTCGTCGCGCATCCGCGCGTTCCGGCAGAGCTCGCCGGCCGACGACTGGAACGGCGCGTTCGCCTTCGACACCAAATAGCCTTGCTGCAACCGGTCCGGGCCTTTCCATGACGCAGACATTCACGGTTCGGTTCTGGGGCGTGCGCGGCAGCATCCCGTGTCCGGGTCCGGACACAGCGCGGTTCGGCGGCAACACCGCCTGCGTGGAAGTGCGCTGCGGCGACCGCCTGATCATCTGCGACGGCGGCACCGGCATGCGCGCGCTCGGCGACGTGCTGATGCGGCGAGGTGAAGCGCTCGACGCCGACATCCTGCTCAGCCATTGCCATATCGATCATGTCGGCGGCCTGCCCTTCTTCGCGCCCTTCTATGCGCCCACGCACCGCTTCCGGCTCTGGGCCGGACATCTGCTGCCGGCGCTCACGCTGGAAGACGCACTGCGCAGCCTGATGAGCCATCCGCTGTTTCCGATCGAGGTCGAGGTGTTCCAGGCCGCGATCGACTATCGCGACTTCCGCGCCGGCGAGACGATCGAGATCGGCGGCGGCATCAGGGTGCGCACCGCGCCGCTCGATCATCCCGGCGGCGCCACCGGCTACCGCATCGATTTCGCCGGACGCTCGCTCGCCTATCTCACCGATAACGAAATCCGACCGGGCGGTCCGGCCTCCGAACTCGTCGCGCTGGCGCGCGGCGCCGATCTCGCCATCTACGACTGCGCCTATACCGACGAGGAGATCGGCGCCAAGGCCGACTGGGGCCATTCGAGCTGGCGGCAGGGACTTGCGCTCGCCGACGCCGCGGATGTGCGGACTTTCTGCCTCTTCCATCACGCGCCCGAGCACGATGACGCTTTCATGACGGCGGTCGCCGCCCAGGCGCAGGCGGTGCGGCCGGGAACGCGCACCGCCATCGAAGGCGACGTGATTGAACTTTAGCGTGGCGCCGGCTTGCCGCGGGTCTTGCGCCGTGAAGGAATTGAATTGCCGATCTTGCGTCGCCATGGAAGTGTTCGGCTCGCCGGGATCGCTGTAGCGCACGACGATTTCCACGCCTTTGGGGGGTGCAATGGACTTGTTCGGTCTGACGTTCGAGGGCGCGCTCAACGAGCTGATCGCGTTCGCGCGATCGAAGATGGACCTTGCCGCCGTGTTCGGCTTGATCGGCGCCGCCTTCTTCGTCGCGACGCTTTATGCCAAGACGATGGTCAACCTGCGTCTCGCCAACATCGTCTCCAGTTTCTTCTTCATGATGTACGGCTATCTGGCGCCCGCGCTCCCGACCTTCCTCATGTATCTCGGACTGTTGCCGATCAATCTGGTCCGCCTGGTCCAGTTGCGCGACCTGATCCGCAAGGTGCGCACCTCCGCGCAGGGCGACCTGTCGATGGACTGGCTCAAGCCGTTCATGAAACGGCGGCGCTTCAAGACCGGCGACGTGCTGTTCCGCAAGGGCGACCGCGCGATCGAGATGTTCTACACGGTGAGCGGACGTTTCCTGGTCAGCGAACTCGGCGTCGAGCTGCCGCCCGGCCGCCTGATGGGCGAACTCGGATTCCTCACCCCGGACAGCCGCCGCACCCAGAGCATCGAATGCATCGAGGACGGCGAGGTTCTCACCGTCACCTACGACAAGATCCTCGAACTGTATTTCCAGGACCCCGATTTCGGATTCTATTTCCTCAAGCTGACGAGCGAGCGCCTGCTGCAGAACATCGCGCGCCTTGAAGGCATCGTCGAGCGCCAGAAGGAACAGCTTGTTGCCGCCGGTTTGCGGCCGGTGAATTAGCGTGCGATCTATTTAAATTGGAACGCATTCCGCTCCGCTCATTCCCGCACAGGCGGCAAGCCAGACAATCAAGTGTGGGGTCCCGGCGCGCCTCACATCAGCACGGGCAGTTCGCCCGTCGCGCTGCCCGCCGCCGGATCGCCCTCGCCCGCATCCGCCATCGCCAGATGCGCATCGCGTGCGCGGACCGCATCCTCGCCGAACACGAACAGCGGCTCGCCGTCGATATCCCCGGCATCGAGCAGCGCCAGCCGCCGGTTGTCGAGAATGAGCCAGCGGCCCTCGTGGCGCACGGCCAGCACCGCATGGTCGATGCCCGACAGTGGCAGCCGCACGATAACGAGCCGAAGCTCGCTCGCGGCGAAGCCGGCTTCGCGCAGCGCCAGATATTTGGCGAGCGCATAATCCTCGCAGTCGCCGCGTCCGGCGGAGAGCGTTACGAGCGGCGGCGACCAACGGTCGGGCACGCCGAACTGCGCCGCGTCGCTTGCCGGGCGGATCGAGAGGTTGATGGCGCGGTTGAGATGACCGATGCGCGCGCGGCCGTGCCGATCGCCGACGGCCGTGACGATGGCAAGCATCCGCCGGGACGCCGCGTCGCATTGTTCTTCATCGCTGCGGCAGCGCGCAAGCGCGAGACGGTCGCGCTCGAGGTCGCGCGTGGCGAGGTTCCATTTGGCGACCAGCGGTCCGGACGCCGCGCGCCAGTCCCGGCCGACAAAAGGATCCGTGCGCATCGCCCGTCCTTCGGGCTGTGCAGGGGACGCAGCCGGCGCCAATGCGGCAAGCCGCAGCGGCGCCTGTGCGGCGGCATGACCCGCCAGCAACATAACCGCGCACGCGGCGAGTGCCGTGCTCCGCACACGTAACAGAAACGACATGGCCGACGCCTCGCGACCCGGACCATCGGCCGGAGAGCGCTCCGGTCCTGTCCGGTCTTTGGCATCGACAGCTAGCGGATGAAGGAGAAGGGAGGCTTAAGTGGCGCGCGCCGCCCGGCGCATCGTTCGGCGGACGGTAAAGAAGCGGGCAAGGAAAACGGTAAAGGAAATCTTTAGTGCGCAACACAGCGCGGTGCGAACAACCTACAACACAGACAAACAAAAAGACTCCCCGTCGGGGGAGTCTTCTTGCTTCGTGACACGGCGACGCTTACCAGCGCTGCGTGCTGTACCAGTTGTCGATGTCCTTGCGCACCTGGTCCTTGGCAAGGCCGTAGCGTTCCTGGATCTTTCCCTCAAGCTGGTCGCGCCGGCCGCCGATCACGTCGAGATCGTCGTCGGTCAGCCGCCCCCATTGTTCCTTGACCTTGCCTTTGACCTGCTTCCAGTTTCCTTCGATGCGGTTCCAGTCCATCGTTCACCTCCATTATGGAAAGAAAGTGAGCCGATAACGTTTCGCGCGCGGCCGGGTTCCCGTCCGCCGCTGCGGCGCTCAGACCACCGTGCGGAACCGCTCGATGCAGGTTGCGAGCACCTCGTCCATCGGACGCGCCCACCAGTCTTCGGAAAAGATCTCGACTTCCACATAGCCGCCGAAGCCTTCGGCTTCGACCGTGGCGCGCGCCTTGGGCAGATCGATCACACCGTCGCCCATCATGCCGCGATCGAGCAGAAGGTCGCGCGTCGGCACCAGCCAGTCGCAGACATGAAACGCCAAGAGCCGTTTCCGCCCGGCGCGGCGGATCTGGTCGAACAGCTCGAAGTCCCACCAGACATGATAGGTGTCGATCGCCACGCCGATGACGCCGGAGCCCGCCGGATCGATCCGGTCGCAGATGTCGAGCGCCTGCCGCGTGGAATTCACGCAGGCGCGGTCGGCCGCATACATCGGATGCAGCGGCTCGACCGCAAGCGGCATGTTTGCGCTTTTGGCGTAGTCGAGCAGAGCGGCAATCTCCTCCTCGACCATGGCCTGCGCGGCCGCGAGGTCGCGGCTCGGCGCGCTGCCCGGGCGCGAATATTGCGGCAGTCCGCCGACCACGAGCACGAGGCAGGGCGCGCTGAGCGCCTTCGCCTCGTCGACCGCGCGCCGGTTGTCGTCGCGCGCCTGCTGGCGATGGGCCGCGTCGGCGGTGAACATGCCGCCGCGGCAATAGCCCGACAGATCGAGGCCTGCGTCGCGCACCGCCTTCACCGCCCGATCGAGACCGACATGGGCGACCTGATCGCGCCACGGCGATACGGCGCGGATGCCATGCCGCGCGCAGGCCTCCACGATGGCGACGAAGTCGCCCTGCTTGCGCACGGTCGCGGTATTGATCGACAGGAAACGATGATCGCTGGAAAAGTCGCGCATCCGGACTATCGCGGCTTAGCCGTCCACGCCGCGCGCGGCAAGCACGGTGCGCATGCGCGCGACTGCAAGCTCCGGATCGCGCAGCAGACCGGCGGCATCGGCGAGGCGGAGAATGTCTGCAAGATGCAGCGTCGAACGCGCGCTCTCCTGTCCGCCGATCATGGTGAAATGATCCTGATGACCGTTGAGATAGGCCATGAACACCACGCCGGTCTTGTAGAAGCGCGTCGGCGCCCGGAAAATGTGCCGTGACAGCGGCACCGTCGGCGCGAGAATCTCGTCGAACGCCTTGCGGTCGCCGGCGGCAAGCGAGGCGAGCGCGGCGGACGCCGCCGGCGCGATCGCACCAAAAATGCCGAGCAGCGCGTCCGAATGTCCCTGCGCGTCGCCGGCGATCAGTTCGGCATAGTTGAAATCGTCACCGGTATACATGCGGATGCCGCTGCTGAGCCGGCGCCGCATCGCGATCTCCTTGTTCTTGTCGAGCAGCGAGATTTTCACGCCATCGACCTTGCCGGCATTGTCGTTGATGATCGCGGTCGCGGTGTCCATCGCCGCATCAAGGTCTGCCGCGCCCCAATAGCCGGCGAGCGCAGGATCGAACATGTCGCCAAGCCAATGGATAATCACCGGTTCGCGCACCTGCGCGAGAATGCGGTCATAGACCTTGCGGTAATCGTCGGGCGAACGCGCGACGCGGGCGAGCGCCCGCGACGCCATCAGGATGATGCGCCCGCCGAACGCCTCGATGGCGCCGACCTGCTCCTCGTAGGCGCGGATCACGTCGTCGAGCGATTTCGCGGCCTCCGGCGGCAGATGGTCGGTGCCGGCGCCCGAGAACACGCTCGCCTTGCGCGCCCTGGCGGCTTCGACCGAGCGCCGGATCAGCTCCAGCGAATCCGGCCAGCTCAGGCCCATGCCGCGCTGCGCGGTGTCCATCGCCTCGGCGACGCCGAAGCCGAGGTCCCACAGATGCTCGCGGAACGCGATCGTGCGCTCCCAGTCGATCGCGGCGTCGAGCCAAGGATCGCATTCGGCAAGCGGATCGGCGACCACATGCGCCGCCGCAAAGGCGACGCGGTTGAGCGGACGTTCGAGACGCACCGGAAAGTCGCGCGCCTGCGAGAGGCGGAAATCCTCAAGCGTGCGGTCCGTGCGCGGCAACCGGATGGAGAGCGACTGGCCGGCACGCTCATAGCGGTTCATGGCACACCTCGTTGTTGCCGGCTTGCGGCGTTCGTCGCCTCACAGCGAGAGCGCAGGCACATCGACCCAGCGCCGCTCCTTCCAGCTCTGCAGCGCGCATTCGACAAGCTGGACGCCCTTAGCGCCTTCGATGAGCGTGTGTTTGTAGGGCGCGTTCTCCGCGACATGGCGGATGAACATCTCCCACTGCACCTTGAAGCCGTTGTCGTAGGCCTGGTTGTCCGGCACCGGCTGCCAGTCGCCGTAGAAATCGTGCAGCCGCCTCTCGTCCGGATTCCAGACCGGTCGCGGCGTGCCCTGGCGCGGCTGGATCATGCATTCGGAGAGACCGGCCACCGCCGAGCCGTTGACGCCGTCGACCTGAAAGGTCACGAGGTCGTCGCGATAGACCCGCACGCACCACGACGAGTTGACGTGCGCAATCACGCCGCCTTCAAGCTCGAAGGTCGCATAGGCGGCGTCATCGGCGGTCGCCTCGTAGTGCTTGCCGTTCTCGTCCCAGCGCTCCGGGATATGCCGCGCGCCCAGGCAGCTCACGCTCCTGACCTCGCCGAACAGATTGTCGAGCACGTAGCGCCAGTGGCAGATCATGTCGAGGATGATGCCGCCGCCGTCCTCGCTGCGGTAGTTCCAGGACGGGCGCTGCGCCGTCTGCCAGTCGCCCTCGAACACCCAGTAGCCGAACTCGCCGCGCACCGAGAGCATACGCCCGAAGAAGCCGGACTCGCGCAGCATCTTGAGCTTGAGCAGGCCGGGCAGGAACAGCTTGTCCTGCACGACGCCGTTCTTCAGGCCCGACTGCTTCGCGCGCCTGCAGGCCTCCAGCGCGGAGGCAAGATCGGTGGCGATCGGCTTCTCGCAATAGATGTGCTTGCCGGCCGAAAGCGCGCGCTCCAGCAGACCGGGCCGCATCTGCGTCGTGCCGGCGTCGAAGAAGATCTCGTCCTCCGGACTGTGCAGCACCTTGTCGAGATCGGTCGCCCAGCGGGTGATGCCGTATTGCTGCGCCAGCGCGCTGACCTTGTCGGGATTGCGCCCGACCAGGATCGGATCAGGCATGACGCGGGTGCCGTCCGACAGGAGGACGCCGCCCTGGTTGCGGATCGCCACGATCGAGCGGATGAGGTGCTGGTTGGTCCCCATCCGGCCGGTGACGCCGTGCATGATGATGCCGAGACGCTTGCTGCTCACGTGCCGTAACCTTTCGCTGTGTCGGAATGCGTTTCGCCGGCGCGCCGGCCGACCTCGTCCGGCGCAACGGCGGACGCGAAGCCGGCTGCGCGGCCGAGCGAGGAGAAATTGATGGCGCCGTCACGCAACGCAAGCCGCACGACGCCGCCCGTACGCTCGTAGAGATCGGGATGGCGCGCAAGGAACGCGCGCGCTTCCGGCTCCGGCGCCGCCGCAAAGCCGTCGACATAATGATGGCCGTTGCGCTCGGCATGGATCACGCCGTGGAAGGCGGCGAGCGCGGTGTCCTGCTGCAGCGAGAGACCCGGCTGGCAGGTGAGATCCTCGGCGGTGAGGAAGGCGCGTGCGCTGTCCATCGCGTTCCAGTAGGCGGCGCGGGCGCCATTGAGCAGCGACTTGTAAATTCCCTTGCAGGCTTTCGAGGAGATGCCGCGATAGCCGAGCTTGAGCGCGCGCGGGAAGGCGTCGTAGCCCGCGTCCGATTCGTCGATGACGAAAGCGAAGCTGCGCGCAAGTTCGCCGAGCGGAACCTCCCAGGTCATTGCGCGCGGCAGCGGCTGCTCGATATAGAGCAGGCGCTGGACCACTTCGGAGAAGGCGTCGTCGTCGAGCAGCGCGCGCACCAGCGCGCTGAGCGCGGCATGCGAGGGATATTGCTCGTTGGCATCGAGCGTCAGACGGTAATCGAGCGCGAGCGCTTCCAGCATCTGCGCCACCTGCGCCAGCCGGTCGCGGTCGTGCGCAGGGTCGCCCGAGAGCTTGACCTTGAAATAGCGGCAGCCGGTCGTCGCGCAGGTCGCGGCCAGTTCCTCGACCGTATCGTCGAGCCCGACCGTGTGACGCACGAGCAGGCGCGCGACGGGCGTGCGCGACGCCAGGAAGTTCCCGATGATACCGTCGTTAATGTCCGGCGTCAGGCGCGCATCGAGGCCGGCGAGATTGTTCTTGAGGCCCGTATAGGCGTCGAGGTTCGCCGCGCGCAGCAGCGCGTCGAGGATCGCCTTGTCGAGCTCCGCCGGCCCGAACGCGGCGGCGAGCGCCGGGATATCCGCCCGCGCGCAGCGCGCGATCTGGTGCTCGCAGCAGGCGGCATGCAGGCCGAACGCGGTGTCGAAGGAATGCTTGAGATAGAGTTCGCGCGCGAATTCGAGTGCGCAGCGAAGCTGGGCGACGGTTTCCTCCGGCGACAGCGCGGGATTGCGGTTGAACCATTTCGGCGCCATCAGCTCGGCGGCGGCGCCGGTCGCGCGCCGGCCGTCCTCGAGCTCGATCGTGGCATGCACGATCGCTTCCGGCGCGGCCTCGAGCGTCACGTCGCCGAAGCGGAACGGACGCCGGAACGCGACCGGGCGTTCGGTGAGAGCGATATCGCGGACGACAAATCGGGGATACATGGCTCTCGGTCGGCTAGCGGATGAGCGACGGACGCGACGACACGCGCCCGGCGGATCGCATGCGTGTCACGAATACCGGGCCGGTACGGCCGTCAAGGATAAAGCACGGGTGGCATCCATCCGCGACTGCACACGGCGATCGCCCAGTCCGCCGACCTGCAACGCTGCGACATGCCACCCCCGCCATGACGCATCCTTTATTAACTGAATGGTTAAATTGTAGAAAGGCCGCCCCGCCCCGTCAAGCGGCGACGGCCGCACCCTGCCGCACCGCCCGGACCCGGCCGGACGCCGCGCCGACCGCGGGCGGCGAGTTTGTGGCCCGTTTCGGACCGTATGGAGACGGCGGGAACTTTCTCGGAACCTGTGCGTTGCAACATGACATTTCGGCCCGTGATCGCGGGGCGCGGCGCACGCGCCGGCTGCGCGTTCTTTCTTGGGGCCCGGCCAACTTTGGGGCCTGGTCAACAGCTGCGCGAGCGACGACACAACGATGAAAAGAATACCATCGCCGGTCGCAGACCCCGAAAGTAGCGACCGCCCTGAAGATCCCCAGCGCCGCCTGCGGCCCGTCCTTCCCGCGCCGGCCGCATTCATGCTCGACGTCGACGGCACCCTGCTCGACATTGCGCCGCGCCCGCAGGACGTGGTCGTGCCCGAGGAGCTGCGTGACACGCTGACGCATCTGGCGCGCCTCTTCCACGGCGCGGTCGCCTTCGTCTCCGGCCGGCCAATCGCCGACATCGACCGCCTGTTCGCACCGCTGCGGCTCGCGGCCGCGGGCGGTCACGGCGCGGAGGTGCGCAGCACCGCCGGCGGCGCCACCCGCCAGTATGTTCCCGCGCTCGATCCCGTGCTCAAGCGCCAGTTCGCCCGCATTGCGATGCTCGGCAACGGCATCATCGTCGAGGACAAGGATTACTCGCTCGCACTGCATTACCGGCTGGCGCCCGAACTCGGCGGCGCGGTGATGAATGCCGTCGTCGATCTCTCCGAGCGCGCCGGCGCCGGCATGCTCGAAATCCTGCCCGGCAAGTCCGTCATCGAGATCAAGCCGCGCGGCTTCGACAAGGGATCGGGCCTGCGCCACCTGATGGCGCATCCGCCGTTCGCCGGCCGCAAGCCGGTCTTCGTCGGCGACGACATCACCGATCACGCCGCATTCAAGGCCCTGCCGGAATTTGACGGCGTCGGATTCTCTGTCGGCGGTCACATTCCCGGCACGTCGTTCAATTTCGACGGCCCCAAACATGTCCGCCGCTGGCTGGCCCACCTGGCCCGCGACGACAGCGGAGCGCTGCGATGACGACCGATTACGGACTCGATCTTGCCGTCATCGGCAACGGGCGCACCGCCGCCCTGGTCGATCCCGGCACGCGCATCGTGTGGTGGTGCTTTCCGCGCTTCGACGGCGATCCGCTGTTCTGCCGCCTGCTGTCCGGCGACGAGGAGAAGGGCTTCTGCGACGTCGTGCTTGAAGACCTCGCCGAGACGCGCTCCGATTACGTGCGCAACACTGCGATCGTGGAGACGGTGCTGACCGACGCGAAGGGCGCCGCGATCCGGGTGACGGATTTCGCGCCGCGCTTCCAGAATTTCGACCGCGTCTTCCGGCCGCCGCAGCTCATCCGCATCATCGAGCCGATCGCCGGCACCCCGCGCATCACCATCCGCTTCCGCCCCGCGCACGAGCACGGCATGCCGATCGCCAACCGCGCGATCGGCTCGAGCCATATCCGCTATTGGGGCGGCATCGCGCAGATGCGCCTGACGACCGACGCGCCGCTCTCCTATGTCGACCGCGAGGCGTCGTTCGTGCTCACCCGCCCGGTGCACATGATCCTCAGCGCCGACGAGCCGTTTCCTTCCGCCATCGGCAAGACCTGCCAGGATTTCCGCGACCGCACCCGCGACTACTGGCGCGAATGGGTGCGCCGGCTCAACCTGTCCTACGACTGGCAGGACGTCATGATCCGCGCCGCGATCACGCTCAAGCTCTCCAATTTCGAGGAGACCGGCGGCATCGTCGCCGCGCTCACCACCTCGATCCCAGAAGCGCCGGGCTCACGCCGCAACTGGGATTACCGGCATTGCTGGTTGCGCGACGCCTTCTTCGTGGTCAAGGCGCTCAACCGCATCGGCGCCACCCAGACGATGGAAGACTTCATCTTCTTCATCCTCAACATCGCTTCCGGCGAGACCGATTCGCTGCGTCCGGTCTACAGCGTGATTCCGAGCGACCCGATGGACGAATGGGATGCGCCGCAGCTCAAGGGCTTCCGCTGCGACGGGCCGGTGCGCATCGGCAACGCCGCCGCGCTGCAGGCCCAGCACGACACCTATGGCAGCATCATTCTGGCGACCATGCCGATGTTCTTCGACCGCCGGCTGCCGGCGCCGGGAGACGAATCGCTGTTCCGCCTGCTGGAGCGGATGGGCGATCACGCCAAGCGCCTCGCGCTCGAGCCCGATGCCGGCATTTGGGAATATCGCGGCCGCAGCCGCATCCACACCCATTCGGTGGCGATGTGCTGGGCGGGCTGTAGCCGGCTGGCCGCCATCGCGCAGACGCTCGGCTTCCTCGACCGCGTCCAGTACTGGAACGATGCCGCCGACCGCATTCTTTCGGCGCTGCTCGCGCGCGCCTGGAACGAGAAGCGGAGGGCCTTCACGGCCGCCTTCGAGTCCGACGAGCTTGACGCCAGCGTGCTGCTGCTTCCCGAGCTCGGCGCGATCGAAGCCAACGATCCGCGCTTCATCTCCACGCTCGATATGATCGAGCGCGAGTTGCTGCGCGGCCATCACGTCATGCGTTATGCCAGCGCCGACGATTTCGGCATGCCGGAATCGGCCTTCCTGGTCTGCCGCTTCTGGCTGATCGACGCCTGGTGGGCGGCCGGCCGCCGGCAGGAAGCGCGCGACCTGTTCGTCGACGCGCTGCAATACCGCAATCGCTATGGTCTTCTGTCTGAAGATATCGACATCCGCACGGGCGCGCTGTGCGGGAATTTCCCGCAGACCTATTCCATGGCCGGACTGGTCCTTTCGGCCATGCGCCTGTCGCGAAGCTGGGAGGATCGCTATTGGCGCGGCTGATCGTCGTCTCCAACCGCGTGGCGGTGCCGAAATCGGGAACGCATGCCGGCGGGCTCGCCATCGCGCTGCGCGCGGCCCTGCGCCGCAATCCGGGCATCTGGTTCGGATGGAGCGGACGCGCGACCGCAAAGGGCGGCGAGACGCGCACGGTGGAGCAGGACGGCATCACCTATGTCGTCACCGACCTGCCGCGCGAGGACTATCAGGAATATTACAACGGCTTCGCCAACCGCGTGCTGTGGCCGATCCTGCATTACCGGCTCGACCTCGCCGAGTTCTCGCGCCGCGACCTGTCGGGCTATCTGCGCGTCAACGAGCGCTTCGCCGACGAGTTGCACAAGCTCCTGCGCCCCGACGACATCGTCTGGGTGCACGACTATCATTTCCTGGCGCTGGCGCGGGCGCTGCGCGAGCGCGGGCACAGCAACAAAATCGGCTTCTTCCTGCACATCCCGTTCCCGCCGTCCGAGATCGTCACCGCCCTGCCGCAGCACGAGCGCATCGTGCTGGCGCTATGCCATTACGACCTCGTCGGCTTCCAGACCGTCACCGACGCCACCAATTTCGCCCGCTATCTCGAAAGCGAGACCGCGTTTCCCGGTGATGCCGAGGACGGCTTCGACACCGGCGAACGGCGCGTACGCGTCGGCGCTTTTCCGGTCGGGGTGGAGACCGAGGCGTTCAGCCGGCTGGCGCAGCGGTCGGCCGAATCGGGGTTCGTCGCGAGCGTCACGGCGAGCCTGTCCGGACGCGCCATGATCATCGGCGTCGACCGACTCGATTATTCGAAAGGCATCGAACAGCGCATGGACGCCTTCGAGCGCTTCCTCGCCGAGCATCCGGAATGGCGCAACAACGTCACCTTCCTGCAGATCACGCCCAAGAGCCGCTCCGACATCCGCGAATATACCGCCATGGACCAGCTCGTGAGCGCCAAGGTCGGGCAGGTCAACGGCGCGTACGGCGAGGCGAACTGGACCCCGATCCGCTACGTCAACCGCACGCACAGCCAGGCGCAGCTCGCCGGCCTCTATCGCAAGGCGCGCGCGGCGCTGGTGACGCCGCTGCGCGACGGCATGAATCTCGTCGCCAAGGAATTCGTCGCCGCCCAGGACGACGACGATCCCGGCGTGCTCATCCTGTCGCGCTTTGCCGGCGCGGCCGTGGAATGCCGGCCGGCGCTGCTGGTCAATCCCTACGACACCGACAGCGTCGCGCTCGCGATCAATCGCGCCATGTCGATGCCGCTCGAAGAGAGGCGCGCGCGCCAGCGCGCCATGCGGCAGACGTTGCTCGCCAACGATATCGGGCAATGGCCCGGAAAATTTCTCGGCGCGCTGACCGGGCGCGCGCGTATCATGCCGCCCGTTCCCGCGGGCGGCCTGCGCGATGCCGGTCCGGTGTCCGCCGTCGCCAGACAGATGAGGAGCCGACCATGAAGGCCATTGGCAGGACGCGCTGGGCGATTCCCGAAGGCTATATCCCCTCGCAAAGCGTCTCGCAGGACCGCGCCTTGCTCTCGCACGAGACCGCCTGCATCCTCAACGTCAACGACCGCGACGCCCACATCGTGCTGACGGTGTTCTTCGCCAACCGCGAGCCCATTGTCTATCGCGTGACGGTGCCCGCGCGCCGCACGCTACATCTGCGCTTCAACGACCTGAAGGAACCCGAGCCGATCCCGCTCGACACCGACTATGCGTCGGTGTTCGAGGCCGACCTCCCGATTGTCGTGCAGCACACCCGGCTCGATTCGCGGCGCGCCGAAATCGCGCTGCTGTCCACGCTGGCCTACGCGCAGGACTGAGCGCGCTTCCGCCTCACGACACATTCGTGCGAATTTTGCTCAATTGTGCGAATTTTGCTCGATAAACCGGCTTTCCAGACACAGAACTTTCGTATCCATGACGGAAGGAACCGCAGTTCCGTCGCGCCACCGACATATTCCCCGGGTTCAATGCCGGCGTCGCAAACCTTTTTATTGTGCGGAAGGAGGCGCTCATGGGAGCCCTCATCGCTCTTTGTCCCGACACCGGCCGGCCGTTCGAGACCGGCATCGAAACCGATCCGGCCAGCATGGCGCTCACCCCGCCGTGCACGGCCAACATTCTCTGCCCGCATTGCCGCAGCATACACCCCATCGCCAAGCGCGATTTCCTGGTCTGCGAGATGGTCGACGGCCTTCTGGTCTATCAGCGCGCGGCCTGATCCCGGTCAGGCCGCTCCCGTTTCGCCCGCCAGGCTCTTCGCCAGAACGCGCGCGACATGGATCGCGTCGCGCCCGGCGCCGTCGTGGATCTGGTGGCGGCATGAGGTGCCGTCCGCCACGATCAGCGCGTCCGACGGCGCCTTGCGCACCGCCGGCAACAGCGACAATTCGCCCATGGCGAGCGAGACATCGATCGTCTCCGCACCGTAGCCGAACGCACCGGCCATGCCGCAGCAGCTCGATTCGATCATCTCGACCTGGAGGCCGGGAACGCTCTTGAGCAGTTTCTGCACCGGCGCGAAGACATCGAACGATTTCTGATGGCAATGACCGTGTACGAGCGCGCGCCGCGGCAGCGGCCGTAGCGGCAGCGCAAGCCGTCCCGCCTCCTGCTCGCGCACGAGGAACTCCTCGAACGTCACGGCGAGCTCGGCGAGCCGGCGCGCCGCGCTTGTCGCGACGAGGCCCGGAATTTCGTCGCGGAAGCCGAGGATGCAGCTCGGCTCCAGCCCGACGACGGGCACGCCGCGGGCGATGAAGGGCTCGAGCGCGTCGATCGTGCGCTGCGCTTCCTCGCGCGCCTGCCGCACGCAGCCCGCCGACAGGAAGGTCCGCCCGCAGCAGAGCGGACGCGCATGGCGGCCGGGCGCGCGCGCGATCTGCACGCGATAGCCGCCGGCCCGCAGCACCGCGAGCGCGGCCTCGACATTCTCGCGCTCGAAATAGCGGTTGAAGGTGTCGGCGAAGAGGACCACCTCGCGCGTCGCCTGCTCGGTCTGCTCCCTCTCCCCTTGCGAGGGAGGTAACACGCCGTCGTCATCGCGAAACACATCGCTGCGCCATTTCGGCAGTTTGCGCCGCGCGGAGAAACCGGTGACCGGTTCGGCAAGCTTCGCAAGGCCGGGAATGACGTCGCGCAGATTGACGAGCCACCACAGCTTCGACGCGTAGGGCGCATAGCGCGGCAGATAGCCGACCAGCCGGTCGCGCAGCGAAAGCCCGTAGCGCGCCGCGCGGGCCGCCAGCACCTCGATCTTCATGCGCGCCATGTCGACGCCGGTCGGGCATTCGCGGCGGCAGGCCTTGCACGAGACGCACAGCTTCAGCGTCTCAGCCATCTCGTCGGAGGACAGCGCGTCCGGTCCGAGCTGGCCGGTCACTGCGAGGCGCAGCGTGTTGGCGCGCCCGCGCGTCACGTCCTTCTCGTCGCGGGTGACGCGATAGCTCGGGCACATGACGCCGCCGGCCACCTTGCGGCAGGCGCCGTTGTTGTTGCACATCTCGACCGCGCCCTGGAAGCCGCCGCCGGCTCCCGGCCAGGCCGACCAGTCCAGATGCGTGACGATCTCCTCGCCGCGATAGCCGGGGCGGAAGCGGAAATTGTCGCAGTCGTCGAATTTCGGCGCGCGGACGATCTTGCCGGGATTGAACAGGCCGGCCGGATCGAAGCGGTCCTTCACCGCCTCGAACGCGCGCACGAGGCGCGGGCCGAACATGTATTCGTGGAACTCCGAGCGCACGATGCCGTCGCCGTGCTCGCCCGAATGCGAGCCCTTGTAGCTGCGCACCATCGCGAACGCTTCTTCCGCGATCGCGCGCATCGCCTTGACGTCCTTCTCCAGACGCAGATTGAGCACCGGGCGCACATGCAGGCAGCCGACCGAGGCATGCGCGTACCAGGTGCCGCGCGTACCGTGCTTCTCGAACACCTGCGTCAGCCGCTCGGTATATTCGGCGAGGTGCGCGAGCGGCACCGCGCAATCCTCGACGAAGGAGACCGGCTTCCCCTCCTCCTTCATCGACATCATGATGTTGAGGCCGGAGGTGCGCACGTCGGTGATCGCCGCCTGCAAGGCGGGATCGAGCACCTCCACGACGCCGCCCCATTTCGCGCCCGTCTTGTCCCAGCCAAAGCCGAGATCGCCCATCGCCTCGCCGAGCCGCCTGAGACGGCGCAGGTTCTCGTCCTGGTCGTCCTCGCCGAACTCCACCAGCAGGACCGCGTCCGGCTCCCCGCGCACGAACTGTTCGAGCGTGGGACGGAAGATCGCGATCTCGCGCGCCAGCTCGATCATGGTGCGGTCGACAAGCTCGACCGCGATCGGCGCGAGCTTGACGAGGTGCTGGGCGGCGTCCATCGCCTCGTAGAATTTCCCGAAATGGCAGGCGCCGACCGCGCGCCGGCCGAGCAGCGGCGCAAGCTTCAGCTCGATCGCAGTGGAGAAGCCGAGCGTGCCTTCCGAGCCGATCAGGATGTGCGCGAGATTGAGCTCGTTGCGGCCGGGCAGGAAGGAATCGAGATTGTAGCCGCCGACCCGCCTCTGCACTTTCGGAAAGCGCGCCTCCACTTCGGAGGCTTCGCGCGCGCCGAGCGCGACGAGATCGGCGGCGAGCAAGCGCAACGGCGAGCTCGCCGGCAGGTCGGACAGATCGGGGCTGACAAGGCCGAAGCGCGCCTTCGCGCCGTCGGCGAGGATCGCCTCCACCGACAACACGTTCTCGCGCGTATTGCCGTAGCGCAGCGAACGCGCGCCGCAGGAATTATTGCCGGTCATGCCGCCGATCGTGGCGCGCGAGGCAGTCGAGATATCGACCGGAAACCACAGGCCGTGCGCCTTCAGCGCGCGGTTGAGATCGTCGAGCACGATGCCGGGCTCGACCGTGCAGCGCCGCGCGGCGACGTCGAGGTCGACGATGCGGTTGAGATATTTCGAGCAATCGAGGACCAGCGACGCATTCACCGTCTGCCCGCATTGCGAGGTGCCCCCGCCGCGCGGCAGCACGCTGACGCCGGCATCTTTGGCAATCGCAATCGCGCGATCGGCTTCCTCGATTGTGCGTGGCGCGACCACGCCGAGCGGCACGATCTGGTAATGGGAGGCGTCGGTGGCATAGCGCCCGCGGGTGAAGCGGTCGAAACGGACGTCGCCCACGCCTTCGGCTTTCAGGCGCCGTTCGAGCCCCGGCAACAGGCGGTCGGACATGAACTTCCTCGCAGGGCCGGCGAGCCTGCCCGCCTCATCCCGAAGAGGCCCGAAGGGCCGCCTCGAAGGATGGGCGGCCCGGACACTTCGCCCTCATCCTCAAAGGCGGCGCTTTACCGCTTCCTCAGGATGAGAGCTATTCATCGCCGACATACATCCATCAATTTGTCTTGACCAATATGTCGCATCCGGTGTTCATCCCGGCAAGCTTTTGCACCATGCGCCGTGCCGGCGGCCGCCCAATCCGGCATTTCCAGGGAGCGAAAAGTCCATGGCTCAGAATTCCTCGCGCGTCGCCGGGCGCCATTTCCTGCAGATTCCCGGGCCGTCGCCGGTCCCCGATCGTATCCTGCGCGCGATGGATACCCCGATCATTGACCACCGGGGTCCGGAATTCGCCCGCCTGGCCAAGCGCTGTCTCGACGGCGTCAAGACAATTTTCAAGACCGCGAACCCGGTCATTATCTATACCGCGACCGGCACCGGCGCCTGGGAAGCCGCGCTCGTCAACACGCTGTCGCCGGGCGACCGCGTGCTGATGGTGGAGACCGGCCAGTTCGGCACGCTCTGGAAGAAGATGGCCGAGAAGCTCGGCCTGAAGCCGGAATTCATCACCACCGACTGGCGCACCGGCGTCGATCCGGCCGTGATCGAGAAGGCGCTGCGCGAGGACAAGAACAAGGAGATCAAGGCGGTCTGCGTCCTGCACAACGAGACCTCCACCGGAGCGCTCTCCCCGATCGCCGACATCCGCAAGGCGATCGACGCCGCCGGCCACCCGGCGCTGTTCCTCGTCGACACCATCTCCTCGCTCGCCTCAACCGACTATCGCCACGACGAATGGGGCGTGGACGTCACCGTCGGCGGCGCGCAGAAGGGATTGATGTTGCCGCCCGGCATGTCGTTCAACGCGGTAAGCGACAGGGCACTCGCCGCCAACAAGACCTCGACGCTGCCGAAGTCGTTCTTCGCCTGGGACGACATGCTCAACATGAACAAAGTCGGCTTCTTCCCCTATACGCCGGCGACGCAGATGCTCTGGGGCCTCGAACAGTCGGTGCAGATGCTGCACGAAGAGGGTCTCGACAACGTGTTCGCCCGCCACGACCGGCTGGCGGAAGCCACCCGCCGCGCGGTGCGCGCCTGGGGGCTCGAGATCATGGTCCGCGATCCGAAATACCATTCGCCGACCATCACCGCGGTGATGATGCCGGAAGGCCATGACGGCGACGCCTTCCGCAGCCTCGCGCTGGAGACCTTCAACATCTCCTACGGCGCGAGCTTCGGCCCCTATGCCGGCAAGTATTTCCGCATCGGCCATCTCGGCGACATCAATGACGGCACGCTGATCGGCGCGCTCGCCAACACCGAGATGGCACTGTCGCTCGCAGGCGTCCCGCACAAGAAGGGCGGCGTGCAAGCGGCGATGGACTATCTCGTCTCCGTCCATGCCGGCCCGAAGCGCCAGGCGGCCGAGTAGTCGCGGCGGCACGTTCCGGCCGCGCCATGCCTCCCGACACGGCGGCATTTTGACAGGACCAGAGCGGGATGACCGTTTGAACAACGGTCATCCCGTTTTATTGTAGGTCGACGATAGCCACCGGAAACGGTCGAACGGAACGCGAGGAACGCGCCATGGCGATCCAGTCGCTCGGTTATGTCGGCATCCGCACCAAGGCGCTCGAAGACTGGGAGCGGTTCGCGACCGGTCTGGTCGGCCTGCAGCTTGCGGAGCGCGCGCGCTCGCAACTGCGCTTTCGCATGGACGACCGCAAGCAGCGCCTGATCGTCGATGCCGACGGCGGCGACGGCGCGCAATTCTTCGGCTGGGAGACGGCGGATGCAGCCTCGCTCGACGCCGTCGCGGCGCGGGTCGAGGCAGCCGGCATCGCCGTTGCACGCGGCGACCGCGCGCTCGCGGACCAGCGCCGCGTCCGCGACCTGGTCTTCTTCCACGACCCGGCCGGCAACCGCATCGAGGTCTTTCACGATGCGGAGATCACCGGCGATCCGTTCCGGCCCGGCCGTACGCTCTCCGGCTTCCGCACCGGCCCGCTCGGCATGGGACATGCCGTGCTCACCGTCGAGCGTATCGGCGAGGTCCTGCCCTTCTATCGTCAGGTGCTCGGCTTCGGCCTGAGCGACTACACGCTGCGGCCGTTCAAGGCTTTTTTTCTTCACGTCAATCCGCGCCACCACAGCCTCGCCCTGATCGAGACCGGAAAGAATTTCATCCATCATCTGATGATGGAGCTCTACAGCTTCGACGATGTCGGCCAGGCCTACGACCTCGCGCTCGGCGACGAAGGGCGCATCGGCGTCACGCTCGGCCGCCACACCAACGATCTCATGTTCTCGTTCTATGCCAATGCGCCGTCCGGCTTCATGGTCGAATGCGGCTGGGGCGGCCGCTCGATCGAGCCCACGAACTGGGATCCGGTCGAGATGGTCACCGGCCCGAGCCTCTGGGGTCACGAACGCTCCTGGCTGTCGCCGCAGAAGCGGCTCGAGGCGCGCGCGATCCGCATGCAGAATGCACGCGACGGCGTGCGCGAGCCCGTGCAGGTGATCGCGGGCAATCACAACGTCATGGACGGCGTGTGCCCGTGGTGGGACAGCGCGAAACGGGCGGCGGAGTAGGTTTTACGCGTCCCGGGCGCGGCGCCGCATCCGGAACAATCCGTCTCGACGCGATGGCGCCCCTGCGCACATATCCCCGGTCATGTTCCCGGTCATGGACGTCGCGCGTGTACATCATGAATGCCAATTCAGGTGTCGTCGCCGCGGGCGCAACGCGCCTGCTGAAAAGCCCCGAGCGCGGCCGGCGGCCTGCATGAATCCCGAACAGATGCCGAACACGGCGGACCGGGCAAAAAAAATATCCCGATCCGATCTGGCCGCGACCGGCCACCCCTCCTACATGCGCCGCTTTGTTGCTCCGGCTGATCGCATCAGGGGAGAGGCCAATGCAGACCGGTCAAAGCGTATTCAACGAGGTGGTGACGCTTCAGCAGGCCAAGAAGCTGATCCAGTGCATGGCGCACGAGCAGAGCTTTCTGCTGCTTTCGGCCCCCGGCATGGGCAAGTCCGAGATGGTCTACGAGGCCGCCCGCGAGGCGGGATTGCCGTGCCGCTCGCTGCTCGGCACCCAGATCGCGCCCGAGGACGTGAGCGGCATTCCGCGCATCATCGGTGAACGCTCCGTCTTTTGTCCTCCCCGCATTCTGCTGCCGGAAAGGCCGGAGCCGTTCTGCCTGTTCCTTGACGAACTCCCCGCCTGTGCGCCCGATGTCCAGAAGGCGTTTTACTCGCTGTTGCTGGAGCGCCGTCTCGGCGAGCATGCGCTTCCCAAGGGCACCTGGGTCGTCGCTGCGGGCAACCGCCTGCAGGACCGCGCGCTTGTGCGCGCCATGAGCTCGGCGCTGATCAACCGCGTCACCATTCTGCAATTGCGCGTCGATATCGAAGAGTGGCTCGCTTGGGCGCAGCGCAGCCGGGTCCGCAGCGAGATCCGCAGCTTCATCGCCACCATCCCGGACGCCCTCATGCGCCCGGTGCCGGCGGACCCGGTGCCGTTTTCCACCCCGCGCGCCTGGACCCTGCTCTCGCGCGCACTCGACATGGCAGAGAAATCCGGCCTCCTGAGCAATGAAACGCGCCGGGCGCTGGCGTTCGGACGGCTCTCGCCGGAGGACGCGGCGATGTTCTGCGCGCTCGCCGAAGAAGCGATCGGGGCCGTGCGTCCGCTCGCGGACTATATCCGCGATCCCGGGCTGCTTCCGCAGGGAGAGACCGCGCGCTGGTTCATCCTCGACTGCATCCGGCAGTTCGTGCGCGACGGGCGGGCCGACGGCTTCAATCCGCGCACGATCAATCGCTTCCTGCGCAGCCTGTCGACCGAACATCAGCTCATCCTGCTGACCGACATGGTCGAAAAGTGGGGATCGCTTGGCGCCGACCGCGCCATGTACGATCTTCTGCGCAAGGTTGCAGCGGCATGAGCGAGGCAGCACAGGCCGACCGCGCAGCGCTCGACCGGATCAGGCGTGCGCTGCGGATGGTGACGGTGCCGTTTCCGCATCTTTCGGGGCTCGCCGCCGCGGTCCGCGTCGCGCTCGACGATCGCGTTCCGACCATGGGCGTGTTCGCCTCCGGGCGCCTCGTCGCAAATCCGGCATTCGCGGCCCGGCTGTCCGGCAACGATCTCATCTTCGTGCTCGCGCACGAATTGCTTCATCTCGCCTTGCGCACCCACGACCGCGCCAGGGATCGCATCATCTCGAGTTCAACTACGCCCACGACTACATCATAAACGACATGCTGCGGCATGCGCTCGGCGTCACCTCGATTCCGGCGGGCGGGCTCGACATGCCCGGCGCGCGCGAGAAGTCCGCCGAGGAAATCATCCTGCAGATGCGCAGTTCCGGCAGCCAGATGGCCTCGCGCACGAGGGTCTGGGAAGGCGGGATCGCAACCGTCGACCGGGTGCTCGGCGCCGCGCGGCAGGACGCACCGGACAATGCGGGCGACGTGCTCGACGCCGCGCTCGAGCGCGAGATGTATCCCGGCGACAGCGAGGATCAGGATGCGCGCGCCCGCGCCATCCGCGATCTCGCCGCGCGGGGAATGGCGCTTGCGAAGGCCCTGGATGCAATGCGCGGACGCGGCACCGATCCCGGATCGTCGCAGCGCCATGTCAGGGCGCTGCGCGGCGTCTACCGCACGCCGTGGCAAATCGCATTGCAGACCTGGCTTGAGGGCGTCTCGCCGGGCGAGCGAACCTTCATGCGTCCCTCGCGCCGTGGCGCCGACCGCACCGACATCGTGTCGCCGGGGCGCAAACGCTATGCCTGGATGCTCAACATCATTCTCGATACCAGCGCCTCGATGAGCGACGACATTCCTGGCGCGCTTGGCGCGATTGCGGATTTCTGCGAAGCGGCCGGCGTTGACGACATCCGCGTCATCCAGTGCGACACGGCCGTCACCTCCGACGAAACGCTGTCGCCCGCCGAGCTCGCCGAATACGAGGTCAGCGGATATGGCGGCAGCAACCTTACTCCGGCCCTGCAGGTATTGGCCGAGGATCCGCGCGTGACCGCAGCCGTCGTCATCACCGACGGCGACATCGAGTATCCGGGCGAAGCTCCGCCCTATGCCCTGCTGTGGGCGCTGCCGCGCGAAAGCACGTCGTTCCAGCCGCCTTATGGGCGGGTCATCGTCATGCGAAAGGAGGATTCGCCATGAAGGCGGTTCAGGAACTTGTCGCCTATTTCGACCGGCGCGGAAAGCTGTCGCGCAGACAGCTTCGCAAGCTGCTCGAACAGAACTTCATCGCATCCGACGCGCCATCCAGCATGCACGACCTGTGCGAAGCGGCCGGCACGACCTACTATTTCCGCGTCACGGGCATGACCGAGGGACAATTGTGGGGAACCGATGTCTACACCCGCGATTCGACGATCGGAGTCGCGGCCGTGCATGCCGGACTGCTGAAGCCCGGTGAAACGGCGGTTGTGCGGCTGACGGTGGTCGCACCGCTGGAAAATTATCCCGGCTCCACCCGCAACGGCGTCACCAGCGCCGAGTATGGCAGTTTTCCGCACGCGTGGCGGCTGTCGGCGATCTGACCCGAACAGTCTTTCGGTGGCACAGGCCTCCCTGCCGGGACAGGGAGGCGATCAATACGTCTCCACGTGATAGCGCCCCTGCGCGCGCATCTGCGTGCGCAGGCCGGACCAGTCGATTCCGGCGCCGCGGCAGATGTCGGCGAACGCCTCGTCGACGCCGCTCTCCATGCCTTTCAGGCCACACAGATAGACGTGGGTCCTGTCGTTCTTCAGGAACACCGCAACCTCGTCCGCCGTCTGGCGCATGCGGTCCTGCACATAGGTCTTGGGTTCGCCGGCCACGCGCGAATAGGCGAAGTGTTTGCGCAAAAGACCGTCCGGGACCTTCTGCAGCGGACCGAAATAGGGCAGTTCCTCCGGCCGGCGCGCGCCGAAATACAGCATCATGCGCCCGGGCGCATCCTTCATGTTGCGCCGCCGCCGCTCGGTGAAGCCGCGGAACGGCGCGGAACCGGTGCCGGTGCAGATCATGATGATGTTGGCGGACGGGTCGTCCGGCATCAGGAAGGTCGCGCCGAACGGACCGGTCACCTGCACCTGGTCGCCCTTCTTCAAGCCGCACAGGTAGTTCGAGCAGACGCCGTTCGGCTCGCGCTTGACCGTGAGCGAGAGATTGTTGGCGCCGGTCTTCTCGCCTTCGCGCGGGCTCGCGACCGAATAGAGACGGATATTGTGCGGCTTGCCGTCCTTGTCGGTGCCGGGCGCGACGATGCCGATGCTCTGGCCTTCCAGCACCGGAAAGACCTGCGCGCCGAAGTCCAGAATGATGTGGCGCACGTCGTTGTCGGCCTCGGCCGCGGTGAGGCGCAGATTGCCGGTGACGGTCGCAAGCGCCGGCTTGCTGCGGTTATAGAGATTGATCTTGGGCTTGCTTGCGGAAGCGGGCGCGATGCTCTTGCCGCCGGCGCCCTGGTGCGCCTGCGCGATCAGCCGCGCGGCTTCATCATCCTCCGCTTCACCGTCGCCCTTTTCCGCCGCAGCATTGAGTTCGATCTGCTCCTGCACCGGCAGTTCGTTCCAGGAAAACTGCTCGGCAACCGTGTAGGGCTTGCCCACCATGCGCCAGTTGTCGATCGAGCCGGTCGGGCACGGCGCGATGCAGTCGAGGCAGAAATTGCACTTGTCCGGATCGACGACATAGTTGTTGTCGTCGTGCGTCACCGCGTCGACCGGGCAGGTCTCCTCGCAGGTATTGCAGCGGATGCAGATCTCGGGATCGATGAGATGCTGCTTGTGGGGGGCGGTAGTATTGAGCACAGGTGCGTTCATCTCTTGCCCGTCGTCCCGGACGCGGCGCAGCACGAAATGATGCGCCGCTGATCCGGGATCGTTCAATCTATGGCGGTCCCGGGTCTGCAGCGCACCGTTTCACGGTGCACTGCGCCCGGGACGACGCAAGCATGCCATCACGCCGCGATCTTCACATACTCGAAGTCGCCCGGCTTGTTGTCGATGCCGACCTTGGGCGCAGCGATCCAGCCGGCGAACTGGCCTACCTCCATCACCGGCTTCATCAGTTCGCTGATGAAGTCGCCGTCCGCCGTCGAGGGCAGATACTGGTCGCGCTGCTTCGCCCAGGTGGCATCGTCGAGCAGGATACCGGACGGCGTCGCATGCACGTCCTTGAACTCGCCGATATGGCGATGGAAGGCGACATGCGGCAGTTCGAGGCGGAACTGCACGCCGGTCTTCTCGATCACCTTGTTCCAGCGCTCGACACCCTTGCCGCAATCGTTGGTGTAGTCGTCGCGCAGGCGCATGTTGAGCGCAGTCAGCGCCGGCTCGTCGACGCGCTTGATCTCGCCGTCGACCAGCTTGAGCACCGGATAGGTCGAGTTCGTCAGCTTGTGGTCGTCCTCGATCTTGGTTTCCTGGAAGCGGCCCTTGATGCCGGCATTGAAGGCGTTGGCGGCGTTGGTCGAGACCTCCGAGCCGAACAGGTCGAGCGACAGCGAATAATGCAGGTTGAGCTTCTTCTGCACGGTCGGCAGATCGATGACGCCGAGCGCGCGGATCCTGGCGACGTCGTAGGGATCCTCGATGCCGGCCGCCTTCATCGCCTCGCAGGTGCGCTGCACGGTGCGCCCGACGCCGGTCTCGCCCACAAACATGTGGTGGGCTTCCTCGGTCAGCATGAAGCGGCAGGTGCGTGAGAGCGGGTCGAAGCCGGATTGCGCCAGCGACTCGAGCTGCATCTTGCCGTCGCGGTCGGTAAAGAAAGTGAACATGAAGAACGACAGCCAGTCCGGCGTCGCCTCGTTGAAGGCGCCGAGCATACGCGGCGCGTCGGTCGAGCCGGAGCGGCGGCGCAGTAATTCGTCGGCTTCCTCGCGGCCGTCGCGGCCGAAATATTTCTGCAGCAGATACACCATGGCCCAGAGATGGCGGCCTTCCTCGACGTTCACCTGGAACAGGTTGCGCATGTCGTAGAGCGAAGGTGCGGTCTTGCCGAGATGGCGCTGCTGCTCGACCGAGGCCGGCTCGGTGTCGCCCTGGATCACGATCAGGCGGCGCAGCATGGCGCGATGCTCGCCCGGCACTTCCTGCCAGGCGGCCTCCCCGTAATGCTGGCCGAACGGCACCTTGCGGCTCTCTTCGGCCGGCGCGAGCAGGATGCCCCAGCGGTATTGCGGCATCTTCACATAGTCGAACTTGGCCCAGCCCTTGGGATCGACGGAGACGGCGGTACGCAGATAGACGAGCGATTCCTGGAAACCTTCCGGTCCCATGTCCTGCCACCAGTCGAGATAACCCGGATGCCAGGTCTCCAGCGCCTTGAGCACGCGCGGGTCCTCGGTGAGGCCGACATTATTGGGGATCTGGGTCGAGTAATCGACATTCATGAGATTCATGGGACGCTCCTTGGCTTTCCTTTCGTGTCCCGGACGCGGCGCAGCGCGCACCACAGAGCCGGGACCGTTACGACGACGGTCTCTCTTGCGGTCCCGGTTCTGCAGCGCGCCGTTTCACGCTGCGCTGCGCCCGGGACACGAAAACTCACACCCGCCGCATGTCGAACGCGGGCTTCTGCCCGCTGCCGTAGCGGCGCAACGCGCCCTCCTCGCCGACCGCGTTCGGGCGCTGGAAAATCCAGTTCTGCCACGCGGTCAGGCGCGAGAAGATTTTCGATTCCATGGTTTCCGGTCCGCCGAAGCGCAGATTGGCTTCCATGCCGGTGAGGCCGTCGGGCGAGAAGCTCGCGCGTTCCTCGAGGAAAATGCGGATCTCGTCGTCCCAGTCGATGTCGTCATAGGCGAAGGTCACAAGGCCAAGCTCTTCGGCCGCCTCGGCACCGAGCATGTCGCCCATGCGCGCGCGGGCGGCCGCGAGCGCCTTGTCGTCGTCGAGAAAGCGGCTCGCCAGCCGCGACAGGCCGTTCGGCATCGGATAGGCGCCGAAATTCATCGCGCTCAGCGCGATCGCGGCCGGCGGCTGGTTGCTGCCGTTGAGCTGGCCGATCAGCATGTAGGAGCGGTCGCAGGCGAGCGGGATTTCGGCGAGCGTGCCGGCAAAGCAGGAACCCGGCTCGATGACGGCGGCGAGCGAGCGCGAGGTCAGATCGACGCGCTTGAGCACGCGTTTCCACAGGAGGCGCACTTCGCGCACGAACCAGTTCGCCTTGTTGGCGTCGAGGAACGCGTCGTAGGCGAGCACCTGCGCCGGATCGCCGGCCGACTTGAACACGACGACGGCGATCTCGAGTTCGTTGGTGCGCAGGTCGAGGATCGCGTCATCCAGCTCGCGCGCGAGTCGCAGCGGCCAGAATTCGGCGCCTTGCGCCGTCAATGCCGCCGCGTCGGCAGGCGGCGGCGTGTCCGGTCCGCGCAGCGTGATGGTCGCGATGCGGCCGGCGCGGTCATAGGCGACCGAAAGGGCCGAATAGTCGACGCCCGTTTCGGTGAACGTGCGCTTGAGCGGCGTCAGCCTGACGCCTTCGCCGGCCGCGGGCCGGTCGGATTTCGTCGCGAACTCGGCCGCGCGCTCCTTCACCGCGGCTTCCAGCCGGGTGTTGGGCACGATCTCGTCGACCAGCCGCCATTCCACCGCGCGCCTGCCCTTGATGCCTTCCTCGATCGTGCAGAAGACGTCGGCGTGGTCGCGGCGCACCTTGCGCTTGTCGGTGACGCGCGTCAGCCCGCCGGTGCCCGGCAGCACCGCGAGCAGCGGCAGTTCCGGCAGCGCCACCGTGGAGGAGCCGTCGTCGACCAGCATGATGTGGTCGGCGGCGAGCGCGAGCTCGTAGCCGCCGCCCGCGCACGAGCCGGTCACGACCGCGATCGTCTTCTGCCCGGAATGCTCGGAGGCGTCCTCGATCGCGTTGCGCGTCTCGTTGGTGAACTTGCAGAAATTGACCTTGTCGGCATGGGCGGCGCCCGCGAGCATGCGGATATTGGCACCGGCGCAGAAGACGCGCGGCTTGCCCGAGCGCAGGAGGATGGTCTTCACGCCGGGATGCTCGAAGCGCAGCCGCTGCATCGCGTCGGCCAGCTCGATATCGACCCCGAGGTCGTAGGAATTCAGCTTGAGGTCGTAGCCCTCATAGAGGCCGCCCTTCTCGTCCACGTCCATGGTCAGCGTGGCGACCTCGCCGTCCACCGCGAGCTTCCAGTGCCGGTAGCGCGAGGGGTCAGTGGCGAAATCGATCCGGCGCGCCCCGTTTGCCAGTCTGCGGCTACCCTCTGCCATGGCCATCCCGTCCCGTCGGTTGTGTTGGCCAGAGAACGCCTCCGGCGAATATGCACTATAATTCATGTTTGGACCTTGTCTACACTAAAATTCTGCTTCCGCGGCTTCCAGTCGCCCTTTCAGGCCCCCCTTTGACCCGCCCCGCCGGCGCCGCTGCGGGAAACAGTCCGCCGGTTGCCGGCAATGCCCGGCGCGGAACGTGCGCGTATCTGGCGCGTACCTGGAACGTGCGCGGCGTCTCGCCGTTCTCACCCGGGGGGCCTTCGGAACGCTCGGAAGGAGACGTCCATGCGCCTGACCATTGCCACATCCGCCCTGCTCGCCTTCGCCCTCGCGGCGCCCGCGCTTGCACAGACCGCGACCCCGGGAAACCAGGGCCGTTTCTGCCTGCAGGGCTCTGGAACCGACAGCAAGGCGAACTGCACGTTCGCCAGCATGGCGGAGTGCGAAAAAGCCAAGCAGGGACAGGCACAGCAGTGCGTGCCGAACCCGGCGTCGACCACCGGCTCGGGCAGCGGCATGCCGAAGCAGAACCGGTAACACGGCGGTAGAAGCCGCGCTGTCTGCAAGGGAGCCCCGGCGGGTGGCAGCGCCTGCCGGGGTCGCCGTATCAGATCGCTTGTCAGGCCGCCTGCGCCTCGCCATGCGTGCGCAAGAGCCGGTTGATGAAGGCGGCGACCGTCTCGAGCGTCAGGTCCGCCGCCTCGCGATGCGGGGCATGCCGCGCACCGGGCACGAGCGTGACGTCGACCGGGCAGTAGCATTCCTCCTGCGCGGCCTCGATCTGTTTCGCCGTGCCGTACTGATCGTCCTCGCCCTGCACGATCAGGATCGGCACGCGGATATAAGCGAGCTCCTGGGTGATGTCCCAGGCGCGGAAGCGCGGATCGAGCCAGGCGCCGTTCCAGCCATGGAAGGCATTGTCGGGATCGCTGTGCCAGCGCGCGAGCTTGCCCTTGAGATCGCCCGACTCGTAGGCGGTCTTGGCTTCGGCGATCGATTTGATGCTGACGTCCTCGACGAAGAAATGCGGCGCGATCAGCACGAGCCCGCGCACGCGATGGTCCTGGATGCTGCCGGCATAGATGGTCGCGATCGAGGCGCCGTCGCTGTGGCCGAGCAAGAGGCCGCGCCGGAACTCGATGGCGGCGAGAATCTCTTTGAGCGTGCCGGTCGCCTCGTCGTGCATGTAGCTGAGCGGACGGGGCAGCGAAACGCGGCTCGACTGGCCGTAACCGGCCCGTGAATAAAGGAAAATTCCGGCTCCCGTGGCCTTCGCCAGGCGCTCGGGGAAATCGCCCCACATGCCCACGCTGCCGAGCCCTTCATGCAGCATGACGATGGTCGGCGCCTGCGCCGGGCGTGGCCCGATCATGCGGTATTCGAGTCGCTGCGCGGCGAGGTTGAGAAATCCGAAATCTGCGAGTTCGGTCATCGAATCAGTTCCTGTGCCAGACGCGCGAGTTTCTCCGCACTTTTGTTCACCATTTCACCGGACGTATCGAGCTGGGCTTCCGCGCGCGAATAGTCGGCGCGGCGCGCCTCGAGGATGGCCATGAGGTCGGCCATCGCTTCGCGGTTTTCCGACATCGGGCGGAAGTCGCCCTGCTCCATGACGCGGCCCATGTGCTCCTGCGGCTGCGCCTGCAGCCAGATCGTGTGCGTGCGCTGGAGCAGGAGCGCGTAGGTATCGAGGCTGGCCACGATGCCGCCGGCGGTCGCGATCACGACCTTGTCGTGGTCGGCGATGACGCGCTCCAGACAGGCGCGCTCGTAGCGGCGGAACGTGTTGACGCCCGAAATCTCGATCAGCATCGAGACGCTGGCGCCGTATTCCTGCTCGACCACGCGGTTGAGTTCGACGAACGGGAAACCGAGCTTCTGCGCCAGCAGGCGGCCGAGCGTCGACTTGCCGGCGCCGCGCAGACCCACGAGCGCGATCCGCTGCGCGCGGTCGGCGGCCGCGCGCTCGCGCAGCTTCTGCTCGACCAGGTCGGCGATCGCCGGCAGATCCGGCTGCGGCACGCGTCCGAGCACGGAGAGGATGTTGGCGACGATCGGGTGGCGCGCGCCGTTGACCGGCAGCAGGTCGGCGACCGGCATTTCGAAGGCGTCGGCGATCGCCTTGAGCACGATCACCGACGGGTTGCCGTGCCCGCTTTCGATCTGCGCCAGATAGCGTTCGGAGATGCCGGAATCCTGCGCCAGCCGGCGGCGCGTCATGCCGCGCTTGGCGCGGCCGAGCCGCACCAGGCGACCGACATCGCCCATGAACTGCGCCTCGCCCGGCCCGGGCTCGGCGGCGGTTTTTTCACCCGATTTCGTTTTCGCTTCCGGCAAGACAGTGGTCCTCTGACGACATGCACAATAGTGCATGTCGTTCGGGCCGAAAAGCGCGAAATTTGTGGAGCAGCCGCTCGGAGCGGCCTAAATCCCAAGATATCGATGTTGAATATCGGGATTGGCCGAGAGTTCCGCCGAGGTGCCGGTCCAGACCACCCGCCCGCGCTCGATTAGATAATGCCGGTCGGCGATCCGCGTGAGCGCGTCCACGTTCTTGTCGATGACGAGGATCGCCTGGCCGCGCGATTTCAGCCGCTCCAGGCAGCGCCAGATTTCCTCGCGGATGAGCGGGGCGAGCCCTTCGGTCGCCTCGTCGAGGATCAGGAGGCGCGGATTGGTCATCAGCGCGCGCCCGATCGCCAGCATCTGCTGCTCGCCGCCCGACAGCTGGCTGCCCATATTGTCGAGCCGGTCGGCCAGCCGCGGGAACAGCTCGCACACGCTTTCGAAACGCCAGGGATCGGCGGCGCCGCTGCGGTTCGCCCCGGTCGCGACCAGGTTCTCGCGCGTGGAGAGGTTGGGGAATATCTGGCGGCCTTCCGGCACGAGGCCGACGCCGAGCTTGGCGACCCGATAGGCCGGGTAGCCGCGGATCTCCTGCCCGTTGAAACGGATCGAGCCGGCGCGCGCCGGCGTCAGTCCCATGATCGAGCGCACGGTCGTGGTCTTGCCCATACCGTTGCGGCCCATCAGCGTCACCATCTCGCCGGGCGCGATGGAAAGCGACACCCCGTACAGCACCTGGCTGAAGCCGTAGGTGGTCTCGATATTCTCGACCTCGAGCATCGCGCGCTCAGCCATGGCCGGCCACCTGCTGTTCGCCGAGATAGGCCTGGATGACTTCCGGATTGACGCGGATCGTAGCCGGCGCGCCGGTGGCGATGACGCGGCCATAGACCAGCACCGAAATCCGGTCGGCCAGCGCGAACACCGCCTCCATGTCGTGCTCGATCAGAAGGATGGTGTATTCCTTCTTCAATTCGCGCAGCAGGTTGACCAGCCGCGCCGACTCCTCGGGACCCATGCCCGCCATCGGCTCGTCCAGCAGCAGCAGGCGCGGGCGCGTGGCGAGCGCCATCGCGATCTCGATCTGGCGGTGTTCGCCGTGGCTCATGTCGCGCACGACGACGTTCTCGCGGTCGCCGAGGCCGACGCGGGCGAGCGCGGCGCGCGCCGGTTCGCGCAGCCTGGTTTCGCTGCGGGCCGGAGTCCAGAACCGGAACGAGTGGCCGGAATGCGCCTGCACGGCGAGCGCGACATTGTCGAGCACCGTCATGTCGAGGAACAGCGAGGTGATCTGGAACGAGCGCGCCATGCCGATGGCGCTGCGCCGGTAGGTCGGCAGCGTGGTGATATCCTGCCCGGCGAAATGCACGCGCCCGCTGTCGGGCGCGATCTCGCCGGTCAGTTGCCCGATCAGCGTGGTCTTGCCGGCGCCGTTGGGGCCGATGATGGCGTGCAGTTCGCCGTTCGCCACCTCGAGCGCGACGCCTTCGGAGGCGATCACGCCGCCGAAGCGCTTGGTCAGTCCGTCGACCCTGAGCAATGCGTCAGTCACGACGAATCCCCGCCAGCAAGCCGTCGATGCCCCCGCGCGCGAACAGCACGATCGCAAGCAGCAGCGGACCGAAAATGATCTGCCAGTATTCCGTGATGCCGGACAGCCATTCCTCCAGCGCCAGGAATGCCACCGTCCCGATCAGCGGCCCGAACAGCGAGCCCATTCCGCCCAGCACCACCATGACGATCAGGTCGCCGGAGCGCGTCCAGTGCATCACCGCCGGACTGATGAAATCGGTATGGTTGGCGAGCAGCACGCCGGCCAGCCCGCAGATCGTGCCGGCAATCACGAAGCAGGTGAGCCGGTAGCGGAAGGTCGGGAAACCGATGGCGTGCATGCGCCGGTCGTTGGAGCGCGCGCCCTGGATCGCCATGCCAAAGCGCGAATTCACCAGGCGCCAGACCAGATAGATCGACGCCAGCAGCAGCACGAGGCACAGATAATAGAACACCGTCTTGTTGGAGAGGTTGATCAGGTCGCCGAACTGGCTGCGGCGATAGATCGTCAGCCCGTCGTCGGCACCGTAGCGGTTGAGGCTGACGCCGACATAATAGATCATCTGCGCGAAGGCGAGCGTGATCATGATGAAATAGACGCCGCGCGTGCGCAGCGATAACAGCCCGATCACGAAGGCGATCAGCGCCGACACGAGAAGCGCGAGCGGCCATTGCAGGAAGCCGGACAGGATTCCCTCGTAGGCGAGAATGCCGACCACGTAGCCGCCGATGCCGAGATAGGCAGCATGCCCGAAGCTCACCATGCCGCCATAGCCCATGATCAGGTTGAGGCTCGTCGCCGCCATGGCGAGGATCACGATGCGCGTGAACAGACTCAGCACGAAATTATTGCCGATGACGGCCGCATAGACCGGCACCAGAAAGAGCATGAGCAACAGCAGCGCAACCACGACGTTGCGGAGGGTCAGAGCCGGCATCATCGGCTACCAGGGGCTGGGAACAGGCCGGCGGGCCGGACCACCAGGATGATGGCCATGACAAGATAGATGAGCATCGACGACAGGGCCGGCGCCGCGGTCGCAGCAGCGGCCGGGCTCAAAGCGAGCTTGAGCAAATCCGGCAGGAAGGCGCGGCCGACCGTGTCGATCAGTCCGACAAAGATCGCGGCGATGAAGGCGCCGCGGATCGAGCCGATACCGCCGATGATGATGACGACGAAGGCAAGGATCAGGATGTTCTCGCCCATGCCGATCTGCGCGGTGAGGATCGCCGCCTGCATCAGGCCGGCGAGGCCCGCGAGCGCCGCGCCGACGCCGAACACGAACGTGTAGAGCAGCTTGATGTTGATTCCGAGCGCGCTGATCATTTCGCGGTTGGAGGCGCCGGCGCGGATCAGCATGCCGACGCGCGTGCGCATCACGATGAGGTAGAGCGCAATCGCCACCGCCAGCGCCACCACGATGATCGACAGCCGGTACATCGAATACTGCACGTCCGGCAGGATCTCGACCGAGGTATTGAGCCAGGACGGCAGCGTCAGATTCATGCCGGCCGGGCCCCAGATCAGGCGCACCAGCTCGTTGAAGAACAGGATCAGGCCGAAGGTCGCCAGCACATGATCGAGATGGTCGCGCCGGTAGAGCCGCCGCATGGCGATGACCTCGACCGCCATCCCGACCAGAAGCGTCGCCGCCAGCGCCAGCACCACGCCGCCGATAAAGCTTCCGGTCAGCGCGGTGAAGGTCGCGGCGAAATAGGCGCCGAGCATGTAAAACGAGCCGTGCGCCAGGTTGACGAGATCCATGATCCCGAAAACCAGCGTCAGGCCCGCCGCCAGCAGAAACAGCAGCAGTCCGAATTGCAGCCCGTTCAGAAACTGTTCGACAAAAAGCAGCATCGCAGCCCGTTTTCCACGCGCGCGCCCCGCGCGATTGCTCATGAAAAGCCGGACGGCAGCGTTCCCGCCGCCGTCCGGCCGGTCATCAGATCACCACTTCATCGGACATTTCTTGTGGTGTTCGTCCTGGCTGTCCTTGACGATGGTGGCGACGGTCTTGAGCACGAGCTCGTCGCCGTCCTTCACCACGTCCTGCAGATAGAAGTTCTGGATCGGAACGTGGTTGTTGCCGTATTTGAACGGCCCGCGCACCGACTTGAAGTTCGCCTTGCGCATCTCGTCGCGCATGGCGTCCTTCTTGCTCAGATCGCCCTTCACCGCGACGACGGCACTGTTGATCAGGCCGACGGCGTCATAGGACTGCGCGCCGTAGAACGAGGGACGCGACTTGTACTTCGCGCGATAGTCGGCGACGTACTTCTTGTTCGTCTCGTTCGGCAGGTCGTTCACCCATTCCTGGGCGCCGGGCACGCCGAGCGCAAGCTCCTTCTGGCGCGGCAGCGAGAGCTCGTCGATCGTGAACGCGGTGTAGAGCGGGATCGTGCCCTTGAGACCGGCCTGGGCGTACTGGTTGAGGAACTGCACGCCGGCGGCGCCGGGATAGAACACGAACACGGCGTCGGGCTTGGCGGCCTTCACCTTGGTCAACTCGGCGGAGAAGTCGAGCTGGTCCGGCCACTTGGTCAGGTCCTGCCCGATCACCTTGCCCTTGAAAGTCGAGGCCACGCCGGCGAGCATGTCCTTGCCGGCGGCATAGTTCGGTCCAAGCAGATAGACCGACTTCACGCCCTTCTGGTTCATGTAGTGGCCGATCGCCTGCGGGGTCTGATCGTTGTTCCACGAGGTCGAGAACACATAGGGCGAGCAGAGCTCGCCGGCGACCTGCGAGGGGCCGGCATTGGCGATCACAAGGAAGGTCTTGGAATCGACCACCGGCTTGAGCGAGGCGAGCAGCACGTTCGACCAGATGTAGCCGACGACAAAATCCACCTTGTCGGATTCGATCAGCTTTTCGGTCTTCTGCTTGCCGACTTCCGGCTTCTGCTGGTCGTCTTCATAGACGACTTCCACCGGCAGGCCGCCCATCTTGCGGCCGATATGGTCGAGCGCAAGCTCGAACGAATTGCGCATATCGTTGCCGATGACCGCGGTCGGGCCGCTGAAAGTCGAGACGAACCCGATTTTTACCGATTTCTGCTGGGCCATCGCGGACGTGATGCCCGGCCCTGCGGCCAGCGCGAGCAGCGCGCCGGCGGCGACCAGTGTTTTCCTCATATCTTCACTCCTCCGACTAGATGTAATTTTGATGCATTTTCTGGGCAGCGACGGTCTCTTCTTGATGGAGACCTTAGGACGCAGGCGCTTCCGCCCGCAACTTGAAACGCTGGATCTTGCCGGTCGCCGTCTTGGGCAGATCGGTGCGGAATTCGATCCAGCGCGGGTATTTGAAGGGCGCGAGTTTGGCTTTGACGTGCTCCTGCAACTGGCGCGCCAGGTCCTCGCAGGCCTTGTCTTGCGACTTCAGAACGACGAACGCCTTCGGCTTGATCAGCCCGTCGCCGTCGAGCCAGGCCACCACCGCGCATTCGAGCACGTCGGAATGCGTCTGCAGCGCGCCTTCGACCTCGAACGGCGAAACGTAGAGGCCCGAGACCTTGAGCATGTCGTCGTTGCGGCCGCAATAAACGTAATAGCCGTCTTCGTCCTGCAGATACTTGTCGCCCGAGCGCGTCCATTCACCCATGAAAGTGCGGCGCGACTGTTCGCGGTTGTTCCAGTACATGATCGCGCTCGAAGCGCCGCGGATCAGCAACTCGCCCATATCGCCCTGCTTCACCGGCTGCCCGTCGTCGCCGACGAGCCTGAGCTCGTAGCCCGGTACCGGTTTTCCGGTGGTGCCATATTTCACGTCGCCGGGCCGGTTGGACAGGAAAATGTGCAGCATCTCGGTGGAACCGATGCCGTCAAGAATGTCGCACTGGTACTTTTCCCGGAAACGCCGACCAACTTCCGGCGGTAGGGCCTCGCCCGCGGAAACGCAGCGGCGGAAGCGCACCTCGTTGCCCGCCGGCGCGGTGGCGCTCGCCAGGAACGCGGCATAGAAAGTCGGCACGCCGAAGAACACCGTCACCGGATGCTTTTTGAGCAGCGCGGTGACGCTTTCCGGCGTCGGCCGCTCGTCCATCAGCACCACCGTCGCGCCCGCCGACATCGGGAATGTCAGCGCATTGCCGAGCCCGTAGGCGAAGAAGAGCTTGGCGACCGAATAGCAAAGATCGTCCCCGGTGATGCCGAGCGTCGGCGCGCCGTACAGATCGTCGGTCACGCGCATGCTCGCCTGCGCATGCACCGTGCCTTTCGGCTTGCCGGTGGAGCCCGACGAATAGAGCCAGAAGCACATGTCGTCGCAGGTGGTGGGCGCGGTATAGTCCTCGGGCGCCGCGCCGGTGACGACGGCCTCGAAATCCTCATGGCCGGCGACGCTGCCGCCCGAGACGATCACGCGTTCGACGTCGGGGCAGTCGCGCAGGATGCTCTGGAATTTCGGCCACAGCGCCGCCGAGACCACGAGCGTGCGCGCGCGGCTGTCGGTCAGCATGAATTTGTAGTCGTCCTCGGTCAGCAGCGTGTTGACCGCGACCGGCACGATGCCGGCCTTGATCGCGCCGAGAAACGCCGTCGGCCAGTCGATCGTATCAAGCATGCACAGGAACAGCCGCTCCTCGCGCCGCATGCCGCGCTGGCGCAGCGCCGCCCCGAAGCGCGCGACGCGCTCGGCCAATTGTCCGTAGGTCCAGCTTCCGCGGCTGTCGATGAAGGCGGCCTTGTTGGCGCGTCCCGCCGCAAGATTGCGGGAGAGAATGTCCGCTGCGAAATTGTACTGGCGCGGAATATCGAGTTCTGCGCCGGTCCCGATTGCCGGGACCGTCCTGGATGCAGTCTGAGACATGTTCCTCCCCGCCGGCCCGTTTTGTTTTGTTAGCGTTTTCTTGAAGAGCCGAATTATTTTAAGTGTGAAATTTATGCTCCTCAAGGTGAACCTAGCGCTCGGTCGGATCGGGTTTCCTTGACCGATCTGCATGAATTATAATGCAGGCGCCGCCGGCGCGGGTCAACGCTTTTAGACCGGCTCCAGCCTATGACCGGGACCTGCGATGGACCCTGCGCCGGGCCTGCGTCCGGGCACGAACCGGCCCACGCCCCCCGTCCGCGCCGCATGCCGCATGGGCAAGGCTGTGGTTGACGGCCGAAGTCGGTGTGATAGGGCCGCAAGGACACCGGCCGGGAGCAAAACATGATTGTCAGCCGCGACCGCATCCTCACCACCCATGTCGGCAGCCTGCCGCGCAACGACAAATTGTCGGACATGCTGATCCGCCGCGAGGCCGGGGAAGCCTTCGACGCGGCGGAGATGGCCGCCGAAATGGACAGGGCCGTGCGCCATGTCGTGCGCAAGCAGGCGGAGGCCGGCATCGATATCGGCAACGACGGTGAGCAGCAGCGCGTCGGCTTCCAGACCTATGTGCCGCAGCGCATGTCCGGATTCGCCGGCGTGTCCAAGCGGCGGCGCGGGATGGAATTCGAGCAATTCCCGGAAATGATGAACTACCTCAAGCACCGCTTCCCGCATGTCTCCAAGCAGCAGAACGCGCCGGAAGCGCAGAGCGAGGTGAAGTATCTCGACATCAAGCCGATCAAGAGCGAGCTTGCGCGCGTCAAGGCGATCGCTGGCGACACGTTCGCGGAAATGTTCATGACCGCGGCCTCACCCGGCATCATTTCCTCGACCATGCTCAACGCCTATTACCGGACGCACGACGACTATCTCGACGCGCTCGCGCGCGAGATGGCGCATGAATACAACGCCATCCACAAGGCCGGCTTTCTGCTGCAGATCGACGCCCCCGATCTCGCCATGGACCGCACCATGCTCTATCGCGACCTCTCCGACGCCGATTTCGTCAAGGCCTGCGAGAAGCATGTCGCGGCGATCAACAAGGGCATCGCCGGCATCCCGCGCGACCGCGTGCGCCTGCATGTCTGCTACGGCAACTGGGAAGGCCCGCACGTCCACGACATCGCGTTGGAAAAGATCCTGCCCGCGCTCTACCAGGCCCATGTCGGCGCGCTCTCCATCGAGTTCTCCAACCCGCGCCATGCACACGAATATGCCGCGTTCAAGAAGCACCCGCTGCCGGAGGACATGATCCTCATCCCCGGCGTGATCGAGACGACGTCGAATTTCGTCGAGCATCCGGAAGTGGTGGCGCGCCGCATCGAGGACGCAGTGACCGCCGTCGGCGACCGCGAGCGCGTCATCGCCTCCACCGATTGCGGCTTCGGCACTTTCACCAACCGCGAATGGGTGGTGGAGCCGGTGGTGTGGCTGAAGCTGAAATCGCTGCGCGAGGGCGCCGACATCGCCAGCGCCCGGCTGTGGGGGAAGAGCGCGGCGTGATCATATGCGGTGCCCCGGATGCAATGCAGCGCGCAGCGGTGCATTACTGATCCGGGGCCGTTACACACTCCGGCCTGACCTGTGTCTGGAACGGTCCCGGTCCTGCAGCGCACCGTTTCACGCTGCGCTGCGCCCGGGACACGCGTATTGGGAGCAGATGGCATACTACGTCTACATTCCCACCAACTAACGTTGGGGTGTTCTCTATGTCGGCGTTACCAACGACATTTCCCGCCGCCTCACAGAGCATAAAAACAAACGCGTTCCGGGCTTCGCGAGCTCCTTCGGGCTTATCCAATTGGTTTATCTTGAAGAATACTCATCAATTCTGGAAGCCAGGGCGCGCGAAAGAAGCCTCAAGCGATGGCGCCGCGACTGGAAATTCGAGCTGATCGAAAAGCTGAACCCGCATTGGCGCGATCTGTCGGATGACATTCCGGTCTAGTCTTTATACGTGCCCCGGATGCAATGCGGCGCACGGCGATGCATTGCCGATCCGGGATCATTCCAGACTCGGTGCATGAAACGATCCCCGGTCTGCGGTGCACCACTTCGTGCTGCACCGCGCCCGGGACATGGCTATAGTGATCATTGAACCCCAATCAAGAAGATACAAGGGAGCCCCGCCCATGGACGACACGGTCCGCCGGATCAGCGCCGAGGACATCAATCCCCGCCACAATTGGGGCCGCGCGCTGCCCGCGCTCGGCATTATGGGGGTCGACTTCGAGGAGCGCGTCGACTATCGCCGCCTGCACAAATACCGGCTCGGGCGCGCACGCCAGGCGCTGGAGAATTCCGATCTCGGCGCGCTGCTCGTCTTCGACGTCAACAATATCCGCTACCTGACCTCGACCAAGATCGGCGAATGGGAGCGCGACAAGCTCTCGCGCTGGGCGCTGCTCACGCGCGGCTCGGCCGATCCGGTCCTGTGGGACTTCGGCTCCGCCGCCGTGCACCACAAGCTCTATGCGCCGTGGCTCAAGCCGGAAAACTGCAAGGCCGGGCTGGTCGGTCTGCGCGGCACGGTCGCCCCGCAATTCGGCCTGATGAAGCGTCACGCCGAGGAACTTGCCTCGCTCATCCGCGCGGCCGGCGTCGCCGACATGCCGGTGGGCGTCGACATCATCGAGCCGCCGATGATGTTCGAGCTCGAGCAGGCCGGTCTGAAGGTGAAGGACGGCCAGCAGGTGATGCTGGAGGCGCGCGAGATCAAGTCCGCCGACGAGATCGCGCTGCTCAACCGCGCCGCCGCCATGGTGGACGGCGCCTATCAGCTCATCAACGACACGCTGCGTCCCGGCGTGCGCGAAAACGACATCGTCGCCGAGGTGAACAAGTTCCTCTACACCCACGGCTCCGACGACGTGGAGGCGGTCAACGCCATTTCCGGCGAGCGCTGCAATCCGCACCCGCACAATTTCACCGACCGCCTGATCCGTCCCGGCGACCAGGCCTTCTTCGACATCCTGCAGAGCTTCATGGGCTATCGCACCTGCTATTATCGCACCTTCAATGTCGGGCGCGCGACCGACAGTCAGTGCGACGCCTACAAGAAGGCGCGCGAATGGCTCGACAGCGCGATGATGCGCATCAAGCCGGGCGCGACCACCGCCGAAATCTGCTCGGCCTTCCCGAAGGCGCAGGACTTCGGCTTCCCGGACGAGATGGCGGCCTTCGGCCTGCAGTTCGCGCACGGGCTCGGCCTCGCGCTGCACGAGCGGCCGATCATCTCGCGCGTGGTGTCGATGGATCACCCCACCGAGATCAAGGAAGGCATGGTGTTCGCGATCGAGACCTATTGCCCGGCGACCGACGGCTATTCGGCCGCGCGCATCGAGGAGGAAGTGGTGGTCACCGACAAGGGCTGCCGCGTCATCTCGCTGTTCCCGGCGGAGGAATTGCCGATTTCGGCGAGGTATTGAGAGCAATACTTATTGCTAGCCTGGCTGGGGTTCCAGCAGTTCTTGAATACATTCGCGCAACAAATCTCGGATAAAATCGCCATCACTGGACCCCCGCAAGCGGGGAGAGGTGACCTCCTACGCGGCCAATGCTTTGTCCGTCATCCCGGGCGCGGTGCCGCACGAAGTGATGCACCGCAGACCCGGGATCGTTACGAAGTCTGAGTCCGGAATGGTCCCGGTTCTGCGGCGCACCGTTTCACGCTGCACCGCGCGGGACACTGACGAAAGTCTGCGCGCAATCTTTCGTGCGGCGCCAGCGCGCCCAGTTTCATTCGTCATCCTGAGGCACGCGACGAAGCCGCGCCTCGCAGGATAACAGATCGACGAGGGCAGTAACCGGACGGACGTTTCACGTCCGCGCCGCGTTTCCTTCTTCGGCCAGCTTCGCGCGCAACTCCGCCGCGCGCGCCTGATAATTCTCCGCGTCGCCATAGTCGTCGAACGTCGCGTAGCGCGCATGCGCGCCGATCACACGCCGCGCATGCTTGATCGGGCACCAGTATTGCTCGGTGCGCGCGGCGATCTCGCGCACATAGGCGATCAGTCCGTTGGCATAGGAGCAATAGGCACAGTTGAGCTTTTCCAGCGCGTTGAGATAGGCGAGGTGGTGGCGGTCGAAGACGAGATAGTCGGCGCGCCGCACCTTGGGGATGTTGTAGACCGGAAAGCAAACCGCCTGATAGACCGTGACGAACAAATCGAGCAGCACCAGCGGCAGGATGAGCGCATAGATGACCGGCGCGGTCAGGATCACGAGCGGGCGCGCCTCCCAGACATAAGCCGTGAGCGCGGTCTTCAGCGCGCGATGGCGGCGCAGGATTTCGTCCTCGAAGGCGACGCGGCCGTGTTCGAGGCCGACGCGCAGTTCGGCGCGGCGTTTGGCCAGCTCGGCATCGAGCTCGCTTTGCAGGGCGGCGATTTTCTCGGTCAGCGCGGCAATGTCGGGCGTCATGACGACCTCCTGGCCGCTGTTGTGCGCGCTTTGCCCGCCGCTGACAATCGGCGACGGGCGGATGGCCTTGCCGCACGGCCGCCCGCCGGAGATTTTCCCGCTTTGGCGGAATCGAGGCAGGGGCTCCGGCGTTCTTGCCCTGACGCGTTTTCTTCACGCGAACCGGTATCCACTTCGCTCGAAAACGCGCTATGGTCCGCGCGAAAAAGGAACCGACCGCATGTCCTACATTCCGCCGCCCACGCCCAGACAGCGCGCCGAAAACCGCGCTCACCTGATCACCACCGCGCTCTGGCTGATCGCGGTCCCCCCGGCGCTGTTTGCGATCATGGCTTTCGGCTACAGCGACCAGGCTCCGGCCTGGCTGCGCAGCACGACCGTGCAGCTCGATACCATGTTCGGCCAGCCGGTCTGGACGATCATCGCACCGAAATAGAAAAGCGGCACGCCGTACCCCGGCGTCAGAACGTGCTTTTCAGCTTGAGATGGTCGAGCCGGTTCATCGACGGCACCGCGAGCGTCCGCCTGTCGCCGCCGCGTTCGATATCGAGCGGCACGCTAACACCGGCGGGGCCGATCGCCCACAGGCGGCGATAGAAATCGGCCAGATTCCGCGGCTCCGCCCCCGCCACGCGCGCGATTACGTCGCCGCGCGCGATCCCCGCTTTCTCGGCCGGACTGCGCGACGTGACGCGGGCAACCACGAGTCGGCCGCCGATCTCCTCCGCATTGACGCCGAGCCAGGGCCGTGCGGGCGTGGCGCTGCGGCCGTCGGCGATCAGGTCGGCGAGGATCGGCGGCAGCAGGTCGATCGGCACGAACATGTTGCCGGGCGGGCCGGAGCCGTCGCCCATCGTGTCGCGCACGATGAGCGAGCCGATGCCGACCAGCGTGCCTTCGCGTCCGACCAGCGCTGCCCCGCTCCAGTCGGGATAGGGCGGCGTCGTGAACAGCGCGGCGTCGATGAGATATTCCCAGCTTCCGGCGAATTCGCGCGTGGCGGCGATGCGCACCGGCGCGACACGGTCGAGCCCGCCGGCGCCGACGATGATGGCGGCATCGCCCGCGCGCAGCGCCGCCGAGCGGCCGAGCCTGAGCGGCGTCACCTTGAGCGGAGCGATCGCCTGCAGCAGGCCGAAGCCGGTCTCGTGGTCGTAGCCGACGATGTTGGCCGGCACGGCGCGGCCGTCGTGCGTGGTCACCTCGGCGGCATGCGCCTCCACCATCAGGTAGCCGATGGTGAGGACGAGCCCGTCGCCATCGATCACCACGCCCGAGCCTTCGCGCTCGCGGCCGAGATTCTCGATCGTGCGCGCATCCGGATTGATGAAGGTCTTGACCCGTACCACCGAGGAGACGAGCGCCTCGGCGGTCAGCGCGGGTTCCTGCGCGCGGGCGAAGCCGCCCGCCAGCGCAAGCAAGATCGCAACGAGAACAGGAATACGCAGGGCGTGCAAGCGTACGGGCATCGCGGTCTCCGTCGGCACCCGGCCGAACGAACGATAGCCCGATTTTGCCGCCCCGTCACATCGCTTCAGCGTGCGGACGCAGACGCCTCATTCCAGCCCGGTGGGAAGGTTCTTGTCTTCGGATTTCAGCTTCATGCCGGCGGCGAGCGCCATCGTCTCCATGAGCGCGGCGAAATCCCCGGCAAGATACTTGTCAGGATCGGGCTTGAGCATGGCGGCGCCGAAATGGCCCTGCAGCACCTCGCGCGTCGCCGCCGTCACCGGCATCGGCACGTCGTATTCGCGGCCGAGCTCAAGACCGAGATCGAGGTCCTTGCGCAGCAATTCCGGAGTGAAAGTCGTGGTCCAGTCGAGATTGACGAGCGCGGGCGACTTGTAGCGCGTGAACATCGAGCCCATGACCGAATTGTTCATGAAGGACAGGAATGCGTGACGCGGCACGCCCATCTTGTTGGCGAGCAGCGTGACCTCGATCAGGTTCTCGATCACGACGCCGAGCATGACGTTGTGCGCGATCTTGCAGACGCGGGCGAGCTCGCCCTCGCCGACATAGGACACGCCGCTCGGCGCGAACACGCCTATCAGGTCTGCGACCTTGCGGAACGACAGTTCGGGGCCGGACGCGACCGCCGACAGTTTGCCGGCCTTGATCACCTTGGCGTTGCCGCTCACCGGCGCGGCGATGAAATCGGAATTGAGCTCGCGCAGGCGCTTGCGGATCTCCGCCGATTCCTCGACCGCGATGGTCGAGCAGTCGACGACGACGCGCGGCATCCGCCCGCTGGCGAGCACGCCTTCCTTGCCGAAATAGACTTCCTTGAGATCCTTGCCGGTCGACACGATCGAGAACAATATGTCGACCTCGGCAAGCTCCGACAGCTTGTTGACCACCGTGCCGCCCTGGGCAGCGAGCGGCTCGGCCTTGGAGCGCGTGCGATTCCAGATCGCAACCTGATGCCCGGCCTTCAGCAGCCGTTCGGCCATGGGGTAACCCATGCGGCCCATGCCGATCCAGCCGATTTTCTGCGCGTTTTTTGTCATCGGGCATACCCTCCATTGCCGATCCTCCGCTCTGGTAACACAGCGTGCGGCAGCCGCAAGCGAACAGCACCAGGAGCAGCAATGCGCAATCGCGGGACCTGCCGCTTGTGGCCCGACACGGCGCCGCATTATGGTTAGTGATGCTTCCCGGAGATCGCATGGCCGCCATCCGCCCCCTCGATGACGCCCTGTCCGCCATCGGCGACGGCTGCCTGCTCGCGGTTCCGCGCGAGGTGTCCGGCGTCGCCATGGAGGCGACCCGTGCGCTCATCCGGCGCGGCGTCAAAGGGCTACATCTCGTCACCCTGCCCACCTCTTCCCTGCAGGCCGATCTTTTGATCGGCGCGGGCTGCGTTGACGTGCTGGAGACTTCGGCCGTCAGCATGGGCGAGTTCGGGCCGGCGCCGCGCTTCACCGCGGCAATGACGGCGGGCACGCTCAAAATCAGGGAGGCGACCTGCCCGGCCATCCACGCCGCCTTTCAGGCCGCCGAGAAGGGCATTCCGTTCGTGCCGCTGCGCGGGCTGATCGGCTCCGACCTGATGACGCATCGCCCCGACTGGCGCACGATCGACAACCCTTATGCGGAACACGACCCGATCGTGCTGCTGCCCGCCATCAGGCCGGATATCGCACTGTTCCATGCGCCGATGGCCGACCGCGACGGCAATGTCTGGATCGGCCGCCAGCGCGAGCTCGCCACGCTTGCCCACGCCGCCGCATGCACGATCGTGACCGTCGAGACGCTGCACGAGGGCAACCTGCTCGCCGATCCGACGCTCGCCGCCGGCACGCTGCCGGGATTCTATGTGGACGCGGTCGCCATCGCCGAGCGCGGCGCCTGGCCGCTGCCGCTGCCCGACCGCTATCCGGCGGACCAGGCGCATCTTACCGAATACATGAAGCGCGCCGCCACGCCCGAGGGCTTCGCGCGCTATCTGCAGGATTTCGTGCATGAGCGCCGCGCAGCCTGACCGTGCGTTACGCGAGGAGGAATTGCTGGCCAGCGTCATCGCCGACCTGATCGGCAACGTGCGCCATGTCGCGGTCGGCAACGCCTCGCCGATCCCGGCGACCGCCGCCCTGCTCGCGCGCGAACGCGGCGGCGGCCGTCCTTATGTGTCGCTCCTGCAGAGCCGCAAGCACAATTTCTTCACCGGCGGCGGCGTCGAACTGTTCGATTGCGCCGGCCAGGGGCGCATCGACGTGTTCTTCCTCTCCGGTGGACAGATCGACGGGCAGGGCAACATCAATCTCGTGAGCATCGGCGACCACGACAAGCCGCAGGTCCGCTTTCCAGGATCGTTCGGCTCTGGCTATCTCTATTATGTCGTGCCGAAAGTGATCCTGTTCCGCACCGAGCATTCGCGCCGCACTTTGGTGCCGAAGGTCGACTTCATCAGCGCGCCGGGCACGAGCCCCGATCATGTCCATCGCACCGGCGGGCCGGTCGCGCTCGTCACCAACCGCTGCGCGTTCGCTTTCGATCGCGCCCGCCGCCGTTTCCGCCTGCAGAGCGTGCATCCCGGCCATACGGTCGAGGAGATCGTCGCGGAAACGGGTTTCGCATTCGACTGCCCGGCCGATATCGGCGAGACGCCCGCGCCCGACGCCGCAACACTGAAGCTGATGCGCGAACGCGTGGCGCCCGAGCTCGCCGAAATCTATCCGCGCTTCGCCGAACGCGTTTTCGGCATATCGGCCGACAGGCCGCAATCGCTCGCCCTCGGCGCCTGACGGTGCTGTTTCCATCGCCCTGCAATAGACAACGCCCCATCATCATGTCCGAAACGCACAAAGCCAACATGCCCTGCCGCCGGGTCGAGGACGAAGCCTTCGTCACCGGGCGCGGCCGCTATGCCGACGACATCGCGCATGAGGACGTGGCTTATGCCGCGTTCGTGCGATCCCCGCATGCCGCGGCCCGCATCGTCTCGCTCGACGCCGCGGCGGCGCGCGGCATGGACGGCGTGCTCGCCGTGCTGACCGCGGCCGACATGAGCGGCGTCGGCAGCGTGGTGCGGCACCCTCCGGTCGCCGGCCGCGGCGGCGCAAAACCGCTGATGTCGCATCGCCCCGTGCTGGCCGGCGAGCGCGTCGTGCATGTCGGGGAAGCGGTCGCGATGGTGATCGCGACCTCGCCGCAGGCCGCGCAGGATGCCGCCGAGAGCATCGCGGTCGAGTACGCGGAATCCGCAGCCGTCGTCGATCTCGAGGACGCGCAGCGCCACGACGCGCCGCTGGTGTTCCCCGATATTCCCGGCAATCTCGCCGTCGAATGGCCGGGCACCGTCGCCGATCCGGAGGCGAACGCGCACGAGGTCTCCGCCATCATCGCGGCGGCCGCGCATGTCGCGCGGGTGTCGCTGCGCCAGCAGCGCCTCGTCGTCGCCAGCATGGAAATGCGCGGCGCGACCGCAAGCCACGACGCGGCCAGCGGCCGTTACACCCTGCGCGTCGGCACGCAGGGTGCAGGCCCGGTTCGCGACGCGCTGCTCGCGATCATGAATCTCGACAAGGACAGATTGCGCGTCGTAACCGAGGATGTCGGCGGCGCGTTCGGCATGAAGAGCGGTGTATATCCGGAATATGCCGCGCTTCTGGTCGCGGCGCAGCGGACCGGGCGCACGGTCCACTGGATGGCGAGCCGGTCGGAAGCGTTTTCGAGCGACAACCAGGGGCGCGACAGCCTCACCGATGCCGAGCTGGCGCTCGACGAGCGCGGACGGTTCCTGGCGCTGCGCGTGCGCCACGCACAAAATCTCGGCGCCTACATCACCTCGGCCGGCATCATGCTCGCAACGATCAATTTCGGCCGCTGCCTGCCCGGCGTCTACCGCATTCCGCGCATCGACGTGGTAACGCGCTGCCTCTACACGAACACCATGCCGACCGGTGCCTATCGCGGCGCCGGCCGCCCGGAGGCGAACTATCTGCTCGAGCGGCTGATCGACGAGGCCGCGCGCACGACCGGCATCGACCGCACCACGCTGCGCCGGCGCAATTTCATTCCGCCGTCCGCGATGCCGTGCAAGACCGCGGTCGGCAATACCTACGACAGCGGCGATTTCCCCGCCGTCTTCGCCAAGGCGCTCGCGCTCGCCGATTATGACGGCTTCAGGAAACGCAGGCTGGAGGCGAAAGCGAAAGGCCTTCTGCGCGGCCTCGGCCTATCCTGCTTCCTCGAACATTCCGGCGGCGTGCCGACCGAGGGCGCGCTGCTCGCCTTTCCCGGCGACGGCACGATCGTGCTCGGCCTCAATGTGCAGTCGACCGGACAGGGCCACGCGACCGTGTTCCCGCGCCTCGTGGCGCAGCGCCTCGGAGTGCCGGCCGATAGGATCCGCCACCGCCACGGCGACAGCGACCTCGAGATCAAGGGCTTTCCCTCGGTCGCCTCGCGCTCCACGATCACCGCCGGCGGCGCCACCGTGCACGCGACCGAGACGATGCTGCGGAAGGGCCGCGCCATCGCCTCGCATGTTCTGGAAGCCGCGGAGAAGGACATCGCCTACCGCAACGGCGTGTTCGAAGTCAGCGGCACCGACCGCCGCATCGGTCTGTTCGAACTGGCCGAGCAGGCGAGAGCGCTCGCGAAATCCGGCGCGATCGCCGAAGACCTCGACACCAAGGTCGCGACCGACACCCCGCAAGCGTTCCCGAACGGTTGCCACATCGCCGAAGTCGAGATCGATCCGCAGACCGGAACGACGCGGGTCGTCGCCTATATTGCGGTGGACGATTGCGGCAACGTGCTCGATCCACTGCTTGCGGAAGGACAGATTCACGGCGGCGTGGCGCAGGGCCTCGGCCAGGCGCTGCTGGAGAACGCAGTCTACGACCGGATCAGCGGACAGATCGTCACCGGCTCGTTCATGGACTATGCCATGCCGCGCGCCCACGACATGCCGGCCGATCTGCGCGAGGCGATGCTGCCGGTGCCGGCCGCGACCAACCCGCTCGGCGTCAAGGGTGTCGGCGAAGCGGGCACCACCGCCTCGATCGGCGCCATCATGAATGCGATCGCCGATGCCATTCCCGACGGCGCGGCCGCGCACATGGACATGCCGGCGACGCCCGAGAAAATCTGGCGCGCCTGCCGGAAGGCGCAACAGAGTTAAGTGGAGAAAGGCAGCGCGTCCGCCTCTTTTCGCTCTCCTGACGAACAGCGAAGCCGCGCGTCTCGAAAGGTAAGGCCGGACGCGGGCTCCGCTGCGTTCCTCAGGATGAGACCGATCGGGTCAGTCGCGGCCGGCCTGTCACCCCTGCGAGATGAACTTGGTATTGAGATAGGCGCTCAGGCCCTCGATGCCGCCTTCGCTGCCGTGGCCGGATTCCTTCACGCCGCCGAACGGGGTTTCCGGCGTGGAGATCGCGATCGAGTTGACGCCGACCATGCCGGACTCGATGGCGTCGCCGATCGCCGCCGCCGTCGCGTTCGAACTCGTGAAGGCATAGGCCGCGAGCCCGAACGGCAGCGAATTGGCGCGCTCGACCACTTCGTCGAAGGTCTTGAACGTGACGATCGGCGCGAGCGGCCCGAACGGCTCCTCGGTCATGATCCGGGCGTCGTCGGGCAGATCGGTGATCACCGTCGGCTCGTAGAAATAACCCTGATTGCCACGGCGCGATCCTCCGGTCACGATCTTGCCGCCGCGCTGCTTGGCGTCGGCGACGAAGGAATCCATCGCGTCGAGCCGGCGGGAATTGGCCAGTGGGCCCATCGTAATGCCCTTTTCGAGGCCGTCGCCCACCTTGATCGCCTTGGCATATTCGGTGAAGCGGTCGAGGAATTTCCTGTAGACGTCCTCCTGCACATAGAAGCGCGTCGGCGAGATGCAGACCTGGCCGGCATTGCGGTACTTGAACGCGGCGATCGTGTCGGCGGCCTTTTCCGGGTCGGCATCGCCGAACACGACGACCGGCGAATGCCCGCCAAGCTCCATGGTGGTGCGCTTCATGCCCTTGGCGGCGAGCACGGCGAGATGCTTGCCGACCGGGATCGAGCCGGTGAAGGAAATCTTGCGCACGGCGTCCTTGGCGAGCAGATGCTCCGACACTTCGGCCGGCACCCCGAACACGAGATTGATCACGCCCTTCGGCAACCCGGCGTCGACGAAGCAGCGCACCATCTCGATGCAGGCGCCGGGCGTTTCCTCGGACGCCTTCATGATGATCGCGCAGCCGGCGCCGAGCGCGCCGCCAAGCTTGCGCGCGGGCGTCAGCACGGGGAAGTTCCACGGCGTGAACGCGGCGACGATTCCGACCGGCTCCTGCACCACGAGCTGGCGCGTGCCCCTGGCGCGGCCCGGTACGATGCGCCCGTAGGAGCGGCGGCCTTCCTCGGCATACCAGTCGATGATGTCGGCGGACACGAGCGTCTCCGCGCGCGCTTCCGCGTAGGACTTGCCCTGCTCCTGCACCAGCACCTTGGAGATGTGGTCGTGGCGCTCGCGCATGAGATTTGCGGCCTTGCGCATGATCGCGCAGCGGTCATAGGCCGACATGGCGCGCCAAGTCGCGAAGCCGCGCCTGGCGGCGTCGAGGGCGTGGTCGAGATCGGCCTTGCCGGCATGTGGCAATTGCGCGAGCGGCTTCTCGGTCGCGGGATTGATCACGTCCTCGCTCTTGCGGCCGCCGCCCTTGATCCATTCGCCGTCGATGAAAAGCTGCAGGTCGGTATACATGGGGTACCTCGGGATGCCTCGGGATTGACGGAAACTGCCCGCGCCGCGCTTGTAGCATCGCGCGGTGCCGACGGCCACGGCCGCCCTAGCGGCCGGTAAAGACGGGCTTGCGCTTCTCCATGAACGCGGTGCGGCCCTCGACATAGTCGGCGCTGTCGAAGCAGCGTTTCACCGAGGCCGCGACCTTTCCGAGATCGCGCGCGCTTTCGTCTTTAAGGATCTCGCCGACGATGAGCTTCACCGACCCGATGGTCAGCGGCGCATTGTCGGCGATCGTATCGGCATAGGTCTTCACATAATTCGCGAGCTCCACCGCCGGCACGACGCGGTTGACGAGGCCCATCGTGTGCGCCTCCTCGGCGTCGAACTGGCGGGCGGTGAAGAAGATTTCCTTCGCGAACGAGGGGCCCACGATGTCGATCAGCCGCCTCAGCCCCGCATAGTCGTAGCCCAGCCCGAGCTTGGCGGCCGGCACCGCAAAGCGCGACTTGTCGGAGCAGATGCGCATGTCGCAGCTTGCCGCCAGCCCGAGCCCACCGCCGATGCAATAGCCGTCGATCATCGCGATCGTCGGCTTGGGAAAATCGTGGATGCCGCCATAGGCCATCTCGGTCATCTTGTTGTAGGCCGCGACCGCTTCCGGCGTCGCGCGCTCGGCGCCGAATTTCGAGATGTCGGCGCCCGACACGAACGCCTTGCCGCCGGCCCCGGTCAGCACCACGACCCGCACGTCGCCGTCCTTCTCGTAGCCGTCGAGGATCCTGCGGGTCGCGTCCCACATCTCCATGGAGACGGCATTGTGGCGCTCGGGATTGTTGAAGATCACATAGCCGGTGCGGCCGTCCTTGCGCGCCAGCATCTTCTCGGTCGTGGTCATCGCGTTTGGTGCTTTCTGCCCATCTGGTCAGAGGGCGTTGGCCGCGCGCAGCGCGGCGATCTCGTCCGGCGTGAACCCGAATTCGGCCAGCACTTCTTCCGTGTGCTCGCCGCGCTCGGGCGTGTGCCGCACCACGGCGCTTGGCGTGCGCGACAGCGACACCGGTTGGCGCATGACGTCGAGCGCGCCGCGCGCCGGCGTCGGCATCGTCGTGACGATGCCGAGATGCTTCACCTGCGGGTCCTCGAACATCTCGTTGATGGCATAGATCGGCCCGCAGGCGACGCCTTCGGCATTGAGGCGGTCGATCCAGTCGGCGCTGCCGCGCTCCTGCATGATCTTTTCGATCTCGGCATTGAGCGCATCGCGGTTGCGCGAGCGCAGCTCGGCGCTGGCATAGTCGGGATGCGTCATGAAGTGTTCCGCCCCGATCGCCGTGCAGAAGCGCGCCCAGGTCGGCTGGCCGGTCGTGGCGATATTGATGTGGCCGTCGCGCGTCCTGTAGACGCCGGTCGGAATGCTGGTCGGATGATTGTTGCCGGCCTGCTTCGGCACCACGCGGTCGATCAGCCAGCGCGCGGCCTGGAAGTCGAGGCTGAAAATCTGCGCTTCGAGCAGCGAGGTCTCCACGAACTGCCCCTCGCCCGACGTCTCGCGTTCGAGCAGCGCCACCATCACGCCGAGCGCGGCGAACAGCCCCGCCGTCACATCGGCGACCGCGGAGCCCGCGCGCACCGGCCCCTGGCCCGGCAGGCCGGTGATCGACATCAGCCCGCCCATGCCCTGCGCGATCTGGTCGAAGCCCGGCCGCTCGCGATAGGGCCCGGTCTGGCCGTAGGCGGAAATGCTGGCATAGACAATGCGCGGATTTACCGCGCGCAGGGCGGGATAATCGATACGCAGCCGCGTCTTCACGTCGGGCCGGAAATTCTCGACCACGACGTCGGCCTTGCGCACGAGCCGCAGCAGCGCCTCGCGTCCGGCCTCGGATTTGAGATCGAGCGTGATCGAGCGCTTGTTGCGATGCAGGTTCTGGAAATCGCCGGCATGGCGCGCGCCGCCGATCGGGTCACCCGGCTCGAGGCGCGCGGGGGCCTCGATCTTGATGACGTTGGCGCCCCAGTCGGCGAGCTGACGCACGCAGGTCGGTCCGGCGCGCACGCGCGAGAGATCGAGAACGGTGAAACGGGCCAAGGCCTGGGAAGCGCGCTGGGCATTCATGTCAGGATCGTCCGGCAAAACCGCGTCCGCATGTGCGGCCGGCGCGAACCATCGTCGAAACGGACCGTGCTGTCCATCGGCGGAAAATCATGCGTGCCGCTTCAAGCCTTGCGAATCCGGAATGTCAGGACGCCGTCGGCGCTGGCCGACGATTCAAGCGCGTCGCCGGTCTGGCGCAGCAGGTTCGGAATGTCGATCGCCGCGAGCGGATCGGTGCATTCCACGACGATGACGTCGCCCGCGGCAACCGCCTTCAGCGCCTTGCGGGTGCGCAGCGCCGGCAACGGACATTTCAGGCCACGCAGATTGATGGTTTTTTCGATCATGGGATAGGCCGCAACTATGAAAAAACACTGCCCGTCGCCGGGCGCGCACGTCAAGCCGCCAGACCCCGGCCGTGACGGCGAGCGGTTTCCCGACCCCCGATGGGATCCTGGCCAGAACGAACCATGGCTTCCGCCGCGCGCGGCCAGCGGTCAAGGCATTGCCCGCCGCCTTGCGCGATGCTTCGACAAGGCGGCACATCCGGATTTGAGGATGCGTCCCGCCGAGGAACCGAAAACGAAGACAGGACCAGGGCGCCGGTCCGCGACCCGGCCGAAAAGTCGCAGCCGCCCGCACGGAAAAATGCGGCACCGGCAAAGGAAACCGCGCGGCGCTTTGCTATATAGATAGGACACATGAGAGGACCCATGAAAGTGATCGGACTCGCCGGCTGGAGCGGCGCGGGAAAAACCACGCTGCTGTCGCGCGTCATTCCGCGCATCGTCGCGCGCGGCAAACGGGTTTCGACCATCAAGCACGCCCATCACGGCTTCGATCTCGACCAGCCGGGCAAGGATTCCTACGTCCACCGCACGGCCGGCGCCTCCGAGGTCCTGATCTCGTCGGCCAAGCGCTGGGCGATCATGCACGAGCTGCGCGACGCGCCCGAGCCGCACCTGCGCGAACTGCTCGGCCGGCTGTCCGACGTCGATCTCGTGATCGTCGAGGGCTTCAAGCGCGAACCGATCCCCAAGCTGGAAATCCACCGCGCCGAGGTCGGCAAGCCGCTGCTCTGCCCGGACGATAGCTGGATCGTCGCCATCGCCTCCGACGGGCCGGTTGCCGGCGCGCAGCTTCCGGTGCTCGACATCGACGACGCCGAGCGGATCGCCGACGTGCTGCTGGCGGAAGCGATCCCGCTCGAACGGATCGTCGCGACCGAAGAGGTTTCGTAGAGGCGCAATAGACCAACAAGTGCCTTGCATCCGCCGGACCGCCGCTGACGGCCGATCGTCCCAAGCCGGGCCCGACCGTCCCGTTCATCCCCGATCCGGCGCAGCGCGGCTAGGCGCGTCGCCGTCCTGCGCGACGAGCGCCGCCGCACGCATGCGGTCTTCCGGCGTGTTGACATTGAAGAAGGGATCGACGGGTGCGTCCGGCCACTCGGCGATGGCGATGCCGTGACGGGCCGTCCAGATTTCGACCTTGTGCAGGCCTTCCTCGACCAGCGCCTTACGCAGATCGTGCCGCAGCGACAGCGGCCATAATCCCACGACCGGATGGCGCCAGTTGCCGGAGCGCGCACAGGCAAGCGGCTTGTCCTGCGCCGTGCGCGCGGCATGCAGGCGCGCGACCAGATCGTGCGGCAGGAAGGGGCAATCGCCGGGCACGCTTGCCATCCATGCGACGCCGGGCGCGTGCCGCGCGATCCATTCCAGCCCGGCCAGGATGCCGGCCAGCGGCCCGGCAAAATCGGGAATGTCGTCGGCGATCGCCGTCAGGCCGAAACGCGCGAAGCGCCGGGGATCGCCGTTGGCGTTGAGCAGGATGCGCTCGCATTGCGGCGTCAGCGTTTCGAGCACGCGCTCGAGGATCGTGCGGCCGCCGATCTCGATCAGCGCCTTGTCGCCACCGCCCATGCGGGTGGCCATTCCGCCCGCGAGGATCAATCCGATCGTGCGTGGATACTCCGCCGTCATGCGCCGCCGTTTTGCGCCGGGCGCCTGTCAGAACAGCTTCAGGCCCGGCGGCAGCGGCAGGCCGCCGGTCAGGGCTTTCATCTTCTCGGCCATGACCGCTTCGGACTTGCGGCGCGCGTCGGCATGCGCGGCGACCAGCAGGTCTTCGAGAATCTCCTTTTCCTCGGCCTTCATCAGCGAGTCATCGACACGCACCGCCTTCAGTTCGCCCTTGCCCGACAGCGTGACCGAAACAAGCCCGCCGCCGGCCGAACCGTCGATCGCCACCGTCTCCAGCTCGTCTTGCATGGCTTTCATCTTGGCCTGCAATTCGGCGGCCTTCTTCATCATGTTCATGATGTCAGCCATATCGCCTCCTTCACGGCATCTCTTTACTGTTCGTCGGCCTCGCCGGCGTCCGGCATTTCGGTCTCGCCGGCGGGAAGCATGGTATCGGGGCCGCGCACGGCGACGATCTCGGCGCCCGGAAAACGCTCCAGCACCGCCTGCACCAGCGGATGGCCGCGCACGCCGCGCTTGCGCTCGGCGTCGCGCATGTCGGCCTGCACCTTCAGGGTCGGCGCCCCGGCCTCGCGCGAGACCACGACCATCCAGGGGCGTCCGGTCCAGGCGGTCAGCTTGCGCGAGAGTTCGTTGACAAGCGTACGCGCCGCACTCGCCGCCAGCGCGATTTCGAGCCGGCCGTCCTCGCAACTGACGAGCCGCACATCGCGCTCCAGCGCGGCCTTGATCTGCAGATCGCGGTTATCGGCGGCGAGCGCGACCAGCGCCTCGAAATCCGCAATCGCGAGCACCGGCGCCGCCGCCGCAAGCTCGGTCTGCGGCATGGGGGACGCTTTGGCCGGCACCGCGGCCGCCGCTCCGCG